>NZ_JALQEM010000021.1 GCF_023630705.1 Caballeronia sp. GAFFF1
TACCTCGCCGCATCGAGCACTTAGCTCAACCGCTTCGTCTTGCGTCGCTGCATCAGCAGCAGAGAAACGAGATTATGTACGTCGTTTCGGTCAGTGTCAACAAGTTTTTGAAGCATTTCACTCGTCAACCGCGCTTGAAACACTTCCCACTTTCCAAGCCCCAACCACGACACCACTACCCCCCGCTTCCTTCGCGTTCGTTGAATCGCGAAGGAACGGAATTCTAGTTACCGGCACGACAATACGCAAGGGTTCCGCGCAAGAAATTATCGATGTTTGAACGCCGGTTTGCGCTTCTCGACGAATGCCGACATTCCCTCCTTCTGATCTTCCGTCGCGAACAGCGAATGGAACAAACGCCGCTCGAAGTGGACGCCTTCGGCAAGCGTCGTCTCATAGGCGCGGTTCACCGACTCCTTGGCCATCAGGACCGCAGGCAACGAGAAGCCGGCGATGATCGTCGCGGCCTCGACAGCCTCGTCAAGCAGACGCTCGGCGCCGACCACGCGCGACACCAGTCCCGCACGCTCGGCTTCGGCGGCGTCCATCATTCGGGCCGTAAGGCACATGTCCATCGCTTTAGCCTTGGATACGGCGCGCGGCAGGCGTTGCGTGCCGCCCGCCCCCGGAATCACGCCGAGCTTTATTTCCGGCTGACCGAACTTCGCCGTGTCCGCCGCGATGACGATGTCGCACATCATGGCGAGCTCGCAGCCACCGCCGAGAGCGAACCCCGCCACAGCCGCGATGATCGGCTTTCGAATGGACCGGATCGTCTCCCAGTTTCGCGTGATGTAGTCGCCTTTGTAGACGTCCATATAGGAATACTTGGCCATCATGCCGATGTCCGCGCCCGCCGCAAAAGCCTTCTCGCTGCCGGTCAGCACGATCGCACCGATGTCGTCGTCCGCGTCGAACGACTTCAGGGCCGCGCCGAGTTCATCCATCAACGCATCGTTCAACGCGTTCAGCGCCTTAGGACGATTCAGCGTGATCAGTCCGACCCGCCCGCGTGTCTCGACCAGCAGATTCTCGTAATTCATGCGCTCCTCCTAGCGATCCTCAGGTAAGTCCTAATGAAAAGACCTCTTCTGCGTCATCTCGATAATGCTAACATCACCAACCAACCGGTCGGTTAATTAATCGGCTGAACCGTCCTTCACTTCCGTTCTCGCGACCATGACACATCCGCTATTCACGAAGCATGAGGCGATGCTCGACAAAGCTCTCGCTGCCATCGAAACCCGCGGCTACTGGAGCCCGTTCGCCGAAATGCCCAGCCCCAAAGTGTACGGGGAAACCGCCAGCGCGGACGGAGAAGCGACGTTCAAGGCGCACCTCGGCAAAACCTTCGAGTTGGACCAACCGTCGACGGGCGAAACCGTCGGCAAAGAACAATCGCCTTTCGGCATCGCGCTCGATGTTCGCTATCCGAAGGCGGACCCGGACGCGCTCATCGACGCCGCCGCGAAAGCGCAAGCCGAATGGCGCGCCGCTGGTCCGCAGGCATGGGTCGGCGTGAGCCTCGAGATCCTGTCACGTCTCAATCGCGCGAGCTTCGAAATCGGCTACAGCGTGATGCACACCACCGGACAGGCTTTCCTGATGGCCTTCCAGGCAGGCGGCCCGCACGCGCAGGACCGCGCGCTCGAGGCTGTGGTCTACGCCTGGGACCAGCTGCGCCGCATTCCTTCCGAAGCGCATTGGGAAAAGCCGCAGGGCAAGAATCCACCGCTCGCCATGCAAAAGCGCTACACCGTCGTGCCTCGCGGCACGGGGCTCGTGCTCGGCTGCTGCACATTCCCGACGTGGAATGGATACCCCGGCCTCTTCGCCGATCTCGCCACCGGCAACGCTGTCATCGTCAAACCACACCCCGGTGCCATCCTTCCGCTGGCAATCACCGTCCGCATTGCCCGCGAGGTGGTTCGCGAAGCGGGCTTCGATCCCAACATCGTCACGCTGCTTGCAACCGAGCCGAATGATGGTCCGTTAGTGCAGCAGCTCGCGGTTCGCCCCGAGATCAAGCTGATCGACTTCACGGGTAGCACGCAAAACGGCACCTGGCTCGAGCGCAATGCGTACCAGGCTCAGGTCTACACCGAGAAGGCGGGCGTCAATCAGATCGTCATCGATTCCGTCGACGACATGAAAGCCGCCGCTCGCAACATCGCGTTTTCGCTCGCGCTTTACTCCGGGCAGATGTGCACCGCGCCGCAGAACATCTACGTGCCGCGCGACGGCATCCGTACAGCCGACGGACACTTGAGCTTCGACGACGTCGCAAAAACGCTCGCCGGCGCGGTCGAGAAGCTGACGTCCGATCCGGCGCGCGCCGTCGAGCTGATCGGCGCAATCCAGAACGATGGCGTCGTCGCCCGGATTGCCGAGGCCCGCGCAATTGGCGAGGTATTGCTCGATAGCCAGAAGCTCGCCCATCCCGTCTTCCCCGACGCGCGCATTCATACGCCTCTCATGCTCAAGATGGACGCGCGCTCCGACCAACCGAAGTTCACGAAGGAGTGGTTCGGCCCCGTCTCGTTTGTCATCGCAACGGATTCGACCGTGCACTCCCTCGACCTCGCCGGCTCGATCGCTCAGGAGCACGGCGCGCTCACGTTGTCCGTCTACAGCACCGACGAGGCCGTCATTCATTCGGCTCATGAGGCCGCGATACGCGGCGGAGTTGCGCTTTCAATCAACCTGACCGGTGGCGTGTTCGTCAATCAGTCGGCCGCGTTTTCGGACTTCCACGGTACGGGCGCCAACCCGGCCGCCAACGCCGCTCTTGCCGATGCCGCCTTCGTCGCGAATCGCTTCCGGGTTGTCCAGAGTCGGGTCCATGTTGCCCCCAAAGTAACGCCCGCGGAAGCTGGCCAAACGGCATAGGCGAAAACGACAACGCGCAAAAGCGTGCAATCGGCTTATGTCGTTCAGCCGAATGGAAAGCGGCGTGCAGCACGTCTAGTATCGGCGGGTGAGTGAACAACGCAGCCCGCACGTGTCGAAGGAGATGCCATGTCAGAGAAGTCTGTCCTGTACCACATCGACGGCGATACGCGCGTCGCGACCATCACGCTGAACCGCCCGGACAAGCTGAATAGTTTCACGCGCGAGATGCACGGCCATCTCAGCCACGCGCTCACGGAGATAGAGGCCAGCAACGCGCGCGCAGTCGTCATCACGGGCGCAGGGCGCGGCTTCTGTGCGGGACAGGACCTTGCCGACCTCGACTTCACGCCCGGCTCGATGTCCGACCTCGGCGAACTGATCGACGCGCACTTCAATCCGCTCGTGCGTCGCCTTCAGACTATGTCGCTGCCCGTCATCGCAGCCGTCAACGGCACAGCCGCCGGCGCGGGCGCGAACCTGGCGATGGCGTGCGACCTCGTCATCGCCGCGCGCTCGGCAAGCTTTATCCAGGCGTTCGTCAAGATCGGCCTTGTGCCGGATTCAGGCGGGACGTGGCTGCTGCCGCGCCGCGTCGGCGAAGCGCGCGCCCTCGCCCTCGCGCTCACCGGAGACAAGTTGAGCGCGGAAAAGGCGGAAGCCTGGGGCATCGTGTGGCGACTTGTCGAAGACAGTGAACTGCAGCAGGCAGCGGCGCAATTGGCGGCGCAGCTCGCGCAACAGCCGGCGCGCGCAGTGGCGTCAATCAAACAACTGATGCGTGCGAGCGCGAGCAACACGTTCGACGCTCAGCTCGATCTCGAACGCGACATTCAGCGCGAACTCGGCGCATCGCCCGACTATATCGAGGGCGTCGCGGCGTTCAAGGAGAAGCGCGCGCCGCGCTTCGAGGGCCTGTAAGACCACTACCGGAGAGACTTGTGACGCCTCAACAGCTGGCGGAAGCCACCGCCAAGGCCATGTACGAAGCGGACGCTTGCTCGCGCGCGCTCGGCATCGAGTTGATCGAAGTGCGCCCGGGCTATTCCCGCCTGCAGATGAACGTCCGTCCCGACTTCCTGAACGGTCACGCCATCTGCCACGGCGGTTTGATCTTCACGCTTGCGGATTCCGCGTTCGCTTTCGCGTGCAATTCGTACAACGTCAGCACGGTCGCGGCGGGCTGCTCGATTGAGTTTTTGCGGCCCGTGCAGGGAGGCGACCGGCTGACTGCCGAGGCCGTCGAACAGACGTTGAGCGGACGCGCCGGCATCTACGACATCCGCGTCACCAACCGCGATAGCGAAACGGTGGCGCTGTTTCGCGGCAAATCGGCGCAGATCAAGGGAACCGTGATTCCCGTCTGACGGGCCGTCCAGCGCACCGAGACAGCGAGCATGAAGGAGACACTGATGACCACAGCATTGCCGCTCGACCCGATCGAAAAGGCGAGCCGCGACGAACTCGTCGCGTTGCAGCTGCAACGCCTGAAATCGACGTTGAAGCACGCCTACGAAAACTCGCCGGTCTACCGCCGCAAGTTCGACGAAGCCGGCGTGCATCCCGACGAAGTGCAGTCACTCGCCGATCTGGCACGCTTTCCGTTCACGACCAAGAAGGACTTGCGCGACAACTATCCGTTCGGCATGTTCGCCGTGCCGCAAGAGCAGGTCGCGCGCATTCACGCGTCGTCGGGAACCACGGGCAAGCCGACTGTAGTCGGCTACACCGCGAAAGATATCGACACGTGGGCGAATCTCGTCGCGCGTTCGATTCGCGCAGCGGGCGCGCGGCGCGGCGACAAGGTGCACGTGAGCTACGGATACGGCCTCTTCACCGGCGGACTCGGCGCGCACTACGGCGCCGAACGGGCGGGGCTGACCGTGATTCCGTTCGGCGGCGGGCAAACCGAGAAGCAGGTGCAATTGATTCAGGACTTCCGGCCCGACATCATCATGGTCACGCCGAGCTACATGCTGTCCATCGCGGACGAACTCGAGCGGCAAGGCTTCGACCCGTCGAACTCGTCACTGCGAATCGGCATCTTCGGGGCGGAGCCGTGGACGAACGACATGCGCCGTGCCATCGAGCAACGCATGGGTATCGATGCCGTGGACATCTACGGATTATCGGAGGTCATGGGACCGGGCGTCGCGTCCGAGTGCGCCGAGACCAAGGACGGCCCGACGATCTGGGAAGATCACTTCTATCCCGAGATCATCGATCCCGACACCGGCGAAGTCCTGCCCGACGGCGAATTCGGCGAGCTCGTGTTCACGTCGCTCACGAAGGAAGCGTTGCCGATCATCCGCTATCGCACACGCGATCTGACACGCCTTTTGCCCGGCACCGCACGGACGATGCGCCGCATGGAAAAGATCACCGGCCGCTCCGACGACATGATGATCGTGCGTGGCGTCAACGTGTTCCCGACTCAAATCGAAGAATTGCTGCTGAAGCGTCCGGTGCTCGCGCCGCATTATCAGATCGTGCTGACGAAGGACGGCCCGCTCGACGTTCTCACGCTCAACTGCGAGCCGTGTCCGGAGTCGGCGCCGGATGTAGTCGCGCTGGAAAGCGCGAAAACCGCGCTTGCCTATGACATCAAGGCGCTCATCGGCGTGAGCGCGGTGGTGAACGTCCTCGCGGTCAATGGCATAGAGCGGTCGGTCGGCAAGGCGCGGCGTGTGGTCGACAAGCGCAATGTGAGCGCGTAAGCGTCCCTGCGTTCAGGAGTTCGGCATCAGCAGCCACATCCGGCCGCCCTGCTTCATGCGACCGGCGAGATCGCCGGCGTTGTCGCCGAGGCCCCAGAAATAATCGGCGCGCACGCCGCCCTTGATCGCCGTGCCGGTGTCCTGCGCGAAGACGAGGCGGTTCATCGGCTGATTGCTGAGCGGCCGCGTGGTCTGCAGGAACACGGGCGTGCCGAGTGGAATGGCGGACGGATCGACGGCAATCGAACGTTCGGGCGTGAGCGGTACGCCGAGCGCGCCGACGGGGCCATCGCCGAGACTCGCGCTCATCACGTCGTTAGCGGGCATCTCGCGGAAAAACACGAAGCGCGGGTTCACGTCGAGCAGCGCATCGACGCGCGCAGGGTTCGCCTTCGCCCACGCTTTGATGCCCTGCATCGTCGCCTGCGCGGGCGTGAGTTCGCCGCGATCGAGCAACTCCTTGCCGATGGATCGGTACGGCTGGTTGTTCGTCCCGCCGAAACCCACTCGCATGACGCTGCCGTCTTCCATCACGATGCGCCCCGACCCCTGCACTTGCAGGAAGAACGCTTCGATCGGGTCGTCGACCCACACGAGCTCGTTGCCGTTCAGCACGCCGGTGCGTTCGAGTTGCGCGCGCGCCGGCAGCGCGGAGCCCGGCTTGTACCGATACGGCCAGCGATACAGCGCGTACTGGTAAGCACCGTGGCGCGTGCGCGAGCCGCGCAGCAACGGCTCGTAATAGCCGGTCACGAGGCCGTCGACGGTGCCGTCGGTATTGGCGAGCTGGAACGGCGTGAAATACGCTTCGAAGAAACTGCGCGCCGCCGACATGTCCAAATCGTCGAGGCTTTGCGCCGCCGCGCATGCCTTCTGCCATCCGGGCTGGCGCGCGAGCCGGCTGCAGTTTTGTCGGAGCGCAGCCGTCGCGCCGATCAGGCTATCGTCCTGCCAGCCGGGAACCTGCTGCCAGCTAACCGCGGTCAGTCGCGACGATGCGCGCTGGCCCGTGGTGATGGGCGTGCCGCCCGCCGTGCTCGGCCCCGGCTTCACGTAACTGCCGCCGCCGCACGAGGCGAGCAGCACGGCCGTTGCAATCGACGCGGCCCAGGCCGCTCCTCGCGCGGCGCGTGGCGCTAACCGCATACAATGCTCGTTCTTGATGGGAACCGCCATGTCTGATCTGTTCGACGAATATCCAATGCTGATCTTCGCGCTCGAGGCGCTCGTGGCGCTCGGCCTCTTGATTTTCATCGTCGCGTGGACGGCTTCGGGCAAGAAGAAACACCAAACCCGCGCGAACGATCCGGCAAAACGCCGTTAATCTGCGCTCGGCCGCTGCCTGCGCACTCAGTGCAGCGTGCGCGGCACGTGCAGCGCGAATTCCGCGATGGGCGCTTCGAAGCGCTCGCCGTCGTCCGCCACGCAGAAATACTCGCCGCGCATGGTGCCCACCGGCGTCGCGATCACAGCCCAGCTCGTATATTCGAACTGCTCGCCCGGCGCAAGCAACGGCTGCTGACCGACCACGCCAAGTCCCTTCACTTCCTGCACCTGATTGTCGCTATCCGTAATGATCCAGTGGCGCGAAATCAACTGAGCCGTCACGTGGCCTGTATTGCGGATCGTCAACGTGTAGGCGAAAGCGTATTGGCGGCTGTCCGGGTCGGACTGCTCGGGCATATATCGCGTCTCGACGGACACGGTGAATTCGTACTGGCTCATCGTCGTTCCAATTCAGTTCATCGCTGCGCTGCGCAAAAACAGCGCGCGGGTGCGCCGCTACTGGTCAGGCATTCTGCTTGATGCAGCCCGCGCCCGCAACACGGATGGGGCCTTCCGGGCGTTTTCCGCGCCGTCAAGCTGACCGTCCGGCCGACTTACGCCAAAGACAACGCGGGTTAGAATTGCGCTTCAGACCGTCGGCTGCACGCTTGGCCGCTCGAATCGAGTCTCCTGGTCCCTGCGGCCTCAAACCGGATACGTCCATGGCGCAATTTCATATCGCTCCCAGCATTCTTTCCGCCGACTTCTCCCGGCTCGGAGAGGAAGTCCGCAACGTCGTCGCCGCGGGAGCCGACTGGATCCACTTCGACGTGATGGACAACCATTACGTGCCGAATCTCACGATTGGCCCGATGGTGTGCGAAGCCATTCGCCCGCACACGGAAGTGCCTATCGACGTGCATCTGATGGTGCGGCCGGTGGATCGCATCGTGCCCGATTTCGCGAAAGCCGGCGCGAATGTGATCAGCTTTCACCCGGAAGGTTCAGACCACATCGACCGCACCCTTTCGCTTATTCGCGACCACGGCTGCAAGGCGGGTCTCGTCTTCAATCCCGCAACGCCGCTGAATTATCTCGATCACGTGATGGACCGGCTCGATCTCGTGCTGATCATGTCGGTGAATCCTGGCTTCGGCGGACAGTCGTTCATTCCGGAAGCACTCAACAAGCTGCGCGAGGCGCGCGCGCGCATCGACGCCTACCGCGAGCGCACGGGCCGCGAGATTCATCTGGAAATCGACGGCGGCGTGAAAGTGGACAACATCGCGGAAATCGCGGCGGCCGGGGCGGACACGTTCGTCGCGGGCTCGGCTATTTTCGGCAAGCACGACTACAAGCAGGTCATCGACGCCATGCGCGCCGAACTGGCGAAATCGGGAGCGCAACAATGAGCGAGCTCGCCGCGCCGCCGTCGGCCTTCACGAACCGGCCTATCCGCGCCGCGATCATCGACCTGGACGGCACGATGGTCGACACCGCCGACGACTTCGTCGCCGCGCTCAACGGCATGCTGGCGCGCGTGGGCATCGACCAGCCCGCCACGCGGGAAGAAGTCGTCGGCTACATCGGCAAGGGTTCGGAAAACCTCATCCGCAGCGTGCTTGGCGCGCGCCTGCCGCACCCGCAGGCCACCGCTCAGTTCGACGACGCGCTCGCCACGTATCAGAGCGAGTACGCGAAGATCAACGGCAAGCATTCGACGCTCTTCCCCGAAGTCGAGGCAGGGCTCGAAGCCATGCGCGAGCTCGGCATCGCGCTCGCGTGCGTCACGAACAAGCCGCATCGCTTCGCGGTGGAATTGCTGTCGCACTTCGGCATCGCGCAATACTTCAAGGTCATTCTCGGCGGCGATTCCGTGCCGTTGAAGAAGCCCGATCCGCTGCCGATGCTCACCGCATGCGAGCGGCTGGACGTGCTGCCGCGCGAGACCGTGGCCGTCGGCGATTCTGAAAACGACGCCCTCGCGGGCCGCGCCGCCGGCATGGCGACGCTCACGGTGCCCTACGGCTACAACCATGGGAAAGCCGTGCAATCGGTGAAGTCCGATGGTATAGTTTCCTCGCTGCGCGCGGCCGCTTCGGCAATTGCCGCCACGCTTGCGCCGCCGAATACCACACTGACTGAATAGTCCATCTCTCATGTTTCTCAACAGAAAACGGAGTCTGAGCAGCATCGACCGGGGAGCCTGGCCCTGGCGTCGCTGGTCGCGCTAACCTCGCCCGAGGTACGCTGAAGTGATGTTGCATTCTGCTTCACTCGCTTCAGCAACCGTTTTTTGTTTCGCTGCGCGTTCCCGCGCCGTTTCCGTTGATTGGTCGTACATCGAGCCTTGCTTCGGCATGCGCCGTCTGGCGTTGCGCGCGGCATGTGCCGCCCATCGCCCCAACGCGCGATTGCCGCCAGGCCGCCCAAGTGGCGTCGAATTCATTCGATGCCGCGCGGCCAAGCCGCATCGACCGACGATCCGGAAAACGAGCCGCTCGCAGCGCCGTAAGCATCCCCTTTGACGCGCCCTGACATAACGAACGCGTCGCTCAAGGACCGCAAGATGACCGAACTTGAATTCCAATCGCTGGCGAACGAAGGCTACAACCGAATTCCGCTGATCGCCGAAGCCCTCGCCGACCTCGAAACGCCGCTCTCGCTCTACCTCAAGCTCGCCCAAAGCGAGCGCAATGGCGCGAACTCCTTCTTGCTGGAATCGGTTGTCGGCGGCGAGCGCTTCGGGCGTTATTCGTTCATCGGCTTGCCGGCCCGCACAACGGTGCGCGTGCAGAACGGCGTGTCGCAAGTGGTCACGGACGGCACGGTCACCGAGACCGACGAAGGCGATCCGCTCGCGTTCATCGAACGCTTCCAAAAGCGCTTCAAAGTCGCCCTGCGCCCCGGCCTGCCGCGCTTCTGCGGCGGTCTCGCCGGATACTTCGGTTACGACGCGGTGCGCTACATCGAAAAGAAACTGGCTGATACTGCCCCGCGCGACGACCTCAACCTGCCCGACATCCAGCTGCTGCTGACTGAAGAAGTCGCGGTCATCGACAATCTCGCGGGCAAGCTCTATCTCATCGTCTACGCAGACCCGACGAAGCCCGAAGCGTATGCAAAGGCGAAGCACCGTCTGCGCGAGTTGCGCGGCCGTCTGCGCGCCACAGTTCAGCCGCCGGTGACATCGGCGAGCGTGCGCACGGAGACGTATCGCGAGTTCGCGAAAGAGGACTACCTCAACGCCGTTCGTCGCGCGAAGGAGTACATCGCGGCGGGCGAGCTCATGCAGGTGCAAGTCGGCCAGCGTCTGATCAAGCCGTTCCGCGACAATCCACTTTCGCTGTATCGCGCGTTGCGGTCGCTGAATCCGTCGCCGTACATGTATTACTACAACTTCGGCGGCGACGTTCACGTGGTCGGCGCATCGCCCGAAATTCTCGTGCGTCAGGAAAAGCGCGCCGAGGACCGTATTGTCACCATTCGCCCGCTCGCCGGCACGCGGCCGCGCGGAAACACGCCCGAGCGCGACGCCGAACTCGCCACCGAACTGCTGAACGATCCGAAGGAAATCGCCGAGCACGTCATGTTGATCGACCTCGCGCGCAACGACGTGGGCCGAATCGCCGAGACGGGCTCGGTCGCGGTGACGGACAAGATGGTCATCGAGAAGTACTCGCACGTTCAGCACATCGTGAGCTCGGTGGAAGGCAGATTGAAGCCCGGCATGAACAACTTCGACGTGCTGCGCGCGACCTTCCCCGCCGGCACGCTTTCGGGCGCGCCGAAAGTCCGCGCGATGGAACTGATCGACGAACTCGAGCCCGTCAAGCGCGGGCTGTACGGCGGCGCCGTCGGCTATTTGTCGTTCAGCGGCGAAATGGATCTGGCTATCGCCATTCGCACGGGTCTCATCCACAAGGGCAACTTGTACGTGCAGGCGGCGGCGGGCGTCGTCGCGGACAGCGTGCCCGAATCCGAATGGCAAGAGACCGAGAACAAGGCGCGTGCCGTGCTGCGCGCGGCCGAGCAAGTGCAAGACGGCCTCGACAGCGACTTCTGAGGAGACAAGACCATGCTGCTGATGATCGACAACTACGATTCGTTCACCTATAACCTGGTCCAGTACTTCGGCGAGCTCGGCGAGGACGTGCGCACGTATCGCAACGACGAAATCACGCTCGACCAGATCGCGGAGCTGCAACCCGAGCGCATCTGTCTCTCGCCCGGCCCAAGCAATCCGCAGCACGCGGGCATCACGCTCGACGTGCTGCGCGAATTCTCCGGCAAGCTGCCTATTCTCGGCGTCTGTCTCGGCCATCAGGCAATCGGCGAGGCGTTCGGCGGGCGCGTCGTGCGCGCGCAGACCATCATGCACGGCAAGGTGAGCCAGATCGAAACGGACTGCAAGGGCGTCTTCTCCGATCTGCCGAAGCACTTCAACGTCACGCGCTATCACTCGCTCGCCATCGAACGCGAGTCGTTGCCGGACTGTCTGGAAGTGTCGGCGTGGACGTCGGACGGCGAAATCATGGGCGTGCGCCATAAGGAACTTGCCGTGGAAGGCGTGCAATTCCACCCGGAATCCATTCTTTCCGAGCACGGCCACGCGCTGCTCGAAAACTTCGTGAAGAACACGGCGTCCGGCAAGCGGGCTTAAGAACATGACGATCACTGCACAAGAAGCCCTGCAACGCACCATCGAGCATCGCGAGATCTTTCACGACGAAATGCTGCATCTCATGCGCCAGATCATGCGCGCCGAGATGTCGCCCGTGATGGCCGCCGCCATCATCACCGGCTTGCGCGTGAAGAAGGAAACCATCGGCGAGATCGCGGCGGCGGCAACTGTCATGCGCGAGTTCGCCAATCACGTCGACGTGGCGGACAACTCCAATTTCGTCGATATCGTCGGCACGGGCGGCGACGGCTCGCACACTTTCAACATCTCCACGGCGTCGATGTTCGTCACCGCCGCGGCCGGCGCGAAAGTCGCGAAGCACGGCAATCGCGGCGTGTCGAGCAAGTCGGGCAGCGCGGACGTGCTCGAAGCACTGGGCGTCAACATCGACCTCACGCCGGAGCAAGTGGCCGCCTGCATCGCCGAAACGGGCATGGGCTTCATGTTTGCGCCGAATCATCATCCGGCCATGAAGAACATCGCGGCCGTGCGGCGCGAACTCGGCGTGCGAACCATCTTCAATATTCTCGGGCCGCTCACGAATCCGGCGAGCGCGCCGAACCAGCTTCAGGGCGTGTTCCACGAAGACCTCGTTGGCATTCAGGTTCGCGTGATGCAGCGGCTTGGCGCGAAACACGTGCTCGTCGTGCACGGCAAGGACGGCATGGACGAAGTCTCGCTCGGCGCGGCGACGAAAGTCGGCGAACTGAGGCACGGCGAAGTGCGCGAGTACGAAATTCATCCGGAAGACTTCGGCTTGCAGATGGTCTCCAACCGCTCGCTCAAAGTGCAGGACGCGCAGGAGTCGAAGGCCATGCTGCTCGGCGCGCTGAACAACAAGGCGGGCGTCGCGCGCGAGATCGTCATACTGAACGCGGGCGCTGCGCTCTACGCCGCCGACAGGTGCGAATCGATCGCCGACGGCATGGCCGCCGCACGCGAAGCGATCGAGAGCGGCGCGGCGCGGGAGAAGGTCGAGGCATTGGTACGCTTCACGCAGCAATTCACGAAATAACGGAATCCATCATGAGCGACATTCTCGATCGCATCATCGCGGTCAAGCGCGAGGAAGTTCGCGCCGCCGAACAGAGCGCGCCGCTCGAAGAGCTGAAGCTCGAAGCAAGCGCGCGGGACCTGCGCGATTTCGTCGGCGCATTGCGCGCGAAACACGCCGCCGGACAAGCCGCGGTGATCGCCGAAGTAAAGAAGGCGAGCCCGTCGAAAGGCGTGATACGCGAAGACTTCGTGCCCGCCGACATCGCGCGTTCGTACGAAAAAGGCGGTGCCGCATGTCTGTCCGTGCTCACCGACGTGCAGTTCTTCAAAGGCAGCGTCGCGTATCTGGAGGAGGCGCGCGCCGCGTGCAGCCTGCCGGTGCTGCGCAAGGACTTTATCGTCGATCCTTACCAGGTGATCGAAGCCCGCGCGATGGGCGCGGACTGCATCTTGCTGATCGCAGCGGCACTGGAACTCTCGCAGATGCAGGACCTGGAAGCGTACGCGCATTCGCTCGGTCTCGCGGTGCTCGTCGAAGTCCACGACACCGACGAACTGCGCGACGCGCTCACGCTCAAGACGCCGCTCATCGGCATCAACAATCGCAACCTGCGCACGTTCCAGACGACGATCGACACGACCATCGGCATGCTCGAATCCATGCCGGACGACCGTATCGTCGTGACGGAATCGGGCATCCTGTCGCGTCTCGACGTCGAGCGGCTGCGCGCCATGCGCGTGGACACCTTCCTCGTCGGCGAGGCGTTCATGCGCGCCGACGACCCGGGCGCCGAACTCGCCCGCATGTTCTTCTAACCGGACTGCATCGTGGGAATCGAACGCGAAATCAAGCTGGCGCTGCCGCCGTCGCAACACGACGACGTGGCGCGTTTCTTCGACGAACGCGCCGGCGCGGGCAGGCCGTTCGATCTGGGCAACGTGTACTTCGACACGCCGACGCTCGCGCTCGCGGAGGCCAAGGCCGCGCTGCGCCTGCGCCGCGCGCCGGACGAATGGCTGCAAACCTACAAGACGCTCGGCGAATCACGAGCGGGGATGCACAGCCGCCACGAGTGGGAAATGCCGGTGAAAGGCGAGGCGCTCGAAATCCACGCGCTGCTCGCCGCCTGCGACGACGAAACCGCCCGCGAGGCGCTCAAAGCCGCCGCGCCGGAACTGGTCGCGCTGTTTCGCACGGACTACCGGCGCATCGTGTGGGACGTCGAGCACGAGGGCGCGCAGATCGAAGTAGCGCTCGACCTCGGCGAAGTGACGGCGGACGTCGACGGCGAAACACGTCGCGCGGAGATCAGTGAACTGGAGTTCGAGTTGAAGTCTGGTAACGAACACGCTCTGGAAACGCTTTCCGCCGAAGTGCGCGGCGCGTTTCCGGAACTCGTTCCCGAAGATCTGAGCAAGGCGCAGCGCGGCTACCGGCTGCGCGAGCAGCCGCAAAGCGGCATTCAAGACGCCGAAGCATGAATCGTCAGCCTTCCCTTTTTGCGGAGCCCGAAAGCGCGACGGACGCGCCCGCGTTCACCCCGCTCGAGAGCCAGTTCGACGCGCTGCCCGCCGACTGGCGGCGGCATCTGATGCCGTTCATCGAAAGCCCGCGCTATGCGGCGCTCTGCGCGTTCGTGGATGCCGAGCGCGCCGCCGGCAAGACGGTTTATCCCGCCGACGTTTTTCGCGCGCTGCGTCTGACGCGCCCCGGCGACGTCAAGGTCATCATTCTCGGCCAGGATCCGTATCACGGCGAAGACAAGGGCGCGCCGCAAGCGCACGGTCTCGCGTTTTCGGTACCCGCGCCGGTGCGCCCGCCGCCGTCGCTGCGCAACATCTTCAAGGAAATTCAGGCGAGTCTCGGCTTCGCGACGCCGTCGCACGGTTGTCTCGATGCCTGGGCGAAGCAAGGCGTATTGCTTCTGAACACGTCGCTCACCGTCGAGCGCGACAAGGCCGGCAGTCACGCGAAGCGCGGCTGGGAGCAATGCACCGACACGCTCATCCACGAGATGGCGCTGCGGCACGACGGCCTCGTGTTCATGCTGTGGGGCGCGCACGCGCAGGCGAAGCGCGGGTTGATCGAGGGCACCGGCAAGGCGCACTGCGTGCTGGAAGCGCCGCATCCGTCGCCGCTCTCCGCGCATCGCGGGTTTCTCGGCTGCGGACATTTCGCGCGGGCGAACGCGTATCTCGTCGAACATGGACGAGCACCGATCGACTGGCGGTTGCCGCCTGCTTAAAGAAACCCGCTGCGTCGAATGACGCAGCGGGTTCTTACTATCGACTAGAACGAGTCGCTTACAGCGCCGCAATCGCCTCGCGCGCTTGTGCCAGCGCCGTGCCGGCCACGTCCGCGCCCATGTTGAGGCCTTCGGCGTAGATGAAGTTGACATCCGTCATGCCGAGGAAGCCGAGGAACGACTTCAGATACGGCGTTTGCGAGTCATGCGGCGTGCCGACATACTTGCCGCCGCGCGCCGACACCACGAACACCTTCTTGCCCTTCACGAGACCTTCCGGACCGTTCGCCGTGTAGCGGAACGTGATGCCGGCCCGGGCGATCTGGTCGAAGTACGCCTTCAGTTGCGACGAGATGCCGAAGTTGTACAGCGGCGCCGCGATCACGACGATATCCGCCGCTTGCAGCTCTTCGATCAGCGCGACGCTCTTCGCTTCGATGGCGGCCTGCTCGGGCGTGCGCTTGGCGGCGGGCGTGAAGAACGCGCCTAGCGTGGCGTCGTCAAGGTGCGGCAGGTTGTCGGCGAGCAGATTGCGCACAACGACCTTCGCGCCCGGATTGCTTTGTTGCAGTTTCGCGGTGAGTTCGTCGGCGAGCAGCGTCGACTGAGCGCCTTGCGAACGCGCGGCGGAATTGATTTGCAGAATCGTCGTCATGATGGCTTCCTTCCTGAGTGAGGAGCGGACGGCAAGCGCGCCCGCGTTAGGAAGCATTCTTCAGTTTTCGACGTTCGGGAAAAAGCCGCGCGGCCGTGAAGGATCGTTGCACCGGTAGAACAATCCTCCGACGGTCGCGCTGAGATCAGCCTTTCAGCCAGCGCTCGCGCCACTGCTTCGACGGACCGCGGCCGTCGATCGCGGTCAGCACATAGCGCGACACCTCGGGCGCGTCGAGCCTGACTTCGGTGCGGCGCAGTTCGTCGCGGCGGAACGCGTGCACCTCGATTCTCGCGCCCGGCAAATAGCGCGACAGCAGCGCGTCCAGATTCGATCCGGTGACGCGCAGGCCGTCGATGGCCACGAGCACGTCGCCCGCCGACAGTCCCGCCTTCTGTGCCGCCCCGCCGTCATGGACGACCGCGAGCGTGCATTCCGCGCCGCCGCGCACCCGCGCCCCGAGCGACGGCCTGCCGGCGGTGCCGTTCGTCGGCATGTCGGGCGCGAGCGCGACGCCGAACGGCTCGAGCAGCGCATCGAGCGGCAGATCGCGCGTGCCGCGCACGCCATCGCGAAAGAGCGCGCGCAGGTCCGCGCCGGTTGCCTCGGCGAACAGCGCCTCGACGTCTTCCTCGCGGATGCCGCGCGGCTTGCCGGTGTAGAAATCGCGGCCGTAACGCTGCCAGAGCAGCCGCATGACGTCGTCGAGCGACTTGCGGTTGTCGGTCTGCGCGCGGATCGACAAATCGAAGGCCAGCGCGAGCAGCGATCCCTTCTGGTAATAACTGACGATGGCGTTGGGCGCATTCTCGTCGGCGCGGTAGTACTTGACCCACGCGTCGAACGAACTCTGCGCGACCGATTGCTTGAGCCGCCCGCTGCCGCGCAGCACGCCGCCGATGGTCTTGCCGAGCAGCGAGAAATAATCGCCCGCGCTGATGAGACCGCTGCGCACGAGCATCAGGTCGTCGTAATACGACGTGAAGCCCTCGAAGAGCCACAGCAGCGACGTGTAATTCTCCTGCGACAAATCGTACGGCGCGAACGCCGCCGGCTTGATGCGCTTCACGTTCCACGTATGGAAGTACTCGTGGCTGCACAAGCCCAGATACGTGCGATAGCCGTCCGTCATTTCCGGGCGGCCCTGCACCGGAAGGTCGGTGCGATTGCAGATCAGCGCCGTCGATGCCCGATGCTCCAGCCCGCCGTAACCATCGCTGACGGCGACCGTCATGAACACGTAGCGATCCATCGGCGCTTTCTTGGTACGCGGTTCGAAGAGCGCGATCTGCGCTTCGCACACGCGCTTCAGGTCCGCCGCGAGCCGCTGCATGTCCAGCGCGACGACGCGCCCCGCGATCACGATGTCATGCTTCACGCCGTGCGCGGTGAAGTTGCCGAGCGCGAATTCGCCGAGCGTGACGGGATGGTCGATCAGTTCGTCGTAGTTCGCCGCTTCGTAGCTGCCGAAGCCGTAGCGCTTCGTTCCGCGCGATTCAGCGAGCGCCGTCGCGACGCGCCAGTTGCGGTGCGCGCCGCCAGGCGGCGGTTGAATATCGACGGCGCACGGCGCGCTCGACTGTCCTTCCACCGCCAGAAAGACGCTCGTGCCGTTGAAGAACCCGACCGTATCGTCCAGATGCGCGGCGCGCACGGACATGTCCCACGCATAGACTTCGTAGCGCAGCGTGATCGGGCCGTCGACCGGCGCGGCTTGCCACGCGTGCTTGTCGGTTTTTTCGATGGCGACGCGCCGGCCGGCCGCGTTGAACGCCTGCAACGTCACGATGTTGCGCGCGAATTCACGGATCATGTAGCTGCCGGGAATCCACACGGGCAGCAGGAATCGCTGCCCAGCCGGATCGGGCTGCGCGACGGTCAGCGTCACTTCGAACAGATGCGCCGCCGGGTTCTTCGGAACGATGCTGTAGCGCACCGGTTGCGGGAGCGGAGTTATTGCCATAGTCGTCCTTGTTCTTGTTCTGGGCGTTGCTTCATTGCGCCGGATGCGCAACGGCGAGCCGTAAAACGAAAGGAGGCGCCCTCACGCCTCCTCTTGCCAGATCGGACCGTGCTCAGTGCGCGGCCGAGATTTCCTTTTCCAGCCTGTCTGCGGGCACGGCGCCCGGCAGACGGCGGCCGTCCGCGAGGAAAACCGTCGGCGTGCCGGAGACGTTCATCGAGCGGCCGAGCTTCAGGTTCTTGTCGATCGCGGCGGTGTCGCATGTGCCGGCGGTGGTCGGCGGCTTGCGGTCGAGCATCCAGCTTTCCCAGCTCATCGCGCGGTCTTTCGAGCACCAGATCGACTTCGACTTCTCGGTCGAATCCGGCGAAAGCACCGGATACAGGAACGTGTACACGGTCACGTTGTCGATGGACTTCAGCGACGATTCCAGCTGCTTGCAATACGGACAGTTCGGATCCGAAAACACCGCGATCTTGCGGCTGCCGTTGCCTTTGACGACCTTCACCGCGTTCTCGAACGGCAGCTTCGCGAAATCGATCTTGTTCGTTTCCGCCAGCCGCGCTTCGGTCAGATTCTTGTTGCTGCGCGTGTCGACGAGATCGCCGACCATCACGTAGTTGCCGGTCGCGTCGCTATAGACGATCTGCGTGCCGAGGTTCACTTCGTAGAGCCCCGGAATCGGCGTCTTGTCGATGCTCTTGATGGTCGCTTCGCCCATGCGCGCTTCGAGCGTGGATTTGAGCTTGTCGGTGGTTTGATCGGCCTGCGCCGAACAGCCGAGGCCGAGCGTCGCGGCAAGCGTGGCTGCCGCGGCGAGAGCAAGGCGAAAAGTGGTTTTCATGCCGTATCCCGATGATGGGGCGACGCGTGACGACCGCGCCCGCCTTGGTGTTGTGAGTTGGACCGTTGAACTTGACGCGTCACCCGAGCGCCGCCGAGACGAGCCAGCGTTTGGCGAGCGGCTGGGCTCCGACGAGCGCCATGCCGGTATTGCGAATCGCCTGCGCGATGGTGCCCGGCGCCGAAAACAGGCGCTGCATGCCGTCCGTCACGATTGTCAGCTTCTGGATGTCTTCGCGGCGCGCGCGCTCGTAGCGGCGCAGCAGGATCGGGTCGCCGAGATCGCGGAAGGCTTCCTTGTTCGCGATAACATCGGCGAGCGTGGCGACGTCGCGCAGGCCGAGATTCATGCCCTGCCCGCACAACGGATGAATGAGGTGCGCGGCATCGCCGACGAGCGCCACGCGCGGCGCGATCAGCCGGTCCACCGTCTGCAGCCCGAGCGGAAACCCCTGCGCGGGCGTCACGCATTCCAGCGCGCCGAGCGTGTTTTGCGTGGCCTGCTCGACTTGCGCTGCCAGTTGCGCCGGATCGAGCGCGAGCAGCTCGTTCGCGTGCTCCGTGCGCGCCGACCAGACGAGCGACACGTGATCGCCCGGAAGCGGCAAGAGCGCGATGATTTCGGTATCGCGAAACCATTGGTAGGCGGTTTCGCCGTGCGGCCGCTCGGCCTTGAAGTTCGCGACGACGCCCGTTTGCCGGTAATCGCGGCGATGCATCTTCGCGCCCATCTGCGCGCGCACCCACGAATGCGCGCCGTCCGCGCCGACGATCAGATCCGTCTGCAGCGTTTCGCCGCTCGACAGCACGACGTGCGCGGCATCGTCGTCGATCGTCATGCCCTGTGCGCGCGCCTCGAACCACGAAAGGCTCGGCTGGAAGCGCAGGGCGGCATCGAGCGCCTGTTCGATCAACGTCGATTCGACAATCCAAGCGAGCTGCGGCACCGAAGCCTGAAACGCCGAGAAGTGCAGCTCCGCATGCGTGTCGCCGAACACGCGCATGTCGAACACCGGGCCGAGCCGCGAGCGATCGAGCGCCTGCCACACGCGCAGCCGTTCGAGCAGCGTCTCCGAACTGGACGACAGCGCGTAGATGCGCGAATCGAAGACCGCGCCGGGCGGCAAACCGGCCGCGGGCGGCGCGAGCAGCGCGACGCGCCGGCCGGACTGGGCGAGCGCGAGCGCGGCGGTCTTGCCGACGAGCCCGCCACCGACGACGACCGCGTGAAAGGTCAAGGGATGCGAAGTCATGCGGGCATTATAGCTTCGAGGGTTGCGCGGGTTTTGGCGCTTGCTCAAAGGACAGGGCGGCGGAAACGCCGGCCCGGCCCGGCGGTACAATAGCGGTTTGCCCGGCCGCCGAGCGGCCGCTGCGCTGGCGGGCGCCCTTGTCGCCGCCCGGCGCGCATCGTTTGACGAACCCCGCGCGGCGAAGCGCCGTCTCACCAGTTCGAAGGATTCCATGAGCCTCCAATGCGGCATCGTCGGCTTGCCTAACGTCGGCAAGTCCACGCTTTTCAATGCACTGACCAAGGCGGGGATTGCCGCCGAGAACTATCCGTTCTGCACCATCGAGCCGAACGTCGGCGTCGTGGAAGTGCCGGACGCGCGCCTTCAGGCGCTCGCCGAGATCGTGAAGCCCGAGCGCATCCTGCCGGCTGTCGTCGAGTTCGTCGATATCGCGGGTCTGGTCGCGGGCGCGAGCAAGGGCGAAGGCCTCGGCAACCAGTTCCTCGCGAACATCCGCGAGACGGACGCGATCACGCACGTCGTGCGCTGCTTCGAAGACGAAAACGTGATTCACGTCGCGGGCAAGGTCGATCCGCTCGCGGACATCGAAGTCATCGACACGGAACTCGCGCTCGCGGACCTCGCCACGGTCGAAAAGGCGCTCACGCGTTACTCGAAGGCCGCCAAATCGGGCAACGACAAGGAAGCGGCGAAGCTCGTCGCGGTGCTCGACAGAGTGCGCGCCCAGCTCGATCAGGCGAAGCCGGTGCGCGCGCTTTCGCTGACCGACGAGGAGCAGGCGCTCATCAAGCCGTTCTGCCTCATCACGTCGAAGCCGACGATGTACGTCGCGAACGTGAAGGAAGACGGCTTCGAGAACAATCCGTACCTCGACGCAGTGCGCAAGCACGCGGAAGCCGAAGGCGCGCCGGTGGTCGCGGTGTGCGCGGCGATCGAAGCAGAAATCGCCGATCTGGACGATGCGGACAAGCAGGATTTCCTCGCCGATATGGGCATGGACGAGCCGGGGCTGAACCGTGTCATTCGCGCCGGGTTCAAGCTGCTCGGCTTGCAGACGTATTTCACGGCAGGCGTGAAGGAAGTCCGCGCGTGGACGATCCATATCGGCGATACGGCGCCGCAGGCGGCCGGCGCGATCCACACGGACTTCGAGCGCGGGTTCATCCGTGCGCAGACCATCTCTTTCGATGACTACGTCGCGTTCAAGGGCGAGCAAGGCGCCAAGGAAGCCGGGAAGATGCGGGCGGAAGGGAAGGAATACGTCGTGCAGGATGGGGATGTGATGAATTTCTTGTTCAGCCGCACCTAGGGGCTTATGGACGTACACCTCGGAGTTGACGGTTATGGGCAACTCCCACCGCATCTATACCCGGTGGTACTGGAGCTTCACCACTCGGTTCTCTGAGGAACTTCTATCTCCATTGGGCAAGCCGGCGACGCCGGCGCGGCAGTCACATCTGCGTGCAACTTTGGAGCCGCCGTCAGGCGGCTGTCCACGCCCTTGCGGTGTGGGCAGCGAAGTTGTGTGCACTGGTCACAATCTTGCCCAGTTCTCCGGTATCTACCAGAACAGGCGTCTTGCGAGAGGCTGCAGGCTCGTTACCGTGCGGCAGCGCCCCTGCACGGCAAAAGGCGTCATGTTCGCGACGCTGGACGATGAGACAGGTAACGTCAATGTCATTGTGTCCGTCTTTGCTCGAAAAGTAGCGGCGGGCAGCCTTCGGCGCGTCATTGCTCGCGGATTATGCAATGGCAATGCGAGGGCGAAGTTCGCCACCAGCGAGTCGTCGACATGTCGCATCTTATTGGCGGATACACGGCGGCTAGTAAGAGCTTCTGCTAGAGCGTAGCAGTATGGGCCGGCGCGGTCGGCGCTTAGCGACCCGGAGCCGACCTTCCGATCGGTGCACGATCGAGGGCCGCTTCCAGCGAATAGAGCGCCGCGGGAATTCGACCCCGTACCGGCAGCGGACTCAACGCCGTTATTCGCGCGGCCCAGGGCAGGAAGCTGGCCACTTCGATCATCGAGTCAGTCGGCCGAGCCCGGCGTCCATACATCCATTGCCCGTGGCTTGAAGCAAGGGCGCAAACTGCGGATCGAAGCTCAGAAACGTCGCTGCCGCGTCACCTAAGATTTGATCGCCTTCATCGACTTGATGACAACTCTCTGATTAAGCACAGAAGCTCGTCCAGAGGATATGGCTTATCCAAAATCGCGGCGAACAAGGTTGCGTTCGATCGCGCAATCGCTCCTTGAGCAGCCGTCGCAAGAATGATGGGGACCTTTGAAAATGCGTCGTCTGCCTTCAAAGCGCGTGCAAGGTCGAGTCCCGACATGATTGGCATCATGAAGTCAGTCACGATGAGATCGGGCCTGGTCAATTCGATCAGGTCCAGAGCTGCCCTGCCATCACTTGCCGCAAATACGTCGAAGCCTTCTTCCTTCAACAGGTAGCATAGGAAGTCAGTAATAGTAGTTTCATCATCGACGACGACAATTGTGGTCATTCTCCTCGCCTCTCGTTATTCTGCTGCTGCGTCGTCGCTGTTCAGTGCGAAACGCGCTGACGGAGAGGAGGCGGTGGGAGACATCTGACCTAATATACGGATGCCACCCGTCGAGATTTCAATTTCCGCTATCGACGGATCGAATGTGCTGTCGCGGAGTTTGACGACTATCATGCCGCGACGAACCGTCGACCCGTCTAACGCGTGATGCATGTTTATCAGGCCGTCAAGCATACTGATCAGCCTGGGAGACGGGTTGGTCATTGCGGCACCGAGCATCTGGCGTGTTTCCCAGGTGCAGACAGTCGTAACTTCCATGGCTCTCAGCTGATTCGTTAAAGCGGCAAAGAAGTCGATGAGTCGGTCGGGAACGACTGCCGCACTTTGGAATCCGCCCATTCCGTCGATAAACAAGCGCTTTATGCCATGCTTATGAATCGCCTCCAGGAGCTGGCTAGCGAGCTTGTCGAGGATGTTTTCCGTGAGCGGCGTCCACATGACGTGCACCGCACCGGACGCGACCAATGGCTGTAACGCTATCCCTAACGCCGACGCTTTTGCCTCGAGTCTTTCCGGCGTCTCATAGAAGCCGAAGTGCAGCGAGGGCTCTTGCACAGTACTGGCTTGCAGAAAGCTCAACCCGAAGGTGGTCTTTCCGCTGCCGGCCGGGCCCGTGATCAACGTCACGGAATCGGCCGGCAGGCCGCCTTGTATCCGCTTGTCGAAATCGGTCACCCCCGTTGTTACCCGCCTGGCTGTTACACCCCCCATCTTGGACGGGAGGGCGAGAAGAGCCTCGAGGCGCGGGTAGACAGTAATGCCCCGATCAGCGATCTCGTAGGCATGCAAACCTCCGAGAGACCCACTCCCCCTTGATTTGGCCACTCGCAGCCGACGAACCGTGCGTGAACCGAACAACTCCTCGCGCAATTGGATCACGCCATCGACCATGGTGTGTTCCGGGCTTGCGTTTTCTGCGTCGGCGCTTGTCAGGAAAAGGACCGTGCAGCCGGTAAACGATGCGTGCCCTTGAAGTTCAGCGACAAATGACTTGACATCAAGGGCATCCGACGAACGTTCGCGAGCGTTCAATAGGCCATCAAGAATCAAGAGCGATGCGCTTTGACGTTTCAACTCCAAACGGAGCGCGTCGACTAGTGCTTGCAGGCCTTTTTCACGAAAGACTTTCAGCAGGCTGATATAGCTGGCTTCTGCTCCGATATGACCGGCTTCAAAAAATTCCAGCGTGGATAGGGACTGGAATAACCGTTCATGCGACTCGGCGAGCAGAGTGACATACAGGACTCTCTGGCCCCGCTTCATGTGCGAGAACGCTATCTGGTTCGCTAGGATCGTTTTACCGGACCCCGGCTGCCCTTGGATGATGTACGAGGAACCGGCCACGAGCCCACCGCCCAAGACGTCGTCGAGCCCCGGAACATTGCTTTTCAGCCTAATCAACATTTTCTTCATTTTGACGGTCTGTCAAGTCGAAATCCAGCTTCGGGTCACGCCTGACTGCAGGGGTAAGCACAACGCCGACTTGCGATGTGCTGCATAGACACGCGCCGCTCTGAATAAGGGCGGTCACGTTGGTGCACGGAAACGCACGTGTTCCGAAGGATGTGTTTCGGACGACGCGGAACAATAACACGCGTTACCGGGATACCGAAGCAGTCCGCTGATCGTCCGCTTGCCGCGCAGGTGCCCCAATCACCGAACAGTGTCGCCCAGACGGCGCTCGAGCTTCTGATGGCCGACGCCGGCGCGCTTGCTCCCCATTAACTTCAGCGCCAGCCGCAGGAGATCTGCCTTGGCCACGATATGCGCTGCCTTCCGGTGAACGTCGACTCTCCGATACTCCATGCAAGGCGGGAAGAAGTCTCCTCATGTCGACCGGCCTGATCAAATGACTGCCTCCTTCATCGTTTTCAGCAATCAGAGGGCCATCGAAGTACCTGGCCATCTGTCCGAAGACCGAAGACGATCCTTTCCTAGTGTCGTATTCGCTGCTCGGATCGGACCTCGCTATCGTTAGCCTGAGGGTATGTCGTCCTGTCCACTTCGGCGTTCTAGCAGCCGTCCCATCGGGCACATTCGCAGTCTCGACGGCCGATGAGGCGCCCCTCGCCAACGGAACGCGGAACGACGGGTGTCCGACGCGCATGGGACGTTGGGCTGTCTACGCCGAAGCGTTCGCGAACGGCCGAAACGGGCCACTCTATGGCGACGCCTACCTCATGCTCCTGAAACGCACCCGACGTAGAAATTACCTATAGGCACCGTTGCGACAGGATTAACCTAGGAAAGAGCCGCTTGTTCTCTCGTTCGTTCCGAATTCTCGCAAGTAGAATCGGTGTCACCGGGCACCACCAGCGCCGGACTCATCTTTCGCGCACACATGACTGATGTTCGAGAAACCATCGCCGTGGAGCAACGGCGCTCCATGCTGATCTACGCGGTCATTGTCGCCGCACTGGTAGCGTGCGCGATCGCTGCGGTTTTCCAAGCGCACGCCGTGATTGCCGACGTCCGTCTGGTGAACAACGCCTCGTTGCTCATCAAACGTAGCAACGCGCTTCTGAGCGGCGTAGAGCGAGCGGAGACCAGTCAACGGGGCTATCTATTGACGGGCAGTGAAATCTATCTAGAACCGTTTGAGAACGGCAGTACGCGAGCCTTAGCAGCGCTGCAGGAGCTAACGCATTCCCTGTCCCGTCCGCAGCAACAAGAGGCGCTGACTCGTATTACGGCGGATCTGACGACCAAGCTCGACGAGCTCGCTCTGACGATAGATCTGCAAAGGCGTGGGCAGCACGACGATGCGTTAAAGATCGTCAATACCAACGCAGGCAAGGACGCGATGGACCGGATACGGGTGCAGGTCTCAAAACTTGCCGCCGAGTGCGAGGCAAGGAGAGCCGCCGGGCTCGCTGACGAGACGCACCGGGTGGAGTTGACCGGCTGTGCGTTCGCTGGGCTTTTACTTGCCGTCGCAGCAATGCTCGCGTTCGCTTTCAGGATGCAGAAGAGAGCGTTCCGGGGCGTCGTCCGGGGCACCGAGCGGATGAGTCGCGCTGCGTACCGCGATGCGTTGACGGGACTGCCGAACCGGCGAGAACTCGATCGGACACTCTGCCACTTGCAGGACGGCGCTGGCGACGACGGCGGTCCGGTCACTGCACTCTTCATCGACCTGGATGGTTTCAAGTCGGTGAATGACAAGTTGGGTCATGCGACCGGGGACGCACTCCTTCGTCGCGTCGCGGATCTGCTAAGAGACGTTACCCGGTCGGGCGATACGCTTGCCCGGGTCGGCGGCGACGAGTTCGTGCTTATCGCCCCCGGACTCCAGAGTCGTCACGAGATCGGCCAGTTATGCAGGAGGCTTCTTTCCGCAGTTCGCCCGCTTGCCGACGACTTCTTACCGGTCGGCTTGAGCATCGGGATCGCTACGCGCGAGGCGGCGAGCGAGTCACTCGGAGGCCTCCTCAAAAGAGCGGATACGGCGATGTACGAAGCCAAGCGTGCCGGTGGGGGCTATCGGTTCAGTGACACTGATTCGGCAATGGCGCTGGGATAGAGCGGCTATCGACGATGCATGCGCACATGCACTCGCCTATTTCCGCTCACCGGCATTCGACTAAGGCAGACGACCGCGCAGCAACGCTTCGTGCAGTCTTCGTAGTGCGCGGCTGGCGTCATGGGTCCGTAGCCGACCCAAAGCGCTCTTTGAGCGTCATACACCTTCACCGAAGGCAACATTTGCTTAACGCTCAACTCCTGCGGAGTTGCAGGAGCATCTGAGTGCCGTCAACCACGCCGCGCAATTATCAGGTTGAAAGGAACGGTAGGCGCGCTTCTCAGCGAACACGCTTCAGAGCGGGCGGATAATACGTTCCATTCGCTACCGCATCAATCGGCCCATAGTAGCGAAAGGTCAAACGGTACTTCGATCCGCGCGGAGTCGGTAGCCAGTTGCCTTCCGGCGCATTTGCGGGCTTTTCGGCGGCAAAGTAAAGTGTCAGAGAGCCGTCTTCACCATAGGTCAAACCGGACGCCTCGTTGATCAGGTACTTGCTCGATGGATTGGGCAACACGCGGAACCGGGCGCTGTCTACTGCAATCACAGACCAGAAATAGTTGGCGAAGCGCGAGGGCAGCGCGTCCTTCGGGAACGTCAACTCATAGACGTTATCACCGGTCAACTCCGCGCCAGCCGAATCTTTGGCGCCGCGATAATAAAGTACCTCCGGCTTGATATTCGCCCATATGCCACGGTAATTCACCAGCGTCCGTGTCAGGTAGTCGATCCCGTACTCACCGACTACGCCCGGCCGAGCCCAGCCGTTTTGCACCGTTCCGTGCCCGATGATCTCGCCCGCCTTGGCAATGTCAGCCAATGCCTTCGTACGGGTCACATGATCAATCCTCTCCCGCTGCGACGGGTCGCCGGCGGCGCTCGCGACTCGCCGAACCAGCGCGCTCATGCTCTCCAGCCCCGGATTGCGCTCCGGCTCGCTATCCAGTGCCGCGCCTGCCGCGTCGAAAGCTTCGACACCGGGAAAGTCTTCCAGCGCGAAGATGGGCGTTTTCGGTATTGAAGGAAGCGCAGGCGTCCCCGTTGCCGTTAGCCGGAACTGATGCTGTAGCGCAACCGCACCATCGACATCGCTGCCGAGCGCGACTCTCGTCAAGATACGCGAGTACCTGACCGGAAGGTCAATCCGCGTGGCACCCGCGGGCGTGAGCACCTTCGAGCCGCTCAGGCATAACGCGAAATCGCCGTAGGGCTTTTTCGGAAATACACGTTCATTAATATTGGCAAGGGTTTCACCCCACCCGCTTAGCACCTGAACGGTGAAGTACCTGCCTCTGATCGGCGGGACCGTCATAACCGTACAGCTATTCTCGTCGACGGCCACCCAGGCCTCGGAATACGCCACATCGAGATTGGGATTGGGCCAGTCGACCGCACCGGGCTTGCGATGGATCAACTGGTTCCACTGGAAGCCTTCTTGAAAATCCAGTTGCTCCTGCCGAGTGACGAACAACCGGCCGAGAAGGTAGATGTAGGCCTGACTGATTTGCTCATCCGACAGCGCCCCCGCGCTGGATGCCTGCGAGGAATGCGTGGCATCCATCGCACTGTTCTGCGCCGCGGTGTCTTGCGCCTGCAAAGCCAATGCTAGCGCCGTTGCTGCGATTGCTATCACTGAAGCCCGAATGAATTTCATGGCCCTATTTCCTTGTTGAAGACGAGTCTCGGAACTGAACTGCATGTAAAGCTATTGAGCGACGACCACCGGTGGCGGAGTCCACGAGCCGTCAATCACAGGGCCCTTCGGCCAATAGGCACGCATATATAACGAAAACGGCGCGCCGGCCGGCGCTGGCAACCAGTTCGACTCTTTATCAGCTCCGGGGGAATCGGCTTGCACGTATAAGGTCAAGGAACCGTCCGCATCGAACTTCAAGTTCCGGTTCTTGGTGCCGAGCGAGTATCGCTTCAGCGTGTTCGGCACGAAGAAGTGAGCACTGTCGTACATCGTCAAGGACCAGAAACCATTGACCGGGGGCGTTTGTCCTTTGGGAAACGTTACGGTGTACCTGTTCGCTCCCGACAGTCGCTGACCATTCGCATCGAGATCCTGATACAAGTACTTGGTCTCGGCGCCCGCGTTGACAAGGATGTTTGACTTGGCGATAGCCGTGCGCGTGAAGTAGTCAGTGCCAAATGCAGCATTGTTCCGGGTGGAGGTCCAGTAATTTCCTGCTGGGCTACCCCAGTTCCTGAACTGAAGCAGCGGGTCGACAAGTCCTTGTCGGCTCTCATCGCTTCGTCGATCATCGCGCTTTTTAGGCCGGGATTTTCTTTTGCCGCGGCGAGAACCGCATTTATCTGTGCATATCGCGCCTCCTCGCCAGGTAGAGGCGGCGTATCTTTCAGAACTAACGGTAACTCGTCAAAGAACTTGTCGGGGATGACCCACTTCGTTTCCGCACCGCCGGTCCCGCTTTCGCTAGTGGGCGACGACAGAGTGGGCAGGCGCGTCCAGTCATGACGCTTTGCCGTGCCGTCGAATTCGGAAAGCGGATAGATATCAATGCCGGCGATCGCTTCTTGAATCGCGGCACGATCCTCGGCGGTGTCGTCCATGAACACGCGCGGTACCACGAAGGCCGTGCCGGTCGCCGAGCGGAAGACCCTCGTGATGCCGGCAGGGACTGTGCCGTTCCAATCCGGACCGACCAGCAAGTAGAAGCCCGGGCGCGTGCCATACATCGCGCCGATCTGCGCAAAGCTGTCGGTCCGCGTATCGACCCGGGGCGGATCTCGGTAACGGGAACCGGATGCGACGGTCGAGCGCAACCGGCAAGGCCGAAGACTAACGCGCTGAAACTGACCGCGACAGCAAGGTTGATGGCCATTAGCTGAGAGCGGCACCGATTAGGTGTTTCACATCTGCCTCGTTGCTCAACCACGGTCAATGATGCTGGTCACTTCGTCTGCCGAAGACTTTTACTTCTAGCGAATCAACGTAGTCTAAGACAACATAGCAAAGAAACGGGCCAATGCAAGGTTTTTCGTAAGCTGCATACGAACGTTTTCGGGACAAGATAAGACGGACTCAGGCGACCTGCACTGGTGGGGAAAGATGAGCTTTGTCAGGACGCCAGATTCGACCGCAACTCGGGGTGCGTGCATAACGCCTGAGCGTCATAAGTCGTCACAACGGCTTGATTCGAAAAGCGGAGCGCCTGAAAAATGGCGCTCCGCTTTTTTCACGAGCGGACGGCGGCAAAGACCGTCGAGAACAACAACGAGTGACCAGAAGAATGAAGAGACAGCCACGAATCGGCGCGTTCGTCGCCGGTTGCATGATCGCGCTCGCATGCGCACCCGCTCACGCCTACTACTACGGCTACAGCCCTCAGCAACCCGACGAATCCGACCTCGACTCCCACCGCCACTACCGCAACCACGACGGCAACGTCATCCACTCACCCGCCCGCTCGCGCTCGGGCGCCGTTCCCGAAGGCGCGAGCGCGCAATGCCGCGATGGAACCTACAGCTTCAGCCAGCATCACAGCGAGACGTGCTCGCGGCATGGGGGCGTCGCGCGCTGGGAATAGCGGCGCACGCCCGAAGTACAATGACACGCAACCCGGCGCGTGCGTCCTCCCGCGCCGACTTCCATCGAATAGCGGATCGCGCGCGCACTTCGGCGCCGCGTTCATCCCCTCACTCACATCACGCACAACATGGCCCAATACGTCTTCACCATGAACCGCGTCGGCAAGATCGTGCCGCCGAAGCGTCAGATTCTGAAAGACATCTCCCTCTCGTTCTTTCCCGGCGCGAAGATCGGTCTGCTCGGGCTGAACGGTTCGGGCAAGTCCACGCTCATCCGGATCATGGCGGGCGTCGATAAGGACATCGAAGGCGAAGCGCAGCCGATGCCCAATCTCAACATCGGCTATCTGCCGCAGGAGCCGCAGCTCGATCCGCAGCAGACCGTGCGTCAGGCCGTCGAGGAAGGTCTCGGCGATGTCTTCCAGGCGCAGAAGAAGCTCGACGAAATCTACGCCGCGTACGCCGAGCCCGACGCCGACTTCGACAAGCTCGCCGCCGAGCAGGCGAAGTACGAAGCCATTCTCGCGACGAGCGACGGCGGCAGCCCCGAGCAGCAGCTCGAAGTCGCCGCCGACGCGCTGCGCCTGCCCGCGTGGGACGCGAAGATCGAACATCTGTCGGGCGGCGAAAAGCGGCGCGTCGCGCTGTGCAAGCTCCTGCTGCAAAAGCCCGACATGCTGCTGCTCGACGAGCCGACCAACCACCTCGACGCGGAATCCGTCGAATGGCTCGAACAGTTCCTCACGCGCTATCCCGGCACCGTCGTCGCGGTCACGCACGATCGCTACTTCCTCGACAACGCCGCTGAATGGATTCTCGAACTCGACCGCGGCCACGGCATTCCGTGGAAAGGCAACTATTCGAGCTGGCTCGATCAGAAGGACGAGCGCCTCAAGCAGGAAGAAGCGAGCGAATCCGCGCGCCAGAAGGCAATCAAGAAAGAACTGGAATGGGTGCGCCAGAACCCGAAAGGACGCCAGGCGAAGTCGAAGGCGCGTATCGCGCGGTTCGAGGAACTCAACAGCCAGGAATACCAGAAGCGCAACGAGACGCAGGAAATCTTCATTCCGGTCGGCGATAGGCTCGGTAACGAAGTCATCGAGTTCAAGAACGTGAGCAAGGCTTACGGCGATCGCCTGCTCATCGACAACCTGAGCATGAAGATTCCGGCGGGCGCGATCGTCGGCATCATCGGGCCGAACGGCGCGGGTAAATCGACGCTCTTCCGCATGTTGACCGGCCGCGAGCAGCCGGATTCGGGCGAAATCATCATGGGGCCGACCGTCAAGCTGGCCTATGTCGATCAGAGCCGCGACGCGCTCGCCGCCGACAAGACCGTCTTCGAGGAAATCTCCGGCGGCGCGGATGTGCTGACGGTCGGCAAGTACGAAACGCCGTCACGTGCGTATATCGGCCGGTTCAACTTCAAGGGCAGCGATCAGCAGAAGCTGGTCGGCAATCTGTCGGGCGGCGAGCGCGGGCGGCTGCATCTCGCGAAGACGCTGATCGCGGGCGGCAACGTGCTGCTGCTGGACGAGCCGTCGAACGACCTCGACGTCGAAACGCTGCGCGCGCTCGAAGACGCGCTGCTCGAATTCGCCGGCTCGGTGATGGTCATCTCGCACGACCGCTGGTTCCTGGACCGCATCGCGACGCACATTCTCGCGTTCGAAGGCGAATCGCACGTCGAATTCTTCGACGGCAACTATCAGGAATACGAGGCCGACAAACGCAAGCGTCTGGGCGAAGAAGCCGCGAAGCCGAAGCGTCTGCGTTACAAGCCGATCACGCGTTAATCACCCGCTGACCGGCAAAGCGCGCCTAATGCGGGCGCGCGCACCGACATCGGTTCGGAAAATGGCGACCGTCTAGCGACCGTCGCCATTTCTGTTTCTGGCGGCACGATAACGCCCAAAATGGAGACGCATCAGATGGCGGGACGGCGCGCGCAGAGGGGAGCGCGGTGGGCAACGGGAATCGTCGTGGCGCTCGTCGTCGTGGCGGTCGGCGGCTGGTTCTTCGTCGCGCATCAAATGAAGGAGCGCATCCGCGAGACGCTCGGACCGAACGGTTCCGTCGATGAGATCGATGTCGGCTTCGGACATATCACGCTCTCGCGCGTGCGGCTGCGCGGCCCGCATGACTGGCCCACAAGCGACGCGTTACGCGCCGAGCGCATCGTGCTCGACGTGGACATGCGCGCGGCGCTGTCGAACCGCGTTCACTTGCGCGATGTGAGCGTCGACAACTACTACCTTTCGATCGCCCGTTCCGCCGATGGCCTCGTGCGCGTGCTGCCCGGTCTCAAGGAAACGGCGCGCGAAGCCGACGCGAAGCCCGGCGACAAAGCCGCCCAGCACGCGGAGGAAGAGAAGCTGATCGACCGCGTGTCGTTCGAGCGCGGCGCGATGGAGTTCTTCGATGCTTCCGTGCGGCAGCCGCCGTATCGCGTGCTGATCAGCGACGCGCGCGCGACCATCGACCATTTGCATCTACCCGCGCTGACCGACCGCACCGCGCTGTCGATGAACGGCTCGATCAAAGGTCCGTCGCACACGGGCGCCGTCTCTTGGGGCGGCTGGATGGTCATCGCGAACAAGGATTCACAAACGCACGCGATGCTGCGCAGCGTCGATATATCCACGCTCGATCCGTACTTGCTGAAAAAAGCCGGCGCGAAGGCCGCGGTGACGGGCGGGACCATCGACATGACCATCGACGCGAACGTCCGCGATTACCGCATCCACGCGCCGGGAACGCTCGCGCTGAACCACTTGCAGATCAGCGACGGCGACAGTCCGCTCGACACTTTTCTCTCTATTCCGACGAAAGCCGCGATCGCCGCGCTCAAGGACCGCAAGCAGGAAATCAAGCTGGATTTCGTGCTCGAAGGCGATTTGCGCGATCCGAAGTTCTCGCTCTCGGAGAGTTTGTCGAAGAAGCTGGCGGCCGGCTTCGCGAAGGCGCTGGGCGTGAGCGCGGAAGGCGTGGCGAAGGGCGCGGGCGAAACGGTGAAGGGAATCGGCAACGCGCTGAAGAACCTGCTGGGGCAGTAGCGCGCCGCCGTTTGCTTCGCTCGTAGCGGCTCAGACGGGAACGCCCAGCGCGCGCAGCTTCGCTTCCGTTTCCTGCGCGCCGGTGTGATGCACGCCGTGCCAGCCGAGATCCGTCGCGGCTTGCGCGTTCGCTGCGTTGTCGTCGATGAAAACGAGTTCGTGCGGCTCGATGCCGGGCAGATGCTTTTCGATTTCCGCGCGCATCAGCGCGAAAATCTGCGGATTCGGCTTCACCAGTCCGACGCGCCCCGACACCACGATTTCCTTGAAGCGCCGCAGCACGTCGAAGCGTTCCCACGCATACGGGAAGGTCTCTGCCGACCAGTTCGTCAGCCCGAAAAGCGGCACGCCGGCGGCGTCCAGCCGGTCGACGAGCTCGACGCCCTCTTCCAGCACGCCCGCCACCATTTCCTGCCAGCGCGCATAAAACGCGCGGATCAGCGGCTCGTGCTCCGGGTACTGCGCGACGAGCTCGGCCGTGCCCTCTTCCACGCTTTGCCCGCCGTCCTGCTGCACGACCCAGTCCATCTTGCAGACGTTGTCCAGGAACCAGCGACGCTCGGCTTCGTCGGGGATCAACTGCTTGTACAGATATTCCCGGTTCCAGTCGATCAGCACGCCGCCAAAATCGAACACGACTGCTTTGATGGTCATGCGAACTCCTTTTGCAGAATCTCGGCCGAAGGCAGGACGCTGACGCCGTTGCCGGACATCGACGAATGTGTCCAGACGAAGTTCTGATGCTCGACGATCTTCGCGGCGTCGAGATGCGGCTTGTCCGCGGTCGTATGCAGGTCCGCCGCGACAACCGTGCGAAAACCGAGCAATTCTGCGCGGCGCGCGGTGGCGTTCACGCAGAACTCCGTCGCGTAACCGCACAGCACGACGCTTTCGATGCCGCGCTCGCGAAGACGCTGTTCGAGCGGCGTGCCCTGAAACGAATCGCCGACGGTTTTGTGGATCGGCGCGTCACCCGCTTCGCGCACGAGCGACGAAGGCAGCCGCCACGCGTCGCTCTCACGCGCGAGCGGGCCGTTCGCGTCGCTCTCGTGCTGCACGATGAAAACCGGCGCCTCCGACCGACGCGCCGCCGCCGTCAGCCGGTTGATGCCATCGATCACTTCGGCCGCGCGATGCGCAGGCTTCGCGCCGCTGAAGAACATGTTCTGCACGTCGATCACGATAACCGCGGTTTCTTTGCCCATATCATATTGCCTCGGTCCGTTTAAGGAGCCACGCCTTCGCCGTGCCCTCGACATGCGGCGACACGCGCCGCCGCACCGTCTCGTGATACGCGTTGAGCCACGCGCGCTCGTCCTCGCGCAAGAGCGACACGTCGATGCAGCGCGTGTCGATCGGGCACAGCGTCAGCGTTTCGAACGAGAGGAAGTCGCCGAACTCGGTCTTGCCCGCGCTCTGGTTTAGCACCAGATTTTCGATGCGGATGCCCCACTTGCCCGGCCGATAGATGCCCGGCTCGATCGACGTGATCATGCCCTCTTCCATGGCTGTCCACGGCTCGGCGGGCGCGTAGTGCGAGATGACCTGCGGGCCCTCGTGCACGTTCAGAAAGTAGCCGACGCCGTGACCCGTGCCGTGACCATAGTCCGCGCCCGCTTCCCAGATCGGCGCGCGGGCGATGGAGTCCAGCATCGGCGAGCGGATGCCGCGCGGAAAGCGCGCACGCGAGAGCGCAATCGTACCTTTGAGCACCGTCGTGAAATCGCGCCTGTGCTCGGGCGTGATCTCGCCCACGGGCACGACGCGCGTGATGTCCGTCGTGCCGCTTACATACTGACCGCCGGAGTCGATCAGCAGCAATCCGTTGCCTTCGATCACCGAATGCGACGCCTCGGTGGCGCGGTAGTGCGGCATCGCGCCGTTCGCATTGAAACCCGCGATCGTGCCGAAGCTCAGCGTCACGAAGCCCGGCCGCCGCGCGCGCGCCGCCGTCAGTTGCTCGTCGATGGTCAGTTCCGTGATGCGCTCGCGGCCCAGCGCGTCTTCGAACCACGCGAAGAATTCGGCGAGGGCCGCGCCGTCCTGCTCCATCGTCGCGCGAATATGCTCGGCTTCTGCCGCCGTCTTGCGCGACTTCGCGAACGTCGACGGATTCACCGCTTCGACGATATTCACCGCGACGGCACCTTCTCCAGCAAGCCGTGCGTGATGCGGCGCGGATCGATGAGCAGCGTCGAGCCGTGAGGTAGCGAGGCGAGCGCCTGCATTGCGTCCGCGTACGGGGCGACGCGCACGTTGTCGCGGGCGAGCGCTGCCTTCAGCGCGTCGGGAACCTTGCTCTCGGCTACGAAAAGCGTGGCGTCGTCCAGACCGACCAGCGCGTGCGCAACGAACACCGGGTTATAGCTGACATCGGCGCCGCGCAGATTGAAGAGCCACGCGAGATCGTCGAGCGTCGAGACGAAATGCCACTGCGCGCCCTTCGCGCGCATGGTTTCGCGGATGTGCGCCAGTTTCTCGGCGCGGCCGACGCTCGCGTGCGGCGCGGCGTGTTCGTACACGGGCGCTTCCGGCAGGCCGGGACGCTCGGGCCAGACGGATTCGAGCACGTCTACATCGGTGCGCAGCGCGATGCCGCGCGCCGTCAGCGCATCGGCCAGCGCACGCGCTGCCGCCACGCCGAGCACCGCGCCATCCACCGCGACGACCCCGCCCGCCGGCACGTTTTCCGCGAGCCATTCGACGTGCGGCGCGGTCTGCTGCCCGCCCATCATCTTCATAAGCAAGATGCCGGTGCCGGCGAGTTGCGCTTCCGCCTGCGTCCAGTAGCGGCTATCGACCCAGACGCCCGCGAAGTCTTTCGTCACGACGAGCGTGCCGACCGAGCCGGTGAAACCCGACAGCCATTGGCGGCCCTGCCAGCGCGCGGGCAGATATTCGGAAAGGTGAGGATCGGCGGACGGAATAAGAACGGCGTCGATGCGCTCCGCTGCCATTTGGCTGCGAAGCGTTTCAACGCGCGCGGCGAATGTCGAAGGATCGGGAACAGCGGAATGTGCGATGCGGTCGTTCATGAATCACCTGCCGAAAGTGGCGAATTAAGATGCGAAAGCCTCAGCGGCGCGCGGCCAGCCCGACGGTCGCCGTCACGGCGAGGAGCGCGAAGACCGTGCACGCGAGCCATTCGAGCGTCTCGCCATCGTGATAAACATCGATGACATTGCCGAACATGCGCGCAACCACGGTGGCGATGATGCCCGCGACGATTGCGGCCCACACGCGTCCCGCCGCGCCCCGACCGACGCGCCCGGCCCGCCGCAGCGGATGCAGCCACCAGCCTGCCACGCCGATGACCGCGCCAAGAAAGACCAAGCCGATCCAGCTCATCGGGACGCTGCTCCACAGGCTCTGAAGAAGAAAGACGGCGCGCGGCGCCGGACGTAAGCGGACGAGTTTAGGGGGCCGGGTTGGCGAAGGCAAGCGCCCCCGGGAGGCGACATATCCATTCAATTTTCGCGGTTTGTTTCTGCGAATATGCCTAAAAATGAAACGACGCGCGAGTGCTAAACTCGGAAATACATTCAGGGCCGAGCACCCAAGCAACTTTTCAGAGAACGGCACGCCCGTCGTTTATTTAACTAATCCGGCCGTGCTCATTGCAGGGCCGATTGGTCATCAACGGTATAGAAGCATCATGAGTGAAAACAAGCCGATATCTCTCGGTGGTCTCGAAATAATCATGACCTATCGCGGCGCGACGCAGGAGCGGCGCGAAAACCTGCGTGGCGTGCTGCGTCACCTCGACTTGACTTACCGCGATTACGTGGTTTATCTGATAGAAGCGGACGCAACGCCGACCTTCCATTGGTCGGGTTTCGGCGACGAGAAAATCCGCCATATCTTTATCCACGACGACGGGCCTTTTCCGAAAGCGAAACTGTGTAATCTCGGCGCGCGTTTATGCACCGGCAATATCATCTGTTTCCACGACGCGGATATGATCGCCAATCCGGAATACCTTTCCCTGAGCCTCGGTTCATTGAGAGATGGCACAGCGAGCGATGCGTTATGTCCGTTTCTTCGCGTCATTAATATCACCGGCGATTATCGGAGCGACTTCATCCGCTCGGGGGATTACGCGGCGCTGGAAAAGCATCTCGAATCCGAATTGCCGGATGGAATGGAAGTGCTCTACGAAAATACGCCGGGCGCAATCGTGCTGATGAAGCGGTCCGAATACATGCGCGTGGGCGGTTACGATCCGCGCTTCACCGGCTGGGGCGGCGAAGACGACGACCTGCTCACGCGTGCAACGCGCCTCGGCGTGCGCTGGCATTCCATTCCCGGATCGCGGGCCGCGCTGTTCCATCTGCATCACGACGCCACGTCGCGCCAAGACGCGATTGCTGCCGCCCAGCGCAATCGTCAAGCCGCCGCCGAAACGCACGCCATGCCGCTTCCAGAACTCGAAGCACGCGCCGCCGAACTCGCCCAATACTTCGATTAAGCGTCCAGTGCGGTCGATTGTCGCGCCGGATGACGCCGACATTTCCCCGAGCCCAGCGCTGCCGTCCGCGGTCCGTCCCCGAATGCCGCCTATAAATGAACGAATTCCTAAAACGCTATAATATTGGGCTATCTGAAAGGCCAACGGCTTAGGGCCAACGCATAACTACATGCAGCTCCTCACGATCGGAATCAACCACCACACTGCGCCTGTCGCCTTGCGCGAACGCGTGGCGTTTCCGCTCGAACAGCTCAAGCCCGCCCTTTCCGCGCTGAAGGACGTCTGGCTCGGCCCGCTTGCGAAGGCGTCGCCCGAAGCGGCCATTCTGTCCACCTGCAACCGCACCGAACTCTACTGCGCAACGGACGACACCGCCGCCCGCGACGCCGCCATCCAGTGGCTGTCGAAGTACCACAATCTGCCCGTCTCCGAACTCGCGCCGCACGTCTACGCGCTGCCGCAGTCGGAAGCCGTGCGCCACGCGTTTCGGGTCGCGTCCGGGCTGGATTCGATGGTGCTCGGCGAAACGCAGATCGTCGGTCAGATGAAGGACGCCGTGCGCACCGCGTCGGAAGCGGGCGCGCTCGGCACGTATCTGAACCAGCTTTTCCAGCGGACGTTCGCGGTTGCGAAGGAAGTGCGCTCGACGACCGAGATCGGCGCGCAATCCGTCTCGATGGCCGCCGCCGCCGTGCGTCTCGCCGAGCGCATCTTCGAAGACATTTCGAGCCAGCGCGTGCTGTTCATCGGCGCGGGCGAGATGATCGAGCTTTGCGCGACGCACTTCGCCGCGCAGAATCCGCGCGAACTGGTGGTCGCGAACCGCACCGCCGAACGCGGTGAGAAGCTCGCTGAGCGTTTCAACGGCCGCGCCATTCCGCTGTCGGAACTGCCCACGCGCATGCACGAGTTCGACATCATCGTGTCGTGCACGGCCTCGACGCTGCCCATCATCGGTCTCGGCGCGGTCGAGCGCGCGGTGCGTGCGCGGCGGCATCGGCCGATCTTCATGGTCGATCTCGCCGTGCCGCGCGATATCGAGCCGGACGTCGGCAACCTCCAGGACGTGTTCCTCTATACGGTCGATGACCTCGGCGCCATCGTCCGCGAAGGCAACGCGTCGCGGCAAGCGGCGGTCGCGCAGGCCGAAGCGATCATCGAAACGCGCGTCGCGAATTTCATGCAGTGGCTGGATGCGCGCAGCATCGTGCCGGTCATTCGCCACATGCACACGCAGGCCGACGCGCTGCGCCGCGCCGAAGTCGAACGCGCCCGCAAGTTGCTCGCGCGCGGCGACGATCCCGCCGCCGTGCTGGAGGCGCTGTCGCAATCCCTCACCAACAAGCTCATTCACGGCCCCACTCACGCGCTCAACCGCGCGAGCCGCGAAGAGCGCGAGCAGCTCATCGACCTGATGAGCGGCTTCTACCGCCACGGCGGCGCCGGCAACGATTCGTCGGACCGTTAGCGGCCGTCTCTTTGCTATTCTCGAATGCTCCGCGTCTGATGCGCGGCAGCTTCTCCGATTGCAGTTTTTCCTGACGCCCGAGCGCATCATTCCCGCCCGATGAAAACCAGCATGCAAAGCAAGCTCGACCAGCTTGCAAAACGGCAGGTCGATCTCAACGAACTGCTGAGTCGCGAAGACGTGACGTCCGACATGGACCAGTACCGCAAGCTCACGCGCGAGCACGCGGAAATCAGCCCGATCGTCGAGCAATACGCGCTCTGGCGTCAGGCGCTCACCGACGAAGCCACCGCGCACGAACTGCTCGCCGACCCTTCGATGCGCGATTTTGCCGAAGAGGAAATCGGCGAGGCGCGCGAGCGCATGGCAAAAATCGAAAGCGATCTGCAGACGATGCTGCTGCCGAAGGACCCGAACGACGAACGCAATATCTTCATCGAAATCCGCGCGGGCACGGGCGGCGACGAATCGGCGCTCTTCGCGGGCGATCTTCTGCGCATGTATCTGCGCTACGCGGAACGCAATCGCTGGACCGCCGAGACGATGTCGGAAAGCGTGTCGGACCTCGGCGGCTACAAGGAAGTGATCGTGCGGATCGCGGGACAAGGCGCGTATTCGCGGCTCAAGTTCGAATCGGGCGGGCATCGCGTGCAGCGCGTGCCGGCGACCGAAACGCAGGGGCGCATCCACACGTCCGCCTGCACGGTCGCGGTCATGCCCGAAGCCGATGAAATCAGCGAAGTCGTCATCAATCCGGCGGATTTGCGTATCGACACGTTCCGCGCGTCGGGCGCGGGCGGGCAGCACATCAACAAGACGGATTCGGCCGTGCGCGTCACGCACTTGCCGACGGGCATCGTCGTCGAATGTCAGGACGACCGCTCGCAGCACAAGAACAAGGATCGCGCGCTGAAGGTGCTCGCCGCGCGCATCAAGGACAAGCAGTATCACGAGCAGCACGCGAAGGAAGCCGCGACGCGCAAGAGCCTGATCGGTTCGGGCGACCGCTCGGAGCGCATTCGCACATATAACTTCCCGCAAGGGCGCATGACGGATCACCGCATCAATCTGACGCTCTACAAGCTCGAATACATCATGGACGGCGATCTGGACGAACTGATCGGCGCGCTCGTGTCCGAGCATCAGGCGGAACTGCTCGCGGCGCTCGGGGACGCGGAGTGACGACCGCGGCGGACTTGCTGCGCGCCTCGCCGCTGCCGGCGATGGAGACGCGCGTGCTGCTGACGCATGTGCTCGGATGGCGTCGCACCGAGCTGATTACGCGCGATGCCGAAACGCTGGATGCCGCGGCCGTCGCGCGGTTCGGGGCGCTCGCCGCGCGGCGCGGTGCGGGCGAACCGATCGCGCAACTGACGGGCAAGCGCGAGTTCTTCGGCCTCGACTTCGACGTGACGACTGACGTGCTGATTCCGCGTCCGGAAACCGAATTGCTCGTCGAAACGGCGCTCGACGTCATCGCCGGGACGCCGAATGCCCGCGTGCTCGATCTCGGCACCGGAACCGGCGCAATCGCCATCGCGATCGCCCACGCGCGGCCCGATGCGCGCGTCTCTGCCGTGGACCGCTCGCCCGCCGCGCTCGATGTCGCCCGGCGCAATGCCGAGCGGCTGCTCGATTCTGCCCGCGCGGGCGGCGCGCTCACCTTCGTCGAAAGCGACTGGACCGCGCGCGTCGATGCATCGCTGCGCTTCGACGTCATCGTCAGTAATCCGCCGTATATCGCGTGCGACGATCCCCATCTCGCGCAAGGCGACCTGCGCTTCGAGCCGCGCGCCGCGCTCACCGACGAGGCCGACGGGCTTTCGGCGATCCGTGTCATCGTTCAGACCGCGCCTTTGCTGCTCGCGCGCACCGGCGCGCTGTGGATCGAGCACGGCTACGATCAGGCCGACGCCGTGCGCCGGTTATTGTCCGCACGCGGCTTCACCGCCGTGCGTTCGTTGCGCGATCTCGCGGGCATCGAACGAATCAGCGGCGGCCTCGCGCCGGCCTGAGCGAGAGCCCGCACAGGCGAAATCCGCTATCATTTCGAGACTCACCTTCTTCGCAGGAACGCCATGGAAACGCAAGAACGCATCAAGCAGATCGTCGATCAACACCCGGTGGTCCTTTTCATGAAAGGCACCGCGCAGTTCCCGATGTGCGGCTTCTCGGGCCGCGCCATTCAGGTGCTGAAGGCGTGCGGTGTCGACCAGATCATGACGGTGAACGTCCTCGAAGACGACGCCATCCGCCAGGGCATCAAGGAATTCTCCAACTGGCCGACCATTCCGCAGCTTTACGTGAAGGGCGAGTTCGTCGGCGGCTCGGACATCATGATGGAGATGTATCAGTCGGGCGAATTGCAGCAACTTTTCGCCGCCGCCTAAAGCCGTATTGCAAGTGAGTGCGCCCGCTGCCGCCAAGCGACGGCTGATTGTCGCGATTACCGGAGCAACGGGCGCCATTTACGGCGTGCGTCTGCTCGAGACGCTGCGCCGGCTGGGCGGCGTCGAGACGCATTTGCTCGTGTCGAGCGCGGGCTGGCTCAACGTCCAGCACGAACTCGATCTCGATAAAGCCGCCCTCAACGCACTCGCGGATGTCGTGCATAACGTGCGCGATGTCGGCGCGAGCATCGCTTCCGGTTCGTTCGCGACGGACGGCATGATCGTCGCGCCCTGCTCGATGCGCACGCTCGCGAGCATCGCGCACGGTCTCTCCGACAACCTCGTCACCCGCGCCGCCGATGTCGTGCTCAAAGAGCGCCGCCGGCTCGTGCTGCTCGTGCGCGAAACGCCGTTCAATCTCGCGCATCTGCGCAATATGACTGCGGTCACGGAGATGGGCGGCGTCATCTTTCCGCCGTTGCCGGCGTTCTATCACAAGCCTGCAAGCATCGACGATATGGTCGATCACACCGTCGCGCGCGTTATCGACCTGTTTGGCATGGCGCAGCCGATCGCGGCCGCGTGGTCGGGCATGGGCGGCGCAAACGACTGATTGACAACGGCGCGGACATAATTCGTTGCCTCGGCCGCCGTTTATCTTCGTTACGGTTGGCTATACATTCGTGGCATCACATCCTCCGAGGCTGCTGCCATGAGCCGACTACCGACCGTCTTCATCTCCCACGGCGCGCCGACGCTGCCGATCGACCCGGCGATGCCTTCCGCAGAATTCGCCGCGCTCGCCGCGACGCTGCCGCGCCCCCGCGCGATTCTCGTACTGTCCGCGCACTGGGGCACGGCGCACCCGGTGGCGAGCGTCGCCGCGCGACCCGACACCATCCACGATTTCTACGGCTTTCCGCCCGCGCTCTACGAACTGCGCTATCCGGCGCCCGGCGCACCGGATGTCGCTGAACGCGCCGCCGCGTTGCTCGGCGCTCACGGCGTGACGAGCGCCACGACGGTCCACGGACTCGACCACGGCGCGTGGGTACCGCTGCTGCTGATGTTCCCCGACGCCGACGTGCCGGTCGCGCAGCTTTCCATTCAGCCGCGCCTCGACGCCGCGCATCACTTTCGCGTCGGCCGCGCGCTGCGTGAGCTGCGCGATGACGGCGTGATGATCGCCGGGTCCGGGCAGATCACGCACAATCTGCGCATGGCCCATTTCGGCGCGCGGCCGGAAGACGCCGATCCGCGCGTGGTCGAGTTCACCGACTGGTTCGAATCGCGGCTCGCTGCGCAGGATATCGACGCGCTGCTCGACTATCGCGCCCGCGCGCCGCACGCCGCGCTGATGCATCCGACCGATGAGCATCTCCTGCCCGTGTTCGGCGCGCTCGGCGCGGCGGCGGACGATTACGACTTGCGCATTCAGTCGCTCGGCACGTTCCAGCGCGCGCTCGCCATGACCAACTACGTTTTCGCGGACGCCTGAGCCGCGCCAGAACGACGAAGCCCGCCTGAACGTTCGATTCAGGCGGGCTTCGCTTTACTTCTGCGAATGACGCGTCAAGCGCCGATTTCGTGCAGGATGTCGTCGCGGCTTTCGCGCTCGTCCAGATAGTCCGAGCGATAACCGGTGTGCACGCCCCAGTAGTAATACAGCAGCGACATGACGGCGACCACGGCCATATCCCAACCATACGGCAACAGTCCGCTGCCGCCGAACTGCTTGCTGCCGATGAGCGACATCACGGCCATCGACGGCAGATAGCCGATCAGCCACCACGCCGCCTTCAGATCGCGGCCCCAGCCGGCGAAGCCCGTCTTGCCCTGAAAGTAGAAATACACGGGCAAGGCAACCACCATTAGCAGAATGATGTGTCCCGTCAGCGGCCACTTCGCCCAGTAAAGCACGAGCGACGCGCACACGAATGCAAACGGCGCGATCACGCCCATCATCGGCAACTTGAGCGGGCGTTCGAGATCGGGCGCGGAGCGGCGCAGCGCCATCAGGCTGATCGGGCCGGTGAGATACGAAATGACCGTCGCCACCGAGATGACCGCCGCGAGCGTGCCCCAGCCGCGGAAGAAGAACATGAAGATGAACGCGACGATCAGGTTGAACCACATGGCAGGGCGCGGCACGCCGTAGAACGGATGCACGTTGCCGAACATCTTCGGCATCGTGTTGTTGCGCTCCATCGCGTAGATCATGCGCGTGGTTGTCGCCATGTACGTGGTGCCCGTGCCGCTCGGGCTCACGAATGCGTCGATGTAGAGCAGCACGGCGAGCCAGTTCAGGTTGAGCGCGATCGCCAGTTCCGCGAACGGCGACGCGAAGTGGAAGTGCTTCCAGCCCTGCATCACGTCGCTCGGATTCACCGCGCCGATGTACGCGATCTGAAGCAGCACGTAGATCACGAGCGCAATCAGAATGGAGCCGACCACGGCGAACGGCACGCTGCGCGCGGGATTGCGCGCTTCGCCGGCGAGATTCACCGGGCTCTGGAAACCGTTGAAACTGAACACGATGCCGCTCGTCGCGACCGCCGTCAGCACGGCAGGCCAGCCGTAGGGCGCGAAGCTCGACGTGGTGCCGAAGTTCTCCGAGTGAAAGCCCGTGAAGATGAGGCCCGCGATGGTCGCGCCGGGAATCAGGAACTTGAAGATGGTGATGGCCGTGTTCGCCCGTGCGAACACCTTCACGCCCCAGTAGTTCAGCATGAAGTAGATGATGACGAGCAGCGCGGACAGCGCGAGCCCGCTCGTGGTGAGCGTCTCGTTCACGAAGAGCGCGTGCGCCCAGTCATACGGCCACGTGCTCATGTACTGAATGGACGCTTCGGCCTCGATGGGAATCACCGAAACGATGGCGATCCAGTTGGCCCACGCCGCGACGAAGCCGACGAGCGCGCCATGCGAGTAACGCGCGTAGCGCACCATGCCGCCCGATTCCGGGAACATGGCGCCCAGCTCGGCGTACGTCAGCGCGATGGCCAGAATGACGACCGCGCCGATCACCCACGCGCAGATGGCCGCCGGCCCGGCGATCTGCGACGCTTTCCACGCCCCGAACAGCCAGCCCGAACCGATGATGGATCCCAGGCCGGTCAGCATCAACGCCAACGGCCCGATATTTCTTTGTATCGAACTCTTCACGATCTTCTCCAATGTCTCGCGTCGCACGCGAGGTCGAACACGGCTAAGCGGCCGCATTCGCCGGGGTGCCGGATGAGATGCCGGCGACACGGCGACGCAGGTGCAACCCCTCTTGACGAGGCGCGTAGTTTAACGGTTGCACCTTTCGATTGCAGCCGGGCGGCGCAGAATTCAGCATTTCTGCGCGGCGTCGCGGGCTGCTGGCAGTGAAGAAACGGGCGTGCGGATGCGCTCGGATCGTGTCTCAAAAAATCCCTTCAGACTGGTCGGATATTATTTGACCGCGAAATGGTTTCGCCGTATAAACCTTCTTGCAGGATTTCAAGTGGCGAGTGAAGTGGTTCTTTCGTAGTTCGCCATCACGGTACTCCGGTTGGTCCCATTGCCCCTTCCTTGATTTTCATGCACCCCTGGCTTCGGCCTTAATCATCAAATTTTTTGGAATAAGTAATATGGAAACCGGTACCGTCAAGTGGTTCAATGACGCAAAGGGCTTTGGCTTCATCACCCCGGATGGCGGCGGCGAAGATCTGTTCGCGCACTTCTCGGAAATCCGCATCGAAGGCTTCAAGACGCTTCAGGAAAACCAGAAGGTCAGCTACGAAGTCAAGACCGGCCCGAAGGGCAAGCAAGCTGCAAACATCAAGCCGGTCTAAGACCCGCTCGATCGAAAAAAACCCCGCATGCGCGGGGTTTTTGCTTTGGGCGGCCGAATCATCAGGCGAAACTAACGCCGAAACGTCAGTCGAACACGCGCTGCGCGTAAATGCCGAGACCGGTCGCCACGCTCGCCAGCCGATCGCCGAACACTGGCTGCGCGGCCGGGAACGCTGCCGCGAGCGCATCGGATAGAAAGCGCAGGCCGGTCGTGCCGCCGGTGAAATAGATTGCGCCGACATCCGCCGCGGCGACGCCCGCGCGCTTCACCGTCTCCAGCGCCGCTTCCACGATGCGCCGCGTCTCCTCCTTCCCCGCCTCGATCAACTGCTGCTCGTCGAACGCCACGCGCAGCGCCTCCTGGATTTCCTCCATGTCGATCTCGGTCGCGCCGCCCGCCGACACGTCGATCTTCGCTTCTTCGGCGTGCGCGGTGAGCGCGTGCCCCAGCCGGCGATCGACCACGCGCATCAGCCGGTCGTGATGACGCGGATCGACGTACAGATGACGCATCAGCTGCAATTCGCCCACGCGCTTCGGCGTGTAGACGGTGTTGATGAGGTGCCACGTCGCGAGATCGAAATAGACGCGGTTCGGCACTTCGCGGCCCTGCGGATCGAGCGCCTGATAACCGAGCTGCCGGAGAATCGTCGCGAGTTCGACGCGACGGTCGAAATCCGTGCCGGCCACATGGACGCCATGATGCGCGAGGACATCGCTTTTGCGATCCAGATGGCGCGCCCGCTCCGGCCCCACGCGCACCAGCGAGAAGTCCGAGGTGCCGCCGCCGATGTCCGCGACGAGCACGAGTCCTTCTTGCGTGAGGCGCGCTTCGTAGTCGAAGGCCGCGGCGATCGGTTCGAACTGGAAGTGGATTTCGCGGAAACCGACGGCGTGCGCGCACGCTTCGAGTTGCTGCTGCGCCATGCGGTCGGCGCGCGGGTCGTCGTCGACGAAGAACACCGGCCGGCCCAGCACGGCGCGGGTCAGCGGTTCGGGCGCCACCGCCTGCGCCTTCTGCTTGAGGTGCTGGAGGAAGAGCGTGATGACGTCGGTGTATTTGATCGCGGAGCCGTCGCCGAGATCGGTGACGTTGTCCGCGAGCGGCGAGCCGAGAATGCTCTTCATCGAGCGCATCAGACGGCCGTCGAAGCCGTCGATGTACGCTTCCAGCGCCGCCCGGCCGTATGACTGCTCGTTCTCGTCGGTGTTGAAGAAGACGGCGGTCGGCAGCGTGGTCGCGTCGCCTTCGACGGGCGCGAGCCGCATGCGCAGGCCATCGGGCAGGGCGACGGCAGAGTTCGACGTGCCGAAATCGATCGCGCAATAGGTCATGGGATTCGCGGCGGCGTTACGAGGCAACGCCGCGTATCAAAAAACGTGGACGGGGTTTGTACCACGGCGACGCGTGAATCATCAATCTTCCACGGGCTAAATTTAACCTTACCGGTTACAACGAGCAAAGCGGAATGGAGCTTGCTCCGGCCTTTGCGTCGCTCAACCGCCGACGGCCGGACGTTATGAACGAAACCACCGCATTTGAAGATACCCGTTCGACAGCCGGCTCAGGCGAGCGATCCGGCATTATCGAGACCGATTTGCCCGGCCGGCTCGACCGTCTGCCGTGGGGTCGCTTCCATACGCTCATCGTCTTCGCGCTCGGCATCACCTGGTTGCTGGACGGCCTCGAAGTCACGCTCGCCGGCGCGGTCGCGAGCGCGCTGAAAACCAGTCCGGTGCTGCGCTTCTCGAACGCCGACGTCGGCTTCGGCGGCAGCGCATATATCGCGGGCGCCGTGGTCGGCGCGCTCGGGTTCGGCTGGCTGACGGACCGGCTTGGACGGCGCAAGCTCTTCTTCATCACGCTGTTCCTCTATGTCGCCGCCACCGCCGCGACCGCGTTTTCGTGGAACCTCGCCTCGTTCGTGCTCTTTCGTTTTCTGACGGGCGCAGGCATCGGCGGAGAATACACCGCCATCAATTCGACGATTCAGGAGTTTACGCCCGCCCGGCTGCGCGGCTGGACCGACCTCGCGATCAACGGCACGTTCTGGGTCGGCGCGGGCATCGGCGCGGCGGGGTCGCTGGTGCTGCTCGACCCGGGCGTGCTGCCGCCCGACTGGGGCTGGCGCGGCTGCTTTCTGATCGGCGCGGCGCTCGGGCTCACGATTCTCTTCATGCGCATGTGGGTGCCGGAAAGCCCGCGCTGGCTCATCACGCACAACCGTGAAGACGAAGCGCGGCAGGTGGTCGAGGAAATCGAAGCGCATTTCCGCGAGCACGGCGTGACCGTGCCCGACACGCCCGTCAAGCCGCTGCGGCTGCACGCCCGCGAACACACGCCGCTGCGCGAAGTCGCCGATACGCTTTTCAAGGTGCATCGGCGGCGCTCGCTCGTCGGGCTGATGCTGATGACCGCGCAGGCGTTTTTCTACAACGCGATCTTTTTCACCTACGCGCTGGTGCTGACCGACTTCTATCACGTACCGGGCGATCACATCGGCTGGTATGTGCTGCCGTTCGCCGCCGGCAATTTTCTGGGGCCCGTGCTGCTCGGCAAGCTGTTCGACGTGCTCGGCCGCCGCCGCATGATCGCGTTCACGTACGCGACGTCGGGCGTGCTGCTGACGATCAGCGGATGGATGTTCACGCAAGGCATGCTCACCGTCACCACGCAGACCATCGCGTGGATGGTCATTTTCTTCTTCGCGTCGGCGGCGGCGAGTTCGGCGTATCTGACAGTGAGCGAGACGTTCCCGCTCGAAATCCGTGCGCTGGCGATCGCCGTGTTTTATGCGTTCGGGACGGCGCTCGGCGGAATTATCGGGCCGGCGCTTTTCGGGCATTTGATCGACACGCACGAGCGAGGCGCGGTGTTCATCGGCTATCTGATCGGCTCGGGGCTGATGCTGGCGGCGGCGGTGGTCGCGGGCATCTGGGGCGTCGCGGCAGAGCGAAAGTCGCTCGAGGACGTGGCTCGGCCGCTGTCCGCTGCGGACGATCACTGACTTCTCGGAGCAGCCGCCGCTTGTTTCGCGCGCTTCTGCACGCTGGCTTGGCGGGCGCGCTGCCGTTTTGCGTTCGCGAAGCGTTCGTCCAGCCGACTGGCGTCTCCGCGATGCCAACGAATACCGACGGCCCATGTTGGCCGGAACGCCTGTGCGCGCCCTTCGGAACGCCGCCCGGGCGGGCGCGCGCAGCACGGTTTCGCTTTCGGACAGGATTTCGTCAAGCAAGCCGGCGCTGCGCGATCCCCGACGACCCTCGCTCGCGAATGCGGTGGTACGCGCGCCCTCGAACGCCATTTCGTCCAACGGCCGACGCGTGCGTGGCGCGGCTTCCCTCTCTCACAGGCTTTCGTCTAGCAGATTCGCGTCGCTGCGATGACCACGCTCACCGACTACGCGTTCTCGACCGAACGCCCTGCCACGCGTTTTGAAAGCCTTTTCCCGCATAGTCGGGGCGGTTTCGCCTTCGCACAGGCTTTCGCCCAGCGAACCGGCGTCTCCGCAACGCCCGACGATCACCGCCCACCCTCGCTCAACCAAACGCCTTGCCCCACGCGCCTTCGAACGCCCTGCCACGCGCTTTCGAACGCCTTTTCCCATATAGTCGGGGCGATTTCGCCTTCGGACAGGCTTTCGCCCAGCGAACCGGCGCCTCAGCATCGCCCGACGATCACCGCCCACCCTCGCTCAACCAAACGCCTTGCCCCACGCGCCTTCAAACGCCGTTTCGCCCAGCGGCCGACGCGTGCGCGGCGCGGTTTCCCTTTCTCGCAGGGTTTCGTCCAGCAAACTCGCGTCGCCGTGATGCCCGACCGAAATCATCGCGATCAACTGCACGTCGTCCGGCACGGAGAACGCCGCGCGGAAGGCGTCGCGATCGAAGCCGCCCATCTGATGCGCCGCGAGGTCCAGCGCGTGCGCCTGAAGCACGAGCGCCATCGCCGCCGCGCCGGTGTCGTAGGCGGCCGCCTGATTCGGCTCGCCCTTCGGCGTCAGCGTGGACGCCGCCACGCAGATCAGCAACGGCACATTCGCGTTCCACTTCTGGTTGAACGGCACAAGCGTGGCGAAAGCCCGCTGAAACGCCGCTTCGTCGCGATGACGGTCGAACACGAGAAATCGCCACGGCTGCAAATTACTCGACGACGGCGCCCAGCGGGCCGCTTCCAGCAACCGATGCAACTGCGCGCGGTCGACCGGCTCGTTCGAATACGCGCGCGGGCTCCAGCGGCCGGCCAGCAGATCGTGAATGTCGATATCGGTCGGAGCGGGCTTTGCACTCATGGCGTGACTCCCTGTCATGTGAGAAAGATCAAGCATAAACAAGGACGCCGCAGCACGCAGACACCGCCCCGCGTCAAGTCGCGGCCACGCCGGCAGCACGCTGCGCCCGGTTGATGCGCAGCACCGCCACCGCCGCGACGAGGCAGAGTCCGCCGGAGATCATCGTCGCGACGGTGTAGCTGCCGAGGCTCGAGCGCAGCATGCCGCCGCCCAGCGCCGCGAACGCCGCGCCCAGCTGATGCCCCGCGACGATCCAGCCGAACACGATCGGCGCGGATTCCTTTCCGTACACGTCGGTGGCGAGGCGCACGGTCGGCGGAACGGTGGCGATCCAGTCGAGGCCGTAGAACACCGCAAACACCGGCAAACCGAAGAAGTCGATGCCGAACGCATACGGCAAATACATGAGCGACAGCCCGCGCAGCCCGTAGTACCAGAAGAGCAGCACGCGCGCGTTGAAGCGGTCGGAAAGCCAGCCCGAAAGCGTGGTGCCGAAGAGATCGAAGATGCCCATCGCGGCGAGCAGCGTCGCGCCTTGCACCTGCGTCATGCCGTAATCCGCGCACATGGCGATCAGATGCGTGCCGACGTAGCCGTTCGTGCTCGCGCCGCAGACGAAGAAGCTGAAAAAGAGCAGCCAGAAATCTCGTGTCCTGCTCGCCGACGACAGTGCGCCGAACGCCACCTTGATCGGATTCTTATGCGCCGCAGCGGCGGCGGGCGGCGTGCCGGCGGCCTCTCCGACGGGCCGCAGCGCGACATCGGCCGGACGCTCGGGAAGGAGCCACGCGACGAGCGGCAGCACGACCGCCGCCGCCACTGCGACCACGAACACGACCGGCCGCCAGCCGTGGTGTTCGGAAATGGACGCGAGGAACGGCAGAAACACGAGCTGACCGGTGGCCGAACTCGCGGTGAGAATGCCCATCGCGAGGCCGCGATGCGTCGTGAACCAGCGATTCACGACGGTCGCCGAAAGCGTCAGGGCAGCGACGCCCGTCGCGCCACCGACTACCACGCCCCAGACCAGCACCATTTGCCACGGCGCGGTCATCATCGAAGACGCGCCAACGCCCGCGGCGAGCGTCGCCAGCGCGGCGAGCAAGGTCGGGCGCACGCCGAAACGCTGCATCGCGGCGGCGGCGAACGGCCCGGTCAAGCCGTACAGCGCCAGATTGATGGAGATGGCGAGTGAAATGGTGCCGCGTGACCAGCCGAGCTGCTTTTCGAGCGGCAGCATCATCACGCTCGGCGTGGCGCGCGTGCCGGCTGCGGCCAGCAGCACCAGAAACACGACGCCCACCGTCACCCATCCGTAGTGCATGCGGCCATCAAGCCGTTTCGCTACCCAATTCATCGCCGCTCCGCTCGGTTGATTGTTCTTCGTTACTGATCAGTCACATTGGAGTTGCGAGCTTAGTTACTGATCGGTAACATGTCAAGACCCATCCAGTTTTCGAGAATCCGACTTTGACACGATCATCCGCCGCCCCGGAGAAAACCCCTGCCCGCCGTCAGGTTCGCACCGACGGCGCAACGGCGCAGGAGCAACTGCTCGACGCGGCGCAGGCACTGTTTTATCGCGAAGGCGTTCGCGCGGTCGGCGTCGATGCCGTCGTGGAACGGGCCGGCGTCAACAAGATGAGTCTGTATCGGCGGTTTGCGTCGAAGGACGAACTTGTCGTCGCGTATCTGGAGCGCATGGACGACCGCTTCCGGCAACGGCTGGAAGCGAGCTTCGACAAGCATCCGGGCGATCCGGCGAAACAGCTCGTACGGGCGTTCGACGATCTCGTCGAGCGCGCGTCCGCGCCGGACTATCGCGGCTGCCCGTTCGTGAACGTATCGTGCGAGTTCGGCGACCCGGCGCATCCGGCGCGGCAACTGGTCGAGCGGAACAAACGCTACGTGATGACGCGCTTCATCGAAAAATGTCAGGAAGCCGGCGCGGAAAAGCCGGTGGAACTGGCAGAATCGCTGGCGCTGCTTCTGGATGGCGTGTACGCAACCAGTCAGACTTACGGTCCCGGCTCGGGGCCGCTGCGCGCGGCTTCGCGCGTGGCGCGCACGTTAGTCGATGCGGCATGCGAGAAAGGCAGTCACCCGCAAGGAAAGCAGGAACGCTCATGAAAGACCGAAGCACCCGCGAGGATGTCATCGCGGCCACCGAGCACTGGCTCACGCGAGCAGTCATCGGCCTCAACCTGTGCCCGTTCGCCAAAAGCGTGCACGTCAAGGGACAGATTCGTTATGTGGTGAGCGACGCGCGAACCGTGGAAGACGTGGTCGTGGAGCTCGCGGACGAGTTGCGCCTATTGCACGAGAGCGATCCGAACGCCATCGACACGACGCTCTTCATCACGCCTGACGCCTTCGCCGATTTCGCCGATTACAACGACGCGCTGTTTTTTGCCGAGCGCCTACTAGGCGAACTGAAGCTGGCGGGCGAGTTGCAGATAGCGAGCTTTCATCCGCAGTACCAGTTCGATGGAACCGAGCCGGACGATATCGACAACTACACGAATCGCGCCCCGTTTCCCATCTTTCATCTGTTGCGCGAAGCGAGCATCGATCGCGCGGTCGCCGCGTTCCCGGACGCCTCGGACATCTACGAGCGCAACATCGAAACACTGCGGCGCCTCGGGCACGACGGCTTCAAGGCGTGGATGAACAAACGGTAATTACTGCGTAAAGAAACGCTCGCGGAGCTCGTCGAGTCCGAGCGTTTCGAGCACATCCGAAAGCCGCTGCGCCGGACGGCCGCGCGGCAAGTCCTTGAACTGCGCAATGATCAGTTCGTTCTTCATCGAATGTTCCCAGCCCACCAGTTCGGTCACGCTGACCTGATACCCGTGCGATTCGAGTTGCAGGCAACGCAGCACATTGGTGATCTGGCTCCCGAATTCGCGCGTGTGCAGCGGATGCCGCCACATTTCGGTCAGCACATTCTTCGACAGCGCGTGTCCCTTGTTCTTGCGCAACACCGACGCGACTTCCGCCTGACAGCACGGCACGACCACGATGTACTTCGCCTTCTTCTGTAGAGCGAAATGGATGGCGTCGTCCGTTGCGGTATTACATGCATGCAATGCGGTGACGACATCGACCGAGTCCGGCAATTGCTGCGAATGAATCGATTCGGCCACCGACAGATTCAGAAACGACATGCGATCGAAGCCGAGCCGTTGTGCCAATTCTTCCGACTTTTTTACCAGCTCCTCGCGCGTCTCTATGCCATAGATGTGTGACCGATCGCGCAGAGTCTTGAAGAAGAGATCGTAGAGAATGAAGCCCAGGTAAGACTTCCCTGCTCCGTGATCGACAAGCGACACGGATCCTTGCCGCTGATGCACATCGGCCAGAAGCGGTTCGATGAACTGAAACAAGTGATAGACCTGCTTCAGTTTGCGACGGCTGTCCTGATTCATCTTGCCGTCGCGCGTGAGGATGTGCAGTTCCTTCAGCAGTTCGATGGACTGTCCTGGGCGGATTTCGTGCTTGGTTTGCGAATCGGACGCGCCGGGCGACGCGGCAGTGGACTTCTTGGCCATCGTAATCAGTGACTGGAGTGTGAAAAGCGGAGCATGTTCGCGCTGAATGTGCGCTAACCGCTGGTTCTGCCGCCTCAAAAGAGGAAGTTTACCCAAAAGCGCAAAGACGCTCTTGTTCCGCCTGACGGTTGGATGGCAAACGCGGCCCGAAAAGGCCCGTGGAACGGATCGTGCATCGTCTGACAATGAGGCCATTGATACAGACAGCACACGATGCGACCCGGAAGATCGCACGACGATGCAACAAGGCAGGAGCAACAAGCTGGGTAGCAAAGCCGCGTTTCGCAACGCTTACGTTGTCGCCGCGTGTGGCTCTGTTACGTAACACCTAACGCACAGCGCGGCGAATGCGACTCGCCGGCGCCATGATCAAGAGAGGACGGCGATGGATGCGATCCCGGACAAGAAAGCAGAGAAGCAGTTTCAGGAGATGCTTGCGGCACTGACCGCGATGCCGGCGTGGAGCGAAAAGCAGCAGCTCGAACTGGAAATGGCACGAGAGATTTCCGTGGAGATGCTGCGCCTTGCAGAATCGATGCGCGACGGCTCCACCGATATCGAAACGTGCCTGACCATGCTTAAGTACGCCAAGGTGATGGACTTCGTGCTGACGACGCTCGCGTCGCGCCGGGACATCGCCCCGCAGACGCTGCGCGTGATCTTCAAGCTAGCCGGTTTGAAGGTCGATGAAGCCTATCCGGGCTGACGCGCTGTTGCGCCCAAAGCCGGTCCGCCCTTCGAGGACGCGCCGGCTTCATGCCTTGCGTTTTGTCATGAGCCGCGCCGCGGAATTGCGCATGTGCCGCTGCATCGCGGCCTGAGCCTGAACCGCGTCGCGCGCCTCGAGCGCCTCAAGGATGTCGCGGTGTTCCGTCAGCGCGGCCGCCCACGTTTCTTCTCCCTCGAAATGCCCCCGAAGCGTCGATGACAGCGGGCTATGCCGTTCGTCGTAGAGCGCGCCGACGGTCCGCACGAGCACGTCGTTGCCGGACATCTGCGCGATCGCAACGTGAAACGCGCGATCGGCGCTCATCGGTATGAGGCCGTTTTCCACTTCGCGCGCCATCGTTTCGTACACCGTACGCAGCGCCTTCAGCGCCTTGGGCCGCGCGAACGGCGCGACGCTCGCCGCAATCGCGCCTTCGATGACGCTGCGCGCATTCATGATCTCGATGGGACTCTCACCGAGTTCCGCTTCGGCGCGCGGCGGTTTGGCGGCCGGCGTCGCGCAGATGTAGACGCCCGAACCCATGCGGATTTCGACGCGGCCCTCCAGTTCGAGCGCAACCAGCGCCTCGCGCACGGACGGCCGCGACACGCCGAGCGTCTGCGCCAGTTCGCGCTCCGAAGGCAGCCGGCCGTTCGGCGCGAAGTCCTTCTGTTCGATCAACCCGCGCAGCTTGTCGGCGATCTGCAAATAAAGACGCCGCGTCTCCGGTGGTTTCACACTCACGTGCTGACTCCTGAAAGCTCGGGGAAAACGTGGATTGTAATCAGGCGAGGCGCTGAAGCACCGTAGGCGGGCGGTTCAGCGAACATTCGCGGCTTACAAGTGGCTTGACCAATCGCGATTCAAGCCACTAGTATGCGATCTGGTAAGGCCACGTGGCCACCTTTTTTTCGATCCTGCTGGAACCGTTTCCAGACAGGCACGACTGAGCCCAGAGCGTCATCCGCCGCGGGCACGGGGAATGCAGCGCACGACGCGAGTGACGCAACCATGAGCAATCCGATTCTTCAGTTCGGCACGAGCCGCTTCCTGCAAGCGCACGTGGACATTTTCGTCGCCGAAGCGGCGCGGCGCGATACGTCCAAGGCGCTCGGCAAGATCACGGTCGTGCAGACGACGTCGAGCGCGGACAGCCGCGCCCGCACGGAGGCGCTGCGCGCAACCGGACGCTATCCGGTGCGCATCCGCGGACGGCGCGGCGACGAGACTGTGGACGTCACCATCGAAAGCGATTCGATCACCGAGGCGCTGCACGCGAACGAAGACTGGCCGCTGCTTCTGCAACGCATTCAGCGCGACGTGAAAGTCATCGTCTCCAATACCGCCGATGCCGGCTACGCGCTTTTCGATGAAGACACCGCCGAGGTGCTCGACGGCCGCCGCACGCCGCGCGGTTTCGCCGCAAAGCTCGCCATGCTCTTGCATGCGCGCTTCCGCGCGGGCGCCGAGCCGATCACCCTGCTTCCGTGCGAACTCGTTTCCCGCAATGGCGACACGCTGCGCGATCTCGTGTGCGGCGTCGCGCGCGGGTGGAAGTTGGACGACGCTTTCATCCGCTACTTGACCAACGATTGCATCTGGGTCAACTCGCTGGTGGACCGTATCGTTTCGGAGCCCATCGTCCCGGTCGGCGCGATCGCGGAACCTTACGCGCTGTGGGCCATCGAGCGGCAGCCGCGCATGGTGCTGCCGTGCGAGCACGAAGATATCGTCGTGACCGACGATCTTGCGCACTACGAACGGCTCAAATTGCTGCTGCTGAACCTCGGCCACACCATGCTGGCTGAAATCTGGCGTACGCGCGACGGCGCGCCGGACATGACCGTGCTCGACGCCATGCGCGACCCCGCCTACCGCGATCCGCTAGAGACAGTTTGGCGCGACGAAGTGTTACCGGTGTTCACCGCGCTCGGCCAGCACGACGTCGCGACGGAATATCTCGCGAGCGTGCGCGACCGGTTCGAGAATCCGTTTCTGGTGCATCGGCTCGCGGACATCGCGCGCAATCACGAGGAAAAGAAGGCCCGGCGCTTCCAGCCGGTCATAGAGCTCGCTAGCGGGCTCAAGCTCGATGTCGAGCAGAAACGACTGCGCGAGGCCTTGCAAACGACGACACACTGATTAGCCGCGCCAGTCCGCCGCAGAAGCGGACAGCTCACTGAATTTCATAAACACGGCCCGCCGCACGGCATAAGGCGGACCGGCCGACACGAACGTAGTGCCGCTTCCAGCAGGAGACAACAAATGCGCAAAATGCGTTGGGTAGTCATATTCCTGGCCTTTCTGGCCATCGCGATCAATTACATCGACCGTGCGAATCTCGCGGTCGCGGCCCCTCAGATCGAAAAGGCGCTCGGCATCGGGCCCGCGGAGATGGGCTTCATTCTGAGCGGCTTCTTCTGGACTTACGCGCTGATGCAGATGCCTTTCGGCTGGTTCGTCGATCGCGTCGGCGCGCGTATCGCGCTTCCGCTGGCGGTCGGCTGGTGGTCGGTGTTCACGGCGCTGACCGCCGTGACCACGAGCGTCGCCGGCATGTTCGGCTGCCGGCTGATGCTCGGCATCGGCGAAGCGGGCGCGTATCCGTCGTGCGCGAAACTCGTCTCGCAATGGTTCACGAAAGAGCAGCGCGCCTTCGCGACCAGCATCTTCGATAGCGGCTCGCGCGTCGGCTCGGCGCTGTCGATTCCTGTCGTCGCGCTCATCATCAGTTCGTTCGGCTGGGAAGCGTCGTTCGTGATCACCGGCGTGCTCGGCTTCGTTTGGATTCTGGGCTGGTTCGCGATCTACCGGAACAAGTCGAAGGGCGACCTCACCGGCGAAGTCGATGTTCCGCCGCAACCGGTTGCCCCGAAAAACAAAGTGTCGTGGGCTTCGCTTTTCAAGTACCGCACGCTGTGGGGCATGATGCTCGGCTTCTTCTGCCTGAACTTCGTGATCTACTTCTTCATCACGTGGTTCCCGAGCTATCTCGTTCAGGCGCACGGCTTCTCGCTGAAATCGCTCGGCACGCTCGGCACGATTCCCGCGCTGATGTCGATTCCGGGCGGCTGGCTCGGCGGCTTCGTCTCGGACTCGCTCTTCAAGCGCGGCTGGAGCCTGACTGCTGCGCGCAAGACCTGCATGGTCGGCGGCATGCTCCTCTCGTCGGTCATCACGTTGTCGGCGTTCACGTCGAACATCTATCTGATGCTTGCGTTCTTCGGCATTGCTTACGCGAGCCTCGCCTTCGCCGCCGCCAGCATCTGGTCGCTTCCGAGCGACGTCGCGCCGACGCCGGACCACGTCGCCTCCATCGGCGGCATTCAGAACTTTGCGTCGAACCTCGCGGGCATCGTCATCACGACGTTCACGGGCGTGATGCTCGCGCTCACCAAGGGCTCGTTCGTCATTCCGTTGTGCGTCGCGGGCGGCTTTTGCTTCCTTGGCGCATTCAGCTATCTTGTGATCGTCGGCAAGATCGAGCCGCTCGATGAAGCGGACAAACGCGCCGTCGCCGACAAGCGCGCACCCTCCACCATCTAAGAAAGATCATGTCCACCGTATCCAACGACCATGCGGTCATCCGGCTGCATCCGAAAGACGACGTCGTGATCGCGACACGTCAGTTGCTCTCCGGCGCGCGCATTGCGTCGGAGGATCTCGTCGTCACCGGGCTCATTCCGCCGGGCCACAAGATCGCGACCCGCGCGATCGCGGCGGGCGAGCCCGTCAAACGCTACAACCAGATCATCGGCGTGGCGAAAGAGGCGATCGCGCGCGGCCAGCACGTGCACACGCAAAACCTCTCGATGGCCGATTTCGCGCGCGAACACGAGTTCGGCGTCGACAAGCATCCGACGCCGTTCGTCGAGTCGCCGGCCACGTTCATGGGCATTCGCCGCGACGACGGGCGCGTCGCCACGCGCAATTTCGTCGGCGTGCTGACGAGCGTGAACTGCTCGGCGACGGTCGCGCGCGCCATCGCGGACCATTTCCGGCGCGACGTGCATCCGGAAGTGCTGGCGGATTATCCGAACGTCGATGGCGTGATCGCGCTCACGCACGGACTGGGATGCGGCATCGACATGCAGGGCGAAGGGCTCGGCATTTTGCGCCGCACGCTCGCCGGCTACGCGGTGCATCCGAACTTTCATTCGGTGCTGTTCGTCGGCTTGGGCTGCGAGACGAACCAGATCGGCGGTGTGCTTGAATCGGCAGGATTGAAGGACGGCGAGCGGCTGCGCAGCTTCACGATTCAAGATAGCGGCGGCACGCGGAAAACCATCGAACGCGGCATCGCGATGGTTAAGGAGATGCTCGCGGACGCCAACCGCGTGCGGCGTGAGCCGTTGCCGGCGTCGCATCTGATCGTCGGCTTGCAGTGCGGCGGCTCGGACGGCTATTCGGGCATCTCCGCGAATCCGGCGCTCGGCGCGGCAGTCGACAAGCTCGTTGCGCACGGCGGCACCGCGATTCTTTCCGAAACGCCCGAAGTGTACGGCGCGGAGCATTTGCTGACGCGGCGCGCAGTGAGCCGCGAAGTCGGCGAAAAGCTTCTTGCCCGCATCAAGTGGTGGGAAAGCTACTGCGAGCGCAACGGCGCGGCGATGGACAACAACCCGTCGGCGGGCAACAAGGTGGGCGGGCTGACCACGATTCTCGAGAAATCGCTCGGCGCGGTCGCCAAGGGCGGCACGACCAATCTCGTCGAAGTGTACGAGTACGCGCAGCGTATCGACGCCAAGGGCTTCGTTTTCATGGATTCGCCCGGCTACGATCCGATGTCTGCGACCGGCCAGGTGGCATCCGGCGCGAACCTGATCTGCTTCACCACGGGCCGCGGCTCGGCTTACGGCTGCGCGCCGTCGCCATCGCTCAAGCTCGCGACCAACACGGCGCTGTGGGAGCGGCAGGAAGACGACATGGATATCAACTGCGGCGGCGTGATCGACGGCACCGCGACGATCGACCAGCTCGGCGACGAGATTTTCCAGATGATGCTGGACTGCGCGTCAGGCGTGCCGTCGAAGAGCGAGCAGCATGGCTACGGGCAGAGCGAGTTCGTGCCGTGGCAGGTTGGCGTGGTGACTTGATCGAAGTCGTAGACAAGCGGTGCAATCGGACGGCGCGCCATTCGTGGGGAAGCATCCGCGAGTGGCTGCGCGGTCGCAGGATTTTCGTGCACGTAGCATCCGCGAGCATCTGCTTGGAGATCAGGCGCCGATCGCGTTCGATCGCTTACGTGCATGGGTATCAGCAATGGGTTCGGGTCTTTCCGAGCCACGTCGGGCGCGACGGGCGGAGCCGAGTCATCGAAAGCCTCGGCCCACTTGAACCAGTCTATTAGCAGCGATGCCGTTGGCTTATACGGTGGCGGAATGCTCGGCCATCATCTGCAAAGCAACCGCCTCCGCGACTTCAATACCGTCGATAGCCGCCGAGTAGATACCTCCCGCGTAGCCCGCGCCCTCGCCTGCGGGATATAAGCCTTCGACATTCACGCTCTGATAGTCATCCTTTCGACGCACGCGCAACGGCGATGACGTGCGCGTCTCGACGCCGGTCAGCACCGCATCGTGCATGCCGAAGCCGGGGAGCTTCTTGTCGATCTGGGGCAGCGCCTCCCGGATCGCCTCGATCACGTAATCCGGCAAAACCGTGCTCAGATCGGTCGGCTTGACGCCCGGCTTATATGACGGAATCACCGACCCGAGCGACGTCGACGGACGGCCGGCAATGAAGTCCCCAACGAGCTGCGCAGGCGCGCAGTAATCGCCGCCGCCGAGTTCGAACGCGCGCTCCTCCCACTTCCGCTGAAACGCGATGCCCGCCAGAGGACCGCCGGGATAATCCTCCGGCGTGATGCCGACGACGATGCCCGCGTTCGCATTCCGCTCCGCGCGCGAATACTGGCTCATGCCGTTGGTGACGACGCGCCCGGGCTCGGATGTCGCCGCGACGACCGTACCGCCCGGACACATGCAAAAGCTGTAGACGGAGCGCCCGTTGCTGCAGTGATGCACTACTTTGTAGTCGGCAGCGCCCAGGCGCTCATGCCCGGCGAACTTGCCGAAGCGACTACGGTCGATCACACCCTGCGGATGTTCGATGCGAAAGCCGAGCGAGAACGGCTTGGCTTCCATGAAAACGCCGCGTTTGTGCAGCATCTCGAAGGTATCGCGCGCGCTATGGCCGACCGCCAGCACAACGTGGTCGCAGCGAAGCGTTTCACCAGTCGACAGGCGCAGGCCGCGCACTTTGCCGTCATCGATGTCGATATCTTCGACGCGCTGCTGAAAGCGCACTTCGCCGCCGAGTTGGTGAATCGTCGCGCGCATCTTTTCGACCATACTAACGAGTCGAAACGTACCGATATGCGGGCGGCTCAGATAAAGAATGTCTTCCGGCGCGCCTGCTTTGACGAATTCGTCGAGAACCTTCCGGCCGTAGTGCTTCGGATCCTTAATCTGGCTATACAGCTTGCCGTCCGAGAACGTACCGGCACCGCCTTCTCCGAACTGCACGTTCGACTCCGGCTGGAGTTCGTTCCGCCGCCATAGCCCCCATGTGTCTTTCGTTCTTTCACGAACGGCCTTCCCGCGCTCGAGGATGATCGGCCGAAAGCCCATTTGCGCGAGGATTAGCCCGGCGAAGAGGCCGCAAGGACCCATGCCGATTACCACCGGTCGCAACATAGAGGACCGCTCGGGCGCTCGCGTCACAAAGTGGTACGTCATATCGGGCGTCACGCCGCAGTGCGGATGCGGATGTGCTTTGAGGCGATCGAGCGCAGAGGCTTCGTCCTTCACCGTGACATCGACGATGTAGGTCAGCTTGATGTCGGCCCGTTTGCGGGCATCGTGGGCGCGGCGGAAGACATGGAAATCGACGAGTTCTTCCGCCGCGATTCCAACTTCACCCAGACGCGCGATCACGGCTGGCCTGATAGCAGAATCGGGATGATCCAGCGGGAGTTTGATTTCGCTTAAACGTAGCATGAGAACTCGATGACAACGACGATGCGGGATACGACGGAGATTTTAGCGCGCCTGCATCGGTTCGCCGCGCGGAGTCGACTTGCGCACCGCGCGCGGTGCCGGAAAACGCAAAAACCCCACCTTTGTGGGGTGGGGTTTTTGTTTAGGGCAAGGGGAGCCTGACGATTACCTACTTTCACA
>NZ_JALQEM010000022.1 GCF_023630705.1 Caballeronia sp. GAFFF1
TACCTCGCCGCATCGAGCACTTAGCTCAACCGCTTCGTCTTGCGTCGCTGCATCAGCAGCAGAGAAACGAGATTATGTACGTCGTTTCGGTCAGTGTCAACAAGTTTTTGAAGCTTCTATTTGACTCGCCTTTCGGCTTTGACCCGGGAACCAATCGGCTCACTTAAAGCAAACGGGTCGTGCGGACATCGCACGACCCGTCGACGCTCAGATCTTGGTGCCGGCTGCAGGACTCGAACCCGCCACCTGATGATTACAAATCAACTGCTCTACCAGATGAGCTAAGCCGGCGAAGGACGAGATTCTACTTCATTTAACGACTTTCAGGTGCGACCGACCCGAGGATTTCGAAGCGTCGTCATCGGACAAACCTGACGGCGCATCGTCGCGCGACGAAGCCGCAGCAGCGCCCGACTGGTCCTCCGCCTGAGACTCGACGTGACGAGCTTCCCGGTCGGCCGAACGGGGCGCAGCCGATACGCTCGGCTCGCTCGCGGAATGGGACGACGGCTCGACGGGAAACGCCATTCCCTGCCCGTTTTCGCGGGCATAGATGGCGAGCACGTTGGCGACCTGAACCTCGATCTTGTGCGACTTCCCGGAGAAGCGAGCGCTGAACTCGATCCATTCGTTCCCCATCTGCAACTGGCTCGTCGCCTCGAAGCTGATGTTCAGCACGATCTCGTCATTGCGCACGAACTGCCGCGGCACGCGCGTCGCGCCGTCGACTCGCACGGCAATGTGGGGCGTGAAACCGTTATCGGTGCACCATTCGTACAGCGCGCGCAACAGATACGGCTTGGTGGAAATTTCTTGCATCAACTTTCCTCTGCCGGAGCACGGTCGCGCGAACTCGCGCCCGGCGCGCCCCGTTCTCGCAAACTATCGACGCATCACCTTTTCGGAAGGCGTGAGCGCTTCAATATAGGCCGGACGGCTGAAAATGCGCTCGGCGTACTTCATCAGCGGCGCTGCGTTCTTCGACAGCTCGATGCCATAGTGATCCAGACGCCACAAGAGCGGCGCGATCGCGACGTCGAGCATCGAGAATTCCTCGCCCAGCATGTACTTGTTCTTCAGGAAGATCGGCGCGAGTTGCGTCAGGCGGTCGCGGATCGCGCTGCGCGCCTTTTCGTGGTTCTTCTCGGCCGCTTTGCCCTTCTCGTTTTCGAGCGTGCCGACGTGCACAAACAGTTCTTTTTCGAAATTAAGCAGGAACAGGCGCGCACGCGCACGCTGGACCGGATCGGCCGGCATGAGCTGCGGATGCGGGAAACGCTCGTCGATATACTCGTTGATGATGTTCGACTCGTACAGGATCAGGTCACGCTCGACCAGAATCGGCACTTGACCGTACGGGTTCATCACCGCGATGTCTTCCGGCTTGTTGAACAGATCGACGTCGCGGATCTCGAAATCCATGCCCTTTTCGAACAACACCAGCCGGCAGCGCTGGGAGAACGGGCAAGTAGTGCCGGAATACAGAACCATCATGTTTTTTAAGTCCCTTCAGTAAACTCGAAGGCCGGCCGCAGGGCTCCCTCCCGGGAGCGCCGCCGAGCCGACCCACGCCGTCGATGGCGTGCTATTTGATATCTCGCCAGTATGCCGCGTTCAGACGCCATGCGAGGAAGCTCAGAAGCGCCAGAAACAGCAAGACCCAGACGCCGAGGCGCTTGCGGGTCTGCTGGGCGGGTTCGGACATCCACGAAAGGTACGAAACCAGATCGGCCACAGCTGAATCATAATCCACGTTCGACATGGTGCCAGGCGTCACCTGAGTGTAACCCACGAATCTTTTTGCCTTTTCGCCGGTTTTCTCGTCCGTATCCGTCTCGAACCGCGCATCGCGGATGCCTTGCAGCGTCCACAGTACATGCGGCATTCCCACGTTCTCGAACACGCGATTGTTCCAGCCCGTCGGCCGGGTCGGATCGCGGTAGAAGCTGCGCAAGTACGTATAAAGCCAGTCCTTGCCGCGCGCCCGCGCCTCCACCGACAAATCCGGCGGCGACGCGCCGAACCAGGCTTTCGCGTCGTCTGGGCGCATCGCGATGCTCATGGTGTTGCCGACCTTGTCCGTCGAAAACAGCAGGTTGTCCTGAATCTGCTTCTGCGTGAGCCCGAGGTCCGTCAGACGGTTGTAGCGCATCAGGCTCGCGCTATGGCAGTTCAGGCAGTAGTTTACAAATATTTGAGCGCCGTGCTGCAAGGACGCAAAATTGTCCGCGTTATCGGGCGCACGGTCCAGCACCGCTTCTTCCGCCGCATGCACAGGCGCCGCGCTGAACGCGAACATCGCCGCGCAAATCATCGCGAGAGTCGAGAGCCATTTTTTCATCGTGTGTTCTCCGGACGGGCGCTCAGTGCAGTTTGTAGTTCACTCGCTCGGGCGGCGTCTTGAATCGGCCGCGCGGCGTCCAGAAAGGCATGCCGAGGAAAAACGCGAAATAGATGAGCGCGCAGATCTGCGCGATGAGCGTCCCTGCAGGCGATGGCGGACGCGTTCCCAAGAAGCCGAGCACCAGGAACGCGATGACGAAGATCGCGTAAAAGACTTTGTGAAAGAGCGGCCGGTAGCGGATCGACTTTACCGGACTGCGATCCAGCCACGGCACGAAAAACAGGGAAACGACCGCCGTGCCCATCACGACCACGCCCCAGAATTTGGATTCTGTGAGCGCCATGAACACGATCACCAAGAGCGCGAGCACTGGGAGCCCAATGCGCCATTTTCCGCGCGCGCGCAAAAGCGCGAACAGCCCGAGCAGCGCGATGATGATCATCAGCACGATTTTGAACGGATCCGTGGTCGCACGCAGCATCGCGTAGAACGCGGTGAAATACCACACGGGCGCAATTTCAGACGGCGTCTGCAGCGGATTAGCCGGCACGAAGTTATTCGCTTCGAGGAAGTAGCCGCCCATTTCCGGCGCGAAGAAAATGATCGCCGCAAAGATCAGCAAGAAGACGCACACGCCCATGAAGTCGTGCACCGAGTAATACGGGTGAAACGGAATACCGTCGAGCGGAATGCCGTTCGCGTCCTTCTTTGCCTTGATTTCGATGCCATCGGGATTATTCGATCCCACTTCATGCAGCGCGACCAGATGCGCGACCACGAGCCCGATTAGTACGAGCGGAATGGCGATCACATGAAACGAGAAGAAGCGATTCAGCGTGACATCCGACACGACATAATCGCCACGGATCCACAGCGACAAATCCGGGCCGATAAAAGGAATCGCCGAGAACAGATTGACGATTACCTGCGCGCCCCAGAACGACATTTGCCCCCAAGGCAGCAGATAGCCGAAGAACGCTTCCGCCATGAGGCACAGGAAAATGGCGCAACCGAAAATCCACACGAGTTCGCGCGGCTTGCGGTACGACCCGTACATCAGGCTGCGAAACATGTGCAGATAGACGACGACGAAAAACATCGACGCGCCCGTGGAATGCATGTACCGAATGAGCCAGCCCCACGGCACTTCGCGCATGATGTACTCGACCGATGCAAAAGCCAGCGTCGCATCGGGCTTGTAATTCATGACGAGAAAAATGCCCGTGACGATCTGAATGACCAGCACGAGCATTGAGAGCGAACCGAAGAAATACCAGAAGTTGAAGTTTTTCGGCGCGTAGTATTCGGAAACGTGTTTCTTCCAGGTGGAAGTCAAAGGAAACCGGCGATCTATCCAGCCTGTGAGGCCCGTCGTTTCCACATCCTTGTCTGCGGTCGCCATTTAAGCCTCTCCCTTTTCGTCCTTGCCGATCACGAGTTGCGTCGCGGAAGTGAACATGTACGGTGGCACGTCCAGATTCTGCGGCGCGGGCTTGTTCTTGAAGACGCGGCCGGCCATGTCGTAGGTCGAGCCGTGGCACGGGCAAAGAAAGCCGCCGGGCCAGTTATCGGGAAGGTTGGGTTGCGGACCTTCAGTGAAGCGCGGCGTCGGCGTGCAGCCGAGGTGCGTACAGACGGCGACGGCCACGAATATGTTTTTGTGATCGGCGCGGGAGCGGAACTCGTTGTTGCAGTACTCCGGCAACGGCATCGAGAATTCCATTTTGGACTTGGGATCGGCCACTTCGTTGTCGGCCTTCTTCACGTCGGACAGCATTTCGTCCGTGCGATTCACGATCCACACCGGCTTGCCGCGCCAGGCAACCGTCATCATTTCGCCCGGCTTCAGTCCGCTGATATCGACCTCGACGGGCGCGCCCGCCGCCTTGGCCTTCTCCGACGGAGCAAACGAACCGACAAAGGGAACCAGCGTTGCCACACCTCCGACACCACCTGCTACGGTCGTCGTAATCAGCCAGGTACGGCGGCCGCCATCGACGCGCTTATCGTCTTTGTCTCGCATCACACGCCCCACTTCTGAGTTGGATTTATACCGTCACATCAGTGTTCCGCCGCTAGTGTGCGCGAATGGAGTTGCCATTTACAAGGGCCGTTCGGGGAAAATTACCCGGATATAGCGAACCTTCCGGGTTTTCCCCACGTTTTCGCGCGTTCGCGTGAAGCGTCCTTTCATCGCTATAGCCGGGCTCGAGCGACGAAGAATCGCCGCTTCAGACCGGATTATCGATATCGATAAACACATGCTCGATGTCGAACTTTTCGGACAGATGCGCGCCGACGGCCTGCACGCCGTAGCGCTCCGTCGCGTGATGCCCTGCCGCGATATACGCCACACCTGATTCCGCCGCGATATGCATTGTCTGCTCGGACACTTCACCGCTCAGATACACGTCGGCGCCCGCGTCGATGGCCTGTTCGAAATAGCCCTGCGCGCCGCCCGTGCACCACGCGACGCGCCGCAGTTCGCGGTCGGCATCGCCGAACACGAGCGGCTTGCGGCCGAGCGCGTTCTCGACCGTCGCGGTGAAGTGCTCGAGCGAAAGCGGCATGGTGATCGGCGCGAGCCAGCCAATGTCCTGATCGCCGAAGCGGCCGTCGGCAATGAGGCCGAGCCGCGCGCCGATTTGCGCGTTGTTGCCGAGTTCCGGATGCGCGTCGAGCGGCAGGTGATACGCGAACAGATTGATGTCGTTGGCGATCAGCGTGCGCAGCCGCCGATGCTTGCGCCCCGTAATCTGTGGCGCCTCGTTGCGCCAGAAGTAGCCGTGATGGACGAGCACCGTGTCCGCGCCCCACTCCAGCGCGGCTTCGAGGAAGGCGAGCGATGCCGTCACGCCGGTCGCAATTTTCTGAACGCGGCGCGTGCCTTCCACCTGTAGGCCGTTCGGGCAATAGTCCTTGAAGCGGCCGATTTCCAGCAGGTTGTTCAGATACAATTCGAGTTCGATCCGATCCATGAAATCCTCTATCCCTTCAAATGCTTAGACGCTTCTGGCTGTTTTTCGCCCAAGCGGTCACCGTGCTTTTGGCCCTGATGTTCATCATCGCGACCCTGAAACCGCAGTGGCTTCAACGTCAGGGTCAGTTCGGCAAGCAACTCGCCGAGCCGATCGTCGCGTTACAGGAAGTGGCGCCGAGCATCGGCTCGCGCCCGCTCCAGTCGTCGTATGCGGACGGCGCGCAAAAGGCGATGCCCGCGGTGGTGAACGTGTTCTCCAGCAAGGACGGCAATCTGCCGGCGGACCCGCGAGCCAAAGACCCGCTTTTCCGCTACTTCTTCGGCGACAAGAACAGACGCAAGAACGACGAGCCTCCCGCGTCGAATCTCGGGTCAGGCGTCATCGTCAGCTCGGAAGGTTACATTCTAACGAACCAGCACGTCGTGGACGGCGCGGATCAGATCGAAGTCGCGCTCGCGGACGGCCGCACGTCGAGCGCGAAAGTGATCGGCGTCGATCCCGAAACGGACCTCGCCGTGCTGAAGATCGCGCTGACGAACCTGCCGAGCATCACGCTCGGGCGAATGGACCAGACGCACGTCGGCGATGTCGTGCTGGCGATCGGCAATCCTTTTGGCGTCGGGCAGACGGTGACGATGGGCATCGTGAGCGCGCTCGGGCGCAATCACCTGGGCATCAATACGTTCGAGAACTTCATCCAGACCGACGCGGCGATCAATCCCGGCAATTCAGGCGGTGCGCTCGTCGACGTGAACGGCAATCTGCTCGGCATCAACACCGCCATCTATTCGCGCAGCGGCGGCTCGCTGGGCATCGGCTTCGCCATTCCGGTGTCGACGGCGCGCAGCGTGCTGGAGAGCATCATCACGACGGGCACGGTAACGCGCGGCTGGATCGGCGTGGAACCGCAAGACGTGACGCCGGAAATCGCCGAATCGTTCGGGCTCGATCAGAAGTCCGGCGCGATCGTCGCGGGGGTGCTGCAAGGCGGCCCGGCGGATAAAGCCGGCATCAAGCCGGGCGACATTCTCGTCAGCATCAACGAGGACACGATCACCGACACCACGCGCCTCTTGAACGTCGTTGCTCAGATCAAGCCGGGCACGTCCGTGAAAGTGCATCTGATGCGCAAGAACAAGGAACTGGATGTGAACGTGATGATCGGCAAACGGCCAGCGCAGCCCAAGGCGCCGCAGACGCCGGACGAAGACCAGGGCGATCAGGGCGACGAATAACCCATTGGACGCTCAAAGAAAAAGGCAGCCTCGGCTGCCTTTTTTATTTCTGAGAAGACGCGTTCGTACGACCGATACTGCGACAATCGGCCGCAGCTATTTGACGGTAAGCTCTTCGCTTTTGATCGCGTCTTTTCCGACGACCAGCCGCGCCGCCACGATTCCAGCTTCGTACAAGATGATGAGCGGAATCGCGAGAATGAGCTGCGAAAAAACATCCGGCGGCGTCACCACAGCCGAGATGATGAACGCGCCGACGATCACATACGGCCGGATCTGCTTGAGCTTCTGAATCGACACTACGCCCATGCGCGCGAGCAGCACCACGACGATCGGCACCTCGAACGTCACGCCGAACGCAAGGAACATGGTGAGCACGAAGCTCAGGTAATTGTCGATATCCGTCGTCATTTCCGCGCCGAGCGGCGCGTTGTAATGCGCCATCACGCGGAAAATGGTCGGGAACACGACGAAATACGCGAACGCCATGCCGCAGAGAAACAGCGCGTAGCTGCTCGACACCAGCGGCGCGACCAGCTTCTTCTCATGCTGATAGAGTCCCGGCGCGACGAACGCCCAGATCTGATACAACACGATCGGCAACGCGATGACGAAGGCAACCAGCATAGTCACTTTCATCGGCACAAAGAACGAGCCGGTGACGTCGGTGACGATCATCTTTCCGTCGCGCGGCAGGTTCTGCATCAGCGGACGCGCGAGCAGCCTGAAGATGTCGGGCGCCCAGTACACCAGCGCGACGAAAACGACGATGACCGAAGCCCCCGCGCGAATGATGCGATCGCGCAGTTCCACCAGATGGGAGATAAACGTCTCTTCGACGGGCTCGTCTTTATTGTGTTGCGGGTCGCTCACGCCGGCCCTCGGTTTGGATCATCGATGGAAGAAATGCGGCCGTGTCAGAAGAATTTCGTCGGACGGCGCAAGCTTGCAGGCGTATGACGCGCGACGCGGGCCGCGCCCGACTGCACGCGCGTGCGGCGCGCAGTGGTGCGCTTGTACCAGTTCGGAACCGCCGTCTGCTTGACGCGCCAGTTCTTGCGCTTCGCCGGCGCGAACGTCGAGTTCACCCAAGGCTGGTCGGAAGCGCCGCTTTCATCCGCGGACGACGCCGAAGCGCCTCCCGCGATGCTCGGCTCCACCGACGTGCCTTCCCGCCACGCATCGTTCAGTTCGGACTCGTGGCGCCGCAGATTGTCGTGAATCGTCGATTCGACGTTCGACGCCGCCGTCTCGAACTGCGTGCGCATCTTTTTGAGTTCGTCGAGTTCCATCTCGCGCGCCACTTCCGACTTCACGTCGTTGATGTAACGCTGAGCGCGCCCGAAGAGCGCGCCCGCCGTGCGCGCGACGCCGGGCAACCGCTCCGGCCCGAGCACCACCAGCGCGACGACGCCGATGAGCGCCATTTTGGTCAGACCGAGATCGAGCATTGAAGGAACTGTGCAGGGTTACGTTCGCCCGTTCGATTAGCGGTAGTCGCCCGAACGCGTCTTGTCCTTCGCTTCCACGTCCACCGTGTCGCGCGGCAGTTGATCGCGCTTTTCGGTCGACGCGGGGTTCTCTTCCTCGCGCATGCCTTCCTTGAAGCCGCGGACCGCGCCGCCCAGATCACCGCCGATATTGCGCAATTTCTTCGTGCCGAAGACGAGCGCCACGATCAGCAGAACGATCAACCAATGCCAAATGCTTAACGAACCCATGAATGAAAACTCTCCTTATTCCGCCGCAAAGCCTTTCCGCGACGGAAGGCTGGCCTGCAGCTCGAGCCGAAGCAATGCCGCCTCGGCTATCAGTATCGATTTTGCGCGCCCAATATGGCATTGGAAAGCAAAACGCCGATGAAACCGGCATCAGCCCATTCGCCGCCACGGACGCGCCCCAGCCAGAAGATGCGCATGAATGTGATACACCTCCTGCCCGCCGCCTGGCCCGGTATTGATGACCGTCCGGAAACCGGTATCCCCACCCGTGTAGGAAACGCCCAAATCTTTCGCGAGACGGCCAACGAGACTTAACATTCTACCAAGCAGCGGCGCATCGCTTTCGGAACAGTCCGAAAGCGTCTCGATGTGCTGACGCGGAATCACGAGCACGTGAACCGGCGCGGCCGGGTTGATGTCGTTGAAAGCGACGAATTCGTCGTCCTCGTAGAGCTTGGTGCTGGGAATCTGCCCGGAGGCAATCTTGCAGAAGATGCAGTTGTCTTGGCTCATAAATGTGCGTACTCCGTTGCCAGGCATCGCCGCTAGAACCACGTCTGCGGGTCGATCGGTTTGTTTTCGTAGAGAAACAGCCAGCCCTTGATGACGCGATACAGCGTCCAGATGCCGACTGCGGACAAAATGAGAAAGCCGACGCCCACGAACAGCAGCGCGACGCCGATCACATGGCCGAGCACCGCCCACCAGAACGTGCGGATCTGCCAGGAAAAATGCGCCTGATACGGCGTGCCCACCGTATCGCCGCGCTTCAAATAATTGATGATGATCGCGACGAGCACGGTCAGCCCGCCCGTCAGCCAATAGAGCGCGTACAGCGCATAAAGGATGTGCGTGAGCGTGCGCAGGCTGCGCAGCCGCTCGTCTTCCGCCGGCGTCTGATACACGGGCGGCGGGTACGGTCCATCGAGTCCGGCCATGCTTGCCTCCTCCGCTTGCGCGAGAAAGTGGACGAACGTCTCGTCAGCCGCCGTTTTGTTCGCGCTCGCGCGACTTGCGCAGCGCCTTTTCCTCGATACCCGACAGACCTTCGCGCCGCTCCAGTTCGGCGACTACGTCGGCGGGACTCAGATCGAAGTGCGACAGCATCACGAGACAATGAAACCACAAATCGGCGACCTCGCCGACGAGCGCCTTCGTCGCGCCGCCGTGACGCGCGTCCTTCGCGGCGAGCACGACTTCGGTCGCTTCCTCGCCGATCTTCTTCAGGACCGCGTCGTCACCTTTGTGAAAGAGTCGCGAAACGTAGGATTGTTCCGGATCGCCGCCCTTGCGGCTGTCGATGACCGCGGCAAGGCGAAGCAGCGTGTCCAGCGTGGTGGCTTGCGTCATTTGTAAATGCTTTCTGGGTCTTTCAGGACCGGCTCGACGGCGACCCACTCGCCGCTTTCGGCCGTTCCCTCGAATTTCTGGAAGAAGCAGGAATGGCGACCCGTATGGCACGCGATGCCCGACACCTGCTCGACCTTGAGCAGCACGACATCTTCATCGCAATCGAGCCGCACTTCGTGTACGTGCTGTACGTGCCCCGACTCTTCGCCCTTGAACCACAGGCGCTGTCGCGAGCGCGAAAAATACACGGCGCGCTTCAGTTCGATGGTCTTCGCCAACGCTTCGCGGTTCATCCACGCGAACATCAGCACGTCGTTGGTCGATGCTTCCTGCGCGATGACGGGCACGAGGCCGTTCGCGTCCCATTTCACCTTGTCGAGCCAATTCGTCGGGTCGCTCACGGTTCAGATCCTCACCGAGATGCCTTGATCGGCCATGAAACGCTTCGCTTCGCCGACCGTATGCTCGCCGTAGTGGAAGATGCTCGCGGCAAGCACCGCGTCGGCGTGCCCTTCCACGATGCCGTCCGCCAGATGCTTCAGCGACCCGACGCCGCCCGACGCGATCACCGGCACCGGCACGGCATCCGACACCGCGCGCGTCAGCGCGAGGTCGAAGCCGGCTTTCGTGCCGTCGCGATCCATGCTGGTCAGCAGGATTTCGCCCGCGCCGAGTTCGGCCATCTTGCGCGCCCATTCGACTGCGTCGATGCCGGTCGCCTTGCGGCCGCCGTGCGTGAACACTTCCCAGCGCGGCGTTTCGCCTTCGGCCGACACGCGCTTCGCGTCGATGGCGACGACAATGCACTGCGAGCCGTGCTTGTCCGACGCATCGCGCACGAGTTGCGGATTCGCGACCGCCGACGAGTTCATGCTGATCTTGTCCGCGCCCGCGTTCAGCAAGCGCCGGACGTCCTCGACTGCGCGCACGCCGCCACCGACGGTGAGCGGGATGAAGACCTGCGAGGCCACCGCCTCGATGATCGGCAAAATGAGATCGCGCTGGTCGGACGTCGCGGTGATGTCGAGGAACGTGAGTTCGTCGGCGCCCTGATCGTCGTAGCGTCGCGCGATTTCGACGGGATCGCCCGCGTCGCGCAGTTCGACGAAGTTGACGCCCTTCACCACGCGGCCAGCGGTCACGTCGAGACAGGGAATGATGCGTTTTGCGAGAGCCATGTTCTAGCTACTGCCGGTTCGGTACGGTTGAGGGCGGCCAGCGCCGCCCGGCGCGCTTCAGTGTGCTCGCGCGAGAGAAGCCGGGAAAGCCGGAAAAGCGGACTCAGGCGTCGTCCGCTTCGCGCAGCGCGTCGGCGCGGGTTTGCGCCGCTTTGAAGTCGAGGTCGCCCGAATAGATCGCGCGTCCGCAGATCACGCCTTCGATGCCTTCGTCCTCGACTTCGCAGAGCGATTCGATGTCCGCGATGCTCGACAACCCGCCGCTTGCGATCACCGGAATCTTGACCGCCTGCGCGAGCCGCACGGTCGCGTCGATGTTGATGCCCTGAAGCATGCCGTCGCGGCCAATGTCCGTGTAGATGATCGACTCGCAGCCGTAGTCCTCGAACTTGCGGCCGAGGTCCACGACTTCGTGGCCGGTCAGCTTGCTCCAGCCGTCGGTGGCGACCTTGCCGTCTTTCGCGTCCAGCCCGACGATGATGTGCCCGCCGAACGCGCTGCACGCGTCCTGCAGGAAACCGGGATTCTTCACCGCCGCCGTGCCGATGATCACGTAGGAAAGGCCGTCATCCAGATAGCGTTCGATGGTGTTCAGATCTCGGATGCCGCCGCCGAGCTGAACCGGAATTTCGCTGCCCACTTCCTCGATGATCGCCCGAATGGCGTCGCCGTTCTTCGGCTTGCCCGCAAACGCGCCGTTCAGGTCGACGAGGTGGAGTCTGCGCGCGCCCTTGTCGACCCAATGCCGGGCCATCGCCGCCGGATCTTCTGAAAAAATGGTCGCCTGGTCCATATCGCCTTGCTTCAGGCGCACGCACTGACCGTCTTTGAGATCGATGGCCGGAATGAGCAGCATAGGTATCGCGTATCTTCTGGGTGAAAGTGATTGAAACGGCCGCGCGGGCCGTCTCGCTAGTGTAGTACAAGTCTTGCCGCACTCAATCGCACGCGGGCGCGGCCAGCGGGCGGGCGTGCGGCGCCGCTCACGGGTTCCAGTGAACGAAGTTGCGATACAGGCGCAAGCCCGCGTCGGCGCTCTTTTCCGGGTGGAACTGGGTCGCGAAGATGTTGTCGCGGGCAACCGCCGACGTGAACGCATCGCCGTAGACGGTTTCGCCCGATGTGTGCGCCGGGTTTTCCGGCGCGACGTGATAGCTGTGCACGAAGTAGAAGAACGCGCCGTCCGTGATGCCGTCCCAGACCGGATGCGCCTGCGTCTGGCGCACGCGGTTCCAGCCCATTTGCGGCACCTTGAAGCGCGAGCCGTCGTCTTGCACCCGCCCTTCGAGCTGGAAACGCACCACTTTGCCGGGAAACAGGCCGAGGCCGCGCGTGTCGCCTTCTTCGCTCCAGTCGAAGAGCATCTGCTCACCGACGCACACGCCGAGCATCGGCTTTTCGCGCGACGCCTGCATCACGGCTTCCTGGAGGCCGGACTGGCCGAGATGCGCCATGCAGTCGCGCATCGCGCCCTGTCCCGGCAGCACGATGCGATCGGCCGCGTGAATGGCCTGCGGCTGATCGACGATCGCCACGTCCGCGTCGGGCGCGGCCTTCTTCAGCGCCTGATACACCGAGCGCAGGTTGCCCATTCCGTAATCAACAATCGCAATCGAAGTTTTCATTTCAAAGTAGGCATCAAGGCCTTCAAGCCGTTGACGATGAATTCCACCGCCAGCGCGGACAGCATCAATCCCATGAGACGCGTGCCGATATTGATTCCGGTGCGCCCGACCCAGCGCGCGATCGGCTCGGCCAGATTCAGCGCGCCGAAGCACAACGCCGCGATGATCGCGCCCAGCACGACGAGCCCGAAGCGGTCGTACCAGTGCTGCGCACTTGCAGCATAGACGATCACCGTGCTGATCGATCCCGGGCCCGTGAGCAGCGGAATGGCGAGCGGCACGACTGCGATGCTGTTGCGCTCTTCCGCTTCCATGCGCTCTTCGGGCGTGGAGCGCGCGTTGCCGACTTGCGCGTTCAGCATGCTGATCGCCATGAGCAGCATGATAATGCCGCCGCCCACTTCGAACGATCCGACCGATATACCGAAGAACGCGATGATCTGCTGCCCGAGCAACGCTGTCACGGCAATCACGCAGAACACCGAAATACACGCGACGCGGATGGTGTTGCGCTTTTCCACGTCCGACTGCTGCGAAGTGAGGCTAAGAAAAAACGGTATCGCGCCGATCGGGTTGATCAGCGCGAGCAAGGATATGAACGACTTGAAAAGATCCATCGCGAATGGCCGGCCGAGTTGAACGCTGTGCGGCGCCGAATCGGCAAACGGCTGGTCAGAGACTGCCTTTGGTCGATGGAATCTGTCCCGCCGCGCGTTCGTCGAGTTCGACGGCCATGCGCAGCGCGCGGCCGAACGCCTTGAACACGGTCTCGACCTGATGATGCGCGTTGATGCCGCGCAGGTTGTCGATATGCAGCGTCACGCCCGCGTGGTTCACGAAGCCGCGAAAGAATTCGATGGTGAGATCGACATCGAACGTGCCGATGCGCGCCCGCGTGAACGGCACATGGAATTCGAGCCCCGGCCGCCCCGAGAAATCGATCACGACGCGTGACAGCGCCTCGTCGAGCGGCACGTACGAATGTCCATAGCGGCGAATGCCCTTGCGATCGCCGATGGCCTTCGCCACCGCTTGCCCGAGCGTGATGCCGGTGTCTTCGACGGTATGGTGATCGTCGATATGGAGGTCGCCATGCGCTTCGATTTCGAGGTCGAACAGGCCGTGACGGGCAATCTGGTCGAGCATGTGATCGAGAAACGGCACGCCGGTTGCGAGCTTCTGCTTGCCGGTGCCGTCCAGATCGAGCTTTACACGGATCTGCGTTTCGCTGGTGTTGCGAACGACTTCCGCAATGCGCATGGTGTTTCCTTGAGACTTTTCTAGAAGGGGTTCAGTTGGGCGCGAGCTTTCTCAGCGCCGCGAGCATCTGCGCGTTCTCTTCGGCCGTTCCGACCGTCAATCGCACGCAATTCGAGAGCAATGGGTGCATTTTACTCACGTTTTTCACCAAAACCCGCGAAGTAAGCAGGGTTTCGAACGCGAGCGCCGCGTCCGGTACGCGCACGAGCAGAAAGTTGCCCGCGCTCGGATAAACGGTCATGCCCGGCAGCGCGGCGACTTCTCGCGCCAGGTCGGCCCGCGCCTCGCGCAGCGCGGCGGCTTGCGCGTCCAGCACATCGAGATGATCCAGCAGGAAATCGGCGGTGGCCTGCGTCAGCACGTTGATGTTGTACGGCGGGCGCACCTTGTCGAACTGCGTGATCCACGCGGGCGGACCGGCCATGTAACCGAGACGGATGCCCGCGAGGCCGAGCTTCGACATCGTGCGCATGACGACGACGTTATCGAACTCCGCGGCGCGCGGCATCCACGTTTTCTCGGCGAAAGGCTGATACGCCTCGTCGATCACAACGAGGCTTTGCGTCGCCGCCGCGATTACGCGTTCGATGTCCGCGTCGTCATAGACCGTGCCGGTCGGATTGTTCGGGTATGCGAGATAGACGAGCGCAGGCGCGTGTTCGTCGATGGCGGCGATGAGTGCGTCGGCGTTCAGGGTGAAATCGGCATTGAGCGGCACGCCGATGAATTCAAGATGCGCGAACGCCGCCGACAATTGGTACATGACGAAGCCCGGCACCGGCGCGACGACCTTCGCGCCCGGCTTCGAACAGGCGACCGACATCATGCTGATCAACTCGTCGGAGCCGTTGCCGAGCAGAACGTCGCACGCGGGCGGAACGTGCATTGCGCGCTTGAGCTTCGCGATGAGTTCAGCCGGGCGCGGCGCAGGATAACGGTTCAGCGCGACGCCCGCAAGGTGCGCGCCGAGCTGTTGCGCGAGCGCGTCGGGCAGTGTGTAGGGATTTTCCATCGCGTCGAGCTTGATCAGGCCCGTGGATTCCGGCACGGGATAGCTCGTCATCGCGAGGACGTCGGGACGAATGATGTCGTTCGGTGTGGTCATGGTGGCGCTGTTGGCGCTGGCGGCGGCTCTGAGGCCGCCTCGTTCGGTTCAACGGCCCGCTTCAGCCGACGTTTTTCATCCTGTATTCGGCGCTCTTCGCGTGCGCCTGCAAGCCCTCGCCATACGCGAGTTCCGCCGCGATCTCGCCCAATGTCTGCGCGCCGTCCGAACTTACTTCAATGACGCTCGAACGCTTCATGAAGTCGTAGACGCCGAGCGGCGACGAAAAGCGCGCGGTACGCGAAGTCGGCAGCACGTGGTTCGGGCCGGCGCAGTAGTCGCCAAGGCTTTCGCTTGTGTAGCGGCCGAGGAACATCGCGCCCGCGTTGTGAATCTGCGCCGCCCACTGATGCGGATCGAGTGCGGAAATTTCCAGATGCTCCGGCGCGATGTCGTTGGCGATCGCGCACGCTTCGGCCATGTCCTTCACCTTGATGAGCGCGCCGCGGTCTTCGAGCGAGCGCTGGATGACGTCACGCCGCGGCATAGCGGGAAGCAGTTCGATGATCGCGTCCTCGACGCGCTGAATGAACGCCGCGTCCGGGCACAGCAGAATGGATTGCGCGAGTTCGTCGTGTTCGGCTTGCGAGAAGAGATCCATCGCGACCCAGCGCGGATCGGTGGTTGCATCGCAGATGACGAGAATCTCGGACGGTCCCGCGATCATGTCGATGCCGACGGTTCCGAACACGCGACGCTTCGCCGACGCCACATACGCGTTGCCGGGACCGCAGATTTTGTCGACAGCCGGCACGGTCTGCGTGCCGTAGGCAAGCGCGCCGACAGCCTGCGCGCCGCCGATGGTGAACACGCGATCCACGCCGCCGAGCAGCGCAGCCGCGAGCACGAGCGGATTCTTCACGCCATCGGGCGTGGGCACGACCATCACGATTTCCTTCACGCCCGCGACGCGCGCCGGGATCGCGTTCATCAGCACGGACGACGGATACGCCGCCTTGCCGCCCGGCACGTAGATTCCCGCGCGGTCGAGCGGCGTCACCTTTTGGCCGAGCACGGTACCGTCGGCTTCGGTGTACTGCCAGCTATGGCTGCCGCATTCGATGCGCTGCTTTTCGTGATAGCCGCGCACGCGCGCCGCCGCCGCTTCGAGCGCCGCGCGGCGCTTCGGTTCCAGACCTTCCAGCGCAGCTTCCATCTCGGACGCCGGCAATTCGAGCGCCGCGACGCTATCCGCTTTCAGGCGATCGAACTTGTTCGTGTATTCGAGCACGGCTTCGTCGCCGCGCGCTTTCACATCGGCGAGAATCTGCGCGACGGCGCGCTCAATGGCTTCGTCCTCGCTCGCTTCGAACGCGAGCACCGCGCGCAGCGCCTTTTGAAAACCATCGGTGCTGGAATCGAGCTTACGAATCTTGATAGACATGCTGGTTTCCGATTGTGCTGTGGACGGCAGGCGTGAAGCGGCCGCCCTAGTTGTTCGTTGCCGCCGAGGCACGCTCGAACGCGTCGAGATAGGGCTTCAGCGCCGCGCGCTTCAACTTGAGCGCCGCCTGATTCACCACCAGCCGCGACGAAATCTGCATGATTTCTTCGACCTCGACCAGGTTGTTCGCGCGCAACGTGCCGCCGGAGCTGACCAGATCGACGATCGCATCCGCGAGGCCGACGAGCGGCGCGAGTTCCATCGATCCGTACAGCTTGATCAGATCGACGTGAACGCCCTTCGCCGCGAAGTGTTCGCGCGCCGTCTCGGTGTACTTGGTCGCGACGCGCAGCCGCGCGCCCTGGCGCACCGCGCTCGCGTAATCGAACCCCGCCTTTACGGCAACCGACATCCGGCAGCGCGCAATGTTGAGATCCACCGGCTGATACAGACCGCCGCCGCCATGCTCGATCAGCACGTCCTTGCCCGCCACGCCGAAATCCGCCGCGCCGTATTCGACGTACGTCGGCACGTCGGTCGCGCGCACGATGATCACGCGCAGGTTCGGGTTCGTGGTCGGAAGAATCAGCTTGCGCGAGCTTTCCGGATCTTCGGCGACCTGCACGCCGGCTGCCGCGAGCAGCGGCACCGTTTCCTCGAAGATACGCCCTTTCGAGAGCGCGAGCGTGAGCGGCGCGCTGGCCTCGACCGACGACGACGTCTGCGGCAACGAGCTCATTGCTCGCTCCCGCTGCCCTTGATGCGGCGAACGTTCGCGCCGACCGCAGTCAGCTTCGACTCCATGCGGTCGTAGCCACGATCCAGATGGTAGATGCGGTCGATCAGCGTTTCGCCGTCCGCGCACATTGCCGCGATCACGAGGCTCGCCGACGCGCGCAGATCGGTCGCCATCACCTTCGCGCCCGACAGTTGCGCGACGCCGCTCACGAGCGCCGTGTTGCCGTCGACGGTGATGCTCGCGCCGAGGCGGTTCAGTTCCTGAACGTGCATGAACCGGTTTTCGAAAATGGTCTCGACCACTTGCGACGTGCCGCTTGCAATGGCGTTGAGCGCCATGAACTGCGCCTGCATGTCGGTCGGGAACGCGGGATATTCGGACGTGCGAATGTTCACGGCTTCCGGACGCTTGCTCATGCGCACGCGCATCCAGTCGTCGCCTTCCTCGATGGAAACACCCGCTTCGCGCAGCTTGGCGGTCACGGCGTCGAGCAGCGACGGGCTCACATGACGCAGCGTGACATCGCCGCCGGCCGCCGCGACCGCGCACAGGAACGTGCCCGCTTCGATGCGGTCCGGCACCACGGCATGACGCGCGCCATGCAGCTTTTCGACGCCCTGAATCACGAGCCGGTCCGTACCGATGCCTTCGATCTTCGCGCCCATCGCGACCAGCAGATTCGCGAGGTCGCTCACTTCCGGCTCGCGCGCCGCGTTCTCGATGATCGTTTCACCATCGGCCAGCACCGCCGCCATCAGCAGGTTCTCGGTGCCCGTGACCGTGATCATGTCGGTGACGATGCGCGCGCCTTTCAGACGCTTCGCGCGCGCCTCGATGAAACCGTGCTCGATGTTGATCTCGGCGCCCATCGCCTGAAGGCCCTTGATGTGCTGATCGACCGGACGCGCGCCGATGGCGCAGCCGCCCGGCAGCGAGACCTTCGCCTCGCCGAAACGCGCGACGAGCGGCCCGAGCACGAGGATCGACGCGCGCATGGTCTTCACCATCTCGTACGGCGCGACAAGGTTGTTCACCTTCGACGCGTTGAGCGTCACGCGGCCATCCGTCATGGCTTCGGACTGCACGCCCATCTGCCGCAGCAGTTCGAGCGTGGTGCGCACGTCCTTCAGGTTCGGCACGTTCGACAGATGGACGTCGTCGGCGGTGAGAAGGCTCGCGCACAGAATCGGCAAAGCCGCGTTCTTGGCGCCCGATACGGTGATTTCGCCGGAGAGCTTCGCGCCCCCCGTAATGACGAGTTTGTCCATGGTTGCTTGTCCTTCGACCGAGCGTCCTGCTGCGGAGCCGGATTCGGCGCCGCGGTTATCTTGAATGTTCCGCACTCTGTGCTGCCTGGTTCTGCCTGCTTCTACCGGTCGTGCCGGGTGTTGCTAGCTGTTGCTGAGGGTTGGGCGTGTGGCCTGCGTGTGACTTATTTGGCTTTGCCGAATGGATTCAGGCCGATTTCCATTCGTCCGGGGTGAGGGTCTTCATGCTGAGCGCGTGAATCTCCTCGCGCATGCGCTCGCCGAGCGCCGCGTAGACCAGTTGATGACGCGCGATCAGGCGTTTGCCGACGAACGCATCGCTCACGATGGTCGCGAAAAAATGCTGGCCGTCGCCTTCCACTTCGAGATGCTGGCACGACAGACCGCCAGCGATGTAGTCCTTCACCTGCTCCGGAGTCGGCAACATGGAATTGTCTCCTTGAGATTTAGTGACGCAGCTTGTAGCCGCTCGCGAGCAGCCGCACCGCGATCAGCGCGAGCACGATCAGAAAGCCGCCGACGATGCACAGGCTCAAGAGCGGGTTCACGTCCGACGAGCCGAAAAAGCCGTAGCGGAAACCGTCGATCATGTAGAAAAACGGATTCAGATGCGACACCGCGCGCCAGACGGGCGGCAGCGAATGCGTCGAATAGAAGACGCCCGAGAGAAACGTGAGCGGCATGATCAGGAAGTTCTGGAACGCGGCCAATTGATCGAACTTGTCGGCCCAGATGCCGGCAATCAGACCGAGCGTACCGAGAATGGCCGAGCCGAGCATCGCGAACGCAATGATGTAGAGCGGCGCGGAAAAAGACATCGGGATGAACCATATCGTCACGATGAACACGCCAAAGCCGACGCACAAGCCGCGCACGACCGACGCGAGCACATACGCAAAGAACATCTCCCAATGCGCGATGGGCGGCAGCAGCACGAACACGAGATTGCCCGTAATCTTCGACTGGATCAGCGACGACGAACTGTTCGCGAACGCGTTCTGCAACACGCTCATCATCACGAGGCCCGGCACGAGGAAGCTCGTATAGCCGACGCCCGGATACACCTGTACATGCCCTGACAGCGCGTGACCGAAGATGGTGAGATAGAGCAGCGCCGTGACGATCGGCGCGAGCACCGTCTGAAACGACACCTTCCAGAAGCGCAGCAGTTCCTTGTAGAGCAACGTCTGGAAACCGCTCATGAAAGCCCCTCGACCATTTCCGGCTCGTTCATGACCTGAAGGAACACGTCTTCGAGATCGGCTTTGCGCACTTCGATTTCATCGAACGTGCAGCCGGCGGCGCGGCATTTCGCGAGGATCGGCTCGACTTCGTCGTAGCTCGACAAGCGCAGCAGGTGCTGCGCCCCGGATACCGCGTGCGGATCCACTTCCAGCGAGCGCAGGTCGGCGGGGAGCACGCCGCTCGAAAAGCGCAGATAAAGCTGCATGCCGGCGAAACGCTGCAACAGCGCGCTCGTGCGCTCCAGCGCGACGATCTCGCCGCGGCGAAGCATCGCGAGGCGGTCGCACAGCGATTCGGCTTCTTCGAGGTAATGCGTGGTCAGCACGATGGTATGTCCCTCGCGATTCAGGCGCGAGATGAATTTCCAGAGCGTCTGCCGAAGCTCGACGTCCACGCCGGCGGTCGGTTCGTCGAGCACGATCACGGGCGGCCGATGCACCAGCGCCTGCGCCACCAGCACGCGGCGCTTCATGCCGCCGGACAGCGCGCGCGTGTTGACGTCGGCTTTCTCGGTGAGATCGAGGTTCGCCATGACCTCGTCGATCCAGTCGTCGTTGTTGCGCAGGCCGAAATAGCCCGACTGGATGCGCAGCGACTCGCGCACCGTAAAGAACGGATCGAACACGAGCTCCTGCGGGACGACGCCGAGCGCCCGACGCGCCGCGCGGAAGTCGCTTACAACATCATGACCGCGCACGCTGATCGTGCCGCTATCGGCCCGCGCGAGTCCCGCAAGAATGCTGATCAACGTGGTCTTGCCCGCGCCGTTCGGGCCGAGCAGGCCGAAGAACTCGCCCTCTTCCACCGTGAGGCTCACGCCCTTGAGCGCCTGCAGATCCTTGTAGCGCTTTCGGACGTTTCGGATTTCTATGGCTGACATGAACAGTGCGCGCGCCTCGTGCGGCCGCGCCTCGATTGTGCGGATTACGCGTAACGGACCCGGGCTCGCTTCAAAAGGGGCCGGGTTCGGGCCCGAAAAAACGTTTGATTATAGGGCAAAGCCGGTAGAGCCGACGTCGGAGCGATCCTGTTTGCGGCGGTGCTCATGCTGATGAACGCCGCCGCGCCTGAGCAAAGGAGTCAGGAGAGGATCAATGTCGGAAGGTGAGCAGCGTGTCGACGCCATAGGCTTGCGCGAGACTGGCAAGCCCGGAGGGAATGTTGACGATACCGAGCGCGGCGCCGCGCGCGGTGACCGCGCGCTGCCATGCGAGCAGCACGGCGAGCGCGGACGAATCGAACTGCCGAAGCGGCGCGCAATCGACTTCCGTCGCGCCGGCGGCGATGCGCGAAAGGCCGGCTTCGAGCGCGGCCTTCGCGCTTTCGTGAGTCAAGGATGCGGCCGTCTGGAAACGGCCGCCGGTGCCGACTGCGCTCACGACGAAGCCTTGCCGCTCGCGAGTTGCTGGTTGCGCTGCGTGAGGAACTGCAGCAGGCCATCCACGCCGTGTTGCGAGATCTGCTCGCTGAACTGCTGCTGATACGCCTGGATCAACCATGCGCCGAGCACGTTGATGTCATACACGCGCCAGCCTTGCGTCGTCTTGTACAGGCGATAGTCGAGCTCGACCGGCTGGCCGTTGTTCATCACCACCGAGCGAACGACGACATCCGTATCTTCCGGCGATGCGCGGAACGGCTTGTACTGGATCGTCTGATTCCGGACCTGGCTCAATGCGCCCGAGTACGTGCGGATCAGCAGCATCTTGAATTGCTCGACGATCTGCTTTTGCTGCTCGGGCGTAGCCGAGTTCCAGTTGCGGCCCATGACGAGACGCGTTGTGCGCGTGAAGTCCGTGTACGGGAGGATCTTCTGGTTAACGAGTTCAGTGATGTGCTGCACGTCGCCCGACTGGAGCTTCGGGTCCGACTTGATCTGATCGAGCACTTGCTGCGTGACGGTTTTGATCATTCCGTCGGGCGAGTTCGTATCGACGGATTGCGCCGACGCCGCGCCGCAGAACGCCATCAGCATGGCAAAGAAAGGAAGCAAGAAGAGTTTTTTCATCGCAGACCCTGCAAAAGAAGTGGCTTGGATTGGAGTGCGCCGCTTGAACCAAGTTCAGGCCGCGCACCGGCCAATCTGTAATAAACGCTGTCAATCATGTTACCGCGCGTTAGCGTGGATGCGCTCAACGCAGGCGGAACGAAGGGAAGCCGGGCGGCGCACGCGGCGGCACGTACTGATTGCCCGGCACGGTCGCGCCGCCCGAACTCGCGGCGTTCGGCGTGGCTGCGGTTCCCGAAGCAGGCGCCGCGCCCGACGCGCCCTCCGCCGCCGCGGGCGGCACCGCCGTTGCCGATGCGCCGACCGCACCGCTCGCGCCGCCCGGTTCGGCGTATGTCGGCAGCGGCGCTTCGTCGTAGTTCGGCATGCTGCCGGTATCGCCGTCGTTGTCGCCGCCGATCAGATACTGACGACGCTGCAGATACGCATTACGCACGAACGAGTATTTGTCCAGGGCCGCATCGGCGAGCACGTCCGTCGCGCCCAGCAAGTTCGCCCGCGTGTTGATGAGGTTCACGCCATACAGCGCCCAGCTTACGGAATCCGGGCTCACGTACGTCAGCGGACTGCCGAAATAGTCGACCACCAGCCCGCTTGTGTCGCGCACCGTGCTCGGCCCGAGCAGCGGCAGCACGAGATACGGACCGGCGGGAACGCCGTAATGACCGAGCGTCAGGCCGAAGTCGCCGGAATGCTTCGGCAGCTTGGCGACGGTCGCCACGTCGAAGAGGCCGCCGACGCCGAACACCGTGTTGATCGCGACCCGCATGATGTCGGAGACGCCATCCGCGATCTTCAACTGCAGCAGATTGTTCGCCGCGATGTACACATCGCCGATATTCGAGAAGAAGTTCGTGACGCTGTTGCGCACCGGCTCCGGCACGCTCCACACGTACGCCTTCGCGACCGGCTTCAGCGCGAACTGATCCACCTTGTCGTTGATGGTGAACATCGTCCGGTTGTAACTCTCGAACGGATCGCCCTTTGTGGGCGTCGTCACCGTCGCGCAACCGGCGAGCGTCACCGCCGCCGCCGAGACAAGCACGCGCCGCAGCCCCATCGCGTACATAGCTTCTCCTTATTGAGCCGAGCCCGATGCCGCGCTCGCAGCCGACGCGCCGGAGGCCACCGGTGCCGCGGCAGCGCCCATGGCGCTGGCCGCGCCAGGGAACGCCGGCGCAGCAGCGGCCGGCGCGGCCGGCGTGCCTGCCTTCGACGCGCCGGAATCCGCCGCCTTGTTGTAGAGGAACTGTCCGATCAGGTTCTCGAGCACGACAGCTGATTGCGTCATCGTGATGGTGTCGCCGTTCTTGAGCATCTGATCGTCGCCGCCCGGCTCGAGGCCGATGTACTGCTCGCCGAGCAGACCCGAGGTCAGGATCTTCGCGGACGAATCCTTCGGAAACTGATACTGCTTTTCAATGTCGATGGTCACGACCGCCTGATACGCGTTCGGGTCGAAGCCGATGGAGCCGACGCGCCCGACCGTCACGCCCGCGCTTTTCACGGGCGCGCGCGGCTTGAGGCCGCCGATGTTGTCGAACTTGAGCCGAACGGCGTAGGTTTGCTGGAACGACAGGGAACTCATGTTGCCGGCCTTCAGCGCGAGAAACAGCAGCGCCACGAAACCGAGCACCACGAAGAGGCCGACCCAAAAGTCGAGAGCAGTCTTTTTCATCGTCTTTCCAAAGAGAATCTTGTCGCGGAATGCGCGTGATGGTCTGTGCCCTTCACAACGCCCACGCCCTCGCGGGCGTCCGCGAGTGGTCCATTAGCTGAACATCAACGCGGTCAGCAGGAAGTCGAGGCCGAGCACGGCGAGCGACGCGTACACGACCGTTTTCGTCGTCGCGCGCGACACGCCTTCCGGCGTCGGCCGGGCTTCGTAGCCCTGAAACAACGCGATGAACGTCACCGCGAAACCGAACACGACGCTTTTCACGACCCCGTTGCCGACATCGCGCCAGACATCCACGCCGCCCTGCATCTGCGACCAGAACGCGCCCGAATCCACGCCGATCAGCAGCACGCCGACCACATAGCCGCCGATCACGCCGACCGCGCTGAAGATGGCCGCGAGCACCGGCATGGAGATGATGCCCGCCCACATGCGCGGCGCGACGACCACCTTGATGGGATCGACGGCCATCATTTCCATTGCCGTGAGTTGCTCGCCCGCCTTCATGAGGCCGATTTCCGCCGTCAGCGACGTGCCCGCGCGCCCGGCGAAGAGCAGCGCCGTGACCACGGGCCCGAGCTCGCGCACGAGCGACAGCGCGACGAGCAGCCCGAGCGCCTGCTCCGAGCCATAGCGGTTGAGCGTGTAGTAACCCTGCAAGCCGAGCACGAAGCCGACGAACAGGCCCGACACCGCGATGATCACGAGCGAATAATTGCCGACGAAGTGGATTTGTTTCGTGACAAGGCGCGGACGGCGCAGCAGCGGGAAGAATTCGAGCACGAGGCGCACCAGCATGCGCGTCGCGTAACCGGCGGTGCCGAAGCCGTCGAGCACCCAGCGTCCGAGTGCGCTGATCATGCCTTGCCTCCGATGCCGAAATCCGCCGCGAGGTTCTGGCTCGCGTAGTGGAACTTGAAGGGGCCGTCGGGCGTGCCGTCGATGAACTGGCGCACGGTCGGGTCCTGCGACGCGCGCAGTTGCGCGGGAGTTCCTTCCGCGTGAATGCCGCCGTTGGCCACGAAGTACACGTAGTCGGCAATGGCGAACGACTCCGGCACGTCGTGCGAGACGAGAATGGACGTGGCGCCGAGCGCGTCGTTCAGCGTGCGAATCAGCTTCGCGGTGATGCCGAGCGAAATAGGATCGAGGCCGGCGAACGGCTCGTCGTACATCATGAGTTCGGGATCGAGCGCGATGGCGCGCGCCAGCGCCACGCGACGCGCCATGCCGCCCGAAATCTCCGACGGCGCGAGATCGCGCGCGCCGCGCAGACCGACGGCGTTGAGCTTCATCAGAACAAGATCGCGGATAAGCGCTTCGGGCAGATCCGTGTGCTCGCGCAGCGGAAACGCGACGTTCTCGAAGACCGTTTGATCCGTGAAGAGCGCGCCGAACTGAAACAGCATGCCCATCTTCCGGCGCAGCGCGTACAGCCCGTCGCGCGTCTGCGCGCCGACGTCCTGCCCGCCGTACAGCACCTGGCCGCGGCTCGCCTTGACGAGACCGCCGATCAGCCGAAGCGTCGTGGTCTTGCCGCAGCCCGAGCCGCCCATGACCGCGACGACCTGACCGCGCGTGAAGCGCATGTTCAGGTTCGACAGGACGAGCCGGTCGCCGTAACCGAAGTCGACGTCGCGTAGCTCGAGCAGAGTCTCAGAAGAGGCTGGCACTGGGTAAGAAATTCCGTTGACGCAAAACGCCGCATTATAGGGCCTGCGTGCAATCGGTGCTTTGCCTAGTGCGCGGTGCCTTATTTTTTAGGAACTGTCAGCATTGACCTGCAAAGTTCTGTTGCAGCGACGCGACCGCCTGAGCGGTATCCGGCGCTTCGGTCACGGCACGCACGACTGCCGCGCTGCCCACGCCCGTCGCGAGCACGTCGCCGATCACTTTGCCGTCGATTCCGCCGATCGCGACGAGCGGCACGCGGCCGCGCAAAAGCTGCACGTAGCGGCGCAGACGGGCGAGACCCTGCGGCTTGGTCGGCATGACCTTCGTCGTCGTCGGGAAGACGGCGCCGAGCGCGAGATAGCTGGGCCGGAAATGCAGCGCGCGCAGCATCTCGTAATAGCCGTGCGTCGAGAGACCGAGGCGCAGGCCGGCGCGCGCAATCGCGCTCAGGTCGGCGGTCTCGACGTCTTCTTGCCCGAGATGCACGCCGTATGCGCCCGCCGCTATCGCCTCGCGCCAGTGATCGTTGATGAAAAGCCGCGCCTGATGCCGACGCCCGGCCGCCACCGACCGCTCGATTTCGCGCTGGAGATCGTCGGCGTCGGCGCTTTTGCGGCGCAGTTGCGCCGTGGCGACGCTCAGTTCGAGCACCCGCTCGACCCATTCGCCACTCGGCAGCACAGGATAAAGCCCGAGCGTGCCGGGACACTCCGGGAAAGCGGGCTCCGGCGCGGGCGGCAGGTCGCCGACGCGCGGGAACGTCGCGAAATCGACAGGCCAGGCGTCGTCTTTCGACTCGTCGCCGGTGCGCCAGGCCAGCGCCAGAACGAGCGCATCGTGCGGCTCGAAGTTGCAGTCGAGAAACGCGGCGAGCGCGGCGAGCCAGTCGTCGGACCGCTCGCCGTCGAGTACGAAACGCTCGCCCTTGCGCGTCAGCGTGACGCGCGAGCCGTGCGCTTCGAGCACGGCTGCGTCGCTGGCAAGCGCGCCGGGATCGGATTGACGCGGCTCCGTGTGCACGATCAAATCCTGCGCGCCGGCCGATTCGGGCGCGGTCAGGCAGATGCGCCAGCGCGTCGACGCGGCGGGCCAGTCGCCGAGACGCGCACGGATGCGCTCCGCGACTTCCACGAGTTCGTCCGCCGGCGGCCAGAACACTTCGCGACCGAGCAGGCTCATGCCGCACCTCCGTCCTGATGCCAGAACGGCATGCCGACGACCGGCGTGCTCGCCTGCGCGCTGTCGCGCTCGGCCATCGGACCGGCGAGAAACGCGCTGCGGCCCGCTTCGACGCCCAGCGCGAACGCACGCGCCATCTGCGGCGGAAAAGTGGCCTGCGACACCGCCGTGTTGAGCAGCACGCCGTCGAAGCCCCACTCCATGACCTGACACGCGTGCGACGGCACGCCGAGGCCCGCATCGACGATCAGCGGCACGTCCGGCAGCCGCTCACGCAAGGTGCGCAGGCCGTAGGGATTGGTGACGCCCTTGCCCGTGCCGATGGGCGCGCCCCACGGCATCAGCGCTTCGCAGCCGGCATCGATCAGGCGCCGGCCGATCACGAGATCTTCCGTGCAGTACGGCAGCACCTTGAAGCCGTCGCGCACGAGCTTCGCCGCCGCTTCCACCAGTCCGATGGGATCGGGCTGAAGCGTGTAGTCATCGCCGATCAGTTCCAGCTTGATCCACGGCGTGTCGAACACTTCCCGCGCCATGTACGCCGTCGTCAGCACTTCGTCCACGCTCTGGCAGCCCGCCGTGTTCGGCAACAGCGCGACGCCATGACGCTTGAGCACGTCAAAAAAGCCGGCTTCGCCCGTTTCCGACTGGCGGCGCAGCGCGACCGTCACCATGCCGGGGCGCGCAGCATCGATGGAATCGGATAGCGATTGCAGCGACGGATAGCGCGACGTGCCGAGCAGCACGCGGCTCGGGAACGACTGGCCGTAGAGCGTGAGGACGTCGGCGGTCTGTGTGGTCATGATGGAATCCTTCGTGTGTTCAGCCGCCCGCGACGGGCGAAACGACGTCGAGCTTGTCGCCCGGCGCGAGCGTCTTCGTGCCGTGCTCGCCGCGCGCGACGAACTGGCCGTTAAGCGCCACCGCGAACGGCGGCCTCGCGCCGAACGCGGCGAGCGCATCGGTGACGGTCGCGGCGTCGGGCAAGGTGAACTCGCGCTGATTGATGTGGATGTTCATGGTTCTGTCTCTGAATCCTGTCAAGCGGGCACGGCCGCGAATGCGCCATGCAGCAACTCGGGCCATCTGGCATCACCGCGGAACTGCGCGAACGAAGCGGCGTCGCGCACCGTTCCTGCGATGAGCGCATCGGCGAGCGCGCAGGCGGCGTCGGCCACTTCCGGCGCGATCATGAAGCCGTGCCGATACAGCCCGTTCACGCGGACCGTCTGCGCGCCGTCCCAGACAATGGCCGGACGATGATCCGGCAGCGTCGGCCGGCATTGCGAGTTGAGTTCGAGAATGCGCGCTTCGCCGAATCCCGGATGCACGGCGAACGCCGCGCTCAGCAGTTCGAGCGCCGAGCGCACGCTGACGGGCGACATGTCCTCGCCCTCGACTTCGGTCGCGCCGATCACGTAGACGTCGTTCTGCTTGGGCGCAATGTAAAGCGGATAGCGCGGATGCAGCAAGCGCACCGGCCGCGTGAGCCCGATGCCCGGCGCATGCACCCGCGCCACTTCGCCGCGAATGCCGCGCAGCGCGGGCCACGCGGGCTTCGCGCCGAGACCGCGGCAATCGATGATCCAGCGCGCATCGGGCATGGAATCGACCGGCGTGTTCCAGTGCGTGCGCACGCCGCGCGCCGCCAGCCCCGCCGCGAGCGCCTTGAGCGCCTGCCGGTTGTCGAGCTGGCCTTCGTGCGGCAGCAGCCAGCCCTGCGCGAAGCGCGAGCCGAGGGCCGGTTCCGCCTCGGCGACCTGCGCGCCGGTGAGCTTGACGAAACCGCCGTCGAGTAGCGATGCCGGGGCGTTCGCGCGCAGCCGGCGCTCGAAAAGCGGCGCTTCCGCGCGATCCGCGCCGTGCCACACGACGAGCGTCCCATTGCGCTGGAAGAAAACCGGCTCGGGCAATGCCGCGAGCACATCCGGCCAGCGCGCGAGCGACGCCGCGCCGAGCCCGACGACGAGCGGCTCCGCGCTCGTGGCTTCCGCGAGCGGCGCGAGCATGGCCGCGGCGACCCACGCGGCCGACTGCGAGCCGGCTTCGTCGCCACGCTCGTAGAGCGCGACGCCGTGCCCCGCGCCCGCAAGCTGCCAGGCGACGAGCCGCCCGACGAGCCCGCCGCCGATCACCGCGAAATCCGGCCGGCGCGCGTCGCCCTGTTCCAAGCTGTTCACAATCCGATGTCTCCTCATCCGGTCCCGTGCGTCGCCTCGACGCAAGCGAGCGTCGCCGCAGGAAGCGGCATACCGATTGACTAACGTGACGAATCAGCGGAGGAGAGACCTGCACGGCGGCCGTCAGACGCGCCGAGCGGAAAAGGAAGACTGGAAGAGACTGGAGGAATGGCGCGGTGAACGCGCGTTCTCCGGAAACTTCCCTCGCCGGTATTACCCGGATCGGGTGCAAAGGGTCTCTCTCAGCCTCGTCGCGCCGGCCACCGTTTCCAGTGGCGTGGCCCGCGAAGCACCCCTGTTTCGTCGCAGATCATTAGAGCATAAAAGGCAAAGCCGCTGCAAACCGGGATTGCCCGCTGCGGCCGTACCGCTCCCGTCGTGCCGCGTCGTGCGGCTTCGGTCGCGGCCGGCGGCACTCTGGCACAATGCCCCGAACACCGTTCATCGGACGATCGGGCCGAATTAAGCGACAGTTAAGGCAGCATCACAACAATCTGCGAACCCGGAACTGGCTGCGCGCACGTCGATGCCGCGCGCCGCACGGCAAGCGACACCGTCTCAACCCGCCGGCGATCCGGCGCACCCGAACACAAGGTCATGGTCAACTCGAATCTCGAAAGCACGCAGCAGAAGGCGGATGACGTATCGGCGTGGAGCCTCATCAAACCTTACTGGGTCTCGGAGGAGCGCGGCATCGCGTGGGGCCTGCTGGTCGCGATCATCGCGATCAACATGACCGTCGTCTGGATCAACGTGCGGCTCAACAGCTGGAACGCAGACTTCTATAACGCGCTGCAAAACAAGAACGTGCGCGACTTTCCGCACTTGCTGCTGATCTTCACGGGTCTCGCGTTTGCGTACATTCTGCTTGCCGTCTACGGGCGCTATCTCCGGCAGATGCTCGCGTTCCGCTGGCGGCAATGGCTCACGAACCGATATCTCGAGCAATGGTTCGGCGACAAGGCGTTCTACCGCATCGAGCGCGACCGCCTCGCCGACAACCCCGACCAGCGTATCAGCGACGACCTGCAATCCTTCGCGACCACCACGCTTACGCTGTCCCTCGACCTGCTTTCGACGCTCGTCACGCTCGTCACCTTCATCACCATCTTGTGGACGCTCGCGGGCGCTCTCACGCTGACGCTCTTCGGCAAGCCGCTCGTCGTTCCGGGCTACATGGTGTGGGCCGCCGCGCTCTACGCGATACTCGGCTCGCTCATCATCCAGAAGGTCGGGCATCCGCTCGTGTCGATCAACTATCAGCAGCAGAAAGTGGAGGCGGACTTTCGCTTCGGCCTGATCCGCGTGCGCGAAAACGCCGAGCAGATCGCGTTCTACGACGGCATCGCCACCGAAACCGCCAACGCGAAGGGCATCTTCCAGCGCATTCGCGACAACTGGTGGCTCATCATGAAGTACACGAAGCGCATGACCTTCGTGCTGTCCTTTTACGGACAAATTGCGATTATCTTTCCGATCATGGTCGCCGCGCCCCGCTACTTCGCGGGCGCGTTTTCGTTCGGCGTGCTGATGCAGATTTCGTCGGCGTTCGGCACGGTCAGCGATTCATTTTCGTGGTTCATCAACAGTTATTCGACGCTGGTCGAATGGCGCGCCACCGTGAACCGTCTGCGCGAATTCAAGCGCGTGATGCGCTCGACGCATATCCGCGAGGAAACGTCGCCTGCGACGGAACGCGGCGGTATTAATCTGCATTACACGAGCACGCCGTCGCTGACAACGACCGGCCTCACGCTCGCGCTTCCGAACGGCACGCCGCTTTCGCGCGTGGCGGACGTGTCGGTTGAGCCGGGTTCGCGCTGGCTCGTCGTCGGGCCGTCGGGCTCGGGCAAGAGCACGCTGATGCGAGCGCTCGCGGGCCTGTGGCCATTCGGCGACGGCACCATCGACGCGCCCGTCGATGCGAAGCTCATGTTCGTGCCGCAGCAGAGTTATCTGCCGATCGGCACGTTGCGCGCGGCGCTGTCGTATCCGTCGCCGGCCACGACGTTTTCCGACGAAGAATCGCGCGAAGCCTTGCGCGCGTGCAATCTCGAAGCGTACGGCGACCGGCTCGACGAAAGCGCGCACTGGGCGCGCAGCTTGTCGCCCGGCGAGCAGCAGCGGCTGGCTGCCGCGCGCGTGCTGCTGCACAAGCCGGACTTCGTGTTCCTCGACGAAGCGACGAGCGCGCTCGATGCCGAGAACGAGCTGCACATCTACAACACGCTGGTCGAGCGGCTGCCGAAAGCAGCGATCTTAAGCGTCGCGCACCGGGAGTCGGTCGCGATGTTCCATGACTACAAGATCGAGATCGAGCGGGCGATGGCGGAGGCTTGATCCGTCCACGTATAAGCAAAAAGGCCACGCAATGCGTGGCCTTTTTGCTTTCGCTGCGCGTCGAACGATTACCGCGGCAACTCACTGCTCCCCATCAAATACGCATCCACCGACCGCGCGCACTGACGCCCTTCGCGAATCGCCCAGACCACGAGCGACTGCCCGCGCCGCATATCGCCCGCCGTGAACACCTTGTCCACCGACGTGTAGTACGCCTTCTCGCCTTCGGTCGTTGCGCGCACGTTGCCACGCGCGTCCTTGTCCACGCCGAACGCTTCGAGCACCGGCGAAAGCGGCTGCGTGAAACCCATCGCGAGCAGCACCAGATCCGCCTTCATCTCGAATTCGGAGTTCGGCACTTCCTGCATCTTGCCGTTCTTCCATTCGACGCGCGCCGCGATCAGCTTCTCCACCTTGCCGTTCTTGCCTTCGAAACGCTTCGTGGCCACCGACCAGTCGCGCTCGCAGCCTTCCTCATGCGAAGACGACGTGCGCAGCTTGATCGGCCAGTACGGCCACACGAGCGGCTTGTTTTCTTCCTCCGGCGGCTGTGCGAGCAGTTCGAACTGCACCACGCCCTTTGCGCCGTGACGGTTCGACGTGCCCACGCAGTCCGAGCCCGTATCGCCGCCGCCGATCACGACGACATGCTTGCCCTTCGCGACCAGTTGATCCGCGACTTTGTCGCCCGCGTTGACCTTGTTCTGCTGCGGCAGGAATTCCATCGCGAAGTGGATGCCTTCGAGCTCGCGCCCGGGCACCGGCAAGTCGCGCGGCGTTTCCGAGCCGCCCGCCACCACCACCGCGTCGAACTGCTCTTTCAGTTCTTCCGGCGTGATGCTTTCCTTCGCCGTATTGCCGATGTGCGACGGAATCGCATCGCGGCCGATGAACACGTTCGTGCGGAATGCCACGCCCTCGGCTTCCATCTGGCGCATGCGGCGGTCGATCAGCCACTTCTCCAGCTTGAAGTCAGGGATGCCATAGCGCAGCAATCCACCGATGCGATCGTTCTTTTCGAACACGACCACATCGTGCCCGGCGCGCGCCAGTTGCTGCGCGACCGCGAGCCCCGCCGGACCCGAACCCACGACGGCGACCTTCTTGCCCGTCTTGTGCTTCGGCGGCTGCGGCGCGACCCAGCCTTCTTCCCACGCCTTGTCGATGATCTTGCGCTCGATCGACTTGATGCCCACCGGGTCTTCGTTGATGCCGAGCGTGCACGCCGCTTCGCACGGCGCCGGGCAGATGCGGCCCGTGAACTCCGGGAAGTTGTTGGTCGAATGCAGCACTTCGATCGCGCTCTTCCAGTCCTGGCGGAACACGAGATCGTTGAAGTCCGGAATGATGTTGTTGACCGGACAGCCGTTGTTGCAAAACGGAATGCCGCAATCCATGCAGCGCGCGCCCTGAACCTTGGCGTCGTCGTCCGTCAGCGCGGCGACGAATTCCTTGTAATGCTTGACGCGGGTCAGCGGTGCTTCGTACGCCTCGTGGCGGCGTTCGAATTCGAGAAAACCGGTTGCCTTGCCCATATCTTTCTCTGTATTGAGTGAGGATCGCGCTCTCCGATGCCTTTTCATCGGAGAGCCCTGACTTGTCGTGTTTCGGGCTTAAGCCGCCAGTGCTTCCTTCGCCTTTCTCGCGCCGATTTCGCCGAGCGCACGCTTGTATTCGGTCGGGAACACCTTCACGAACTGACGGCGCGACGCATCCCAGTTTTCGAGCAGCGCCTTTGCACGCGGCGAGCCGGTGAACTGGAAGTGGCGTTCGACGAGGCCCTTGAGCAACGCTTCGTCGGTCTGGCCCGCGTGCCACAGCGCGCGATCCACCGTGCGTTCCTGTTCGGCTTGTTGCAGCACCGGATCGAGCGCGACCATCGACTTGTTGCACTTGGCGGCGAACGTGCCGTCCGGGTCGTACACGAACGCGATGCCGCCCGACATGCCCGCCGCGAAGTTACGGCCCGTTTCGCCGAGCACGACCACCGTGCCGCCCGTCATGTATTCGCAGCCGTGGTCGCCCGTGCCTTCCACAACCGCCGTCGCGCCCGAGTTGCGCACGCAGAACCGCTCGCCCGCGACGCCGCGGAAGTACGATTCGCCTTCGATCGCGCCGTACATCACCGTGTTGCCGCAGATGATGTTTTCCTCGGACTTGCCGCGGAAATCGTTGGTCGGGCGAATGATGATGCGCCCGCCCGACAGGCCCTTGCCGACGTAGTCGTTGCCATCGCCGACGAGATCGAGCGTCACGCCCTTCGCGAGGAACGCGCCGAAGCTCTGGCCCGCCGTGCCCTTCAACTGAATGTGGATGGTGTCGTCAGGCAGACCATCGTGACCGTACTTCTTCGCGATCAGACCGGACAGCATGGCGCCGACCGTCCGGTTCACGTTGCGCACCGGCTGAATGAACGAAACGTGCTCGCCCTTCTCGATCGCCGCCTTCGACTTCTCGATCAGCACGTGATCCAGCGCCTTGTCGAGACCGTGGTCCTGCACGTCCACATGCTTGCGCGCCACGTCTTCGCTCACCGGCACCTGATAGAAGATGCGCGAGAAGTCGAGACCCTTCGCCTTCCAGTGCTCGACGCCCTTGCGCGTGTCGAGCAGATCGACGCGGCCGATCAGGTCGTCGAATTTGCGCAGGCCGAGCTGCGCCATGATTTCGCGCACTTCTTCCGCCACGAAGAAGAAGAAGTTGACGACGTGTTCCGGCTGGCCCGTGAACTTGGCGCGCAGCACCGGATCCTGCGTCGCGACGCCGACCGGGCACGTATTCAGGTGACACTTGCGCATCATGATGCAGCCTTCGACGACGAGCGGCGCCGTCGCAAAGCCGAACTCGTCCGCGCCGAGCAGCGCGCCGATCACGACATCGCGGCCGGTCTTCATCTGACCGTCGGCCTGGACGCGGATGCGACCGCGCAAGCGGTTGAGCACGAGCGTCTGCTGCGTTTCGGCGAGGCCCAATTCCCACGGCGTGCCCGCGTGCTTCAGCGACGACAGCGGCGACGCGCCCGTGCCGCCGTCATGGCCCGCGATCACGACGTGATCCGCCTTCGCCTTCGCGACGCCCGCCGCCACGGTGCCGACGCCCACTTCGGACACGAGCTTCACGGAAATGCTCGACGACGAGTTCACGTTCTTCAGATCGTGAATGAGCTGCGCCAGGTCTTCGATCGAATAAATGTCATGGTGCGGCGGCGGCGAGATGAGGCCCACGCCCGGCACCGAGTAACGCAGCTTGCCGATGTAGTCCGACACCTTGTGGCCAGGCAACTGGCCGCCTTCGCCGGGCTTCGCGCCTTGCGCCATCTTGATCTGGATCTGATCCGCCGACGACAGATATTCCGCCGTCACGCCGAAACGGCCCGACGCGACCTGCTTGATCTTCGAGCGCAGCGAATCACCGTCCTTCAGCGGAATGTCGGTGACGACTTCCTTGCCGATGATTGATTGCAGCGAGTCGCCGGTCTTGATCGGAATGCCGCGCAGTTCGTTGCGATAGCGCGTTTCGTCTTCGCCGCCTTCGCCCGTGTTCGACTTGCCGCCGATGCGGTTCATCGCGACCGCGAGCGTCGCGTGCGCTTCCGTGCTGATCGAACCGAGCGACATCGCGCCCGTCGCGAAGCGCTTGACGATGTCCTTCGCCGGTTCCACTTCGTCGAGCGGAATGGCCCTCGCCGGGTCGAGCCTGAACTCGAACAGGCCGCGGAACGTCATGTGGCGCCTGGTCTGGTCGTTGATGAGGTGCGCGTATTCCTTGTACGTCTGATACGAATTGCTGCGCGCCGAGTGTTGCAGCTTGGCGATGGCATCCGGCGTCCACATGTGCTCTTCGCCGCGCACGCGGTAAGCGTACTCGCCGCCCGCATCGAGCATGGTCGCGAGCACGGGGTTGTCGCCGAACGCATCGCGATGCAGGCGAATGGCTTCTTCGGCCACTTCGAAGATGCCGATGCCGCCGACCTTCGACGCCGTGCCCTTGAAATACTTTTCCACGAGATCCGACGACAGCCCGACCGCCTCGAAAATCTGCGCGCCGGTATAGGACATGTACGTGGAAATGCCCATCTTCGACATGACCTTGTGCAGACCCTTGCCGACTGCCTTCGTGAAGTTGTAGATGGCCCTGTCCGCCGACAGATCGCCCTTCAGCCCTTCGGCCATGTTGGCGAGCGTTTCGAGCGCGAGATACGGATGCACGGCTTCCGCGCCGTAGCCCGCGAGCAGCGCGAAGTGATGCGTTTCGCGCGCCGAACCCGTTTCCACGACGAGGCCCGTGCTCGTGCGCAGGCCGTGCTGCACGAGATGCGTGTGAATGGCGGACGTGGCGAGCAGCGCGGGAATCGCGACGTTGTCGCGGTCCATCTTGCGGTCCGAGACAATCAGGATGTTGTAGCCGGACTTCACGGCATCGACGGCTTCCGCGCAGAGCGACGCAATGCGCGCCTCCACGCCTTCCTTGCCCCACGCGGCCGGATAGCAGATGCTCAGTTCGTACGAGCGGAATTTGCCGCCGGTGTACGTGTCGATGGCGCGAATCTTCGCAATGTCCTTGAAGTCGAGCACAGGCTGCGACACTTCCAGGCGCATCGTCGGATTGATGTTGATGGTGTCGAGCAGGTTCGGCTTTGGCCCGATGAACGAGACGAGCGACATCACCATGTTTTCGCGGATCGGGTCGATCGGCGGGTTCGTCACTTGCGCGAACAGCTGCTTGAAGTAGTGATAGAGCGTCTTGTTCTTGCTGGACATGACCGCGAGCGGCGAGTCGTTGCCCATGGAGCCGACGGCTTCCTCGCCCGACTGCGCCATCGGCGCCATCAGGAACTTGAGGTCTTCCTGTGTGTAGCCGAACGCCTGCTGGCGGTCGAGCAGCGCGGCGGCCTCGCGGCGCTGCGCTTCGACGTCTTCGGCCTTCGGCTCGATTTCGTCGAGCTTGATGCGCACGGCGTCGATCCAACTCTTGTACGGCTTCGCGTTCGCGAGGTTGTCCTTGAGCTCCTTGTCTTCGATGATGCGGCCCTGCTCCATGTCGATCAGGAACATCTTGCCCGGCTGAAGACGCCACTTCTTGACGATCTTCGATTCCGGAATGGGCAGCACGCCGGATTCCGACGCGAGGATCACGAGGTCGTCGTCCGTCACGATGTAGCGCGCCGGGCGCAGGCCGTTACGGTCGAGCGTCGCGCCGATCTGGCGGCCGTCCGTGAACGCGATCGCGGCGGGGCCGTCCCACGGCTCCATCATCGCGGCGTGGTATTCGTAGAACGCGCGGCGGTTGTCGTCCATCAGCGTGTGCTGTTCCCATGCTTCGGGAATCATCATCATCATCGCGTGGACGAGCGGGTAGCCGGCCATCACCAGCAGTTCGAGACAGTTGTCGAACGAAGCGGTGTCCGACTGGCCCGGATAGATGAGCGGCCAGAGCTTCGGCAGGTCGTCGCCAAGCACGTACGAGGCGATCGCGCCGGTGCGCGCATTCAGCCAGTTGACGTTGCCCTTCACGGTGTTGATTTCACCGTTGTGCGCGATCATGCGGTACGGGTGCGCCAGTTCCCATGCGGGGAACGTGTTGGTCGAGAAACGCTGGTGCACGAGCGCGAGCGCGGACACGACGCGCTCGTCCTGCAGGTCGCGGTAGTACACGCCGACCTGACCGGCCAGCAGCAGCCCCTTGTAGACGACCGTGCGCGACGACATGGACGGCACGAAGTATTCCTTGCCGTGCTTGAGCTTGAGTGCCTGAATGCGATGGCTCGCCGTCTTGCGGATGATGTACAGCTTGCGCTCCAGCGCATCCGTCACGACGATATCCTTGCCGCGCCCGATGAAAATCTGGCGGATCAGCGGCTCGCTCGCCTTCACGGCGGGCGAAATGGGCATGTTGGCGTCAACCGGCACGTCGCGCCAGCCGAGCACGACTTGTCCCTCGGCCTTCACGGTGCGTTCCAGTTCCTGCTCGCACGCGAGACGCGACGCGTGTTCCTTCGGCAGGAAGATCATGCCGACGCCGTATTCGCCAGCGGGCGGCAGCGTCACGCCCTGCTTGGCCATTTCCTCGCGATAGAAACCGTCCGGCACCTGAATGAGGATGCCCGCGCCGTCGCCCATCAGCGGATCCGCGCCGACCGCGCCACGGTGATCCAGATTCTCAAGAATCTTGAGACCCTGCTGAATGATCTCGTGGCTCTTCTTGCCCTTGATATGGGCGACGAAGCCGACGCCGCACGCGTCGTGTTCGTTCGCGGGGTCGTACATGCCCTGCGCGGCGGGAAGCGAACCGGCTGCCGGCTGCTGATGATCGTTCATGGGACACCGTCTCTACTGTGGGGGCCGACTCGGCCGTTGAACCGATTTGTTCTCTCTCGCCCGGGCGCTTTCGGCTGCGCCGCAAGACGCGGAGCCCGTCGCGCAGCGCTCGCGCTGCATCGCAATAAACGCCGGAAATCGAAATATACGCGACGAATCAAAACGATGGCAAATTAAATTCGATGGTCTGTCACCTATTATCGAAATGGTGCATCGCTGCGCTTGTTAATTGGTGCCACATCGAAGAACGGCAAAAAAACGGCGTCCCTGAAATCGGGCCGCCGTTTTTGATTCAGCGCGCCGCGCTCTTACTGCGTCTGGGGCGTTTCCCGGATCTTGCGCGGCCGGCCGCGCCGCCGCGGCGCCACGCGGCGGGTGGCCGCGGGCGCCGCCCACAACCGCTCCAAAACAATAACCCCAACACCCCAACAAAGCCACCCCACAACAACACTCCT
>NZ_JALQEM010000023.1 GCF_023630705.1 Caballeronia sp. GAFFF1
AATTACTCTCAAGCGAGACGTGTGGGCGGGTTTTTCTACGGCCCGCGGCGACGAAAAAGTCGGGGGCCGCCCCCCCCCCCCCCCCCCCCCCCCCGCCCGGCCGCGGCGACACGGGGCGGTTCGCGGCGCGCGCCGCCCACTCGCGATACGAATCGCTGCCGAGAACCCAGCCTTTGAGCGTCGCCTGAAGCAGACGGGTCGTCTCGCGCTCGTCGAGCGGTTGCTCGCTCAGTTCCTTGTACGCGTGCTGACGCTCGAACGGCGTGTTGCCGAGCAGCCAGAACAGGGAGTGGTCCGTGATGAGCGAATCCACCGTAAGCCCGATGTGATGTCGGTAGCTCGACCACTTGTAGTCCTGCGGCGACGCCACGAGCTGCGCGCGCACCGGCGCCATTTCGACGACGCGCGTGGCAAGCAGAAAGTACCGCTCTCCCTCGATGACCGTCGCGCGATACCGGCCTTCCCACAATGTGCCGCGCCGCGTGTAACGCCGGTTGAAGTGCGCGACGTAACGCCGGCCGACCGCCTGCATCGCCTTGGGCAAGCTGGCCTCGTCGCGGGGCGTGACGAGCAGATGGACGGCTTGCGGCATCAGCGCATAAGCGTGGATGGCGAGATGGTGATCGCGTGAGGCCGTCCTCAGGCATTCGATGAAAAGCTCGTAGTCCTGGTCGTCGACGAAGGCGGGCTGCTGGTCGAGACCGCGCAGGATGACATGCTGCGGCTGTTCGGGGACGTAGAGTCGTGCAAGCCGTGCCATTCTGGATATTCCATGGGTCGCGTTTGTGTTACCCCAAGCGGGGGCTGACTGGAGACGCTGCTGCAGCGGGGACACAAGACGCATGCAAGGGCCGTGCAACGGGACTCCGAAGCGGTCTTTCGCCCTAGGGAAAATGCTCTACCGTGCCGCTATGGTGACTTTGAAATGATGTGTTCATAATGAGCGTGCTTTCAGGAGGAGCACAAATTGAAAATAAAACAAGTCATGGCGGGGATCGCAGCACTCGCATGCGTGTCCACCGCGGCACACGCGCAATCGGCTGGGTCCATTTACGCAACTGCAGGCTGGTTTCACTTTGCACCGCAAGACAGCAGCGGTCCGCTCAAAGAAACAAGTGTAGGCGGATCTCCCGTTAATATCAGCGTACCCGGCACGGGTGCCGGCATCGGAAGCGCTGATACCGCCGGCTTCACGCTGGGCTACTTCGTCACCGACCACATCGCCACCGAACTGGAGATGGGCATTCCGCCCAGCTTCGATCTCAACGGAACCGGAACGCTCTCGCAGTACGGCAAGATCGGCAGCGCCAAGCAGTGGAGTCCCACGCTGCTGTTCAAATACTTCTTCAACGCTCCTGACGCGAAGTTCCGCCCGTTCGCCGGCATTGGCGTGACACGCACCTGGTTCACCGATGCGCAGATTTCGAACAGCGCATTCGAGAGCACCGTGCTGCATGGTCCGACCACCGTCGATACGGATAGTTCGTGGGCACCGGTCTTCAATCTGGGCGCTCAGTACAATTTCACACAACACTGGTTCGCGGCGTTCTCCGTGTCCTTCATTCCGTTGAAGGCGACCGCCAAGTTGAGCACGCAAGCGCAGACGCCTGTCGGCACGCTTAACGTGCAATCGCAGGCGAAGATCACCATCAATCCGATCGTGACGTATCTGCGCGTCGGCTATCGTTTCTGATCGCGCGAGCAGCGGTCGCTATGCAGTCCGAACGCCGTCGTGCAATCAGCATGACGGCGTTTGCTTTTACACGCGCCTTGTAAATGTGACTTGCGCGGCGGCGCATGCCATGCACTAATTACGCGTCGACGGCGTGCGCATCACGCGCTGATACCGGCATCCAATTTGCTCAATGGCACTTTCCGCCGCGAAAGCGGAGTGTCATCCATCCACGATTCATCCATCGACGGAGCGAACATGAACGCACTGCCTAACACGCGAGACGCCATCGGAGATTCATGGAACAGCACGAGCCGCCGCGCACGCCGCATGGCGCGGCACGGCCGCGACGCTGCTGAAGATATCGGCACCGAGCTGCGCGCGCTGCTCTCCGAGCTCGAAGAGACCTTGGGCGAAGGCGCGTCTGCCGATGCCGCGAGGCTGCGCGCGCGCATCAGTGACCAAGTGGACGCGGCCCGCGCCCGTCTGAACGATTCGCAAGCGGCCGTGCGCGAGCGCGCCGCCGCGGTCATGGACGACGCCGACGCTTACTTGCGCGACAGGCCGTGGCGAACCATCGCGCTGGTCGGCGGTCTCGCGTTGCTCGCGGGCGTGCTGCTGGCGCGCGCCCGCTGACGGTTCTGTCTTCGGCTAGCTGTCGAGAAACTTGGCGCCGATGATGTCGATGCGGTCCGTGCAGATCGCATCGACGCCCCATCGCGCGAGCAGGCGCGCCCGCTCGGGATCGTTCACGGTGTAGGCGAGCACGCGCAGGCCCGCGTCGCGGATGTCGCGCACGAGCGTTTCGTCGAGCGAACGATGGTCCGCATGCAGCGAGACGCACGCGAGCGCCGCGGTCTGCGCGCGCCAGTCTGCCGGCACGCGCTCGAACAGCATGCCGCGCGGCAGATCGGGCGCGGCGGCGCGCGCGGCTTCCAGCGCCTCGAACGAAAACGATGACAGCAGCGGCGCGGGCTCGGCGCCATTCCAGAGACGCGCCGCCTCACGCGCGACCAGTTCGCCTGTTTCGACTTCGCGCCCCGGACACGGCTTGATCTCCACGTTCGCAGCCAGACCTAGCGACGCGCATTGCTCGCGCACTTCCGCGAGCGTCGGCATGTGCGCGCCGGCAAATTCCTCGCTGAACCACGACCCCGCGTCGAGCGCGCGCAATTGCGCGTAGGGCATCGACCTCGCCGCGCCGTGGCCGTTGGACGTGCGGTCCACGTCGTCGTCATGCAGCAGGAACACGACATTGTCGGCCGACAGCTTCGCATCGAATTCGATCATCTTCAGGCCGAGACGCGCGCCCGTCCGGATGCCTTCGAGCGTGTTCTCCGGCGCGAGCTTGCCGCCGCCGCGATGCGCGACGATAGCGGGATACGGCCAGGTTCTCATCGCGGTTCTCCTCAATTGGCGCGCAACCCGGTATCCGGATCGAAGAAGTGGAGTTGCCGCGCCGGCACCGAAACCAGCAGCTTCTCGCCCCGCTGCGGCCGATGCGCATGCGGCAAGCGCGCCGCCACCTCATGCTTGCCCCACTTCCCATGCGCGAGATTGTCCGCGCCGAGCAATTCCACCGAATCGACGTCCAGCGTGGCGCTAGCCGTTTCGATATAACCGGGCGTCATGTGCTCCGGGCGAATGCCCATGATCCACTCGCGCCCGCACATCTCGCGCGTCAAGCCATGTGCGCCCGCAACCGGGAGCTTCGGCCCGCCGCGCGCCACTTCGAACACCGAACCATCTTCCGACAAGCGGCCTTCGAGCAGATTCATCGCGGGCGAACCGATGAAGCTGGCGACGAACACCGACGCGGGACGCTCGTACACTTCGGTCGGCGCGCCGATCTGCTCCGCGCGGCCCTTGTTCATCACGATGACGCGCTGCGCGAGCGTCATGGCTTCGATCTGATCGTGCGTCACATACAGGCTCGTGGTGGCGAGACGCGCATGCAGGCGCTGGATTTCGAGGCGCATTTGCACGCGCAGCTTGGCATCGAGATTCGAGAGCGGCTCGTCGAAGAGAAAGACGGCCGGCTCGCGGACGATCGCGCGCCCCATTGCCACGCGCTGACGTTGCCCGCCCGACAACTCGCGCGGCTTGCGCGCGAGCAGGTGTTCGAGTTCGAGAATACGCGCGGCATTCGCGACGCGGCTCTCGATGGTCGCGCGGTCCGCGCCGCCGATCTTCAGCGCATACGCCATATTCTGTGCGACGCTCATGTGCGGATAAAGTGCGTAATTCTGAAAGACCATCGCGATGTCGCGATCTTTCGGCTCCAGCTTGTTCACCACGCGCCCGCCGATCTCGATCGTGCCTTCCGACACGCTTTCGAGACCCGCGACCATGCGCAGAAGCGTCGACTTGCCGCAGCCCGAAGGCCCGACCATCACGACGAACTCGCCATCGTTCACCGCCACGTCGATGCCATGCAGTACGTACTGCTTGCCGTCGTACGTTTTCTTGACGCCCTGGAGTGTCAGCGCAGCCATTGAACCCTGTTCTCCTTATTATTTTTCCGCATCGACGAGGCCGCGCACGAACCACCGCTGCATCGTCAACACGACCGCGAGCGGCGGCAGCATCGCGAGCAGCGTCGCGCTCATGACGAGATGCCACTCGGTCGCCGTATCGCCCGAGGCGATCATGCTCTTGATGCCGACCACCGCCGTTTGCAGCGACTGCTCGTTGGTGATGAGAATGGGCCAGAGATACTGATTCCAGCCATAGATGAACGTGATGACGAAAAGCGCCGCAATGTTCGTCTTCGAAAGCGGCAGCACCACGTCCCAAAAAAAGCGCAGCGGCCCCGCGCCGTCGATGCGCGCCGCTTCCATCAGTTCGTCGGGCAGCGTCATGAAGAACTGACGGAACAGGAACGTGGCCGTTGCCGAAGCGATGAGCGGCAGCGTCAGGCCCGCATACGTGTTCGCGAGATGCATCGACGAAACGACCTGCACCGTCGGAAAGATGCGCACTTCGACTGGCAGCATCAGCGTGACGAAGATGAGCCAGAACGCGAGGTTCTTGAACGGAAAGCGGAAGAACACGATGGCATACGCCGAAATGATGGACACCGCGATCTTGCCGATGGAGATGACGAGCGCCATGACGAGACTGTTGACGAGCATGCGTCCGAACGGCGCGGCGGCGTTGCCGCTGCCGTGCGTCCAGATGTGCGCGACATTCTCGAACAGATGCGTGCTCGGGAGGAGCGAAAGCGGCACGGTGAAGACTTCTTTCGCGCTCATCGAGGCCGCGCAGAACGCGACGTAGACCGGAAACACGATCAGCGCGACGCCGAGTATCAGCACCGCATGACAGAAGATATCTAAGCCGCGGCGGTTCTCGATCATGAATATTGCACCCTGCGTTCGACGAAACGGAACTGCACGATGGTGAGCGCCACGACGATCATCATCAGCACGACGGACTGCGCGCCCGAACTTCCGATGTCGAGGCCCTGAAAGCCTTCCGCGAAGATCTTGTAGATGAGCGTTTTGGTCGATTGCGCGGGTCCGCCGCCCGTCGCGGCGTCGATCACGGGGAACGTATCGAAGAACGCGTAGACCAGATTGACGACGAGCAGGAAGAACGTCGTCGGCGACAGGAGCGGCAGCGCAATGCCAAAGAAGCGCCGCACGGGACCGGCGCCATCGATGGCGGCGGCTTCGATCAGCGATCGAGGAATCGCCTGAAGCCCGGCGTAGAAGAACAGGAAGTTGTAGCTGACCTGCTTCCAGACGGACGCGAGCACGACGAGAAACATCGCCTGCGTGCCATTGAGCGCGTGATTCCAGACGATGCCTTGCTTGGCGAGCGCATAGGTCACGAGCCCGATGCTCGGATTGAAGAGAAACGACCACAGCACCGCAGCGATGGCGGGCGCGACCGCATACGGCCAGATGAGCAGCGTTTGATACGCCTTCGCGCCACGCGTCACGCGATCCGCGCAGGCGGCAAGCACAAGCGATATCACGAGGCCGGATACGGTGACGAGCGCGCAGAAAATCATCGTCGTACTGAACGACGAAAGATAGAGCGGGTCCGCGAAAAGCTGCCTGAAGTTCGCGAGCCCGACGAATTCGCTCGATGTGCCGAATGCGTCCTGGCTTTGCGTTGCCTGAAAAAGCGCCTCGCCCGCCGGCCACAGAAAGAAGAGCGCCGTGATGGCGAGTTGCGGCGCGACGAGCAGATACGGCAAGACGCTCGCGTCGAAACGGGACCGTTTTTCCATTGACATGTCCTGAAGCGCGCCCGCGCGAGTCGCGGGCGCTTAAGCGTCGCGCGTCTTGTTCAGCCGCCGCTTTTCTCGAAGCGGCGCAGAAGTTCGTCGCCGCGCTGCACGGAAGAATCGAGCGCCTGCTGAGGCGTCTTCTTGCCCGCCCAGACCTGCTCCAGTTCCTCATCGACGACCGTGCGGATCTGCGGCATGTTGCCGAGGCGCAAGCCCTTCGTGTAGGCAAGCGGCGGCTTGTTCAACATCTGCTTGATGGCGATGTCCGCGCCGGGGTTCTTGTCGTAGAAGCCCTGCTTCTGCGTGAGTTCGTAGGCGGCAGTCGTTACCGGAAGATAACCCGTGTCCTGATGCCACTTCGCCGCCACCTTCGGCGACGAAAGATACGCGAGGAACTTCGCGACGCCCTTGTACACCGCCGGGTCCTTGCCCGAAAGCACCCACAGACTCGCGCCGCCGATGATCGCGTTCTGCGGCGCGCCCTTCACGCTGGCGTCGTACGGCATCATGCCGACGCCGTACTCGAACTTCGCGTACTTCTGGATGGTCGCCCGCGATCCCGACGAATTCGTGATGATCCCGCAGTCGCCGCTATAGAACTTGGAGACGGGCTCGTCTTTGCGGCCGACATAGGTGAACGTGCCGTCCTTCGCCATGTTCTGAAGAAACTGGATATGCGCGACCTGCAGCGGCTTGTTGAATTCGAGCGTGGCGTCGAGGCCATCGAAGCCGTTGTTCTTGGATGCGAACGGCGCGGCGTGCCACGCGCTGTAGTTCTCGAGATGAATCCAGCTCTGCCAGCCGGAAGAATACCCGCACGAGTAGCCCGCAGCCTTCAGCTTTTTCGCATCGGCTTCGACATCGGCCCAGGTCTTCGGCGGCTGGTTCGGATCGAGGCCCGCCTTCTTGAACGCGTCCTTGTTGTAGTAGAGGACCGGCGTGGAACTGTTGAAGGGCATCGAGATGAGATGCCCGGTCTTCGCGTCGCTGTAATAGCCGGAGATGGTCGGCACGAACGCTTTCTCGTCGAGCGGCACGCCCGCCTGCTTGAAGACGTCGTAGACCGGAAGCACGGCCTTCTTCGCCTGCATCATCGTCGCGGTGCCGACCTCATAGACTTGCAGGATCGCGGGCGCGTTGCCGCTGCGATACGCTGCAATGCCCGCCGCGAGCGTCTGGTCATACGTGCCTTTGAATACCGGCACGATCTTGTAATCGCTCTGCGATGCATTGAAGTCGTTCGCAATGTCGTTGACGCGCTCGCCGAGGGCGGCTTCCATCGCGTGCCAGAACTGGATTTCCGTCGCGGCGTGAGCCGCCGTGCTAGCGCCGAAAGCCAGAATGGCCGCGGCCGAGAGGGAACGGAACGAGGGCATGCATCGCATCGAGTGAGTCTCCGGTTGTCGAACGTCTGCGCGTTAAACGCGCAATGTTAGTTGTTGTCGATGACAAACAGGCGTTGATATTCTTTCAGTGCGTACCGATCCGTCATGCCCGCGATGTAATGCGCGATGAGCCGCGCCTGTGTGCTGTTGTGGCTGGGCGCGGCGGGATCGTTCGCCGACTCCTCCGCTGCCGCAATGCGCGCCTGATACGCCGGCGGCAGAAGGCGCGGATCGTCGGTGAAGGCGTCGAAGAGACCGGTCACGACGCGCCTTGCCTTATTGGCCATGCGCATGACGCGGTAGTGCCGGTACAGGTTCTTGAACAGGAAACGCTTCAGCGTGGCGGCTTGCGCGGCGACTTCGTCGCTATGGGCGACGAGCGGCGGCGCATTGCGCACGTCGTCGAGCGAGGCGGGCGCGGCGCGCGCGAGATTGCGGCTCGTGGCTTCGATCAGATCGACGATCAGCGTGTTGATGATTCGCCGAATGGTCTCGTGAATCAGCCTGCGCCCTTCGATGGCGGGAAACTCCGCGCGTGCCGCTTCGAAATGCGTGTGCCACACGCTCACTTCCGCGAGCTGGTCGAGCGTGATGAGGCCGGAGCGCAGGCCGTCGTCCACGTCGTGATTGTTGTACGCGATTTCATCGGCGACATTCGCGATCTGTGCTTCGAGCGAAGGCTGCTTGCCTGCGAGGAACCGCTCGCCGAGATCGCCGAGTTGCCGCGCATTCTCGCGCGAGCAATGCTTGAGAATGCCTTCGCGCGTTTCGAAGCACAGGTTCAGGCCATTGAACGCGCCGTAGTGCTCTTCGAGTTGATCCACGACCGCGAGACTCTGCAGATTGTGTTCGAAGCCGCCATGACCGCGCATGCATTCGTTGAGCGCGTCCTGGCCGGCATGACCGAACGGCGTATGGCCGAGATCGTGCGCGAGCGATATCGCTTCGACCAGATCTTCGTTCAGCCGCAGATTGCGCGCGACCGACCGCGCAATCTGCGCGACTTCCAGACTATGCGTGAGACGCGTGCGAAAGAGGTCGCCTTCGTGATTGACGAAGACCTGCGTCTTGTATTCGAGGCGGCGAAACGCGGTCGAATGCACGATGCGGTCGCGGTCGCGCTGAAACTCCGTGCGGGCGGCGGGCGGCGGCTCCGCATGCCGGCGCCCGCGCGACAACGCCGACCGCGCCGCGTACGGCGCGAGATGCGCTTCGAGCGCAAGCGACGAAGGCACTCCAAATCCAGCTTCTGTTTCGCTCACCGGTGGCTCCGCTTCGTCGTGCATCGTCGTGGTCCCGGCTGATGCCCGATTGGTCAGACGCTGGCAGCGAGCGTTTCGCGCACGGCCTGATCGGGCGCGCCGGTGATTTCCGTCGCGCCGAAGCGGGTCAGCAGGATGAATTTGATCTCGCCAGCTTCGGCTTTCTTGTCGACCTTCATGAGGTCGATGTAACGGTCGTCGCCGAGCTTCGGCGCGCGGACAGGCAGCTTCGCCGCTTCGATCACGCGCACGAGCCGCTTGCGCGCGGCGTCGTCGAGCCTGCCGAGGCGCACGGAAAGGTCCGCCGCCATCACCATGCCGCAGCCGACGGCCTCGCCGTGCAGCCATTCGCCGTAGCCGAGGCCGGCTTCGATGGCGTGGCCGAACGTGTGACCGAAATTGAGGATGGCGCGCTGTCCGCCCTCGCGCTCGTCCGACGCCACCACCGAAGCCTTGATCTCGCACGACCGCTTGACCGCGTGCGCGAGCGCCCGCTCGTCGCGGTCGTTCAAGGCGCCGATGTTCGCTTCGATCCAGTCGAAGAATTCGGCATCGGCGATTGCGCCCGTCTTGATGACTTCCGCGATGCCCGCCGCCAGTTCGCGCGCAGGCAGCGTATGCAGCGCGCCGATATCCGCGATGACCGCTTGCGGCTGGTAGAACGCGCCGATCATGTTCTTGCCGAGCGGATGGTTGATGCCGGTCTTGCCGCCCACCGACGAATCCACTTGTGCCAGCAGCGTGGTCGGCACCTGAATGAACGGCACGCCGCGCATGTAGCACGCCGCCGCGAAGCCGGTCATGTCGCCGACGACGCCGCCGCCCAACGCGATCAGCGTGGTCTTGCGGTCGGCGCGATTCGACAGCAGCGCGTCGAAGATGGTGTTGAGCGTTTCCCAGTTCTTGTGGGCTTCGCCGTCGGGCAGCACAACGGTCGTCACCTTCTTGCCGAGCGGTTCGAGCGCGGCGCGCAAGGCGTCGCCGTAGAGCGGATCGACCGTGGAATTGTTGACGATCGCGACCGACGAACCCTTGATATGCGGCGCGAAAAGTTCGGGGCGGCCGATCAGACCCGCGCCGATATGAATGGGATAGGCGCGCTCGCCCAGTTCGACGTTGACGGTGATCGTTGGGGTAATCATGGCGGACATTATGACTCAGCCGACTTGATGACGCCGGCCACCTCCAGTTGCATCAGGACCATGTTGACGAGCGCGTTGACGGTCGGGCGGCCCGTTTCCACGACGAAGTGCGCGCACTCGTGATAGAGCGGGTCGCGTGTTCGGAACAGCGTTTCCAGCTTGCCGCGCGGGTCGTCTGTCTGCAAAAGCGGCCGGTTCTTGTCCCGGCGCGTGCGCTGCCAGAGATCGTGCGGATTGGCGCGCAGATAGATAACGATGCCGCGATTCTTCAGATGTTCCCGGTTCTCGGGCCGCAGCACCGCGCCGCCGCCCGTTGCGAGCACGATGCCGCTCTTTTGCGACAGCTCGTCGATGACATTGGCTTCGCGCTGACGAAAGCCGCTCTCGCCTTCCAGTTCCCAGATCACCGGGATACGCGCGCCAGTGCGCGCCTCGATTTCCAGGTCCGAATCGATGAAATCGCGCTGCAAACGGCGCGCAACCGCGCGGCCCACGGTGGTTTTACCCGCCCCCATGAGTCCGACGAAAAAAATGTTCGCGTTCGCGTGCCCTTCCTGCAACGTCAATCCTTTACGGTATCGAATTTGTTCGTGCGGCAGCTTAAGGGCAAACCGCCCGCTTTGTCGAGTCGCGCCCGCCGCGCCGATCTGCCCCGCACCCGGCCGTCAGCGAGCCGCTATCCGTCCGACGCAATCACATGCGGCGTGATAAGGATGACGAGCTCGCTATGAGACCTTCGCCGCGCGTCGTGACGGAAAAGCCAGCCGATGAGCGGCAGCCTCATCAGTCCCGGCACGCCTGTCACGTCCTCGCGGTCATCGTCCGAATAGATGCCGCCGATCGCCACGGTTCCGCCGTCCTCCACTTCGACGCGCGTCTGCACGTGCTTCGTATTGATGGCGGGCCCCGACACGGTCTGTTCGCCGACGCTGTCCTTCGCTACATCCAGATCCAGCACGACATGACCGTGCGGCGTAATCTGCGGCTCGACCTCCAGTTTGAGCGCAGCGCGGCGAAACTGCACGCCGGAGACGCCATTGCCGACTTTCGCCTGATACGGCAGCTCGGTGCCCTGCTCGACGATGGCCTTCGCGCGGTCCGCCGTCACGACGCGCGGCCGCGACACGACCTGCCCGCGCCCTTCGGCCTCGAGCGCGCTCAGTTGAATATCCAATAGACGCGTGGCTTGCGCGGCAAAGAGCGTGAGGCCCGCCGTGGCCGCGTCGAAGCCATTGAGAGGCTGCGCCGACAGATCGTATACCACGCCGTCCTTGCCGCCCGCGATGCCGCGCGCCGCATCGCCCGTCGGCGCGACGCCCAGTTTCACGCCGAGATTGCGCGACAACCCGGTCTCGCCCTCCACGATCCGCGCTTCGATCATGACTTGCGGCGTCGGTTTGTCGATCGAGGCGATCAAATCGGCGATCTGCTGCACGCGTGCGTCGAGGTCGGTGACGAAGAGCAGGTTGGTGCGGGCATCGGCCATCGCGGAACCGCGCTTGGACAGCACGCGCTGCGTGCCGGAGCCGGTGAGCAGCTTGCGCACGTCTTCGGCGCGCGGATAGCGCAGCAGGAACGTGCGGCTCGCGAGCGGTTCGAGATCGGCGGCGCGCGCATGCGCTTCGTATCGCAGCTTTTCGCGGGCGGCGAGCTCGGCGAGCGGCGCGACCCAGATCACGTTGCCGTGCTGCTCCATGGCAAGCCCGTTGACGTCGAGGAGCGTATCGAACGCACGCCGCCACGGCACCGCCGCCAAGTTGATCGACACCTGACCGCGCACCTTCTCGCTCGCGATGATGTTGAGCCCGGTGAAGCGCGCGAAGCTCTGCAGCGCGGCGCTCAGGTCCGCGTTCTTGAGGTCGAGCGTGATCGGCTTGCCGTCGTCGGCGGCGGGGCGTGCATTATCCGATGCGCTCAGGCGTTGCCGCTTCGGCAGCGGCACGGGCGGGCCTTCGAGCGGCTCGTCGGCACTGGCGGCCGGCTGCGCGGCCGTGGCCGCAGGCGGCGACGGCACGATGACGGGCGACGCCGACGCGGCAGGCACGCTCGTATCGATGGCGAACTGGTCGGTCGGCAAGGTGTCGAACGATGCGGGCAGCGGCGGCAACGGCGCAACAGGCGCATCGCCGCTTTCGGCCGCGTTCACCGCGCCCGCAATCACGAGCGCAGCGACGCCGATCGCGCGGAAGATCGAAACGGCCGCGCTCACTTGCCGTCCTCCGCGAAGGTCAGCGCGCGCAGTGCGCCTTCGCCGCTCACCAGCTCGATGACGCGCGGCTGCACGCGCTGGAGCCGCTCATCGCCGATTGTCTGGCCCGGCTCGACATGCTCGACGCTCTTGGCGCTCTGCACGAGCGCCATCGCGCGATGCCGTCCGACGAGCGTGCCCACGAGCAGCATGCCCGCGCCGCGCGAAAAGCCGGCGGCGCTCTCCTTTGCGAAAGGATCGACGATGAACGCGTCGATGCGCGGCGGCTGCGCGAGCGGCACGGCGGGCAATGTGTCGTGGATGCGCAGCGTCGCGTCGAGGGTCAGCGCGCCCGCCTGCCGCCTAATCTGAACCGCCTCGGGCACGACCAGGCGTGGCAGTCCGGAAAGCGCCTCCAGAAAGCGTCGGATCTCGGGAAAGGCGCCTTCCGCGCGAAACGTCAACGCGCGTTCCGAGGGCGCCGGCGTCGGCGCCGGGTTCGGCGTGCCGCTTTTCGAAGCTTGCGGATCGATCTCGGTCACGCGCAGCCCGTTCTGCGCGGCGAGCGCGGCGACGGCGTGCAGCGCATCCCCGGCCGTCCAGTGTTCGGGCTGCATCGCGCTGGCCCCCACGCGCGTTCGCAGATCCGGCAGTTCGGCAGCCACGCGCCCTGCGTCGTCCAGCTTGCGCTGCGTCGCGGCGAGCGCGGCGCGGCTCGCATCGCGCTGACTCAAGCCGGCGTTCCGCCAGGCTTGCAGAGCCAGCGCGCATACAACGAATGCAAGCGCCACCGCAGTGATCGCGGTTCTGCGTTTCGACCATCGATCAAGCGGCTGAAGAATCGGCTGGCGCTGCCGCGTGGGGAAATTCATGCTGATCGTGTTCATCGGGTCCTCCTCGTGATCGACGCTTTGCTGCTCGCCGGTATCGGCTTACTCGCCGCCTGCGCATAGCGCACCAGCGCCGTGAACTCGTAACGGTCGGCGGCGGGCGCAACGGGCGCAACGGGCGCGACGACTTCGCGCCTGCCCGGCGACACCGTTTCGGCACGCCGCTTCATCTCCACGACTTCCACCGATTGCACGCCGCGCAGCCCTTCCAGACGCTTGAGCCAGCGCGCCGCCGTCTGCGAGTCGGGTGCAAGCGCGGCCAACTCCACTTCGTCCGTGCGTTGCGAGACGCGTTGCAGCGCGACTTCGCTCGAAGCTGGCCCGTCCGCGAGCGCATCGAGTAGCGCGAGAAACTGATCGCGCGGGGCGGCGAGCGGCTGCGCGGCCTCGCGCGCGCGACGCCGTTCGCCTTCGACGCGCAGCAGGCGTGCGTGCTCGTCGATTTGCGCGCTCGACGCGCGCAGCGTCGCTTCGAGCGCGATGCGGCGGTGGTCGAGACGCGCCCGCTCGAACGCGTCCCAGCCCACGACGCCGCCGACCGCCGCGCATCCCGTCAGCCCGGCAGCGGCGAGAATTGCGATCCGCTGACGCCGCATCGAGCGACGTTTTAGCGCTCGATGTGGAAGCAGGTTGAATCCTTCGACAATCGCGGCGCTCGTCATTGCAGCACCTCGCGTAGCGCGAGCCCGAAGGCCACCGCGAAGACCGGCGAATGTTTGAGTGCACCTGCGATTCCGGATGCGCCGTGGCAATACGGCGCGGACTCGAACGGCAACGCCGGGCAGCCGAAGACTTCGGTCAGCGCTTCGACGGAAAGCCCAGCCTGTTTGAGCAAATACTCTTGTCCGCCCACGAAGATGCCGCCGAGCGGCGCGGCGCCCGCCAGATCGCGCAACGCGTCCAAGGCGCTGCCGTACTCCGGCGCCGGATAGAGCAGGTCGCGCTCGACATCGCCCGCGTTCACGAGCCAACCGTGCAAGCCCGCGCCTTCGAGCCAGCACGCCAGATAGCGCGCCTCGGAACCCAGCTCCGTTCTGCCGGAATGGCGCATCGCGCGTAACGCGGCGGCGGGCTCGCCGTCGATGACGCACAGCGCGATGCCCGCCGCAGCCGCCGTTTCCACGCGTGCTTCGACGTGCTGACGCGCCGTCGCGGAAATGGCAACGTCCGGCTGGCCGCCCTCGCGCGATCGCACCGACCAGTCGACCGCCAGCGCGCTGCGCTCGATTCCCGACACGCGCTCGGCTTCGGCGAGCACCGCAGGTTCGAGCAGTCCGCACGGGTCCGCGCCGAGCGTCGCCATGTCGGCCTCACGCGTTTCGATCAGGCGCGCGAGCGGCACGCGCGTGGTGTGCGTCGCGGACGCCGGCAATCCCATGGCGCAACGCAACGCCCGCCACGCGCCGTTCTGCGGCAGGCGCGCGACCACCTCGCGCAGCGCGGCGACGACGGCGGCGCGGTCGATGAAATCGCTGCCCACCACCGCGCCCGGCGCGAGCGGCACTTTATCCAGATGCTCGACGCACACCGTCGAGTCCCGTTTCAGACGCCGGCTCAACACGGCGATGCGCACCGCGTCCTCGCTCACGTCGATGCCCGCCGCGAACCGGCGCGTGACCGTCAGCATCGTGCCGCGCAAGGCATTTTCGTTTCTCATGACCACTCCTTCTCTTATTCGCGCGCCGAACCGTTCGTGCGCACGCATTGCAGGAATTGTCCGGACGGCGGCGCACGGCGAACATTCGGCCGAATGGCTAACGCGTGCGGTGGCAGGATGTTTTGCCGGGCTATCGCGGGTATTGTTGGAGGTGGAAAAGCCAGCGCGATGCATCGGTCAGGTGTCTGGAGTCCCTAGGAAAAACCCGAAACCCGGACGGCTATAATCGCGGGACTGTTTTTGGTGGTGCTATGCAATCCTCTTCCCCGACCAATCCGCCTGCCACGCCGCCCGAACGGCCCAAGAAGGCATCACGCCCCTGGTACACACGGCTGTTTCTAGGTTTTCTCGTCGGCGTTTTCGCGCTGATCGTCTGTGCCGGACTGGTGCTGGGCTATGCGCTCGTCGTCGCGATGCCGAATCTGCCGTCGCTCGAAGCACTCACCGACTATCGTCCGAAGGTGCCGCTGCGTATCTATACGGCGGACCACGTGCTGATCGGCGAATTCGGCGAAGAGCGCCGCAGCGTTGTGCGCATTCGAGACGTGCCCGATCATCTGAAGAAGGCCGTGCTCGCCATCGAGGACGCGCGTTTTTATGACCACGGCGGCGTCGACCTGACGGGCATTCTGCGCGCGGGCAGCGTCGCGCTGACGAACGGCCACGCGTCGCAGGGCGCAAGCACGATCACCATGCAGGTCGCGCGCAACTTCTTCCTGTCGAGCGAAAAGACCTATACGCGCAAGATTTATGAAATGCTGCTCGCGTACAAGATCGAGCGCGCACTGACGAAAGATCAGATTCTCGAGGTGTATATGAATCAGATCTATCTCGGGCAGCGCGCCTACGGTTTCGCGAGCGCGGCGCGCGTCTACTTCGGCAAGGATCTCAAGGACATCACGCTCGCGGAAGCCGCCATGCTCGCCGGTCTGCCGAAAGCGCCGTCGGCGTATAACCCGGTGGTCAATCCGAAGCGCGCGAAAGTGCGCCAGGAGTACATTCTTCAGCGCATGCGCGAACTCGGCTTCATCACCGAGGACGAGTACGAAAAAGCGGCCAGGCAGCCGCTCGTCGTGAAAGGCCAGGGGCGTGAATTCAGCGTCCACGCCGAATACGTCGCGGAGATGGTGCGCCAGATGATGTACGCGCAGTATCGCGAGGAAGCGTACACGCGCGGCCTCAACGTCGTGACGACGATCGATTCCGCCGATCAGGACGCCGCGTATCACGCCGTGCGCAAAGGGTTGATGGACTACGAACGGCGTCACGGCTATCGCGGGCCGGAGGGTTTCATCGATCTGCCGTCGAACGCGGACGACCGCGAGCAGGCTATCGACGACGCGCTCGCCGAGCATCCGGACAACGGCGAGATCGTCGCGGCCGTGGTGACGGCGGCGAGCATGAAGGAAGTGAAGGCGAGCTTCATCGACGGCAACGTGGCCACCGTGAGCGGCAGCAATCTGCGCTTCGTCGCGAACGCGCTTTCGCCGCGCGCCCAGCCGAACCAGCGCATTCGTCCCGGCGCCATCGTGCGGCTCGTGAAGAACGACGACGGCGACTGGACCATCACGCAACTGCCGCAAGTGGAAGGCGCGCTCATTTCGATGGTGCCGCAGGACGGCGCGATTCGCGCGCTCGTCGGCGGGTTCGACTTCAACAAGAACAAGTTCAACCACGTCACGCAGGCATGGCGTCAGCCGGGGTCGAGCTTCAAGCCGTTCATTTACTCGGCGTCGCTGGAAAAGGGTTTGTCGCCGGCGACGATCATCAACGACGGACCGCTCTTCTTCAGCGCCGCGGAAACCGGCGGCCAGGCGTGGGAGCCGAAGAACTACGGCGGCGGCTTCGACGGCCCGATGACCATGCGCACCGCGCTGCAGAAGTCGAAGAACATGGTGTCGATCCGCATTCTGAACACCATCGGCACGAAGTACGGGCAGCAGTACATCACGCGCTTCGGCTTCGACGCCGACCGCCACCCCGCCTATCTGCCGATGGCGCTCGGTGCCGGTCTCGTCACGCCGCTGCAAATGGCGGCGGGCTACGCGGTGTTCGCGAACGGCGGGTATCGCGTGAATCCGTATCTGATTGCCGATATCACCGATCCGTACGGCGCGGTCGTGTCGCATCCGCAACCGCTCGTCGCGCAGCAGACTGCGCCGCTCGCCATCACGCCGCGCAACGCGTATGTGATGAACAGCCTGCTGCAAAGCGTCGCGCAGCACGGCACGGCGGCGAAAACGAATCAGCTGAAACGCAGCGATCTGGCCGGCAAGACCGGCACGACGAACGATTCGCGCGACGCCTGGTTCGCCGGCTATCAGCGTTCGCTCGTGGCGATCGCGTGGGTCGGCTACGACAATCCGCGCAGCCTCGGCGACAAGGAAACGGGCGGCGGGCTCGCGCTGCCGGTCTGGATGGACTACATGAGCCGCGCGCTGCAAGGCGTGCCCGAGTACAAGCCGTTGATGCCGCCCGATGTGAAATCACTCGGCGGCGAGCTGTACTACGACGACATGACGCCGGGCCACGGCTTCATCGCGACCATCGGCGTCAGTCAGGCGCCGCCGCAGGAAGGCGGCGTGTCGGGCGTGACGGCGCCCGCGCCGGATGTCGGCGAGCAGGAAAAGCAGGACATCATGAATCTGTTCAAGGGGCAATGAGCGTTGCGCGCCCCGCGCCGGTCACGCCGAGAAGCTGACCGGCTCGCCCGCCTGCGCGGTGGAATGCTGCGACAGCGCCGCGAAAAATTCGCTGTTGTCGCGAGTATCCCGCCACTGCCCGTCGACGTACTTGTAGTGGAATCCGCCCGCCTTCGCCGCGAGCCAGATTTCGTGCTTCGGCGGCTGAAGGTTCACGATCACCTTCGTCCGGTTCTCGAATTCGAGCGTCAGTACGTTGCCGCTTCGCTCGAATTCGATATCGGCTTCGGCCTGGTCGACGGACCGCTCGATCGCCGTCAGCACGGCCTCCGCCAAGGTCAGGTATTCCTGGTCTGTCATGCTAAACTCCATCGATTCTATGTACAGGGACGGTCATGCGAGCTGTTTTCAGGATGAGCGCGATTGTAGCGGCTGTCAGCGTTTGTGCCGCGATCACGCTCACGCTCGGCGGTTGCGGGCAACGCGGTCCGCTCTATCTCCCCGTCGTGCCTCCCATGCCGCAGCGCCCTGAGAACATTCAGGATACGCCGCCTTCCGACGTGACTCCCAGCGACGAAACCGCGTCGCGCGCCGGCAAGACCGGAGCCAACGCGGCGGGCGACGTGCCCGACACGTCCGGCGAACCGCTTTCGCTCGCTCCCGAGACCGACCTGAAATCGACGCCCGCGGCACCGAAAGCCGCGTCGTCGGCCGAGTGACCGGCAAGGTCTTCGCGCACCGCGCATCTTCCATTCCAAGCACGCATGAGTGATTCCGCATTCCACTATGTCGACGGCGTGCTGCACGCCGAAGGCGTCTCTGCCGCGTCGCTCGCGCAGCAGTTCGGCACGCCGCTCTATGTCTATTCCCGTGATGCGCTGACGCGAACCTACCGCGCTTACGCCGATGCGTGCGCCGGACGGCGCGCAGTCGTTCATGTGGCCGTGAAGGCCAACAGCAATCTCGCGGTGCTCAACGTGTTCGCGCGCATGGGCGCGGGCTTCGACATCGTCTCGTCGGGCGAACTGGCGCGCGTGCTCGCGGCGGGCGGCAAGGCCGAGAACACGGTGTTTTCGGGCGTTGGGAAGTCGGCGGCGGAAATGCGCGAGGCGCTGGAAGCGGGCGTCAAGTGCTTCAACGTCGAGTCGATTCCCGAGCTGCACGCGCTCAACGAAGTGGCGAAGTCGCTCGGCAAGCGAGCGCCGGTTTCGCTGCGCGTGAACCCGGACGTAGACGCGAAGACGCATCCGTACATTTCCACGGGTCTCAAGTCGAACAAGTTCGGCGTGGCGTTCAGCGACGCGCGCGCGACCTATCGCGAAGCGCACGCGATGCCCAATCTCGACGTTGTCGGCATCGACTGCCATATCGGGTCGCAGATCACCGAGATCAGCCCGTATCTCGACGCGCTCGACAAGCTGCTCGATCTCGTCGAGCAAATCGAGTCGGACGGCATGTCCATTCGTCATGTGGACGTCGGCGGCGGTCTGGGCATCACTTACGACGACGAAACGCCGCCCGATATCGGCGATTTCGTGCGCGCGCTGCTCGCGCATATCGAAAAGCGCGGCCACGGTCAGCGCGAAGTGTATTTCGAGCCGGGGCGCTCGCTCGTCGGCAATGCAGGCGTGCTGCTCACGCGCGTCGAATATCTGAAGCCGGGCGAGGAGAAGAGCTTCGCCATTGTCGATGCCGCCATGAACGACCTCGCGCGCCCCGCGATGTACGAGGCGTTTCATCGCATCGTGCCGGTCGTGAAGCGCGACGCGCCCGCGCACACGTACGACGTTGTCGGTCCCGTCTGCGAAAGCGGCGACTGGCTCGGGCGCGATCGCGATCTGGCTGTCGAGCCGGGCGACTTGCTCGCCATCTGCTCGGCCGGCGCGTACGGCTTCGTGATGAGCTCGAACTACAACACGCGCCCGCGCGCCGCCGAAGTCATGGTCGACGGCGAGCGCGCCCGCCTCGTGCGCCAACGCGAGGACGTGCGGCAGTTGTTCGCCGGAGAGTCGATCCTGCCGGACTGACGCTCGCTCAAATGCAGACGGAAAAAGCGATGCCGAGGCATCGCTTTTTTTATGCGCGCGTCGCTGCTTTCGACTTCAGCCACACAAGCAGACGCCAGCCGAGCAACGCAATCACGATCGCGCCGTAGATCTTCGGCAGTATCAGATCGTGCTTGCCCGCCTTCATCCACCAGAAGTGCAGGATGGCGAGCGCGGCGATGACATAGATCGCGCGATGCAGTGTCTGCCAGCGGCGGCCGAGCTTGCGCACCATCGCTTTGGGCGACGTAACGGCGAGGGGAATCAGCAACACGAACGCCGCGAATCCGACCGTGATGAACGGCCGCTTGCCGATGTCCTTCAGAATCTCCGCGATGTCGAACCACTTGTCGAACCAGAAGTACGTCGTGAAGTGCAGCGCGGCGTAAAAGAACGCATACAGCCCGATCATGCGGCGAAAGCGCACAAGCGCGGTCACGCCGGTCAGGCGTCTCGCGGGCGTGATGGCGAGCGTGATGCACAAGAACACGAGCGTCCAGAGCCCCGTCGACCGCGTGATGAACTCGATCGGGTTCGCGCCCAGCCCGCCATGCACGCCCGTCACGCCGAGCAGCACGAGGCGCGCAAGCGGATACAGCGCGGCAAGGAACACGACGACCTTGGCAGGCACGATCCAGCGCGGCCCCGTCTGCACGCGCGCCCGCGGCTGCGCCGTCTTGATATCGGTTGCGGTCGGCATGTTCAGAAGTTCTTCTTGAGGTCCATGCCCTGATACAGCGACGCCACCTGATCGCCGTATCCGTTGAATATCAGCGTCTTGCGTTTGGGCGTGAAGAATCCGTCCTCGCCGATGCGCCGCTCCGTCGCCTGGCTCCAGCGCGGGTGATCCACGGTCGGATTCACGTTTGAATAGAAGCCGTATTCGTTCGGCGCGTAGGTGTTCCAGCTCGTCGGCGGCTGCTTTTCCACGAAGCGGATTTTGACCAGCGATTTCGCGCTCTTGAAGCCGTACTTCCACGGCACCACGATACGCACCGGCGCGCCGTTCTGATTCGGCAGCACTTCGCCGTAGAGGCCGACGGTCAGAAGCGTGAGCGGGTTCATCGCTTCATCCATGCGCAGCCCTTCCGAATACGGCCAGTCGAGGATCGGCGTGGACAGGCCCGGCATCTGCGAACGGTCCGCGAGCGTGATGAACTGCACGTACTTCGCGTTGCCTGTCGGCTCGGCGCGCCTGATCAACTCGGACAGTGACACGCCGATCCACGGAATGACCATCGACCAGCCTTCGACGCATCGCAGCCGGTAGATGCGCTCTTCCAGCGGCGCGATCTTGAGAATCTCGTCGATGTCGTAGACCTTCGGATTCTTGATCTCGCCTTCCACCGACACTTTCCACGGCCGCGGACGCAGCGTGCCCGCGTGCTCGGCCGGATCGCCCTTGTCGGTGCCGAACTCGTAGAAGTTGTTGTACGTGGTGACGTCTTTGAGCGGCGTCGGCTTGTCGAGCGCGACGAACTTCGCATTGGTCTTCGCGGCGAGCTTCTGCCCCTTCGCATCGGGCGATGTCAGCGTCGCGTGGGCGAGACCGCTCGCGCCGGCGAGCCCCGTGGCCGCGAACGCGCCGATGGAGCGCAGCGCGCGGCGGCGGTTCTCGAACACCTCGCGCGGCGTGATCTCGTGAGGGGGGATGTCGTCGCCATAAAGCGCGCCGTTACGTTTGATCCACATGGAGCCGACTCCTACTTTGCTTTCGCGATACACAGGCAAACAGCAGAACCAGTGCCCGTATTCCACGCCGAAACGAAAAAAAACCGCCAGCGCGACGCATGGCGGTTTCTCCCTTTTTCTATGCCGGCCGGCTCACAGCTTGCCGTAACTGTGCAAGCCCGACAGGAACATGTTGACGCCGAGGAACGCGAACGTCGTCACGACCAGACCCGTCAGCGCCCACCACGCCGCCGCGGCGCCGCGCAGGCCCTTCATTAGCCGCATGTGCAGCCACGCCGCGTAGTTCAGCCATACGATGAGCGCCCACGTTTCCTTCGGGTCCCAGCTCCAGTAGCCGCCCCACGCTTCCGCCGCCCAGAGCGCGCCGAGAATGGTCGCGATGGTGAAGAACGCGAAACCGACCGCGATCGACTTGTACATGACGTCGTCGAGCACTTCGAGCGACGGCAGGCGGTCCGCCAGCACGCCGCGTTGCTTGGCGAGATACGCGACCGACACCATCGCGGAGAGCGCGAAGCTGCCGTAACCGATGAAGTTCGCCGGCACGTGAATCTTCATCCACCAGCTTTGCAGCGCGGGCACGAGCGGCTGAATCTGCTGCGCGTCGCGCGCAATCGAATACCACATCAGGAAGCCGACGGCCGCGCTGATCACGAGCAGCACGAACGCGCCCATTTGCCGTGTCGCGTAGTGCTGCTCGTAGTAGAGGTAGAACAGCGACGTGATGAGGCAGAACAGCACGAAGACTTCGTACAGATTCGAAATAGGAATGTGACCGACGTCGCTACCGATCATGTACGACTCGTACCAGCGCACCATCATGCCGGTGAAGCCCATCAGCACCGCGACCCACGTCATGCGCGAGCCGATCGCGCCGCCCGTCTGCGACCGCGTGACGAGTCCGATCCAGTAGAAGAGCGTCGCGAGAATGAAGAGCGCGCTCATCCACAGAATCGCGGACTGGCTCGACAGGAAATACTTGAGGAAGAAATTGGTGTCGGCGCGCGCCAGATCGTGCTGATAAAGCTGAATCGACAGCAGCGACATGACCGCGATCAGCGCGATCAGCAAGCGCACCGGCTTCCAGCGCCAGCCGAGCACCACGAACGTCGGCACCGCGCCGACCAGCACCGCCGTGTCGTACACGTCCATGTACGCGTGATAGCGGTTGAGCGCGAAACCCGCGCCCGCGACCATCGCGAGGGCGAACAGCCAGTCGAGCGCGCCGAGCCTGCGGAAGAACGGACGGTCGTCGAACACGGCGACATCGGGAAGGCTCGATGCCGGACGTTCCGTCTTGGCGGAGGCGTGGGAGGAAGTCTGTGTGAGGTCCATGATCTTACCGTGATGAAACTTCCGAGCTCGCGGCTTCGGATTGCGATTGCGGCGCGGCGGACGCCGGCGCTTTCTGAGCGGTCGGTGGCGCGGCCGGGTCGATTGGCGAAGCGCCCAGCGCCGCGCCGACCGACGCCCGCGTGCGCTCGAATTCCTTCTCGAAATCCAGCGTCCGGCGTGCGGTGGACATGGCCATCAGCACGCTCGCGCCGCCCTGCCCTGAATCTTTGAGCCAGAACCAGAGCCGACGTTCACGAACATAGAACATCGAGAAGATGCCGACGACCAGCAGAAGGCTGCCAAGATACACCACTTTTTTACCCGGCGCGCGCGTCAACTGGAATACCGAGGCTTGCACCTGCTTGAACGAATCCAGTTGCAGGAAGACGGGAGAACCGTACAGAAAGCTGTCAGAAAGCGCGTTGATCGAGGCCTGAACGAACGCCGTGCTCTTTTCGTCGATCTTCGCGTCGGGCACGCCGTTCTGCTCGCGCGACATTTGCCAGACGTCCCACATGGCGCCTTCGAGCATGCGCATCAGAAGGCCCGCGGCTTTTTCCTGCTCGCCCTTAGGCACGGATTTGTCGATGAAAGCCGCGATGCTCTGGAAACCGCCGTTCATCTGACCATTCGCGCTCGTCGCGCCGTTTTCGTCCGCGCCGGCGAACAGATTCAGCACGCGCAGCGCGCTTTCTTCCAGATGCTTCTGCAACTCGGCGTTTTCCTGCGGCACCGAGCGCATGGCGAATCGGTGTGCCGCCGCCGCGCGCGTCGCGGGCGTTTGCAGCGCGGCGCGCAAGTCCATCCACTGCTTGACGGAGCCTTGCTCGTCGGCGGGAATGCGCAGATAGCGGAACGGATCGTTCGGGCTCACGCGCATGCCGGCGAGGAACATGCGCTGCCCGCCGACATCCACCGGCAGCATGTAGTTGCTGTATTCGCGCGCCTGACCGTCCGTGCCGCGTACCTTGTACTGCACCGACGGGCCGATATTGCGCAGATCCGTCGGCCGCGATGTCTTCGCGCCGGAACCGAGGCGCTCGTCAAACGCGTCGCGCAGCGTTTCCTTCTTGCCGACGCCGCGCGCGTCCGGCGCGCCGCTGCCGTCCGTCATGTTCTCGACGTTGATCGCGCGGAAATCCGTGAATTCGACGGTTTCGCCCTGCGCGCCCGCGAACTGGGACGCGACGGGCGCGGTGCCGCCGATCGTCCCGTTGAACGGCGCGGTCTTGGCGCTGCCGCCGGTCATCGGCCAGGCGGTCATTTCGAGCTTTGAGCCGCCGTCCTGAAAGCTCGATTGGTAAATCGACACGCCGTCATACGTGAACGGCTTGTTCACCTCGACGCGCGCCGGAATGCGCTTGCCCGTCTTGTGATCGATCACGACGATATCGCTCGCGAAGAGCTTCGGCATGCCGGTCGAGTAGTAATCGACGATGAACTTGTCGAGCTGAATGGAGAACGGCAGGTCCTGAATGATCGAGCCGTCCTGCTGATTCAGAATGGCCGTGCCGACATATTGCCCTTCGGGCACCCACGCGTAGCCGCGAAAAGTTGGATTCGACGTGGAAAGGCGATGCTCGGCGGGAATGTCGTTGATGACCGCGTTCGTGGCGACCGGCGTCTTGTTGAAGAGCCACATTTGCAGCTTGATCGGCAGATTGCTGTCGAGCAGCCCGCCGATGCAGATCACGACGATCGCGAGGTGCGCCGAGATATAGCCGAGCTTCGTGAGCGCGCCGCGCTTGCCGGCGATCAGCGTCGCGCCGGTGTCGGTCTCGCGCCGGACGAAGCGATAGCCCATCTTCGCGCTGAGGCGTTCGAGCGCCGCGGCTGTCTGGGCGCGATCCGCGCCCACCACGAACTCGCCCTTGTGATGGAACGCGCGCAGACTGCCCTCGTGCACGCGATCCTTCCAGTTCTTGATATCCGCGATCATCTTCGGGCCATTGCGCACGACGCACAGCGACACCGAAATCACGAGGAACACGAGGATCAGCATGAACCACCACGCGCTGTACACGTTGTAGAGGCTCAGGCCGCGGAAGATGTCCGCCCAGAACGGGCCGAACTGGTTGACGTAGTTTGGATACGGGTCTTCCTGCGTCAGCACCGTGCCGATGATGCTCGCGATCGCCAGCACAACCAGCAAGGCGATGGCAAAGCGCATCGAACTCACGAGCTCGACGAAATGCTTCATGGCGCGACGGCTCGACTTCGACTGCAATCCCGATGTGGTGATGCTCATTCAAACTCCGGCTGACAGCAAAAAAGGGTGGAGACGTAAGCGGTCTGACCGACCGACGTCCCACCCTTTTTCTTGTTTTCGCGCCTGCCTCTGTGGGCCGGCTTCGTGCGTAGTATGGGCGATTCCCTGCGTTCTTGCTCTCCGCCGGGAACCGCTGGACGCTCTCGTGCTGCGTTTAATGCAATCCGGCGACGTAATCCGCTACCGCTTTCATTTCCGCTTCGTTCAGGCGCGACGCGATGGCGTGCATCGGTTCGCTGTTGTTGCGCGTGCCTTGGGCGAAGGCATTGAGCTGCGCGACGGTGTAATCGCCCCACTGCCACGACAGCCGCGGATACTGCACCGGAATGCCCATTCCCGTCGCGCCGTGGCACGCGGCGCACGCCGGCACGCCCTTGTCGGCAATCCCGCCGCGGTAAATTTTCTGGCCGAGCGCGACGTCGGTCTTGTCGCGAGCGTAATTCGGCTTGGTCTGCTGAGACGCGAAGTACGCCGCCACGTTCACCATGTCCTGATCCGACAGCGCCGCGGCAATGCCCGTCATGATCGGATTGTTGCGCGCCGGCGCCTTTGCGCCGGGCTGCGTCTTGTAATCCTTCAACTGCTTGACGATGTAGTCAGCGTGCTGCCCCGCGAGCTTGGGAAACGCAGCGCCGGCGCTGTTGCCGTCCGCCGCGTGACACGCCGCGCAAACCTGGGTCGCGATGGCCTGCCCTCTTGCCGCATCCGGCTTGGCCGGCTGGGCCGCCTCCGCCGCATTCACTGAAATCGATACCGCCAATCCACCGAGAGCCGCCGCTGCCTGAAGCACCACCAGAGACCTGTACAGTCGGTTCATTCGCGTACCCTGTTTTTCGTCTTGTGAGAATGTTAGGTTCTGCAAAAAACGACGGCAGCCGGATATGGCCGCAAGTACCCGAACGAAAGGGCTCAAAAGATGCCCTGAAACTGTCTCGCTCCTTTATGGGTGACGCCTGCAGCCTGGGTCTTGCGCCCATGCGGGTCTTTAAAAATCCGTCGTATTGTACAATAACCCGCTACACGCAAAGACGCCAGTCGGGGCATGCCCAGTATCGCCGGGGTTCTCTAGGCTTCGAGTCGCCGCCTCTCTCTCGCGCTCTTTCGCGCGCTTTAGTCCTCCCGCCAATGCCATTTCTGCTCCATCAAGCCCGCTTCTTCACCACGGTCAATCACCTGCGCGACCTTCCGCCGACGCCGCAGCCGGAAATCGCCTTCGCGGGTCGCTCCAACGCCGGAAAGTCGACGGCGATCAACGTGCTGTGCAATCAAAAGCGCCTTGCATTCGCCAGTAAGACGCCGGGGCGCACGCAGCACATCAACTACTTCTCGGTCGGACCGGAAGCGGCGCCGGTCGGGCATCTCGTCGACTTGCCGGGCTATGGCTACGCCGAAGTGCCGGGCGCGGCGAAGGCGCACTGGCAGCAGTTGCTCTCGACCTACCTTCAGAGCCGCGCGCAGCTACGCGGCATGATCTTGATGATGGATTCGCGCCGTCCGCTGACGGAGCTCGACCGCATCATGGTCGACTGGTTCGCGCCGACCGGCAAGCCGATCCACGCGCTCCTCACGAAGTGCGACAAATTGACGCGACAAGAGATGACCAACGCGCTGCGCGCGACGCAGAAGTCGTTCGGCGAATACAAGGCGGCGGGATATCGCGGCGAGTTGAGCGTGCAGTTGTTCTCCGCGCTCAAGCGCACGGGCCTCGACGAAGCGCACGAATTGATCGAAAGCTGGCTGCTGCCGGCCGAAGCGGCATCCGAAGACGCGGCCGAGTGATCTTGTAGTGGCAGCGAGCCTGCGAGCGGGATAAAAAAACCCGCCGCATGACGGCGGGTGAACAGCCTTATCGAATAACGACAGGCACCCGCTCAGGGAGGAGAAGCGGGGAGCGCGGCGCGAGCGCCTTGCTCGCTGGCTATGATATACCATTGTCTCAAAGCGCCTCCGAAACGCTCGCCGGCTTATCCAGCATGGCTTTGAGCCACACAGCGCACGTTTCGGATCTCCTCCTGAAGCACGTCAATTCGAGTCGAGTCATGAGTTTTTATCCGCATCATCGCCCGCGCCGCATGCGCCGCGATGACTTCTCGCGCCGTCTGATGCGCGAGAACATTCTCACCACCAACGACCTCATTTATCCGGTGTTCATCGTCGAAGGCACGAATGTGCGTCAGGCGGTGCCGTCGATGCCGGGCGTCGAGCGCACGTCCGTCGATCTGCTGATGAAGGTCGCGGAGCAATGCGTCGAGTTGGGCGTGCCGGTGATTTCGCTTTTCCCGGCGATCGAGCCGTCGCTCAAGACGCCTGATGGCCGCGAGGCGACCAATCCCGATGGTTTGATTCCGCGCGCGGTGCGCGAACTGAAGAAGAACTTCCCGATGCTCGGCGTGCTGACCGACGTCGCGCTCGATCCGTACACGAGCCACGGTCAGGATGGCGTGCTCGACGAAGAAGGCTACGTCAAGAACGACGAAACCAGCGAGATTCTCGTCGATCAGGCCCGCACGCAGGCGGAAGCGGGCGTGGATATCGTCGCGCCGTCGGACATGATGGACGGGCGTATCGGCGCGATCCGCGAAATGCTGGAAAGCGACGGCCACATCCACACGCGCATCATGGCGTATGCCGCGAAGTACGCGTCGGCGTTCTACGGCCCGTTCCGCGACGCGGTCGGCTCGGCCGCCAATCTCGGCAAGGGAAACAAGATGACGTATCAGATGGACCCGTCGAACTCGGACGAAGCCATGCGCGAAGTGCGCATGGATATCGAGGAAGGCGCGGACATGGTGATGGTCAAGCCGGGCATGCCGTATCTCGATATCGTCTGGCGGGTGAAGGACGAGTTCCGCTTTCCGACGTACGCGTATCAGGTCAGCGGCGAATACGCGATGATCAAGGCCGCCACGCAGAACGGCTGGCTCGATCACGACAAGGCAATGATGGAATCGCTGCTCGCGTTCAAGCGCGCGGGCGCGGACGGCGTGCTGACGTACTTCGCGCTGGACGCTGCGCGGATTCTGCGCGCGTCGAAGTAAGCTTCGCGATCACGCGAAACAAAGGGCGATGCGTTCTGGCATCGCCCTTTTCTTTTAGCCGTTCGAGGGCCCGAGCTTGTCGAGGCGCTTCAGGAACGTGTCCGCCGACTCATAGCCGACAACTCGCAGAACCTCGTTGCCCTGCGCGTCGAAGAAAATGATGCCCGGCGGCCCGAACAGCTTGAAACGCTTCAGCAGCGCCTGATCGTCCGCATTGTTCGCGGTGACGTCGGCGCGCAGCAGGTTCAGTTGGGCGAGCCGCGCCTGAACGCGGGAATCGGAGAAGGTCAGGTTCTCCATCTCCTTGCAGGAGACGCACCAGTCCGCGTAGAAGTCTAGCATCGCCGGGCGGGCGGCGGCTTTGACGGCCGAGTCCAGTTCCGTCGACGATCGCACCGGCGCAAAAGTCGGCGATTGATTCCGCGCGGCGGCAGTCGCGGCCGGATCGGCGCGCGATGTCAGGACGGCGAGCGGCTGCAACGGATCGGTCGAGCCTGCCGCGAGACCGACGATAAGCGCGGCGGCCCAGATGACGCAAACCGCGCCGAGCCCGCGCCCGAGGCGCTTCCAGACGTTCGCCGGCGCAGCGGTGACCGCGCCGAACACGCCGAGCGACGCTGCTGCAATCAAGAGCCACAGCGCGCCGAGCAGCATACGTGCGACGCCGCCGATCACCGGCCACACGATCCACAACGCCGCCGCCAGCAGCACGACGCCGAAGCACCCTTTCACCCCGTCCATCCAAGCGCCCGCACGCGGCAGAATCGAACCGGCGCCGAGCCCGATGACGAGCAGCGGCACGCCCAGACCGATGCCCATCGCGAAAAGCGCCGCACCGCCGAGCAGCGCGTTGCCCGTGTGCGCGATGAACGCGAGCACTGCGAAAAGCGGCGCCGTCATGCACGCGCCGACGACCAGCGCCGACAGCGCGCCCATGACGGCGACCGCGGCGAACTTCCCCCCGCTGCGCTTATGCGATGCCTCGTTCACGCCGCTTTGCCAGCGCTCGGGCAGCGCGATATCGACGCCCGAGATCAGCGTGACAGCGAAGACGGTGAGCAAGACGCCGAACGCGCCGAGCACCCACGGATTCTGGAGCCACGCGCCGAGACCCTGGCCGATCAGCGCCGCCGCCACGCCGAGCGCGGTGTACACGAGCGCCATGCCCACGACATAGGAAACGGACAGCGCGAAGCCGCGCGCCCGCGTCGCCCGCGCGCCCTCGCCCACGATGATGGCGGACAGAATCGGGATCATCGGATACGAGCACGGCAGCAGACTCAGCACCATGCCGGCGAGAAAGTACAGACCGACGACGGCGAAAAATCCGCCGCCTTCGAGCATCGACTGCGCGTAGTCAGCGCTCGTCGCGCGCTCGAAGAAAGATTGCGATGCATCCGTCGCGGACCGAGCCAGCGTCCGAGCGCCCGCAGGCTGCAGCGCGGCGTCTTTCACGCGATACGTGCGCTCCATCGGCGGGTAGCAAATGCCCTGATCGGCGCAACCTTGCGACGTCACGGCCAGTTCGAAGGGGCCTTTCGCCTGCGCGACGGGGATGCGGATCAGCAACTCGCCCCGATACGTCTCGACATCCTTATTGAACGTCTGATCGAAGTGAATCTTGCCGGCCGGCAATTGCGCGGCGCCGATAGTCGCCTCGCCGGTTTTGACCGCGAAAGCAAACCGCTCGCGGTACATGTAGTAGCCGTCGGCGATCTTGTACCGCACGTCGACTTCGCCCGGCTGCTCTGACGCGCTGAATTTGAAGGCGACGCTCGGATCAAGAAAGTCGTCGGCGGCCCGCGCCGCGCCCATGACACCGCAGAGCACCGCCAGCAGTAGAAACGCGCCCCATGCGCGACGCCCGAAAAATCGAGAAAGCTCAAACATGAATGGCACGCTGCGTTTCTGCATTGACCCACTGGCCGTAGGCTGGCGACGCATCCGCCTGCCAGACGAGAATTTCCGGCGTCTCGTACGGATGCCGCTGCGCGACGAATTGCTGAAGCTCATCTGCCCGCGCGACGCTCGTTTTGATAAGCACCTGCACTTCCTGCGACGACTCCACTGCGCCCTTCCAGTGATAGTGCGATTCGACCGCGCCGAGCTTGGTGACGCACGCAGCGAGATGCGCTTCGAGAATTTCCTGAGCGAGCGCGTTCGCCGATTCGGCGTCGGGCAACGTGGTCAGCATCAGGACGACGGGGACGTTCACTCGCGGCTCCAGAGAAGCAGGTAACGACCAATATCGTAGCATTCGCCGACGGCGCCGCATCGCTACCGAACCGGCCCGCGGAACGGCTCCGGCCAAAAGCAAAAAAGGCCAAGCTGAGCTTGGCCTTTTTGCTGACTGCTACCGAAACTTATTCAGCTTCCTGAACTTCTTCGGTTTCCTCGACTTCCGGGCGATCCATCAGCTGGACCAGCGCCATCGGGGCGTTGTCGCCGACACGGAAACCGAACTTCAGGATGCTCAGGTAGCCACCCGGACGGTTCGCGTAGCGCGGGCCGAGCACGTCGAACAGCTTCGCGACGGAATCACGATCGCGCAGGCGGTTGAACGCGAGACGGCGGTTTGCCAGCGACGGCTTCTTGCCGAGCGTGATCAGCGGCTCGACGACCTTGCGCAGTTCCTTGGCCTTCGGCAGCGTCGTCTTGATGACTTCGTGCTCGATCAGCGAGTTCGACATGTTACGGAGCATTGCCAGACGGTGGCTGCTCGTGCGGTTCAGTTTCCGCAAACCATGCTTGTGACGCATTTTCAGTTCCTTTAACGAGTTTTGATCCAGCTCTTCTATTGCGCTCCGCTTTCACGGAAAAGGCGCACGGGCCGGTCGAAGAAAAAGCAAGACGCGGATTTTAAAGCAAAATCCGCGTCTTTGCCAGTTACAGCGCGACGTCCGCGATGACTTGCAGACCTTACTTGTCCAGACCGGCCGGCGGCCAGTTTTCGAGCTTCATGCCGAGCGTCAGACCACGCGAAGCCAGCACTTCCTTGATCTCGTTCAGCGACTTGCGGCCCAGGTTCGGCGTCTTCAGCAGCTCGTTTTCCGTGCGCTGGATCAGATCGCCGATGTAGTAGATGTTCTCGGCCTTCAGGCAGTTCGCCGAGCGAACCGTGAGTTCGAGGTCGTCCACCGGACGCAGCAGGATCGGATCGATCTGCGGCGCACGCGACGGCGCTTCGGCAGCCGCTTCCGTGCCTTCCAGGGCTGCGAACACCGACAACTGGTCCACGAGAATGCGCGCCGATTGACGGATCGCTTCTTCAGGCGAAATAACACCGTTGGTTTCGATGTTCATCACGAGCTTGTCGAGGTCGGTACGCTGTTCGACACGCGCGCTTTCCACGGCGTAGCTGACGCGACGCACCGGCGAGAACGACGCGTCCAGCACGATACGGCCGATAATCTTTGCCGAATCTTCGCCGTAGCGACGCACGTTGCCCGGCACATAGCCGCGGCCCTTCTCGATCTTGATCTGCACGTCGAGCTTGCCGCCCTTCGACAGATGAGCGATCACGTGTTCCGGATTGATGACCTCGCAGTCGTGCGCGAGTTCGATATCGCCGGCGGTGACCACGCCTTCGCCTTCCTTGCGCAGCGTGACCGTGACTTCGTCGCGGTTATGCAGCTTGAAGACGACGCCCTTCAGGTTCAACAGCAGGTTGACCACATCCTCTTGCACACCATCGAGCGTCGAGTATTCGTGCACGACGCCTGCGATCGTCACTTCGGTCGGCGCGTAGCCCACCATCGACGATAGCAGCACGCGCCGAAGCGCGTTACCCAAGGTGTGGCCATAGCCGCGTTCGAACGGCTCCATAACCACTTTCGCGTGGCTTTCGCCAAGCGATTCAACTGCAATGATCTTGGGCTTCAACAAACTGGTTTGCATAGGTTTTCCTTTTCAATACCCTCGGCTCGTTACACCGATAAGGCTGACCGGTAACAACCTGAAAATACACAGCCGGGGATGCCCCTTTGCCACGAGCAATCAGGCTCCCCGGCTGCAGATCCGGTTACTGCGCGAAGGCCGCGCGATTAACGCGAATACAATTCGACGATCAGGCTTTCGTTAATGTCGCCAGCGATATCGCTACGCTCCGGCATCGACTTGAACGTGCCTTCGAACTTCTTCGCGTCGACCGACACCCAGCTCGGCAGGCCGCCCTGCTCTGCCAGCGACAGCGCTTCGACGATACGCGCCTGCTTGCGCGACTGTTCGCGCACGGAGACGACATCGCCAGCCTTCACTTGCAGCGACGGGATGTTAGCGACCTGGCCGTTCACCATGATCGACTTGTGGCTCACGAGCTGACGCGCTTCAGCGCGGGTCGAGCCGAAGCCCATGCGATACACGACGTTGTCGAGACGCGACTCGAGCAGTTGCAGCAGGTTCTCGCCCGTCGGGCCCTTGCGGCGGTCGGCTTCAGCGAAGTAGCGGCGGAACTGACGCTCGAGAACGCCGTAAATACGCTTCACTTTCTGCTTTTCGCGCAACTGGGTGCCGTAGTCGGACGTACGCGCGCCCGACGTGCGGCCGTGCTGGCCGGGCTTGCTGTCGAGCTTGCACTTGTCGGCGAGCGAGCGACGCGCGCTCTTCAGGAACAGATCGGTGCCTTCACGGCGGGACAGCTTGGCTTTAGGACCGGTATAACGTGCCACGTTGAATCCTTAAAAATTAGTCACGCGAACTTGCATCCGCGCTAGTCCGAACCCCTTGGGTCGAACGGTGGGCTTAGTCAATTCATTGACGCACGAATCCCGCCGATACTTTCGCATCAGCAGGAGCATGCGTTCGCGTCATCGCGTTAGATGCGACGGCGCTTCGGCGGACGGCAACCGTTGTGCGGGACCGGCGTCACGTCGGAGATCGCGGTGATCTTGATGCCAAGACCATGCAGCGCGCGCACCGCCGATTCACGGCCAGGACCGGGGCCCTTGATCCGCACTTCGAGGTTCTTCACGCCGTATTCCATCGCCACGCGGCCAGCCGATTCGGCTGCGACCTGAGCTGCAAACGGCGTCGACTTACGCGAGCCCTTGAAACCCTGACCGCCCGACGTCGCCCACGCGAGAGCGTTACCTTGACGATCGGTGATCGTGATGATGGTGTTGTTGAACGACGCGTGAACGTGAACCACGCCCTCGGCGACGTTCTTCTTAACCTTCTTGCGAACGCGTTGCGCCGCGGAGTTGTTCGAAGCCTTAGCCATTACGTTTTCCTGTAACTGTCAGTTCCGCTTACTTCTTCAGCGATTGCGCTGCACGACGCGGACCCTTGCGCGTACGGGCATTCGTGCGGGTGCGCTGGCCGCGCAGGGGCAGACCCTTGCGGTGACGCATGCCGCGGTAGCAACCCAAGTCCATCAGGCGCTTGATGTTCATCGTCACTTCACGGCGCAGGTCGCCTTCGACGATGAACTTGCCCACTTCGTCACGCAGCTTTTCGAGGTCTGCGTCAGTGAGGTCCTTGACCTTCTTCGAAAATTCCACACCAGCTGCGGTGCAAATGCCGCGCGAACGCGTGCGTCCGATGCCGAAGATTGCCGTCAGGCCGATCTCGGTATGCTGGTGATTCGGGATGTTAACCCCTGCGATACGAGCCATTGTTTTTCCTCAAACAAAAAGCGCAAGCAAAAGCGCGGCGTTCAGCCTTGACGCTGTTTGTGGCGCGGATCAGAGCTGCAAATCACGCGCACAACGCCCTTGCGCTTGATGATCTTGCAATTGCGGCAAATGCGCTTAACCGATGCCATCACTTTCATGATATTACCCTTTTTTCAAATCACTTCGCCCGGAACACGATCCGTGCACGAGACAGATCGTAAGGCGTCAATTCAACCGTAACCTTGTCGCCTGGCAGGATGCGGATGTAGTGCATCCGCATCTTTCCAGAAATGTGTCCCAGGACGACATGGCCATTTTCCAATTTCACCCGGAAAGTAGCGTTGGGCAGGTTTTCAATCACCTCGCCCTGCATCTGGATTACATCGTCTTTGGCCATAGTCCTTAATTAACGCATCGGGACATTGCCGCCCTTGAAGTTTGCCTTCTTGAGCAGCGATTCATATTGTTGCGACATAACGTACGACTGCACCTGAGCCATGAAGTCCATCGTGACGACGACAATGATCAGCAGCGACGTTCCACCAAAATAAAACGGCACGTTCCAGCGCAACACCAAGAACTCAGGCAACAGGCACACGAACACAATGTAGATCGCACCGGCCAGCGTCAAACGCGTGAGGATGCGGTCGATATACCGTGCAGTCTGATCGCCCGGACGGATACCCGGAACGAATGCACCGCTCTTCTTCAAGTTGTCGGCGGTTTCCCGGCTGTTGAACACCAGTGCGGTGTAGAAGAAGCAGAAGAAAACGATCGCCAACGCATACAGCAGCACGTACACCGGTTGACCGGGCTTGATGGCCTCGGCCACGCCATGCAGCGTGTTCGCGAACCAGTTGGTGCGCGTACCCGAACTGAACCAGTTCAGGATGGTTGCCGGGAAGAGGATGATCGACGACGCGAAGATCGGCGGAATCACACCCGACATGTTGAGCTTCAGCGGCAGATGGGACGACTGTCCGCCGTAAATCTTGTTACCGACCTGGCGCTTCGCATAGTTCACGAGGATCTTGCGCTGACCGCGTTCGATGAACACGACCAGATACGTGACCGCCGCGATCAGCACGACAATGATGATCGCCGAGATGATGCTCATCGACCCGGTGCGGACTAGTTCAAACAGACCGCCAATCGCGTTCGGGAAACCCGCCGCGATACCACCGAAGATGATGATCGAGATGCCGTTGCCGAGACCGCGCTCCGTGATCTGCTCACCCAGCCACATCAGGAACATCGTGCCCGTCACCAGCGTGACGACCGTCGTCAGCCGGAACACCATGCCGGGGTCCAGCACCAAAGCAGGCTGATTCTCCAGCGCCACTGCGATACCGAACGCCTGGAAGGTCGCGAGCACCACGGTGAAGATACGCGTGTACTGCGTGATCTTCCGCTGCCCCGCCTGCCCTTCCTTCTTCAACGCCTCCATCTGCGGCGACACGATCGACAGCAACTGCATGATGATCGACGCCGAAATGTAGGGCATGATGCCCAGCGCAAAGATCGTGAATCGCGACAGCGCGCCACCCGAGAACATGTTGAACATGCCAAGGATGCCGCCCGACTGGCTCTGGAACAGCTTGGCCAGTTGATCCGGATCGATGCCGGGAACCGGAATGTGCGCACCAATGCGGTAGACGATCAGCGCCAGCAGCAGGAACACTGCACGCCGACGCAGATCGCCGAATTTCGCCGCGCTTCGACCGGGTTTTGCGAGACTCGGGCTGTTAGCCAAGAACCTTCTCCGATGCTAGTGCTAGTAACGGCGAAAGCGCGTTACTCGGCGAACGAGCCGCCAGCGGCTTCGATTGCCTCACGGGCGCCCTTCGTTGCCGTCAGGCCCTTCACCGTGACCTTGCGGCTGATCTCGCCGGTCTTGATGATCTTCGCGCTCTTGATGAGTTCGCCGACCAGACCCGCTTGCTTCAGCGCCAGGAGATCGATTTCGTCGACCGGCAGCTTCTCGAGATCCGAGAGGCGCACTTCACCGACGAATTCCTTGGTCAGCGAGGTGAAGCCGCGCTTCGGCAGACGACGCTGCAGAGGCATCTGACCGCCTTCGAAGCCGACCTTGTGAAAGCCGCCCGAACGCGATTTCTGACCCTTGTGGCCGCGGCCCGCGGTCTTGCCGAGGCCCGAACCGATCCCGCGACCGACGCGACGCTTAGCGTGCTTCGCGCCTTCCGCCGGCTTCAGGTTATTCAATTCCATGTTCAACTCCTTGGATCCGTGGTCGGCCGCTTAGGCGATGACCTTAACGAGGTACGAGACCTTGTTGATCATCCCGCGCACTGCCGGCGTGTCCTGCAGCTCGGAGACCGAGTTCAGGCGACGCAGGCCGAGGCCACGCACCGTTGCGCGGTGCGATTCGCGGGTCCCGATCAGGCTCTTGACGAGCTGAACCTTGACAGTTTTTTCAGACATGGTGCCCACCTTAGCCCAGAATGTCTTCGACGGACTTACCACGCTTCGCCGCGATGTCGGCCGGAGTCGACTGCTTGCGCAGACCATCCAGCGTCGCACGGACGAGGTTGTACGGGTTCGTCGAACCGTGGCTCTTGGCCACAACGTTTTGCACGCCCATCACGTCGAACACTGCGCGCATCGGACCGCCGGCGATCACGCCGGTACCGTCCTTCGCCGGAGCGAGGAGGACCGCCGAAGCGCCATGCTTGCCGTGGACTTCGTGTTGCAACGTGCCATTCTTCAGGGGCACCTTGAACATGTTGCGGCGGGCTTGTTCCATTGCCTTTTGAACGGCAACCGGAACTTCCTTCGCCTTGCCCTTGCCCATGCCGACGCGGCCATCGCCGTCGCCAACCACGGTCAGTGCGGCGAAGCCGAGAATACGGCCACCCTTCACGACCTTGGTCACGCGGTTGACCGAAATCATCTTTTCGCGCAGGCCGTCGTCGCGTTCGTCAGCCTGAACTTTCGCTTGCATCTTTGCCATGACGAATTCTTCCCTTAGAACTTGAGCCCGGCTTCGCGCGCCGCATCAGCCAGCGCCTTCACGCGGCCGTGGTAGCGGAAACCCGAGCGGTCAAAGGCGACGGATTCGATGCCGGCAGCCTTGGCCTTTTCGGCAATACGCTTGCCGATCAGGGTTGCAGCGTTGATGTTGCCGCCCTTGCCCGACTTGTCGGCCAGCTCTGCGCGCACTTCGGCTTCGAGCGTCGAAGCGCTTGCGAGCACCTTGGTGCCGCACGCCGAGAACACTTGCGCGTAGATGTGCGTATTCGTGCGATGCACGGCGAGACGCGCGACCTGCAGCTCAGCGATCTTGATACGCGTCTGACGAGCGCGGCGCAGGCGAGATTGAGTCTTATCCATGATTGCGCACCCTTACTTCTTCTTCGTTTCTTTGAGGATCACGACCTCGTCGGAATAGCGCACGCCCTTGCCCTTGTAGGGCTCCGGCGGGCGATAGCCGCGCACTTCCGCCGCGACTTGTCCGACTTTCTGCTTGTCGATCCCCTTGATCACGATTTCGGTCTGCGACGGGGTTTCAGCCTTGATGCCTTCCGGCATCTGGTGCACCACCGGGTGCGAGAAACCCAGCGACAGGTTCAGCTTGTCGCCTTGCGCTTGCGCACGATAACCGACGCCAACCAGCGTCAGCTTGCGCTCGAAACCCTTGGTGACGCCGTGCACCATGTTCGCCACCAGGGCGCGCATCGTGCCGGACATCGCGTTTGCTTCACGGCTTTCGTCGGCCGGCGCGAAGTTCAGCGTGCCGTTGTCGTTCGCCACGCTCACCAGCGGATTACCCGCTTGCGAGATCGTGCCGAGCGGCCCCTTGACGGTGATGACGTCGCCCTTGACGGCCACTTCCGCGCCTTGCGGCAGCGCGATCGGGCTTTTACCTACTCGAGACATGTTTCTTCTCCCTTCGGCGTTAAGCGACGTAGCAGATGACTTCGCCGCCGACGCCGTTCTGGCGCGCCTTGCGGTCGGTCATCACACCCTTCGGCGTCGACACGATGGCAACGCCCAGGCCGTTCATGACCTGCGGAATGTCGTTGCGACCGCGGTACACGCGCAGACCAGGCTTCGAGACGCGCTCGAGGCGCTCGATCACCGGACGGCCAGCGTAGTACTTCAACGCGATGTTCAATTCCGTCTTCGCACCTTCAGCCTTCACTGCGAAGTCGTCGATATAACCTTCGTCCTTCAAAACCTGCGCAATCGCAACCTTGACTTTCGACGAGGGCATAGTCACCGAAACCTTCTCGACCATCTGCGCATTGCGGATGCGAGTCAGCATATCGGCGATAGGATCACTCATGCTCATTTATGTTTCTCCTATTACCAGCTCGCCTTGGTCAGGCCAGGGATTTCGCCGCGGAAGGCGATCTCGCGAATCTTGTTACGCGCGAGGCCGAACTTCCGGAACGTGCCACGCGGACGACCCGTGATCGCGCAGCGGTTACGCTTGCGAGTGGGGTTCGAGTTACGCGGCAGTTGTTGCAGGGCCAGACGAGCGAAGTAACGCTCTTCGTCCGACTTGCTTGCGTCGTCGATCACAGCCTTCAGTTCAGCACGCTTCGGAGCGTACTTAGCAGCCAGGCGCGCACGCTTCTTTTCACGTTCGATCAGTGCCAGTTTAGCCACGGTAACCTCAGTTTCTGAACGGGAACTTGAAGCCGGCGAGCAGCGCCTTTGCTTCGTCGTCAGTCTTCGCGGTAGTCGTGATGCTGATGTTCAGCCCACGCAGCGCGTCGATCTTGTCGTAGTCGATTTCGGGGAAAATGATCTGCTCTTTCACACCGATGTTGTAGTTGCCACGACCGTCGAATGCACGGCCCGACACGCCACGGAAGTCACGCACACGCGGGAGCGCAACCGTCACGAAGCGGTCCAGGAATTCGTACATCGCTTGACCGCGCAGCGTGACCATCGCGCCGATCGGGTAGCCCTGACGAATCTTGAAGCCTGCGATTGCCTTGCGCGCTTTCGTGATAACCGGCTTCTGGCCAGCAATCTTCGTCAGGTCGCCCACGGCGTTTTCGATGATCTTCTTGTCAGCGACGGCTTCGCCAAGGCCCATGTTCAGGGTGATCTTGGTGATGCGCGGCACTTCCATGATGGACTTGTAGCCGAACTTTTCAACGAGTTGCGGCACAACCGTTTCTTTATAAATCTCTTGCAGACGAGCCATTTTTTAACTCCGCATCAGGCGTTGAGCGTGGCGCCGGTCGACTTCAAGAAGCGAACCTTCTTGCCGTCTTCGACCTTGATGCCAACACGCGATGCCTTGCCGTTCCCGTCGACGAGAGCGACGTTCGAAATATGCAGCGGCATCGACTTGGCTTCCACACCGCCCGTCGTACCCTTCATCGGGTTCGGCTTCACGTGCTTCTTGACGAGGTTGATACCCTCGACGGTCACACGGTCGTCCGCAACGGCCAGCACGGTGCCGCGCTTGCCCTTGTCCTTGCCGGTGATGACGATGACTTCGTCACCCTTGCGAATCTTGTTCATCGCGACTCCTTACAGCACTTCCGGCGCGAGCGAAACGATTTTCATGAATCGTTCGCTACGCAGTTCACGCGTCACCGGCCCGAAAATACGCGTGCCGATCGGCTCGAGCTTCGTATTCAAGAGGACAGCGGCATTGCCGTCGAACTTGATCAGCGAGCCATCCTGGCGACGCACGCCTTTGGCCGTGCGAACGACCACGGCGTTGTAAATTTCGCCCTTTTTCACGCGTCCGCGCGGCGTCGCTTCCTTGACGGTCACCTTGATGATGTCGCCAATGCTAGCGTAACGACGCTTCGAGCCGCCGAGCACCTTGATGCACATGACTTCACGCGCACCCGTGTTGTCGGCCACTTCAAGCCGAGTTTCGGTCTGGATCATGGTTTATCTTTCCCAACTTAATCCGGTCGCACCACCATGGCGCATCCGGTCAGTCTTGGTCCCGTCAGCCAATCGGCTGCTTGGGTTAGAACAGGCAGCGAGGGCAGACGAAACCCGCCATCGCAATCCGGTGAATCTGTCGATACAGGCTGGCGCCCGAACCGGCTTCCCCCACCAATTTCGCCCGCGACGGGGCTCCCACAAAGAGGGAAGACCGAGATTATAACAAATAATCCCGGTCTTGCAAGCGAAACTTACTGCGACACCACTACTTACTGCATCGCGATACTTCAGCTTTAGATCACGCGAGCCGCTTCAACCAGCTTCGACACAACCCAGGCCTTCGTCTTCGAGATCGGACGCGTTTCCTGGATTTCGACGAGATCGCCTTCGTTGTACGTGTTCGCGTCATCGTGCGCGTGGTACTTCTTCGAGCGCACGACGTACTTTCCGTAGATCGGGTGCTTCACGCGGTGCTCGACCAGCACGGTAACCGTCTTGTCCATCTTGTTGCTGACGACCTTGCCGACCAGCGTCCGCTTGAGCGAGGTTTTTACGCTATCGTTCATTTCTGGTTCGCCTTTTCAGTCAGGACAGTCCGCACACGTGCGATGTCGCGACGAACCTTCTTCAGCTGGCTCGTGTTCGTGAGCTGCTGAGTCGCGAGTTGCATGCGCAGGCCGAATTGCGCCTTAAGCAGGTCCGACAGCTCTTTGTTGAGCGCGGCCTGGTCCTTCTGGTGAAGTTCAGATGCCTTCATCGTTTACTCCTTAGGCGCCGAGCTGGCGGATGACGAAGTTCGTCTTCAGCGGCAGCTTGGCTGCAGCCAGACGGAACGCTTCGCGCGCCAGTTCTTCGGAGACACCGTCCATTTCGTACAGCATCTTGCCCGGTTGAATTTCAGCGACGTAGTACTCCGGGTTACCCTTACCGTTACCCATACGCACTTCTGCCGGCTTTTGCGAAATCGGCTTGTCCGGGAAAATGCGGATCCAGATCCGGCCACCACGCTTGATGTGACGCGTCATGGCACGACGCGCCGCTTCGATTTGACGCGCGGTCAAACGGCCGCGACCGATAGCCTTCAGGCCATATTCACCGAACGACACCGCGTTGCCGCGCGTCGCCTTGCCGGTGTTACGACCCTTCTGCTCTTTGCGATACTTTCTGCGTTTCGGTTGCAGCATCGTTATTCTCCACTCTTCGCGTCACCGCCAGCGCCGCCACGACGGGGGCCGCCGCGGCGTGCACCAGCCGGCGCACCTTCACCGTCACGACGCGGACGGCGATCGCCACCCGGACGTGCGTTGCGACGCGGACGCTTTTCTTCCGCGGCTTCTTCCACTACCGGCGCTTCGTTGCGGCCGAGGGTGTCGCCCTTGTAGACCCACACCTTCACGCCGATGATGCCGTACGTGGTCTTCGCTTCGGACGTCGCGTAGTCGATATCGGCGCGCAGCGTATGGAGCGGCACACGACCTTCGCGATACCACTCGGTACGAGCGATTTCGATACCGTTCAGACGGCCCGCGCTCATGATCTTGATGCCCTGGGCGCCAAGACGCATCGCGTTTTGCATCGCACGCTTCATCGCGCGGCGGAACATGATCCGGCGCTCGAGCTGCTGCGTGATGGAATCGGCGATCAGCTGAGCATCGGTTTCCGGCTTGCGGATTTCTTCGATGTTGACGTGAACCGGAACGCCCATGCGCTTTTGCAGCTCGGACTTCAGCGATTCGATGTCCTCGCCCTTCTTGCCGATCACGACACCCGGACGCGAGCTGAAAATCGTGATGCGTGCGTTCTTTGCAGGACGCTCGATCACCACGCGACCGACGGACGCGTTCTTCAGCTTCTTCTTCAGGTATTCACGAACACCGATGTCTTCCTGCAACATCGCCGCGAAATTGTTGTTGTTCGCGTACCAACGCGAAGCCCAATTGCGGCTGACGGCCAAACGGAAGCCAGTCGGATGAATTTTCTGTCCCATCGTATGGCTCCTTAATTCCCGACCGTCACAGTGATGTGACAGGATTGCTTCTCTATGCGGTTACCGCGACCCTTTGCGCGTGCGGTGAAACGCTTGAGCGAAGCGGCCTTGTCGACGTAGATGCTCGTGATCTTGAGCTCGTCGATATCGGCGCCTTCGTTGTGCTCCGCATTCGCGATCGCAGACAGCACGACCTTCTTGACGATACCCGCCGCCTTCTTCGGCGAGAACGTCAGGACGTTCAGCGCCTTGTCGACCGGCAAACCACGAATCTGGTCAGCCACAAGGCGCGTTTTCTGCGCCGAGATGCGGGCACCGCGATGAATTGCTTTCACTTCCATCTTGATAGCCCCTTATTTCTTGGCCTTCTTGTCGGCCGCGTGACCCTTGAACGTACGGGTCAGTGCGAACTCGCCAAGCTTGTGGCCGACCATGTTTTCCGTGACGTACACCGGAACGTGTTGACGGCCGTTGTGAACGGCGATCGTCAGACCGATGAAATCCGGCAGAATCGTCGAGCGACGCGACCAGGTCTTGATTGGCTTCTTGTCGCGCGTAGCTGCAGCCGACTCAACTTTCTTCAGCAAATGAGCGTCGCAGAACGGACCTTTTTTAGCAGAACGTGTCATTGCCTACTCCTTAACGCTTGTGACGGCGCTGGACGATCATCGTCGTCGTGCGCTTGTTGCTGCGGGTGCGATAGCCCTTCGTCGGCGTGCCCCACGGGCTCACCGGATCGCGACCTGCAGCCGTCTTGCCTTCACCACCGCCGTGCGGGTGATCGACCGGGTTCATTGCAACACCACGCACCGTCGGACGGATGCCGCGCCAGCGATTCGCGCCAGCCTTACCGATTTGACGGAGGCTATGCTCTTCGTTGCCGACTTCACCGATGGTTGCGCGGCACTCGACGTGCACGCGGCGGATTTCACCCGAACGCAGACGAACCTGCGCGTAGATGCCTTCACGCGCCAGCAGCATGGCCGACGTACCGGCCGAACGCGCGATTTGCGCGCCTTTGCCCGGCAGCATTTCGATGCAGTGGATCGTCGTACCGACCGGAATGTTGCGGATCGGCAGGGTGTTACCCGCGCGAATCGGCGCTTCCGAACCGGACATCAGCTGCGCGCCGACCGCCACGCCCTTCGGCGCGATGATGTAGCGACGCTCGCCGTCTGCGTACAGAACCAGCGCGATGTTCGCGCTACGGTTCGGGTCGTACTCGAGACGCTCGACCTTTGCCGGAATGCCGTCCTTGTTGCGACGGAAATCGACGATACGGTAGTGCTGCTTATGACCGCCACCCTGGTGACGCGTGGTGATGCGGCCGTTGTTGTTACGGCCCGCCGACTTGGATTGCGAGTCGAGCAGCGCAGCATGCGGCTTGCCCTTATGCAGATCCTTGTTGACGATCTTGACCATCGCGCGGCGACCCGGCGAGGTCGGCTTAACTTTCACGATTGCCATGATTACTTGGCCTCCGCTTCAAAGTTGATTTCCTGGCCGGGCTTCAGGCAGACGTACGCCTTCTTCACGTCCTTGCGCTTGCCGTTGAAGCGGCCAAAGCGCTTGGCTTTGCCCTTCGTGACGAGCACGTTGACGGAATTGACTTCGACCTTGAACAGCAGCTCGACAGCAGCCTTCACTTCCTGCTTCGTGGCGTCCGGCGCGACTTCGAACACGACTTGTTCGTTCTTGTCGGCAACCAGCGTCGCCTTTTCGGAGATCACCGGCGCGAGCAGAACTTGCATCAAACGATGATCGTTTTTGCGAACTTCGCTCATGACAGCAACTCCTCGATCTGAGCGACCGCAGCCTTCGTGATCAGAATCTTCTTGAAGTAGATCAGCGAGAGCGGGTCGGCGTAACGCGGCTCGACAACCGCCACGTGGGCCAGGTTGCGCGACGCGAGGTACAGGTTTTCGTCGACCGTATCGGTAATGACCAACACGGAATCGAGACCCATCGCCTTGAATTTATCAGCCAACAGCTTGGTCTTCGGCGCTTCGAGCGCGAGATCCTCGACCACCGAGATGCGGCCTTCGCGAGCCAACTGCGAGAAGATCGAGCAGAGGCCTGCGCGATGCATCTTCTTGTTGACCTTGTGCGAGAAGTTTTCTTCCGGCGAGTTCGGGAAAATGCGACCACCGCCACGCCACAACGGGCTCGACGACATACCGGCACGAGCGCGGCCCGTACCCTTCTGACGCCACGGCTTCTTCGTGGTGTGCTTGACCTGCTCACGATCCTTCTGAGCGCGGTTGCCACTACGTGCGTTCGCCTGATAAGCGACGACGACTTGGTGAATCAGGGCTTCGTTGTAATCGCGACCGAACACGACGTCCGATGCGGTCACGCCAGCACCTTCCTGACCATTGGCATTCAGGAGCTTAAGTTCCATTATTTCGCTCCTTTCGCAGCACGGGTCTTGACGGCCGGGGTCACGAAGACCTTGCCGCCCTTCGCACCCGGAACAGCACCGCGGACGAGCAGCAGATTGCGCTCAGCGTCGATGCGGGCGATTTCGAGATTCTGGACCGTGACGGTCTCGTCACCGAGGTGACCCGTCATGCGCTTGCCGGGGAACACGCGACCCGGATCCTGCGCCATACCGATCGAACCCGGAACGTTGTGCGAACGCGAGTTACCGTGCGAAGCGCGGCCCGAAGCGAAGTTGTAACGCTTGATGGTACCGGCGTAGCCCTTACCGATCGACGTGCCTTGCACGTCAACCTTCTGGCCGACTTCGAAAATGTCCGTACCGATGACGGCGCCGTTCGACAGTTCACCTGCCTTGGCGGTATCGATATGGAATTCGCGGAGGATTTCACCGGCTTGAACGCCGGCTTTGGCGAGGTGACCCGCCAACGGCTTCGTCACGCGCGAAGCGCGGCGAGTACCGAATGCAACCTGAACGGCGGTATAACCATCCGTTTCAACGGTCTTGATCTGCGTCACACGGTTGTCCGACACGTCCAGCACGGTGACGGGGATCGAGTCCCCCTCAGGCGTGAAGATACGGGTCATGCCAACCTTGCGACCTACGAGTCCAAGGCTCATCGTTTTCTCCATTCCCGACTGCGATTGGTCGGGGCTGATTACAAAATGTCCGCTTTGCTACGAGAAGCAAGACGAACTTTTTTGCGCGAATGCGCGAAAAGCCTTGGAGTATAACAAGGCTTTTCGTTTTCTGCAAGCAATCAAAGACTTAGCTCCATCCGGGACGCCGGCGGAGCTTTGTAGGCTTACTGCAGCTTGATTTCGACGTCCACACCGGCCGGCAGATCGAGCTTCATCAGCGCGTCGACGGTCTTGTCCGTCGGGTCGACGATGTCCATCAGGCGTTGGTGCGTACGGATTTCGAGCTGGTCGCGCGACGTCTTGTTGACGTGCGGCGAACGCAGGATGTCAAAACGCTGAATACGCGTCGGCAGCGGCACCGGGCCACGGACGATCGCGCCAGTCCGCTTCGCCGTATCGACGATCTCGGCTGCCGATTGATCGATCAGGCGATAGTCGAAAGCCTTCAGACGAATGCGGATTTTCTGGTTCTGCATGACGATTCCTTAAAAAGAGCGAGGCGGTATTGCGCCGCCGGTTGGGCAAAAGAGCGAGGAACCGGGCATTCGCTTGAGGCGAACACCCGGTTCCGGTCACGTTACTTCAGTGCAGCGACTTCAAAGAAGACCGAGATTTTACTCGATAATCTTCGCAACGACACCTGCGCCGACGGTACGGCCGCCTTCGCGGATCGCGAAGCGCAGACCTTCTTCCATGGCGATCGGGGCGATCAGCTTGACCGTGATCGACACGTTGTCGCCCGGCATCACCATTTCCTTGTCCTTCGGCAGCTCGATCGAGCCGGTCACGTCCGTCGTACGGAAGTAGAACTGCGGGCGGTAGTTGTTGAAGAACGGCGTGTGACGGCCGCCTTCGTCCTTGCTCAGCACGTACACTTCAGCGGTGAAGTGCGTGTGCGGCGTGATCGAACCCGGCTTGGCCAGCACCTGGCCACGCTCGACGTCTTCACGCTTCGTGCCGCGCAGCAGGATACCGACGTTGTCGCCCGCTTGACCCTGGTCGAGCAGCTTGCGGAACATTTCCACGCCCGTGCAGGTGGTCTTCACCGTCGGCTTGATACCGACGATTTCGATTTCCTCGCCGACCTTCACCACACCGCGCTCGACGCGACCCGTCACCACCGTGCCGCGACCCGAGATCGAGAACACGTCTTCCACCGGCATCAGGAAGGCGCCGTCCACCGCGCGCTCCGGCGTCGGGATGTACGTATCCAGCGCATCGGCCAGGTTCATGATCGCCACTTCGCCCAGCTCGCCCGTGTCGCCTTCCAGCGCGAGCTTGGCCGAACCCTTGATGATCGGTGTGTCGTCGCCCGGGAAATCGTACTTCGAGAGAAGTTCGCGCACTTCCATTTCGACGAGCTCGAGCAGCTCGGCGTCGTCCACCATGTCGCACTTGTTCAGGAACACGATGATGTACGGCACGCCGACCTGACGGGCCAGCAGGATGTGCTCACGCGTTTGCGGCATCGGGCCGTCAGCGGCCGAGCACACCAGGATCGCGCCGTCCATCTGCGCGGCGCCCGTGATCATGTTCTTCACGTAGTCGGCGTGGCCCGGGCAATCGACGTGTGCGTAGTGGCGGTTAGCCGTTTCGTACTCGACGTGCGCGGTGTTGATGGTGATGCCGCGCGCCTTTTCTTCCGGCGCCGCGTCGATCTGGTCATACGCCTTGGCTTCGCCGCCGAACTTCTTGGTCAGCACCGTCGTGATCGCTGCCGTCAGCGTGGTCTTGCCGTGGTCAACGTGACCGATCGTGCCCACGTTCACGTGCGGCTTGGTCCGCTCGAATTTACCTTTTGCCATGATTACCTTCTTTCAAAGTTTGGTTATCGGTTAATGCTTGTGGCTTGCGCCGAATGACTTGCGGGTATTACTTACCCTTGGCGTTGATGATCGCGTCGGCGACGTTACGCGGGGCTTCAGCGTAGTGCTTGAACTCCATCGTGTACGTTGCACGGCCTTGCGTCAGCGAGCGCAGGGACGTCGAGTAGCCGAACATTTCCGACAGCGGCACTTCGGCGCGAACAATCTTGCCACCGCCAACCATGTCTTCCATGCCCTGGACGATACCGCGACGGCCGGACAGATCGCCCATCACGTTGCCCATGTAGTCTTCCGGCGTTTCGACTTCCACAGCCATCATCGGTTCGAGGATGACCGGGCTTGCCTTGCGCATTGCTTCCTTGAAGGCCATCGAGCCGGCCATGCGGAACGCGTTTTCGTTCGAGTCCACGTCGTGGTACGAACCGAACGTCAGGTGCACCTTCACGTCCACGACCGGGAAGCCAGCCAGTACGCCCGACTTCAGCGTTTCCTGGATACCCTTGTCCACGGCCGGGATGTATTCGCGCGGAATCACGCCGCCCTTGATCTCGTCCAGGAACTCGTAGCCCTTGCCCTGCTCGTTCGGCTCCAGCGTGATGACTGCGTGACCGTACTGGCCGCGACCACCCGACTGCTTGACGAACTTGCCGTCAACGTCAGCCGCCGTCGTGCGAATGGTTTCGCGGTATGCAACCTGCGGCTTGCCGACAGTCGCTTCCACGCCGAATTCGCGCTTCATGCGGTCGACCAGAATTTCGAGGTGGAGCTCGCCCATGCCCGAAATGATGGTCTGGCCCGATTCCTCGTCCGTTTGAACGCGGAACGACGGATCTTCCTGCGCCAGACGGTTCAGCGCCAGGCCCATCTTTTCCTGGTCAGCCTTGGTCTTCGGCTCGACAGCCTGCGAAATCACCGGCTCCGGGAAAATCATGCGCTCGAGCACGATCGGGTTCTGCGGATCGCACAGCGTGTCGCCCGTGGTCGCTTCCTTCAGGCCGACGGCCGCGGCGATATCGCCCGCGCGCACTTCCTTGATTTCTTCGCGCTGGTTCGCGTGCATCTGCAGAATACGGCCGAGACGTTCCTTCTTGTCCTTGGTCGCGTTCAGCACGGTGTCACCCGAATTCACGACGCCCGAGTACACGCGGAAGAAGATCAGCTGACCGACGAACGGGTCCGTCATGATCTTGAACGCGAGTGCCGAGAACTTCTCGTCGTCGGCAGCACGGCGCTCGGCCTTCTCGCCGCTTTCGAGTTCACCCGTGACCGGCGGAATGTCAACCGGCGACGGCAGGAAGTCGATCACGGCGTCGAGCATGCGCTGCACACCCTTGTTCTTGAACGCGGTGCCGCACAGCATCGGCTGGATTTCGCACGCGATGGTCCGGTCGCGGATCGCCTTCACGATTTCCGCTTCCGACAGCTCTTCGCCGCCAAGGTACTTTTCCATCAGCTCTTCGCTGGCTTCGGCAGCCGACTCGATCATCTTTTCGCGCCACTCGTTGCACGTGTCAACGAGTTCGGCGGGGATGTCGACGTAGTCGAACTTCGTGCCTTGCGACGCTTCATCCCAAACGATCGCCTTCATCTTCAGCAGATCGACCACGCCCTTGAAGTTCTCTTCCGAGCCGATCGGCACGACGACGGGCACAGGATTCGCCTTCAGACGCGTCTTCAGCTGGTCGTAGACCTTGAAGAAGTTCGCGCCGGTCCGGTCCATCTTGTTGACGAACGCGAGACGGGGAACCTTGTACTTGTTCGCCTGACGCCACACCGTTTCCGACTGCGGCTGCACGCCGCCCACTGCGCAGTAGACCATGCACGCGCCGTCGAGCACGCGCATCGAACGTTCCACTTCAATGGTGAAGTCGACGTGTCCCGGCGTGTCGATGATGTTGATGCGGTGCTCGGGATAGTTGCCGCCCATGCCCTTCCAGAAGGCCGTGGTAGCAGCCGACGTGATGGTGATGCCGCGCTCCTGCTCCTGCTCCATCCAGTCCATCGTTGCTGCGCCGTCGTGAACTTCACCGATCTTGTGGTTCACGCCCGTGTAAAACAAGATGCGCTCGGTCGTCGTCGTTTTGCCGGCGTCGATGTGAGCGCTAATACCGATGTTGCGGTAGCGCTCGATAGGTGTCTTGCGAGCCACTTTGGATCCTTTATTCGGTCGACGCGCCGACTCAGTCAATGAGCCAGCAGCGCCCTAACACAAACGGGCGAGGCGCCAAACTAGCGCACCCGCCCTGATTTTTCCGTTACTCTATGAGCGGGAGCTTAGAAACGGAAATGCGAGAATGCCTTGTTAGCCTCTGCCATGCGGTGAACTTCGTCGCGCTTCTTCATCGCGCCGCCGCGGCCTTCGGCCGCTTCGGAGAGCTCACCTGCCAGGCGCAGGGCCATCGACTTTTCGCTGCGCTTCTTCGCGGCTTCACGCAACCAACGCATCGCCAATGCCATACGACGCGAGGGACGCACTTCGACCGGAACTTGATAGTTCGCACCACCAACGCGACGGCTCTTTACTTCGACCACCGGCTTCACGTTGTTGAGCGCGACCGTGAACACTTCCAGCGGGTCCTTGCCACCCTTGGTCTGGATCTGTTCAAAAGCGCCGTACACGATGCGTTCGGCAACCGACTTCTTGCCGGACAACATCAGCACGTTCATGAACTTGGCTACATCTACGTTGCCGAACTTCGGATCCGGCAATACTTCCCGCTTGGGGACTTCGCGACGACGCGGCATGATTCTTCCTTTACCTTTTCAGTTGGAGCGTTTTTCCGCTCCGCGGCCACCAACTAACCCGATCCATCTCTCGACTAAACCAGCTTGGCCGGGTGACCACTTACTCGACAGCACCGGCACATCCGGCACCACCGCATTAACCGCCTTACGGCGACCTCAAACTACTTCGACTGCTCGAACCGGCGATTACTTGCCAGCCTTGGCACGCTTCGCACCGTACTTCGAGCGAGCCTGCTTACGATCCTTGACGCCCTGGGTATCCAGCGAGCCGCGGACCATGTGGTAACGCACACCCGGCAAGTCCTTCACACGACCGCCGCGAATCAGCACGACCGAGTGTTCCTGCAGGTTGTGGCCTTCACCACCGATGTACGAAATGACTTCAAAGCCGTTCGTGAGACGAACCTTGGCAACTTTACGAAGTGCCGAGTTCGGCTTCTTCGGCGTCGTCGTGTACACGCGGGTGCACACGCCGCGACGCTGCGGACAGTCCTGCAGGGCCGGCGACTTGCTCTTCGTCGTTTCCGACGTGCGGCCTTTGCGAACCAGTTGATTGATGGTTGGCATCGTTTAATCCTAAAAATGAACAAAATCGGCGCAATTCCGAACGGGCAAAGCGAAGGAATCGCGCGTCTGACCTTCTCGTGAATGGCTTTCGCCCGGAGCAGCCCGCCTTAGGCAGGATCCCAAAACGGGCCAAGAACGAGAACCTAGCATGATAGTCCGGAAATGTTAATCCGGTCAATACGTTGCGTGACTTTCTGGCGCACTCGCCGATGCAACGTCAGTCCGCGCCGACCACGTCGAGCAGTTCGTCGCCGAAACGCTCCAGTTTTCGCACGCCGATGCCCGGAATGTGCCGCAAGTCGTCGATCGTATCGGGATCGCTCCGCGCGATTTCGGCAAGCGTCGCGTCGTGGAAGATGACGTACGCCGGCACGCCGTCGGTTTTCGCAGTCTCGGCCCGCCACGTCCGCAAGCGATCCCATCGCGCTTTCTCGCGCGGCGACATGCCCGCGGTCGGATCGGCGCGTTCGCCTGTGCGTCCCGACGACTGCCGGTTGCGCACTGGCTTCACGTACTTGCGCAGCGTGACGCGCTCGTCGCCCTTCAGCACGGGCTTGCTCGCGTCGGTCAGGACGAGCGCCCCGAAGCCGTCGTGATCGACGGCAAGAAACCCAAACGCGACCAATTGCCTGAAAACGGCGCGCCACTCCGGTTCCGAAAGACTCGCGCCGACGCCGAACGTCGACAACTTATCGTGGCCGCGCTGCAAGACTTTCTCGCTGCGCGTGCCGCGCAAGATGTCGATCAGATGCCCCGCGCCGAAGTGGAACCCGCTCGCCTTCTGCGCGCGATACACGCACGACAGCGCCATTTGCGCCTCACGCGTCGCGTCCCACGACGCCGGCGGCTCCAGACACGTATCGCAATTGCCGCACGGCGTGCTGGTCTCGCCGAAGTACGCGAGCAGGCGCACGCGGCGGCACGTCGCCGCTTCGCATAGGCCGAGGAGCGCGTCGAGCTTGCCCGTCTGCACGCGCTTGTGCGCGTCGTCAGCGTCGGATTCGTCGATCATCTTTCGCTGCTGGACGACGTCGCCTAAGCCGTAGGCCATCCACGCGTTCGCGGGCAAGCCGTCGCGGCCGGCGCGCCCGGTCTCCTGGTAGTAGCCTTCGACGCTCTTCGGCAAATCAAGATGCGCGACGAAGCGCACGTCCGGCTTGTCGATCCCCATGCCGAACGCAATCGTTGCGCACATCACGATGCCCTCTTCGCGCTGAAACATCTCCTGATGCTTCTGACGCGTCTCGAATTCCATGCCGGCGTGGTACGGGAGCGCGCGCACGCCCTGCCCCTTGAGCCAGTCGGCGGTTTCTTCCACCTTACGGCGCGAGAGGCAATACACGACGCCCGCGTCCGTGGTGCCGTCCTTGTTCGTGTGCTCGGCGCGAATGAAGTCGAGCAATTGCGAGCGCGCGTTGTCCTTCTCGACGATCCGATAGCGGATATTCGGCCGGTCGAAGCTCGACACAAAGATCCGCGCGTCGTCGAGCGCAAGGCGGTGCACGATTTCGTCGCGCGTGATGGCGTCCGCCGTTGCCGTCAGCGCGATGCGCGGCACGTTCGGGAAACGCTCATGCAGCACGGACAGCTGGATGTATTCGGGCCGGAAGTCATGGCCCCATTGCGAGACGCAGTGCGCCTCGTCGATCGCAAAAAGGCCAACAGGCGAGCTTTCGAGCAAGTCGAGGAAACGCGGCGTCATGAGACGCTCGGGCGCGACGTACAGCAGATCGATGCTGCCGTTGCGCAGCGCGCGCTCGGTCGCGGCGGCCTCGGCGCCCGAGAGCGTCGAGTTGAGATACGCGGCGCGCACGCCGACTTCAGTGAGCGCGGCCACCTGATCCTGCATCAGCGCTATCAGCGGTGAAACGACGATGCCCGCGCCGAAGCCCGCCTCTTTGCGCACCAGCGACGGAATCTGGTAGCACAGCGATTTTCCCCCGCCCGTCGGCATGAGCACGAGCGAATCGCCGCCGTTCGCGACATGTTCGACGATTTCCGCCTGCTGTCCGCGAAAAGCCGGATAGCCGAAAACTTCGTTGAGAATTTCTAGCGGACGGGACATAGAGAAGAAGCGCGGACTGCGGCGTGGAGGATAACGAATTCTATCAACGCAGGCGCATGCGCCCACGCGTGAATTGCAACGTTAGCCGTTCGGCCGAGGCGCGAATCGGAAAGACGAGATGAAAAAAAACCGCCCGGCGAAAACCGGGCGGTTCGAGGTGCTACCAGCGAAAGACGCTTACTCGTTGGTATGCGGCTGCTGCTCCGTTGCCGGGGCTTCCGGCGTACCGAAATCGAATGCCTCTTCGGCAGCGATCTGGTCGAAGCGTTCGCGATCCGCCGACTCCTTGGTCTTGCGCGCCTTGTGGAACGCGAGACCCGTACCGGCCGGAATCAGACGGCCGACGATCACGTTTTCCTTCAGACCACGCAGATCGTCGCGCTTGCCCATGATCGCCGCTTCGGTCAGCACGCGAGTCGTTTCCTGGAACGACGCCGCCGAGATGAACGAATCGGTCGACAGCGATGCCTTCGTGATACCGAGCAGCACGTTCTCGTACGTTGCCGGACGCTTGTCTTCCGCGATCATGCGGTCGTTCTCGTCGAGCATGTCCGATCGCTCGACTTGTTCGCCCGGAATGAAGCGCGTATCGCCGTTGTCGACGATCTGCACGCGGCGCAGCATCTGACGCACGATCACTTCGATGTGCTTGTCGTTGATCTTCACGCCTTGCAGACGGTACACGTCCTGCACTTCGTCCACGATGTAGCGCGACAACGCCTCGATACCCTGCAGACGCAGGATGTCGTGCGGATCGGCAGGACCGTCGACGATCATTTCGCCCTTGTTGACGACCTGACCATCGTGCACCAGCACCTGCTTTTCCTTCGCGATCAGGAACTCGTGCTGATTGCCCTCGAGGTCCGTGATGACGAGACGCTGCTTGCCCTTCGTGTCCTTACCGAACGACGTCGTGCCCGTGACTTCCGCCAGAATGCCGGCGTCCTTCGGCGAGCGCGCTTCGAACAGTTCGGCCACGCGCGGCAGACCACCGGTAATGTCGCGCGTCTTCTGCGCTTCAACCGGGATACGCGCCAGCACTTCACCGACCTGCACTTGCTGACCATCCTTCACGGTGATCAGTGCGCCGACCTGGAAGCCGATCTGCACCGAATGCTCGGTGTTCGGGATCTTCACTTCCTCGCCGTTCGCGTCGAGCAGCTTCACCTGCGGACGCACGCTCTTGCCAGCCTGCGAGCCGCGGCGCTTCGCGTCGATCACGACGAGCGTGGACAGACCGGTCACGTCGTCGATCTGCTTGGCGACCGTCACGCCTTCCTCGACGTTTTCGAACTTCACCGTACCGCCCCACTCGGTGATGATCGGACGCGTCAGCGGGTCCCATTGCGCGAGTTGCGAGCCGGCCTTGATCGTGGCGCCGTCGAGTTGCAGCAGCGTCGCGCCGTACGGAATCTTGTGACGCTCACGCTCGCGACCGAGGTCGTCCGCGATGATCGCTTCGCCCGAACGCGAAATGACGACCTGCTCGCCCTTCGCGTTGGTCACGTAGCGCATCGTGGCCGTGAAACGCACCGTACCGTTGCTCTTCGCTTCCACCGTCGATGCAACCGCCGCACGCGATGCCGCGCCACCGATGTGGAACGTACGCATGGTCAGCTGCGTGCCCGGCTCGCCGATCGACTGCGCCGCGATCACGCCGACTGCTTCGCCGACGTTCACTCGCGAGCCGCGGCCGAGGTCGCGGCCGTAGCACGCGGCGCACAGGCCGTAGCGCGTTTCGCAGGTGAGCGGCGTGCGCACGCGCACTTCGTCGATGCCGAGACGCTCGATCTCTTCCACCGCGTCTTCGTCCAGCAGATCGCCGGATGCGAACAGCGTTTCCTGCGTTTCCGGATTGACGACGTCCGCCACCGCGACGCGACCGAGAATACGGTCACGCAGCGCTTCGACGACTTCACCGCCTTCGACCAACGCCTTCATCGCCACGCCGTTCGACGTACCGCAATCGTCTTCGACCACGACGAGATCCTGCGTCACGTCCACGAGACGACGCGTCAGGTAACCCGAGTTCGCCGTCTTCAGTGCCGTATCCGCCAGACCCTTACGTGCGCCGTGCGTCGAAATGAAGTACTGCAGCACGTTCAGGCCTTCGCGGAAGTTCGCGGTGATCGGCGTCTCGATGATCGAGCCGTCCGGCTTCGCCATCAGGCCGCGCATACCGGCCAGCTGACGAATCTGCACCGCGGAACCCCGCGCGCCCGAGTCGGCCATCATGTAGATGGAGTTGAACGACTCCTGCTTCGTCTCGTTGCCGTCACGGTCGATGACCGGTTCGGTTGCGAGCTGCTCCATCATCGCCTTGCCGACGCTTTCCGACGTTGCCGACCAGATGTCGACCACGTTGTTGTAGCGTTCCTGCGCGGTGACGAGACCCGACATGTACTGACGGTCGTACTCCTTCACCTTCTTCGCGGCGTCGCCGACGATCGTCTCTTTCTGCGGCGGCACGAGCATGTCGTCCACGCAGATCGAGATACCGGCGCGCGTCGCGAGGCGGAAGCCCATCTGCATCAGCTGGTCGGCGAAGATCACCGTTTCGCGCAGACCGCACTTGCGGAACGCCGTGTTGATCAGGCGCGAAATTTCCTTCTTCTTCAGCGGCTTGTTCAGCACCGAGAACGGCAGGCCCGGCGGCAGAATTTCCGACAGGATCGAACGGCCGACGGTCGTCGCGTACAGCGTGACCTTCGGCACGAACTTCGGCGCGCCTTCGCTCGTGTCTTCGTTCGCCACCATTTCGGTGATACGCACGTTGACGCGCGAGGCCAGCTCGACTTCCTTGTTCTCGTACGCGCGGATCACTTCCGACACGCCCGTGAACGTGAGGCCTTCGCCCTTGCCGTTGATCGCTTCGCGCGATGCGTAGTACAGGCCGAGCACGATATCCTGCGACGGCACGATCGACGGATCGCCGTTGGCCGGAAACAGGACGTTGTTCGACGCCAGCATCAGCGTGCGCGCTTCCATCTGCGCTTCGAGCGACAGCGGCACGTGAACAGCCATCTGGTCACCGTCGAAGTCGGCGTTGAACGCCGCGCAAACCAGCGGGTGCAGCTGGATTGCCTTACCTTCGATCAGCACCGGCTCGAAAGCCTGAATGCCGAGACGGTGCAGCGTCGGCGCGCGGTTCAGCATGACCGGATGCTCGCGGATCACCTCTTCCAAGATGTCCCACACCACCGGCGTCTGGTTCTCGACTTCCTTCTTCGCAGCCTTGATGGTGGTCGCAACACCCATCACTTCCAGCTTGTTGAAGATGAACGGCTTGAACAGTTCGAGCGCCATCAGCTTCGGCAGGCCGCACTGATGCAGCTTGAGCGTCGGGCCGACCACGATCACCGAACGGCCCGAGTAGTCCACGCGCTTACCGAGCAGGTTCTGACGGAAACGACCGCCCTTACCCTTGATCATGTCAGCGAGCGACTTCAGCGGACGCTTGTTCGCGCCGGTCATGGCCTTACCGCGACGGCCGTTGTCGAGCAGCGAATCGACAGCTTCCTGCAGCATCCGCTTTTCGTTGCGGACGATGATTTCAGGCGCCTTCAGTTCGAGCAGACGCTTCAACCGGTTGTTACGGTTGATGACGCGGCGATACAGGTCGTTCAGGTCCGACGTCGCGAAACGGCCGCCGTCGAGCGGCACGAGCGGACGCAGTTCCGGCGGCAGCACCGGCAGCACTTCGAGCACCATCCAGTCAGGCTTGATGCCCGAACGCTGGAACGCCTCGAGCACCTTCAGGCGCTTCGCGTACTTCTTGATCTTCGCTTCCGAGCCCGTGTTCTTGAGTTCGGTGCGCAGCATTTCGACCTGCTCGTCGATGTTGATCGAACGCAGCAGTTCGCGCACGCCTTCCGCGCCCATTTCGGCACGGAATTCGTCACCGTACTCTTCGACCTTGTTGTAGTAATCCTCTTCCGTCATGATCTGCCGCGCTTTCAGCGGCGTCATGCCCGGATCGATCACCACGTACGCTTCGAAGTACAGCACGCGCTCGATGTCGCGCAGCGTCATGTCGAGCACCATGCCCAGACGCGACGGCAGCGACTTCAAAAACCAGATGTGCGCGACCGGCGATGCCAGTTCGATATGGCCCATGCGCTCGCGGCGCACCTTGGCCAGCGTCACTTCGACGCCACACTTCTCGCAGATCACGCCACGGTGCTTCAGGCGCTTGTACTTGCCGCACAGGCACTCGTAGTCCTTGATCGGCCCGAAAATCTTCGCGCAAAACAGACCATCCCGCTCCGGCTTGAACGTGCGGTAGTTGATGGTCTCCGGCTTCTTCACTTCGCCGAACGACCACGAACGGATCTTGTCGGGCGACGCGAGGCCGATCTTGATCGCATCAAAAACTTCTTCTTGTTGGACTTGCTTGAATAGATCGAGCAGAGCTTTCATTGCTTTCTCTCCGTAGTCCGATTAGTTGCGGTCGAGATCGATGTCGATACCGAGCGAGCGGATTTCCTTCACCAACACGTTGAAGGATTCCGGCATGCCGGCGTCGATCACGTGATCGCCCTTGACGAGGTTCTCATACACCTTCGTCCGGCCCGTCACGTCGTCCGACTTGACCGTCAGCATTTCCTGCAGCACATACGATGCGCCATACGCCTCAAGCGCCCACACTTCCATTTCACCGAAACGCTGGCCACCGAACTGCGCCTTACCACCCAGCGGCTGCTGCGTGACGAGCGAGTACGGACCGGTCGAACGCGCGTGCATCTTGTCGTCGACCAGGTGGTGCAGCTTCAGGTAGTGCATGTAGCCGACCGTGACCTTGCGCTCGAACGGCTCGCCCGTGCGGCCGTCGTGCAACTGCACCTGGTTCTTCGACGCGTTCATGCCGAGGTTCTGCGCCACGTCGTCCGGGAACGCGAGGTCCAGCGCGCGCGACATTTCGTCTTCCGTCGCGCCGTCGAACACCGGCGTCGCGAACGGAACGCCTTCTCGCAGGTTCTTCGCCAGTTCCACGATTTCGTCGTCCGAGAAGCCTTCCAGCTCTTCCTTGCGGCCCGACTCGTTGTAGATCTGCGTGAGGAACTGACGCAGTTCTTCGATCTTCGCCTGACGCTGCATCATCTCGCCGATGCGCCAGCCGAGACCCTTCGCGGCCCAGCCCAGATGCACTTCGAGAATCTGACCCACGTTCATCCGCGACGGCACGCCGAGCGGATTCAGCACGACGTCGGCCGGACGGCCATCGGCCATGTACGGCATGTCTTCGATCGGCACGATCTTCGACACGACACCCTTGTTACCGTGACGGCCCGCCATCTTGTCGCCAGGCTGCAGGCGACGCTTAACGGCGAGATACACCTTGACCATCTTCAGCACGCCCGGCGGCAGTTCGTCGCCTTGCGTGAGCTTCTTGCGCTTCTCTTCGAACGCGAGATCGAACTGGTGACGCTTCTGCTCGATCGAATCCTTGATGGCTTCGAGCTGCGCCGCTGCTTCTTCGTCCGCGAGGCGGATGTCGAACCAGTGGTAGTGGTCCAGGTCTTCGAGATACGCGAGATCGATCTGCGTACCCTTTGCGAGCTTCTTCGGACCGCCGTTCGCGACCTTGCCGTTCAGCATGCGCGCGAGACGCGAGAACGCGTCGCCTTCCACGATGCGAAGCTGGTCGTTCAAATCGAGGCGATAACGCTTCAGTTCATCGTCGATGATCTGTTGCGCGCGCTTGTCGCGCGTGATGCCTTCGCGCGTGAACACCTGCACGTCGATGACCGTGCCGCTCATGCCCGAGGGCACGCGCAGCGACGTGTCCTTCACGTCCGATGCCTTCTCGCCGAAGATCGCGCGCAGCAGCTTTTCTTCCGGCGTCAGCTGGGTTTCGCCCTTCGGCGTGACCTTGCCGACCAGCACGTCGCCCGCTTCGACTTCCGCGCCGATGTACACGATGCCCGACTCGTCGAGACGGCCAAGCTGCACTTCCGCGAGGTTCGAAATGTCGCGCGTGATTTCTTCCGGTCCGAGCTTCGTGTCGCGAGCAACGACGTTCAGTTCTTCGATGTGGATCGACGTGTAACGATCGTCCGCGACGACCTTTTCCGAGATCAGGATCGAGTCTTCGAAGTTGTAGCCGTTCCACGGCATAAACGCGACCAGCATGTTCTGGCCGAGCGCCAGTTCGCCCAGGTCCGTCGAGGCGCCGTCGGCCAGCACGTCGCCGCGCGAGACCTTGTCGCCCATCTTCACGATCGGACGCTGGTTGATGTTCGTGTTCTGGTTCGAACGCGTGTACTTGATCAGGTTGTAGATGTCCACGCCGACATCGCCGGCGACGGCTTCATCGTCGTTCACGCGAATCACGATACGGCCCGCGTCCACGTAATCCACGACACCGCCACGCATGGCCTGAACCGTCGTGCCCGAGTCGACCGCAACGGTACGCTCGATGCCCGTACCGACGACCGGCTTTTCCGGACGCAGACACGGCACGGCCTGACGTTGCATGTTCGAACCCATCAACGCGCGGTTCGCGTCGTCGTGCTCGAGGAACGGAATCAGCGATGCCGCGACCGACACGATCTGCGACGGCGCCACGTCCATGTACTGAATGCGGTCCGGCGTGACCATCAGCGTTTCGCCGGCTTCACGCGACGAGACGAGTTCGTCGGTCAGCGAGCCGTCTTCCGCCACGGCCGCGTTCGCCTGAGCGATCACGTAGCGGCCTTCTTCGATCGCCGACAGGTAGTCGATCTGATCCGTCACCTTGCTGTCCACGACCTTGCGATACGGCGTTTCGAGGAAGCCGTATTCGTTCAGGTGCGCATACAGCGCGAGCGAGTTAATGAGGCCGATGTTCGGGCCTTCCGGCGTTTCGATCGGGCACACGCGACCGTAGTGCGTCGGATGCACGTCGCGCACTTCGAAGCCTGCGCGCTCACGCGTCAGACCGCCCGGGCCGAGTGCGGAAACGCGACGCTTGTGCGTGATTTCCGACAGCGGGTTGGTCTGGTCCATGAACTGCGACAGCTGCGACGAACCGAAGAACTCGCGAATTGCCGACGAAATCGGCTTCGAGTTGATCAGGTCGTGCGGCATCAGATTTTCGCTTTCGGCCTGGCCGAGGCGTTCCTTGACTGCACGCTCGACACGCACGAGACCCGCGCGGAACTGGTTCTCCGCGAGTTCGCCGACGCAACGCACGCGACGATTGCCCAAGTGGTCGATGTCGTCCACTTCGCCCTTGCCGTTACGCAGCTCGACGAGAATCTTGATGGTCGCGAGGATGTCGTCGTCCTGCAGCGTCATCGGCCCGATGATTTCATCACGGCCCACGCGGCGGTTGAACTTCATGCGGCCGACCTTCGACAGGTCGTACGCGTCTTCGCTGTAGAAGAGACGATTGAACAGCGCCTCGACCGCTTCTTCGGTCGGCGGCTCGCCCGGACGCATCATGCGGTAGATCGCGATACGCGCGGCCATCTTGTCCGCGGTTTCGTCGATACGCAGCGTCGACGAGATGTACGGACCCTGGTCCAGATCGTTCGTGTACAGCGTCTGAATTTCCTTGACCTTCGCTTCGCGCAGCTTTTCGAGGACCGTTTCGGTGATTTCCTCGTTGGCGTTCGCAATGACTTCACCCGTGTCGGGATCGATCACGTTCTTCGCCAGCACGCGGCCGAGCAGATACTCCTCGGGCACCGAGATGAACTTCGTCTTGGCGTTTTCGAGGTCGCGAATGTGCTTTGCGTTGATCCGCTTGTCCTTCGTGACGATGACGTTGCCTTCGCGATCCTGAATGTCGAAGCGCGCAACTTCACCGCGCAGCCGCTCGGGCACGAATTCCATCTGCGCGCCTTCGCTCATCAGCGCGAAGTTGTCGAACACGAAGAAGTTCGCGAGGATCTGTTCCGGCGTCAGACCGATGGCCTTCAGCAGAATCGTGACCGGCATCTTGCGGCGACGGTCGACGCGGAAATACAGCACGTCCTTCGGGTCGAACTCGAAGTCGAGCCACGAACCGCGGTAAGGAATGATACGTGCCGAAAACAGCAGCTTGCCGGAGCTATGCGTCTTGCCCTTATCGTGCTCGAAGAACACACCTGGCGAACGGTGGAGCTGCGACACGATCACGCGCTCCGTGCCGTTAATGACGAAAGAACCGGTCGGCGTCATGAGCGGAATTTCGCCCATGTACACTTCCTGTTCCTTGACTTCCTTCACGACGGGCTTGCTCGGCGACTCTTTGTCGAGCAGAACGAGACGGACCTTCGCGCGCAGGGCGGAGCAATAGGTCAGGCCGCGCTGCTGGCATTCCTTGATGTTGAATGCGGGCGGCGACAGCATGTAGCTGACGAATTCCAGCCGCGCGAAGCCGTTGTGCGAAACGATCGGGAAAACCGAGGTGAACGCAGCTTGCAAGCCTTCTGCCTTGCGCTGCGAAGAAGACGTATCCGCTTGCAGAAACGTCTGGAATGATTCAAGCTGGGTCGCCAGCAAAAAGGGAACTTGGTGAACGATGGGGCGCTTCGCGAAACTCTTGCGAATACGCTTCTTCTCGGTGAAGGAATATTGCATACGATCTCCGAATCACGGCGGGCGTTACCGAGGCGGGATACCTCGACGACACGGCCCGGTGTTCACCGACTGAGACCCGCGCCGCTGTCCGGGGAGGACGCGCGAGTCTAGAAGCTTGGTGGTTGGCCGCTACCAACCGCTGGCTGACGGCAGCGGATGCCTGTGTTTCCCGCTACCCGACCAAACTTGCCTTCTGCAGTCGCTTCAGAAGACAAAGACAACTGCCGGAAGATCTTGCTGCTCCGAACGTTGTCTTTGGCTTCTTGTGGGGTCATTTATGCTTGCTGACGTGCATAGAAACTCGGTCCCCACAAAGCACAAAAAGGCCGGCGGTGAAAAACCGCCAGCCTTCGCACAGCGCAATGAAACTTACTTGATTTCAGCTTTCGCGCCTGCTTCTTCCAGCTTCTTCTTCGCTTCTTCAGCAGCAGCCTTGGGCACCGCTTCCTTCACGGGCTTCGGTGCGCCGTCGACCAGGTCCTTCGCTTCCTTCAGGCCGAGACCCGTCAGTTCGCGGACAGCCTTAATGACGGAGACCTTGTTCGCGCCGACTTCCGTCAGGTTGACCGTGAATTCGGTTTGCTCTTCAGCAGCAGCAGCAGCGCCGCCGCCAGCCGGGCCTGCCACTGCAACAGCAGCTGCCGACACGCCAAACTTCTCTTCGAACGCCTTGACCAGCTCGTTCAGTTCCAGAACCGACATCGCGCCAACGGCTTCCAGGATGTCTTCTTTTGCGATTGCCATTTGAAATACTCCTAAATTGAATTCGGATCGAGCTAGCGATCTTTACCTAACTGAGCAACTGCGGCTCAAGCGTGACGTTATGCAGCTTCGCCCTGCTTTTCTGCCAGCGCGGCCAGAGCACGCGCAAAGCCGGAAACAGGCGCTTGCATGACGAACAACAGCTTGGAGAGCAGCTCTTCGCGGCTCGGGATGTTGGCCAGCGCTTGCACGCCCGCCTTGTCCATTACCTTGCCTTCGTAGGAACCAGCCTTGATGATCAACTTGTCATTGCTCTTGCCGAAGTCGTTGACGACCTTGGCAGCGGCAATGGCATCTTCCGAGATGCCGTAGATCAGAGGACCGGTCATCTGCTCAGCCAGCGGAGCGAACGGGGTACCTTCGACGGCGCGACGCGCCAGCGTGTTCTTCAACACGCGCAGATACACCTGTTGCTCGCGAGCTTTCGCGCGCAGTTTGGTCAGATCGCCAACCGTGATCCCACGATACTCAGCGAGCACCATCGTCTGAGCCTTCGCGACTTGCGCGGCGACTTCAGCGACGACTGCCTGCTTATCTTCTTTGTTCAGTGGCACGGTTAAACCTCCAGATTCGATGCACTCAGGTGTCCAACCTTCATGCACCACGTTCGACAACGGCGTCCGACTGTTAGGAGTATTTCAAGCGATTGGTGACCATCTGAGAACGATCGACAACCGACTTCAATCACTGCAAAACTGTTTCGGGTTCGCCATCTGCGTTGGCTTGAATTAAGGCGCCGCCCAACTGCTGCACCGCCACCAACGGTCTTTGACAACCGGTTGCCCAACCAAACCACTGTTGCGCAACCGCCCAAAGCCCTTGAAAACGCGGTCTCGCGACCGCGTCGAAATCTTTACTGCTGCGCCAGCGTCGCTTGATCCACGCGAACGCCGACACCCATGGTGCTCGACAGCGCGATCTTGCGCAGGTACACGCCCTTGCTCGTCGCTGGCTTCGCCTTGTTCAGCGCTTCGATCAGCGCCGACAAGTTCTGACGCAGCGAAGCGGGTTCGAACGACGCACGGCCGATGGTGCCGTGGATGATACCGGCTTTGTCGACGCGGAACTGCACTTGACCGGCCTTAGCGTTCTTGACTGCTTGAGCGACGTCCGGCGTCACGGTGCCGACCTTCGGGTTCGGCATGAGGCCACGCGGACCGAGGATCTGACCCAGCGTACCAACGACGCGCATCGTGTCCGGCGAAGCGATCACGACGTCGAAGTTCAGATTGCCGGCCTTGACTTGCTCAGCCAGGTCTTCCATGCCGACAACGTCCGCGCCTGCTGCACGCGCTTGCTCGGCCTTCTCGCCTTGCGCGAACACTGCAACGCGCACCGACTTGCCGGTACCAGCCGGCAGAACGACGGAGCCGCGCACGACTTGGTCCGACTTCTTTGCATCGATGCCGAGTTGAACGGCGACGTCGATCGACTCGTCGAATTTGGCGCTTGCGCATTCCTTGATCAGGTTGAGCGCATCGTCGATCGGATACAGCTTTTGACGATCAACCTTGTTCGCAAATGCCTGAAGGCGCTTCGAAAGCTTAGCCATTTACACGCCCTCCACAGTGATACCCATCGAACGCGCGCTACCGGCGATGGTGCGCACGGCTGCGTCCAGATCAGCTGCCGTAAGGTCCGGCATCTTGGTCTTCGCGATTTCTTCCGCTTGAGCGCGGGTGATGTTGCCGACCTTGTCGGTGTGCGGCTTGCTCGAACCCTTCTGCACTGCGGCTGCCTTCTTGATCAGAACGGTAGCCGGCGGCGTCTTCATGATGAACGTAAAGCTCTTGTCCGCGAATGCCGTAATGACGACCGGCACCGGCAGACCCGGCTCCATGCCTTGAGTCTGCGCGTTAAACGCCTTGCAGAACTCCATGATGTTCAGGCCACGCTGGCCCAGCGCCGGACCAACCGGCGGCGACGGATTGGCTTTACCTGCAGGGATCTGCAGCTTGATAAAGCCGATGATTTTCTTTGCCATGTTGAAAACCTCTGCTGAACGCGTAAGCGTTCGGTGAGTGATAGCGCGCGTTCGACTTGACGACTACTAACGCTCCTCAACGGCCATTACGCGAGCCGTAAGCGCGAATCGCGCGAGGCCGATGACCTCGCGCGACGTATTCTTAAACCTTCTCGACCTGGCCGAACTCAAGCTCGACCGGCGTCGATCGCCCGAAGATCGTGACTGAAACGCGAACGCGGGACTTCTCGTAGTTCACTTCTTCGACGTTGCCGTTGAAGTCGGTGAACGGACCTTCCTTCACACGCACCATCTCGCCGACTTCGAAAAGCGTCTTTGGCCGCGGCTTCTCCACGCCTTCCTGCATCTGCGACATGATCTTTTCGACCTCGCGCGGAGAAATCGGACTCGGCCGATTGCGCGCACCGCCGACGAAACCCGTTACCTTCGCCGTGTTTTTCACGAGGTGCCACGTCTCGTCCGTCATTTCCATCTCGACCAGGACGTAGCCCGGGAAGAAACGACGCTCGGTGACCGATTTGTGGCCACCCTTGACTTCTACTACTTCCTCGGTCGGAACAAGAATTTGACCAAACTGGTCTTGCATTCCGGCCCGCTCGATGCGCTCCTGAAGCGCACGTTGCACGCTCTTCTCCATGCCGGAGTAGGCGTGCACCACATACCAACGCTTTCCACTCGGAGATGTCGGAGTATCGCTCATATCATTTCCAACCCAGAATCGCCGAGAAAATTACCCATTCAATTGACTTGTCGCTAAGCCAAAGGAAGATGGCCATGATGAGGACGAATGCGAAGACCACGAGTGTGGTCTGCGTCGCCTCTTTTCGCGTCGGCCAGACGACCTTTCGCACTTCTTTGTACGAGTCTTTCGCGAAGGCGATGAAGCCCTTTCCAGGCGCCGAAAGAAGGCCGACAGCGACACCAGCAACCAAACCGACAGCAAGCGCCGCACCGCGGACATACCACTCTTGGCCGCTGAGCAGAAAGAAACCCACGAACCCGGCCAAGACCAACAATACCCCAGCCACCAACATCAACTTATCGCTGGAAGTATTTACAGTTTCGACTGAAGGATTCGCCATAACACCTTAAGCAGCGCCACCTGGCGCGAGAATGTGGCAGGGGCAGAGGGAATCGAACCCCCAACCTTCGGTTTTGGAGACCGACGCTCTGCCAGTTGAGCTATACCCCTAAACCATTTGGGGCCGACGGTTTCGCCGACCCCGAAAACTACAGACTACCGAGAGATCTCTGGCTCTTACTCGATAATCTTCGCAACGACACCTGCGCCGACGGTACGGCCGCCTTCGCGGATCGCGAAGCGCAGACCTTCTTCCATGGCGATCGGGGCGATCAGCTTGACCGTGATCGACACGTTGTCGCCCGGCATCACCATTTCCTTGTCCTTCGGCAGCTCGATCGAGCCGGTCACGTCCGTCGTACGGAAGTAGAACTGCGGACGGTAGTTGTTGAAGAACGGCGTGTGACGGCCGCCTTCGTCCTTGCTCAGCACGTACACTTCAGCGGTGAAGTGCGTGTGCGGCGTGATCGAACCCGGCTTGGCCAGCACCTGGCCACGCTCGACGTCTTCACGCTTCGTGCCGCGCAGCAGGATACCGACGTTGTCGCCCGCTTGACCCTGGTCGAGCAGCTTGCGGAACATTTCCACGCCCGTGCAGGTGGTCTTCACCGTCGGCTTGATACCGACGATTTCGATTTCCTCGCCGACCTTCACCACACCGCGCTCGACGCGACCCGTCACCACCGTGCCGCGACCCGAGATCGAGAACACGTCTTCCACCGGCATCAGGAAGGCGCCATCCACTGCGCGCTCCGGCGTCGGGATGTACGTGTCGAGTGCATCGGCCAGGTTCATNCTCGCCACTTCGCCGATTTCGCCCGTGTCGCCTTCCAGCGCGAGCTTGGCCGAACCCTTGATGATCGGCGTGTCGTCGCCCGGGAAGTCGTACTTCGAGAGAAGCTCGCGCACTTCCATTTCGACGAGCTCGAGCAGCTCGGCGTCGTCCACCATGTCGCACTTGTTCAGGAACACGATGATGTACGGCACGCCGACCTGACGGGCCAGCAGGATGTGCTCACGCGTTTGCGGCATCGGGCCGTCAGCGGCCGAGCACACCAGGATCGCGCCGTCCATCTGCGCGGCGCCCGTGATCATGTTCTTCACGTAGTCGGCGTGGCCCGGGCAATCGACGTGTGCGTAGTGGCGGTTAGCCGTTTCGTACTCGACGTGCGCGGTGTTGATCGTGATGCCGCGCGCCTTTTCTTCCGGCGCCGCGTCGATCTGGTCATACGCCTTGGCTTCGCCGCCGAACTTCTTGGTCAGCACCGTCGTGATCGCTGCCGTCAGCGTGGTCTTGCCGTGGTCAACGTGACCGATCGTGCC
>NZ_JALQEM010000024.1 GCF_023630705.1 Caballeronia sp. GAFFF1
CCGAACTTCTTGGTCAGCACCGTCGTGATCGCTGCCGTCAGCGTGGTCTTGCCGTGGTCAACGTGACCGATCGTGCCGACGTTCACGTGCGGCTTGGTCCGCTCGAATTTACCTTTGGCCATTTTCGACTCCTAACAGGATTTTCGCACCTTGCGCCGCGCGCAACTTACTAGACTGATACAGCTGGTGCCCATGGGCAGGATCGAACTGCCGACCTCTCCCTTACCAAGGGAGTGCTCTACCACTGAGCCACATGGGCACTACAAAACCGACACTGGAGCGGGTGAAGGGAATCGAACCCTCGTCATAAGCTTGGAAGGCTTCTGCTCTACCATTGAGCTACACCCGCGAGGGTTGGATTCCCTTACCGCTTGAATTCTGGTGGAGGAGGTTGGATTCGAACCAACGTAGGCGTAAGCCAACAGATTTACAGTCTGCCCCCTTTAGCCACTCGGGCACCCCTCCGCAGAGAACTATCGATTATGGGGTAACAACACGGGGTTGTCAAGTGCTTCTTGCGAAGCGAATCGATGAGGCTCTCACTTATAGCAGCCGCCCCAAACGCAAAAACCCCACCTTTGTGGGGTGGGGTTTTTGTTTAGGGCAAGGGGAGCCTGACGATTACCTACTTTCACA
>NZ_JALQEM010000025.1 GCF_023630705.1 Caballeronia sp. GAFFF1
GCGCTGCCGTCCGACTTGCATGTGTAAGGCATGCCGCCAGCGTTCAATCTGAGCCAGGATCAAACTCTTCAGTTCAAACCCTGTTACTGTTTTCTATTCTTCCGAATAGGTCGCTCACTCAACGTACTGACGATGATTAATCCATCTCTCGACAGATAAACCTTCCTCTGATACTTCGCGTGAGACTCTTGATACTTTTGCTTGGCCAGTTCCAAATAACCGGCCGCACTCACCATCAAGCGCCCACACTTATCGGCTGTTAGTTTTTAAAGAGCAATCCGCCAAGACTTCCTACCTCGCCGCATCGAGCACTTAGCTCAACCGCTTCGTCTTGCGTCGCTGCATCAGCAGCAGAGAAACGAGATTATGAAGAATCTTTTTCTCCTTGTCAACAGTTTTTTCTGCTTTCGCTTCCAAAACTAGGGACTTCGGAGACCGCCTGTTTCTTTGGCGGCGCTCATCTTGCGACGAGGAGCGGAATTCTAGGCCAAGCAAACGCCAATGACAAGGTGATGACGCAAGATTTTTTACAGGCCATCCCGAGACGCTCACTTCCCCGTCCCGAAGACGACGTACATGGGCACCGCAGCCGCCATCGCGGCGTATCCGGCATCGCTCGGGTGAATGTGGTCGCCACTGTCGAAACGCCGCTGCAGCGCGCTCGGCCGCGCCGGATCGCGCAGCGCCTCATCGAAGTCGATGACGCCATCGAACGCCCGGCTCGCGCGGATCGACGCATTGACCGCCGTGCGAATCGCCTCGCGTTCCGGTGGCAGCGACGCCGGCGTGAGCGTCGCGCCGTAAATCTTCAGCCCGCGCTGGTGCGCCTGCGCGATGAGTCGTTGATACCCCCGCAGCAGCGCGTCGGCGTTGACCTCGGTATGCGGCGCATCGCAGTCGAGGCCGCCGTGCGCCGGCATCGCAGCGAAATTGATGTCGTTGATGCCGATCAGCACGATCACCGCGCGCACGCCCGGCTGTCGCAGCGCGTCGCGATCGAAGCGGCTTACGAGCGCCTCGCCGTAACAAGGCGAATTACTGAGCAGCCGGTTCCCGCTGATGCCCACGTTGACGACCGCCGCCTGCCCGCCGTTCTTCTGAGCGATTTCGCGTGCGAGAGCGTCCGGCCAGCGCCGATTGGCGTTCAGCGTCGAGCGCATGCCGTCGGTGATCGAATCCCCGATCGCAACGACTGCCCGCGCCGTCGGATTCTCCACTGACACGTTCGTCAGCCAAGCATACTGCGTGAAACGGGTGCGGAAGGCTGCCGGAGAAGCGTCGTCCGTGCGGTCTCCAGGCGTCGAAACGTAATTGACCTGGCTTGCAACGCGATGCCACGCGACCAGTTTCTGCTCTTTCCCCATGAACATGCTGACCGCGAGCGGCTGACCGGTGGCCACGTCGAACGCGATCGGATCGCTCGTGGCCTGCCCGCCCGGCGCGACCGTCACCATCTTGTTGCCGGCGAATAGCACGGGCCGGGCGCTGCCGCCCTGAATCGCGGGGCTGCTGCCGCTGACGGCGCGCGCAACGCTCATCGACTCGACGACGAGCGGCGCGGTTCCGTACACGTTGCTAATGTGCAAGCGCATTTGCTTGCCGGCAAGCTGCGAATAGATCACTTGCCGGACCGTTCGGCCCCCGACTTCCGGTGCGCGATAAAGCGGCGGCAGATTCGCGAGTTGCGGAATCGATTGGAGCGCCGTGCCCCAGGCGCTGACCCAATGGTCGTTGGCGGGCGATCCGGGCGTCTCGGCGGCGAACGCCAGCGACGCGGCGGTGAACGGAAAAGCGAGCGCGGCCGCGTAGAGTGCGGCGAGAAACTTGAGCTTCATTCGGCGGTGGCGTTCGGAAAAAGTCTAAATTGTGCCCGATCGTCACAGCGAACGCGCCGCCAGATCCGGAAGAAAACGCGCGTGACCGACCCGCCCGCATCGATTGGCCTCACAATGCAGCCAATCCCTTCACGACGTACCTTTATGCAACTCGAAAGCTCCACGCCCCGACTCGATTGGGAAGAGGACGGCGAAAGCCGTTCTGCCCGCTGGCGCTCCGAAAGCGGTAATCAGCCGCCGAAGCGTCTCGTCATCGGTCACGATCAAATGACAGCGGATCACGCCTACCGCCTTGCCTGCGAGGGCACGGCCATTCTCTGGCGCGGCGACTTCCAGAACGCGCGGCAGCTCTTGCAGGCGATGGCCCGGCGAATCGACAACAAACCGCGCAAGGCAAAGAAAGCGGCGTCGGACAAAGACAAGCCGGCGTCCCCGGTCGATGCGTTCAACATGCACCGTCTCGCGCAATCGCAGCGGGCGCGCACCCTCGCGATGCTCGTGCTTCCGCTCGACGAGCAGTACGTCATCCCGCTGCGCCGCGCGCCGGACGTGCGCGAAGCGTGCGAGGAAGCGTACGGCCCGCCGCAAGAGCCGTCGGTAGTCTCGTTGCGCGAGGTCCTCGGTCTGATCGGCGCGCACGAGTGGCGCAAAAAAGGCGTTGAAATCAAGGCGACGGGCGGCCGCATTCATCCGTACTACGGCGTCTTTTCGCCGGTACGCGGCGAGTACGTCGATTTGATCGCGAATCAGCCGTTGCCGTCGACATCGCTCGCGTTCGACGTCGGCACCGGTACGGGCGTGCTCGCGGCGGTGCTGGCGCGGCGCGGAGTGGAGCGCGTCGTTGCCACGGATGTCGATGCGCGAGCCCTCGCCTGCGCTCGCGAGAACATCGACCGGCTCGGGCTGCGCAAGCAGGTTCAGGTCGTCGAGGCCGATCTCTTCCCGGAAGGGCGCGCGCCGCTTGTCGTGTGCAATCCGCCGTGGCTGCCGGCGCGCCCGAGTTCGGCGATCGAGCACGCGATCTACGATGCGGAAAGCCGCATGCTGCGCGGTTTTCTCGGCGGCCTCGCCGCCCATCTGACGCCCGGCGGCGAAGGCTGGCTCATTCTGTCCGACTTTGCCGAGCATCTCGGGCTGCGCACGCGCGCGCAACTTCAGGAATGGATCGATGCAGCGGGGTTGAGAGTCGATGGTCGCATCGACGTGAAACCGCATCATCCGCGCGCGGCCGATAAGTCAGACCCGCTGCATACGGCACGCTCGGCAGAGGTGACGTCGCTTTGGCGGCTCGTTGCCGCGTGAGGGGCGGATTGCGTTCGTCGCACGGGCTCGAAGTGTCGTGAAGTTGGGCGCGAGGCCGAGCCTCGTTGACCGACCGACTGATCCCACGCGAGCTGCCGGACACTCGACGTTTTGCGCCCCGCGCATGCGTCGCATCGCGCTGCGTGAATGGCGGCGCTGAACGGGTCCGAGTCCGTTGCTTGCGGCTCGTCGTCTTGTGACGCTTTGAAGCAAAGCCATTTTCCGTTCGGCGCATGACTCGTCCGCGCGAAGCCGACGGTCGATCTCTTGTGTGCGGCTTGCCCGAAGCCGATTTCCGTTCGCGATAGACTCGTTGCGCGTGTGACGCCGTACGCTCGACAGCTTGCGTCCGGCGCACGGCGCATCTGTGCAGGTGCCTTGCGGCGATTCGGTATTTCCGGCCGGTGCATCAAGGTTGTCCCCGCCTGTCGTTGCGAGGCCCGCAGTTGCCGACTTCGCCTCTGGCGCATGTAGCTCATAGCCGCGATGCGCCGTGCTTTGCCGCTTCACGTTACAAACAAGCGGCGCGCCGCCGCGCAAGCTGAGCGGCAGGAAGCTCGACCGGTCGCTGCAAGGGCAGACGGCTCCAAGCCCGACGTTCTGTAGTGTTCGTTCCTAGCAGGACGTCGCGTCAGGCGCGTGCTTGAAGCTTGCGGGCGCCGCTCGCCGCAACCACCGAATTCACCCACAACCGCGCTCGCCCAGCCACGCAAGCGCGCCCTCCCCCGCGACGAGCCCGCTCGCAAAGCACGCCGTCAACAGATAACCGCCGGTCGGCGCTTCCCAGTCGAGCATTTCGCCCGCGCAGAATACGCCGGGCAGCGCGACCAGCATCGAGCGCTCGTCGAGCGAATCGAACGCGACGCCGCCCGCGCTGCTGATCACTTCCGCGATCGGCCGCGGACGTCGCACACGCAAGGGCAACGCCTTGATGCGCGCGGCGAGCGTGTCGAGATCGGCAAACTCCTCTTTTGTCAGACATTCACGCAGCAGGCCGGCCTTCGCGCCCGCGAGATGCAGCCGGCTCTGCAAATGGCTCGACAGAGACCGAGCGCCGCGCGGATGCAGCACCTCGTCCCGGACGCGCGCGACCGAAAGCTGCGGCAGGAGGTCGACGAGAATGCGCGCGCCGGCGTCGCCTTGCTCCATCAGACGATCGCGGATCTGCGCCGACAGCGCGTAGATCAGGCTGCCTTCGATGCCATGCTCGGTGACCAGGCACTCTCCGACCCGCCAGTCCACCGTGCCGTCCGCCTGTTCGAGGCCGATCGCGACCGACTTCAGCGGCTCGCCCGCGAAGCGTTCCCGAAAATGCGGCGACCAGTCCACGTCGAAACCGCAATTCGACGGCAGAAACGGCCGCACATCGACGCCACGCGCCGCCAGATGCATCATCGCGCTGCCGTCCGAGCCGAGTTGCGGCCAGCTCGCGCCGCCGACCGCCAGCACGAGCGCATCGTGGCGCACGCGCTTTTCGCCGTCGGGCGTCGCGAACCGCGATTCGCCTACACCAGCGTCCGTCCAGCCGAGCCAGCGATGCCGCATATGCAGCGTGACACCCGACGCGCGCAGCCGATGCAGCCATGCCCGCAGCATCGGCGCGGCTTTCATGTCCGTCGGGAAGACGCGGCCCGAGCTTCCCACGAAGGTTTCCACGCCCAGCCCGTGCACCCACTCGCGCAACGCGGCCGCGTCGAAGCGCGCGAGCAGCGGCGCAATGTCCGCGCGACGCTTGCCGTAGCGCGCGACGAAAGCGTCGGCAGGCTCGGAATGCGTCAGATTCATCCCGCCCTTGCCCGCCATCAAAAACTTCCGCCCGACCGACGGCATCGCGTCGAACACATCCACGCTCACGCCGCCCGCCGCGAGCGCTTCCGCCGCCATGAGCCCGGCCGGTCCGCCGCCTACGACCGCGACTTGCGCGGATTCGATGTTTTCAACTGAGGTCATGCTAGCTAGCGAGAAAACGAGGAGCGACATTGTCGCATCGCGTTCAATGGCTGGCGGACGAAGACGCGCGCCCGGCCGTAAGTCATTAAATAACAAAAAAGAATTTGGTGAGCGCCCGCCAGCCGGATACGATCCGGCGATTCGTTGCGTCCACAAATTTCTACTTTCCTGTCGATCATGTCCGTATCTATCGCGCCCGAGCGAACACCTTCCCGGGCCGGCGCCGCCGATGCGCGTCCCGTCATCCGCAGCGCCGCCGACGTCTCGAATCTCGTCAACCGCGGCGCGGCCATCGGCAGCGATGCGCGCATCGTCGTCGCCATCGCGCTCGGCGGCATCTTCCTCGATGCCTATGACCTCGGCGCGCTGGCGTTCGGTGTCAAGGATATCGCCCGCGAGTTCTCGCTGACGCCGACTGGAACCGGTTTCGTCGCCTCGGCGATTACGTTCGGCGCGATCATCGGCGCGTTCTTCGGCGGTTATCTCACTGACAAGATTGGCCGCTACCGCGTGTTCATGGCCGACATGTTCTTTTTCGTCGTCGCGGCGATCGCCTGCGCGCTCGCGCCGAACGCTTGGGTGCTCGGCGGAGCGCGCTTCGTGATGGGACTCGGTGTCGGGATCGATTTGCCGGTCGCCATGGCGTTCCTCGCGGAATTCTCGCGATTGCAAGGGCGCGGGAACAAGGCCGCTCGCGTCGCGATGTGGTGCCCGACGTGGTACGCCGCGATCAGCATTTCGTACTTGCTCGTGCTCGGTCTGTACGCGGCGCTGCCCGCGCACAACGCGGGCTGGCTCTGGCGGCTGATTCTCGGCTTCGGCGCGGTGCCGGCCATCGCGATCATCGCCATTCGCAGCCGCTACATGAGCGAGTCGCCCGTCTGGGCCGCGAATCAGGGCGATCTGCCGGCCGCCGCCGCGATCCTGAAACGCTCCTATGGCGTGGATGCCCGCGTCGACCCGGACGCGCTCGCCGCATCGAAAGCGGCGAAACCGCGCGGCGCGACGTGGAGCAACTACGGCGCGCTGCTGCGCGGCGTGTATCTGCGGCGCACCGTGCTGGCGACGGTCATCGCGATCGCGTCGTCGTTTGCGTACAACGCGGTGGCGTTCGGTCTGCCGGTCATCATTTCGAGTTTCCTCGCGCAGTCGATGCTCACGACGATTCTCGCCTCGCTCGCGCTGAATCTCTGCTTCGCGTTTGCCGGCGGCCTGTTCGCGGTGCGCACGGTGCCGAAGTTCGGCGCGTGGAAGCTGACGGTCGTCGGGTACGCGTTCCAGCTCGTGGCGCTCGTCGGGCTGGCGGTGGTCGGCAAACCGGCGACGGGCGCGCAGGTCGTCATCGCGATTGCGCTGCTCGCCGCCTTTCTGCTCGGCCAAGGCGTCGGGCCGGGTTCGCACAGCATGACGTTCGCGTCGCTGAGCTATCCGACGTCGTTGCGCGGCGTGGGCGTCGGCTTCAATCAGACGCTGATGCGCGCCAGTTCGACCGTTTCGCTCTTCCTGTTTCCGGTGCTGTCGGCGGCGCTCGGAACGAAAGTGTTCTGGATCATCGCAGTCGCGCCGCTCGCCGGCCTCGTCGCGCTGATGGCGGTGCGCTGGGAACCGTCGGGCTATGACGTGGACGCTGAAGACTTCGAGGGAAAACGCGTCGAGTAACGCGCTCGGAGCGATCTGGCCATGAAAAAGCGGTGCGACCGGAAACGGCCGCGCCGCTTTTTTTGTAATGCCTCGATGCATCGGCCAATCGCCTTTCTTCGAGCGACAGCGCACGGGAAGGTGAACAAGACAGCAGAATCCTTGGTTCAGCGAAGCGGTGCGCCCCAGAACGGCCGCGCCGCTTTTTTCTGACGCTTCGATGCATCGGCCAACCGCCTTAGCGCTCGACAAGGCGAACAAGACAGGCCAGCTTTTGGTCCAGCCAAGCGGTGCGCCCGGACACGGCCGCACCCTTTTTTCCGCCGCTTGATCGCCTCGGGAAAAACCCTCCCATCCCGAAAAATGCGATTCACCGACCGGCCGGTCGGTTTATAATCGGCGCACAGCGACTTTCCCAAGAGCGAGTGTCCGCCATGTACACCCAATCTCTCGACCTTCCCGGCCAGCCGACCGCGCCCGACGCGCCCGCCGACGCATCCGCGCAACAGCAACGCTTCGACGCAGTCATGCAAGCGGACGGCAAAATCGAGCCGCAGGACTGGATGCCCGAGGCCTACCGCAAGACACTCGTGCGGCAGATCTCGCAGCACGCGCATTCGGAAATCATCGGCATGCAGCCGGAGGGCAACTGGATCAGCCGCGCGCCGAGCTTGAAGCGCAAGGCCATCCTGCTCGCCAAGGTGCAGGACGAAGGCGGCCACGGTCTCTATCTATATAGCGCCGCCGAAACGCTCGGCGTCTCGCGCGACCAACTCGTCGCCGCGCTGCACGCGGGCAAGGCGAAATATTCGAGCATCTTCAACTATCCGACGCCCACGTGGGCCGACGTTGGCGTGATCGGCTGGCTGGTCGACGGCGCCGCGATCATGAACCAGATTCCGCTCTGCCGCTGCACGTACGGGCCGTACGCCCGCGCGATGATCCGCATCTGCAAGGAAGAGTCGTTCCATCAGCGGCAGGGTTTCGACGCGCTGCTCGCCATGATGAAGGGCACGCAGGCGCAGAAGGACCTCGTTCAGCAGGCCGTGAACCGCTGGTGGTGGCCCGTGCTGATGATGTTCGGCCCGAGCGACAAGGATTCGATTCACAGCGGGCAGTCGTTCGCGTGGGGCATCAAGCGCATTTCGAACGACGACCTGCGCCAGAAGTTCGTGGATGCCACCGTCGAGCAAGCCAAGATTCTCGGCGTGACGCTGCCCGATCCCGACCTCAAGTGGAACGCGGCGCGCGGCGCGCACGACTACGGCGAGATCGACTGGGACGAATTCTGGCGCGTCGTCAATGGCGACGGTCCGTGCAACAAGGAGCGACTCGCCACGCGCGTGAAGGCGCACGACGAGGGCGAATGGGTCCGCGAGGCCGCGCTCGCCTACGCCGAAAAACAGAAGGCGCGTGCGCAAAAGCAAGCCGCCTGAACGGGAGACATCGAATATGAGCAAGGAATGGCCGATCTGGGAAGTCTTCGTGCGCAGCAAGCAGGGGCTGGATCACAAGCATTGCGGCAGCCTGCACGCCGCCGACGCCGCCACCGCGCTGCGCATGGCGCGCGACGTCTACACGCGCCGCCAGGAAGGCGTGAGCATCTGGGTGGTGCCGTCGTCGGCGATCACGGCGTCGGACCCGACGGACAAGGGCGAATTCTTCGAACCGGCGGGCGACAAGATCTACCGGCATCCGACGTTCTTCGTGCTGCCCGACGAAATCAACCATATGTGAGCGCGCGACATGAGCACCGAACATCTCGCCTATGTGCTGCGCCTCGCCGATAACGCGCTGATTCTCGGTCAGCGCAACGCCGAATGGTGCAGCCACGGTCCCGCGCTGGAAGAGGACATTGCGCTGGCGAACATCAGCCTCGATCTAATCGGACAGGCGCGGCTGCTGTATTCGCACGCGGCCACGCTCGAATCAGCGTTGACGGGCGCGGCAAAGACCGAAGACGACTACGCCTATTTCCGTACTGAGCGCGAATTCGCTAACTACACGCTGGTCGAACTGCCGCACTTCGGCCCGCTCGCGGGCACGGCGCGCACCGAGCGCGATTACGCCGTGACCATCGTGCGCAACTTTCTGTACTCGGCTTTCATGGCGCACGTCTGGACCGCGCTTCAGGCTTCGTCGGACGCGCAACTCGCGGCCATCGCGGCGAAGTCGATCAAGGAGACGCGGTATCACGTGCATCACGCCCGCGACTGGCTCGTGCGTTTCGGCGACGGCACCGAGGAATCGCATCGCCGGGCGCAGGCGGCGCTCGACTATCTGATGCCGTACACGCGAGAGTTCTTCCATCCGGACGCGGTCGAGCGCGCAGTGGCCGAAGCCGGCATCGCGCCGCTCGCGAGCGATTTCGAAGCCGTCTGGCGCGACGACGTGCAATCCGCGCTCGACGAAGCCACGCTGCAAGCGCCCGCCGAAGCGAAGCACGTCAGCACGGGCAAGCTCGGCGAGCATTCCGAACACATGGGTTATCTGCTCGCGGAAATGCAAAGCCTCGCGCGGCAGCATCCGGGCGCGAGCTGGTAATCATGGACGCGACGATAGAACGCGCGTGGTCCGCGCTCGAAGCCGTGCCGGACCCGGAAATCCCGGTGGTGTCGATCCGCGAACTGGGCATTCTGCGCGACGTGCGCCACGGCGACGACGGCGTTCTAGAGGTCGTCATAACGCCGACGTACTCCGGCTGCCCGGCGATGTCGCAGATCGCGGAGGACATCGCCGAGGCAATCGAGCGCGCGCAACTCGGCGCGCATCGCGTGGAAACGGTGCTCGCGCCGGCGTGGACCACCGACTGGATCACGGACGAAGCGCGCGACAAGCTGCGCCGCTATGGCATCGCGCCGCCGGCAGGCGCATGCAGCAGCACGGAAAAGCCGATGCGCTTCATGCCCTACAAGAAGGAAGTCATCGCCTGTCCGCGCTGCGGCTCCACGCACACGGAAAAGCTCGCGCAATTCGGCTCGACGGCGTGCAAGGCGCTTTATCGGTGTCTCGATTGCCGCGAGCCGTTCGATTACTTCAAGCCGTACTGACCTCTCCACGACACGACTCTTATGGCGACTCCGCAATTCCATACGCTGCGTATCCGCGACGTGCGCCCCGAGACGGCCGACGCGGTCACGGTTTCCTTCGACGTGCCGCCGGAACTGCGCGACGCGTTTCGTTTCACGCAGGGCCAGTTCGTGACGCTGAAAACGCATATCGACGGCGAGGAAACGCGCCGCTCGTATTCCATCTGCGTCGGCGTGACCGACTACGACCGCGACGGCGAGCTGCGCATCGGCATCAAGCGCGTGCGCGGCGGGCGCTTCTCGAACTTCGCGTTCGATACGCTGAAACCCGGCCACGAAATCGACGTGATGACGCCCGATGGACGTTTCTTCACGCATCTGAACGCGGAACACGCGAAGCATTACGTCGCGTTCTCGGGCGGCTCGGGCATCACGCCGGTGCTGGCGATCATCAAGACCACGCTCGACATGGAGCCGACGAGCCGCTTCACGCTTGTTTACGGCAACCGCAGCGTGGACGCGATCATGTTCGCCGAGGAACTGGAAGACCTGAAGAACCGCTACATGAGCCGGTTCTCGCTGTATCACGTGCTGTCTGACGATTTGCAGGACGTCGAGCTTTTCAACGGCGTCCTCGACAAGGCCAAGTGCACGGCGTTTCTCGAATCGCTCCTGCCGCCCGGCGAGATCGACGAAGCGTTCATTTGCGGCCCCGGCCCGATGATGGACGCCGCCGAAGCGGCGCTGAAGGAATCGGGCGTCGCGCCGGAGCGCATTCACGTCGAACGGTTCGGCACGCCGTTGCCGCAGGCGGGCGCGCCGCAAATCGAGATCACCGAGAGCACGCCGGCGGCCGATCTGGAACTCGTCATCGACGGGAAAAAGCGCAAGCTGCGGCTGCCGTATGAAGGCGTGAGCGTGCTCGACGTCGGTCTGAAGGCGGGACTCGCGCTGCCGTACGCGTGCAAGGGCGGCGTCTGCTGCACGTGTCGCGCGAAAGTGCTGGAAGGCGAAGTCAAAATGGACAAGAACTACACGCTGGAACAGCACGAAATCGACGACGGCTTCGTGCTGACGTGCCAGTGTCATCCGGTGAGCGAGCGCGTGGTCGTGAGCTTCGACGAACGCTGATTCCGCGCGGCAACCCACACCGGCGCGTTCCGGGATTGGCTAAACTGGGGATCGCTCCTGCGAGCGGTCCTTCGTCTTTCCGGCAAGCCGACACCCATGAATACGATCCACGTCACCAATGGCGACTGCGCGGCCGACGCTCTCACTAAGGCGCTGCGGCTCGCCGAACGCACCGAACAGGTCATCGCGCTGCGCGACGATCTCGCTGTCGGGCCGTTGCGGGACATCGACGAATCGCCTGTCGCGCGGGCGGCGTTCTGGCGTCAGGTGTCCAATACGCCTGCCGATATCGAGGATCAGGTGCAGGGCCAGCTCGCGCTGCTTGGGCGGCTTGCGCGCGGCGACGGACAGCTCGTCGTCTGGCACGGACAAAGCGCGGCGGATCAACTCACGCTTCGGCGCGTGGCGTATTACCTGCGCAATGCGCCGCAGCGTCTGAACGAAGCGAAACTGGCGTTCGACGACCTCGCCATCGAGGCGCCGGACGCGCATCCCGAAACCGTGCGCCGGGCGGACCAAGCGACTTCCGTCGGCATGTTCTCGCCCAGACAACTTCTCGCGAAGCTGCCGACAGCCGCGCCTATCTCCGTGCTGCGCATCAGCCGGCTCGCGCTCGAATGGCAGGAGGCGAAGCATTCGAACGCGGAAAACCGTCGGCTGCGTGACAACATGCTCGTGTCCGGAACGTGGCTGGATGTCGATGACACGCTGCTCGAACTCGCCACTTCGGAATGGCAGCCTGCCCATCGCATCGCCGCGGGCGCGATGGCGCGGCGCTTCGATTTCCTGCTGACCGATTCGGTCGCGTTCTGGCGCTGCCGGGAACTGGTCACGGCGGGCCGGCTTAGAATACGCGGCACGCCGTCGGATATGGCTCACGCCGAATTGCGACGCTCATCGACTCAGGCCGAATAAGCCGAAAGAACGCTTCCGACACATGGCCCGCACCAAAGCGCCTGACCACGACACTCAACGCGAACAGATTCTCGAACTCGCCGCCGCCAAATTCGCGCAGACCAGCTATCCGAGCACGTCGATGTCGGACCTCGCCGCCGCGAGCGGCACCTCGAAGGCACGGCTCTATCACTACTACGAGAGCAAGGAAGCGATTCTGTTCGACCTGCTCGACCGCTACACGAAGCGGCTCATGCTGATCATCGCGGAAGTGGAAGGCGCGAGCCAGCGGCGCGGCCTGGGCGAGCGAGAAGCCTTCGCGGAACTCGTGCGCGCGTTTCTGGCGGAATACGAGACGTCGCACAGCCGGCACGTCGCGCTGCTCAACGACGTGAAGTATCTTGAAGATGCGCAGCGCGAAGTCGTGCTCGACCGTCAGCGGGATATCGTCGCAGCGTTCACGCGCCAACTCGCCCGCGCCTATCCGGAGCGCGTGACAAAAGAGAACCAGACCGCGCTCACGATGATGGTGTTCGGGATGATCAATTGGACATTCACCTGGCTGAAGCCGGGCGGCAAGCTCGGCTATCGCGATTTCGCGGAACAGGTCGTCGAGATGATCGAGCATGGACTCGCTGCCGATTAGTTCTGTTGCGCTGCGTCACTATGCCTGTTGCCGTCTAACTCGCTGTTTCTGCGGGGAATTGCTCAAACCTAGAACGCCTCCTCCACTCGTTTTAGGGGTTTTCCCCTACGCGTTTTCCTTGAAAGCGATAAAATTCGTTTTGCTTTGCAGCATACGAACAAGGAGAAACATCGTGGAACTGACCTTCAACCGCACCGCGCCGCAAATCGCCGCCGCCCCCGATCGGCCGTTGCCGGACGCCGCGCGCTTGCCGGTTCTCGTTCGCGAGCTGTCCTCCGCCGATCGTGAGCGCCTGCTCACTCACTTCCTCGCGCTTGACGAAGACGACCGCTTGCTCCGCTTCGGGCAGATCGTGCCGGACCACGTCATCGAAAACTACGTTCAGAACCTGAACTTTGCGAACGACACGGTGTTCGGCGTGTTCGGCAATTCGCTGGAACTGCTCGGCGTCGGTCATCTGGCGTATCTGCCGGCCGAGGGCGAGAAGCGCACTGCCGAATTCGGCGTCTCCGTGCTCGAAAGCGCGCGCGGTCGCGGCATCGGCAGCAAGCTGTTCGAGCGCGCCGCCATGCGCAGCCGTAATACGCACGTTTCCGTGCTGTACATGCATTGCCTGTCGCGCAACGCGAGGATGATGCACATAGCGCGCAAATCGGGCATGAAGATCGAATTCGCATACGGCGAAGCCGACGCGTATCTCTCGCTGCCGCCCGCGGATCAGACGAGCATCATGGCGGAAATGCTGCAAGAGCAAGCCGCCGTGTTCGACTACGCGATCAAGCGCCAGGCGCATCGCGCGTCGCAGGTTTTCCGGGCGTTCATGCCGACGGCCAACGCTGCCTGAGTTCATCGACAGCGCGGTTGGCGCTGTAGGCGACACCATGCGAAGGGCGGCTCAGGCCGCCCTTTTCGTTGTCGGAACGCGCTCAACGCAGCGGCAGCGCGGTCGTCTCCTTGATGCGTTCCAGCGAGAAACTCGAGCGCACGTCGATCACCGAAGGATGATGCAGCAGTTGGTCCTGCACGAAGCGCGAGAAGTGGTCCATGTCGCGCACCTGTACGCGCAGCAGGAAATCCATCTCTCCGGTCATCGCGTCGCAGGCGACCACTTCCGGCCATGACCGCACGGCTTCGCGGAACAGATCGCCGTGCGTCGGCGGATTGGGCGTGCCGGCCGACGCCGGCATGCCGCCGCGTTTCTCCAGCCGAACGTTCACATAAGCCAGCAAACCGAGACCGAGCTTCTTCGCGTCCAGCAGCGCGACGTAGCCGCGAATCACGCCCGTCTCCTCCAGCCGCCGGATGCGCCGCAAGCACGGACTCGGCGAAAGATTCACGCGGTCCGCGATCTCCTGATTCGACAGGCGACCGTTTTCCTGAAGAATCGCGAGGATTCTGCGGTCTATCGTATCGAGTTCGGGCTCGGCCATTTTCGGTCTCCAATGCGCGGACTGTTGGCAGTTTCGTGCGCCATCTTAGGAACCTGCGATTTGTTTCGCAAGTTTTTGCCGCCGCTCGCTGGCTAAACTTCTCTCCACGTCGCGGCGAAGCGCCGCATAGAAAACGGGAGACGCGCATGAGCACTACGACCTGGGAGAACCCCGTCGGCACCGACGGCTTCGAATTCATCGAATACACCGCGCCGGACCCGGTCGCGCTCGGCAAGCTGTTCGAGCAGATGGGTTTCACGGCGATCGCGCGGCATCGGCACAAGAACGTGACGTTGTACCGGCAGGGCGAAATCAACTTCATCGTCAATGCGGAGCCGGATTCGTTCGCGCAACGTTTCGCGCGCCTGCATGGACCGTCGATCTGCGCAATCGCGTTTCGCGTCGCGGACGCGGCGAAAGCGTACAAGCGCGCGCTCGAACTCGGCGCGTGGGGCTTCGACAACAAGACTGGCCCGATGGAACTGAACATTCCGGCGATCAAGGGCATCGGCGATTCGCTGATCTATTTCGTAGATCGCTGGCGCGGCAAGAACGGCGCAGAGCCGGGCAGCATCGGCGATATCAGCATTTACGACGTCGACTTCGAGCCGATTCCCGGCGCGAATCCGAATCCGGTCGGCCACGGACTGACTTACATCGACCATCTGACGCACAACGTGCATCGCGGCCGGATGATCGAATGGGCAGAGTTCTACGAGCGCCTCTTCAATTTCCGCGAGGTGCGCTATTTCGACATCGAAGGCAAGGTGACGGCGGTGAAGTCGAAAGCGATGACCTCGCCGTGCGGCAAGATTCGCATTCCGATCAACGAAGAAGGCTCGGAAAACGCCGGCCAGATTCAGGAATATCTCGACGCATATCGCGGCGAAGGCATTCAGCACATCGCGCTTGGCACCGACAATATCTATGAGACGGTCGACGGCCTGCGCGCGTCGAATATTGCGCTGCTCGACACCATCGACACGTATTACGAACTCGTGGACCGGCGCGTGCCGAATCACGGCGAATCGGTCGCGGAACTGAAAAAGCGCAAGATTCTGATCGACGGCATCCGCGACGAAATTCTGCTGCAAATCTTCACGGAGAATCAGATCGGCCCGATCTTCTTCGAGATCATTCAGCGCAAGGGCAATCAGGGCTTCGGCGAGGGCAACTTCAAGGCGCTGTTCGAATCCATCGAACTGGATCAGATGCGGCGCGGCGTGCTGAAAGACACGAGCGCCTAAGAACCGAAGGGCACAAAAAAAGGGACATGAACGCAGCGTTCATGTCCCTTTTGTCTTGTAGCGATGCTTTCAGGCGGCGGTGTCGTCGTTACTACGCTCGGACTCGCGGCGCTCGCCGCCGCGAACCTGCGGCGTCTGGGAGCGCACTTGCGCGACGGGGGGAACCGACGTGGCCCCGAACGGCGTGCCATTCGCCCGCGCGCCGCCCACCGGCGCGCTGATCGCGAAAAAGGCCGCCGAGACCATCAGGAAACTCTGGATGTGGCGTTGCTTCATTCTTTTCTCCTTCTGACTGCGTGTGTACGGCTGAATGCCGTTCCGCGCTCACGAAACCGCACGCGAAACTGCGCAAGCGCCCGTTTAGACAGAGCCGAGACCGGGGGTTCCGCGCATCGGTCACATTTACACCCTGTAACAAACGTCTCGACGTCCCGGGCCGCGCTTCAACGTTTTGACGCAAACCGCGCCTAAGTGAGGATTTTTTAACGGGTTTCTACCACTGTCTCGAAAGCGCGGGCATCGGCAAACTTGAAGTCCCGGCCTGCGCGTTCACAAGACGCAACGGCCCGAATCATGCTTTGGCGATCCCAAACTCGGGTGGAGGAGCACACAGAATGAACGCCCCGCTAGACGCAGAACAAAGAGCTTCGCTAGAAGCCGCGCTGAAATCCGTCACGCTCGACGACAAATACACCCTCGAACGCGGCCGCGCGTACATGAGCGGCATCCAGGCGCTGGTTCGCCTGCCGATGCTCCAGCAAGAACGCGACAGAGCCGCAGGCCTCAACACCGCCGGATTCATCTCCGGCTATCGCGGTTCTCCCCTCGGTGGTCTCGACCAGTCGCTCTGGAAGGCGAAGAAGTATCTCGCCGCGCATCAGGTCGTGTTTCAGCCGGGCCTGAACGAAGATCTCGCAGCCACCGCCGTCTGGGGGTCGCAGCAAGTCAACCTCTACCCGAGCGCGAAGTACGACGGCGTCTTTTCGATGTGGTACGGCAAAGGCCCCGGCGTCGACCGCTCCGGCGATGTCTTCAAGCACGGCAATTCCGCCGGATCGTCGCAGCACGGCGGCGTGCTCGTGCTCGCCGGGGACGACCACGCGGCGAAGTCATCGACGCTCGCGCACCAGTCCGAACACATCTTCAAGGCGTGCGGGCTGCCGGTGCTGTTCCCGTCGAACGTGCAGGAATATCTCGACTTCGGCCTGCACGGCTGGGCGATGTCGCGCTACTCCGGCCTTTGGGTCGCGATGAAATGCGTGACCGACGTGGTGGAATCGTCGGCGTCGGTGGATATCGACCCGCATCGCACGCAAATCGTGATTCCGACCGATTTCGCGATGCCCGACGGCGGCCTGAACATCCGCTGGCCCGATCCGCCGCTCGTGCAGGAAGCGCGTCTGCTCGACTACAAGTGGTACGCCGCGCTCGCCTACGTGCGCGCGAACAAGCTGGATCGCATCGAGATCGATGCGCCGCACGCGCGCTTCGGCATCATGACGGGCGGCAAGGCGTACCTCGACGTGCGTCAGGCGCTGACCGACCTCGGCCTCGACGATGAAACCTGCGCGCAGATCGGCATTCGTCTGTATAAGGTCGGCTGCGTGTGGCCGCTCGAAGCGCAAGGCGCGCAGGAATTCGCGCGCGGCCTCAAGGAGATTCTGGTCGTCGAAGAGAAGCGCCAGATTCTCGAATACGCGATCAAGGAAGAGCTTTACAACTGGCCCGATGCGCAGCGTCCGCGCGTTTTCGGCAAGTTCGATGAGAAAGACGGCGCAGGCGGCGAATGGTCCGTGCCGATGGGCAACTGGCTGCTGCCCGCGCACTACGAGCTTTCGCCCGCGATCATCGCGAAAGCCATTGCCGCGCGGCTCGCGAAATTCGACCTGCCCGCCGACGTGCGCGCCCGCATTGCGGCGCGCATCGCCGTGATCGAGGCGAAGGAAAAGGCGCTCGCGCGGCCGCGTGTCGAAGCCGAGCGCAAGCCGTGGTTCTGCTCCGGCTGTCCGCACAACACGTCGACGAACGTGCCGGAAGGATCGCGCGCGATGGCGGGCATCGGCTGTCACTACATGACGGTGTGGATGGACCGCAACACGAGCACGTTCAGCCAGATGGGCGGCGAAGGCGTGGCGTGGGTCGGGCAAGCGCCGTTCACCCACGACAAGCACGTGTTCGCCAATCTCGGCGACGGCACGTACTTCCACTCCGGCCTGCTCGCGATTCGCGCGGCGATCGCGTCGAAGGTCAACATTACGTACAAGATTCTGTACAACGACGCCGTCGCGATGACGGGCGGCCAGCCGGTCGACGGCGTGCTGACCGTGCCGCAGATCACGCATCAACTCGCGGCGGAAGGCGCGGCGAAGATCGTCATCGTCACGGATCAGCCGGAAAAATACACGCCGGACGTCGGCCTCGCGCCGGGCATCGACGTGCATCATCGCGACCAGCTCGACGACATGCAGCGCCAGTTGCGCGAAATTCCCGGCACGTCGATTCTGATCTATGACCAGACTTGCGCCACCGAGAAGCGCCGCCGCAGAAAGCGCGGCGCGTATCCCGATCCGGCGAAGCGCGTCGTCATCAACGAGGCCGTGTGCGAAGGCTGCGGCGATTGTTCGGTGAAGTCGAACTGCCTGTCCGTCGAGCCGCTCGACACCGAATACGGCACGAAACGGCAGATCAACCAGTCGACCTGCAACAAGGACTATTCGTGTCTGAACGGCTTCTGCCCGAGCTTCGTCACGGTGGAAGGCGGCCAGTTGAAGAAGCCGAAGGCGACGAGCGTGGCCGGCGACGCGGTGCCGCCCGTCCCGACGCCCGAACTACCCGAGATCGGCCGGCCGTACGGCGTGCTGGTGACGGGCGTCGGCGGAACGGGCGTGGTGACGATCGGCGCGCTGCTCGGCATGGCGGCGCATCTGGAGCAAAAGGGCGTCACCGTGCTGGACGTAACCGGCCTCGCGCAGAAGGGCGGCGCCGTAATGAGCCACGTGCAGATCGCGAACCGCCCGACCGACATTCACGCGACGCGCATCGCGATGGGCGAGGCGGATCTCGTCATCGGCTGCGACGCGATTGTCACGGCCAGCGACGAATGCGGCTCGCGGATGCAGCCGGGTCGCACGCGCGTGGTCGTGAACAGCGCGCAGACGCCAACGGCCGCTTTCATCAAGGACCCGAATTGGCGCTTCCCGGGGGCGAGCGCGGAAGCCGATATTCGCGCGGCGGCGGGCGAGCATGTCGCGCTCGTCGATGCGAACCGCTTCGCCGTCGCGCTGATGGGCGACGCGATCTACACGAATCCGTTCGTGCTCGGCTACGCGTGGCAGATGGGCTGGGTGCCGTTGCGGCATGAGTCGATCGTGCGGGCCATCGAGCTGAACGCCGTGCAGGTCGAGAAGAATCTCGCTGCGTTCGAATGGGGCCGACGCGCCGCGCATGATCTCCCGGCTGTCAGGCGTCTCGCGCAAGGGACGCAGGATGCGACGCCGAGCAAGGTCATCGCGCTGCATACGCCGAAGGCGCTGGATGCGCTGATCGACAAGCGCCTCGACTACCTCTCGAAGTATCAGAACGCCGCATACGCCGCGAAGTATGGACGGCTGGTTGCGCAGGTGCGCGCGGCGGAAGCCGAACTCGGCGTCGGCGACTATCTGCTGACCGAGGCCGTCGCGAAGAATCTGCACAAGCTGATGGCCTATAAAGACGAGTACGAAGTCGCGCGTCTGTATGCCGATCCGGCGTTCATCGAGAAGGTGAAGAGCAGTTTCGAAGGCGACTGGAAGATCAAGATGCATCTTGCGCCGCCGTCTTTCTCCAAGAAGGACGCGCATGGGCATCTGGTGAAGAAGCAGTACGGTCCGTGGATGATGTCCGCCATGCGCGTGCTCGCGCGGCTGAAGTTCCTGCGCGGCACGGCGCTCGATCCGTTCGGCCGCACGGAAGAGCGGAAGATGGAGCGCGCGTTGATCGGCGAGTATGAAGCGCTGGTCAAGGAACTGATCGATGGATTGACGCCGCAGAGGCTGCCGCTGGCGATCGAACTGGCGAGCCTTCCCGATTCGATGCGCGGCTACGGGCATATCAAGGAAAACAACGTCAAGGCGGCGAAGGTGAAGTGGGAAAAGCTGCTGGCGCGGTGGCGTTCGAACGAAGGTGGGGAGAAGCGGCAGGTGGCTTGATTCTCGCCGCTTCACGCTCGAAGGCGGTTCGCGAAAGCGAATCGCCTTTTTTATTTCGATGCGTCCGCATGGCCGAAGATGGTGTCGATGAATCGGTACGCTTCGTCAAGGCGGACTCGCTCGAACGGCGCTGCGTGGTGCGCGTACAGCAACGGCGTTCCCAAGCGATGAATCACCCTCACGTCCAGGCGAAACAGCGTACCGATCGGATACTGCGCGCGCATGCTTTTGCTGCATTCGACGCGCAGGTCGGTGCTCAACCCTTGGCCCGCTAGCGGGCGCACGCGCACGGGTGACGCCGAGTTCTCGCCCTGCGCACGAAACGTCTCAACGATGATCTCCAACGACTGCGCCATGCCTTTATTCGTATTCCGAATTGAATTACGGGAGAGACCGTGGAGATTCGACTGTTCAAGATAAGACATTATCAAAAAAAACGGCGATCCAGTCCCCCGAATCGCCGTCCATTACTACTTCACTAAGCCGCGTTATTTCGCCTTCATCACGCTGGCGTTTGCCGAAGCCACCGCCGTCATATTAATAATCCGCCGCACGGTCGCCGCCGGCGTCAAAATATGAACGGGCTTGGAAGCGCCCAGCAGGAACGGCCCAACCGTCACGCCCTCGCCGCTCACCATCTTCAGCAAGTTGTACGTGATATTCGCCGCTTCCACGTTCGGCATGATAAGCAGATTCGCCTCGCCCGAAAGCGTCGTGCCGGGGAACGCCGCCTTACGCACGGTTTCCGACAGAGCCGCATCGCCGTGCATTTCGCCATCGACTTCGAGATTCGGCGCGCGCTCCGCGATCAGCTTGCGCGCCTCGGCCATGCGCTTGCTCGATGCGCTCGGCACGCTGCCGAAATTCGAGTTCGACACCAGCGCCACCTTCGGCTGAATGCCGAATCGCTCGATCTCGCGCGCCGCGAGAATCGTCATGTCGGCGAGTTGCTCGGGCGTCGGCAATTCGTTGACGTACGTGTCGCTGATGAAGATATTGCGCCCTTGCAGCATCAGCAGATTCATCGCCGCGAAGTTGTCCGCGCCTTCCGCCTTGCCGAGCACCTGATCGATGAACTTGAGGTGATCCTGATACGTATCGATGAGGCCGCAGATCATGCCGTCCGCATCGCCCGTATGAACGAGGATCGCGCCGATCAGCGTGTTGAACTTGCGCAGCGCCGCCTTCGCGCTTTCCGGCGTCACGCCCTGACGCGCCGCGATTTCGTGATACGCCTGCCAGCTCTTCTGATAGCGCGGATCGTCTTCCGGATTCACGATCTCGAAATCGACGCCCGGCTTCAGCTTCGAGCCCATCTTCTGCAAACGCATTTCGACGACCGCCGGCCGGCCAATGATGATCGGCTTCGCGATCTTCTCCAGCAGCACGAATTGCGCGGCGCGCAGCACGCGCTCGTCCTCGCCTTCCGCGAACGCGATGCGCGCCGGCGCGGCCTTCGCCGCCGCGAACACGGGCCGCATGACCATGCCGGTGCGGTAGACGGTCGCGCCGAGCGTCTCGCGATACGCGTCCATGTCCTGAATCGGGCGCGTCGCGACGCCAGAATCCATCGCGGCTTGCGCGACAGCCGGCGCAATCTTGATGATGAGGCGCGGATCGAACGGCTTCGGAATCAGGTACTCCGGACCGAATTCGAGCGAATGGCCTTCGTACGCTTTCGCGACTTCATCGCCCTGATCGGTTTCTTCGGCCAGTTCCGCGATCGCGCGAACGCACGCGAGCTTCATCTCTTCCGTGATGGTCGTCGCGCCGACGTCGAGCGCGCCACGGAAGATGAACGGAAAGCACAGCACGTTGTTGACCTGGTTCGGATAGTCCGAACGGCCCGTCGCGATGATGCAGTCCGGGCGCACCTTCTTCGCCTCTTCCGGCCGGATCTCCGGCTCGGGGTTCGCCAGCGCGAGAATCAGCGGCTTGTCGGCCATGGTCGCGACCATTTCCGGCTTGAGCACGCCCGCGCTCGAACAGCCGAGAAACACGTCGCAACCGTGCATCGCGTCGCCGAGCGTGCGCGCGTCGGTGCTCGCCTGATACCGCTCCTTCGACGCATCCAGATTGCCGCGTCCTTCGTAGATCACGCCCTTCGAGTCGACGACGATCGTGTTCGACTTCTTCAGGCCCAGATCGATGAGCAGGTCCAGACACGCGATGGCCGCAGCGCCCGCGCCCGAGCAGACCAGCTTCACGTTGTCGAGCGTCTTGCCGACCACTTTCAGGCCGTTGAGTATCGCTGCCGACGCGATGATCGCAGTACCGTGCTGATCGTCATGGAAAACGGGAATCTTCATGCGCTCGCGCAGCTTCTTTTCGATGTAGAAGCATTCCGGCGCCTTGATGTCTTCCAGATTGATGCCGCCGAGCGTCGGTTCGAGCATCGCGATGGCGTCCACAAGCTTGTCCGGGTCGGTCTCGTTCAGTTCGATATCGAACACGTCGATGCCCGCGAACTTCTTGAACAGGCACCCTTTGCCTTCCATGACCGGCTTGGCCGCGAGCGGACCGATGTTGCCGAGGCCGAGCACGGCTGTGCCGTTCGTCACGACGCCGACCAGATTCGCGCGCGACGTGTACTTCTGCGCGTCGAGCGGTTCGTCGTAGATCGCCATGCACGCAGCCGCGACACCCGGCGAATACGCGAGCGACAGGTCGAGCTGGTTGGATAGGGGTTTGGTCGGCGTGACCGAGATCTTGCCGGGACGCGGATTCTGGTGGTATGCGAGAGCGCTTTGCTTCAGTTGTTCGTCCATGATTAGCCTGAGACGTTAGAAATTTTTCGAACAGGGTTCACAGCCGGCGGCCGCTCGGCACTGTGGGCGGGATGTGAATCGATGGACCAATGTTGTCAGTCACCCGGCGCGTCGGATAGACGCAGCGTGCCGCCCGGCAGGGATGAAGCGGGCGAACGGAGCCTTGTTTTTAGCTGTTCAGTGTACACCGCGTATCTCAAATGGCGCGACGCAGCATTGCACGCGGAAGCGTTGCTGGGCGTGCGTTTCGTCGGAAGAAGACGCGCGGCTCGCCTTTCAGTCGAGTTCCGCGCCGCGCTTTTCGGGGATCAGAAAGAGCGTCGCCGCCACATCCAGCAAATAGATGCTGGCGAGAAACGCGAGTGCCACCGCGAACGTGTAGCGCGCCGCCAGCGCGCCCACCACGACCGGCCCGAGTCCGCCGACCGCCCGCCCGATGTTGAACAGCACGTTCTGCGCGGTGGCGCGCGCTTCGGTCGGATAGATCTCGGAGATCAGCGCGCCGTAGCCGCCGATCATCCCGTTGACGAACACGCCCATCGCCGCGCCGCCGATCAGGAGCGCGGCCGGGCTCGTCAGGTTCGAATAAACGAAGACCATGGCGACCGCGCCGATCTGATAGGCGAGAAACGCGGGCTTGCGTCCGAAGCGGTCGGCCGCCATGCCGAACAGCCAGATGCCGAGCGCCATGCCGAGCACGGTCGCGGCCGTCCAGACGCCGGATTTCGTGAGCGAATAGCCGAACGTCTTCGACAGATAGCTCGGCAGCCAGATCATCAGCCCGTAATAACCGAAGTTCTGCACTGAGCAGAGCACGATCACGCCGAGGCTCGCGCGCGCGGTACGCGCACTGTCGAACAGGCGCTTCAGCGGCAGCTTGCGCGCGGCGCTTCCGGTGCGGCGCGCGGTGAAAAGCGCAGGTTCGGCCACGCTCCGCCGCACCAGAAACGAGACGACGGCCGGCATCAGGCCGACCGCGAACATGCCGCGCCAGCCGATCATCGGCAGAAGCAGCGGCGTGAGGAGCGCGGCGGCGAGCACGCCGAGCTGCCAGCCGAGCCCGACATAGGACGACACGCGCGCTCGCTGCCGCGCGGGCCACGCTTCCGCGACGAGCGCCATGCCGATGCCGAACTCGCCGCCCAGCCCGACGCCCGCCATCGTGCGATAGAACAGCAAGTCGCCGTATCCGCGTGCGAGTGCGCAAAGACCCGTGAAGACGGCGAACACCAGAATGGTCCACGTGAGCATGCGCACGCGCCCGAAGTAGTCCGACAGCACGCCGAACACGACGCCGCCCGCCACCGCGCCCGCGAGCGTCCACGTGACGAGCGCGCCGGATTGCGCGGGCGACAAGTGCAAGTCGGCAGCGATCGCGGGGAGCATGAAGCCGAGAATCAGCAAGTCGAAGCCGTCCATCGCGTAGCCGAGCACGGATGCGGCGAGCGCATGCCACGCGTGGCGAGGCAAGGAATCGGGGGAGTCGGGTGTCGTCGGGGCGTATTTCATCGAAGGCGGTCGGAAGCGGTCGCAAGCGGTCGGAAGGCGCGGCGAGTGTACTGGCGAGCGGCCCGCCGTCACAACCGGAAAAAAGTCACCCGGAGGCGCGCCGCCGCGCTGCTCGCCCCGCCGCGCAGGCTCGGGTAAAATCGCGGGTTAGCTGTGCATGGGACAACGCAGGCGCTTACGTGCCGGGTCCCGTCGACACGCGCGCAGAAAAACGCCGGACAGCCCTTCGAAAGACGGCTCGTCGGCGTCCGGTTCATGCGCCAGGGCCCTCGCGGCCGCCTTCCGCTTCCAGAAGCGCCACATCAGTCCAAGGATTCGCCCATGACAGGCTTCGATCGCCAGACGATCTCCGACACCACCGCCAAGATGCTGCTCGAAGTGCAGGCGGTGCACTTCAACGCGGAAAAACCGTTCATCTTCACGTCCGGCTGGGCAAGCCCGGTGTACATCGACTGCCGCAAGCTGATCTCGTATCCGCGCGTGCGCCGCGGCCTGATGGAAATGGCCGAAGCGACCATTCTGCGCGATGTCGGCTACGAGCAGATCGACGCTGTCGCGGGCGGCGAGACCGCCGGCATTCCGTTCGCCGCGTGGATCGCCGATCGTCTGATGGTGCCGATGCAGTATGTGCGCAAGAAGCCGAAGGGCTTCGGCCGCAACGCGCAGATCGAAGGCTTGCTGACCGAAGGCCAGCGCGTGCTGCTGGTCGAAGACCTGACCACGGACAGCCGCAGCAAGATCAACTTCATCAACGCGCTCCGCACGGCTGGCGCGACGGTGAATCACTGCTTCGTGCTCTTCCACTACAACATCTTCAAGGAGAGCGTGTCCGTGCTGAAGGACATCGACGTGAATCTCCACGCGCTCGCCACGTGGTGGGACGTGTTGCGCGTCGCGAAGGAACAGGGCTATTTCGAAACCAAGACGCTCGATGAAGTCGAGAAATTCCTTCATGCGCCAGCCGAATGGTCAGCTGCGCACGGCGGCGCCACTGCCACGCCGCAATAAATAATCGTTGCGAGCAGGCGATTAAAACGAAAAAGCCGCTGATTTCAGTCAGCGGCTTTTTTTCGTTTCGGCCGATTGGCGTCTATAACGATTTCGAATCCGACACCGGCGTATCTTCGAGCGAACCGTCGCCTGTATAGGCGGACAGATTCATTAATCCGTTGCTTTGCGCGTACTGGAATAATTCCGAGTCTCGTTCTATGCCCAGTTTGCGCATTGCCGTGTTCTTCTGCGTGCTGATGGTCTTGATACTGCGCCGCAGTTGCCCCGCGATTTCCGTAATGGTCATGCCGGACACGAAAAGGCGCACCACTTCGAGTTCACGCTTCGACAGAATAACGCCGCGCTGCTGCCCCGACGCGCCGATGCCCATGCTGTCGAGCGCCGCCTTCACCGACGGCCCGAGGTATTCCTGCCCGCGCATCACATGCTGGATCGCCCAGCCGATGTGGTTCATGTCGTCGGCCTTGTTGATGATCGACACGACGCCGACTTCACGCAAACGTTTGAGCAAAGCCGGATTTTCGAGCATGGTCAGCACGACGAGCCGGACCTTCGGAAACTGGCGGCCGATGTAGCCGAGCAGCGGCATGCCGTCGCCGTATGAACCGCCGGGCATGGCGAGATCCGTCACCAGCACGTCGCACGGCGTTTTCTGCAATAGCTGGACGAGTTCGGTGGATTGACGCGCCTGGCCAACGACATCGACTTCCGGAAACTTGCTGAGCGCCTGCGCGGCGCCGAACAAAATCACAGGATGGTCGTCTGCAATGATGACCTGAATTCGCTGGCTCATTTATTCTTCTCCCAAATCCGGTCGACTGACTGCCACGCGAATCAAGTTCAAATGGTTCATATGTTGATCTACGAGTTTGAGTCTTCACCATCAGCCGCGCGCACAAAGAAATACGACTGATTCGCGCCATAGGTTTGGCCCCAAGGATCAAGCTTTTAATGCTTTGTTGCAATGTTAAACTGCAACCTCCTACGAAGCGCATCACTGAGACAAAAAACATCGTTGCAGCCGGCGAAACGCTGCTATATGAGTTCCAGCCGCTGCCAGGAGTCAGCCATGCGCCTCGCAAGTCGGATCTTGCGTTCCGGTCACGCTGTCGCTGCATTCACGCTCGGGGTCGCGAGTGCGGCGGCGCTTCTGTGCCATGCGCGCGGCGCGGCCGCGCAAGACGTCTTCTCCGTGACGAGTCCGGAACTGGCCCCCGGCAAGACCGTCGGGCACGAACAGCTCTTCAACGATTCGGATTGCAAGGGCGGCAACCGCTCACCGCAGCTTTCGTGGCGCGGCGCGCCCGCGCAGACGCGCAGCTTCGCCGTGACGATTTTCGATCCCGACGCGCCGGGGCGCGGCTGGTGGCACTGGGCCGTCGCCGGCATTCCGTCGACCGTGACGCACCTGCCGGCGAATGCGAGCGCCTCGGGCGCGTTGCGCAAGATTGGCGCGGTCGAGGCGCGCAACGACTGGGACACGGACGGCTACGGCGGTCCCTGCCCGCCGCCCGGCAAGCCGCATCGCTACATCGTGACTGTGTACGCGCTGAATAGCGACGACTTGCGCCTGCGTCAGGGCACGCCCGCGCTCATGTTCGACCACGAAATCCGCGCGACCGCCATCGCCAGCGCGCAACTGACCTTTACCGTCGGACGATAGCGCCCGCGCGATTGTTTCGCTGCGTGCGTGCGCTAGCCCCGGTAGCACGGAAAACGGCTGCGCTAGACTGACTGCGTCCATGCGTCCATGGTTTTGCCGCGCTGTGCGCCATGCAGCGCCGCGAACCGCGCATCCGGACACGACCGCCGCTCACCATGCAACACGCGCGTCGCTCGCGCGCGCCGCCACGCGCGGCAAGAGGGAATCATGCCGAACATCGTCATCGTCTATCACAGCGGCTACGGTCACACGAAGAAAGTCGCGGAAGCCGTGCTCGCCGGTGCAACCGACGCCGGCGCGAACGGCCGGCTGATGCCCGTCGGCGAAATGGACGACGCCGCCTGGGCCGAGCTCGAGGCCGCCGACGCCATCGTGTTCGGCGCGCCGACGTACATGGGCGGACCGTCCGCCGACTTCAAGAAGTTCGCCGACGCCAGTTCCAAGCCCTGGTTCGAGCAGAAGTGGAAAGACAAGATCGCGGCGGGCTTCACCAACTCCGCGCACATGAACGGCGACAAGTTCCTGACCATTTCCTACTTCGTCACGCTGGCGATGCAGCACGGCATGATCTGGGTCGGCGCGGGCCTGATGCCGTCGAATACGAAAGCCGCCACGCGCAACGACCTGAATTTCGTCGGCGGCTTCACGGGGCTGCTCACGCAATCGCCCGCAGATGCGTCGCCGGAAGAAGCGCCGCCGCCCGGCGATATCGAGACGGCGAAGACGTTCGGCGCGCGCATCGCCGCCGTCGCCGCGCGGTGGGCGGACCGTCCGGGCGCATCGGAAGCGGCTCCGGCCACGCCGTGACGCGTCAGCAGCAGCCGCGCGGTCTCGGCGGCTCGTCTCGCAAGTAGCGCAGACGCGCCGGCGTGATTCGACGGTGCGCACGCTTCGCTGCCCTGCTTCTCTCCCCAGCCGAAGCGCGCGCCGCTTCGACGAACGGCGCTTTCGCACCTTCTAATTCCGCGCAGGAATCGACATCAACCGGTCGCGAAATCGACTTAGAATGGCGGTTTTGCGGCGGCGCACGCGCGGCGGCCACGAACCAGCGAGATCGAGATGACCACGAAAGTATTTGTCGACGGACAGGAAGGCACCACCGGCCTGAAGATTTTCGAATATCTGTCGCAGCGCCGTGACATCGAAGTGCTGCGCATCGACGAGGCGAAGCGCAAGGACGTCGAGGAGCGTCGCCGCCTGATCAACGCGTCGGACGTGACGTTTCTGTGCCTGCCGGATGTCGCCTCCCGCGAGTCGGTTTCGCTGGTCGAGCCGGGCAACGACCGGACCTGCGTGATCGACGCGAGCACCGCCTTTCGCACGCACGACGACTGGGCGTACGGCCTGCCCGAGCTTTCCCGCGCGCAGCGTGACCGGCTTCGCACGGCGAAGCGCATTGCGGTGCCGGGCTGCCACGCATCGGCGTTCGTGCTGTCCATGCAGCCGCTCGTCGCGGGCGGGCTCGTGCCGGCCGATTTCCACGCGCACGCCTATTCGATCACCGGCTACAGCGGCGGCGGCAAGAAGATGATCGCGGAATACGAAGCGGGCGGCGACGCGCGCCTCAATAGCCCGCGCGCTTACGCGCTCGGCTTGACGCACAAGCATCTGCCGGAAATGTCCGTGCGCACTGGCTTGTCGCGCGCGCCGATTTTCACGCCGATCGTCGGACCGTTCCTGAAGGGTCTCGCGGTCACGACCTACTTCTCGCCCGACCAGCTCACGCGCGCCGCCAGGCCGCAGGACGTGCGCGACATGCTCGCCGAATACTATGCGGGCGAGCCGTTCGTGCGCGTGATGCCGTTCGACGCGGAAAGCAATCTGGACAACGGCTTCTTCGACGCCCAGGCCTGCAACGACACGAATCGCGTCGACGTCTTTGTGTTCGGCAACGACGAGCGTTTTGTCACCGTGACGCGGCTCGACAATCTGGGCAAGGGTGCGTCCGGTGCGGCGATTCAGTGCATGAATCTCGCCATCGGCGCCGACGAAGCGACCGGACTGGCGCGCTGAGTGCGCCGAGTGCGCTCAGTCAGACACTGTGTCGAGGACGAGCCGGCCTGCGGGCCGGCTTTTTAATGCGCCGCAACACGAAAACGACGGACGAAAAAAAAGCCCGCCTAGGTCGGCGGGCTGAATCCATATCAGTGGAGACATGGAGGAGACGGGGACCACTATAGCAAGAAATTTGGTGCGTTGCAACAAGGCCGGTCAGGGCTGTGTCATCGACAGAATGAATTGCAACTGATCCGCCGAGATGGGTTTGACGAGGTGGATGTCGAAGCCCGCCTCCAGTGTCATATCGCGATGCTGCGGCTGACCCCATCCGGTTAGCGCGACGAGCAGCATCGCGGCTCCGTTCGGCGCTTCGCGTAGTGCCCGCGCGGCGGCGAGGCCGTCGACCAGCGGCATCCCGAGATCGAGGATCACCACTTCGGGCGCGAACTGCGCCGCCACTTCCACTGCCTGCGCGCCGTTAGCGGCGAGCGCCACTTCGTGACCCATGCCGTTGAGCAAATTTGCGAGGCCGGCGAGCGCGTCGTCGTCGTCGTCGGCTATCAGGATGCGCTTGGTCATGATGGCCTCACCGGTTGGCGGAGATTTCGAGCTTTAGTTTGTTGGAACCGGCTGATGCCGCCGTGATTTCCGTGCGTGCTCCGCGTGCGCCGATATAGAAATGCTGGCGCGCGGGCGAGTTTTGATCGTGCGTCGCGTCCGGCAGACACGAGGCGATGTCTGCGGCGACGCCTTGTAGCGCGTCGGCGCTGGAGCCGCCGTGCGGCGTCCACGCGCAGCGATAGTTCGTCTGCGAGGCGGCGCACTGCGCGTCGTCGCCGTAAGGCGACGCGAGCGGCCGGCCGTCGCTGGCCGTGAGCGAGGAGAAGGTCGGCGATGCCGCGACGATGCGCTTGAGCGCAACGCAGGGGCTCGGCGTATCGTCGGCGCGGGCGGCGGGCGCGGTCGTCAGCACACCGCAATAAAGTGCGGCGAGCGCGACGCCTGAAATCTTCGCTTGCATCCCTGTCTCCTGTCGGCCGCACTTGGGGCTTCAGCCCTTAGTGCGGCCCCATGCATCGCGGTCGGCCGCACTTAGGGCTTCAGCCCTTAGTGCGGCCCCATGCATCGCGGTCGGCCGCACTTGGGGCTTCAGCCCTTAGTGCGGCCCCATGCATCGCGGTCGGCCGTACTTGGGGCTTCAGCTCATAGTGCTGCTTCATGCATCGCGGTCGGCTGCACTTGGGGCTTTGGCCCTCAGTGCTGCTCCATGCATCGCGGTCGGCCGCACTTAGGGCTTTGGTCCTTAGCGCTGCTTCATGCATCGCGGTCGGCTGCGCTTGGGGCTTTGGCCCTTAATGCTGCTTCATGCAACGCGGTCGGCTGCGCTTGGGGCTTTGGCCCTTAGTGCCGCTCGTGCATCGCGGTCGGCCGCACTTGGGGCTTCAGCCCTTAGTGCTGCTCCTTGCATCGCGGTCGGCTGCACTTGGAGCTTTGGTCCCTAGTGCTGCTTTATGCATCGCGGTCGGCTGCACTTGGAGCTTTGGTCCCTAGTGCTGCTTTATGCATCGCGGTCGGCCGCACTTGGAGCTTTGGTCCCTAGTGCTGCTTCATGCATCGCGGTCGGCGCTGTTCGCTACACAACTGCATTCAGAACCGACGCTTCAGCCAGCGCCTATCCATTCGCAGCGGCTCCACGCATCGCCGCACCCGCGAACCCGGCGCGCTGCGGCTAAACATTGAGCCCATACATCGGCGTGCGTTCAAAAGCGTCACGCGCCTTCAGCGTCCCGGCATTCCACGGCGCGGTCTGCCGCCGCTACGGCGCGATCCCTTATCGAAGTCCGCTCAAACTGCTCTGCCAGGCGCGAGCCTGCAAACCGTTTCGCCGCAAATATGAGACCGTTGAACGAGCCCACTATCCATCGCTCGCCTGCCCGCGTATGTTCGGCACCGAATCAAACTCTGATACAGATCGAGCAAACCGTGCGCCCGTTCGCTCGACGCTTCGAGCGCTAGCGCACATAACATCGGCGGTGAAAGCTCAGTGCCGGAGCAGCGCCATCATCGCGCCGAAGCCGACGAACAGGCCGCCAGTCAGCCGATTGAATGCCTGCGCGACCGCCGCGCTTTTCAGCTTCTCGCCGATGCGCGAGCCGAGCCCCGCGTAGACCGCGTACCAGCTGACTTCGATGACCGCGAGCGTCGCAACCAGCACCGCGAATTGCGACAGCACGGGCCGCGACGCATCGATGAATTGCGGCAGAAGCGCCGCCGCGAAGAGGATCGACTTGGGATTGCTGCCCGCAATCACAAAGCCGTTGCGATAAAGCGCCGATGGCCCCGTCGACCGGGCACGCGCGCCGCCGCTTTCGTCGCGCACCTCGACTGCGCCCGCCTTCGCGCGCCAGCTCTTCACGCCGAGCCAAACGAGGTAAGCCGCGCCGATCAGGCGCAGCGCGTCGAAGAGACGCGGCCACGCTTGCAGAAAAACGCCGAGCCCCGCCACCGATATCGACAACATCAGAATTAGCGCGCTGAGGCACCCCGCCATCGTCGCGACGGAGCGGCGCAGCCCGAAGCGCGCGCCGTGCGTCATCACGAGCAGCATGTTGGGCCCCGGAATCGCGGATACGACGAACACCGTGGCGACGAATAACCACCAGACATGCAGGCTCATTGCGGATCTCGGGGAAAGAGCGGGACGTCGATTATGCCGCGTCTTTCCCGCGCCGAACTCACTGCCCGGCGCGCCGCGCGGCCACTCGGCCCAGCACCGCGAAATCCTTATCGCCGTCGCCGTGTGCGAGGGCATCGACCAGGTTATCGCGCACCACGCTCGCCACGGGCAACGGCACGTTCACGGCTTCGCCGGCTGCAATGGCGAGGCGCACGTCCTTCAGCCCAAGACGCGCCTTGAACAGCGCGGGCTCGTAGCGGCGCTCCGCGATCATCTTCCCGTAGCCCTGATACACGGGCCCCGGAAACAGCGAGTTCGTGATGACATCGAGGAAAGTCTGCGCCTCGATGCCGTGACCCGTGACGAGCGCCGCCGCTTCGCCGACCGTCTCGATCGCCGAGCCCAGCATGAAATTCGCCGCGAGCTTCAGCACGTTCGCATGCTCCGGCTGCTGGCCGACGCGCCACGTCTTCTGGCCCATTGCGTCCAGCACCGGCTGCACGCGCTCGATGTCCGCGTCCGCGCCCGCCGCGAGAATGTTGAGCTTGCCCGCAGCGGCGACATCCGGCCGGCCGAGCACCGGCGCGGCCACATAGCCGACGCCGTGCTGCGCGTGCAACTGCGCGAGCTCGACGGCGAGCGCAGTCGAGATCGTCGCCATGTTCACGTGCACGAGGCCCTTCGAAGCATGCTTGAGCAAGCCGCTTTCGACGAGAACGGATCGCAGCGCGTTGTCATCGGCGAGCATGGAGAACACGGCATCGCCGGAGAACGCCTGCTCGGGTGTATCGACCACCGACGCGCCCTGGTCCGCCAATGCCCGGGTTTTCTCGCGCGAGCGGTTCCATACGCGCACCGAGTGACCCGCTTTCAGCGCGTTGCTCGCCATCGCGCCGCCCATTTCGCCCAATCCGATGAATCCGATATCCATTGCCTGTGCTCCTTTCACTGAGTTCCCGTTGCGCCCACGGCGCGCGGCCGTGCGCCAGTAGAGCACATCGCCCGGCAGCACGCAGCGGCGCGCAATGCCATACTTGCTCGCATGGTCAACGCGCGCTTTCATTTTCACGATGAACTGAACGACTTCCTCGCCCGGCCGCAGCGAGGGCGAACGTTCGAGTGCGCGTGTCCGCCGACATCGTCGACCAAGCACATGATCGAAGCGCTCGGCGTGCCGCACACCGAAGTCGGCCTGATCGTGCGTAACGGCGTGCCCGCCGGCTTCGATGCGCAGATCCAGCCCGGCGATTGCATCGAGGTTTATCCGGCGGGACACGCGCCGCCCGATGTCGCGGATGGCGGCTCGCTGCTGCGCCCGCCCTTGCAGCCGGCGAATCTGCGCTTCATCGCGGACGCGCATCTCGGCGGGCTCGCGCAACTGCTGCGGCTCGCGGGCTTCGACACGCGCTACGACAACAACTTCCCCGACGATGAAATCGAGCGCCTCGCGCACGAAGAATCGCGCGTCGTGCTCACGCGCGACCGCGAGTTGCTCAAGCGCCGCACCGTGCTGCACGGCTGCTACGTGCGCGCGCTGCAACCGGACGAACAGTGGCGCGAGATCGCGGACCGGCTGAATCTCGCCGCGCATGTGCGCGCGTTTCGCCTGTGTCTGATGTGCAATGCGCCGCTGCGCGCCGCCGCGCCCGACGAGATCGACGGCCGCGTGCCCGACGGCGTGCGCGAACGCCACACGCGCTTCGTCACATGCGATGTCTGCCGCCGCGTCTTCTGGGAAGGCTCGCATTGGCGGCGCATGCGCGCGCGCATCGACGCGATGGCGGAAACCGGTCCGGCTTGAAGCGAGCAAGGCCGAGCGCGGCAGCCGGGCCAGTACAATACGGCTCCATCGACACTGCGGCCCCGGAGCATCACGTGAACAAATTCCAGCTGGAACAGAACAAGGCGTTCAAACTCGCCAACGACCTCAAGCAAGGCGGGCGCGCACGCGTGGGCGCGGACGACGCGCCGAAAGCCGACCGACGCGAGCAGCGCAAGCTCGATCAGGCGAAGGGGCTCGTCCCGTTCGCGTGCAAGCTCGACGAAAAGCTCGTGAAGCAGCTGAAGGAACGCGCCGAAACGCACGAAGGCGGCATGACCGAAGCGCTCGCCGAACTGCTCGTCGCCGCGGGCCTTTCGCGCTGAGCGCCGCTCAGACGCTCCCTTCTTTCTCGATCACCAGAATGCGCGCCGCCCCGACCGGCTCGGCGTAATGCTCGTCGCCGGCCTGGGCGTGGAAGATATCGCCCGCCTTCAGCGTCAGCGTGCGCTCGCCTTCTGCGTCGCGCACGTGCATCCGCACCAGGCCGTCCATCACGGCGAACACTTCTTCGCCGTCGTTGACGTGCCATTTGTACGGCGCATCCGTCCAGTGCAGACGGCACGACGTGCCGTTCATCACGCAGATATCGAGCGCGCCCCACGCGCGCTCGGCCGTGAACTTGCCGCTTTCGATCACTTTCATGCGATGCCGCCTAGCGAGTGAGTTCGCGCGCTTCGTCGACGTCGGCGTGGCGCGTCGCAGGAATGGCCGCCACCGCGATCAGCGAGAGCACGACGCCGCCCATCACATAGAACGTCGGCGCGAGTTGCGAGCCGGTGACGCGAATGAGCCACGTCACGATGAGTTGCCCGAAGCCGCCGAAGATCATCACCGCGATGTTGTATGCGAGTGAGAGGCCGGTCGAGCGCAGGTGCGCGGGAAACAGCTCGGAGAGCAGCGCGCCGAACGGCCCGTAGTAGCCCGACAGCACGATCGAGAGCGCAGCCTGCACGATCACGAGGCGCATCACGCTCGGCTCCGCCGCGAGCCACGCGAAGAGCGGATAGATGATGACGAGCGTGATCGCGAGCGACCACAGCGTGAGCGCCTTGCGTCCGATACGGTCGGACCACGCGCCCGCCACCGGAGAGAGCACCGTCAACAGCAGATTGCCGACGATCAGCGCCGTGAACGACTGGCCGTACGGCAGCTTGAGTTGCTTGACCGCGAAGGTCGGCAGATACGCGATCAGCACATAGACCGTCACCGTCAGCGCGATCACCGCGCCGAGACCGCACAGCACTTCGCGGCCATGCGTGCGGAAGACCTCGCCCAGCGTCGCGCGGCGCGCGGCCTTCTTCACGTGCATGAACGCTTCCGTGTCCGACATGTTGCGGCGGATATACAGGCCGATTGGCCCGATCACGAGCCCGATGATGAACGGCACACGCCAGCCCCACGACTCCAGCGCTTGCGGCGACAGCCCGCGCGAGATCGCCGCGCCCACGACGGCGCCGAGCAGGAGCGCCGCCGCCTGACTCGCCATCTGGAAGCTGCCGTAGAAACCGCGCTTGGAAAACGGCGCGGCCTCGATCAGAAGCGCGGTGGAACTGCCGAACTCGCCGCCCGCCGAGAAGCCCTGCAACAGCCGCGCGACGACGATCAGAACCGGCGCGCCGATGCCGATGGCCGAGTAAGGCGGCGCAATCGCGAGCAGCAGAATGCCGAGCGTCATCAGCGCGATCACGAGCGTGAGCGCGGGTTTGCGCCCGGCGCGGTCGGCGTACAGCCCGAGCACGATGCCGCCCACGGGCCGCATCACGAAGGCCACGCCGAAGCTGGCCGTGGTGAGGAGAATCGACGAGTAGTCGTTCTCGCTCGGAAAGAAGAGCCGCGCGATCACCACCGTCATAAAGCCGAATACGACGAAGTCGTACCATTCCAGCGCGTTGCCGATCACCGCCGCGCTGACCGCGCGCGCATTCAATGGTCTGTCTGCCATGCGAATCCCTGTAGATTGATCGATCGGCGCCGGGCGTGCGCGGCCGGGATATTTTTTCCTTGGCGAGTGTAAAGACCGCGCGTGGCCTTATCAAGCGACACGCAACGAAGAAAAGCGCGCCGGGCTTCGCAGCCGGGCGCGCTTCGTCGGGGTCGTCGGTTCTAGCTCAGGCCTTCTTCGCGTAGGCGCTGCACCAGCCCTTCGCGGCGACCTGCTTGCCGCCGAACATCGGACACGGCGCGAACGGATCGGACGCCTTGCCCTGATAGAACTGGCAGTTGCCGCAATCCTGGCCCGCTGCGTACTTCGGGAACTTGGCCTTGTCGACCTTGCTCGCGTCCATCTTGTAGCCGAGCGCCTGCGCGGTCGGGTCGCTTTCCTCGACCTTCGGCGCATCGGCGAAAGCGACGCGCGAGCCGAGCGCAAGCGTCGACGCAACGCCTACGCTCGTCATCAGAAATGTGCGACGGGATGTCTTCATGGTGACTCGCTCCATGTTGTATTGGGGGAAAGCGCCGTTCTTACGACGGCGATGCCCGAGCATAACAACACACAAGCGTTTCGATGAGGACAAATGTCGGAGATAAGCGCTAAGGAACGCTCAGCGCAACATGTCGGCGACCCGTTCGCCAATGGCGAGCGACGCTGTCAGCCCCGGCGATTCCATGCCGAACAGGTTCACGAGCCCCGGCACGCCATGCGCCGATTTGCCCTGGATCATGAAATCCGCCGCCGCCTGGCCGGGACCGGAGAGCTTCGGCCGAATGCCGGCGTACGCCGGTTGCAGCGCGCCGTCGGGCAAGCCGGGCCAATACGCGCGAATGGCTGCATAGAAGGAATCGGCGCGGCGCGGATCGACGTCGTAGTTGATCGACGGCACCCATTCCACGTCGGGACCGAACTTCGCCTGCCCGCCCATATCGATTGTCAGATGCACGCCGAGTCCCGCTTCGTTCGGCATCGGATAGATGAGGCGCTCGAAGGGCGCGCGTCCGCTCACGCTGAAGTAATTGCCCTTGGCGAAGTAGAGCGGCGGCACGTGACGGTCGTCGAGGCCGCGAATGCGCCGCGCGATGTCGTTCGCGTGCAGTCCCGCGCTGTTGATCAGATACGACGCCCGGAAACGCGCCGGCGCCTGCCCGCCCGTCTCCACGATAAAGCAGCCTTCGCGCGCCTCGATGCTTGCCAACGGCGTATGAAACACCACGCCTGCGCCGTGATTTTCCGCGTCGCCCTGCAGCGCGAGCATGTATTGATGACTGTCGACAATGCCCGTGCGCGGCGAATACACCGCTTCGACGCATTGCAGTTGCGGCTCCATGTCCCGCGCCTGTGCGCCGCTGATTCGCATGAGCCCTTCTACGCGATTCTCGACGCCCTTCTGCTCGATCGCCGCGAGCTGCGGAATCTGATTGCGCGCCGTGGCCACGAGCAGCTTTCCGCATTGCCGGTGCGGCACGCCATGCGCCTCGCAGAACGCGTACAGCATTTCGCGCCCGCGCACGCACAGTTCCGCCTTGAGCGAGCCGCGCGGATAGTAGATGCCCGCGTGTATCACCTCGCTGTTGCGCGAACTCGTGCCGATGCCGATGGCTTCGCCCGCTTCCAGCACCATCACTTCACGCCCGCGCAACGCAAGCGCCCGCGCGATGGCGAGCCCGACGACGCCCGCCCCGATTACCACGCATTCGATCCGATCCATGTCCTTGCCCGCGCCTTCTCGATGCGACCTATTCTACGTGCGGGATTATTGCGCGTCGCACAATCACGCACGCAGCGAGCAGCGTTTTCCGGTGCAATTCGGAAAAAGGCAAGAATCTGGCCGCCAGACGCTGAAAATAGCGCGGTTCAACGGCGTTTATCGCAAATCGCGAAACCGCAGCTGGCTAGAAGCCCATGAATTTGCGACGCGATTGCCGGTCCAGTTCGATGTCGCGCGCCTCGACGTGGTGCCTGCCGTCGATGCGCGCGTTGCCGAACGCGTTCAACATCGCGCGCCGCATGCCGCGCGGCGACGCCTGCGTGAGCGCATCGAGCGGCGCGTCGCCGAGCGTCTCGGGAAAGCGGCTGCCCCAGGCGTGCGCCTCGCGAATTTCCGCGTAGATAGCCTGCGCGATGCGCCGCGCGCCCTCGCGGTCCGGCGCCGGAATCTCGTAGACGTTCATGCGGTTGAGAAGCGGCTCGGGAATCGCGCGCGCGTCGTTGGCCGTGGCGATCCACACGACATTGCCCGCGTTGATCGGCACCTCGGCGAATTCGTCGATGAAGCTCTGCGCCGTATCGTGTTCCAGCAAAGCGTAGAGCGCGCCGAGCGGATCGTATTGCGCGTCGCCGGTGGCCTTGTCGATTTCATCGACGGTCATCACGGGGTTCGCGTAGCTGCCGTTCACGAGCGCGTCGAAGACCTTGCCCGGCTTCGCATTGCGCCATTGCGACGACGCGCCCGAGAGAATCCAGCCCGCCGTGAGCGAGCTCATCGCGACATAGTGGCAGGACGTGCCGAGCAGCCGCGAAAGCTGCTTCGCAAAGTGCGTCTTGCCGATGCCCGGTTCGCCGAGCAGCAGCATCGGCATGAGTTCGAGGCGGTCGTCGGTTTCGAGGCACAGCGCGATCTGCTTGCGGATATCGTCGAGCGGTTCTTCGAAATTCGGCAGCGATGCCGCGAGATCGTCGATGGAAGGCATGCGGTTGGGCTTCACGCAGAAGCGCAGATTGCCCACCTTCAGCATCTTTTCGTAGGTCGCGCGCAAGGCTTCGCTCGCGCCCTCGGAGAGATCGTTCAGCGCGCCCTCGACATCGTCGAGACTGTAGACCTTGCTGAACGACGCCACTGCCAGTTCTTGTTTGACCACGGCCGTCGTCATGTCGCACCCCGTCTTTTTTCGCTTCGACGAGTTCAGTGTATCGATGAAAGAATCACGCGCAAGCGAGCAGTCGCGGGCGTCTGCTGCCAATTTTGAGAAAGCGGGCACGGACGGCGCACGCGAGTATCATCGTCGCGATGCCGCGGCGGGCGGGTTCGGAACGTGCTCACCAAGCCGCGAGGTTGGAATCGACGGGACGCGGCCTCACATGATCTGTTGATGCGCTGAACCGCGCCCTGTCTGTCTTGTCAGAACGAAGTCGCCGGGCAACACGCGTTCGGCGGCCGCCGCGCCATGTGAGTTGCGCGCGTCGGCTGCCATCCGATTAGCCCGAGCGCCGGAGAAGCTTTCAATGACTAAAACGAATCGCATCGCATTCGCCCGTCTCATCGGATCCGCGCTCGTCTCCTGCGCGTGTCTCGCTGCGAGCCACGGCGTTTTTGCGCAAAGCACGCCGCAACCGGTCAACTGGGAGTTGCAAGTGGTGCGCGACGGCCAGCAGATCGACTCTTTCTCTGCCACCACGAACGTCGGCCAGGCGAAAACCGATACGCATCACAACATCGTGCAGAACCGCGTCGGCTGCGCGGACAAGCCGGCCGGCGACATCGACCTGCAACGCACGCTCACGGTTTCGCCGACACACGCGAGCGCCGACGACATCACGCTCGCCATCGAGGCGCAGGAAACGCTGGAGAGCGACGCATCGCAGACGTCGGCCTCGGGCTGCAAGGTGCCGCCGACACCGCGTCAGGTCGCCGCGTCGCATCCCGGCCTCGTGTTGAAACCGGGCGAATGGGCGCAGTGGCAGATCATCGACAGCAATCCGTCGCTGCTGTACCGGGTGCGCGCGAGCCTGGCTCCGTCCGCGCCGGCGCAGTGACATAGCCCACGCCCGCGCCATCACGCACACAAAAACGAACGCATGCGAAATCCAGAACATCTTCCGCCAGCACCGTCCGCGAATGCGGTCACGCCGGATTTCACGGCGGTGAGCTGGAATCTGCACAAGGGTCGCTCGCCGCTCGGCCTGCGCGCATGGAACGCAATGCAGCGCTGGGTGCAGACCACCAACGCGGACGTCTACTTTCTTCAGGAAGCCATGGCGCGGCGGCTGCCGCAGCCGGTGCTCGCAAGCGGCTTCGGCAAGCCGCTTTCCGCGCCGCTCGACGATGTCTGGCATTGCCAGGCCACCGAAATCGCCACCGCGCTCGAACTGCAGATCGCGCTCGGGCCGAACGTCTTCAAGCCGTCGTGGCGGCACGGCAACGCGATCCTTTCGCCGCATCCGCTGGATCTGTCCGGACGCTGGGACATCTCGGCGCATCGGTTCGAGAAGCGCGGGCTGCTCGTCGCGCGCGCGACCTTCGCGGGTCATGCAATCACGCTCTTGTGCGCGCACCTCGCGCTCACGCGCGCCGCGCGGCTGCGTCAGATGAACTGGATCGCGCACTGGATCGCGAAGGAAGCGCCCGAAGGCCCGCTCGTGCTGGCGGGCGACTTCAACGACTGGCGCAACGATTCGGTGCCGCTTTTCGGCGAACTCGGCATGAATGAAGTGGCGACGATGCTCGGTGAATCGGGGCGCACGTTTCCGGCGTTCTCGCCGGCGCTCGCGCTCGACAAGATGTTCGTGCGCGGTCTGAAGCCGGTCCAGTGGATTGTGCCGACGCAGGATACCGCTTGGCTGTCGGATCACTTGCCTTATATGGCAAAGCTGCGCATAGCGGATTGAAACGGCCGCTCAAGGACGCAACTCAGGGGCGCGTGAGCAGCGCCTCGAGGTCGTTGATGGAAACCGGCTTGGTCAGATGATGATCGAAGCCGGCGTCGAGCGCGGTCTGCCGGTCCTCCGCGCTGCCGTAGCCGGTGAGCGCGAGCAGAAGCGCGTCGCGGGTCGCATCGCGTTTGCGCATCTCGCGCGCCACGTCGAGCCCGTTCATGCCCGGCAAGCCGATATCCAGCACCACGACGTCCGGCCGGAAGTCGTCGATGGAGTCGAGCGCGCACACGCCGTCGGACTCGGTGCGCACTTGGTGGCCGAGCGCCTCCAGCAGCATCGACAGGGCGAAAGCCGCATCGGCGCTGTCATCGACGAGGAGGATACGGCGGCCCAGCGCGCCGTGATTCGTTTCGGCGTTGAAAGTCATGCGCAGTTTTCGCATCTTAATGAGATAGTCGGCCGACTGTAGCACATGCGGCACGGTCGGACAGAAGAGACCGCAATGCCGCCGCGCGACGGCTCTGCTATCGTGATTCTTTCGGCTGCACCCGCACTGCCATGTTCGATCTCTTCGACGACATTCCCAAGCCCGATATCGCGTGGCATCCGGACTGGATCGACGCGGACGCCGGCTCCGACCTGATGGCCGCGCTGATCGACGAAGTGCGCTGGCAGCAGGACACCATGAACACGCCGGGCGGCCGCGTGCCGCTGCCGCGCCTCACCGCGTGGCAAGGCGAGCCCGACGCGGTCTACGTCTATTCGGGCATCCGCAACGTGCCGCAGCCGTGGACGCCCGCCGTCGCTCAGTTACGCGACGCCGCGCAAGCCACGTGCGGTGCGCGCTTCAACAGCGTGCTCATCAACCGATACCGCGGCGGGCAGGACAGCATGGGCTGGCACGCCGACAAGGAGCGCGAGCTCGGCCCGGAGCCGGTAATCGCATCGGTGAGTCTGGGCGCGACGCGCACATTCGAATTCCGCCACGCCCGCACGCACGCCACGCATGCGCTTTCGCTCACGCACGGCAGCCTCCTCGTCATGCGCGGACGCACGCAGCAGGAATGGGTGCATCGCCTGCCGAAAGAGCCGGGCGCGCGCGGCGAGCGCATCAATCTCACGTTTCGCTGGGTGGACGCGTCGAAAGCCCGCAAGTGAGCCGCGCAGACGGCACGATCAAGGCCGCCGCGCGATGAAGTCGATCTCCACGAGCGCATCGCGCGCGAGCCCCGTCACGCCGACACAGGTGCGCGCCGGCAACGGCTTCGGCTGGAAGTACGATCGGTAGACGGCGTTCATCGCGTCGTAGTCGCGTTTGAACTCCGTCAGGAAGATGCGCGCGCTCACGACGTGATCGAGCGTCAGGCCGAGGCCGGTCAAAACGAGAATCAGGTTGTTCATCACGCGCCGCGTTTGTGCCGCGACGCCTTCGGGCAGCGGCGCGCTGTCGTCGTCGGGATCGGTCGGCATCTGGCCGGTGAGAAACACCCAGCCGTCGGCTTCGGCCGCGTGCGAGAACGGGCCGACGGGCGTCGGCGCGCCGTCGATCATCGAGAATTTGGGTGGATGGCTCATGGCGTGGTATCGAGTGCAGGGTCCGCTACGTTAGCGCGTCAAAATTGACGCGGCTTGCAGGAAGGACTGCCGACGCGCCGCAAACAAGAACGCGGCGAACCCTTCGGCCCGCCGCGTCATCCCGTAGCGTCATCCATTACCAGCCGTGGCGATCGTGCCAGCGCTCTTCGCGCCGCTCGCGCCGCCATTCGTGCTCGCGCCATTCGCGCCGCTCACGCCATGCGCGCTCGCGCCAGCGGTCGCCGCCATCGCCATAGCCGTATCCGTACGCGACGGGCACCGCCGGCTGCACGTACACCGGCTGCGCCGGCGCGTAGTAAGGCACCCCGTAGGCCGGCACGCCGATGCCCACTGCGACGTCGACGTGTGCGGACGCCGATGCCGACGCGGCCAGCGCCGCCATGCCTGCGAGCCCGATAACCGTACCAAGAAGTTTCTTTTTCATTTCGCTTTCCTCCCTGCACCGAGTGCCGTGTGAGTCAGATGCAGTCTAGAGAGCGACGCCTGACACAGGTGCAACAGCGATGCCAGAAAGGTAACGCGAAGTAACGGCATGGAGCGCTAGCGCACGCGCTTGCCAGTCTCGTCGATGATTACTTCGCCGTCTTCCTTCGCGAACGGTCCCTTCTGCGGCGAAGGCAGCAGGTCGATCACGAGTTCCGACGGCCGGCACAGCCGCGCGCCGAGCGGCGTATCGACGAACGGCCGGTTGATGAGAATCGGATGCGCGAGCATCGCGTCGATGAGTTGATCGTCGCTGAGCAACGGATCGTCGAGCCCGAGTTCCGCGTAGGGCGTGCCCTTTTCGCGCAGCGCCTCGCGCACGCTGAGGCCCGAACGGGCGATCAGCGCGACGAGCGTCTCGCGGCTCGGCGGCGCCGTCAGATATTCGACGACGTTCGGCTCGATGCCCGCGTTGCGGATCAGCGCAAGCGTATTGCGCGAGGTGCCGCACTTCGGGTTGTGATAGATGGTGACGGTCATGGCGCGCTCCGTGTGACTGTGGATGCTCGCATTCTAGGGCCGCAGTCGCGGCGCGTACACGGAGCATGTCGTGCGCGTCTGCGTCGCGTCATGTCGCCGACCGGATCGCGAGCGTATAAGCGAATCTGCTGTTCATTGGAAAAACGCGGCCTATAACTTGAATTGCGTGCGGCGCGCAGGTTGCTGAACGCGATGCAGCGACATGACACCGTGCCGCGAGTCATTGCGCCAGCGCCGGCACCGCGCGATACCGATGCGCGGCCCGCGCGCCAGCGTGTCACTATCAAGGAGCACAACATGAAATCACGTCTCGTCATGGCGGCCGTCGCCGCCTCGTTGCTTGCTACCGCGGGCGTTGCCTCGGCGCAGCAAAGCTACTATCGGACCGCACAGGTGCCGGGCCAGGCCACGCCCGACACGTGGACGCAGTCCGCCGACACCCAAAGCCAGACCGGCGACATGTCCTACGGCGGCGTTTCCTCCACGCGCAGCGATACCGGCTCGGCCACCATGCGCCGCGACGCGATCTCGAAGCCGTGCACGCGTGGCCCGCAGTGCGACATCTTCTTCGGCAACTGACAAACGCTTGCGCTTGCATCGGTGCATCGGTGCATCGAGGGCGCGTCTTTTCGTCCACGCGGACGCGCCCCTTCTCACTCTCCCAGCGAAGACCGCCCTCATGCTCCGCGACGCGTTCCTCGCCCAGCTTTCCGCCGAAGGCTTTCACGAAGTCGTGACGGTCACGCGCGAACCGGACGTCTCGCTCGACCTTCACGCACATCCGTTCGAAGCGAAGGCGCTCATCGTCGAAGGAGAAATCACCTTGTGCGTCGGCGGCGAGGCGCGGCTGTATCGCGCGGGCGATGTCTTTCATCTGCCGGCGAACGTCGAGCATTCCGAACAATACGGGCCGCAAGGCGTGAGCTATCTCGTCGGTCGCAAATAGCGCCAAGCCGCGCGGCGCACGCTCGTGCCGCTTCGATGCCGGTTCGCGAAGGGTTCGCTACACTCGTGTCATTCAGCGATCTTGCATGCGACCGGAGAGGCCCGATGGCGGCGACGAAGAAGACGGAGAACGCGGCACGCATTCGTGTCGGTATCGGCGGATGGGACTTCGAGCCGTGGCGCGGCACGTTCTATCCCGAAGGTCTCACGCACAAGCGCGAGCTCGAATACGCGAGCCGCGCGCTCACGAGCATCGAGATCAACGGCACGTTCTACCGTTTGCAGAAGCCCGACACGTTCGCCAAGTGGCGCGACGAAACGCCCGACGACTTCGTGTTTTCGCTGAAGGCGCCGCGCTATGCCACGAATCGCCGCGTGCTGGCCGAGGCGGGCGATTCCATCGAACGCTTCTTCGCGAGCGGCGTGCTCGAACTGCAGGACAAGCTCGGCGCGATCAACTGGCAGTTCGCGCCCACCAAGCACTTCGATCCTGAGGACTTCGAGAGCTTTCTGAAGCTGTTGCCGGCCACCGTCGAAGGCCGGGCGATTCGTCATGCCGTGGAAGTGCGGCACGAGAGTTTCGCCGATGCCGCTTTCGTCGCGCTGCTCAGGAAGTACGGTATTGCCGTGGTGGTGGCGGGCGATTCGACGTATCCGCAGATAGCGGATATCACGGCGCCGTTCGTCTACGCGCGCATCATGGGCACGACCGAGAAGCAAAAGCTCGGCTACTCGAAGGCGGCGCTCGATCGCTGGGCCGCGCGCGCGACGCAATGGGCGGCGGGCGGTGCGCCGGAGGACTTGCAGATGGTCGGCAAGGCGCCGTCGAAGGCGTCGGCGCGCGATGTTTATCTCTACGTCATCAGCGGGCATAAGGCCGCTAATCCTGCCGCCGCAATGGCGCTCATCGAGCGGTTGAAGCGGGCGGCGTAGCTCAAGCGGGCGGGGGCGCATTCACGGCGCATTCACGGCGCATGAAACGAGGCGTCGCGGCATGGCGATTCCGTCGTTGCGCACCTGCGTTGCGCGGGCGATCAGGCGCGCCCGCCTGACGCCGGACGACCCTCGCTTTCGCCGACGCCCGGCAACACCGCTGCCGACCTGACACGTTCCAGCGGCACGATGCGCAACTCGGGCGGACACTCGCGCCAAAGCGCCCTTACTTCGCTCCCTGCCCGATCTCGTGGTTCGCCAGAAGCTCGAGCGCCCGCACCATCCCAGAGTGATCCCACGCCTTGCCGCCGTGCGCCGCGCACGCGTTGAAGAGCGCCTGGCACGTCGCCGTGTTCGGCAGCGAGACGCCGAGCGATTGCGCCGTCGAGAGCGCCAGATTCAAATCCTTCTGATGCAGTTCGATCCGAAAGCCCGGATTGAACGTGCGTTTGGTCATCCGCTCGCCGTGGACTTCGAGAATCCGCGACGAGGCGAAACCGCCCATCAACGCCGTGCGAACCTTCTCCGCATCGACGCCGGCTTTCGACGCGAGCAGGAGCGCCTCGCCGACCGCCTCGATGGTCGCCGCGACGATCACCTGGTTCGCGACCTTGCAGACCTGTCCGGCTCCGACATCACCGATCAGCGAGACGTTCTTGCCCATCATGTCGAAGAGCGGCTTGACCTTGTCGAACGTGGCCTGCGCGCCGCCGACCATGATCGTGAGCGATGCCGCTTTCGCGCCGACTTCGCCGCCGGACACGGGCGCATCCAGATAATCCGCGCCGCGCTCGCGAACTTTCGCGGCGAACTCGCGCGTCGCGATCGGCGAGATCGAGCTCATGTCCACGACGATCTGACCGGCACGCAGCGACCCCGCGACGCCGTTCTCGCCGAAGAGCACGCGCTCCACATCGGGCGTGTCCGGCACCATGAGGAACACGATGTCGGCATTCTGCGCGACTTCCCCCGGGCTGTTGCACGCGGTGGCGCCAGCCTGCGTCAGCTCGGCCGGCACGCCGCTGCGCGTGAACGCGGCCAGCTCCACGCCGTTCTTGACGAGATTCGCCGCCATGGGATGCCCCATGATGCCGAGACCGATAAAGCCTGCTTTCGTCGTCATGAATCTGCTCCTTGTATTCGGGTTCCGGTCGGGCGCGCGTGCTGCTCGCGCCCTATTCTGCGATGAAGTGTTTCTTCACGGCCTGCGCCGCGTTTCTGAGCATGCCGAGATCGGCGCACACTGCGACGAGCGTACAGCCCATCGACAGATAACGCTCGGCGTCCTGCTGCACGGGCGCGAGAATGCCGCTCGCCTTGCCGGCCGCGTGCGCCCGCTCGAAGACGTGCGCGATGGCCGCCTGCACGTCCGGATGGTTCGCGTTGCCGAGCTGACCGTACGCGGCAGCAAGATCCGACGGACCGACGAAAAGCGCATCGACGCCGTCTACGGCCGCGATCTCGTCGATGGCATCGACGGCTGCGCGGCTCTCGATCTGCACGGCGACGCTGATATTGTCGTTCGCCATTTTGAAGTAATCCGCGACCGTGCCGTAGCGGTTCCCGCGATGTCCGACCGAGACGCCGCGAATCCCCTCGGGCGGATAGCGCGTCGCGGCGACCGCGCGCGCGGCGTCGGCGGCGCTGTCGACGAACGGAATCAGGAAATTGACGAAGCCGGCGTCGAGCAGCCGCTTGATCCCCACGGGCTCATTCGCGGGCGGCCGCACGACCGGCGCGCTCACGCTGTCCTTGAGCGACATCAGTTGCGGAATGAGCGTGAGCGTGTCGTTGGGCGCGTGCTCGGCATCGAGCAGCATCCAGTCGAAGCCGACGACGCCGAGCAGTTCCGTGACGATCGGACTTGCCAGCGACGCCCAGCAGCCGATGAGCTTCTCGCGGGCGCGCAGAGAAGTCCTGAAGGCGTTGGGCAACGGTTGGTACGGGGTCGACGACGGCATGGTGCCTCCTTGAGGTGGCTGCGCGCTTCCGGATGTTGGCGTCCGGGATATGGTTGTCTGACGTCTTATCTATAGTACCGTCGCTTTTAGTTCCTGAAACAGTCGAGTTAACCCGCACTGCTGCCAGCCTACCAAGGCCTCGCACGCTCGAATGTTGTATGACGTCTTATTTTGACCTTTGATGGCGCCGTCCCCGCTTCTTTGCTGCAAGCCTGTGTTCTCAGCAGCCCAACCGCGCGTCTAAGTAAACAAAAGGATCGCATGTGTATACGTGGTAGTAGTTAACAAGCCTCCCATGAAACAGTGGATAACCGGCTTCGCGCGTTTCGCGTCAGACACTTGCGAAGTAAACAACTTCGGTATGGCAACGAAGTTTTCGGCGCGACGAGAGGACAACTTTCAGCGCGTTCGACGGGGCGCAGACTTATGCAGAAACGGCGAACAGGTTTCGCGGTGCGGTGGTCACAGGGTTGTCCACAGCGACATAGTCGGCGGTTAAAAAAAAGCGCCTCCGAGGAGACGCTTTCGAGCTTTCGAGCCGACGAAACCAACTCACTCCACCGTCACCGACTTCGCCAGATTGCGCGGCTTGTCGACATCCGTACCGCGCGCGCAAGCCGTGTGATACGCGAGCAATTGCAGCGGCACGACGTGCAGGATCGGCGACAGCGCCCCGTAGTGCTCAGGCATGCGGATCACATGAATGCCGTCTTCGCTGACGATGCGCGTGTCCGCATCCGCGAACACATAAAGCTCGCCGCCACGCGCCCGCACTTCCTGCATGTTCGACTTCAGCTTCTCCAACAGCGCGTCGTTCGGCGCGACGGTCACGACCGGCATCGCCTCGGTCACGAGCGCGAGCGGCCCGTGCTTCAGTTCGCCGGCCGGGTACGCTTCCGCGTGGATATACGAAATCTCCTTCAGCTTCAGCGCGCCTTCGAGCGCGATCGGGTAATGCAGCCCGCGGCCAAGGAACAGCGCATTCTCCTTGCGCGCGAACTCTTCTGACCACGCGATAATCTGCGGCTCCAGCGCCAGCACGCTATTGAGCGCCGCAGGCAAATGACGCAACTGACCGAGATACGCCGCTTCCTGCTTCGCATCGACGCGGCCGCGCATCTTCGCCAGGGTCACCGCGAGCACGAACAGGCCGACAAGCTGCGTCGTGAACGCCTTGGTCGACGCCACGCCGATTTCGGTCCCCGCGTGCGTCAGAAACGCGAGTTCCGTCTGGCGCACCATCGCGCTCGTCCCTACGTTGCAGACGGCGAGCGTATGCGCGTGCCCGAGCGATTGCGCGTGCTTGAGCGCGGCGAGCGTATCGGCGGTTTCGCCCGACTGCGAGATGACGACAACCAGCGCCTTCGGATTCGGCACCGACTCGCGATACCGGTACTCGCTCGCAATCTCGACTTGCGTCGGAATCTTCGCGATGGATTCGAGCCAGTACTTCGCCGTCAGCCCCGAGTAATAGCTCGTGCCGCACGCGAGAATCAGGAGACTGTCGATGCCCGAGAACACGTCGCCCGCTTCCTCGCCGAAGAGACGCGGCTCGAAACTGTCGGCTTGCGGAATGGTGTCCGTGATTGCGCGCGGCTGCTCGAAAATCTCCTTCTGCATGAAATGGCGATACGGCCCGAGCTCCACCGCGCCGCCATAAGCCGTCACGACGCGCACTTCGCGCTCGGCGGGCAAGCCGTCGCGGTCGGCGATCTTCACGCCGTCGAGCGAGATTTCGACGACATCGCCTTCTTCCAGAAACGCGAAGCGGTCGGTGCTGCCGGCGAGCGCGAGCGCGTCCGATGCCAGGAAGTTCTCTCCCTGGCCCACGCCCACGACGAGCGGCGAACCCTGGCGCGCGCCCACGACCGTATGCGGCTGATCCTTATGCATCACCGCGATGGCGTACGCGCCGTGCAGTTGCTTGACGGCCTCGCGCACGGTCTGGAACAGATCGCCGCGATACATGCTGTGAATCAGATGCGCGATGACCTCGGTATCCGTCTGCGACACGAACTCATAGCCCTTGTCGCGCAGCGTCGCGCGCAGCGACTCGTAGTTCTCGATGATCCCGTTATGCACCAGCGCGACGGTATCGCGCGAAAAGATCGGGTGCGCGTTGTCGGTGACCGGCGCGCCGTGCGTCGCCCAGCGGGTGTGCGCAATGCCCGTCATGCCGCCGATGCCCGTTTCCCGCACTTGCGCGTCGAGATCCGACACGCGCGCGACGCTGCGCGCCCGGCGCGGCTCGCCGTTGCTCAGCACAGCCACGCCGCACGAGTCGTAGCCGCGATATTCGAGCCGCCGCAATCCTTCGACGAGCACCGAGACGATATTCCGTTGCGCAACCGCGCCGACAATTCCGCACATGTCGTTATTCCTTTGATGTCAAAACCGAACGCACAATGAAAAAAAGCCGAGCCTTCCGGCCCGGCCTCGCGCGCTTCACACTTTCTTTTTGGTCGGCCGGATGTAGCCCGTCTTGCTGACCTGGTGCTTTTCGTTCAGCACCAGTTCGCCTTCGCCGACATCCTTCCAGACGGTCGTGCCCGCCGCGATGGTCACGCCGCGCCCGACGCGCACCGGCGCCACGAGCTGCGTATCCGAGCCGATGAACACGTCGTCGCCGATCACGGTGCGATGCTTGTTCGCGCCGTCGTAATTGCAGGTGATCGTGCCCGCGCCCACGTTGACGCGCGCACCGATATCCGAATCGCCGATATAAGTGAGGTGGTTCGCCTTCGAGCCGCGGCCCATCACGGCGTTCTTCACTTCCACGAAATTGCCGACATGCGCTTCGTCGCCGAGCACGGCGCCCGGACGCAGCCGCGCGTACGGTCCGAGCACGACGTTCGCGCCGGCGGTGCCGCCTTCGATATGCGTGTACGCATCGACGCGCGTTCCCGCGCCGATCGACGCATCGCGAATCACGCAGTTCGGCCCGATGCTCACGTTGTCGCCAAGCGTCACGCGGCCTTCGAACACGCAGTTGACGTCGATAGACACGTCCGCGCCGCATTCGAGCGTGCCGCGCACGTCGATGCGCGCAGGATCGGCGAGCGTCACGCCCGCTTCCAGCAGCGCATACGCGACGTTACGCTGATGGATGCGCTCCAGTTCGGCCAGTTGAACCTTGCTGTTCACGCCGAGCGTTTCCCACTCGGCGTCCGGCTGCGCGGTGACAACTTCGACGCCCGCTTCGATCGCGCGCTCGACGACGTCCGTCAGATAGAACTCGCCCTGCGCGTTGTCGTTCTTCAGCGACGCGAGCCATTGTTCGAGCGTGCGCGTCGGGGAAACGACGATGCCCGTGTTGATCTCGGTGATGCGCCGCTCCGCTTCGCTCGCGTCTTTCTGCTCGACGATCTTTCGCACCGCGCCGCCCGCGTCGCGCACGATGCGCCCGTAGCCGGTCGGATCGTCCACCGTCACGGTCAGCACGCCGTAGCGTTCGCTGCTGGCGGCATCGAGCAGACGCTTCAGCGTGCTCGCGCGCGTGAGCGGCACGTCGCCGTACAAAACGAGCGTCGGCACCGAGGAATCCAGAAGCGGCAGCGCCTGCTGCACGGCGTGTCCCGTGCCGAGCTGCTGCTCCTGCACGGCGAATTGCACGTCGGGCGCGCCGACGGCTTCGCGCACCTTCTCGGCGCCGTGTCCGATCACCACGACGAGGCGCGTGGGCGAAAGCGTTCGCGCCGTGTCGATGACATGCGCGAGGAGCGGCCGGCCCGCCAGAGGATGAAGGACTTTCGGCAGGGCGGAGCGCATGCGCTTGCCCATGCCGGCAGCCAGAATCACGATGTTCATCGCTTGAGTTCTGCAGGTTTCAGGTCGCGCCAATATAGCATGCGAACTTTTTCGAAAATGCGTGCGAAAGCCGCGCCGCGTCTCGTGCTACGGGCTTTCACAGATCGTCGAACTGGACAATTGAAATGGCGTTTCGCGATGCTGACGGTTCGCTTGCGCACGGTTCTTCGTCGAACGCGATATCGCCTTGCGGATCGGCCTCGCCGGTGGCCCGCAGGCTCGCGAACGGAAAGAGCGCCGGATCCATCAGATGCGACGGCACCACCTTCGAGAGCGCATTGAACATGTTCTCGACGCGCCCCGGAAAACGCTTGTCCCACTCGCGAATCAGCGCCTTCATTTCGGCGCGCTTCAGGTTCGGCTGACTGCCGCACAGGTTGCACGGAATGATGGGAAATTCGCGCAGTTCGGCGAACTTTTCCAGGTCCGTTTCCTTGACGTACGCGAGCGGACGGATCACCACGTTCTTGCCGTCGTCGGATTGCAGCTTGGGCGGCATGCCCTTCAGCTTGCCGCCGTAGAACATGTTGAGCAGAAGCGTTTGCAGAATGTCGTCGCGATGATGCCCGAGCGCGATCTTCGTCGCGCCGAGTTCGCCCGCCACGCGATACAGAATGCCGCGCCGCAGCCGCGAGCACAGCGAACACGTCGTCTTGCCTTCCGGCACCAGCCGCTTGACGATGCTGTACGTGTCCTGATTCTCGATGTGAAACGGAATGTCGAGCCTGGCTAAATACTCGGGCAGCACGTGCTCCGGAAAACCCGGCTGCTTCTGATCGAGATTGACGGCGACGATATCGAAGTCGATCGGCGCGCGCTCGCGCAGGCGCATGAGGATATCGAGCATCGCGTAGCTGTCCTTGCCGCCGGACAGGCAGACCATGACCTTGTCGCCCTGCTCGATCATGTTGAAGTCGCCGATTGCCTGCCCGACCTGACGCACGATCCGCTTGAAGAGCTTATTGTTCTCGTACGCTTCCTTCTGCTCGCGCCTGGTCAACGCCTCGCGCGCGGGCTTCTCTTCTGCTGCGTGCTCCATGGCTTCACGCGCGTTCATGCTCGTTCCTCTTTGATGCGAAAGACTTCGACGCCCACGGCGTCGCAGTCGGGATAGACATCGGGCTTTTGCGTCGATACCGCGACCGCGCGCACGTTCGGATGCGCGAGCAAGGCGGCGGCGACGTCGTCGCACAGCGTTTCCTGTAGATGGATGTGGCCGCGATTCACGCGCGCCGCGATGGTCGAGCGCATGAAGTCGTAATCGACCACTTCGGAGAGCTTGTCCGCGACGGGCGTGGACAGCGCGAGCGGCACGAACAGCTCGACGTTGAACACCACGCGCTGCTCGCCGCGCTTTTCGAAGTCATGCACGCCGATATTGATGCGCACTTCGTAGTTGCGCAGGAAAAGCCGCCGGCAATCGGTCAGCCGGGGATGAGAAAGTGCGGCAAGCATGGCGTTATCCAATAGTTATCGCGGCGCGGTTCAGATTTTTTCCGCGCCGATCATGTACATCACGTCGCGCGGGCTCGGCACGAGATGCTGGCCGCCATCGACCACGAGCGTCGTGCCGGTCACGCCGTGCGCGTTCGCCAGATAGCAGGCGGCCTGCGCCACGTCCGCAACGGTCGATGCGCGCTTGAGCGGCGTCACGCGATGCGCCGCTTCGAACGATTCGGGCGTCTGCGCGGCCGAGATCAGCGTGAGGCCCGGCGCCAGCCCGACCACGCGCAGTTTCGGCGCGAGCGCCTGCGCGAGCGCGACGGTAGCCGTGTCGAGCGCCGCCTTCGTCAGCGTGTACGACAGGTAATCCGGGTTCATGTTGTACAGCTTCTGGTCGAGCACGTTGATGACCACGGCGCGCAGCGATTCGTCGTCTTCAGCGGCATCGGGCGTGGCTTCGTGCAGCGTGCGCGCCAGCGTGAGCGGCGCGGCGACGTTGACGGCGGTCATCTGCATGAGCTTCGCGTAGCCGAAGTCGGCGGCGGTGTCTTCATCGAAACGCGATGCGCAATTCACGACGCAATGCAGAGCGCCGAAGGTTTCGACGCACGCCGGCACGAGCCGCGCGACTTCGGCTTCGATGCGGAGATCCGCGTTCAGCGCAACCGCGCGCCGCCCGAGCGATTCGATTTGCGCGACCGTTTCGCGCGCTTCCTGCTCCGAGCGGCCGTAATGCACGCCGACGTCCCAGCCTTGCCGCGCGAATTCCAGCGCGATGCCCCGCCCGATGCGCTTTCCGGCGCCCGTCACGAGCACGGCGCGTCCGCGCTGCGTGGATGACGCCGGCGAGAAAGGCGCATTCGCGCCCGAAGACGGCGAATTGGCGGGAGAAAGCGGCGTGGAGGCGCTCATTTACAATACTGGGATGAATCCGAATCGACCAACCGATAGTTTACCTGCTCCCGGCCCCGACGCGCTCGCGCAATCGGCCGCGCTGACGCGGGCGATCCGAGAACGCATCGCGGCGGCGGGCGGCTGGCTGCCGTTCGACCAGTACATGGAACTCGCGCTTTACGCGCCCGGCCTCGGCTACTACAGCGGCGGCGCCATGAAATTCGGCCGTCGCGCCGACGATGGCAGCGACTTCATCACCGCGCCCGAGCTGTCGCCGCTCTTTGCGACGACGCTCGCGCGACCCATCGCGCAGGCTTTGCAGGAAAGCGGCACGCGGCGCGTGATGGAATTCGGCGCGGGCACGGGCAAGCTCGCGGCGGGTTTGCTGACGGCGCTCGCCGACCTCGGCGTAGAGATAGACGGTTACGCGATCGTCGATCTGTCAGGCGAACTGCGCGAGCGTCAACGCGCGACGATTCAGGCGCAAGCGCCTGCTCAGGCCGCGAAGGTCGAATGGCTGGACGCGCTGCCCGATGCGTTCGAAGGCGTGGTGATCGGCAATGAAGTGCTGGACGCGATGCCGGTGCGTCTCGTCGTGCGCAAGCTGGGCGCGTGGCACGAACGCGGCGTGGTAATCGAGAACGAAGGCTTCGCTTTCGATGATCGCGCGGTCACGCCGGATGCGCAGATCGAACTGATCGACGCGGCCATCGACGAAGCGAACGACGACGAGCCATTCACCGAATACCTGACGGAGACGCACGAGGCCGCGCTCGCGTTCACGAAGACGGTTTGCACGATGCTCACGCGCGGCGCGGCGTTTTTCATCGACTATGGCTTTCCGCGGCGCGAGTTCTATCACGCGCAGCGCGCGACGGGCACGTTGATGTGTCATTACCGGCATCGCGCGCATGCGGACCCGTTCCTTTATCCGGGATTGCAGGATTTGACGGCGCACGTCGAGTTCACGGGCATCGCGGAGGCCGGCGTGGAAACGGGCGCGGATCTGCTCGGCTTCACGTCGCAGGCGCGGTTTCTGATGAATGCCGGCATCACCGATGTGCTCAGCGCGCTCGATCCTGCGGACGTGAAGCGATTTCTGCCTGCGGCGAATGCGGTGCAGAAGCTGCTCTCGGAAGCCGAGATGGGCGAGCTATTCAAGGTAATCGCGTTCTCGCGCGGCATCGAAGGGACGCTCGATGCCTTCGCTGCGGGCGATCGTTCGCACGCGCTATGAGGCCGCAGTCATGATTCGCTGGGTGGTCACGACGTTTATCGCGCTTGCGATTCTTTCCGGGTCGATGCCGTGGCTCAGGAAGTTTGGCATCGGGCGGTTGCCCGGGGATTTTACTTTGCGGATTTTTGGGCGGGAGTACTCGTTTCCGTTTATGTCTACGGTGGTCATTTCTATTCTGCTTTCTTTGATTGCGCGGGCGCTCTGATTTTTTGCCTTTCGGCGCGGCGCGGCTCGGCTCGGCAGGCTCCGCTATCGCGCTCGGTCTTCTGCTGCTTTTTTTCGTGACACTTGTATTCGTGTCGGTCTATTGGCGTTGCCCCTCCCCGGGGCGGGGGTCACTTTCTTTGCTGCTGCAAAGAAAGTAACCAAAGAAAGCAGCTTTTTTTCTGGCCCGCAGCATCTAGAGCGTGGTCACTTCGCAGAGAAGCATCGGCACTCAGCTTGAATCAACCCTGAATCACCCTCCGCGCCCGCTGTCCGCCACGTCCTCCGAGCCCCTCGGCTCGATAAAACCAACAGGACACAACCGCTGTGCCTAAAATTGACGCGTGCCAAGGCCAAGGCCAAGGCCAAGGCAAAGGCAAAGGCAAAGTCGTGCCAAGCCAAGCCACTTGCCGACGGTCAACAGGATCCGCAAAGAATCGCCATCGGCGACAAGCGCGGGCATACGCGTCGAGTCCGAACGTGCCTAGGGTAGGAGTTCTCGTTGATTTCGTTGTTTAGTGACGCGAAGTGCCCCACTGGTTTTATCGAGCCAAGGGGCTCGGAGGACGTGGTGCTCAGTGGGCGTGGAGGGTGATTCAAGGTTGATTGAAGCTGAGTGCCAATGCTTTTCTGCGGAGTGACCACGCTCTTGCTGCTGCGGGCCAAGAAAAAAGCTGCTTTCTTTGGTTACTTTCTTTGCAGCAGCAAAGAAAGTGACCCCCGCCCCGGGGAGGGGCAACGCCAATAGACCGACACGAATACAAGTTTCATTAAAGAAAGAGCACACCGAGCGTTACGGCGTAAAGACCGCCCAAATCAGAGCGCACCACTCGCCCAAGCCAAACCCAAAGTTCAAGAAGAACAAAGTGCCCCCGAGCGCCCCCCGCTCAACACCCGCCCGACCGCCTCCACCCTCGCCTCATGCACCGCATCCTTGATCCGCGAAGGCTCATGCGCAAACCGCTGCGCCACAGCCCCGGCATCGACCGACCGCGCCGCCACGAGCGTCTCCCGCAGCCGCTCCGCCTGCGGATACGCCTTCTGCTCGAGCCCCAGCCGCCCGCGCGCATCGGCAAGACACGCCTGTAGCGCCTCGGCAAAGCGCGCCGGCTTGCGCAGTGCATCGGTGCGTTCGAAAAGCCGCACGAGCGCCGCCGCGCCCATGTCCATCACGCGATGAATATTGCCGTGCTCACGCGCAACGAGCATCGCCAGATCGCGGCATTCGTTCGGCACGCGCAAGCGCTCGCACAACGGCTTCAGCAAATCGACGCTGCGTCCCTCGTGCCCGAGATGCCGCGGCAAGATATCGTCCGGCGTCGTCGCCTTGCCCAGATCGTGCGTGAGCGCGGCAAAGCGAACCGGCAGCGCATAGCCCTGCGAGGCCGCATAGTCGACCACCATCATCACATGCACGCCCGTGTCCACTTCCGGGTGATAGTCGGCGCGCTGCGGGACGCCCCACAGCGCATCCACCTCCGGCAGAATCCGCGCGAGCGCGCCGCAGCCGCGCAGCACCTCGAACATGCGCGACGGCCGCTTCTCCATCAGCCCGCGCGAAATCTCCTGCCACACGCGCTCGGGAACGAGCGCATCGACTTCGCCGGCTTCGACCATCTTCTTCATCAACGCTTCCGTGTCCGGCGCGACGGTGAAGTCCGCGAAACGCGCCGCAAACCGCGCAAGCCGAAGTATGCGCACTGGATCTTCAATGAACGCATCGCCCACATGCCGGAAACGCTTCGCGCTGAGGTCGCCCTGTCCGTCGAACGGGTCGATCACCGGACCGGTCAGCTCGCCTGCCGCGTTGACCTCGCGCGCCATCGCGTTGATCGTGAGATCGCGCCGCGCCAAGTCTTCCTCCAGCGTCACATCCGGCGAATAGTAGAACTGAAAGCCGTGATAGCCCGCCGCCGTCTTGCGCTCGGTCCGCGCGAGCGCGTATTCCTCGTGCGTCACCGGATGCAGGAACACCGGAAAGTCCTTGCCGACCGGCTTGTACCCTTGCGCGACCATCTGTTCGGGCGTCGCGCCGACGACCACGTAATCGCGGTCCACCACCGGCACGCCCAGCAACGCGTCGCGGATCGCGCCGCCTACCGCGTAAATATTCATCGCGCGTTGTCCTTCCTTGCATCATCGATCCACGCGGCCACGGCCGGCAGCGCCGTCACGCGAGCCGAGTACTCTCGCGCGCCTTCGCTGATGGCGGGCGCATACGAGTTGAAGCGCATGACCACGGGCGCGAACATCGCGTCCGCTATGCAGAAATCGCCGAACAGGAACGGCCCGCCCGACTGCGCGAGACAGCCGGTCCAGATCGCATCGATCCGCGCGATATCCGCGAGCGCGCCGGGCGTCGCGCCGATGCCGGGCTCGCGCGTCGTGATGTGCATCGGCATGTTCTGGCGCAGGTCGGCGAAGCCCGCATGCATCTCCGCGCTGATGCTGCGGGCGTGCGCGCGAGCGGCGGCTTCGCGCGGCCAGAGCGCATGCTGCGGATACCGCTCGGCAAGCGTTTCCATGATGGCGAGCGATTCCCACACGGTCTCGCCGCTATCGGTGATCAGGCACGGCACTTTGCCCGATGGCGTCACATCGAGAATCTTCGCCTTGGTGCCGGGCTCGCCGAGCCGGATGAGCGCTTCATCGAACGGAATGCCGAAATGCCTGAGCAGCACCCAGGGACGCATGGACCAGGAAGACGAATTCTTGTCGCCAATAACGAGTTTCATGCGGTCGAAGAATCAACGGTGCGCCGTGGCGCGGAAAGTATTGAAGCGCGAACGCGGCGACATGCCCGTCAGATACAGCGGCGCGATTGCCTCGATGCTCGCCGGCTCGCCGATGCCCAGTTCCGGCGCGAGCGGCCCGCTCGCGATGCTCGGCGTCTTCATCGAGTCGAGGTTGTCGCGCGACATCAGCGGTTCGCCGGGCGCCATTTCGAGCGTCATCGCCTGAAGGCGGCCGAGACTTTCCGGCAGCTTCACAATGCGCGCATGCTTGCCGATGGTCGCGCCCGCGAAGCGCACGAGTTCCGCGAGCGTATAGACGGCCGGGCCCGCGAGTTCGTAGACCATGCGGTTCGCGGCATCGAGGTCGAGCACGTTGACGATGGCCTTCGCGACGTCGCCGACGAAAACCGGCTGAAATTCGGCGTCCGCGCAGGCAAGCGGAATCACCGGAAACAGCCGTTCGAGAAACGCAAACTGGTTGAGCAGATTGTCCTCGGGACCGAAGACCACCGAACTGCGGAAAATCGTCCAGTCGAGGCCGGATTCGCGGACCTGCTTCTCGCCATCGCCCTTCGAGCGCAGATACATGCTCGGACCTTCGGAGTCCGCGCCGATGGCGCTCATATGAATGAGCCTGCGCACGCCCTTTGCCGCGCACGCCGCGACGATCTTGCGCGGCAGTTCGACATGCGCCCGCGCGAACTCGGGGCCGTACGGATCGCCGCGCCGCCCCTGCAGCACGCCGACGAGATTGATGACCGCATCGGCTTCCGCGACGAACGCGGCGAGCTTGATGGGATCGTGGACATCGGTTTCAAGCACGTCCACCGGCAGTAACGTGAGATGCGCGGCGTTCGAGCGACGCCGCGTGGCAATCCGCACGTTCTTGCCGAGATCGACCAGCGCGTTGACGAGATGGCTGCCGATAAAGCCGGAGCCGCCGATGATCGCCACGTTCTGATGTTGCATGTTCGCCCCTTGTGTCGCGGCTGTCCGCTTGCGCTGACGAATGCGGGGCTACGAGGTAAGGACGAGCCGCCGCGCGTGCTTCCGATGAACGGATGGCCGAGCGCGGCGTGGTGTGAAGCGCGCTTACGGCGCGATATAACCTAGCCGCGCCTTCAGCGATTGCGGACGGCCTTCGAACAGCGCAGCGTAATACACGGTGTTCGACAGCACGTTCTTCACGTAATCGCGCGTCTCGGAAAACGGAATGGTTTCAGCAAAAACCGCGCCCTCGACCGGCGCGCGCAAATCCTGCCGCCATTGGCGCGGCCTGCCCGGACCGGCGTTGTAGCCGGCGGTGGCGAGCACCGGCGAGTTGTCGAACTGATTGTAGATCATCGACAGGTAGTTCGTGCCGAGCAGGATGTTGGTGTCGATGTCGTTCATCTGCGCGCGCGACAGCGAGCCGAGACCGATCTTCTTCGCGACGAGTTGCGCCGTGCCGGGCATCAACTGCATGAGGCCGCCCGCGCCCACGTCCGAGCGCGCGTTGATGATGAAGCGCGATTCCTGGCGAATCAGACCGTAGGCCCATTCGGTGTCGAGCCCGGTGCTTTGCGCGTCGCGCTCGACGGTCTCGCGGAACGGCGACAGATACCGCAGCGTGAAATCGTGCTCCGTCTTGGTCTTGTCGGCGGTGTTCACCGTGCGGTCGTACAACTCGATGCGCTTCGCATATTGCGCGGCGGCAAGCAGTTGACGGTCCGTCATGCTGCGCAGCGGCCAGTTCCACTCGCGATTGCCTTCGAGCCGCATGTTGAGCGCATAGAAACGCTGCGACAGCGCGAAACCCGGCACCGACTGCATCTGCGCGATTTCGGCGTCGGAAACGGTCGTGCGCGGCGGCAGCGTGATCTTCTGGCCGAGTTCTTCCAGCGCGAGCTGGCCGTAGAAGTTGTACTGATCCGCGATGCTCTGGAATTCCTGATTCGCCGTGGCCGCGTCGCCCGCTTGCTTGACTGCGCGCGCATGCCAATAAACCCACGCGGGCTGACTGCGCAGCGTGGACGGCATCTGCTCGATTGACCAGCGCACCATGTTCCAGTCGCCCGCGAGCAGCGCGCTGCGCGTGCGCCATTCGTACGCCGGATTCGACAACGGCGCATTCGCCGACAGCCGATACCAGTCCGCCGCAGACGGCATGCGCTTCAACGCCGCCTGATAGCCGATGGTGCCCCAGCCGATCGCGCGCTCCGCCGGCGTGAGGCTCGGCGCAACGGAACTGAACGTGGCCGCGGCCATCGCCGGATCGTTGCGCGCCATGCGCGTGATCGCGAGCAGCGTCAGTTGATGCGCAGGCGTGTTCGGCATGACGCCGCGCGCCAGATAAAGCGGCGGCTTGTTGACGGCGTTGTCGAGCAGTTCGGACTTCGGCCGTTCCTGACCGAGCGCATCGACGATATTCGCGCCGGTCGTCGTGTAGTTCTGCTCGTAGGCGAGGCGGATCTGCTGCCAGATGTCGTCGCTCGTGAACTGGCCGGACTCCGCGAGCGCCGCAATCAGATCGACGCAGCCGTCGCCGTACCATTTCGGATCGACGAGCAGCGCGCGCGCCGCCTCCGCGATGTTCTCGCCCCGCGACTGCCGCGCTTCGAGCGCATAGCATTTGACCTGCGTGTCGTCGTTGAGCACGAAGCGCGAATACTGCTGCTCGAAGTTGCGCCAGTCGTGACGGCCGCCGAGCACGACGAGGTAGTCGTTGCGCATGCGGTCGGCAATGGCCTGACCCTCGTAGCGTTGCAGGAACGACAGCACCGGCGCGTCGGGCGCGTCGGGGCGCGCGTGGCCTTGCGCATCGAAAAGCTGCGGCTTGATCGTGAAGTACTCGACGTAACCCGGCGCCGGATAGTTCGGAATCTGCGCGGCGAGCGCGGCGGCACGGCCGGCGTCGTTCGCGCGGGCCGCCTCGCGCAACTGCATGAAGACGCGGTCGTCGGAGGACGGCGAAAAGTCGGCGTCCGGGCGCACGGCCGAGGCCGTGCCGCAGGCGACGAGCGTCGCGGCGGCAAGGGCGTAACCGACCGCAAGATATACTCGGTTGAAGCGTTTTGACATCGTTATTACTGGAGCGCGAGGTGGTCCAAAGATCGGTTGAAAGCATAGCACGCAACGTTTGCGCGGAACCTGTTCGCGCGGAGCCGAAGAGCGCCTTGCGCGCCACGCTGCTCGCGCGCCGCGAGGCGCAAGCCGAAGACCCAGCGCAAGCGGCGCGCAACGCAGCGCTGGCCGAGCGGCTGCGCGCGGTGCTGGATGAGCGCGCGGTCCGGCGCATCGGGTTTTACTGGCCGGTGGCGGGCGAGTTCGACGCGCGCGCGGTAATCGCGGACTGGCTCGCATCGGACCATGATCGCGAGGCCGCGTTGCCGGTGGTCGTGCAGCCGCATGCGCCGATGGCCTTCCACGCATGGCACGCCCAATCGCCGATGAAGCCGGGCCGCTATCGCATTCCGGTGCCGGAAGAAGAGAGAGCCGTGGTGCCGGAATTGCTGCTCGTGCCGTGCGTCGGTTTCGATGTGGACCGGTATCGCCTCGGCTACGGCGGCGGCTATTACGACCGCACGCTCGCCGCGTGGCCGGTCGCAAGGAAGCCGGCGACCATCGGCATAGCCTATGAAATGGGCAAGCTCGGCGCTCTGCCGCGCGAATCGCACGACATGCCGCTCGATACGATCGTCACCGAAGCGGCGCGCTACTGAGCCGCGTTTAGAGCGACGCCGCCGCGCGCGCGGCGGTGTCGTAGAGGCCGGATGCGTTGCGCATCAGCAAGGCGGCCTCGCCGATTTGTTCGTTGGTCAGCCGGCTCTCGCGCAGCGCGGAAATCAGGCAGCTTTCCCGCACTTCGCGGTATTTGCCGCACAGCTCGCGCCCCGCCGGCGTCGTCGTGAAGAACACCTCCTTGCCGGCCTTTTCGCTCGTCACGTAGCCGCGCGTCACGAGTTTCTTGAGCGCGTAGGTCGCCACATGCGTGTCCTCGATATTCAGCACGAAGCAGATGTCCGCGAGCTTCTTCTTGCGGTCGCGATGGTTCACGTGATGCAGCAGCGACACTTCCACCGCCGTCATGTCCTTCGCGCCCGCCGCCGACATGCAGCGCACCATCCATCGGTTGAACGCGTTGCTCGCCATGATGAGCGCGTACTCGAATTCGGAGAGCTCGGCGCTGGTTTCGGAGACGAGGTGCTCGGACGACACGATCTTGGTTGGCTGACGCGACATGGCGATGACCGTAGAAAAGTGCGTCGCAGTGTAGCGCAATGCGTTCGCGCCACACTCCAGACAAACGCGTATTGATAATTTCTTGATAATTTATTGACAATGTAACATTCTGAGACGGCGTGGCGAAAGCGGTCTCCCCACGAAAACGCCGCCGTGCTCGAAGGACACACTCGAACGCATGACCAGACCACGTATTTATCCGCTCGGCGAAAGCGCGCTCGTCTGCGACGTCGCGCCGCCCGTCACGATCGAATGTCAGCGCCGCGTCTGGACGCTCGCGGATTACGCGCGCCTGCTCCCGCATGTCGTGGAAGTCGTGCCGGGCATGAACAACCTGACGATCGTATTCGATCCGCTCGAGGCCGACTACGAAAGCCTCGCGGCGCAACTCGACGCACAATGGGACGTCGCCGGCCACGCCGACACCGAAGGCACGCAGATCGACATCCCGGTGCGCTACGGCGGCGACGACGGCCCCGACCTCGCGGCGCTGGCCGAGCACGTCGGCTTGTCGGTCGATGAAGTCGTGAAGCGTCACACGCAAGCCGAATACATTGTGTTCTTCCTCGGCTTTCAGCCGGGCTTCGCTTATCTCGGCGGGCTCGATCCCGCGCTGCACATGCCGCGCCGCCGCGAGCCGCGTCTGGAAGTGCCGGCGGGATCGGTCGGGATCGGCGGGGCGCAGACGGGCATTTATCCGGCAACGTCGCCGGGCGGATGGCAGCTGCTCGGCCGCACGGACGTGAAGCTCTTCGACCCCGCCCGCAATCCGCCGACGCTGATGCAGCCCGGCGACCGCGTGCGCTTCACCGCCGTGGAGGTGCGCGCATGATCGACGTGATTCGCGCGGGCGTGCTCTCCTCGGTGCAGGATCTCGGCCGCCCCGGTTACCGGCATCTCGGCGTCAGCTCGGGCGGTGCGCTGGATGCGCTGTCGCTCGAAATCGGCAATCGCATCGTCGGCAACCGGCCGGATGCGGCGGGCATCGAAGTGACCTTCGGCCCGACCGTGCTGCGCTTCAAGCGCGCGACGCGCATCGCTATCACGGGCACGGACTTCGGCGCGACGCTCGGCGACGTGCCGGTCTATTCGTGGTGGAGCCTGCCCGTGCGCGCGGGCCAGGAGCTGACGCTTCGCGCGGCCAAGCGCGGCATGCGCTGCTACGTGTGCATCGCGGGCGGCATCGACGTGTTGCCGATGCTCGGCTCGCGCAGTACCGATCTCGGCGCCTGCTTCGGCGGACTCGGCGGACGTGCGCTCCGCGACGGCGACCGCTTGCCGGTGGGCGTGCCGCAGCCGCACAAAGGCATCGCGTTCTCGCCGGAAGAACCCGCGTTCGGCGTAAAAGCGCCCGCGTGGTGCAAGTTCGTTCTCGTCGATGAGCCCGTGCGCCGCGGCCGCCACGCGCCCGGCCTCGCGTGGGCCGCGCCGATTCGCGTGCTGCGCGGCCCGGAATACGCGAGCTTCACCGACGAGTCGCAGCGCGACTTCTGGGACGATGAGTGGACGATCACGCCGAACAGCAACCGCATGGGCTTCCGGCTCGCGGGCACGCCGCTCGAGCGCCGCGCGAAGACGGAACTGCTCTCGCACGCGGTGCTGCCCGGCACGATTCAGGTTCCGCCGAACGGCCAGCCGATCATTCTGATGGGCGACGCGCAAACGACGGGCGGCTATCCGAAGATCGGCGCGGTCATCAAGGCCGACTTGTGGAAGCTCGCGCAAGTGCGGCTGAACGGCGGCGTGCGCTTCGTCGAGACATCGGTGGAGGAGGCGCGTCACGCGCTCGCCGAAGAGCGCCAGTACGTGAGCCAGGTGGAAACGGCCATCGCGATGCACGAAGAACGCATCGGGCGATGAAAGACAACCCAACGCAACGACTACTTCAAACGACATCATCATGCAGATCGATCTGAACGCCGATCTCGGCGAAGGCTGCGGCTCCGACGAAGCCCTGCTCGACCTCGTCAGCTCCGCGAACATCGCGTGCGGCTGGCATGCGGGCGGCGCAACCGCCATGCGCGACTGCGTGCGCTGGGCCGTGCAGAAAGGCGTGGCGATCGGCGCGCATCCGAGCTTCAACGATCCGGAGAACTTCGGCCGCAAGGAAATGGACCTGCCGCCCGACGAAATCTACGCGGGCGTGCTGTATCAACTCGGCGCGCTCGCGGCCATCGCGAAGGCGGAAGGCGGACGCGTCGCGCATGTGAAGCCGCACGGCGCGCTGTACAACCAGGCGGCCAGGACGCCGGAAATCGCGGATGCCATCGCCGCCGCCGTGCGCGACTTCGATCCGTCGCTGCTCGTGTTCGGTCTCGCCAATAGCGGATTGATCGATGCGGCGCGGCGCGCGGGACTCGTCGCCATCGAGGAAGTATTCGCGGATCGCGGTTATCGCGCGGATGGTTCGCTCGTGCCGCGCAAGGAGCCGGGCGCGCTGCTCGACGACGAAGACGCCGTGCTGCAACGCACGCTCTCGATGGTCCGCGACCAGCGCGTGCAGGCCGTCTCGGGCGACTGGGTGCCGCTCAACGCGCAGACCATCTGCCTGCACGGCGACGGCGAGCACGCGCTGGCGTTCGCGCGGCGCATTCGCGGCGCGCTGGCGGATGCGGGCATCGGCGTTCGCGCCGCTCAAGCCGCCTGAGCCTTTTTTAGCATCGAACGCCCCGCCTTGCCGGGGCGTTTTAGCAAGCGGCCGCAAGAGCCGCCCGTCGTTCGCTGTCACCACGCGCCCGCATCGAGGCGCGATGTTTGAATCGACAAACCGTTTGGAGATCTCATGGCAACCGCAGTCAATCTATGGCCGCTCATCGGCGTGGCCGTCATCATCGTGGGCTTTGTGCTGCGCTTTAATCCGATGCTGATCGTGGCGGCCGCCGCGATCGTCACCGGCCTGGCGGCGCACTTTCCGCCCGAGCGCATTCTCACGGCCATCGGCAGCGGCTTTCTGAAGACGCGCAACATTCCTCTCATCATTTTGCTGCCGCTCGCGGTGATCGGCCTGCTCGAACGCCACGGACTGCGCGAGCGCGCGCAGATCTGGATTTCGAGCATTCGCGCGGCGACGGCCGGGCGTCTCCTGATCGTCTATCTGCTCGTGCGTGAGTTGACGGCGGCGGTCGGGCTGACGGGCCTGGGCGGTCATCCGCAGATGGTGCGGCCGCTCCTCGCGCCGATGGCCGAAGGCGCGACCGAAGCGCGTCACGGCAAGCTCTCCGACGCCGTGCGCTTCAAGCTGCGCGCGTACGCGGCGGCGACCGACAACGTGGGCCTCTTCTTCGGCGAAGACATCTTCGTGGCGTTCGGCGCCATTGTGCTGATGGTCACGTTCCTGAAGGAAGCGGGCATCGTCGTGGAGCCGATGCACGTCGCCGTCTGGGGCATCCCGACGGCCATCTGCGCGTTCCTCATCCACGGTTTCCGGCTGTGGCTGCTCGACCGCCAACTGACGCGCGAACTCGACGCACTGACGCGCAACGTCGCGGGAGAGAAGGCATGACGCTCACCATCAACTATCTGTTCTATCTCGTCGGCATCGTGCTCGTGGTCGTCGCGGGCATGATTCTCACGGACAAGTCGCATCCGCGGCGGCTTTCGGCGGGCACGTTCTGGCTGGTCTACGCGCTCATTTTTCTGATCGGCGACTGGCTGCCGGTGTCGGTCGTCGGCGTGCTGGTGGTGGCGATGGCGCTGATCGCGGGCTTCGGCGGCGTCACGGGCGCGAAGCCGAAGATGCTCTCCGAGGAAACGCGCCGCCAGAGCGCCATGCGCCTCGGCAACAAGCTCTTCGTGCCCGCGCTGACCATTCCCGTCGTTACCGTAATCCTCACGCTCGGCGCGAGCCACCTCGTGTTCGGCGGCAAGCCGCTGATCGAACTGAAGAACGTGACGCTGATCGGCTTCGGCATCGGTTGCGTGATCGCGCTGGCAGTGGCGTGCGTGATGACTCGCGATACCGTCGGCCAGTCGATGCGCGAAACGCGCCGCCTGATCGACGCGCTCTCGTGGGCCGCCGTGCTGCCGCAGATGCTCGGCATGCTCGGGCTCGTGTTCTCGGACGCGGGCGTTGGCAAGGCGGTGGCGCACGTCACGACGGCTTACGTGAACATGGATTACCGGCTCGTCGCGGTGGCGGTGTACTGCATCGGCATGGCGCTTTTCACGATGGTGATGGGCAATGGCTTTGCCGCGTTTCCGGTGATGACGGGCGGCGTCGGCGTGCCGATTCTTGTCGGCGTGTTCCACGGCAATCCCGCGACGATGGTTGCCATCGGCATGTTTTCGGGCTACTGCGGCACGTTGATGACGCCGATGGCCGCGAACTTCAACATCGTGCCCGCCGCGCTTCTGGAGTTGCCGGACAAGAACGCGGTCATCAAGGTGCAGGTGCCGACCGCGCTGACGTTGCTGATCGTGAACATCTTCTTGCTGAACTGGCTGATGTTCATTTGATGCGGCGGTCGCGCCTGAGTGTCAGGCGGGCGCGACCACGAACCCGCGCTTTCGCAGCAATTCCAGCACGCCGCGCGGCCCGCCCAGATGCAGCGCGCCGATGGCCACGAACACCGGCTTGTCGGGCGCGGCGAGCTGCACCATCCGCGCGACGAAGCGCCGGTTGCGCTCGTAGACCACGCGGTTGTCCACTTGCGCGGCGAGCGCCTTCGACCGCGCGAGCTTGCTGCTTTTCGCGTCGTCCCAGGCTTTGAGCGCGTCGGCATCGCCAATTCGCCATAGCCGATGCAGTTCCTTCACGTCGGCGATGTTTTCGGCGGGCGTCTGCACCAGATCTTCCGCGAGCATCTCACGCTGCTGCGCGGACGTGAGCCGCGTGAACGTCGAAATCTGCTCGTTCAACGTTTCCAGTCCGACGATCTTGCCGCGCACGCGCAGATAGACGTTCTGCAATTGCGCTTCGGTGCCGTACTCGCTCAGGAAGCCGGCCTTCAGCGTGTCGTAGGTTTCGATCAGCATCGACGCGAGCCACGGCCGCGTATGCCGCAGTTCCTTGAGCGCCGCCGGATTGCTGCGCATGCGCGCTTCCACCTTCTTCCACATGGAATCCGGCAGATAGTCGATCAGGCATTCGCTATGGCACATGCCATAGCGGTTCACGTCGTCTTGCGACGACAGGAGTTCGTCCGGGGAGATTTCGAGCGCGAGCGTCGGAGACGCATAGAGCGCCGCGAGAATCGGCTGGCGGAAAGGCTGCTCGGGCGGATAGTCGCTCGCGAAACCGACATGCAGGGTGCCGAGCACATAGAGGGTCGTCGCGCCCTTCGTCGCAACGTAGAACGGCATGCGCGGCGGCTGCGCGCGCACGGGGCCGCTCGCCGTGGTGCCGTTGCTGCGATCCACGCGCAACGGCTGCGCGGGCGGATCGGGAACGTCGGTGGCGCTGGCGTCCCCGGCCGGTTGCGGCGTGCCGCCCGGCGGCGCACGCGATCCCGTGACGGCGAAACTCGCGGGCGAAACGACGACGCAGACCGTCACCACCATCGTCCACGCCACGAACCTGCATCGCGAGCGAGCGAGCAACGCCGCAACCCACAACGCCGCGCAAACCGCGAGCGCCGCCGCACTCGATGCAACGCGGCGCGCCCGGTCACCAACCGGCCGCGCCGCCTGCGATTCAGGCGTCGCCTTCACCGACCTCCTCGGCGCGATGGCACGAGACCTGACGGCCATCGACCACCCGCAGCGCCGGCTCCTCGACGCGGCATCGCTCGATCGCGTACGGGCAACGCTGATGGAACGTGCAGCCCGACGGCGGATTGAGCGGCGAGGGCATTTCGCCTTGCAGCCTGATCTTGATGCGCCGGTCTTCCTCGAAGAGCGCGGGCGTCGCGGACATCAGCGAGCGCGTGTACGGATGCCGTGGATTCGCGAAGATCGTCTTCTTGTCGCCCAGCTCGGCGATGCCGCCGAAGTACATCACCATCACGTCGTCGGCAATGTGCTCGACCACCGACAAGTTGTGCGAAATGAACACGTAGCTCGTGCCGAACTGCTGTTGCAGATCCATGAACAGATTGAGAATCTGCGCCTGAATCGATACATCCAGCGCCGACACGGGTTCGTCTGCGACCACGATCTGCGGATCGAGAATCATCGCCCGCGCGATCGCCACGCGCTGACGCTGCCCGCCCGAAAACATGTGCGGATAGCGCGACCCGTGCTCGGGGCGCAAGCCGACCGTGCGCATCATCTGCGCGATCCGCTCGGCGCGTTCCGTCGACGAGAGCTTCGTGTTGATTGCAAGCGGCTCGCCGAGCGTCTGCTCGACGGTCTTGCGCGGGTTCAGCGACGCGAACGGATTCTGGAACACCATCTGCACGCGCTGACGCAGTTCCGCGATTTCCGCCTTGCTCGCGCCCGCCACGTCTTCGCCTTCGATCAGCAGCCGGCCGGACGTCGGCGCTTCGATCATCGTCAGCTGGCGCGCGAGCGTGGACTTGCCGCAGCCCGATTCGCCGACGACCGCGAGCGTGCGGCCGCGCTGCAATTCGAACGACACGCCGTTGAGCGCCTTCACCGTGCCTTGCGTGAACATGCTGCGCTTCACGGTGTAGTGCTTCGTGAGCCGGTCGGCGGCGAGCACGATGTCCTGCGTCTTTTCCTTCGGTATCGCGTTCATCGCGCGCCCTCCTCGACAATCTGCGCCTCGCGTTCGGCGCGCACCGCCTGCGCGACTTCCTGTGCCACGTTAAGCGGCTTGATGCAGCGCGCGCGCACGGCCACATCGCGCGCGTCGAGCTGATACAGATTCGGCCTGCCCTTCCAGCAGTCATCGACCACATACTTGCAGCGCGGCGCGAAGAGACAGCCGCTCGGCCGGTCGTCGCGGCCCGGCACCATGCCCGGCAGCGCCGCGAGACGCGCCGCGCCGCGGCTGTGCTCGGGAATCGCGGCAAGCAGCGCCTCCGTGTACGGATGATGCGGCTCGCTGAAAATGGTCGGCACGTGATTCGTTTCGATGACCTCGCCCGCGTACATGACCGCGACGCGCTGCGCGACCTCCGACACGACCGCCAGATCGTGCGAAATCAGCACGAGCGCCATGCCGCGTTCCTTCTGCAGGCGCACGAGCAGTTCCATGATCTGCGCCTGAATGGTCACGTCGAGCGCGGTAGTCGGTTCGTCCGCGATCAGGAGCTTCGGATTGCACGCGACCGCCATCGCGATCATCACGCGCTGGTTCATGCCGCCCGACATCTGATGCGGGAACGTCTCGATGCGGTTCTTCGCGTCAGGAATGCCGACCTGATCAAGCAGTTCGAGGGCGCGTTTGTTGAGCGCATCGCCGCGCAAGCCTTCGTGCAGCCGCAGCACTTCCCTGATCTGATAGCCGACCGTGTAGCTCGGGTTCAGGCTCGTGAGCGCGTCCTGAAACACCATCGCGATGTCCTTGCCGATGATCTTCCGGCGCGCGCGCGCCGAAGCCTTCAGCAAGTCGTGACCGTCGAAGGTGACCTGATCGGCGGTGACTTTGCCGGGATGGTCGATAAGGCCCATCAGCGCCATCATCGTCACGCTCTTGCCCGAGCCGGATTCGCCGACGACGCCGACGACTTCGCCCGGTTTAACCGAAAGATCGATGCGATCGACCGCTTGGGTGCCGCCGAACGTCACTTGCAGGTTACGGATAGTCAGTAAGTCAGTCATGTCATGCCATCCGTTTCAGTTTCGGATCGAGCGCGTCGCGCAGCCCGTCGCCGAGCAGATTGATGACGAGCACCGAGACGAGAATCGAGAGGCCCGGCATCGTCACGATCCACCATGCGCTTTCGATGTAATCGCGCGCCGAGGCGAGCATGGCGCCCCATTCCGCCGCGGGCGGCTGCACGCCGAGGCCGAGAAAGCCGAGCGCGGCGGCATCCAGAATCGCCGATGAAAAGCCGAGCGTCGCCTGCACGATGAGCGGCGCGGCGCAGTTGGGCAGCACTTGCGAGAACATGAGCCGCGCGGTGCTCGCGCCCGCCACGCGCGATGCCGTCACGTATTCCTTCTGCAATTCGCCGAGCGCCGAAGCACGCGTGAGACGCACATAACCCGGCAGCGCGACGATGGCGATGGCGAGCATCGTGTTGACGAGCCCCGGCCCGATGATCGCGACGACGGCTACCGCGAGCAGCAGCGACGGCAGGGCGAGCAGCACGTCCATCACGCGCATGATCGGCGTATCGAGCCAGTGGAAGAACGCGGCCATCAAGCCGAGCACGACGCCCGGAATCAGCGCGAGCACCACGGACACGAAGCCGATCCAGAACGACAGCCGCGCGCCGTACATCAGGCGCGAGAGAATGTCGCGGCCCGCTTCGTCGGTGCCGAGCAGGAACATGCGATTGCCGCCATCGAGCCACGCGGGCGGAATCTTGACGTGATCGCGATACTGCTCGATCGGGCTATGCGGCGCGATCATCGGCGCGAAAATCGCGATGAACAGCAGCACGAGCACAATGATGCCCGCCGCCACCGCGCCGCGATTGCGCGAGAAGTTCGCCCAGAACTCGCGCGCCGCGACCATGCGGCCGGACGGCGGCGTCAATGCGCCGGGCGGAAGATTGTTTTGAACGTCAGCCATTCGTTATGCCTCGCGCCGAGCCGCCTCAAGCGAGGCATGCGCCTCCTTGGGGGGCAGCGAACAAATGTAAGCGTGGGGGACCATGTTTTCCTCAGCGAGTATGGCGAATGCGCGGATTCAACACGCCGTACAACAGATCGACAACCAGGTTCACGACGATCACGAGCGTCGCGATCATCAGAATGCCGCCTTGCACGACCGGATAATCGCGGCGCGAAATGGCGTCGATGAGCCACTTGCCGACGCCCGGCCACGAGAACAGCGTCTCCGTCAGCACCGCGCCCGCGAGCAGCGTGCCGACCTGCAAGCCGATCACGGTCACGACCGGAATCAGCGCGTTGCGCAGCGCATGCACGACGACCACGCGCAGCGGCGAAAGCCCCTTCGCGCGCGCCGTGCGGATGTAGTCCTCGCGCAGCACTTCGAGCATCGACGAGCGCGTCATGCGCGCGACCACCGCGAGCGGAATCGTGCCGAGCACGATGGTCGGCAGAATCAGATGCGAGAGCGCCGACGTGAACGCGCCTTCATCGGTCGAAAAAAGCGAATCGATCAGCATGAAGCCGGTTACGTGCGGAATGTCGTATTCCACCGCGATGCGGCCTGACACAGGCGTCCAGCCGAGCTTCGCCGAGAAGAACATGATGAGGATCAAGCCCCACCAGAAGATCGGCATGGAGTAGCCGGTGAGCGCCGTGCCCATGACGCCGTGATCGACCGCCGTGCCGCGCTTGAGCGCCGCCGCCACGCCCGCCGGCAAGCCGACGACGAGCGCGAAGATCATCGCGCAGATGGACAGCTCGACGGTCGCCGGAAAGCGCGCCATGAATTCGCCCATCACGCTCGTATTGGTGATGATGGACGTGCCGAGATCGCCCTTGAGCGCATGGCCGACATAGTGGAAATATTGAAGCGGCAGCGGCTGGTCCAGCCCGAGGCGCTTCATGGCTTCGGCGTGGGCCGCCGGGTCCACGCCCCGTTCGCCCATCATGACTTCGATGGGATCGCCCGGGATCAGGTGGATGAGCGCGAACGCGAGAATCGTAATGCCGATGAACGTCGGTATCACCATTCCTATGCGTCGCAAAACGAATCGGAACATGATCGCCCTTTGGTTCGTTCTTGGGGATAAATACGCTACCGGCGGCCGGATCGTTTCGATCCGCGCCGCCGGACGTGTTTCGACTAGTTAAGGTTTAGTGCAAAAAGCATTCCGCCAGCAAGACTTACTGCAGGCCGACGCCATCGAAACGCACATAGCCAAGCGGCTCGATCTTCATGTTCGTCACCTTCTTGCTGACCGGCTGATAGACGGTCGAATGCGCGATCGGCGAGAACGGCAGTTGTTGCGCGAAGATCTGCTGCGCGTCGGTGTACGCCTTCGTGCGAGCGGCCACATCCGTCGTGGAACGGCCCTTCACGACGAGATCGTCGAACGGCTTGTAGCACCACTTCGAGAAATTGCTGCCCTTCACCGCGTCGCAGCCGAGCAGCGTGCCGAGCCAGTTGTCGGGGTCGCCGTTGTCGCCCGTCCAGCCGATCAGGAGCGCGTCGTGTTCGCCCGCGTGCGCGCGCTTCAGATACTCGCCCCACTCGTACGACACGATGTTCGCCTTCACGCCGATCTTCGCCCAGTCGGCCTGGATCATCTCGGCCATCAGACGCGCGTTCGGGTTGTAGGCGCGCTGCACGGGCATGGCCCACAGCGTGATCTCGAAGCCGTTCGGGAAACCGGCTTTGCTAAGGAGTTGCTTGGCCTTCGCGGTGTCGTATGCGTTCGCCTTCAGGTTCTTGTCGTAGGACCACTGCGTCGGCGGCATCGGTGCGGTGGCCGGCTGACCCGCGCCCTGATACACGGAATCGATGATCGCCTTCTTGTTGATCGCCATGTCGAGCGCGCGGCGCACGTCCGCGTTGCCGAGATTGCTCTTCGTCACGTTATACGCAACGTAGCCTTCGTTGAAGCCGGCCTGCGACGGCGTATCCACATTCGACGCCGACTTCAGCGCGGAGATATCGCCCGGGCGCGGATAGCTCATCACCTGGCACTCGTTGCTCTTCAGCTTCTGCACGCGCACGGCAGCGTCCGGCGTGATCGAGAAGATCAGCTTGGAGATTTGCACTGCGTTCGGCTTCCAGTAATCCGGATTGCCGTCGAAGCGAATGGTCGCGTCCTTCGTATAGCTGCGGAAGATAAACGGGCCGGTGCCGAGCGGATACTGGTTGATGTCCGCGGCCTTGCCGTCCTTCAACAGCTTGTCCGCATATTCGGCGGAGAGAATGGAGGCGTACTCCATCGCCATGTTCTGAATGAACGGCGCGCTCACTTCCTTCAGCGTGAACTTGACGGTGTACGGGTCGACTTTTTCGATCTTCGAGATCAGCTTGTCGAGGCCCAGGTCCGTGAAGTACGGGAACTGCACGTTGTACGCCTTGCGGAACGGCTGATTCGGGTCGAGCATGCGGTTGAACGTGAAGAGCACGTCGTCCGCGTTGAATTCGCGCGTCGGCTTGAAATAGGACGTGGTCTGGAACTTCACGCCGTGACGCAGATGGAACGTGTACGTCAGGCCGTCCGGCGAGACTTCCCATTTTTCCGCGAGACCCGGTTCCACCTTCGTGCCGCCGCGCTCGAATTCGACGAGGCGGTTGTACACGGTGAACGTGTTCGCGGTGAAATCGGTGCCGGTGGTGTACTGCGCGGGATCGAAACCGGCGGGGCTGCCTTCCGAGCAGTAAACAAGCGTCTTGTTCGGGATTGCCGCGTTCGCGGCGCTCGCCGCGAAAAGCGTTGCCGTGGCGACGGCGCCCATGAGCGCCGACATGCGGGCGACTCGCAACAGGCCATTTTTCTTCATGTTTCCTCCAAGTCAGTGCCGACTTTTGGCCGGCGTAGCGCGATCTTACTTGATCGCGTCCTCCGCTTTGTTAGCGGACGAAAAAACCGGCCGCAACACTAGCACGAACAAATATGACGTGGGTAGACAGTTTTCCCCACGATGCAGGCGGATCGGGCTTCTGCGAAAAAGCGCGTCACGCCACGGATGCAGGGCGAAGAAGGAAAGCGCGCAGAGTTGCGCGAGAACGAGGAAACGTGCGGCGCGGGCTGAGTGCGCGAGGTCGGAAGCGGATGCGTGGCACCGGCATTCGACGGGCTGCTGGTCGCAAGCGAATCTGAGGACTCTGGACTGTCAGGCGAAGTGCCGTAGCGGGGTCCGCGGGTCACTGTTCAACGGAGGGAAAGAATGAACCGCGCGGCGAGCGCCGCGCGGGTGATGCAGGAAACGCGAGAGTCAGGCGCTTTGGAAACCGAGCCGTTCGCAGATGGTCCTGGTCGCGGCCGCGCCGTTGAGCGTGTAGAAATGCAGTCCGGGCGCGCCGTCGTCGATCAGGCGACGGCACAGGCCCGTCACCACGTCGAGACCGAACTCGCGAATGGACTCGCGATCATCGCCGTAGCTTTCCAGGCGCCGCGCGATCCACCTCGGCACTTCCGCGCCGCACATGTCGGAGAAGCGCATGAGCTGCGAGAAGTTCGTGATCGGCATGATGCCCGGCGTGATGGGCACGTCCACGCCCAGCTTCCTCGCTTCGCCGACGAAGCGGAAATACGCGTCCGCGTTGAAGAAGTACTGCGTGATCGCGGCGTTCGCGCCCGCCTTCACCTTGCGCGCGAAGTTCTCCATATCGGCGCGCGGCGAACGCGCTTGCGGATGAAACTCCGGATACGCGGCCACCTCGATATGGAACCAGTCGCCGTGCTCCTGGCGAATGAACGCGACCAGTTCCGACGCATAACGCAGTTCGCCGAATTCGCCCATGCCCGAAGGCAGGTCGCCGCGCAACGCGACGATATGGCGAATGCCGTGCTCGCGGTACGCGCCGAGAATCGCGCGCAGGCTTTCGCGCGACGAGCCGATGCACGACAGATGCGGCGCGGCCTGCAAGCCTTCGGCCGCCATTTCGAGCACGGTATCGAGCGTGCCTTGCTGCGTAGAGCCGCCCGCGCCGAACGTCACGGAGACGAACTTCGGCGCGAGCCTGGCGAGCTCCGCGCGGGAAGCGCGCAGCTTCTGCACGCCTTCCTGCGTCTTCGGCGGGAAAAACTCGAATGAGAGTTCGATGGGTTTCATGATGATGTGCGCGCAGAAAGCGCGGCGGCTAGCCGAAGTTGCGCTGCCCGAACACGAGCGCCGACAGGAGCCACGACACGATGCTGTAGAGAATCGAGCCGAAGAACGCCGACCAGAAACCCGAGACCTCGAAGCCCTTCAGCAGCGACGAGCACAGCCAGAAGCACAGTGCATTCACCACGAGGATGAAGACGCCTAGCGTGAGGATGGTCACCGGCAACGTCAGGATAATGAGCACCGGACGCAGCACGGCGTTGATCAGCCCGAGCACCACCGCGACAATCAACGCCGTGCCGAAACTGCGAATGTGAATGGACGGCACGAGATAGGTGATGATCAGAAGCGCGAGCGCGTTGATCAGCCATGTCAGCAGCACGGTCATCGAGGGTTCTCCGGTTTGTCGTCGTTCGGGCAAAGCGCGGCGCGGATGCATGCGCATCCGCGCCGGCCCCGCCGCCGCGTGCGATTAATAGCGGTAGTGGTTCGGCTTGAACGGACCGTTCTTGTCGACGCCGATATAGCCTGCCTGCTCGTCCGACAGCACGGTCAGTTCCGCGCCGATGCGGCCCAGATGCAGGCGCGCGACCTTCTCGTCCAGATGCTTCGGCAGCACGTACACCTTGTTCTCGTACTTGTCGCCTTGCGTGAAGAGTTCGATCTGCGCGAGCGTCTGGTTCGTGAACGAGTTCGACATGACGAACGACGGATGGCCCGTCGCGCAGCCGAGATTCACGAGGCGGCCTTCGGCCAGCAGAATGATGCGCTTGCCGTCCGGGAAGATGATGTGATCGACCTGCGGCTTGATGTTGTCCCACGTGTACTGGCGCGTGGAGGCAACGTCGATTTCCGAATCGAAGTGACCGATGTTGCAGACGATCGCGTTATTGCGCATCGCCTTCATGTGGTCGTGATTGATGACGTGGTAGTTGCCGGTCGCCGTCACGAAGATGTCGGCCTTGTCGGCGGCGTATTCCATCGTCACGACGCGGTAGCCTTCCATCGCCGCTTGCAGCGCGCAGATCGGATCGATTTCCGTGACCCACACCGTTGCGCCGAGCCCGCGCAGCGATTGCGCGCAGCCCTTGCCCACGTCGCCGTAACCGGCCACGACCGCGATCTTGCCCGCGATCATCACATCGGTCGCGCGCTTGATGCCGTCCACGAGCGACTCGCGGCAGCCGTACAGGTTGTCGAACTTCGACTTCGTGACCGAATCGTTCACGTTGATGGCCGGGAACGGCAGGCGGCCGTCCTTTTCCATCTGATACAGGCGATGCACGCCCGTGGTCGTTTCTTCCGTCACGCCCTGGATGTGCGCGAGGCGCGTGGAGTACCACGTCGGATCGGCGTCGAGGTGCTTGGCGATCGACTTGTACAGCGCGACTTCTTCCTCGTTCGTCGGCTTGGCGATGACCGAGCGGTCTTTCTCCGCCTTCGAGCCGAGGATCAGGAGCAGCGTGGCATCGCCGCCGTCATCGAGAATCATGTTGGCGAACTCGCCGTTCGGCCACTCGAAGATGCGGTGCGAGAATTCCCAGTACTCGTCGAGCGATTCGCCCTTGAAAGCGAACACCGGCGTGCCGCCATCGGCGATGGCGGCGGCGGCGTGATCCTGCGTCGAGAAGATGTTGCACGACGCCCAGCGCACGTCCGCGCCCAGCGCCTTCAGCGTTTCGATGAGCACGCCGGTCTGGATGGTCATGTGCAGCGAGCCCGCGACGCGCGCGCCCTTGAGCGGCTGCTGCGCCTTGTATTCTTCGCGGATTTGCACGAGACCGGGCATTTCCGTCTCGGCAATGTCGAGTTCCTTGCGGCCCCATGCGGCGAGCGACATGTCGGCGACAACGAAATCCTGGGTGTTGTTGGAATCGAGAACTGCGGCGTTCATCACGCCCTCCTTTCTAAAAAAGACTAGAAATGTTGACGTGAGCGCCGTTCGAATGCGGTGGCTCGGCGGGCGCACAATGACGCGCTTTCGAACCGTCCGGATTGAATGCCACCGAGCCTGGCGGATGAGGCTTTTTGCAAGCCGCTCAACCGTCGCAACGCTCCTCGGGGGCGAGTGGCGATTGTAGCAAAGTCTTATTGGATCGTTTGCGTTTCAGCACACGCTGATTCAAATCTTCGACGCCGCGTGAGCCGCATTTACCGATGCGCGCATCTAAAACGGCAGCGCGGAGAGCGCCGGCGCGAGCAGCACCATCACGACGCCCGCGATCATCATGGTGAGGCTCGCGACCACGCCTTCTTCGCTGCCCAATTCGCGCGCTTTCGCCGTGCCGACGCCATGCGCCGCCGCGCCGAAAAGGGCCCCGCGCGCGAGCCGCGTGCGCAGCGGCACGAGCGCGAGCACGATCTCGCCGAAGAGCATGCCGCAGACGCCCGTCGCGATCACGAAGAGCGCGGTGAGGTCTTTCGGCGCGTGGATCTTGTCGGAGACGACGAGCGCGAACGGCGTGGATACCGAGCGCGTTGCAAGGCTGCGCTGCAATTCCGGCGACAGATGCAGCAGCTTCGCGAGCGCGAGCGACCCGCCCACGGCAACCAGAATGCCGACCGTGACGCCGACCGTCAGCGAGATCCAGTGGCGCTTCAGGAGCGCGCGGTACTCGTAGATCGGCACCGCGAACGCGACGGTGGCCGGGCCGAGCAGCCACATGAGCCAGCGCGTATCGGCGAAGTAGACCGAATACGGAATGCGCGCCGTCACGACGATCAGCGCGAGCACGGCCGGAGCGGAAAGCATCGGCGTGAGCCACGGGCTGCGGAATCGCGCGTAGAGACGCTTGGACGCGAAGTACAGCGCAACCGTCAGCACGAAGCAGCCGGCGGCGATCAGGCGCGCGGCCTCGTCGGCGAGAAGCGAGGCGTAGAAGTGGTGCATGGACGTATGGTCAAGCGCGAGCCACGTGACGCGCGACGAGCGCGCGGCGCAACGCGAGACGGCGTTCGAGGCGCGCGGCGCGATCCACGGCGAACGCGACGGCGACCATCACCATCAGCGTGCCCGCGACCACGACGAGCGCGAGCCGCCAGCCGTCTTCCATGAACAGGCCGCCGTACTGCACGGCCGCGACCGCTGCGGGAATGAAAAACAACAGCATGTCGCCGAGCAGCCAGTCGGCGCCTGCCTTCACCCATCGCGGCGCGATGCCGCCGCAAAACAGCAGCGCGAGCAACGCGACAAGGCCGACCACGCCGCCCGGCACCGGCAACGCGAGCTTGCGCGCGACGAAATCGGCGACGAACCAGATCACCGCGATGCCGCCCGCCTGTACTGCGACGAGGGCGAACCGGCTGATAGCGGCGCGAGCAGGGTTCGTGGCGCTTGCATTCGAGAGGACGGCGGACATGGTGTGGTGTGCGATCAGGGTTAACCTGTAGCCGAGTATAGAGGCGTCATTTCCATAATTAAAATGACTTAACCTTATCCGCTTCATTCCAATTCGGAATTCGAGGCTGATCATGGAACTGCGCGCGTTGCGGTATTTCGTCGAAGTCGTCAAACAGAAGAGCTTTACCGCCGCCGCCGAGCACATGTTCGTCACGCAGCCGACCATCAGCAAGATGGTGAAGGCGCTCGAAGACGAAGTCGGCTCGCCGCTGTTGTTGCGCGAAGGCCGGCAGATGGTGCTGACCGATGCGGGACAGATCGTCTACCAACGCGGCGTGGACGTGCTGGCGGCGCACGCTCGTCTGGAGGCGGAACTCAACGACCTCGGCACGTTCGGGCGGGGAACGCTCACCATCGGCATTCCGCCGATGGGCGGATCGCTTTTCACGCCCGCCATCGCGGCGTTCAGGCGGCGGTATCCGAAAGTGGAGCTAAAGCTGTTCGAGCGCGGGTCGAAGGCGATCGAGGCCGCGCTCATGGACGGCGAACTGGAACTGGGCGGCGTCCTGCAACCCGTCGATACCGCCATGTTCGACGTGTTGCCGGTCAGCCGTCAGCTGCTATGGCTCGTCGCGCCGAAAGGCGCGCGCTGGGAGGACGTGCGCGAAGTGCCGCTGGCGGATCTCGCTGCCGAGCCGTTCGTGTTCTACGGCGAAAGCCTGGCGCTCAACGATATCGTGATGAACGCGTGCCGCGCGGCGGGCTTCACGCCGACCATCGTCGGGCGCAGCGGGCATTGGGATTTCATGGCGGCGCTGGTGCAGGCGGGAATCGGCATTGCGCTGCTGCCGGCGCCGTATTGCCGACGCCTCGACACCGACGCGTTCACGTGCCGCCCGGTTGTCGCGCCGGAGATTCACTGGGACATGGCGCTCGGCTGGCGGCGCAACGGCTATCTGTCGCATGCGGCGCGAGCGTGGATCGAGGTTGCGCGTGAAGTGCTGCCCGCCAACCTCGATCAGGACTTCATGGCCGATGGCTTCGCCCGCACGCGGGGCAAGAAGGCGGACGCGGGCGAGTGATCTTCGTTGCGAGGAAACGCGCCCGCATTGCTCGGCCCGGTCAGTTGACTTCCGTGAACTCGATGCGGCGATTCGCCATGCGGCCCGCCGGCGTCGAGTTGTCGGCAATCGGATTGACCTCGCCGAGACCCTCGGCCTTCAACGAACCGGCCGGAATGCCGTGCTTCACCAGATAGCCGCGCACGGCTTCCGCGCGCTTCTTCGACAATTCGACGTTCAGCGCCGCGCTGCCGGTGTTGTCGGAATAACCGGCGATTCGCAGCATGATGGGCGCGCCGTGAGCGTCGCAGTCTTTCAGTGCCTGCGCCGACTTCGCGAGCGCGGCCATCGCGCTTGCGGGCGGCGTATTGGAACCGGTGCGGAAGTTGATGGGCTTGAGGTTCAGCATTCGCGCGATGGCGGGTGCCGAGCAGGTTTCCGCAGTTGCCGGCGCGGATGCAGGCGCGGCCGCCGATGCCGCCGATGCAGCATCCGAAGCCGCCGCGTCCGGACGCGCCGAAGCGAGACCGATGCTCCAGCCCGAGCCGAACAGCGCCCTCAGCTTTTCCAGCCAGCCGAGTTTGGCGTCAGCGGCCTTGCCGGCCAGTTCGATCTTGTCGCCGTCGATCTGCACGCGCGCGCCCGGCAGCGTCATGACGGGCACGAGGGTGTCCAGTTTGTCGAGCCAGGCCGAAGGTTTCGTGTCCGGGTCGACCGAGACGTTCGCGTGGAACTTGTCCGCGCCGAACCTGGCCGACAGCAGGTCAATCAGCCGTTGACGCTCCTCGTCGCTGCCGACGGTCGCCTTGACGGTCGGCACGCCCGACGCATCGACGGTGATCGCGGCGAGCGCGTTCTTGCCCGGGAGCAGCGTCGGCATGGACGCTTGGCTGGCCACGGCCGCGCCGCTCGCCACGGCGTCGGACGACGCGGCAGCAACAGCGGAATCCGAAGCCGCCCCGGAAGCCGCGCCCGACGCCGACGCGTCCGCTTGCGCATCCTGCGCGGCGTCTTTGGGCTTGTCTTCCGTCGAGCAACCGCGCGCGACCAACGCCGCGAACAGTGCGAGCGCTGCGGCGTTCGCCACCCACAGCCACTTGCGCCTGTTCGACTTCTCCTTGGTTTCCTCGCTCTCGGGCGCGGGGTACAAGTCGCTATGAATCGGGAACGCGGCGGCTTCCTGCGTGGACGGATGCTCCAGATGCGACGACACCGCCTTCAGCCGCGACGCCACGCCCGCCAGAAACGCGCCGACCGAGCCGAGGCCGAGCGCCTGCGCGAAGGCGTCCGTCATGTTGGCGCGAACGACAGGCAACTGGTGCCCGAGCAGCGTGGGCAACTGGCCGACCTGACCGTTGTGCTGCGTGAAGTGGCGCTTGAGCAGCCCGAGAAGGGTCGCGCCGACCACGCCGGCCAGGACGCGCGTGACGTGCGCCGGTACGCCCGAGTAGTCGGCAATGCGTTCGCTCAGCGCGTTGACGTTGTCGTGCGAGGCGACCGCGCCGTCCACCGAAGCGCTCGTGGCCAGCAGCGTTTGCATGCCGTCGTCGTTCAGCACGAAGTGCGGCAGTTCTTCGGCGATATGCGTATTGACGGCCGGCGACATGACCGCGTTGAACAGATTGCGCGCGCCGTCGAGCGACGACGCCTTGTTCATCATCGAGCCGATGAGCGCAGGCCCGCACAGCGACACGACGCGCTTGGCGGATTCGGGCGCGCAGCCGACGCGCGCGGCGAGATGCTGCAACACGCTTTCGTTCAAAGCGCCCTGCACCGACTGATTGAGGTTGATGCTCATTGAAAATGACTTCCAGAAAAGCGTTGTTGCACCGGGCCGAGCGCCCGATTCAGGCCGAACGATTATAGGTTCGGGGTCCTGCAAGTCGGCATGGCGGACTGAACAATCGGATTTGTCTCAGCTCTCGTTCCTTTAGGACTGCGCCTCAGAAAACTTGTCGTCGCTGTGACAACCGGGCGCTCGCGTCCGGTCGCCAATGAAGAGAGCGATGCCTCTACCCGTGCGCCGAAACGCCGGCCTATGATTCATGAATTCGAGATGGCTCCGACGCCGCCCGAGACAGGAGACCGCTGTATGAATGCTTCATCCGCCGATGCACCCGCCAGCCGGTTCGGTCAGACGCACGAGGTCACGAATCAGGCGCCGCCGCTCGAGCGTTACGACGCGTTCGCCACCGATTGCGCGCTCGCGGCGGCGGTCGAGCGCGAAGGCGCCGGCTGGCACACCGACGCCCTCTCGCGCGACGGCTGCGCGCTCACGCAGCCCGATGTTCTCGCGCTCGCCGATCTGGCCAACCGCCATACGCCGGAACTGGCGACGCACGATGCGCGCGGCGAGCGCATCGACGCAATCGAGTTTCATCCCGCGTGGCACGAACTTCTGCGCCGGTTGCGGCACGCTGGCCTGCACGCTTTGCCGTTCGAACCGCACGCCCGCGCCGGCTCCATGGCCGCGCGTTGCGCCGGCTACTTTCTGCACGGCCAGCTCGAATCCGGTTCGCTGTGTCCGGTCACGATGACTTTCGCCAGCATTCCGGTGTTGCGCAACGAGCCGGCCTTGTACGCGCGGCTCGCCGGACCGCTGCTGTCGCGCGAGCACGACCCGCGCGACATTGCGCTCGAAGCCGGCAAGCGTTCGATGATGATCGGCATGGGCATGACCGAGAAGCAGGGCGGCTCCGACGTGCGCAGCAACCGCACGCGCGCCGAGCCGCTCGGCGCGGGCGGGCGCGGCGGCGAATACCGGCTCGTCGGCCACAAATGGTTTTTCTCCGCGCCGCAGTGCGACGCGCATCTGGTGCTCGCGCGCGCTTCGGCCGAAGGCGGGCTGTCGTGCTTCTATGTGCCGCGTTTCACGCCGGACGGCCGCAAGAACGCGGTTCACGTGCAGCGTCTGAAGGACAAGCTCGGCAATCGCTCGAATGCGAGCAGCGAGGTCGAATTCTTCGATGCCTACGGCGTCATGGTCGGCGAAGAAGGGCGCGGCGTGCCGACGATCATCGAAATGGCGAACTTCACGCGGCTCGACTGCGTGATCGGCAGCGCGGCGCTCATGCGCGCGGCGCTCGTGCAGGCGATTCATCACGCGCGGCATCGGAGCGCGTTCGGCGCGCGGCTCGTCGATCAGCCGTTGATGCGCAACGTCCTCGCGGATCTCGCGCTGGAATGCGAGGCCGCGACGCTCCTGTTCATGCGGCTCGCGGGCGCGTTCGAACGCAGCGCGGCGGCGGGCAGCGCGCCGACCGAGCGCGCGTGGCGGCGCATCGTGACGCCGGCGGCGAAGTTCTGGGTCTGCAAGCGCGCGCTCGAATTCACCGGCGAAGCCATGGAAGTCTGGGGCGGCAACGGCTATGTCGAATCCGGCCCGATGGCGCGTTTCTATCGCGAAGCGCCTGTCAATTCGATCTGGGAGGGCTCGGGCAACGTGATGTGCCTCGACGTGCTGCGCGCGTTCGAGCGCGAGCAGGACGCGGCGCATGTGCTTCTCGACGATTGGCGCGACGCGGCATCCGCGCATCCGGCGCTGGGCGCGGCGCTCGGCGCGCTCATCGGGATGCTGACGGGCGATGCATCGGAACGAGAAGCGTCGGCGCGGCGCATCGCGCAGCAATTGGCGCTGTGCGCGCAGGGCGTGTTGCTCGCGCGTCACGCGCCGGAGGACGTGGCGCAGGCGTTTATCGAGACGCGTCTCGGCGACGCACGCGGCGAAACGGGGCGCGTCTACGGCACGCTGCCGGCGCGCTTCGACCATGCGAGGATCATGGCGCGGGCGTTTGCAGATTAGCGAGAAGCAGCGGGCCGCCCTTCATCGCACCGCGCGCCCCTCCTCCCGCAGGCGACGCACGCGGCGAAACGGGGCGCGTCTACGGCACGCTGCCGGCGCGCTTCGACCATGCGAGGATCGTGGCGCGGGCGTTTGCAGATTAGCGAGAAGCAGCGGGCCGCCCTTCATCGCACCGCGCGCCCCTCCTCCCGCAGGCGACGCACGCGGCGAAACGGGGCGCGTCTACGACACGCTGCCGGCGCGCTTCGACCATGCGGGGATCGTGGCGCGGGCGTTTGCAGATTAGCGAGAAGCAGCGGGCCGCCCTTCATCGCACCGCACGCCCCTCCTCCCGCAGGCGACGCACGCGGCGAAACGGGGCGCGTCTACGGCGCGCTGCCGGCGCGCTTCGACCATGCGAGGATCGTGGCGCGGGCGTTTGGGGGCTAGTGCGACGGCGGCGGCGCGAAAGCGCGCGCCGAGGCTTTCCCGTCGCAGAGAAAGCAGCAGCAATCGACAATGCTTGCGGGCGGGGAACAGCGTCGCCGCCGACGCGCGACCACCCTTACCGCACCGCCCGCCCCGCCTCCCGCAGCGGCTCTTCGTTCTCCAGCCGATACACCCACGAAAGCAGTTCGGCCACCGCCTGATACAGCGCAGGCGGAATATGCGCGTCGAGGTCCACCTGCATCAGCAGCGAGACCATGTCCGGCGATTCGTGCACGTAGACGCCCGCCTCTTTCGCGCGCTGCACGATCATCTCGGCGACGATCCCGTAACCCTTCGCGACGACGCGCGGCGTCGCTTCGCGATTGCCGGCTTCGTAGGTGAGCGCGGTCGCCTGCTTGCGGCCATACGGCGTGCTCATGTCGCGCCTCCTTCATTGCGCGGCGACGCGCGAAACAGATGTTCGAGCGGCGATCGAACCGGCTTCGGCGCCGCGTGGCCTGCGTCGTGCGCGAGCTCGGTGCCTGCCGCGCCGTCGATCGAGCGCACCGAAAACGACGCCAGCGCGATGCCCGCCGCATCCAGTTGACGCGCGAACGCCGCGCCGTCCGCCGCGAGCCGGGCCGCGCCCTTGTCGCTCGCATTGATGCGCGCGACGAGCTTCTCTCCGCTCAAGACCAGTTCGGCGTCCACCGTGCCAAGCGCAGGCAGGGACAGCGTGATGCGGGTGCGCCACGCGCGCTCGTCCGCCGCCGGTTCCGGCGCGCGGGCATCGCGCGGCTCGCGGGCGATTTCCCATTCGAAGCGCGTGCCCGGCCACGCCTCGCCCTGCCAGCGGAACTGCCCGTTGGCGAGAAGATCGAGCTGCTGGCGCACGATGTCGAGCGTGGCCGGATGCACGCCCGCCGCCACCGAAGCCTGCATCGCCGACCCCGAACCGGACGGCGCGGGCTGCGCGCTCGCACTGCTGGCGCTCGCGGCTCCGCTCTGCGAATTCGAAAGGGCCGACGCGGGCGCGTCGCGCACCGACGCGGCGAGCGCCGCCGCCTGCTGCGGCGTCTGCGGCATCTCGACGGCGCGCGCGGGCGTCGGCGCGGCGACGTCGTGAAGATCGGGGAAAGCGGGCGACGCGGAAAACGCCGGCGCGGCATGCGCCGCGTCCTGCGCGCCTTCGCTCGCGAAATCGAACGGCAGCGACAGCACGCGCGGATCGACGCGGGCCTGCGGCTCGTTGCCGAGCGAGGCTGCGGTGCGCTGGCCTGCGAGCCATTGCGCGAGATGCGATTCGTAGAAGAGTCCGCTCTCGCCGACGGTCTTCGCCAGCTCGCCCGCCAGCACCGACGCCGGCAGCGGCGGTAAGTTCTGGCTCGCGGCGCGCGCCGCGGCGACGGCGGCGGCGTTCGACGAAAAAGCGGTATCGAAAAGGCCGGTGGTGAGCGCGGCGAACGCGCTCGCGGGGCGCGGCGGCGTCGGCCACAACGGCGCGTCGCCGATGACGGCCGACGCGGTGCCGGACAAGCGCGAGATCACGTCGAGCGTGCGCGCGACGCTGGAAAGCTCGGTCTGCGCCGATGCCGCCGGGCCCGCGCCCGCTGCGCCGGATTCGGGCGTGTCGGGCGTATCGACCGTGGCGGACGTGCCCGCCTGCGTCGTCGTGCGTCCCGCGGCGGCGCCCGCCGCGCCGTTCACCGCGTCGGCTGCGCGGATCGCGGAAAGGACGAGGTCCGAGCGGCCGGCCAGGAGCGTTGCTATCGCGGAGTCGAATCCTGTCATGCCGAGATTCCTCAAGTACGTCCGCGAAGCCTCGCGGCGTGTCTGCCTAACGCAGTCCTATCATCTTTTTGAGCACGCGCGCCGGACTGTTGACCGCGAAGAGCGCGGACAGGCGCGCGAGACTCGGCGATGTCAGGTCGCGGATGGCGGCGTCGTCGGCGAGAATCTTCTTCACGAGGTCGAGCTTGCGTGCCCGCGCGGTCTCGTCGAGCGCCGATGCGTGATCGGCGTCCTTCAACTGCTCGACGAGGTCGCGATACGTGCCCTGCATCGCCTTCAAATCGCCCAGGTCGCCTTCGCGCGCCGCTCTCAGCATCTGGGAGGACAGCGCGGCAATGGCTTCGTAGTGAGCGAAGTATTCTTCTGTCGTTTTCATTCTTCTGCGGCAGTCGCCCACCGATTTTCGTTCAGACGGCCGCGGCGGTCATTTGCGCCACTTCCGGTCCGATACCGACCCACGCTTCCTCGAGCGTCGCCAGCAGATTGTCGACTTCCACGAGCATCGTCTCGCTCTGCTCCATGTTCGCCTGCAAGAGACGCCGCGTCATGTACGAATAGAGCGCGTCGAGCCGCTGCGCGATTTCGCCGCCCGCGTCCTTGTTGAGCGCCTGCTGAAGCCCGCTTTCCACGATGCTGATTGCCTTGCCGATCGCCTGGCCGCGCGCGCCCACGTTGTTCTGCTGCGTGTGCATGCGCGCCTGCGCGATGGCCTGCCGCGCGCCTTGATAGAGCATCACGATGAGCCGGTGCGGGCTGGCTCCCATGACGCCGGTCTGAACGCCGACGCGCGCATATGCGTTGGCTCCCGCCTGTCCCTGCGAAAACATCGATGGCTCCTGTCTCGACGACTGTTACGGCTTTTCGCCCCGGCCGGCCGGCACGCGCGCGTTCGCGCGTGTCTCGGCCCCGTGTCGTCCCGTGCAAATCCATGCAGCCGGCGAGCGTGGCCCGAAGCCCTCACCCGCGCCGCCTGCAACCTGTATCCCCCGCGACGCGGGGCACGCGGCATGTCGCCGTGTCGCTCCCGCGTCTGCCCCGGTTTTTTCCGGCCTGCGAACATCCGCGCCGGCTCGAAATACGAAGGCGCGGCTCGCTTTCGCGAGCGAACCGTCGTTCGCCGGGCTGCTAACGGGGTTATCGGAGAAACGCGCAAAAGCTTTAGGGCGCAAGGGTTTGAGGGCGAAAACCAGGAACAAAGCCACGCTCGAAAAGGCAGGATCGGAACGGTCCGCGGCGCTCGCCGGGCGTTAGACGGAGATCTGCATGATGTCGTTGTACGCGCTCACGAGCTTGTTACGCACCTGCAAGCCGAACTGGAGGCCGACGTTGGCCTTCTGCATGTCCACCATCACGTCGTTGAGCGAAACGTTCGGCGCGCCGATTTCGAATGCATGCGCCTCGTTGAGCGCGGTCGTCTGGTTGGCGCTGATCTTGTCGATGGACGACTTGAGCGCGTCCGCGAAGCTGCCTGCGGTCGCCGCGCCCGAACCTGCGCTTTGTCCGGTCACCGCGCCGGACGCCACCGTGGCCGCGCTGCCCGCGCCGCCGGCGGCCTGCGCCGACATCGACTGAATGGCGCTCATCGCGGCGGAAAGCGGATTGATCGGAAAGTTCATATTGACTCCGTGTGACAGCAAATTGATGCAGGACCGTGGAAATGCCGGCGTCTCGCCGGCTCGGACGGGCCGGTAAAAATGGCTCGTCCGGGTATGAAAAAGATTAGCAGCGGGCCCCGTTTCGAAGCGTACGAAGAACGGGGAAAACCCCGCTCTATTCACCGAATCGACTTGCGAGGTAGTGCGGATAATCCATCTCGTGAAAAGACTTCCTCAACCGCGGACGACACTGCGGCGCGGGAAGAAGCCAAGATTCGGAGCTTCGACGCTAATGGAAACGCCCAACAACTCATTGATCACGCCCGACGCCAGAATGGGCCTGGCGGGTGCGCAGCCGGGCGCGGCAGGTGCGCCCGCGGCGGGCGCGGGCCTTTCCGCCGGCGGTTTCGCGCAGCGGGTGCCAATGCTTTCGCAGTTTCGCTCGAACCCGCGCGTGCCGCTGATCGTCGCCGTCGCGATTCTGGCGATGGTCGTCGCCGGCCTCGTGATGTGGTCGCGCCAGCCGGACTACCGCGTGCTGTTCAGCAATCTGTCGGACCGCGACGGCGGCGCGATCGTTACCGCGCTTCAGCAGGGCAACATTCCCTACAAGCTGTCCGACGGCGGCGGCGCCATTCTCGTGCCGGCCGAGCAGGTTCACGAAACGCGTCTGCGTCTCGCGAGCCAGGGCTTGCCGAAAAACGGCTCGGTCGGCTTCGAGCTGATGGACAACCAGAAGTTCGGCATCAGCCAGTTCGCCGAGCAGATCAACTACCAGCGCGCGCTCGAAGGCGAGCTGGAGCGCACCATCGGTTCCATTTCGTCGGTGAAGTCGGCGCGCGTGCATCTCGCCATTCCGAAGCCGAGCGTGTTCGTGCGCGACAAGGAACTGCCGACCGCCTCGGTGATGGTGAATCTCTACCCGGGCCGCGTGCTCGACGAAGGGCAAGTGCTCGCGATCGCGCACATGGTGGCCTCGGGCGTGCCGGACATGCCGGTCAAGAACGTGAACATCGTCGATCAGGACGGCAACCTGCTCACGAGCCAGAGCGCCGTCAACGGCCTCGACGCGTCGCAGCTGAAATACGTGCAACAGATCGAGCACAACACGCAAAAGCGCATCGACGCGATTCTTTCGCCGCTCTTCGGCGCGGGCAATGCGCGGTCGCAGGTGAGCGCCGACATCGACTTCTCGAAGCTCGAACAGACCGCCGAAAGCTACGGCCCGAACGCCAACCCGCAGAACACGGCGATCCGCAGCCAGCAGTCGAGCGAATCGAGCGAAACGTCGGGCAGCGGCGCCTCGGGCGTGCCGGGCGCGCTCTCGAACCAGCCGCCGCAGCCGGCGTCCGCGCCGATCGACGCCGCCGCGTCGGGCACGACCGCGACGCGTTCCACGCCGAGCAATCTGCGCAAGGACACCACGACGAACTACGAAGTGGATCGCACCGTGCGCCACTACGAGCAGGCGACGGGCGGCATCAAGCGTCTGTCCGTGGCGGTGGTCGTGAATTACGAGCGGCAGGTCGATGCCAAGGGCAACGTCACGATGAAGCCGCTCGCCGCCGACAAGCTCGCGCAAGTGCAGCAGCTCGTGAAGGACGCGATGGGCTTCGACGAGAAGCGCGGCGATTCGGTCAACGTGGTGAACAGCGCGTTCACGTCGGACTCGGACCTGACGCCCGCCGTGCCGTGGTGGCGCACGCCGGACATGATTGCGCGCGGCATCTCGCTCGCGAAGTACGTGGGTATCGGCATCGTCGCGCTGTTCCTGTACTTCAGCATGGTGAAGCCCGCCATGCGCCGCGCGTTCCCGCCGCCGCCGGAAGAAGCGCCCGCGCTCGCCGCACCGGACGAACTCTCGCTGCTGGACGGTCCCACGCTCAACGGCGAAGCGAAGCAGGACGAAGACAAGGATGCCGAGGTCAGCCTCCTCGGTCATGAAAGCAACAAGGCCAAATTCGATCGAAATCTCGACTACGCGCGAATGGTCGCGCGGCAGGACCCGAGAATCGTTGCGACGGTCGTGAAGAACTGGGTGTCCGATGAACGCTGAAGGTCTCAATAAAGCCGCGCTCCTCCTGATGTCGATCGGAGAGGAAGAAGCCGCCGAAGTTTTCAAGTATCTCGCCCCGCGCGAGGTGCAGAAGATCGGCGCGACCATGGCGGCGCTCAAGAACGTGACGCGCGAGCAGCTCGACAACGTGCTGACGGAATTCGTCGGCGAAGCCGAGAAGCACACGGCGCTTTCGCTGGATTCGAGCGAGTACATCCGCTCGGTGCTGACCAAGGCGCTCGGCGAGACAAAGGCCGGCGCGTTGATCGACCGCATTCTGCAAGGCAGCGATACCAGCGGTATCGAAGGTCTCAAGTGGATGGACTCGGGCGCGGTCGCGGAACTCATCAAGAACGAGCATCCGCAGATCATCGCGACGATTCTCGTGCACCTGGACCGCGATCAGGCATCCGAAATCGTGTCGCTCCTGAACGACCGCCTGCGCAACGACGTGCTCCTGCGCATCGCGACGCTCGACGGCATTCAGCCCGCCGCGCTGCGCGAACTCGACGACGTGCTCACGACGCTGCTTTCAGGCAGCGACAACCTGAAGCGCGCGCCGATGGGCGGCATTCGCACGGCGGCGGAGATTCTCAACTTCATGTCGAGCAATCACGAAGAAGGCGTGCTTTCGAACGTGCGCGAGTACGACGCGGAACTGGCGCAGAAGATCATCGACCAGATGTTCGTGTTCGAGAACCTGCTCGACCTGGAAGACCGCGCGATCCAGTTGCTGCTGAAGGAAGTGGAGTCGGAAACGCTGATCGTGTCGCTGAAGGGCGCGCAGCCCGCGCTGCGCCAGAAGTTCCTCTCGAACATGTCGCAGCGCGCGGCCGAACTGCTCGCCGAAGACCTCGATTCGCGCGGTCCGGTGCGCGTGTCGGAAGTCGAGCAGCAGCAGCGCAAGATTCTCCAGATCGTCCGCAATCTGGCGGAAAACGGCCAGATTCAGCTAGGCGGCAAGGCGGAGGACGCGTATGTCTGACGCCGCCACCCAGAACCGGGGCGAGAAGGCGCCCGTCTCCGCGTATCAACGCTGGGAGATGGCGTCGTTCGATCCCGTCACCGTCGACAACAGCGCGGCGGAACAGGCGGCGCTCGAAGCGCATCTGCGCCGCATCGAGGAAGACGCGCACGCGCACGGCGTCGCGAAGGGGCACGTCGCCGGTCAGGCGCTCGGCTATCAGGCGGGCTTCGAGCAAGGCCATGCGAAGGGTTTCGAGGACGGCCGCAAGGAAGCGCTCGCGCAGGCCGCGCAACTCGCGCAGATCGCCGATGCGTTCAAGACCGCGCTTCAGGCCGCCGACGCCGCCATCGCGGAAACGCTGGCCGCGCTGGCCGTCGATATCGCGCAGCAGGTCGTGCGTCAGCATCTGGCGCTCGATCCGACCGCGCTCGTCGCCGTCGCCCGTGAAGTGATCGCCGCCGAGCCGGAGCTCGCGGGCGCGCCGACGCTCATCGTGAGCCCGGCCGACCTGCCGATCGTCGATTCGTATCTGAAGGATGAACTGGAATCGGCGGGCTGGACGGTGCGTCCGGACCCGGCAATCGAACGCGGCGGCTGCAAGGCGCACGCCGCGACCGGCGAGATCGACGCGACCAACGCGTCGCGCTGGGAACGCGTCGCTGCCGCGCTCGGGAGGAGCAAGCCGTGGTGAACCATCGCATCACGCAGGACGGGCTGTCCGCGCTGGAACAGGAAATCGCGCGGGCGTCGTTCGGGCCGCTCGCGAGCGAAGAGGCCGCAAGCGACGCCACGCCGGACGCGCACGCCGCGCACACCATCGCCGAACTGGCGAAGCTCGCGGGCAATCCGCACATCGATGCGTGGCGCGACAAGCTCGACGCGATGAAGTCGCGCAACGCCATCGCGAAGCCGCTGCGTCCGTGCGGGCGTCTGACGCGCGCCGCCGGCCTTGTGCTCGAAGCAGTCGGGCTCAAGATGGGCGTCGGCTCCGAATGCATGATCGAACTGCCGCCCGGCAGCGCGATCCCGACCGCTGAAGCCGAAGTCGTCGGCTTCGCGGGCGACAAGCTCTTTCTGATGCCGACCACCGAGATGGGCGGCCTCTTGCCCGGCGCGCGCGTGTATCCGCTGGAAAGCGCGCCGATCAACGATCCGATGGCGGGCGCGAAGCGTCTGCCGGTCGGCTGGGAAATGCTCGGCCGCGTGGTCGATGCGTCCGGCCGTCCGCTCGACGGGCTCGGCCCGCTCGGCGCGAAGGTGGATGCGCCGCTCGCCGCGCCGGTCATCAACCCGCTGAACCGCGAGCCGATTCACAAGGTGCTCGACGTTGGCGTGCGCGCGATCAACTCGCTGCTCACGGTCGGGCGCGGCCAGCGCATGGGCCTGTTCGCGGGTTCCGGCGTGGGTAAGTCAGTACTGCTCGGCACGATGGCGCGTTATACGAGCGCGGAAGTGATCGTGATCGGGCTGATCGGCGAACGTGGCCGCGAAGTGAAGGAGTTCATCGAGCAGATTCTGGGCGAAGACGGTCTCGCGCGCTCGGTCGTCGTGGCCGCGCCTGCGGACGTGTCGCCGGTGCTGCGGATGCAGGCCGCCGCGTACACGACCTCGCTCGCCGAATATTTCCGCGATCAGGGCAAGCACGTGCTGATGCTGATGGATTCGCTCACGCGCTACGCGATGGCGCAGCGCGAGATCGCGCTCGCGATCGGCGAGCCGCCGGCGACCAAGGGCTATCCGCCTTCGGTGTTCGCCAAGCTGCCGGCGCTCGTCGAGCGTACCGGCAACGGGCCGGAAGGCGGCGGTTCCATCACTGCGTTCTATACGGTGCTGACCGAGGGCGACGACCAGCAGGACCCGATCGCCGACTCGGCGCGGGCCATTCTGGACGGCCATATCGTGCTGAACCGGTCGCTGGCGGAGGCGGGGCATTACCCGGCTATCGACATCGAGCAGTCCATCAGCCGCGCGATGACTTCGCTCATCGACGAGAAGCATCTGGAGCGCGTGCGCCTCTTCAAGCAGATGCTGTCGCGCTATCAGCGCAACCGCGATCTCATCAACGTGGGCGCGTATTCGAGCGGCCGCGACGCGCTGCTCGACCGCGCAATTGCGCTGTATCCGCGCATGGAGTCGTTTTTACAGCAAGGTTTTCGTGAGCAGGCAAATTTCGAACCGAGTCTTGATTTGTTGCATCAGCTTTTCGACTAGTATTCGAGCCATTCGTCATAAGAACACGTAGAGCCCTGAAGACCACAGGAACCGCCACGTCATGTCCAAGAATCTGCCGATCAACACGCTCATCGAACTCGCGCAAGAAGAGCTCGACGCCGCCACCAAGAAACTCGGGAAGTTGCAGCAGGAACGCAACGAAGCCGAGAAACAGCTCGAATCGCTCGTTGCTTACCGCGACGAGTATCACGCGCGCTTCACGGCATCTGCCCAGCAAGGCACGACGGCGCAGACGCTGCGCAACTTCCAGGCGTTCGTCGATACGCTCGATTCGGCCATCGCGCAGCAGCGCATGCTGCTCGTGACGGCCGATCAGCGCATCGAGGCGGCGAAGCCCGAATGGCGGCTCAAGAAGCAGAAGGTCGGCAGCTACGAGGTGTTGGCTGCACGGGGCGAAGCGGTTCTCGCGCGCAAAGCGGCGCGTGTCGAACAGCGCGAAGCGGACGAGCATGCGGCGAAGGTGCTGCGCATGCGGGCCGAGCGCGCCTGACGGATTTTTAGCGGCGCTGCTGTCATGGCAGCGAGCGTCGCGTGTAGTTCATTACAGGATTCCAGAGGTCGAATATGTCCTCCGTTTCAACCATCGGCGCGCTCACGGGCGCGAACTCGTCGAGCGCATCGACGGCCAAGCGCGCGGCGAGCGCGGGCGTTTCGTTCGGGCAGACGCTGCAAGGCATCACCGACCGCGCGAACGCGGACGCCCTCGCGGCGAAGGCGCTTACGTCCGGCGACAAGTCGAGCGTGCACGACGCCCCGAAGCCCGACGACACCGCGAACGCTGGCAAGAGCGATGACGCGCAGGCGTCGACATCGGCGGACGCGAGCGGCAAGACCGACGCGACGCACGACGCGCCGAAGCATGCGGACAAGGGCGACGGCGCGGACGCGTCGAAGCCGGCCGCGAATGCCGAGGCGAGCGCGAACGCCAAGCCCGCGATTGCTGCCGATGCCGCCGCGAAAGCCGCCGCCGAAGCGAAGGCGCGCGCCGACGCCGCCGACCCCGCGAATGCCGATGCCGACGCCGCCGCGCTCACCGATGCGGCGACTGGCGCGGCCACGGCGGCATCGACGGACGGCGACGCATCCGCGACCGGCGACGCGAAGAAGAGCACCGACGCGAAATCGGCTCAGGACGCGCTGCAGGCCGCGCTCGCGGCGATGAACGGCACGCCGGCCAATGCTGCTGCCGTGGCTGCGGCGGCGCATGTCGGCGGCAATGCTGCGAATGGCGCGAATGGCGCCAACGGCGCGAAGCCGACGGACGGGACGACGAGCGAAACGCAGGGCGCCTTGCTCGGCGCGGGCGCGAAGGGCGCGCGCGGCATGGTGTTGGCGAACGGCGCATCGGGCGATGCGAAGAACGCCGCCACGAGCGCGGCGCAGACGAACGCCGCCGCGCTTGCGACGGCGCAGGACGCGCTGACGCCGGCGGGCGACGGCGCGAGCGCTGCGTACAAGCAGTCTGCCGATGCGGCGGCGCATGCGGTGGCGTTGCAGGCGGCATCGGCGAATTCGGGCTTATCGAGCCCGCAAGGCGCGATGACGTCGGCGACGAGCGCGGCGATTGCGCCGCACGTGGGCGCATCCGGCTGGGACGATGCGTTCAGCCAGAAGGTCGTGTTCGTGTCGAAGTCGGATCAGCAGAGCGCCGAGCTCACGTTGAATCCGAAGGATCTCGGGCCGCTTCAGGTGACGCTTCAGGTCGCCGACAATCATGCGCACGCGCTTTTCGTGTCGCAGCATGCGCAGGTGCGTGAGGCGGTGGAAGCCGCGATGCCGAAGCTTCGCGAGGCGATGGAAGCCAACGGCATCAGTCTCGGCAGTACCAGTGTCTCGGATGGGTCGGCGTTTGCGCGCCAGTCGCAAGGGGATGGTCAGGGTGGGTCTTCCTCTTCCTCTCGCGGAGGGCGGGGTGCTGGCGGCGGCGGACTCGAGGACGCTGGCGGGGGCGTTGCCGCAGTCGTGCGGCGGACCGTGGGGCTGGTGGATACTTTTGCTTAAAGGCTTCTCTTTCCCCGATGGGCGTTGGTTCTTCGGGGAATTCGTTCTCACTTCGGTCTATTGGCGTTGCCCCTTTTCGGGGCGGGGTTGCGGACCTAACGCAGTAGCGCTTGGGGCGGTCTTTTGTTCTTTCTTTCTTTCTTTCTTTCTTTCTTTCTTTCGTTCTTTCGTTCGTTCGTGACACTTGTATTCGTGTCGGTCTATTAGCGTTGCCCCTCCCCGGGGCGGGGGTCACTTTCTTTGCCGCTGCAAAGAAAGTAACCAAAGAAAGCAGCTTTTCTTGGCCCGCTGCAACACGAGCGTGGTCACTTCGCAGCAACGCATTGGCACTCAGCTTGAATCAACCCTGAATCACCCTCCACGCCCACTGAGCACCACGTCCTCCGAGCCCCTGGGCTCGACAAAACCAACAGGACACAACGGCTCTGCCCCGAAGTAGATACATGGCAAGTCCAAGCCAAGCCCAAGCCGAGCCGAGCCAAGCCAAGCCAAGCCAAGCCAAGCCAAGCCAAGCCAAGCCAAGCCAAGCCAAGCCAAGCAGAGCGTAGCCGAGCCAATTCAAGCCAAATCAATCAACGACGTGCAACCGGATGTGCAAGGAAAGCATCGTCATTAGCGACGGGCGCGGGCACAGGCGCCGCGCGTCGTGGCGCCCGCCCTCGCGGGCTTGGCTCGGTCCGGCCCGGCCCGGCCCGGCCCGGCCGTGTCTAAGCCGAAGATGTGTGGATATGGGAGTGGCAAGAAGCGCCCCACTGGTTTTATCGAGCCAAGGGGCTCGGAGGACGTGGCCGACAGTGGGCGTGGAGGGTGATTCAGGGTTGATTCAAGCTGAGGGCCAATGCTTTTCTGCGGAGTGACCACGCTCTTGCTGCTGCGGGCCAAGAAAAAAGCTGCTTTCTTTGGTTACTTTCTTTGCAGCAGCAAAGAAAGTGACCCCCGCCCCGGGGAGGGGCAACGCTAATAGACCGACACGAATACAAGTGTCACGAAAAAAGAAAGACCGCCCCAAGACCAAGTCCCACGAAAGAAAGAACGGACGAAGCGTTACTGCGTAGGTTCGCGAACCCGCGCCAACAGCCATGCGCAACTACAAGCTCCACGCAAAGACCACCGCACCGGGTCGTCAGGGCAGCCCCTGACCAACCGTCGAGAATCCCAAAAAGGCACCAAAAACCCCCTCTGTTCGACCCATCACGACAAGCCGCGATAGCGAACAATTCAACCTATCGAAAGAGGCACGCATTCATGGCTACCACTACTGCAAACCAGCAACCCATCGTTCCCGCGAAGAGCGGCAAGCTCAAGCGCATTCTGATCATCGCCATCGGGGCGATCGTGCTGCTTGGCGCAGGCGCCGGCGGCGCCTACTTCGTGCTCGGCAAATCCGCGCACGGCCCCGCGAAGCCCGCGCCGCTGCCGCCGCCCGTGTTCTTCCCGCTCGAGTCGCTGACAGTCAACCTGCAAGCCGACGACGGCATCATGCATTACCTGCGCGTCGGTCTCACGCTCAAGCTCAAGGACGAGAAAGGGCAAGCCGCGCTCACCGAACGCATGCCGGAAATCCGCAGCCGCATCCTGCTGCTGCTCTCCGCCAAGCACCCGGACGACCTCGCGGGCATCGACGGCAAACGCAAGCTCGCCGACGAACTGCGCGCAACCGTCGAAACCGCCGCCAGCACGCCCGAGCAGCCGGCCCACATCCAGGAAGTGCTCTTTACTGAATTCGTCGTTCAGTAAGCGCCCGGCACCCAATCAAGGAACGAGAGAGTCATGGGCCACGAAGAGTTCATGTCGCAAGAGGAGGTCGATGCCCTCCTCAAGGGCGTCACCGGCGAGATCGACCAGGTCTCCGACGAAAACAAGCCAGCCGGCGTGCGTCCGTACAACATCGCGACGCAGGAACGCATCGTCCGCGGCCGGATGCCCGGCCTCGAAATCATCAACGACCGCTTCGCGCGCCTCATGCGCGTGGGCATCTTCAACTTCATGCGGCGCTCGGCGGAAATCTCCGTCGGCCCGGTGAAGGTGCAGAAGTACAGCGAATTCACGCGCAATCTGCCGATCCCGACCAACCTGAACCTGGTCCATGTGAAGCCTCTGCGCGGCACGTCGCTGTTCGTGTTCGATCCGAACCTCGTGTTCTTCGTCGTCGATAACCTCTTCGGCGGCGACGGGCGGTTTCATACGCGCGTCGAAGGCCGCGAGTTCACGCAGACCGAGCAGCGCATCATCCACAAGCTGCTGAACCTCGTGTTCGAGCACTACGCCGCCTCGTGGCGCAGCGTGCGCCCGCTCCAGTTCGAATACATGCGCTCGGAGATGCACACGCAGTTCGCCAACGTCGCGACGCCGAACGAGATCGTCATCGTGACGCAGTTCACCATCGAGTTCGGCTCGATCGGCGGCACGCTGCACATCTGCTTCCCGTACTCGATGATCGAGCCGATCCGCGACGTGCTCTCCTCGCCGATTCAGGGCGAGGCGCTCGAAGTGGACCGCCGCTGGGTGCGGGTGCTGTCCCAGCAGGTGCAGTCGGCGGAAGTGGAGCTGACGGTGGATCTCGCCGAGATTCGCTCGTCGTTCGCGAAGCTGCTCAACATGCGCGCGGGCGATGTTTTGCCGATCGACATTCCCGAGCAGGTCGTCGCGAAGGTGGACGGCGTGCCGGTGATGGAATGCGGTTACGGAATTTTCAATGGTCAATATGCGCTGCGTGTCCAGAACATGATCAGCAGCGCCAGCGATTCGACGAAGGAAGGTAGTTATGAGTGATCTGATGCAGGAAGGCACCCAGCCCGGCGCGACCGACATGAAAGACGAAGAACTCTCGATGGACGATTGGGCGAGCGCGCTTGCCGAGCAGAACGGCAACGAAGCGCCGGTCGCATCGGCGGGCGTGTTTCAGCCGCTGTCGAAGGCCGCGCCGCCCTCGACGCGCAACGACATCGACATGATTCTCGACATCCCCGTGCAGATGACGGTGGAACTCGGGCGCACGAAGATCGCGATCCGCAACCTGCTGCAACTGGCGCAGGGCTCGGTCGTGGAACTCGACGGCCTCGCGGGCGAACCGATGGACGTGCTCGTGAACGGCTGTCTGATCGCGCAGGGCGAAGTGGTGGTCGTGAACGACAAGTTCGGCATTCGCCTGACGGACATCATCACGCCGTCCGAACGTATCCGGAAGCTGAATCGATGAAACGCCTGACCGCTGTCGTCGTGTTAGCCGCGCCAATCTTCGCCCATGCCGCCGACATGAACGCCGTGAACCACGCCGCGCAGATCGCCTCGGGCGTCGGCGCGGGCAGCGCGGTGCCGTCGCTCGGCTTCGGCGCGGTGCTGCAAACGCTGCTGGGGCTCGCCGTCGTCATCGGCTTCGTGTTCGGCTGCGCATGGCTCGCCCGCAAGTTCGGCTATCAGGGCGGCAAGCGAAGCGGGCTCGTGAAGGTTGTGGGCGGCGCATCGCTCGGCAACAAGGAGCGCGTGGCAGTGGTCGAGATCGGCGATACGTGGCTCGTGCTCGGCGCAGGCCCCGGCAACGTGCGGCTTCTGCACACGATGCCCGCCGGTTCCGCGGAAGCCGAAGTGCCGGCCGGCGTGACGGGATCGCCCGCGCAAACGTTGCCGGGTTCGTTCGGCCAGCGGTTTCGCGATGCGCTCGCCGGCGAAGCGAACAAGCGGCTTCAGAAGTTCGTCGGTACCGGCAAGTAAAGTCGATCGTTCCAGCCGATTCATCGGGCGTGCTCCGCGAGGGCCACGCCCGTTTTGCTTTTCGGCGACGCGTGCTTTCGCAATAGAACGAGTTAGCGCCGAATCTCCCTTCTGTTCGCGCCATCGTTTGCGGCCGGGATAGTCAACAATTCACGCTATCGAAAGAGGCAGGACACCATGGCTATCACATTCGTCATTTTTCAGAGTCAGCGGCTTGGCGACGCGCTCAAGCGTCTCATGCAGTTCGTCGGCGGGAGCAAGTAATGCAGGTCGGTCGTCACATCGCGCGGGGCGTGAAGCTCGCGCTTCCGGTTCTCATCGCGCTGTCGCCGCTCGCGGCGCTCGCGCAGAGCACGGCGGGTTTGCCCGCGTTCAACACAAGCCCCGGCCCCAACGGCGGCACGACGTATTCGCTCAGCGTGCAGACCATGCTGCTGCTGACGATGCTCTCGTTCCTGCCCGCGATGGTCCTGATGATGACGAGCTTCACGCGCATCATCATCGTGCTGTCGCTCTTGCGCCAGGCGCTGGGCACGTCGAGCACGCCGCCGAATCAGGTGCTCGTCGGGCTCGCGCTCTTCCTCTCGTTCTTCGTGATGTCGCCGGTGCTCGACCGCGCCTACAACGACGCGTACAAGCCCTTCTCCGAAGGCCAGATCGCGATGAATCAGGCCATGACGCGCGGCGTCGCGCCCTTCAAGCAGTTCATGCTGAAGCAGACGCGCGAATCCGACCTTGCGCTGTTCGCCCGCATTTCGAAGGCTCCGCCGATGAACGGCCCGGAAGACGTGCCGCTTTCCCTGCTCGTGCCGTCGTTCATTACGAGCGAGCTGAAGACCGGTTTTCAGATCGGCTTCACGATCTTCATTCCGTTCCTCATCATCGACATGGTGGTGGCGAGCGTGCTGATGTCGATGGGCATGATGATGGTGTCGCCCACGACCATCGCGCTGCCTTTCAAGCTGATGCTGTTCGTGCTCGTCGATGGCTGGCAGTTGCTGATCGGCTCGCTGGCTCAAAGTTTCGTATCGTAAGGAGACGCGCATGACACCCGAATCCGTCATGACGATGGCGCATCAGGCGATGGTCGTCGCGCTGTTGCTCGCCGCGCCGTTGCTGCTGGTCGCGCTCGTCGTGGGTCTCGTCGTGAGCCTGTTTCAGGCGGCCACGCAGATCAACGAATCGACGCTCTCATTCATTCCGAAGCTGATCGCGGTCGCCGTGACGCTCGTGATCGCCGGTCCGTGGATGCTCTCGACGCTGCTCGACTACATGCGCCACGTGTTCACGATCACGCCCGCGATCACCGGCTGAGCGTTCGATGTTCTCCGTCACCTACGCGCAACTGAACGGCTGGCTCACCGCGTTCCTGTGGCCGTTCGTGCGTATTCTCGCGCTCCTCGCCACCGCGCCGGTGCTGAGCCACATGGCCATTCCGACGCGCGTGAAGATTGCGCTCGGCGCATTCATCACGCTGATCGTCGCGCCGACCTTGCCCGCGATGCCGCAAACGACGGTGTTCTCGGCGGCGGGCATCTGGATCATCGTCAATCAGTTTCTGATCGGCGCGGCCATCGGCATGACGATGCAGATTGCATTCGCCGCCGTCGATGCCGCGGGCGAGTTCATCGGCCAGCAAATGGGCCTCGGCTTTGCCATGCTTTACGATCCGCGCGAGGGCGGCAATGCGGTGGTCATCTCGCGCTATCTGAACACGCTCGCGATGCTCGCGTTTCTCGTGTTCGACGGCCATCTGCAATTGATCAGCGCGCTCGTGACGACGTTCCAGAACGTGCCGATCGAGGCGAACGTGGTGGCGGCCGCATCGCATGCGCAGGGCTGGCGCGTGCTCGTCGGCTATGGGACCAGCATTTTCGGCACGGGCCTGCTGCTTTCGCTGCCGATCGTGGCGGCGCTGCTCATCTCGAATCTGGCGCTCGGCATTCTCAATCGGGCCGCGCCGCAGATCGGGATTTTTCAGGTGGGATTTCCGGTCACGATGCTGGTCGGCTTGCTGCTCTTGCAACTCATGCTGCCTAATCTGATGCCGTTCTTCTTGCGCATCTTCGATGCGGGTATCGCGCAGGTGGGGCGGGTGGCTGGGGCGCTTTATTGAGGGTTGCCGTCGGCGGGATGCCGCCTCGGCATTTGGTTCCTTCCACGTCCCTGCCACGTTATCGGTCGGTCGACACGCGTATTTGATTGCGGCGGTCGACCCGGCAGACCGACTGTCAACAACGAAGTCACGCCTGTGTCGTCGTGCGATGCCGAAGGCCGCAACAGCGCACCGCTCTCACAAGCAATTTCCTACAAACCCCGCGCGCTCTTCCGTCTGGTTCAACGTCTGCCACTTTCCCCCACGTCACCGGTCGATCAACACGCATAATCACTGGCGGCAGTCGAGACGGCATACCGACCGTCAGCAATGACGTCAGGCGTTCGTCGTCGTGCGGTGTCGAAAACGACAACGGGGCATCGCTCTCCCGAGCAATGCCCCGCAAACCCCGCGCGTTCATCCGTCCGGTTCAATGTCTCCCACATCATCGGTCGACCGACCGTCAGCAACGAAGCTGCGCCATCGTCGTCGTGCGATGCTGGAGGCAGCAACGGGGCACCGCTCTCTCGAGCAATGCCCCGCAAACCCCGCGCGTTCATCCGTCCCGTTCGACTTCTGCTACTTCACTTGCGGCGGTCGACACGGCATGCCGACAGTCAGCACAGAAGTCACGCCTTAATCGTCGTCCAATGCGGAAACAGAAACGGAGCACCGCTCTCCCGAGCAATGCCCCGCCGCACTACTAAGCCCCTAAGCCAACCCGCCGCGCTCACCCGCCCAGATAATCGAACAACGACATCTTCTGAATCTGCGTGAACGCCATCTGCGCTGCCTGAAGCGAGTTCTGCGTCAACTCATACGAGCTGATCGACGAAACCAGGTCGATCTGCGTCAGGTTCGCCAGATCCGATGCGTTCTGGGTCTGGGTCGTCTGCATCGCCGTCTGCGTCGATTGAATCTGCTGCTCGCGTCCGCCCACCACCGTCTGCGCCGCCAGCACGTTGTTGAACGTGTTGGTGATCTTCGTGCCCGCCGTCGTCAGCGCGTTGGTCAGCGCGGCGTGCGCGCTGTCCGATCCGGTCGGCTGCTTCAGCGCGCTCACGAGGTTATCGAGCGTCGCAAAGATGTCGTTGTTGCCAGCGGTCGCGGGCTGCACCGTGAAGCTGTCGCCATTGCCGGGCGCGCCCGCAACAGACACCTTCTGGCCGCCGAGCGTGATGTCCGCGCTGCCCGTGTACGCGGTCGGCGTCGTCGGCAACGATGAATCCGCCGGCACCGCCGTGACCGTGTAGCTCGTGGTGCCCGCGGTGGCATCGACGGCGAACTGGATCGTGTAAGTACTGCCGTTGTTCGGATTGCTCGGGTCGGAGACGCTCACGCCGCCGATCGTGCCCGTGCCCGTGTTCGTCGCAGCCGCGCTCGAAACGGGCGTGCTTTCCGTGGGCGATACACTGCCGAAGATCGACTGGCCGGGGTCGCCCACCGCAATCGAACGTCCCGCGCTGATCTGCACCGTACGCTGGCCGGCATCGCCCGAATACATCGCGCCGACACCCGACGGGTTGTTCGCGTACGGCTGCGTGCCGCCCTTGAGGCCCGAAAAGATGTAATTGCCGTCGCTGTCCGTGGTGTTCGCGATGTTCATGAGCTGATCGCGATAGCCCTGAATCGCATTGGCGATGGCCGTGCGGTTCGCGTCCGTCAGCGAGCCGTCGCCGGCCTGCACGAGCTTCGTCTTGATGCTTTGCATCACGTCGCTCACGTCGCTCAGCGTGGAGTCTTCCTGTTGCAGCGAGGAGAGCGCCTTCGTCTGATTCGTGCCGTATTGCGTGAGCGCGTTGCCCTGCATCGTGAGCTGCACGGCCTGCGCCGCGCCGAGCGGGTCGTCGGACGCGGTCATGATGCGCTTGCCCGACGAAATCTGCTGATACATGGACGCCAGCGTGCTCTGCTGGTCGCTCATGGAAGCGACGTTCAGATTGAAGTACTGGGAACTGGAAATACGCATCGCGAGTTGCCTCAGTTGAAGATGCCGAGCAGCGTCTGGAACAGCGACGACGCGGTCTGAATCACCTTGCTGTTCGCCTGATAGAGCTGCTGATACTGGATAAGGTTGGCCGCTTCCTCGTTCAGGTTCACCCCTTGCACGGACTGCTGTGCCGATGTCGCCTGATTGAGCAGCGCGGTCTGCGACGAACTCGTCGCCTTGAGCTGATTGGTCTGGTTGCCGATGTCGTTCACGTAGCTCGCGTACGAACCCGTGAGCGTGTCGGTGCCGCCGTTGAGCGACTTCGCCGAGACGAGGTTCGCCATCGCGAGCGCGTTGCTGCCGTCGCTCGTGCCGCCCTTGTTCGCGGCGATATTGAACACGTCCTTGTCGGCCGGAGCGCCGCTCAATGTCGCGCTCACGCCGTTGGACGTGACCGTGAGTCCCTTCGAGGCGTCGTACGGAATCGTCGAGTTCGCGGTGTACGCGGTGCCGTTCACGGTCACATCGACGTTCGACGTGAAGCCGCCTGCGGCCTTGTCGTACGTGAGCGAGATGTTCGACGGCATGCTGTAGCCCGCCGTTACCGTCGCCGACGTGATCGAGCCGGTGCCCGTATTCGAAGTCGATGCCGAGCTCACCGCCGGCGATGCCGCCGCGATCGCGGTGGGGCTCTTCGTCGTCAGCGCGAAGTTGTCCAGCGCGCCGCGCGTCGGCTGAATGCTGAAGGAGTCGCCCTTCTGCATCGTGCCGGACACGGTGATGTTGAGGCCGTCGAATGTGCCGCTGTTGGCGGGCGGCGTAATGCTGCCGAGCGATTTACCCGACGCCGGATCCGTCACTTCGTAATCCGTACCGTTATACGTCAGGGTGTAGTCGCCCGTGGAAGGCTGCGACGCGTCGGCGAACGAGACTGCCACACTGCCGTTGCCCTTGTTGCGCGCGTCGGAATACACGCCGGGCGCGCCGGTCGAAAAGAGCGCGCCGCCGGCCTTGCCGCTGAGGTCGAGGCCCAGCGCGTTCTGGCTATTCAGTTGCGAGGCGAAGCTCGTCGCGATGGCGCCGAGTTGCGCCTGCGCGGGATCGAGCGTCTGGGTGCGGAAGTCGATCAGGCCGCCCACGACACCGCCCGTCAGCGCGGAATTGTCGATGTACGGCGTGTTCGCGGCGGTCTGCGGCGTGCCATCCGTGCGCTTGAACGCGACGGTCAGCTCGCTGGGATCGGAAGGCGACGCCACCGTTTGCAGCCCGTACTGCGTATTGCCGACGACGAGCGGCTGCCCGTTGCCGATGAACACGTTGTAGTTGCCGTCCTGCTGCACGACTTGCACGCCGATCATCGAACTGAGGTTCGTGACGGCCTGATCGCGTTGATCGAGCAACTGATTGGGCTGCTGGCCCGACGCGCTCGCGCCGTTGATCTGCTTGTTGAGATCGGCGATTTGCTGCGCGTAGTTATTGATCGACGAGACGGCGCTCGACAGTTGCGTGTTGACGCTCTGGCGAAGCTGGTCGTATTGCTCGCCGGCCGAGGTCATCTGGTCGGCGAGCGTCTGCGCGCTGCTGACGAGCGACTGGCGCGAGGCCGTGCTGCTCGGCGAGTTCGCCACCGACTGCAAGCCGGAGAAGTAGTTGCTGATGCCCGCGGCGATGCCCGACGTCGGATCGCCGACGAGGTTGTTGAGCTGCGAGAGCATCGTGTAATAGGTGTTCGCCGCGCTGCTGGACGACTGCGTGTTGTTGACTTGCGTCGTCAGGTACTGGCTGTACTGTCGCGTGACGGTGACCGTCTGCACGCCGTTGCCGAGATAGCCTGAGCCGGTGCTTTGACCGGACGCTTCCTGATACGCGACCTTCTCCAGCGTATAGCCGGGCGTTGCGGCGTTGCTGATGTTCTGGCCGGTCGTCGTCAGGCCCCACTGGGCCGCGTTCAGGCCCGACAGGCCGATGTTGATGATGTTGTTGGACATGCACGAATCCTTTTCTGGCGCTGCCGCTTGATTGCACGTTATATCGGCTGTTCGCCGGGGAAATTTAATGGTTTCCTTTTGACGCTCTTTAGGTTTCGCCTGCGGCGGGCGTTGTTTGGGTTCTTGCATTTTGCTTCGATGTTTGTGCTTCCTATGCGGCGATGTACGGGGCGTTCTTGGGCTAATTCGCGCGTTTGGTCTTGCGGTTCTTTCTTCGCTGCGGCGGCTCGTTCTTTTGTTCTTTCTTTCTTTCTTTCGTTCGTTCGTTCGTTCGTGACACTTGTATTCGCGTCGGTCTATTTGCGTTGCCCCTCCCCGGGGCGGGGGTCACTTTCTTTGCTGCTGCAAAGAAAGTAACCAAAGAAAGCAGCTTTTCTTGGCCCGCAGCAACACGAGCGTGGTCACTCCGCAGAAAAGCATTGGCACTCAGCTTGAATCAACCCTGAATCACCCTCCACGCCCACTGAGCACCACGTCCTCCGAGCCCCTGGGCTCGACAAAACCAACAGGACACAGCGGCTCTGCCCCGAAGTAGACACATGGCAAGTCCAAGCCAAGCCCAAGCCCAAGCCCAAGCCCGAGCCAAGCCGAGCCAAGCCAAGCCAAGCCAAGCCAAGCCAAGCCAAGCCAAGCAGAGCGTAGCCGAGCCAATTCAAGCCAAATCAATCAACGACGTGCAACTGGATGTGCAAGGAAAGCATCGTCATTAGCGACGGGCGCGGGCACAGGCGCCGCGCGTCGTGGCGCCCGCCCTCGCGGGCTTGGCTCGGTCCGGCCCGGCCGCCCGTGTCTAAGCCGAAGATGTGTGGATATGGGAGTGGCAAGAAGCGCCCCACTGGTTTTATCGAGCCAAGGGGCTCGGAGGACGTGGCCGACAGTGGGCGTGGAGGGTGATTCAGGGTTGATTCAAGCTGAGGGCCAATGCTTTTCTGCGGAGTGACCACGCTCTTGCTGCTGCGGGCCAAGAAAAAAGCTGCTTTCTTTGGTTACTTTCTTTGCAGCAGCAAAGAAAGTAACCCCCGCCCCGGGGAGGGGCAACGCTAATAGACCGACACGAATACAAGTGTCACGAAGAGAAAGCCCAAGCCTCGATAGACAGCAAAAAGCAACAAAGACCAGAAAAAGCGGTCCAACTTGCGGTTCCAAGCAAACCGCAAAAAAGCTACCGTGCTAATGCCCGCCGCTTCATCTCGAGCTGAGTAATGAGCCGCTGCAGCGTATTCTCCGCCGACCCCGGCATCGAAGTGAACTTGAATCCGAGCGTGAACCGGCGGTCGCCCTTGAGCGTAGTCGACTCGCGATGCGACACCAGCTTCATATCGAGCGTCACCTTGCCCGTCGCGGTGAAGTGCAGTTCGGCATCCTGAATTTCGACGCCCAGTTCCATGTCGGCCACGCGCTCGTCGGTCGTGCGCAACGCCACGCCGCCCAAGGACAGATCATGCACCTCGAAACGGAACCGGTCGCCGCCCGGCAGCGAGCCGCTGCAAATGTACGGGTCCAGCACCGGCGCTTCCACGCGGAAATATTCGCGGCGCTGCATGTAATACAGCACCGACGGAAATTCCGCCTCGAAAGCCGGACGGCCGTCGAACGACGTCTCGCGCGGCGTGGCCGTCGTGAACTCGACGCGCACGCCATCCGGCGCCGCGTGGAAAATCAGCTTCGGCGCTTGCAGCACGTCGCGGTTCTGCTCCGCAACGCCGCCCCAGTCGAACGTGAAGCGGTGCGACGTCACATCGACATCGAGGAGTCGTGTGACGATCTGCGCGTCGCCGTATTGCGCGGTCAGGAAATCGCCGCGATTGGCCAGATTGCGCAGCGCCACGCCGATTTCCAGCGGGTTGCGGCGTCCGAAATCCACTTCGTGGTCGCTGTCTTCCTCGGCGACGTCGTGTTTCTGATAACTATTCATGGTGCTAGCCGTGTCCATTTTGCCCGCGCATCGCCTGCGGCCCACGCCGCGCGGCTCGCCGGACCGATATCGATCCGGCACTGTCGTCTTCGGGTTAGCGGCATGCCTCCTGGAAAGTTTAGGGGCGCTCGCAACTTTCTTGTGTGGTGCGCCGTCCCATCCGACGTAAAACGTTTGCTGGACACAAGGTCCCCGCGCGCTTGCGCGATGCACCACGCCGGCGCGTCGTCAGGCGATCTGTCGCATGATCGAAATCAGCTTCTTCGCGTAGTGCGGATCGGTCGCGTAGCCGGCCTTCTGCATGCCGTGCGCGAAGCCCGCCACGTCGCGCGACGCCTCGATCACCGGCGCATAGCGCGGATTGTTCTTGATGACGCTCGCGTAGTCGTTGAGCGCATCTTCGTACGAATCGTAGGCGCGGAAACGCTCGACGACCTTCTTCGGCTGGCCGTTGACGTATTCGGTCGTGACGGAATTGACCGTCTTGCCGGTCCAGCCGGGCGTCGCCTTCACGCCGAAGATGTTGTGGCTCGTCGCGCCGTTCGCGTGCTTGATCTCGCGCTTGCCCCAGCCCGATTCCAGCGCCGCCTGGCCGATGATGAAGCGCGCCGGAATGCCCGTCGCCGCGCTCGCCGCCTGCGCGGGCGCAGCGAGCCGCTCGACGAACGCATTCACCTTGTCGGAGCCCACGCCGTGCGCCGGCGGTTCGAGCGCGCTTGCGGCCGTATAGCCCTTGCCTTCCGATAGCGACGCGCCGTTCTTGTTCGCTTGCGCGGCCGCGTAGGCTTTCGCCATCGCGTTCATCGCGGCGATGTTGCCCGCGTTCGATTCGATATCGCCGCCGCCGCCCGAGATCCCGCCCATCGCATTCATCGCGTTCATCGCATTGGCGCCTCCGCCCATGCCGCCCGCGTCGGTCTTGCCGCCTGCGTTGCGCATCAACTGCTTGAGCATCATGTCCGCCACGCCGATGCCCTTCGAGGACATCTGCTGCGACAACTGCTGATCGAGCATCGCGGTGAAAGACTTGGAATCGTTGGAATCGAACGGGCTGTCGGACGGCGTCGCATCGCGCATGCTCTTGAGCATCATCTGCGTGAAGACGGCGTCGAACTGCTTCGCGGCCGCCTTCAGGCCCTGCTGCGGATTGGCCTGTGCCTGCGCGCGCAGCGCGTCGAAGCCCTGCGTGTCGAGCGCGAAGCGGTTCGAAAGGTTAGCGAGGCCACCGCTCGTATCGGTCGATGCCAGCGCGGAGTTGGCGATGCCGCTCGTCAGGTTCGAGTTCATGTGCCGGGCTCCTTAGATGATTTCGAGGTCGGCGCGCAGCGCGCCTGCCGCCTTCATCGACTGGAGAATCGAAATCAGGTCCGCGGGCGTCGCGCCGAGCGCGTTGAGCGCCTTCACGACATCGGCGAGATTCGCGCCGGCCGAAAGCATCTTGAGCGCGCCGCTGTCCTGCTTCAATTGAATCTGCGACTGCTTCGCCGCCACCGTCTGCCCGTTCGAGAGCGCGTTCGGCTGGCTCACCGCCGTCTGCGTATTGATGATGACCGAGAGATTGCCGTGCGCGACCGCGCAGTTCTGCAACGTGACCATCTGATTCATCACGATGGAGCCGGTGCGCGCGTTCAGAATCACCTTCGCGGCGGCCTGCGCCGGACGCACGTCGATGTTCTGCAACTGCGCCATGAACTGCACCTGCTCGCTTGCGTCTTGCGGCGCGTGCAGCTGAATCGTCCGGCCGTCGAGCGCGAGCGCCGTGCCCATGCCGAACTGGTTGTTCACCGCCGCGACGATGCGCTGCGTCGTGTCGAAGTCCATCTCGCGCAGTTCCATCTGCATGACGCCGCCTTGCTGCTGCAACGCCGTCGGCACCGCGCGCTCGACGATGGCGCCCGCGGAAATGCGGCCCACTGCGAGCTGGTTCACCTGCACTTTGCTGCCATTCGCGCTCGCGCCCGCGCCGCCGACGACGAGGTTGCCCTGCGCCATCGCGTACACCTGGCCGTCCGCGCCCTTGAGCGGCGACATGAGCAGCGTGCCGCCGCGCAGGCTCTTCGCATTGCCGAGCGACGACACCGTGACGTCGATCGCTTCGCCGGGACGCGCGAAAGGCGGCAGCGTCGCGGTCACCATCACGGCGGCGACGTTCTTCAGCTGCATGTTCTGCGTCGTCGCCGAGTTCACCGTGATGCCGAGGTTGCCGAGCATGTTCGTCAAGCTCTGCGTGGTGAACGGCGTCTGCATGGTCTGGTCGCCGGTGCCGTCGAGACCCACGACGAGACCGTAGCCGATCAGCGGGTTATCGCGCACGCCCTGGAACGAGACGAGGTCTTTCAGGCGCTCGGCGTGCGCGTGCTGCGCGGAGGTCAGGGCCACGAGCGCGGCCGCGAGCGAGAACGAAACGAAACGGAGAAGCGGAGTCATGATCAGAACGGCGCCACGTTGAGGAAGAAGCGTTGCAGCCAGCCCATGTTCTCGGCTTCGTCGATATAGCCTTTCGCGGAATATTCGATCTTCGCGTCGGCGATCTGCGTGGAGTACACGGTGTTGCTGCCCGAGATGGTCGTCGGATTGACGACGCCCGAGAAGCGCACGAATTCGTTGCCCTGGTTGATGAGCATCTGTTTTTCGCCGCTCACCATCAGGTTGCCGTTGGGCAGCACTTCGGTGACGGTGACGGTGAGCGTGCCGCTGAAGGTGTTGGCCGCGCTCGCGCCGCCCGCCGCCGTGAACTTGTTCGCGCCGGTCGCGGACAGGTTCGTGTTGTTGAAGAGCCCGCCGAAGATGCCGGGCGTCGTCGGCACGGAGAACGAGCCGGAGCCGCCGCGATTGGTGTTCGCCGCCGACGACTTCGTCGCGTTCACGTTTTCCGAGATCACGATGGTCAGGATGTCGCCCACATTGCGCGGACGCTGGTCTTCGAAGAGCGGCCGGCCCGCGTAGCCCGCGTTGTAGATCGCGCCGGGCGAGCGCGTGCCGCCGGGCGGCTGCGGCGGACGCGCGGTCATCGGCTGCTGGACGATCGGCTCCTTCGGCACGAGGCCGCATGCGCCGAGCGCGGCGACGAGTGCGGCAACCGCTGCACGCTTGAAGATTTGAGTGGGCGACATCTTGGTGACTCGTATGAAGCTGAATGAAGCGTTAGTGTGACGCCATCCCTTGCGTTTTCATCCGTTGAAAAGAGGGTTAAACCTGCATCTGAGAAAGCGTTTGCAACATCTGGTCGGACGTGGTCACGGCCTTGCTGTTGATCTCGTACGCGCGCTGCGTCTGGATCATGTTGACCAGTTCCTGCACCACGTTCACGTTCGACGCTTCCACATAGCCCTGTTGCAGCGTGCCCGCGCCGTTCAGGCCCGGCTGCGACACGTTCGGCGCGCCGGAGCTGCCCGTCTCGGAGAAGAGGTTCTCGCCGCGCGCTTCGAGACCGGCCGGGTTGATGAACGTGGCGAGCTGAACGGAGCCGACGTTCGTCGCGGCCGTCGAGTTCGGCTGCGTGATGGACACGGTGCCGTCCGAGCCGATGGTGATCGACGTCGCGTTGCTCGGAATGGTGATCGCCGGGTTCAGCTGATAGCCGCTCGACGTGACGAGCTGGCCCTGCGCGTTGGTCTGGAACGAGCCGTCGCGCGTGTACGCCGTGGTGCCGTCGGGCATCGTCACCTGAAAGAAGCCCTGACCGTTGATGGCCACGTCCTTCGAGTTGCCCGTCTGTTGCAGGTTGCCCTGCGTGTAGAGGCGTTCCGTTGCGACTTGCTGGACGCCCGTGCCGAGCTGCACGCCCGAGGCGAGCTCGGTTTGCTGCGTCGAGTTGGCACCCGGCTGGCGCGTGGTCTGATACAGCAGGTCTTCGAACACTGCGCGCGAGCCCTTGAAGCCGTTGGTGCCCACGTTGGCGAGGTTGTTCGAGATGACGTCCATCTGCGCCTGCTGCGCATTCATGCCGGTCGCGGCGATATAGAGAGAGCGATTCATGTCTGTGTTGTCCTAGTGTCTTGCAGGCCGCTTAGGAGAAGTTGAGCAGCTTGTTAGCCGATTGTTCGTTCTGGTCCGCCGATTCCATGAGCTTCGTCTGCATCTGGAACTGGCGCGCGTTGGTGATCATCGAGACCATCGCGGAGACCGGGTTCACGTTGCTGCCTTCGAGCGCGCCGCCGGCCACGACCACATTCGGGTCCGCATCGGCGGGATCGCCCGACGCGGTGCGATAAAGACCGTCGTCGCCGCGCGAGAGCGTCGACGGGTCCGGATTGACGAGCTTCAGTTGATCCACCGTCGCAATGGCGGTCGGCGGATCGCCCGGAATCAGCGCGGACACCGTGCCGTCCTTGCCGATGGTCACTTCCGCGCCCGGCGGCACCGACAGCGGGCCGCCGTTGCCGAGCACCGGCAGGTTGTTCGCGGTGACGAGCTGGCCGTTCTGGTCGACGTGCAGATTGCCGGCGCGCGTGTACGCCTCGCCGCCGTCCGCCGTCTGCACGGAGAGCCAGCCCGGCCCTTGCACGGCGACATCGAGCGGATTGCCGGTCTGCTGGATCGGGCCGGCCGAGTAATCCGCCGTCGGCGTCGACGAGAGCACGAAAGTGCGCGTCGTGCCGTCGGCGGACTGGTTCTCGAACGACATCGGCACCTGACGGAACGCCGCGAGTTGCGCCTTGAAACCCGTGGTCGATGCGTTCGCCAGGTTGTTCGCCACGACAGCTTGCTGTTCCAGCGACTGGCTTGCGCCGGTCATCGCGGTGTAGATCAGACGGTCCATGAATCGCTTCCTTCTTTCCTGATGCGTCTATTGCGTGCGGACGGTGATTACAGATTGATCAGCGTCTGGTCGACGGTCTGCTGCGTCTTGATCGTCTGCGCGTTCGCCTGATAGTTGCGCTGCGCGGTGATCAGATTCACGAGCTCGCTCGTCAGATCGACGTTGGAGTTTTCCACCGCGCCGCCTTGCAGCGTGCCGTGGTTCGTCGAGCCCGGCACGCCCACTTGCGGCGCGCCCGAAGCCGCCGTTTGCGCGTACACGTTGCCGCCGAGGTTCTGCAGGCCGTTCTGGTTGTTGAAGTTGGCAACCGCGATTTGCCCGAGCGCCTTCGTTTCGCCGTTCGAGTAATTGCCGGTCAGCATGCCGTCGGTGCCGACGGTGAAGCCCGTCAGTTCGCCCGTGCTGTTGCCGTCCTGATGCAGGTTCGTGAGGCCGCTCTTCGCGCCGTATTGCGTGGTGCCGGAGAGATCGAGCGTCAACGATTGCGTCGTCGCGCCGGAGGGGTCCGCGCCGTTCGGAATGGTGAACGTGAACTTCGAGCCGCTCGTCAGGTTGCCCGACGAATCGAACGTCACCGCGCCCAGGTCGGTTTTCTGCGAGACCGGGTCGCCGTAGCCCGCGAACGCTTCCCACGAGCCGGTGCCGGTCTTCGTGAAGTAGACGGACACCTTCTGCGTGCCGCCGAGCGTGTCGTACACGTCCACCGAAGTCGATGCGTTGTACGTGTTGCCGTTGGCCGGATCGAAGCTGCTCGCCGCGTTGTTGCTGTCCTGCGAGTTCAGGTTGAACGCGGCGGTAATGGTCTTGGTCGCCGTGGGCGCGATGTTCGCGGTCGGGACGGAGAGCGGCACCGTGCTCGCGCCGTTGACGACGCCGCCCGAATCGGCCGCGTAGCCCATCAGTTGCAGGCCCGCCGAGTTGACGATCTTGCCGCTGTCGTCCAGATGGAAGACGCCGTTGCGCGAATACACGGTCGCGCCGTTGTTCGACAGCTGATAGAAGCCGTTGCCGTTGATCGCGACGTCGAGCGCCTGGTTGGTCGTCGTGATCGTGCCTTGCGAGAACTGCTGCTGGACTTCCGCGAGGCGCGTGCCGATGCCGATCTGGTTCGACACGGCCGTCGCCATGGAACTGGCGTACATGTCCGCGAACTGCGCGGCGCCCTGCTTGAAGCCGACGGTGTTCGCGTTCGCGATGTTGTTGCCGATCACGTCGAGGTCGCTCGACGCGGCGCCGAGGCCGCTCAGTGCTTGTTGGTAGCTCATGGTTTATCTCTTCGCCGGGCGCATCCCGGCGTCAAAGGAAAGTGGAATCAAAGAATCGAAGCGACGCTCGACAGCGCGACGGTCGAACCGTTGGACAGCTTCAGGCCCGGCGTGCCGCCCGTCATTTGCACGACGCTCTGCACCTGCGAGGCCGACAGCGTCGTCGCGGTCGCCTGCTGGCCGTTGATCGTGCCTTGCGCGGTGATCGTGTAGCTGCCGTCGGCGAGCGTGGCGCCCTTCGAGTCGACCGGCTTCCAGCCCGATACCGGCACGACGCCCGAGCCTTGCGCGCCGAGGTCCAGCGTGTTGACGATGTTGCCGGACTTGTCCTTTACGACGATCTGCAGGTCGCTCACGTCGTTGGCGAGCTGCACGCCGAACGTCGAAGACGCGCCGCTCGACACCGTCATGCTGCTTCCCGGCGCGAGCACGTTCGAGCCGATCAGCATGGCGGCCTGCGTGGACTGGCCCGCGGAAAGCTGCGTCGCGAGCGAGCTGAGCGACGTGTTCAGCTGACCGATGCCCGTGACCGTGTTGATCTGCGCGAGCTGCGAGGTCATCTGCGAGCTGTCGGCAGGATTCGTCGGGTCCTGATTCTTCAACTGCGTCACGAGCAGCGTGAGGAACGTGTTCTGCAGATCCGAAGCGGACGTGCCGCCCGTGCTGCTGGTGCTGCTCGACGAGCTGGACGCGCTCTTCGTGCCGTTCATGGTGTCCAGCAGCGTCTGCGACACCGTGGTGCCGTTGCTGCCGATGGTGGTGTTCGTCGTCACGGTTGGATTCCTCAGGTTCCGATGGTCAGAGTCTTGAGCATCAATTGCTTGGCGGTATTGAGCGTCTCGACGTTCGCCTGGTAGGAACGCGACGCGGAAATCATGTTGACCATTTCCTGCACCGGATCGACGTTGGGCAGCGTCACATAGCCGTCCGCGTTGGCCGCCGGGTTGCTCGGGTCGTAGCTGGTTTTCATCGGGCTCGGATCGTCGATGACGCCCGTCACCTGCACGCCGCCGACTTGCTGGCCGGAGCCGCTTTTCGCGCCGCCGAGCGGATCGACGGCGAAGACGACCTGCTTCGCCTTGTACGGCTGGCCGTCCGGACCGGTCGTGCTGTCCGCGTTCGCGAGATTCGACGCGGTCACGTTCAGGCGCTGCGCCTGAGCAGACATCGCCGAACCGGCGACGCTGAAAATGTTCATCAATGAAGGCATGGCTTTCTTAACTGTTGGACGTGATGGCGGACAACATCGACTTGATCTGCGAGGTCATCACGGTCATTCCGGCTTCGAAATGCAGCGCGTTGTCCGCGAACTGCACGCGTTCGGCGTCGAGATCGACGGTGTTGCCGTCGAGCGAAGGCTGGCTCGGCACGCGATACGCGAGGCGGCCGTAGTCGTCAGTCGAGCCGCCGGACGCGGTAAGCGTCGAGGTGCCGGACATGTGGCCCTTCGCGGTCACGGCCAACGAGCCGCTCGTGCTCACCGAGACCGGCTGCGCCATCCTGAGCGTCGCCGTGTTCGAGGCCGTGGCGGACGCGCCGTCTTTCTTCAGCGCCCCGGCGAGCGCGGTCGAGAAATCGACATCGCGCGCCTTGTAGCCGGGGGTGTCGGCGTTCGCGATATTCGACGACAGCAGTTCCTGCCGGTAAGCGCGCACATCGAGCGCCTCACGGCCGAACGCGAGTTCCTTGTCGAGTCTGTCTAGCATTCGTTTCTTCTCCGGTCCCATCCGGGATGGTTGTCGCCTGTCCCCGCCCAATCGCTGGGGGGTTTTTGCATGACACGCATCTTAGGAGCCGCGCGCAATAACTAATCCGATGAATAACCGGGAAACGCGGCCTCTATTCGAGGCTTGAGCGCGGCCCGGCGTATCTAGAATCTGCGTCGAGAGTGGGAAGCGGCGTTTTCATGGCCGCGACCGCACGCAGTGGCCGCAGCGCGCGGCCCGATCCCTTCAGGTACGCAGTCGCTAGCTACGCGGCGGCGAGGAGAGCAGTGATGAGCAGGTCCGCCAGACAGTCGTCGAAGGTTGCGATGCGTGCGAGCGCGATGAAGCGCGGCGCGCGGGCAGCGGCGCGCGGCGTGGCGGGCGCGTCGCTGATGCTCGGCTTCGCGGCGAGCGCGTTCGCGCAGCAGAGCGACGGCATGATCGCGATTCCGGGCAACGCGGAGACGAATCCCGCCGCCGTCGCGGAAATGGCGAAAAGTCTCGGCTCGTCGAAATCCGTGGCCGCAGCCGCACCCGCGCCGACGCCCGCTCCTGTGGCCGACATGGCGCGGGCATCGGGCTATCGCGCCGCGACGAGCGCCGCCGACGCCGCCATGCGCCACGCCGCGATCGCGCTGGAAGCGCGCGCCGAAGCCGCCGACGACGCCATGGACGACGCAGGCGGGCTGATCGTGGTTCCGGGGCCGGGCGAAGCGAAGCCCACTGCGGCCACGCCGGCGAAGGCGCCCGTCGCCGTCACGCGCGGCGATGCGACTTCAGCGGGCGCGCGGCCGATCGCTACTGCCGCGTCCGCATCGCGTGACGTGATGCCAGTCGTCGTCGCCCGCGACGACGCGACGCCCGGCGCGGCTGGCGCGCGCCCGATCGCGGCCGCCGCTGCATCGCCGATTCGCCCGGCCAATTATTCAGCCGCCGTTGCCGCCGCCTCGCCGATGAAACGCGTGAGTTTCTCGCCGGCCACAGTAGCCGCGCAGACGCCTTCAGTCGCCGCGACCGCGCAGGACGGCGAATCCATCCGCGTCGCCGCGCTCGCGTTCCTCCAGCAGCAGGCAGCGGGCTTGCCCGGCAAGGTAGATATCACCGTGACGCCGGTCTTTCCGCGCGGCCTCGCGCCCTGCTCCGCGCTCGACCCGTTCATGCCGACGGGCGCGCGTCTCTGGGGCCGCGTGACCGTGGGCGTGCGCTGCGTCGGCGACCGGCCGTGGACGCTGTATGTGCAGGCGCGCGTCTCCATCAACGCGACGTACTACACCGCCGCGCGCGCCATCGCGCCGGGCGAAGTGCTCGCGAGCGCCGATCTCATGGCCCGGGACGGCGATCTCACCGCGATGCCGCAAGCCGTCGTCACCGATCCGTCGCAGGCGGTCGGCGCGGTGGCGTTGTCGCGCGTGCCGGCCGGCTTGCCGCTGCGCACGGACATGCTGCGCGCCGCGAGTTCGGTGGCGATCGGCCAGACGGTGCACGTGGTCACCGACGGCACCGGCTTCTCCATTTCCGCCGATGGCAGCGCCATGAACAACGCCGCGCCCGGCCAGCAGGTTCGCGTGAAGACGGCCGGCGGACAGATCATCACCGGCATCGTGAAGGATAGTCAGACGGTCGAAGTCCGCATGTAAACGGGCTTGTGTGCGGCACCAGACGTTCTGTTGCAATTTGTTGCAAAGCTGGCAAAGCCTTGTGGGACATGGCAGAGCGGCAGATGACCAGGCACCGAGCAGGTTGCGTCTTCCCCGGCAGGGTAAAGTTTTTCAAAGCCACCGCCGATAAAGGACTCAACACGTTCGGGAATGGACATCGTGAAAATCGAATCGAATAGCAACACCTCTTTGAGCGGCCTGCAAGACGGGCTGCAACGTGCATCGCAAGGCGATGCGAAGACTGCCGCGCCGAGCGTGCAAGCGAACGGCGTCAGCGCCGGCCAGTCGACGGTCAGCCTGTCGAACTTGTCGTCGGACCTGCGCGCGTCGAACGGCTCGGACATCGATACGGCGAAGGTCGAATCGATCAAGGCCGCGATTCGCGACGGCAGCCTGAAGATGGACACCAGCAAGATCGCCGACGGCATTCTGAGCACCGCGCGCGACCTGCTGCAAACGAGAACCCCGCCGACCGGCGGCTGAACGCAACGGCCCGGGCACGTCCCGGCGCGCGAAGTGGACACGAGCCGGGCGGCGTTTATGAACCGCGTTTTTAGCGAGCTGCAATGAGAGACGCCCTGCTTGCCACTGTCACCGAAGAAGTCGCCGCCGTTCAGGCCTTCGAAGCCCTCCTCGAGCACGAGGAAAAAGCCCTGATCGCCGCGCAGCCGCTGGCCGCGCTGCCGGAAATCGTCGGCCAGAAGACGGCGCTGACCGAGCGCATCAGCGGGCTCGAAAAAGAGCGCGACGCGCACCTGAACGCGCTCGGTTTTCCGGGCGGATTCGCCGGCATGGAAGCCGCAGCGCAAGGCGATGCCCGCATCGCCGAGCAATGGAAGCTGCTGTGCGCCGCCGCGCGACGCGCGAAACAGGGCAACAACAACAACGGCGTGCTGATCCGCACGCGCATGGAGTACAACCGCAAGGCGCTCGCCGCCTTGCAGGTCGCGCCGTCGAAGGCCGGGTTCTACGGCCCGGACGGGCGCGTGCCGGGCGTTTGATCTCTTCCGGATTCGTCTCATCGCGGCGCGCGACCTTGCACGAGGTCGCGCGCCGTTTTCGTTTATCCGTCGATTAACCCCCCTTTCCCCGACTTAATCCCCCGATAGCCACTCGACGCCTTCCGCAATAATCGTTTGCATCAGAAAGCGGCTTCATGCCGTTGGCAACGAAGCACGAAGCGGAGCACGCAGTGGCAGAAGAAAGCGATCTCGAAAAAACCGAATCAGCCACTCCCAAGCGCCTTGAAAAGGCGCGGGAGGAAGGCCAGATTGCGCGCTCGCGGGAATTCGCGTCGTTTGCGCTGCTGGCGGCGGGATTTTTCGGCGTGCTGGCGCTGTCCGGGTCCATCAGCGGACACTTGCAGTCGATTCTGCGCAACGCCTTCACGTTCAATCACGACGTCGTGCTCGACACGCGACAGACGATGATCGGCGCGGCCAACGCCAGCAAGGAAGGCATGCTCGCCGTGCTGCCCGTGCTCGCGATGACCGCGTTCGCCGCGCTCGCCGCGCCGATGGCGCTCGGCGGCTGGCTCATCACCACCAAGCCGCTCGCGCCGAACTTCGGACGCCTCAACCCGATCAGCGGGCTCGGCAAGATCTTTTCGATTCAAGGCCCGATCCAGCTCGGCATGTCCATTTTGAAGACGCTCATCGTCGGCGGCGTGGCGGGCTGGGAAATCTGGAGCCGCAAGGCCGAAGTGCTCGGACTGCTGACGAAGCCGCTCGGTCTCGCGCTCGCCGACGCCATGCACCTCATCGTCGTGTGCTGCGGCATGGCCATCGGCGGACTGTTTCTCGTCGCCGCCGTCGACGTGCCGTACCAGATGTGGTCGTACGCGAAAAAGCTGCGCATGAGCAAGGAAGAAGTGAAGCGCGAGCACAAGGAAAACGAAGGCGATCCGCACGTGAAGGGCCGCATCCGCGCGCAGCAGCGTGCAGCCGCCCGCCGCCGCATGATGCAGGCGATTCCGACCGCCGACGTGATCGTCACGAACCCGACGCACTTCGCCGTCGCGCTCAAATACACGGACGGCGAGATGCGCGCGCCGCGCGTCGTCGCCAAGGGCGTGAATCTGGTGGCCGCGCGCATTCGCGAACTGGGCCGTGAGAACAACGTGCCGCTGCTGGAAGCGCCCCCGCTCGCGCGGGCGCTGTATCACAACGTGGAGATCAACCGCGAGATTCCGGGCGCGCTCTACGGCGCGGTCGCGCAAGTGCTGGCGTGGGTCTACCAGTTGAAGCGCTACAAGGAAGACGGCGGCATCAAGCCGGACGATCCTACCGATCTCGAAGTTCCGAAGGAACTGGACAAAGGCGGCGTATCCGACGCCGACGCCGATCAGGAAGCTACCGAAGCCCTGAACGACGGTAACACTGACAAGGGAGCCGCAGCATGAACGCGCGCGCAGGATTTTTCGCCAAACGGCCCGACGCGCTGGGCACGCAGAACATTCGGGCGCTCGCCGGCCCGATCCTGATCTGCATGATTCTCGGCATGATGATTTTGCCGTTGCCGGCGTTTCTGCTGGATCTGCTGTTCACCTTCAACATTGCGCTGGCGGTGATGGTGCTGCTCGTCAGCATGTACACGCAAAAGCCGCTCGACTTCGCGGCGTTCCCGAGCGTGCTCTTGTTCTCCACGCTGCTGCGCCTGTCGCTGAACGTGGCGTCGACGCGTATCGTGCTCTTGCAAGGCCACACCGGCCCGGATGCGGCGGGACAGGTGATCGAGTCGTTCGGGCACTTTCTCGTCGGCGGAAACTTCGCGGTCGGCATCGTCGTGTTCGTGATCCTGATGATCATCAACTTCATGGTCATTACGAAGGGCGCGGGACGTATTGCGGAAGTCGGCGCGCGCTTCACGCTCGACGCGATGCCCGGCAAACAGATGGCGATCGACGCCGACCTGAACGCCGGCCTTATCAACGAGGAAGTGGCGAAAAAGCGCCGCCAGAGCGTCGCGCAGGAAGCCGAGTTCTACGGCTCGATGGACGGTGCGTCGAAGTTCGTGCGCGGCGACGCTATCGCGGGCTTGCTCATCATGGTCATCAACGTGGTGGGCGGTCTGATTGTCGGCATGCTTCAGCACGACATGGACTTTGCGCACGCGGCGACCAACTACACGCTGCTCACCATCGGCGATGGCCTCGTCGCGCAGATTCCGTCGCTCATCATTTCGACGGCGGCAGGCGTGATCGTCTCGCGCGTCGCGACCGAAGAGGACATCGGCACGCAGCTGACCGGCCAGTTGTTTCAGAACCCGCGCGTCTTGATGATCACCGGCGTGATCGTCGGCGTGATGGGACTGATTCCGGGCATGCCGCACTTCGCGTTCATGCTGCTGGGCGGCGGGCTGATTTACGCCGCGCGCACGATGAACAAACGCGCCGCGAGCAAGAAGACGAGCGCGGTCACGGATGTCACGCCGATCGCATCGGCCGTGGCGGCGTCGGCCGAGAACGCGGAGGCGAGCTGGGAAGACGTGGCGCTTATCGATCCGCTCGGGCTCGAAGTAGGCTACCGCCTGATTCCGCTCGTGGATCGCAACGCGGATGGGGAACTGCTGAAGCGCATCAAGGGCATTCGCAAGAAGTTCGCGCAGGAAATCGGCTTCTTGCCACCGGTCATCCATATCCGCGACAACCTGGAATTGCGGCCGAACGGGTATCGCATCGCGCTGAAGGGCGTGGAAGTCGGCGTGGGCGAGGCGTTCCCCGGCCAGTGGCTCGCGATCAATCCCGGTCAGGTATCGGCGGCGCTGCCGGGCACGCAGACGACCGATCCCGCATTCGGCCTGCCGGCGGTGTGGATCGAGACGAACATGCGCGAACAGGCGCAGGTCTACGGCTATACGGTGGTGGATGCGAGCACGGTGGTCGCGACGCACTTGAATCACCTTGTCGTGACGCATGCCGCGGAACTGCTCGGCCGACAGGAAGTGCAGGCGCTCCTGGAGCGTATCGGCAAGGACACGCCGTCGCTCACGGAAGACCTCGTGCCGAAGACGCTTTCGCTCACGACGCTGCAGAAGGTGCTGCAAAACCTGCTCGACGAAAGCGTGCCGATCCGCGACATGCGCACCATTCTCGACGCGTTGCAGGAACACGCGCCGCGCATCTCGGATCCGTACGAACTCACGTCGGCGGTGCGTCTCGCGCTGGGCCGCGCGATCACGCAACAGTGGTATCCGGGCGCCGACGATTTGCAGGTGATGGGCCTCGATCCGACGCTGGAGCGCGTGCTGTCGCAGGCGCTATCGACGGGGCCGAATCCGGGACTGGAGCCGGGACTTGCGCAGACGCTGATGAACTCGACGCAGAACGCGATCATGCGACAGCAGAATCTGGGATTGCCGCCGGTGCTGCTCGTGCAGCATTCGCTGCGCGCGATGCTCGCGCGGTTCCTGCGCCGGAGCTTGCCGCAGCTGAAGGTGCTGTCTTATGCGGAAGTGCCGGATACGCGGAATGTGAAGGTGGTTAATTTGATTGGGGCGTGAGCGTCCGTCTCAATGCAGAACGGAGCCGATGAGACTGCGAAGATTGCGCGCGTCGAAAACGACCGTCTTCCACGTGTAGTAGTTGGCGCGCTCGAACTCCGTCTTGCCGACCGCCAACTGACTTTCCGCAATCGCCAGCACAAAACCCGGGAGTTTCTCGGCACGATATTGCAGGTGAATGAGTTCGCCTTCCAGCAGCCGCTTGGCTGAAGTCGCGGCGATGACGATGGAGGGCGTCGGCGTCTCGATGACATGATCAGCAACAAGCCCGCCGGAAATCGGCAATTCGACTTCCGACCGGTGCTGGAGCCCGAACTCTGCGGCGATATCCGCGATCGCGCGGGTGAGCCGTCCTTTGAAATCGCTTGGCGACTGACGCTCGACGCGGGATGTCGCGACCGCGAAAAGCTGCTGTGCCGCCTCCGCCACGCGAAAGACGTAAGGCGCAAGAAGACGTTCGTCAGAGGTCGAGGCGCGGAGGACTTCGTCCTCGCCCAGCCGAACGGGACTCCACTGCGCGATCTCCTGCGACCAGCGTTCCACGGCGCCCGATTCCACTTCCCCGCCCATCATGCCTGCGTTAAAGCACGCTTCTCCGTTCTCGTCGATGGAATAGCCGCCCTGGGACGGACGGATGCGGACGACCACATGGTCTCCCGTTCCCGGATACTGCAACGGCGTTACGATTCGCTGCACACCGTTTGTATCGGCGTGCACTTCGAACAAAGAGCAGAGCGTTTGTTTGAGCGGGTCCGCTAGCACAATAAATCGCCTTGTCCGTCCTGTTCGTTGGAGATGGTTATGCCTACAGCGTTGCAGAAGAATACGATAAGCGCGGCACGGTCATTCGCGGCGCGCGGGTCGTAGCGTCTGAGCAGCTTTAGACCGAGTTCGGGTGCGCCGGGCAACAGGCGATTCTTGTAATCGCTCGATGTATTGCAGGGAAGCTTGCAGTGCAGTCCCTTGTGACTCGGATGGTAATGCAGTTCGAAGAGCGGGTACAGATCGCCGCGCGGCAACATGCAGACCAGGTGTCCGTAGAACGAGCGATCTTCAAGCTGCTCGCCATCGCGCCACAGGAAAAGTACGGCGTGATCGTCTGATACGGGCATCAGGTCGGTCGCCTGAACGCGGGGCCGAGCCATCTTGTTGAACGGCTTTGGCCATCGCTGCTTCACCATGGGTCGAAACATTGGCGAAGCGGTCAGCGTTTTGCACGCATGCTTGTGCGCGGCAAGGTCCTTGGGTTCCAATGCGGTTCTCTCAGGTATTTCTACCGACGCATTGAGCGGCGCGCAGTCATCACGAGACATGCATTGACGATGCGGTCGATAGATTAGTTCTCGCTCTAACGATGCTAACCGCTTCGACAGTCGCCTCACGCTCCATACAAGGAATGTTGCACTCGCAGGACGAAACGCCTGCTAACACACAGCAATCATCAACACTCCACAATATTCACCGCCAATCCCCCGCGCGACGTCTCCTTATACTTCGTCTTCATATCCGCGCCGGTTTCGCGCATGGTCTTGATGACCGAATCCAGCGACACGTAGTGCGAGCCATCGCCGCGCATGGCCATGCGCGCCGCGTTCACGGCCTTCACCGAGCCCATCGCGTTGCGTTCGATGCACGGAATCTGCACCATGCCGCCCACCGGATCGCACGTGAGCCCGAGGTTGTGCTCCATGCCGATCTCCGCCGCGTTCTCCACCTGCGCAGGCGTCCCGCCGAGCACTGCCGCGAGGCCGCCCGCCGCCATCGAGCACGCGACGCCCACTTCGCCCTGACATCCCACTTCCGCGCCCGATATCGACGCGTTCATCTTGTACAGGATGCCGATGGCCGCCGCCGTCAACAGGAAGTCGATCACGCCTTGCGCGTTCGATCCCGGCACGAAGCGGTCGTAGTAATGGAGCACGGCCGGGATGATGCCCGCCGCGCCGTTCGTCGGCGCCGTCACGACGCGGCCGCCGACCGCGTTTTCTTCGTTCACCGCGATGGCGTACAAGTTGATCCAGTCGATCATCGAAAGCGGGTCGCGCAGCGCCTGCTCCGGCCGTCCCGTCAACGCGCGATAAAGCTGCGGCGCGCGGCGCTTGACCTGAAACGGCCCCGGCAGATGCCCTTCCGCATCCGGATTGCCGATGCCGCAGCCCCGCGCGACGCAATCCTGCATCACGCTCCAGATATGCAAGAGGCCCGCGCGGATTTCGTCGGGGCTGCGCCAGACACACTCGTTCTCCCACATCAGTTGCGCGATCGACTTGCCGGATTCGGCGCACATCTTCAGCAGTTCGTCGCCGGTCTGGAACGGATACGGCAACTGCGCGTGCGCCGTGAGCACGGCGGTATTCGGCGCGCCCGCCGTCACGACGAAGCCGCCGCCCACCGAAAGATACGTCGCTTCGCGTAGCAACTGGCCGCTGGCATCGAACGCATAGAGCTTCATGCCGTTCGGATGCTCGGGCAGCGCCTGCCGATAGAACGCGATGTTGTCCTTCACCGTGAACGGGACTTCGTGCTTGCCGAGCAAGGCGAGCGTCTTGGTTGCGCGCACCGCTTCGAGCCGCGGCACGATGGTGCCGGCATCGACGGTATCCGGCGCGTCGCCCATGAGTCCGAGCATGACGCCGCGATCCGTGCCGTGGCCCTTGCCCGTTGCGCCGAGCGAGCCGTACAGCTCGCATTTGACCGATGCCACTGCGTCCAGCAGCGCGTCGCGTTCGAGCCCTTGGGCGAACATGAGCGCGGCGCGCATCGGGCCGACGGTGTGCGAGCTGGACGGTCCGATGCCGACTTTGAAGAGATCGAAAACGCTGACTGCCATGACTGCTCCTGCAATTGGAAGTTACCGCGCCGGCAGCGGCAGACAGACCGCGAGCCACGCGGGCGGCGTCGGCGCGAGCCGCAGCGCCACCGGCGCATAGCGGCCGTCGAGACGCGCCGCCAGATAAAAAAGCTCCGCCGCGTTCTTCGGGTCCCACTGGCCCGAATAGCCCGGCAAGCCGGCCTCGCGCCGTTTCGCATCGAAGGCGACGCTCGAATGCACGAACTCTTCGTGCGTCTTCGTGCCGAGCGCGTACGGCGTCAGCCAGTTGAGCGCGCCGGCGAGCGTCGCGCCCGTCGGCGCGCGCTCCGGCAGCCAGTTGCGGTTATGCCGCCGCGCCGCGAGCGCCGCCGTCACGAGCGGCTGCAAGTCGTAGGTGACGTAGTGCAGCGCGTCGCGTTCGGCGAAATCGACCGTCGAACCGTCCGGCGCGATGTTGTCGCCAATATGCTCGACAAAAAGCCGCTGCGCCGCGTCGATCATCTTGCGGTCGTCGATAGTGAACGCGCCCATCGCGATCAGCTTCACGCGATGGCTCTGCCAATTGTTCCGGTACGTGCCCTTGAGCGGCCGCGGCTGCTTGTCGATATCCGCGACGTAACCGTTCACCAGCTTCGCAATGAACGCATTCGCCGCGTTGCGCGTTTTCACCGGCAGCGCGCTCGCCGTCAAATCGTAGGCGAGGATCAGCGATTCGACGTTCGTCTCGTCGATCGGGTTGAAGCTCGGCTGATATGTCGTGGTCCACGCCAGCAGGAACCGGTCGACAAGCCGCAGATAGCGCTCGTTGCCCGTGGCGCGCCAGGCGAGCGCGGCATCGCGCATCAGGTCGAGGTCTTTCTCCGCTTCGACGCTTTGGTCATGCATGCCTTGGTGCGGCAGCGTGCCTTCGGTGTGCAATGTGGCGCGGGCCTTCGGCGTCTCGTTGACGTGCGCGTGCACCGCGTTCACCAGCGCCTTCACGCCGGGATCGGCATTCGTGCGCTCGCTCGTCTGCATGGCCGGCGCAGCGCAAAAGTTCATCGCGGCATGCGCGGCAGGCGCGATCATCGAAAGCGCGCAAAGCGTCGCCAGCGTCGCGCGTGTCGCTCTGAAGCGGCTCGCCTCGTTCCCCTTTCGCACCTTCGGCGCCATACGCACTCCCTGATTGGCTTGGTCCGGGGTGAGATGTTAGCCGTTCTCGAACGCACCGCAAAACCGCCCGACAAAGCTTCACGCTTTCGGGCGGCGCGGCGCGCTGTGCGTCACGCGTCTGCGTACTCCGAAACTGGCACGCACGAGCACATCAGATTGCGGTCGCCATATGCGTTGTCAGCGCGGCCCACCGGCGACCAGTACTTGCGCGCGATGAGCGTCTTGACCGGATACGCCGCCTCTTCGCGCGTGTACGCGTGCTTCCATTCGTCCGCCGTGACGACGGCAGCCGTATGCGGCGCGTTTTTCAGCACGTTGTCTTCGCGGTCCGCGCGGCCTTCCTCGACTGCGCGGATTTCGTTGCGAATGGCGATCATCGCGTCGATGAAGCGGTCCAGCTCTTCCTTCGATTCCGATTCCGTCGGCTCGACCATCAGCGTGCCGGGCACGGGGAAGCTCATGGTCGGCGCGTGGAAACCGTAGTCGATCAGGCGCTTCGCCACGTCTTCCACCGAGATGCCGCTCGCTTCCTTGATCGGCCGCACATCGAGAATGCACTCGTGCGCGACGAGTCCGCCCGGGCCGCTGTACAGCACCGGGTAATGCGGCGCGAGGCGTTTCGCGACGTAGTTCGCGGCGAGGATCGCGCTTTCGGTGGCGGCGGTGAGGCCCTTCGCGCCCATCATCGCGATATACATCCACGAAATCGGCAGGATCGCGGCCGAGCCGTACGGCGCCGACGACACCGCGCCGATGCCCGCTTCGTCGCGCTGATAGCCGGTCGAAGTCTGGTTCGGCAGGAACTTCGCGAGATGCGCGCCGACCGCGACCGGACCGACGCCCGGTCCGCCGCCGCCATGCGGAATGCAGAACGTCTTGTGCAGGTTCAGATGCGAGACGTCGCCGCCGAACTGGCCGGGCGCGCACAGGCCGACCATCGCGTTCATGTTCGCGCCATCGACATACACCTGTCCGCCGTGCTGATGCACGATGTCGCAAATCTCGCGCACGTTGCGCTCGAACACGCCGTGCGTCGACGGATACGTGATCATGATCGCCGCGAGATTTGCCGAATGCTTCTCGGCCTTCGCCTTGAGATCGTCGATATCGACGTTGCCGTTCGCATCGCACGCGACGACCACCACCTGCATGCCCGCCATTTGCGCCGACGCCGGATTCGTGCCGTGCGCGGACGCCGGAATCAGACACACGTTGCGATGCCCTTCGCCGCGCGACTCGTGATACGCGTGGATGATGAGCAGGCCCGCGTACTCGCCTTGCGAACCCGCGTTGGGCTGCAACGACACCGCCGCGTAGCCGGTGCACGCGACGAGCATCTGTTCGAGCTGGTCGATCATCGTGCGGTAGCCGAGCGTCTGCTCGGCCGGCGCAAACGGGTGAAGCTGCGCGAACTCCGGCCACGTCACAGGCAGCATTTCCGACGTGGCGTTGAGCTTCATCGTGCAGGAGCCGAGCGGGATCATCGTGCGGTCGAGCGCGAGGTCCTTGTCGGCGAGGCTGCGCAGATAGCGCAGCATGTCGTGTTCGGAATGATGCCGGTTGAAAACCGGATGCGTGAGGTAATCGCTCGTGCGCTTAAGGTCTGCCGGAAGCGAATCGCTGATGGACGCGTCGAGCGCGTCGATATCGAATGTTTCCGTCTTGCCCGCGACTTCCGCGAACAGCGCGAAGAGCTTCTGCAAGTCGTCGCGCGTGGTGGTTTCGTCGAGCGATACGCCGACCTGCGTCGCGCTCACTCGCCGCAGGTTGATATGCGCGGCGTAAGCGGCCTGATGCAGCGCGGTCGTGTTCGCGCCGCTTTCGATCGTGACCGTATCGAAGAACGTCTCGTTCGCGATGCTGTAGCCGAGCTTCGCCACGCCCGCCGCGAAAATCGACGCGACGCGGTTCACGCGCTGCGCAATCGTCTTCAAGCCTTGCGGGCCGTGATAGACGGCGTACATGCTCGCCATGATCGCGAGCAAGGCCTGCGCCGTGCAGACATTCGATGTCGCCTTCTCGCGGCGAATGTGCTGCTCGCGCGTTTGCAATGCGAGACGCAGCGCGGAATTGCCTTGCGCATCGACGGTCACGCCGACGAGACGCCCCGGCATCTGGCGCTTGAATTCGTCGCGCACGGCCATGTAAGCCGCGTGCGGACCGCCGAAGCCGACCGGCACGCCGAACCGCTGCGTGTTGCCGATAGCGACGTCCGCGCCCCATTCGCCCGGCGGCGTAATGAGCGTGAGCGCGAGCAGATCCGCCGCCGCGACGACGTGGCCGCCCGCCGCGTGGACCGCTTCGGCGAGCGCGCGGTAGTCGTGCACGTCGCCGTTCGCGCCGGGATATTGCAGCAGAACGCCGAATGCGTTCGCGCTGGCGGCATCCGCTGCGGGACCGACCTTCACTTCGATGCCCGCGGGCTTCGCGCGCGTCTTCACCACTTCGATGGTTTGCGGCAGCACGTCGTCCGCAACGAAGAACACGTTCGACTTCGGCTTGCCGACGCGTTGCAGCAGCGTCATGGCTTCGGCGGCGGCGGTCGCTTCGTCGAGCAGCGATGCGTTCGACATCGCGAGGCCGGTCAGGTCCATCACCATCTGCTGGAAGTTCAGCAGCGCTTCGAGACGCCCCTGCGAGATTTCCGGCTGATACGGCGTGTACGCCGTGTACCACGCCGGATTCTCCAGCACGTTGCGCAGGATGACGGCAGGCGTGTGCGTGCCGTAATACCCCTGACCGATGAAGGTTCGAAACACCAGATTCTCGTCCGCGAGCTTGCGCAGCGCCGCCAGGGCCTCGGCTTCGCTCTTCGGCTGCGTGAACGCGCCGAGCGGCAGCGTTTCCTTGCGGCGGATCGTGTCGGGAATCACCGCGTCGATGAACGCCGCGCGCGACGCGAAACCGAGCGCATCGAGCATCGCGCGCTGGTCGGCCTCGTCGGGGCCGATGTGCCGGCCGGCGAACGCGTCGTGGCATTCGAGCGCGGCGAGTGACAGGGAAGTGCGGTTCATCGGACGATCCGGGTGTTCGAGCTTCATGTGAATTCCTGCGAAAGCGGCCCGCGTGCGAGCCGCCCTCGTCTGATAGAGAGTTATTCGCCGATCGACTTGCCGTAGCCTTCGGCGTCGAGCAGCTTGTCGAGGCCCGCATCGCTCGCGGGCTTGATCTTGAAGAGCCAGCTTTCGTACGGCGCGCCGTTCACCTGATCCGGCGATGACGTCAGCGCGTCATTGGACGCGACGACTTCGCCCGAGACCGGTGCGTAGATGTCGGAGGCGGCCTTCACGGATTCGATGACCGCGATCGCGTCGCCCGCCGCGACGGACTTGCCCGCCGCCGGCAGTTCGACGAACACGATGTCGCCGAGCGCTTCCTGCGCGTGATCGGTAATGCCGACGGTCAGCGTGCCGTCGGACTCCGTGCGGACCCATTCGTGCGATTCGGTGTATTTCAGATCGGCCGGGATGCTCATTGGATGCTCCTTGCGTGGTTCGTTCGTGAGGTTCTGGGTCGGAGGGAACGGGCGCGACGGCGTTATGCCAGATCGACGAGCACCTTGCCGTTGCGCACGAACGGAAGTTTTACCACGCGCGCGGGAACTTGCTTGTCGCGGATGACGACCTGCACCGTATCGCCCGGCGCGACGGCCGTCGGCACGCGAGCGAACGCAATCGACTCCTGCATGGACGGCGAGAACGTGCCGCTCGTGATCTCGCCTTCGCCGTGCGGCGTCACGACCTTCTGATGCGCGCGCAGCACGCCGCCCGCACGACCGTTTTCCTTGATGAGCACGAGCCCGACGAAATTCGCCTTCGAGCCGTTCGCCTCCAGCGCCGCCCGGCCGACGAAATCGCGCGGAGTTTTCAGGTCGACGGTCCACGCGAGGCCCGCGTCGAGCGGCGACACCGTTTCGTCCATGTCCTGACCGTAGAGGTTCATGCCGGCTTCGAGCCGCAGCGTGTCCCGCGCGCCGAGGCCGGCGGGCTTCACGCCCGCGGCGAGCAGCGCGTTCCACAGCTTTTCGATGTTCGCGGCCGGCACGACGATCTCGAAGCCGTCCTCGCCGGTATAGCCGGTGCGCGCGAGCATCAGTTCGCCGTACTGCGTGGAGGGGAACATGACCGCGTTGAACGGCTTGATGGCTTCGGTTTCGGCCCGCGTATCGGGCAGCACGTTCCAGACCTTCTCGCGTGCGTTCGGCCCTTGCACCGCGATGATGCCGAGATCGCGGCGCGGCGTGATCGCGAGGTTGAAATTGCCGTCGGCGTTCAGCCTCCCGAACCACGCGATGTCCTTGTCCGCCGTGCTCGCATTCACGACCACGCGAAAGCGCTTCTCGGAGAAGTAATAGACGATGAGGTCGTCGATCACGCCGCCGTCGTCTTTCAGCAGGCACGAGTAGAGCGCCCTGCCGGGCGTCGTCAGCTTGTCGACGTTGTTCGCGATTGCGTGGCGGAAGAACGCGCGGACCGCGTCGCCTTCGAAATCGACAACGCGCATGTGCGACACGTCGAACATGCCGGCGTCCGTGCGCACGGCGCGATGCTCGTCGATCTGCGAACCGTAGTTGACGGGCATGTCCCAGCCGCCGAAATCGACCATGCGCGCGTTGAGCGCGAGGTGAGCGGCGTGCAAGGGCGTGTGTTGAAGTTCGGTCATCGGGGCCTCGGTTCGCGGAGCAAAAAAGGCCACGCAGCGCGTTCTCGCTGCGGATGGCCGCCTTGCTCGCCGCTCGATGCAGCCAAGACAAGACACCGACCCGCGATGCGGTTGCGATGCGTGACCCCTCTGTCCTCGGTACCTGAGAGATTGCGCGGATTCGCGAGCGTGTGCTGGCGGTCCATCGCGCGCCCCTTCGGTGGGCAACTGGCCTGATGCGTGCCGTTGCCGCTCTCCAGAGTGCGAGGAATATGTCCTCGACGCGGCCGGTCCTTTTGCCTGAGAGTTTGTGGGTGTGCCCCTTCGGCGGCGCGGCTCTCGCTTCCATGAAGCGGCCACGCGCTCTCCCGACGCGTGCGGCAGAATTTACGCGAGGGGAATGGGGTTGTCAAACGGATTCGGGGCGGGGCGATTGCCCGAAACGACCGGGCGTGATCGGCACGAATCGTTACGTTCGCGGCGCGGCCGTCACCTACACTCGGATGTTCGCCGACTCACTTTCGAATCGATCATGGCTTCAGTCACCATCAACGGCCGGACCGTCACCGGTAATGCAATTTCCATTCGCGGCAAGCAAGTGACCGTGGACGGCGAAGTCGTCAGCGGCGAGGACTCGCCGCGCATCACCATCGAAATTCACGGCGACGTCGAGCGGATCGAAGTCGAAAGCTGCGACAAGCTCACGGTGCACGGAAAGGCCGGGGCCGTATCGGTCGTGTCGGGCAACGTCTTGTGCGGCGATGTCGGCGGGTCGGTGCAGACGGTTTCGGGAAATGTCGCGTGCCGCGACGTCGGCGGGAATGTGAGCACGACGTCCGGCACCATCAACAGGCGCTGACACTCACCCTCGCACGAACTCCACTCTCCGCCCTTCCCGCTCGCTCTGCATCGCGAGCTCGATGACCGTCATCACATCGACGGCATCTTGCGGCGTCACCGGGAACGGCTTGCCCTCGATCACCGACGCCGCCAGCGCGCGATAGAACTCCACAAACGCGCCATCGCGCGTCGCGAACTGATGCCGCAGATCGTGATCGCCGTCCACTTCGCGCAAGAGGCCCGGCGGATTCTTGCCGAATTCGGGATTGCCCGGCCGCATGCCCGAGCGAAGCTGGTCTTCCTGCACGTCGAGGCCGGTTTTCACGTAGCTGCCGCGCGTGCCGTGAATCGAAAAGCGTGGCGGCTCCAGCGCCGCGAGCGCGCTCGCGTGCAGCACCACTTCCTTGTCCGCGTAACCGAGCACGAGATGCACGTAGTCCGGCGCGTGCGCGTGGTCGCGATGCGCCTTCACGAACGCCGTCACCGTCTGCGGCGCGCCGAACAGCGTGAGCGCCTGATCGATCAGATGCGGCCCCAGATCGAACAGCAGACCGCCGCCTCGCGCCGCTTCTTCGCGCCAACGCTGCGGCACTTTCGGGCGAAAACGGTCGAAATGCGATTCGTAATGCGTGATGCGCCCGAGCCGCCCGCTTTCGATCAGCGCGCGCACGGTCAGGAAATCGCCGTCCCAGCGGCGATTGTGGAAAGGCGCAAAGAGCAATCCGCGCTCGGCGGCGAGATCGGCGAGCGCGCGGGCATCGCGGGCGGAAAGCGTCACCGGCTTGTCGACGACCACATGCTTGCCCGCCGACAGCGCACGGTGCGCGAGGTCGAAGTGAGTGTCGTTCGGCGTGGCGATCACGACGCACGGAACGTCGGTGAGCGCGATGAGCGCATCGAAGTCGGCGACGACTCGCGCATCCGGATAATCGGCGAGCGCGCGCTCGGCCTGACTTGTCGCGATGGCGGCGACCTTCGCGCGGCCGCAATGCTCGATAACCGGCGCGTGGAATGTCGCGCCGGCGAGGCCATAGCCCATCAGGCCGACTTTCAGTGCTGAACTCATGGAAGGCATCATCCTGTCGTGAATCGGTCGGATATTGTGGCATGAGCCCGCGCCGCCAGAAGCGCCATCGGCCAGCGAACAGGGGCCAAAACCCGCCGCGTCCTATCGTGTTAACATCGCGCTCTCGAATTTGCCGTGCGATCAACGGGTTGCGCGGCGGTGTTCGCAGTTCAATCGGCGGCGCGGCTTGGCTTTCTGCGCCGCTCGCCTCACTCGCCAAAGTCCAGAACGATGTCCGCAGGTCTCAACGCCGCCCAAAGCGAAGCGGTGCGCTATCTCGATGGTCCCTGTCTCGTGCTCGCGGGCGCGGGCAGCGGCAAGACGCGCGTCATCACGCAAAAGATCGCGCACCTGATCGAAGGACGCGGCTTCGAGCCGAAGCACATTGCCGCGCTCACCTTCACGAACAAGGCCGCGCTCGAAATGCGCGAGCGTACCGCGAAGCTGCTCGAAGGCAAGACTCTAACGACGCCCGGCAAGGAAGGCCGCAAGGTGCCGGTCAATCAGTTGACCATCTGCACGTTTCACTCGCTCGGCGTGCAGATCATGCGGCAGGAGGCGGAACACGTCGGCCTGAAGCCGCAGTTTTCCATCATGGATGCCGACGACTGCTTCGGCATGGTTCAGGAGCAACTCGGCACCACGGACAAGGGTCTGATCCGCAAGATCCAGTCGATCATCTCGCTGTGGAAAAACGCGATGGTCTCGCCGGATCAGGCCGCCGTGCTCGCGAGCAACGAGGACGAGCATCAGGCGGCAATCGTTTATCGCAGCTACGCCGCGACGCTGCACGCGTATCAGGCGCTGGATTTCGACGATCTGATCCTGCGCCCCGCGCAACTCTTCGCGGAAAACGAACAGGTGCGCGAGAAGTGGCAAAACCGCCTGCGCTATCTGTTGATCGACGAATATCAGGACACGAACGCCTGCCAGTACGAACTGCTCAAGCTGCTCGCCGGGCCGCGCGCCGCGTTCACGGCGGTCGGCGACGACGATCAGGCCATCTACGGCTGGCGCGGCGCGACGCTCGAAAACCTCGCGCAATTGAGCAAGGATTTTCCGAAGCTGCATGTGGTGAAGCTGGAGCAGAACTATCGCTCGACGGTGCGTATTCTCACGGCGGCGAACAACGTCATCGCGAACAATCCGAAGCTGTTTGAAAAGAAACTGTGGTCCGAGCACGGCATGGGCGACACCATCACCGTGACCGGCTGCAACGACGAAGAGCACGAAGCCGAGTCCGTCGTGTTTCGTCTTTCGGCGCACAAGTTCGAGCGGCGCGCGGCGTTTCGCGATTACGCGATTCTGTATCGCGGAAACTTTCAGGCGCGCATTTTCGAGCAAGTGCTGCGGCGGGAGCGCATTCCGTATGTGCTCTCGGGCGGACAGTCGTTTTTCGACCGCGCGGAGATCAAGGATCTGATCGCGTATCTGCGTCTGATTGCGAATCCCGATGACGATCCCGCGTTCATCCGCGCGATCACGACGCCCCGGCGCGGCGTCGGCAACACGACGCTGGAGGCGCTCGGCGCGTTCGCGGGCGCGGCGAAGGTGTCGCTCTTCGAAGCGGTGTTCATGGGCGGCATCGAGGCGCGGCTGTCGGCGCGGCAAGTCGAGCCGTTGCGCACGTTCTGCGAGTGGATTCGCCGCCTCTCGGACCGCGCGGGGCGCGATCCGGCGACCGAAGTGCTCGACGACATGATGGAAGCGATCCACTACGAAGCGTATCTCTACGATGCCTTCGACGAGCGGCAAGCGCAGTCCAAGTGGCAGAACGTGCTGGAGTTTCTCGAATGGCTGAAGCGCAAGGGCACGAAGCCTGCGGCATCGCCCGAAGCGGAGCAAACCGGTTACGACACCGCCGACGGTCTCGCCGACGAAGGCAAGAACCTGCTTGGGCTGATCCAGACTGTCGCGCTGATGTCGATGCTCGAAGGCAAGGACGAAGACCCCGACGCCGTGCGGCTCTCGACGGTACATGCGTCGAAGGGACTCGAATATCCGCACGTGTTTCTGGTCGGCGTCGAGGAAGGCATCATGCCGCACCGCGGCGGGTCCGACGACGACGCGCCGATCGACGACGCGCGCATCGAGGAAGAGCGCCGGCTCATGTATGTGGCGATCACGCGGGCGCAGCGCAGCTTGCATCTGAACTGGTGCAAGAAGCGAAAGCGCGCGCGGGAGACAGTGGTGTGCGAGCCGTCGCGCTTCATCCCCGAGATGCTGCTCGACGACGCCCCGCCCCCGACGCCCGAAGAAGCGCCGCTCTCGCCGAAGGATCGCATGGCGATGTTGAAAGCGATGTTGCAGAAGAACTGACGCTTCTGCGTTCCCGCGTTACTTCGCCGCGTTCACCATGTAATCGACGGCGGCTTTCACGTCCGCATCCGACGCGTTGGATCCGCCCTTCGGCGGCATGGCGCCCTTGCCGTGCAGCGCGTAGTTGTAGACGGTCTCCATCGGGTCCTTGAGACGCGGCGCCCACGCCGCCTTGTCGCCGAATTTCGGCGCGTTGAGCACGCCCGCCGCGTGACACGCCTGGCAGACCTGCTCGTAGAGCGCCTTGCCGGCCTGAGACGCATCGGCGCTTTGCGCGGCCGCCGCCGGAGCCGATGCCGTCTGCGGCACCGACGCAAGTGCCGCGACGGCGGCTGCGGCCTGCGCGTTTTCCGTCGAGCTTGCACCGGCTGTGCCGGAAGCCGCCGCCGGCGCCGAAGCCGACGAAGGCGCAGATGCCGAAGCCGCAGCGCCCGGCGCGGGCTGCGCCGGCTCGGCGAACTTCGCGCCGCCGTTGTTCGCCATGTAGACGACGGCGCGCGCAATCTCGAAATCGCTGTAATCGTCGGGGCTGGTGCCGCCGCGCGGGGGCATCGCGCCCTTGCCGGCCAGCGCGTTATGGACGAGCGTGTCGTAGCCTTCGCCGATGCGCGGCGCCCATGCGCCCGCATCGCCGAACTTGGGCGCGCCGGCCGTGCCAGTGGCGTGACACGTCGAGCACACGGCCTTGAAGACTTCCTCGCCGGTTTTGTAGACGCGCGGCGCGTTGGCGTCCCTGACGTTCACTTGCGCCGCCGGCGCGATTCTTTGTTCGACGGAGGCGTCGAGATTGGTGCCGGCGCCGGTGCGCGTCGTATTGTCGACGTAGACCGCGAGCAGAACGATGATGGCGACGGGAATGCCGAACCCCGCGATGACCGCCGCGATGAGTTGGCCGGGTGTCTTGATCGGGGCTCCGTGGGGGGCTTCGCTCATGCTTGTCTCGTCTCCCGTTTTTTTAGGTGAGTCGGTTCAGTGACAGCGTGACAGCTACCGCGCTTGACGCCCTGCGTCGCCGAGGGCACGGTCGATTATAGACGGAACGCTTACCGGAAGGCGCGGGGCGGCGGGTGCCGTGGCGCGGGCGTTTACCCGAATCGTGTGATGCTTCGCAGGCGGCGTCGAACCCCGCGCGATGGACGGACTCGCGGAAAACAGGTATCCTCTCGGATTCGCATGGGCCTTGCAGCCGTCTTCCGGCACCCGCACGCAAGGCTTTCCGCCGAAGCGCCCGTAGCTCAATGGATAGAGTACTGCCCTCCGAAGGCAGGGGTTGCTGGTTCGATCCCAGCCGGGCGCGCCAAGTCGCACATCTGTCGCTTCGTCGTCATCCCCCACGAAACTCAAGCCTCGCACCTGCTTTGCCGTTAACCCTACGGCCGACCGCGCCCATCACAAGCGCGTCGAACAAACAAAAACAAAATCCAGGGGTTCACATGCAGCAGGCCCACTACCCGCCACGCTGGCCTCATGCGTTCGCATGGGCGGCGCTTCGGCATCCCGAACGCGAACAAGCCACGCTGCGCGTCGTGCTGGGCGCCGCGGTCCTGCTGGCCTACGCGTGCTACGCGTGGCTCGTCCCTTCGCGCGATGCGTCGCTGGTCGCGCAAATCGTCGCGCTCTATGTGTTCTACGGCGCGGTCACGCTGCTCATCGTCACCCGGATGGCGTCGCCATCGAAAAAGCGGCTCGTCGTCACGACCATCGCCGATCAGGCGCTCGTCGGCGCCGCGCTCGCCGGAGGCGGCGAAACGGCATTGCCGCTCTTGTGGGTGATCTTCTGGTTTCTGATCGGCTCGGGCTGCCGCTACGGCAAGCGCACGCTCGCCGTCTCCTGCGCCACCGCGATGACCGTGATCGGCGCGCTCGCGCTCTGGCAGCCGTGGTGGAACGCGAACCCGTCCGCCGCGCTCGGGGTCGCGTTCAGCGTGCTCGCGGCTTCGGTGTATCTGACCGTGCTCGTCGATCGTCTCGGCAACGCCAATCGCGATCTCGCGCGCCAGGCATCGACCGATCCGCTCACGGGTCTCGCCAATCGCTACGCGCTGGAACACATCGTCAATCGCACGATGTCCGACGCAACGCAGGACACCGTTCTGCTTCTGATCGACCTCGACGGTTTCAAGGAAGTCAACGATACCTACGGCCACGCGGTCGGCGACCTGCTATTGCAGCAGTTCGCCAACGTGCTCGCCCGCCGCATGTCCAATAGCGACACCGTGGCGCGCCTCGGCGGCGACGAGTTCGTGGTGCTTGCGCATCAGGCGCAGAGCCGCACGGCCGTCCTCGCAATCACCGAAGGCATTCACGCGGCGCTCGCGTCGATCACGTCGGTGGAAGGGCGGCCGGTTTCCGTCTCGGCGAGCATCGGCGCGTGCATGTTGTCCAGCGCCGCTGACACGCGCCACGCCGACATCCACGCCGTCCTGCGCGCCGCCGACCGCGCGATGTATCGCGCGAAAAGTCTCGGCATCGGCAAAACGGTGTTCGCCGAAGCGCGAGACTTCGAAGCCGGCTAGCGCATTACGCCTCAACGCTTGTCCACGACTGCTCGCGCAGCTTGGCGCGCAAACGGGCGACCGCCTGGCTGTGCAGCTGACAGACGCGCGATTCGCTCACTTCCATCACCGCGCCGATTTCGCGCAGGTTCAGGCCGCGTTCGTAGTAGAGGCTCATCAGCAGCTTTTCGCGTTCCGGCAGCTTGTCGATGGCTTCGATCAACGCGCCGCGCAGGCTGTCGTCGAGCAGCGCGGACAGCGGGTCCGAGCGGTCGACGCAATAGCGGTCGAGGAACGGCTCGTCGTCGGCGGAGCGGTCGAAGTCTTCGTAGTAGATCAGCTGGCTGCCGTGCAGGTCTTGCAGCATCGACTGATATTCGTCGAGCGGCATTTTCATGTGCTCGGCGATTTCCACTTCGCTCGCGGCGCGGCCAAGGTTCTGCTCGACCTTGTGCACCGCCGATTCCACTTCGCGCGACGTCTTGCGCATGCTGCGCGGCAGCCAGTCGTTCGCGCGCAGTTCGTCGAGCATCGCGCCGCGAATGCGCTGGCTCGCATAAGTTTCGAATTGCGCGCCCTGATCTTCCTTGTAGCGGCTCGCCGCATCCAGAAGACCGATCATGCCGGCCTGAATCAGGTCGTCGAGATCGACGCTCGCCGGCATTTTGGCGACGAGCTGAAGTCCCAGCCGACGAACGAGCGGCGCATATTTAGTCAGGACGTCCGACTGTGAGAGTTTGCCTTGGGCGTTGTACATCTGAGTCACCTTAATCTTGATCACATCGACGCCGTACTGGTCAATGCATGACTGGAAAACATCGACGCCATGCGCCCCGTCTCCCGTCCGCCCTTGTCAGCCTCGCCAACCGAAAACCGCGCGTCATTCCGGACCTGCGTCTCGCCCCCAGACGGAGCGGGACGCATCGGCCAATGCAGAAGCTCCGCCGCGATCTGCCGGTAGTCGCGCGCCGCGGCTGTCGCCGGGAACGCTTCCACCACGCAGCGCGAGAGCTCCTTCGCCCGAGTGACGCGCGCATCCTCGGACACATACCCTGCCTGCACGAGCGACACGGCCAGATACCGGCTCGCGACGCCCGACAGGTTGTCGAACGCGACCGCCGCGTCGGCCGGGTTCTGCACGTGATTGACGAGCACGCGGAACTGGCCGATCGCATGGGCGTAGTGCAGACGCTTGATGCACGCGTACGCCTCGGTGATCGCGGACGCGGCCACCCGCGTCACGATGAGAAAGTCATGCGCCTGCGCCGCGAGCGACGAGAGCGCGCCGTATCGATCGAACTGCGCGTCGATCAGCACGATGTCCGCCTGACCGTCGAGCAGCGCGCGGCACTGCGCGGCGTCGTGGCTGATGCGCTCGTCGCGTGGCGCGGCGATCAGCGAGAAGCCGAACGGCGTGCGCGTCACCGCGTCCTGAAGCGCCTCGCGGCCCGACATCACCGCGGCGAGCGCCCCTGCGCCTGACGTACCGGCGAGGCGCGCAGCGGATGCCGCGTTCGCCCGCTCGTCGATCACGAGCACGTCCTTGCCATGCGCGGACAGCGCCGCGCCCAGATTCACGACCGCCGACGTGCAGCCGATGCCCGCCGGCCCGCCCGCCACCGCCACCACGCGGGAACCGGCTCGCGTGAGCAGCCTTCTCAGGCCTTCGGCCTGATCGAGCACGAACTTATCCAAAGCGGACCTCATGCAGTTCGGTGGTGGCGCGCGCGGACAATGCGGAAAGCAGTGCCGGCACCTCGTCGTCCTGCGGCACGAAGGGCGAGCCTTCGCGCGGAATGCAGAACGCGCTCTTGATCAGAAAACGCTTGGTCGCGACGTACAGGTTCTCCGGCACCTTCTGCCCGGTCGAAACGTAATGCACCGGCAGCTTGTAGCGGATGACGGTGTCGAGCACGCCGCCGAGATTGGTCGCTTCGTCGAGCTTGGTCAGGATGCAGCCCGCGAGCGGCGGCTGGTCGGCCGCGCTCTTGTAGGCCTGCACCACTTCGTTGAGCGTGTCGCCGTGGCTCGTCGCGTTGAGCAGCAACAGACGCTGCACCGGATGACCCGCGCCGCAGAGCATCGAAATCTGGTCGGACACCATGCGATCGCGCTGGCTCATGCCGATGGTGTCGATCAGCACGATGTGCTTGTTGCGCAGTTCCGAGAGCGCGAGTTGCAGGTCGGCGGCGTCTTTCACCGCGTGGACCGAGACGCCCAGAATCTTGCCGAAGATGCGCAGTTGCTCATGCGCGCCGATCCGGTAGCTGTCGGTGGTGAGCAGCGCGACCTTGCTTGCGCCGAAGCGCATCACGCAGCGCGCGGCGAGCTTGGCCGTCGTCGTGGTCTTGCCGACGCCCGTCGGGCCCATCAGCGCGAACACGCCGCCGCGTTCCATCAGCGCGTCTTCGCTCGCCATGACCGGCAGATTCGATTCGAGCACCTGCTGCACCCATTCCATCGCGTGCTCGGCGCTTTCCATCTCGGGCATGTTGTCCACGACCATGCGCACGAGTTGCGCGGAGAACCCGGCCGCGAACAGGCGCTTGGTGAGGCCGGCGTTGCCCGGGCTGCGGCGCTGGCGCTCGCCCCACAGCAGACCGGAGAAGTGCTCTTCCATCATCTCGCGCATCGACGAGAGCTCGTGCATCACCGTTTCGTTGACGACTTGCTCCATGCGGGCGCGGATCGCGTCGGTCACGACGGCGGCCGCGTTCGCGGGCAGGCCGTCGAGCGCATTGTCGGGCGAGCCTTCCGCTTGCGGCGCGCCCGCGTTGATCTTATGGGCGGCGCGGCGCGCGGCGACTTGCGCGGCTTCGCGCGCCCAGTCGGGCGTGTCGATCTTCGGCTGCGCGGGCTGGCGCATCGCGTAGTTGCCCGGCTCGGGCTTGTCGGCGAGCTTGTCGCCGCGCTTGTCGGCGGCTTTCGGTGCGGATGCCTTCGGCGGCACCGGCACGCCGAGACCTCGCGCAATCGCGGCCGATGCCGAAAGCGGACGATTCGACGGCATCGCGGCCTGCTCGGCGATGCGTCGCGCGTGCTCGATCAACCACGGGTTCGATTCGGCCATCGTGCGCGGCGCTTCGTCGCCAAAGGCGTCGCGCGGGGCGTCGTGGTGGTCGAGGTCATCTGTATCGGCTTCGGGATTCGCGCCGAAGACCGACGAGAACACGTCGCCGCTCGCGTAAGGATTCGCGGCGGCCGGTTGCTTTGCGGCCACGGCGGCTGCGGCTTGGGCGAGCGCGGCGCGCGGCGTGGCGCTCGGGAATGCGGCCGGCGCCTGTTCGTGCGCGGCCGGCGAAATGGATGCGATGTCGCGATCCGCCACGCCCACGATCTCCACGGAACCGTCGTCCAGCGTGCGATTCGACAACACGACGGCATCGGGGCCGAGCGCTTCACGAACCTGGCGCAGAGCGTCGCGGCTGTTCGCGCCAATGAATTTACGAATGTTCAAACTTGCCCCCGATGAGGTATGAGACTGCGATCTTTGCGAGGCGGGCGCTGCCGGATGTTTTGTGGCGTCCGCTTTTCAGTGAAGCCATTATTGCGAAGATGCCCTTCGGCCTATTGCGGGATAAAGGGTGAGAAACAGGGGTATTTCGACTGATGGACGACGCCCGCACGTCTCCGCGCCCCCAAGCCGGGAAAAGATTCCGCTCACCAGCGGGCAACGGGCCGCGCGGCGGCGTAAGCTCTAGGGCTCAACGCCCAATGCCCGGCTTCTGCCGGAACACAACAGGAGACTTGACCGCATGACCTCCGACGCTTCCCCTGCTCTTTCCCGCCAGACCACCGGCGCGCGTCTTGTCGTGGATGCGCTCGCGCATCACGGCGTCGAGCGTGTCTTTTGCGTGCCGGGCGAGAGCTTTCTCGCCGTCCTCGATTCACTGCACGACGAGACTGCGCAGATCCAGACCATCGTCTGCCGCCACGAGGCGGGCGCGGCGAACATGGCGGAAGCGGTCGGCAAGCTGACCGGGCGGCCGGGCGTCGCCATCGTGACGCGCGGGCCGGGCGCGACGCACGCGTCCATCGGCGTGCACACCGCGTATCAGGACTCGACGCCGATGATCCTGCTCATCGGCCAATGCGCGCGTGACCATATGGATCGCGAGGCGTTTCAGGAGATCGACTACCGCCGCATGTTCGGGCAGATGGCGAAGTGGGTCGCGCAGATCGACGATCCGCGCCGCGTGCCGGAATACATGAGTCACGCGTTTCATGTGGCGACGGCGGGGCGGCCCGGACCGGTCGTGCTCGCTCTGCCCGAGGACATGCTGACCGAGGCGTGCGAAGCCGTGCCGCCCGCGCCGCATTACCAGCGCGTCGCGGCGTCGCCTGCGCCCGCGCAGATGGAGCGGCTGCGCGATCTGCTGGCGAATGCGAAGAAGCCGTTTGTGATCGCGGGCGGCAGCGGCTGGACCGAAGCGGCGACGCAGGATTTCGCCCGCTTTATCGAGCGATGGCAACTGCCGGCGGGCTGCGCGTTCCGCTTCCAGGACACGCTGAACAACGAGCACCCGAACTACGCGGGCGATGTGGGCCTCGGCATCAATCCGGCGCTGGCGGCCCAAGTGCGCGACGCCGATGTGCTCTTCGTGCTCGGCCCGCGCATGGGCGAATCGACGACGGGCGGCTATACATTGCTCGACATCCCGAAGACGAAGCAGACGCTCATCCACGTTCATCAGGGCGCGGAGGAACTGGGGCGCGTGTATAGCGCCGACTTGCCGATCGTTTCGGGCATGCCGGAGATCGCGTCGCTCCTGGCTTTATTGGAACCGCCTGCCGAGGTTCCTTGGGCCGGAAGCGCCGAAGCCGCGCACGCCGCGTATCTCGACTGGCGCAAGCCGCGCCCGATGCTCGGCGACGTCCAGTTGGGCGAAATCATGCGTACGCTGTCGGAGCGTCTGCCCGCCGATGCGATTCTCACGAACGGCGCGGGGAATTATGCGACGTGGCTGCATCGGCACTACGCGTACCGGCACTTTCGCTCGCAGGTCGCTCCGACGAGCGGCGCGATGGGCTACGGCGTGCCTGCCGCGATCGCGGCGAAGTCGCTCTATCCGGAGCGCACGGTGATCGCCTTTGCGGGCGACGGCTGCTTCATGATGGCGAGCCATGAGATCGCGACGGCCATGCAATACGGGCTGGCGGTCATTTTCGTCGTGGTGAACAACGCGCAGTACGGCACGATCCGCATGCATCAGGAGCGGCACTATCCGCATCGCGTGCATGGCACCGGGCTGACGAATCCGGATTTCGTCGCGTATGCGCGGGCGTTCGGCGCGCACGGGGAGCGTGTCGAGGCAACCGATCAGTTCATGCCGGCGTTCGAGCGCGCGGTGAGTTCGGGGCTGCCTGCGGTCATCGAGATTCGCATTCCGCAGGATCAGAGCACGCCCGGGGCGACGCTGGAGCAGGTGCGGAAGCAGGGGAGGAAGTGAGATCTGGCTTCTTGGCTGGCTGCGTCAAGTGAAGCCGCCCCAAGCGTCGGGCATTGCACCGGCTCTTGGGGAGAATTGAGGTAAGACGGCTGATGAGACTTCTAAAGCTAATACGGAAGGCGCACCTCCCGCAGACGAAGACGGATTTTTGCTGGAAATAAAGTGAAGCGCGCGCTACTTTATGCCGGACTGTTGGTCTGTGGCGCGCTCGTCGCCGGTATAACCCGCTTGTATGTCGCGCTGCCGGATTCGAACAGACCCTGCGGCGATGAATGCGGTGGTCGAGCGTTGGCGACGGCACTTGAAAGCGCGGTAGGCGGAGCACTCATATGCCTGTTCGCGGGAATTTACCTGACGCGCCGTCGACGACGTGATCGAGTCTAGGAAGTCGATGCGCTCTAGCCAAGACAAACGGCCCGGCGTGCATTACGCACGCCGGGCCGTCCGAATGATGCCTGAGCTACTTACAGGGCTTACTTCCCGCCCACGCTCTGCAACGTCGTCCACTTCCCGCCGACGACCTTATACAGCGTGATCCCGCCGTTCTTCAGATCGCCCTTCGCGTCGTACGCGAGGTGGTTCGTCGTCACGCCTTGCATGTCGGTCTTCGCCAGCACCGGCAGATACTTCGCCGGGTCCGTCGAATTGGCTGCCTTCATCGCGGTGAACATGGCCATCGCGCCGTCGTATGCGTACGGCGAGTATGTCTGCACGTCTTCGTTGAAGCGCTTCTTGTACTTCGCTTCGTACGCCGCGCCGCCCGGCATTTCGTTCATCGGCAGGCCGGCGAGCGATGCCACCGTGCCGTCCGCCGCGTCGCCCGCAATCTTGATGAACGTGTCGGTCTTTACCATTTCGCCCGCCATCAGCGGCGCGCGGAAGCCGAGCGTCTTCATCTGCTTGACCATCGGGGCAGCCTGCGAATCCGCGCCGCCGTAGTACACGAGGTCCGGATTCATCGACTTGATCTTGGTCAGAATCGCCTTGAAGTCGACAGCCTTGTCGTTCGTGAATTCGCGATCGACGATCGTGCCGCCCGCCGCCTTCGCCGCCTTCTCGAACTGGTCGGCAAGACCCTGGCCGTATGCCGTGCGGTCATCGACGATGGCAATCTTCTTGACCTTCAGGTTCTTCACTGCGAATTCACCCGCGACCGATCCTTGCTGCGTGTCGGAGGTCATCATGCGGAACGCGGTCTTGAAACCCTGCGTCGTGTATTCCGGCGCGGTGGCCATCGCGATTTCGGGAATGCCGGCGTTCGCGTAGATGCGCGATGCCGGAATGGTCGTGCCCGAGTTGAAGTGGCCGAGCATGCCCTTGATGCCGTCATCCACGAGCTTTTGCGCGACGGTCGTGCCCGTGCGCGGGTCGGCCTGGTCGTCCGCCGAATCCAGCACGATGCGAACCGGCTTGCCGCCGATCACCGGCTTCGTCGCGTTGAACTCCTCGACCGCGAGCGTGATGCCGTTCTGGAAGTCCTTGCCGTAGTGGGCTTGCGCGCCGGTCATCGGGCCGGCGAAGCCGACCTTCACGTCGTCTGCCTGCTGTGCGAATGCGGTCCCCGCGAACGACAGGCCGGCGAGCGTCATGGCTGCTGCCAGCTTGGTCATCGTGTGCTTCATAGCTTCTCCTAATACCTGTGTGGATGGCAGCTTTTTGCCGGGATCGCCGTGCCTGCTGCCGTTTGTTTTGAATTTGTCTGAACCGGGCGCCGCAAGTCTCAACCGATCGTCATCAAATTCGCGTTACCGCCCGCCGCCGCCGTGTTCACGCTCACCGAGCGTTCCGTCAGCAGACGTTCGAGCGCGTAGTCTTCGCCGTCGTGGCCAGCGTCGGCGAACGTGCCCGCCGCGACGCCCTGCACCGATACGATCGGCCCCGGGCGTTTCGCGACTTCCTTCACGAGCGACAGCAGTTCGTCACTGTCGCCTTCGAACAGCACGGCATCGTAACCGGCTGCCGGATCCTTGCTCACCGACGCATGCGCTTTCAGCGACGGCGGCAGCGACGCCACCAGCTGCTCGCCCGCCGATCCCGCGAAGAGCGCCTTGTTGCCTGTGGCGAGCACCGCGGCGAATTGCGCGCGCGCGCCGCTCGCCGTCGATGCCACGCAGAACACCGTCCCCCGCGCGCTCAACGAATACGTGTTGCGCTCGCCCGTCGGACCGGACAGCACCGCCGTCGCGCCCGCGAGCACATGTTGCAGATAACCGTCGCAACGCGCGGCCGTCTGCGGATCGCGCTCGCCGATGGCCCAGTCGCGCAACGCGGTGAGCGCGGCGGCGGGCGTATTGGCGGACGGCGTTTCGTCGACGACCAGCGTGCTCGCGAGCGACTTCGGCAAGCCGGTCGGGCGCTTGGCGAGGAGCCGCTGCAAGTACAGCGCGCCACCCGCCTTCGGACCCGTGCCCGACAGACCTTCGCCGCCGAACGGCTGCACGCCGACGACTGCGCCGATCACGTTGCGGTTCACGTAGATGTTGCCCACGTGCGCGCGCTGGATCACATGCGCGATGGTTTCGTCGATGCGCGTGTGAATGCCGAGCGTGAGTCCGTACCCCGTCGAGCGAATTTGGTCGAGGAGTTTATCAAGAGACGCACGGCGGTAACGCACCACATGCAGCACCGGCCCGAACACTTCGCGCTTCAGCTCGTCGATGCTTTCCAGCTCGATGAGCGTCGGCGGCACGAAGGTGCCTTGGGCGCACGCATCGGGCAGCGGCTGCTGCACGACCTTGCGGCCCTTCTCGCGCATCGCCGCGATGTGCGCGTCGATGCTGCGCTTTGCGTCGGCGTCGATCACGGGACCTACATCCACCGACAGGCGGTCCGGATTGCCCACGGCGAGTTGTTTCATTGCGCCGGTCAGCATGTCGAGCGTGCGGTCGGCGACATCGTCTTGCAGACAGAGAACGCGCAGCGCCGAGCAGCGTTGACCGGCCGAATCGAAGGAAGACTGCATCACGTCCGCGACGACCTGCTCCGCGAGCGCCGACGAATCGACGATCATCGCGTTCTGGCCGCCGGTTTCGGCGATCAGCGGGATCGGGCGGCCCTCGGAATCCAGCCGCTCCGACAGCGTCTTATTGATGAGGCGCGCGACTTCCGTCGAGCCGGTGAACATGACGGCACGCGTGCGGGCATCCGCGACGAGCGCCGCGCCGACGGTCTCGCCATCGCCCGGCAGCAGTTGCACCGCGCCCGCCGGCACGCCGGCTTCGCGCAAGATACGCACGGCTTGCGCGGCGATGAGCGGCGTCTGCTCGGCGGGTTTCGCGAGCACCGGATTGCCCGCAGCAAGCGCGGCCGCGACCTGACCCATGAAAATGGCCAGCGGGAAATTCCACGGGCTGATGCACACCACGGGGCCGAGCGGGCGATGCGTGTCGTTCGAAAACTCCGCGCGAATCTGCGACGCGTAGTAGCGCAGGAAATCGACGGCTTCGCGAATTTCCGCGATCGCGTTCGGCAGCGATTTGCCCGCTTCGCGCACGACGAGTCCCATCAGCGTGTGCATCTGCGCTTCGAGCAGGTCGGCGGCGCGCGAGAGGCAATCGGCGCGGTCTTCGACGGGCGTCGCCTGCCAGATCGGCGCGGCGGCCACCGCGTTCGCGAGCGCGGCGCTCACCTGTTGCGACGACGCTTCGACCACGGTGCCGACCACATCGCGATGGTCCGCCGGATTGCGAATCTCGCGTGCGACGCCGTTTTGCGGGTCGTCGCGTTCCAGCATCGGCACGGCCTGCCACGGATGATTCGCGCTCGCGAGCAGCGCCGACGACAGCGACGCCAGCCGATGCTCGTTCGACAAGTCGAGGCCCATCGAATTGAGGCGCTCGTTGCCGTAAAGCTGGCGCGGCAGCGGAATCTTCGCGTGCGGCGCGCCGAGCGGCGTGATGGCTTGCGCTTCGTCGATCGGATCGCGCACGAGTTCTTTCACCGGAACCGATTCATCCGCGATGCGGTTCACGAACGACGTGTTCGCGCCGTTTTCAAGGAGACGCCGCACGAGATACGCGAGCAGCGTTTCGTGCGTGCCGACCGGCGCATACACGCGGCACGGGCGGTTCAGCTTGTCGCGGCCCGTGACTTCCTCGTACAGCGGCTCGCCCATGCCGTGCAGGCACTGGAATTCGTACTGGCCGGGATAGTAATTCTGCCCCGCGAGGTGATAGATGGCCGACAGCGTGAAGGCGTTGTGCGTCGCGAATTGCGGATAGACGGCATCCGGCGCGCCAAGCAGCTTCTTCGCGCAGGCGAGATACGAGATATCCGTATAAATCTTGCGCGTGTAGACCGGATACCCTTCGAGGCCGTCCACTTGCGCGCGCTTGATTTCGGTATCCCAGTACGCGCCTTTGACGAGACGAATCATCAAACGATGACGGCTGCGGCGCGCGAGATCCACCAGATAATCGATCACGAACGGGCACCGCTTCTGGTACGCCTGCACCACGAAGCCGATGCCGTTCCAGCCCGCGAGTTCGGGATCGAAGCACAGTGCTTCGAGCAGATCGAGCGAGAGTTCGAGACGGTCGGCTTCCTCGGCGTCGATGTTCAAGCCGATGTCATAGCGGCGAGCAAGTTGCGCCAGCGCGCGCACGCGCGGCAGCAGCTCGCTCATCGTGCGCTCTTGCTGCGAACGCGAGTAGCGCGGGTGCAGCGCAGACAGCTTGATCGAAATGCCCGGGCCTTCGTAGATGCCGCGCCCGCCGGCCGCCTTGCCGATCGCGTGAATGGCCTGCTCGTACGACGCGTAGTAGCGCTGCGCGTCTTCTTCCGTCGTCGCGGCTTCCCCGAGCATGTCGTAGGAATAGCGGAAACCGCGCGCTTCGAACTTGCGGCTGTTCGCGAGCGCTTCGGAGATGGTCTCGCCGGTGACGAACTGCTCGCCCATCAGACGCATCGCCATATCGACGCCCTTGCGGATCAGCGGCTCGCCGCCCTTGCCGATCATGCGCGTAAGCGCCGACGAGAGGCCGGCTTCGCTGTTCGTCGTCACGAGCTTGCCGGTGATCATCAGGCCCCACGTCGCGGCGTTGACGAACAACGACGGCGCCTGGCCCATGTGCGAGCGCCAGTCGCCCTTGCTGATCTTGTCGCGGATGAGCGCGTCGCGCGTGGCGCGATCGGGAATGCGCAGGAGCGCCTCGGCGAGACACATCAGCGCGACGCCTTCCTGACTCGACAGCGAGAATTCGTGGATCAGACCTTCGACGCCGCCGCCCTTGCTCTTCGCGCGCAGCGTTTCGACGAGCTTCGTCGCGAGCTTTTCGGTGTCGGCGGCAACGGTGGCCGGCAGTCGCGCCTGACCGATCAGAAACGGCACGCACTCGGGCTCCGGACGGCGATACGCCGCCGTGATCGCCGCGCGCAGCACGGACTGCGGTTGCACGTTCTGCGCGAATTCGAGGAAAGGGTGCGGCGCGCCGTCTTCGTCGCCGTCGACAGTCGCGGCGTCGCTCATTTCCGATGTGCCGTTCACGCCCGAGAGTTCCGGCGGAAGCTGGCCGTGCTCGATCCGCTCGAGATACGCGAAGATTGCCTGCTTGATGAGCCAGTGAGGGGTGCGTTCCAGTCGCGTGGCGGCGTCTTTCAGCCGGGACCGCAGCAAATCGTCGACTTTCACGCCAAGGGTTGTGCTCGCCATAATTCCTTCGTTTGCCGGTCACGCTTACCCGGCCAGGGACCTAAAAGTTGGCGAATCGTACTCCGCTGATATAAAAGGTGCAACCAGCATTTTCAAGACGGTTGCACCGCGCCGAAACCCTTGATCGGCGGGCTTCTCCGTGGTTTTTCCGATGCTTGTCCGGTGGCGGAATTCGCCTAGTAGTTTCCCTAACCCACGCTTTTTTGGGACAACCCCTAAGTAAATGAGTCCCCGCTGCCGATATAAAGCGATGCGCGCCGTCCGGCGCTACAAAAGCAGCTACGGGGAACAACAACATGAGCACGTGGATGGTGGTGGTCGGGGTTTGGGCGATGTTCGCGCTTTGCGTGGTGCTGTTCGTGCGCGGGGCGTCGTCGCGTACGCACCATGTCGACGATACGCGCGACGAGGCGACGCCGGTTCGCGGCGGCGCGGAGGCATCGCGCGCGAAAGTCTGACGGCGCGGGCGGCCCGCCGCGTTTACACGTCGAGCGGGTCGACTTCCACGTTCCAGCGCAGCACGCCTTTGAGCGAGCGCAGCACCGGCTGCCACGCTCGCAGCGCCATTTGCAGCGCGGCGCGCGAGCCGCTTTCCAGCAGCAGTTGCGCGCGGTGCACGTTGAACACCTTGACGATGGTGAGCGGCACGGGATCGTAGACGGTCACGCGGTCCGCGCCCGGCAACGGCGCGAACGCGGCGGCGGCTTCTTCGAGAAACGCGATCGCGGCTTCGAGCGTGCGGCCTTCGGCGCGCAGCATCGCCTGATAGACGAAGGGCGGCAGGCGCGCGTCCCGTCGCTCGGCAAGCGTGGCGTTCGCGAATCCGACGTAGTCTTGTCGCGACAGCGCGAGGTAAAGCGCGTGGCGCGGGTAACGCGTCTGGATCAGCACTTCGCCGGGCAGCCCGGCGCGGCCGGCGCGGCCGCTCACCTGCGTCAGTTGAGCGAAAAGCCGCTCGCTCGCGCGGAAGTCGTGCGAGAAGAGCGCCGTGTCCGCGTTCAGCACGCCGACGAGCGTGACACGCCGGAAATCGTGTCCTTTCGCGATCATCTGCGTGCCGACGAGAATATCGACCTCGCCCGCGTGGACGTCGGAAAACAGCGCCTGCGCGCTGCCTTTGCGGCGCGTGCTGTCGGCGTCGATGCGCAGCACGCGCGCGCCCGGCACCACGCTCGCGAGCGTTTCCTCGACGCGCTGCGTGCCACGGCCCATCGGCGCGATGTCGATGTTGCCGCAATCCGGGCACGACTTCGGAATGCGCGATTCCCAGCCGCAATGGTGGCAGCGCAGCGCGCGCTCCGGCTTATGCAACACCGCATACGCGCTGCAACGCGGGCAGCCGGCAACCCAGCCGCAGGCATCACACGAGAGGATCGGCGCGTAGCCGCGTCGGTTCAGAAAGACGAGGCTCTGCTCGCCGCGCTCAAGCCGCGATTTCAGCGCCGCGATGAGCGGCCCCGACAGCCCTTCGACTGACGCCCGGCCGCGCCTGTGCTCTTCTTCCAGATCGATGAGCCGCACGGTCGGCAGCACGGCGTCGGACACCGCGCGGCGCGTCAACGTGAGTCGCGTGTAGCGGCCCTGCTCGGCCTGCCACCAGGTTTCGAGCGAGGGCGTCGCGGACCCGAGCACCACCGGAATCTCCAGTTGCTTCGCGCGATACACCGCCAGATCGCGCGCCGAGTAGCGCAAGCCTTCCTGCTGCTTGTACGCCGGATCGTGTTCCTCGTCGACGACGATCATCGCGAGGTTCGGCATCGACGCAAGAATGGCGAGCCGCGTGCCCAGCACGATCCGCGCGCTGCCGGTGTGAGCCGCGAGCCAATTGCGCGCGCGCTCGCCTTCGGCGAGACCGCTGTGCATCGTGACGATGGAATCCGGCGCGAGCGCGGCGAATCGCTGGCGAAAAGCAGCTTCGAACTGCGGCGTGAGATTGATTTCCGGGACAAGGACGAGCGCCTGCGCGTCGCGCCGCGCTGCGAGCAATGCGGCCAGCGCGTGCAGATAGACCTCGGTCTTGCCGCTGCCGGTGACGCCGTGCAGCAGGAACGGCGCGAAGCCCTGCGCGCCCGCGATGGCGTCGACGGCTTCCCGTTGTTCGTCGGTGAGTTGCGGAAGCGACGCCCCGCCGGTTGGCGATGACGGCTCGTCGGGCCGTGCAGGTTCGCCTTGCGCGGCGCGTTCGATCCAGCCGCGCGCGAGCCAGTCGTCGAAAGTAGCGGACGCCTTCGGATGCATCGCGCGAGCGTCGGATACGGTCAACAACTCATGTTCCGCGAGCGCCGCCGCCAGACGGCGCAGCGCGTGGGCGCGCACGGGCAGCGCGTCCGGGAGCGCATCGTGACCAGCGGGCAGCAGCCGAAAGCGCTCCTCGACCGCGAGCAGCCGATTCCAGCGCGACGCGTCGCGCAAGGCCTGCGGAAGCGCCGGCAGAGCCACTTCGCCCAGTCCGCGCTGGTAATATTCCGCCGCGAAATGCGCGAGCGCGATCCACTGTGCGGAGAGCGGCGGGCATTCGAGACAGATGCGCGTCACGTCGCGCAGCTTGCTGGGCGGCACCTCGGTCGCAGACGTGACTTCGCAGATCAGCCCGACGACGTCGCGCCGTCCGAACGGCACCTCGACGAGTGCGCCGACGGCCGGTTCCCCCGCCAGCGCGTAGCGGTAGTCGAACAGCACGGGCATGGGCTGATCGACGGCAACACGCACGAAGAGGTCCGTCATTGTGCGAAGCGCCCGCGAGAGGCGGCACGGCGGCCGTGCGACGGCGGCGTAAGGCGAGCCGGCTCGAACTTGAAGTGGAATGTCAAAGTCGGCGAGAAGTGGCCGGTTTTTTCTAGTTTTCCGCTGCTTTCCACAGCCCTGTGGATAACTTTGTTGAGAAGTTCCGCGCGGCCCGCCGCAAAGAATGTCACGGATCGCTTATGTGCGTTTGCCCACATATCGGACAAGACTCTTATAAGTTGTTTTAAATCAGCGAGTTACTTCTAAAATAGCCGGTTTTTATGGCCTGCGCCCGTCGATACGTCTGATGGCGCGACGCAACGAACAAAATGTGCATAAGTCCACCTTGACATCGCGAGAGACCGCGAACGGCGGGCGATTGCCCTTGCACCGGTGCGCGCGTCGGCCGAGGCGCGTGCCGGCGTACGCTGCACCGCAGCATGGCCGACTATCGCGCGACGCCCCGCCCGCGCATGTAGCGGCTGTATTGATGCACCTCATCGACCAGTTCCGCGACGTGCTCGGGCGGCGTGAACTGCGAAATGCCGTGTCCGAGGTTGAACACGTGGCCCGGAAAATTCCCGAAGCTGTCCAGGACGCCCCGCGCTTCGGCGCGAATCGCTTCGGGTGGCGCGAAGAGCACGGCCGGATCGATATTGCCTTGTAGCGCGACGCGACCGCCAACCCGCTCACGCGCCGCGCCCAGATTCACCGTCCAGTCGAGGCCGACCGCATCCACGCCCGTGGCGGCGATCTCGTCGAGCCACAGGCCGCCGCCCTTCGTGAACGTGATGACCGGCACGCGCGCCCCGTCGTGCTCGCGCTTCAGACCCGCGACGACCTTCCCAATGTAATCCAGCGAGAAGCGTTGATACGCGCCGTCGGCAAGCGCCCCGCCCCACGTATCGAAGATCATGACCGCCTGCGCGCCCGCCTCGATCTGCGCGTTCAGATACGCCGTCACGGCCTGCGCGTTGATGTCGAGAATGCGGTGCATGAGGTCGGGCCGCGCGTAAGCCATCGCCTTCACGGTCCGGTGATCGTCCGAGCCGCCGCCTTCGACCATGTAGCACGCGAGCGTCCACGGGCTGCCGGAAAAACCGATGAGCGGCACCTTCTGGCGGCCTTGCGCGTCGGTGAGCGCGCGGCGGATCTGGCTCACGGCGTCGGTCACATAGCGCAGCGTCGCGTCGATGTCCGGCACCGACAGACGCTTCACGTCCTCTTCAGTGCGCACCGTGCGTTCAAAACGCGGACCTTCGCCCTGCACGAAGTTCAGGCCGAGGCCCATCGCGTCAGGGACGGTAAGGATGTCGGAGAAGAGAATCGCGGCGTCGAGCGGATAGCGTTCGAGCGGTTGCAGCGTGACTTCGGTCGCGAAATCCGGATTCTTCGCGAGGCCGAGGAAACTGCCGGCGCGCGAGCGCGTGGAGTTGTATTCGGGCAGATAACGGCCCGCCTGACGCATCAGCCAGATGGGCGTGTATTCGGTCGGCTGGCGCAGCAGCGCACGCAAAAAGGTGTCGTTGAGAAGTGTGTGTGCCACGTCGCTCGGTGCCGAAGCCTGAAGAATCGTCCATTCTACCGGACCGGCTGCCCGTTTTCGCGGCAGCGCGGCGGCAAATCGGCGCGCGTGGCGGGCTTTTCGAGATGATTTGCAGACGCACGGACGCTCGTTATCATCGATGGCCGCCGGCGTCGTCGCGGCCCATCACAACTAGAACCAGGAGCATCGATGAAACGCATGTCCTTCAGTCTTGCCGCCTGCGCGCTGACTTGGCCGCTTCTCGCATCGAGCGTCGCCGACGCCCAGACCGTTCAGGGCGGCAGCGTCGTGCAGGCCGCGCCCGCGTACGGCTCGCGGCTCGACGAAGTGCTCGCGCGCCACACGCTGCGCGTCTGCACGACCGGCGACTATAAACCGTATTCGTTCTTGCGGCCGGACGGTCAGTTCGAAGGCATCGACATCGATCTCGCGGACAGTCTCGCGAAGTCGCTCGGCGCGAAAGCCGAATATGTGAAGACGTCGTGGTCGAATCTGATGAACGACTTCGTCGCGAAGTGCGATCTCGCGGTGGGCGGCGTGTCGACGACGCTCGAGCGGCAGAAGCGCGCGTTCTTCACCGCGCCGTACATGGAAGACGGCAAGACGCCGATCGTGCGTTGCGGCGACGTCGACAAGTATCAGACCGTCGCGCAGATCGACCAGCCGAATGTGCGCACGATCGTCAATCCGGGCGGCACCAACGAACGGTTCGCGAAGCAATACTTCTCGCACTCGCAACTGATCGAGTATCCGGACAACGTGACGATCTTCAAGCAGATACTCGACGGCCGCGCCGACGTCATGGTCACGGACGCCTCCGAGACGCTGCTTCAGCAGAAGCTGAACCCCGGTCTGTGCTCAGTGCATCCGGACAAGCCATTCCAGTTCGGCGAGAAAGCGTATCTGCTGCCGCGCGGGGACGTCGCGTGGCAGCAGTATGTGGATCAGTGGCTGCACCTCGCGCGCTCGACCGGCGAGTTTCAGACTGTCGTCGATAAGTGGTTGAAGTAACGCGTTAGCGTTCCGCGTGCAGCAGTTCGCCCGCGCGCTCGCCGATTCGCCGCAACCAGTCGAGCGCCGCGCCGGACTGCGCATGCAGGCGGCCGAAACCATGCGTCATGTTCGTCGCGTCGATCATCTCGACGCGACCGCCGTTCGCCTCGAGGAAGCGCTGAAGCTCGTAGGCGTCGTCGTAGAGCGGATCGTAGGCCGCCGCGACGATCAACGCGCGCGCGGGCGTTCGTTCGTACGGCTCGACGAGCGGGAACGCGCGCACGTCGTGTTCGTCGGGCGCGGCGCCGGACAGAAACTGCGTCCAGTACCAGCGCATTTCGTCGTTGGTTAAGCCCGGCCCGTTTGCGTTGGCGAGACAGCTCGGGCTGTCGAACTGGCGTCGCATCACCGGATACAACAGCAGTTGCACATTGACGAGGCCCGCCACGCGCTGGTTTGCGCCGCGCGCCGCGACGACCGCCAGATGGGCGCCCGCGCTGTCGCCGCCGACGCCCAGCCTGTCCGTCGCGAAACCGAGCCGCGAGCGATGTTCCGCCATCCACAGAAGCGCGTCCAATGCGTCGTCGCATGGCGCCGGAAACGGATGCTCGGGCGCGAGCCGGTAATCGACGCTCGCGACGGCACACTGCGCATCGCGCGCGAGTCGCGCGACGAGTCCGTCGTGCGTCTCGATGTCGCCCACCACCCAGCCGCCGCCGTGAAAGTAGACAAGCAAGGGCAGCGGTCCGTTTGCAGCCTTCGGCCGATAAATGCGCGCGGCAATCGTGCGGCTTTGTAAAGAAACGTCAATGTCCTCGACGGCGATCGCGTCGTCGCGCTGGCCTGAGTAGGCCTGCGCGACCGCCTTGAAGCGCTGACGCACAGCGGAGGCATCTGCCTCGGGTCCGAGCGGCGGGAAGGCTTCCGCGACGCGGCTGTAATACTGAAGCAGGTCCGGATCGATCGTCATGCACGTCTCCAATGAGTATTTTTCGTAGTGGCGGCGCATTGAAAACACACCAAAAAATCGTTTTCATGCGTCCGCCCGTGCTATTTTTCTGAAGAATAGCGAAAACGGCTGTCGCCGTTTAGACTGCATTTTGCACCGAGCCCGCGGGAAATGAATAAACGCGGCGATTAACTTGCAATTAATGGGCAGACATAAGGCTTTTAAGGCGAGCATGTGTCGCTCGACGATTAATAGATTCGGGTTACAACCTGAAACACTTTGTTACGGCGATAGTCAATCAATTCGCCCACAATCTGTTCAAACGGTTTCAACACGGGTGGGTCTACATTGCGTTGCGGAAATCGCAATGCAAAGTCAGTAAAGGGCGTGGCCCGGCACTCCGAATAGGGGGCATCCGTGTTGGGATCGTTCTTCGGTTTGAAGGCAGAACCGAAGCTCCCACAGTTGGTCTCCTCGCGCTAACCCCGTAGCGTGTGGTTTTTAGCGGGCTCCAGGCCCGCTTTTTTTTCGCCTCGACAAACGTTTGCGTGCGTGCGCCGCTGGCGGTTGTCGTATCGTTAGTCCATGACAGAAGGGAGCGCGCTGCGCTCCCTTTGTCGTTTGGACGGCCGTCCTCAGGCTTTGTCAGGCGGTCTTGGCTTCTGCCAGCTTCAGTTCGTCGATCATCCGCGCGCGCATTACGAACTTCTGCACCTTGCCGGTCACCGTCATCGGTAGTTCGTCCACGAAGCGGATGTAGCGCGGAATCTTGTAGTGCGCGATCTGCCCTTCACAAAAATCCCGGATTTCCTGCTCCGTCGCCTGCTCGCCCGGACGCACGACGATCCAGGCGCAGACTTCCTCGCCATATTTCGCGTCGGGCACGCCAAAAACCTGAACCGACTGAATCTTGGGATGACGGAACAGAAATTCTTCGATCTCTCGCGGATAAATGTTCTCGCCGCCGCGTATCAGCATGTCCTTTAGCCGCCCGACGATATTGCAGTAGCCCTCGGCGTCCAGCGTCGCGAGATCGCCGGTGTGCATCCAGCCATCGACGATCGCCTCGCGCGTCTTGGCTTCGTCGCCCCAATAGCCTCTCATCACTGAATAACCGCGCGTGCACAATTCGCCCGTTTCGCCGACCGGCACGATTTGCCCGAGCGCATCGACAATCTTCACCTCCAGATGCGGCTGAATGCGGCCGACGGTGGCCGTGCGCTTGTCGAGCGGGTCCGTCGTCGAGCTCTGGAACGAAACGGGGCTTGTCTCCGTCATGCCGTACGCGATGGTGATCTCGCTCAGGTGCATTTTCGACACGACGCGCTTCATCGTTTCGATCGGGCACGGCGAGCCCGCCATGATGCCCGTGCGCAGGCGGCTCAGGTCGTACTTCGCGAATTCGGGGTGATCCAGTTCCGCGATGAACATGGTCGGCACGCCGTGCAGCGCGGTGCAGCCCTCTTCGTGAACGGCGGCGAGCGTCGCAGCGGGATCGAACGCTTCGCCGGGGAAAACCATCGCCGCGCCCGCCGATACGCATGCGAGCACCGCCAGCACCATGCCGAAGCAGTGATACAGCGGCACGGGAATGCAGAGCGAATCGGCCTCAGTCAGGCGCATGGCCATCGCAATGTAGCGCGCGTTGTTGACGATGTTCCGATGCGTGAGCGTCGCGCCCTTCGGGTTGCCGGTCGTGCCGCTCGTGAACTGGATGTTGATCGCGTCGTGGGCGTCCAGTTTGGCTTCGAGCGCGTCGAGTCGCGCGGTGTCGAGCGCGGCGCGGCCCCGGCGCATCACGTCGTCGAAATTGAGCATGCCGGGCGTGGTGCTATCGCCCATGCGAATCACCGTGCGCAGCGCAGGCAGCTTGGCCGCGTGCAGGTCGTTGAGCTCGGCGTCGGACAACTCGGGCGCGAGTGCTGCGAGCATGTCGAGATACTTCGACGTCTTGAACTGCTCGGCCGCGATGATGGCCGTGCAGCCGACCTTCTGCAGCGCGTATTCCAACTCAGCCAGCCGATACGCCGGGTTGATGTTCACCAACACGGCCCCGATGCGCGCGGTGGCGAACTGCGTCAGCAGCCATTCAGCGCGATTCGGCGACCAGATGCCGACGCGATCACCCGCTTTCAAGCCGAGTTGCAACAGCGCGGTCGCCAGGGCGTCGACCTCATTGGCGAACTCACGCCACGTCCAGCGGATGCTCTGTTCGCGGAATACGACGGCCGGTCGATCTGGAAAGCGAGCGACTGTTTCCAGAAGAAAGCGCGAGACGGTGGCATCGCTGAGAGGGATATCGGTCGCGCCGCGGACATAAGAAAGGCCGTCGCGCGGTTCGATCTGCGCGCCGGCGTACGTCGGTTCGTGTGCCATCGATAGACTCCGCCCGGATGAAGGCTAACTGGAAGGCTATTTTGCATGGCGACGCGGCCAGCGGGCATTCAGTGTTACCCGCAATGCTTGTCGGTCGGATCGGTCGAGGCTTCGCGGAATCAATGGGTTAGGCCCATAGGGGAAACCTCGCGCGTCCGTTATGCAGATTTGCCGAGGGCTTGCACGCATAAAAAAAGCAGCCCGGAGGCTGCTTTTCTTATCCGCGAATGTGCGTCTCGCTCAGTGCTTCGCGTGCGCCTTGCGCAGACGCTGAATCGCTGCGAGCTGGGCCGCGGCATACGCGAGTTCGGCTTGCGCAGTAGCGTACTCGAGTTCGGATGCGTTGTTCTGCATCGCTTCCTCGGCGCGCTTCTTCGCTTGCTCGGCCTTCGCTTCGTCCAGATCGGCGCCGCGAATGGCGGTGTCGGCCAGCACGGTCACGATGCCCGGCTGAATTTCGAGAATGCCGCCCGCGACGAACACGAACTCTTCCGAGCCGTCTTCCGCCTCGATACGGACGGCGCCCGGACGAATGCGCGTGATAAGCGGCGTGTGACCCGGCAGAATGCCGAGCTCACCGGACTCGCCCGGCAGCGCGACGAACTTCGCCTGGCCCGAGAAGATTTGCTCTTCCGCGCTGACGACGTCTACTTTGATGGTTGCCATGTTGTCCAACTCCTGGGTTGAGCGCAGTTCGGGGACGCCGGCTCTTAACCGGCGCCCGCTTCGATACACCCGACCTTTACTGGATCTTCTTGGCCTTTTCGAAGGCTTCGTCGATCGTGCCAACCATGTAGAACGCTTGTTCCGGCAGATGATCGCACTCGCCATCCACGATCATCTTGAAGCCGCGAATGGTTTCCTTCAGCGGCACGTACTTGCCCGGCGAACCCGTGAACACCTCAGCGACGTGGAACGGCTGCGACAGGAAACGCTGGATCTTGCGAGCGCGCGCGACCGACAGCTTGTCTTCCGGCGACAGTTCGTCCATGCCGAGAATCGCGATAATGTCGCGCAGTTCCTTGTAGCGCTGCAGCGTTTGCTGCACGCCGCGCGTGATCGAGTAATGCTCTTCGCCGATCACGTTCGGGTCGATCTGACGCGAGGTCGAATCGAGCGGGTCCACGGCCGGATAGATACCGAGCGAAGCGATATCACGCGACAACACGACGGTTGCGTCCAGGTGGCCGAAGGTCGTAGCCGGCGACGGGTCGGTCAAGTCGTCCGCAGGGACGTACACGGCCTGAACCGACGTGATCGAGCCGGTCTTGGTCGACGTGATGCGCTCTTGCAGCTTGCCCATTTCTTCAGCGAGCGTCGGCTGATAGCCCACTGCCGACGGCATACGGCCCAGCAGTGCGGACACTTCCGTTCCTGCCAGCGTGAAACGGTAGATGTTGTCCACGAAGAAAAGCACGTCGAGACCTTCGTCACGGAAGTGCTCGGCCATCGTCAGGCCGGTCAGCGCGACGCGCAGACGGTTGCCCGGCGGCTCGTTCATCTGGCCGTACACCAGCGCGACCTTGTCCAGAACGTTCGAGTCCTTCATTTCATGATAGAAGTCGTTCCCTTCACGGGTCCGCTCGCCAACACCGGCGAACACGGAGTAACCGCCGTGTTCCTTCGCGATGTTGTTGATGAGTTCCATCATGTTCACGGTCTTGCCCACGCCCGCACCGCCGAACAGACCCACCTTGCCGCCCTTCGCGAACGGGCAGATCAGGTCGATAACCTTGATGCCGGTTTCGAGCAGTTCGGTCGACGGCGACAGCTCGTCGAACGAAGGCGCTTGCTGGTGAATCGAGCGCAGCGTGGTCGAGTCGATCGGGCCCGCTTCGTCGATCGGACGGCCGAGCACGTCCATGATCCGGCCGAGCGTCGGCTTGCCGACCGGCACGCTGATCGGCTTGCCGGTGTTCTTGACCATCGTGCCGCGGCGCAGGCCGTCGGACGCACCCAGACAGATGGTGCGGACCACGCCGTCGCCCAGCTGCTGCTGGACTTCGAGCGTCAGTTCCGTGCCTTCCAGAATGAGCGCGTCGTAGATCTTCGGCATTTCCGCACGCGGAAATTCCACGTCGATAACGGCGCCGATGCACTGTACGATCTTGCCTTCTACCAAAGCAGTAGTACTCATCGCATTTCCTTTAGATACTGTGTTCTTTCACGCGGTCAGCAAAATCAGACCGCTGCGGCGCCGCCGACGATTTCCGACAATTCTTTCGTAATCGCTGCCTGACGGCTCTTGTTGTAGACGAGCTGCAGTTCGTTGATCACTTGTTTCGCGTTGTCCGACGCCGCCTTCATCGCGACCATGCGCGCCGATTGCTCCGACGCCATGTTCTCCGCGACCGCCTGATAGACGAGCGCCTCGACGTAGCGCACGAGCAGGTCGTCCACCACGGTTTGCGCGTCCGGCTCGTAGATGTAATCCCACGACGTCTTCGGCGTTTCGCCTTCGCTCCCCTGTTTATGGAGATCGTCGATCGACAGCGGCAGAAGTTGCTCGATCACCGGCTCCTGCTTCATCGTGTTGACGAAGCGCGTGTACGCCAGGTACACCGCGTTGACCTTGCCTTCCGAATACAAGTCGAGCTGCACCTTGATCGCGCCGATCAGCTTTTCCAGATGCGGCGTGTCGCCCAGTTGCGTCACTTGCGACACAACGCGCGCGCGCAGCCGGTTCAGAAAGCCGAGTCCCTTGCCGCCGATGGCCGACGCCTCGATGGACACGCCGCTCTGATCGAGTTCCTTGATCCGGTTCAGCGACGCACGCAGGATGTTCGTGTTCATGCCGCCGCACAGGCCCTTGTCGGTCGTGACGAGGATCAGGCCAGCCGCTTTCGCGCCGTCGTTCTTCACCATGAACGGGTGACGATACTCGGGATTCGCTGCGCTCATGTGCGCTGCGATTGCGCGGACTCGGTCAGCGTACGGACGAGCGGAACGCATGCGCTCCTGGGCGCGGCGCATCTTGGATGCGGCGACCATTTCCATCGCTTTCGTGATCTTGCGCGTGTTCTGCACGCTCTTGATCTTGCCGCGAATTTCCTTCATTCCAGCCATTGCTTACTCCTTGATCGAAGCCGCGCGGCGTGCATCCGATGATGCGCCGCGCGTTGCTCCTCAGTCCCGATCAATAAGCGCCCGACTTCTTGAAGTCCTTCAGCGCGGCATGCAGCGCGCCTTCGTCGTCCTTCGACAAGTCTTTGTTGTCTTCGATGCGCTTAATCAGATCGGCATGGCTCGTCTTCAGGTATTCGCGCAGGCCCTTTTCGAACGGCAGCACTTGCGCAACTTCCAGATCGTCGAGATAGCCGTTGTTGGCCGCGAACAGCGCCACCGACAGTTCCCACACTTGCAGCGGCTGATACTGCGGCTGCTTCAGCAGTTCCGTCACGCGACGGCCGCGCTCCAGCTGCTTGCGGGTCGCTTCGTCGAGGTCCGACGCGAACTGCGCGAACGCCGCCAGTTCACGATACTGCGCGAGGTCGGTACGGATACCGCCCGACAGCTTCTTCACGACCTTGGTCTGAGCCGCGCCACCGACGCGCGACACCGACACGCCCGCGTTGATCGCAGGGCGGATACCGGCGTTGAACAGGTCGGTTTCCAGGAAGATCTGGCCGTCGGTAATCGAAATCACGTTCGTCGGAACGAACGCGGTCACGTCGCCGGCTTGCGTTTCGATGACCGGCAGCGCCGTCAGCGAACCGCTCTTGCCCTTCACTTCGCCGTTCGTAAACTTCTCGACGTACTCTTCCGAGACGCGAGCCGCGCGCTCGAGCAGACGCGAGTGCAGATAGAACACGTCACCCGGATATGCTTCGCGGCCCGGCGGACGGCGCAGCAGCAGCGAAATCTGACGATACGCCCATGCTTGCTTGGTCAAGTCGTCGTAGACGATCAGCGCGTCTTCGCCGCGATCGCGGAAGTATTCGCCCATCGTGCAGCCGGCGTACGGCGCGAGGTACTGCATGGCCGCCGATTCGGAAGCCGAAGCCGCGACGACGATGGTGTAAGCCATGGCGCCGGTTTCTTCGAGCTTGCGCACCACGTTCATGATCGACGAAGCCTTCTGGCCGATCGCGACGTAGATACAGATGAGGTTCTTGCCCTTCTGGTTGATGATCGCGTCGACAGCCACGGCGCTCTTGCCGCACTGACGGTCGCCGATGATCAGCTCGCGCTGGCCGCGGCCGATCGGCACCATCGCGTCGATCGACTTCAGACCCGTCTGCACCGGCTGCGACACCGACTTACGCCAGATCACGCCCGGCGCGATCTTTTCGATAGCGTCGGTCATCTTGGCGTTGATCGGGCCCTTGCCGTCGATCGGGTTGCCGAGCGCATCGACCACGCGACCGATTAGTTCCGGGCCGACCGGCACTTCGAGAATGCGGCCCGTCGTCTTGACGATGTCGCCTTCCGTGATGTGCTCGTACTCACCGAGAATAACGGCGCCGACGGAATCGCGTTCGAGGTTCAGCGCAAGACCGATAGTGTTGCCCGGAAACTCGAGCATTTCGCCCTGCATCACGTCCGACAGGCCGTGAATACGCACGATACCGTCGGTCACGGAGATCACGGTGCCCTGGTTGCGAACGTCCGCGCTCGCTTCAAGGCCCTGGATCCGGCTCTTGATCAGCTCGCTGATCTCAGAGGGATTGAGTTGCATTATTCGCTCCTGATAGTCAATTCTGTTGCGTGCCAGCTAAGGCGCTTCCAAGAAGCGTCAGGCGGTGAGCGCCGTCTGCATGCTGGCTAGGCGCGCGCGGACCGAGGTATCGAGCACTTCGTCGCCGACCGTCACGCGAACGCCGCCGATCAGCGACTGATCGATTTCGACGATCGGTTTCAGCTTGCGCTCGAACTTGCGTTCGAGGCTTGCGACCAGGTCGTTCAACTGTGCGCCTTCGAGGGGGAACGCGCTGACGATATGCGCGTCGGCCGCACCTTCACGGGCGTTCTTCAGTTCGTCGAACTGGACGGCGATTTCCGGCAGCAGCGGCAGACGATGGTTGTCCACCAGCATGCGCACGAAGTTCTTTGCCTGAGCGTTGCCCTGAGCGAGCGGCGACTTCACCGCGGCGAGCAACAAGTCGGTGATCTGCTCGCGGCTCACTTTCGGGCTCGAGGCGACCGATTCCACTTCGGGCAGACGCGCAACCTGTGCCAGCTCCTCGACGAAGGTGGACCAGCCCGCGAGATCGCCGGTTTCGGCCACGCGGAACAGCGCTTCTGCGTAAGGACGAGCGATGGTTGCAAATTCGGCCATGATCAGAGCTCGGTTTTGAGTTGATTGAGCAGATCGGCATGAGCCTTCTGATCGACTTCGCGCCGCAGAATTTGCTCTGCGCCCTTCACGGCCAGCGCCGCGACTTCGGCACGCAGAGTTTCGCGCGCCTTGACGATTTGCTGGTCGGCGTCCGCCTTGGCCTGCGCGATGATGCGCGCGGCTTCGGCTTGCGCGTTGGCCTTGATTTCTTCGGCGACGGCGGCGGCGCGCTTCTCGGCGTCAGCAATGCGCTGCTGGCCGTCCGTGCGCGCCTGCGCGAGTTCCTGGTCGACGCGCTTGTGCGCGGCTTCCAGTTCCGCCTTGCCCTTGTCGGCGGCGGCGAGGCCGTCGGCAATCTTCTTCGAGCGCTCGTCGAGGGCGTTGATCAACGGCGGCCACACGAACTTCATCGTGAACCACGCGAGGATCAGAAACACGACCATTTGCGCAAACAGGGTTGCGTTGAGATTCACGGTGTTTCCTTAAACGTTGCTTGATCGGAGAGTGAAACGGTTAAAAGGCGCTAACCGGCTGTTGTGCTCGATCAGCGCCTCACCCGTTCCGTTCTGCGTCCTGTCAAAAAATCGGACGCGCACTTCCGAGAAACCTCAGCCTGCGAGACGCGCGAGCAGCGGGTTCGCGAACGCAAACAGCATTGCCACACCAACGCCGATCAGGAACGCCGCGTCGATCAGACCAGCCAGCAGGAACATCTTGGTCTGCAGCGGGTTCATCAGTTCCGGCTGGCGGGCGCACGCTTCAATGTACTTGCCGCCCATCAGACCGATACCGATACAGGCGCCGATTGCACCCAGGCCGATGATAATGCCGATACCGACGGCGGTCAGACCCTGGATGTTGGCGATGAAAGCTTGCATGATCACTCCTTTGATTAAAGACTTTGGAACTGGATTTATAAAAATTAAAACTGTGATTCTTTGACGATTCCGGACCCCGGCACGCTCACGTTAGTGCGTGTCATGCGCCTGGCCGAGATACACCAGCGTCAGCATCATGAAAATGAAGGCCTGCAGGAACACGATCAGGATGTGGAACACTGCCCACACCGTGCCCGCGATCACATGGCCAATGAAGCCGAGCACGGACAGGTTCGCACCGAAGGTCCACATGCTGCCGAGAAGCGCGATCAGCAGGAACAGCAGCTCGCCGGCGTACATGTTGCCGAAAAGTCGCATGCCGAGGGAAACCGTTTTGGCGGCGAACTCGATGATGTTCAGCGCGAGGTTCGGAAGCCACAGAACCGGATGCGAGCCGAACGGAGCGGACAGCAGTTCGTGCACGAAACCGCCGGCGCCCTTGATCTTGATGTTGTAGTACAGCATCAGCAGCAAGACGCCCAGCGCGATGCCAATGGTGCCGTTGAGGTCGGCCGTCGGCACGATGCGATGATGCGGAAGCGCGTGCTCGAGCCCGAGCCAGCCGATCACGCGGCCAGGCAAGTCAACGGGGATGAAGTCGAGCGAGTTCATCAGCGCGACCCAGACGAACACGGTCAGCGCGAGCGGCGCGATGAAACGGCGGCTGCCGTGGATCATCGACTTCGACTGGTCTTCGACCATCTCCACGAGCATTTCGATTGCGCACTGGAAACGGCCGGGGACGCCGGACGTCGCCCGACGAGCCGCGAGGCCCAGAATGATGATGGTCAAAAGGCCGCATACGATGGACCAGAACAGCGTGTCCAGATTCCAGACGTGGATGTCGAAGATCGACGTCTGCGGATGCGTGGAAAGATTCTGCAAGTGGTGCGCAATGTACTCGGACGGATCCAGAGCGTGCGTTCCTTCGCTAGCTGCCATATCGTTAAAGCCACCCAAATTGTCAAAAATCTTTCGCCGCCTTCGCTTCCGAGCCGCCGCTTCGCGTCGCGGCTCCGGGGCGAGAGGCCCGTGTGCGGAACGCGTTCCGCACTCATGTTCATGCTACCTACGGCCACGCTGCGCCGCACTTACCCGGGAGGTCATGAAGACCGGCCGGCGCAGCGTCATCGCAGCGCCATGGCGACCCAGTACGCTTTCAGCGCGACGATGTACGTGACGAGCAACGGCAGCCACAGCGCGCTCTTATACCAGAGCGCGACGGCGACGAACATAGCAATCGTCGCTCCCATCTTGACGCCTTCGCCGATCATCCAGCTCATGATCGTTTCGGCACCGCTTTTCGCCTTCAGCCGCGCGGCGAACAGAGCCGCGGGCACCCAGGCAATCGCTCCTCCCAGGAAGGCGGACAGCGCAGCATCGCCCGGCGGCTTGTAAAACAGCCACCAAAGCAGCGTCGCACCCAGGGACAAAACCATTTGCGCCGCCACGACGCGATACGGCGTGACACGCGATGGACGACTCACTTCCGGGCCGAACAGCTTTTCTGCCTGATCCCGTGTGAGCGGAACGATATTGTTATCTTGCGCTTCGGCGTCCCACGAGTCGTCAGTCGAATTGCGCGGCTGATTTCCGGTGGCGTGGTTATCGCCGGTCGAGCGAGCACTGACTTGCATGTTTCGTTTGCGCATGTGCGTCGCATATGCCCGAGGTCGCACGCGAAGTACTCGCGCTCGGCTTCAGGCCTTCAACCCAGTGTCCGGAGAATCACCTTGCGCTTTCGCGGCGCTTTCGAGGTGGCCTAGCTGATAAATCCGGGGGATTGTAAGCGATTGTTGTCACGGATTCAATAGTTTAGGTGCGTCAAAAGCCAAGCGGACGAACCTTAAAAAACGGTCTGAGAACCGAGATTTTTCTTGCGATTGCAAGCAGATTTTCAGATTGAAACCGATTGCGTCGGGTGCTTCAAACGAGCGCCCAGCCGATGACCATGGCCACGATCCAGAAGGGTATCGACACGATGTGAAACGGCGTCCACATGCCCTTCTCGCCGGACAGACGCACGGCAATGAGATTCGCGAGCGAGCCGATTGCCACGCCGAACCCGCCGACGCTCACGCCGAACGCGAGCGCGCGCCAGTCCTTCGAGAACTCCGCGAGCACGATGGCCGCCGGCACGTTGCTGATGCCCTGCGAGAGCACCGCGCCGGCGGCGTATGCGCGCACCGGCGAGTGGATGCCGATGCGCGCGATGGCGTCGTGGATCGTCGGCAACGCGGCAGCACTGCGGAGCACGATGAACATCAGCACGAAGATGAGCAGCAGGAGGTAGTCGATCTTCAGCACGACCTCGCGTCGCCAGAGTAGAAAGCCGACGGCCAGCGCAGCCAGCGCCGGACCCGCGTGATGCGCGTCCGCCAACGCGACGAAAACGCCGAACGCGACGATGCTGATGCCGCACAGTCTCCGGTCTACGCGATGCGCCTCCGCATCGCCGGAGAGGTCGAGCGGCGTCGCGCGAAACATCGCGAAAGTCAGCGCGAACAATAACGCCATCAGCGCCGCGCACAACGGCAGCACCTTCCACACGAACACGCCGAAGGAAACGCCGCTCGTCTGCCAGAGAAAGAGGTTCTGAGGATTGCCGAGCGGTGTCAGGATCGAGCCCGCGTTGACTGCCAGCGCAATCACGATCACGAGCTTCTTGATCGGCAGCGGCGCGAGCTTGTTGAGCGACAGCGCGAGCGGGACCACGGCGAACAGCGCGACATCGTTGGTCAGCAGCGTGGACAGGCCGGCCGCCAGCGCGACGAGCAGCAGCGCGAGCCCGCGCTCGCCATGTATGTGATGCACCAGCCGATGCGCCGCCCACATTAGGAATCCTGACAATTCGATCGCTTTGGTCAGGATCAGCAGACCGGCGAGCGTGAGCACCGTCTGCCAGTCGACCAGACCCGGCAGCGCCGTCAAAGGCTGCGGACGGACGACCTCGATGACGAGCAGCGCGAGCACGAGTATCGCGAGCACCGGTTCCTTCGAAATCGTCTTCCAGATGCGTGCCGGAAAGTCGGGGCGCACGCCCTTGGCATCGAGCTCGGACAAGAATCGACCCTTGCCTTTACGCTGCTGGCGTCGGCGTTTCGATGCTGCCGCGCAGCTTCGTCAGAATGCCTTCGAGCGCGTCCAGATTGCCGAAGTCGATCGTGACCTTACCGCGCCCCCGGCCGCCGACCTTGATTTTCACGCTGGCGGCGAGCAGGTCTGACAACTCCTCTTCCAGACGACGCGTGTCGCGTCCACCGTCGCTTGGCGGGCGCGCCTTGGCGGGCGTTTGCTTTAGCGTCGCGGCAACGAGGCGCTCCGTCTCCCGCACCGACAAGCGGCGATTTACCACATGATTGGCCAACTGAATCTGCGTGGCGGCGTCGACGGACAGCAGCGCGCGCGCGTGTCCCATGTCGAGATCGCCGGCGAGCAGCATCGTCTGAACGGGCGACGCCAAATTCAACAAACGCAGCAAGTTCGACACTGCGCTGCGCGAACGCCCGACCGCTTCGGCAGCCTGCTCGTGCGTGAAGCTGAATTCGTCGAGGAGACGCTGGATGCCCTGCGCCTCTTCCAGCGGATTCAGGTCCTCGCGCTGAATGTTTTCGATCAGCGCCATTGCTGCGGCGGCCTGATCGGGGACGTTCTTCACCAGCACCGGCACTTCGTCCAGACCGGCAAGACGCGCCGCGCGGAAACGCCGCTCGCCCGCGATGATCTCGTAATGATCGTCGCCGACGGAGCGCACGAGAATCGGCTGCATCAGACCCTGCGCGCGGATGCTGGAGGCAAGCTCCTGCAACGCGCCTTCGTCCATGCGCGTGCGCGGCTGATACTTACCTGCTTGCAGTTTGTCGAGCGCCAGAACCGTCGGCGTGCCCTCGCCTCGCACGGCCTCCGTGATGTCGACGCTGCCGCCGAGCAATGCGTCGAGACCGCGGCCCAAACCCTTTTTCTTCATCACAGCGTTCATTTCGGTTCCTCCGTCGGCGTTTCCTGCCGCATCGATTGGGGTTGCAGCGCGCGCAGGCGCTCGATCATTTCCGCGCCGAACTGCACGTACGCCTGCGCGCCGCGCGACGCCTTGTCGAACACGACGCCCGGCAAGCCGTAGCTGGGCGCCTCGGCGAGACGCACATTGCGCGGGATAACGACATCGAACACCTTGTCGCCGAAGTGCGCCTTGAGTTGATCCGACACCTGCTGCTGCAGCGTGATCCGCGGATCGAACATCACGCGCAACAATCCGATCACCTTGAGGTCGCGGTTGAGATTGGCGTGAATCTGCTTGATGGTGTTGACGAGGTCCGAGAGACCTTCGAGCGCGAAGTATTCGCACTGCATTGGGATGATGACGCCGTGCGCCGCGCACAGCGCGTTCAGCGTAAGGAGCGACAATGCGGGCGGGCAATCGATGAGCACGAAGTCATAGTCTGATGCTATATCCGCGATGGCAGCGCGTAGAATGCGCTCGCGGTTTTCCATGCCGACTAATTCCACTTCCGCGCCCGCGAGTTCGCGGTTCGCCGGCAGAACATCGTAACCCACGGCTTCCGGACTCACGCGTGCTTCGCGCAACGTGACTCCATCCACCAGCACTTCGTATACTGTGTTCTCGCAGGCGGCTTTATCCACGCCGCTGCCCATCGTCGCGTTGCCCTGCGGATCGAGGTCGATCAACAGCACGCGCTGGCCGAGCCCCGTCAGACTGGCTGCCAAATTCACTGCTGTCGTCGTCTTTCCAACGCCGCCCTTCTGATTCGCGACGCAGAAGATTTTTGCCATCGTTTAATGTCCTCGTTTCTTCGCTGTCAGAAGATCAGCATGGCTGGAGTGCGGCACGGGCTTCACGCATCGAATCGAATCTCGACGAGATGCCGCTCCGCGTCGAGCAACGGCACCGCCAGGCGTTCGATATTTTTGACCGCCGCGCCCTGCGGCAGGCGCGCGATTTCGGCGTCGGGCTTCACACCTTTCATCGCAAGGATGCAGCCGTGGTCCGCAACCAGATGTCGGGCAAGTGTAGCGAAATCCGTGAGCTCTGCGAACGCGCGGGACACGATCACATCGAATTTTTCCGGTACGTCGACGCCTGGTTTCAGCGCTTCGACTCGCCCGGTCACAACATACAGATTCGGCAGTCCCAGTTGGGCTTTCGCCTGTGACTGAAAAGCGGTTTTCTTATGAACGATGTCGTTCAGCGTGACGCGCAGCTCCGGTAAGGCGATTGCCAGCACGATCCCAGGCAACCCGCCGCCAGAACCGACGTCGAGTAACGTCGTTGCATGTCGGCTCGAAACTGCGGGCACGATCGCGAGCGAATCCAGAATGTGCTGGATAAGCATCTGCCGTGGATCGCGTATGGCCGTCAGGTTGTAGACCGCGTTCCATTTGCTCAACAGCGCGACGTAGTCGAGCAACTTCCGTTTCTGTTCGGCAGAGAGCGCGACGCCTAGCTCGACGGCGCCCTCATTCAGCAATGAATCGAGATCCGTCATTGCACCGCCGACGTCGTAGGCGTCTGTTCGTCGCCACTGCTCCCCTTGCCTCGGCGGCCCAGCCCGCGTTTCAGGTGAACCATGAGCAGCGAGATAGCTGCGGGCGTGATTCCCGAAATCCGCGACGCCTGCCCAATCGTCTCCGGACGATGTTGCATCAGCTTCTGCCGCGCCTCGAACGACAGGCCACGTACGTCGTTGTAGTCGATGCCTTCCGGCAAACGCGTATTCTCCTGCGCGCCGTTGCGCACGATTTCGTCCGCTTGGCGTTCGATATAGCCCTGATACTTGACGCCGATCTCAATCTGTTCCTTGATCTGCTCAAGAAGAACCGGATCGTCTGCTAGCGGAGTGTCCGGGCCAGACGTGCCGCCGCGCAGCGCGCAGACGCCGTCGTAAGAGACGCCAGGGCGACGCAGTAGGTCTGCCAAGCTGTATTCATGGTCAATCGGCTTGCCTAGCAAGGCGGTCGCTTCTTCCGCCGGCAACGTCTTGGGATTCACCCACGTCGAACGCAAGCGTTCTGTTTCACGTGAAACAGCGTCGCGCTTTCGGCTGAACGCGTCCCAGCGTAGGTCGTCGATGACGCCGATTTTCCGGCCAGTTTCCGTCAACCGCATGTCCGCGTTGTCTTCTCGAAGCGACAACCGATACTCGGCGCGGCTTGTGAACATGCGATAAGGCTCAGACACGCCGCGGGTGACGAGGTCATCAACCAGCACGCCGAGATATGCCTGATCGCGCCTCGGGCACCACGCGTCCTTCCCTTGCACCTGCAATCCCGCGTTGATGCCGGCCAACAGCCCTTGTGCCGCAGCTTCTTCGTAGCCCGTCGTGCCGTTGATCTGCCCGGCGAAAAACAGGCCGTTGATCGCTTTAGTCTCCAGCGATGCTTTCAATGCGCGCGGATCGAAGTAGTCGTATTCGATCGCATAGCCTGGCCGCAGGATATGCGCGTGTTCCAGACCACGCATTGACCGGACGAGCTCGAGCTGTACGTCGAACGGAAGGCTGGTGGAGATTCCATTCGGGTAAAACTCATTGGTCGTCAGCCCTTCGGGTTCGAGGAAGATCTGATGCGCGTCCTTGGAAGCGAACCGGTGAATCTTGTCCTCGATGGACGGACAATAACGCGGCCCGACGCCCTCAATAACGCCCGTGTACATCGGCGACCGGTCTAGTCCGGAGCGAATTATGTCGTGCGTCCGCGAATTCGTGTGCGTCACCCAGCAGGGCATCTGCCGCGGGTGCTGTTTTATGCGGCCCAGGAACGAGAAAACCGGAATCGGATCGAGATCTCCAGGCTGCTCTTCCAGCACGGAGAAGTCGATCGTCCGCCCGTCGATACGCGGCGGCGTCCCGGTTTTCAGCCGCCCTTGCGGCAGCTTCAACTCCTTCAAGCGCGCCGACAGTGAGACTGCGGCCGGATCACCCGCCCGCCCGCCGACGTAGTTGTTTAGGCCAACGTGAATCTTCCCGTCAAGGAACGTCCCGGCGGTCAGCACGACCGCTCGGGCGCGAAATCGCAGGCCCACTTGCGTCACAGCACCGACTACGCGGTCGCCTTCAACCATCAAGTCGTCGACCGCCTGCTGGAACAACCACAGGTTCGGCTGATTTTCGAGCCGATGCCGGATGGCCTGCTTATAGAGCACGCGATCCGCCTGGGCACGCGTCGCGCGTACGGCCGGGCCCTTAGAGGAATTGAGGATGCGAAACTGAATGCCGGACTCGTCTGTCGCCGCTGCCATCGCACCGCCGAGGGCGTCGACCTCCTTCACGAGGTGGCCCTTGCCGATACCGCCGATCGACGGATTGCAGCTCATTTGCCCGAGCGTTTCGATGTTATGGGTCAAAAGCAGCGTTTTGCAGCCCATTCTTGCCGAAGCTAGCGCGGCCTCAGTGCCTGCATGACCGCCGCCAACGACGATCACGTCAAATTCTGTGGGATAAAGCATGGAAATTTCGTGCTCGGACGACACGAACCGAAGAAGGAATATCGCAAGATTATATAGGCATCGCCCGTCATCGTTTTCGGCTCGCGACGCGCAGGCGAAAAAAATGGCGTGTTTCACGTGAAACACGCCACTGAAAAACGCCTAGACCGACGCGCTAGGCAGCCTGCTTGGCTAGCCCCAGATAGGTCTCGATGACCTGCGGATTGTGCCGCAAACTTTCAGCCTCGCCTTCTAACGCGAACTCCCCGGTTTCAAGCACATATCCGTAATCGGATATCTGCAGCGCCGCGCGGGCATTCTGCTCGATCAGGAGCGTTGCAACCCCGGTCTGCTTGAGCGCGCTGACGATGTGGAAGATCTCTTTCACAATCAGAGGCGCCAGTCCGAGGCTCGGCTCGTCCAGCATGAGAAGGCGCGGCTTGCCCATCAAAGCCCGACCCACGGCGAGCATCTGCCGTTCACCGCCGGAGAGCGTCCCCGCTGCCTGCTTGCGTCGCTCCTTGAGCCGGGGAAAGAGTTCGTAGACGTGGCTTAACTGATCCAGATAATCGCGCTCTCCCGCCCGCTTACGGCGATATGCGCCCAGCACGAGATTGTCCTCGACCGTCATCGTCGAAAAGAGCTCGCGTTTCTCCGGCACCAAGCACATTCCACGTGAAACGCGCCGCTCGATCGCCAGCGCCGACACATCTTCGCCCATGTAGCGAATCACGCCCTTCGCATGGCCGCTCTGTGGCAATGCCCCCATGATGGCGTTAAGCAACGTCGACTTCCCGGCGCCGTTCGGTCCGATGACCGACACAATCTGCCCGGCGGCTACTTGCAGGTTCCAGTTGTGCAAGGCTTCAACCTTACCGTAGCGCACGGCCAAGTCGCTGACTTCAAGAATGGTTTCAGCCATCACTCCACCCCGCCAAGATAAGCTTCGAGCACAGCCGGGTTCTCCTGCACGTCCTTTGGCAGTCCCTCGGCGATTTTGGTACCGAACTCCATAACGACGAGCCGGTCGGTCAGATTCATCACAAAGTCCATGTCATGTTCGACCAGCAAGATGCTCATGCCTTCCGCCCGCAGCTTCCGGAGCAACTCGGCCAGTTGCTGCTTCTCCTGGTAACGAAGTCCCGCCGCCGGCTCGTCGAGCAGCAGCAACGTCGGGTCGCAGCACAGCGCCCGCGCGATCTCAAGAATCCGTTGTTGACCGAGCGCAAGACTGCCCGCCTCGGCATAAAGATGCTTCTCCAGCCCGACGCGCGCAATCTGCTTTGCCGCTTCGGACATGAGGCGCGCTTCCTCAGCCGCGTTGAGCCGGACGACGCTGCGCCATACGCCCGTGCTGCCACGCAGATGCGCGCCGATCGCCACATTCTCCAGCACGGTCATCCCGGGCAGCATCTTGACGTGCTGAAACGTCCGTCCGATGCCCCGCTTCACGATCTCCCGCGACGTTAGCTTGTCGATGCGCGCGCCGTGGAACGTGATCGCTCCGCTCGTTGCTTGCAGGACGCCCGTGACGAGATTGAACGTGGTCGACTTGCCAGCCCCGTTCGGCCCGATCAAGCCGACGATCTCGCCGGCCTTCACATCAAAGCTCACGTCGTTCACGGCGACGAGGCCGCCGAACTGCTTCCGCGCCGTATCGACGATTAGCAGCGGCTCACCCGTCGCCGGTTTGCTGCGCTGCGGCAAAGGCTCGCCGTGCTCCGGGACGTGCGCGCGCGGCCCTCGCGGAAACACACGCGCCACAAACGGCCACACGCCCTGCCGTGCATATTGCAACAGCAGGACCATCACGACTCCGAAGACGATAATCTCGAAATTGCCGTTCGCGCCGATGAGTTTCGGCAGCAGCGTCTGGAGATAGTCCTGCAGCACGGTGAGGATGGTCGCCCCTAAAATCGCACCCCACACATGCGACACCCCGCCGACGACCGCCATGAACAGAAACTCGATGCCGTGGTTGAGGCCGAACGGCGTCGGATTCACCGCGCGCTGCAAATGCGCATAGAGAAAGCCCGAGATAGCCGCGAGCACCGCGGCATAGATAAAAATAACGACGCGCATCCACGCCGTATTGACGCCCATCGCTTCGGCCATGATGCCGCCGCCGCGCAGCGCCCGAATCGCGCGGCCGGGGCGACTATTAAGCAGATTCTGAACAGACACGACCGCGAGCAGCACCACGACCCAGATGAGGTAGTAGATGCTGCGCCCCGATTCGAGCTGCCAGCCGAACAGGTTGAGCACCGGAATCCCGTTGATGCCGTCGTACTTGCCCAGCAGTTCCATATTCCCGAAGAGATAGAACAGCGAGAGCCCCCAGGCGATCGTGCCGAGCGGCAGAAAGTGCCCGGAGAGGCGCATCGTGACGAGGCCGAGCAACAGCGCGATAAACGCCGTCAGCACGACGCCTGCCATCAGCGCGAGCCACGGCGAGACGCCATAACGCGTCGTCAGGAACGCAGTCGCGTAGGCGCCGACGCCCACGAACGCCGCCTGCCCGAAGCTCGTCATGCCGCCGATGCCGGTCAAGAGCACCAGCCCGATAGCGACAATCGAATACAGGCCGATGTAGTTGAGAAGCGTGATCCAGTATTCCGGCACGGCGACCGGCCCCGGCAGCACCGGCAGCGCGAATACGACGAGCAGAAACAGCCAGAAGAAGCGATATCGATGGAGAAAGGTCATGGCTTACTCCTCTTCTTCGTCGGTATGCGGGCTGGCCAGGCTTCGCCATAACAGCACCGGGATAATGAGCGTGAAGACGATCACCTCCTTATACGCGCTCGCCCAAAACGACGAATACGACTCCAGCAGCCCGACGAGCAACGAGCCGGCCGCGGCCAGCGGATAGCTGACAAGACCGCCGACGATTGCGCCGACGAAGCCCTTCAGGCCGATCAGGAATCCCGAGTCGTAGTAGATGGTCGTGATCGGCGCGACCAGCACGCCGCACAGCGCGCCGAGACCCGCCGCGAGCGTGAACGCGAGACGCCCGGCCTGCGCCGTGCCGATGCCGACGAGCCGCGCGCCCAGCCGGTTCACCGACGTCGCGCGCAGCGCCTTGCCGGAAATCGAGCGGTCGAAGTAGAAGTACAACGCGACGATCAGCACGAGCGCCGTGCCGACGACCCACAGACTCTGCCCCGATATCGACACACTGCCGACGTTGAAGCTGGCGTCGGAAAACGCCGTCGTGCGCGAGCCTTCCGCGCCGAACATGACGAGCCCGAGCCCGACCATCGCGAAGTGCACGGCCACCGCGACGATCAAGAGCAGCAGCGTGCTCGCCTCCGCGATCGGCTCATACGCCAGCCGGTACACGAACGGTCCCATGGGCACGACGATCAAAAGCGTCAGCGCGATCTGCGCGAGCATCGGCAGCGTCTGCCCGAACACGGCTTGCGTCAACGCCCATACCGCGACCGGGAACAGCAGATATTTGCCCGCGAGCACGGCCAAGAGCCGCCCTATCCGATGATGCCGCGCCGGATGCCGCACGATACCCGCGACTTCGGCGATAAAGCAGCCCACGCCCATCGCGATAAGCAGAAAGCAGGTCGCGGGCAGCTTCTGCGTTTGCAGCGCGGCGAGCGTGAGCGCGCCATAGGCGACGAACTCGCCCTGCGGAATAAAGATGACGCGCGTCACCGAAAACACCAGCACCAGCGCAAGCGCAAGTAACGCGTAGATGGCGCCCGTCGTGATGCCGTCTTGCGCGAGAATCGCCGCAATCGATAAGTCCATACTTCCTCTTCAGAGCTTCTTCGAAACGTGAGGGCCGTGATCGGCCGATGAACATGGGAAAAGCGGCGCACCACTGGCGCGCCGCTTCTCTATCTTGAAAACAACCTGCGCGGTCAGTCGTTCAGAAGCTTCCACTTGCCGTCGACGATCTGCACCATCACGCGCGCGCGGTCGTCGAAGCCGTTGTGGTCAATCGGCGTCGTGTTCATGATGCCGTGGGAGACCGGCAGGTCCTTCAGGTTCTCCAGCGCCGCGCGCAATGCCTCGCGGAACTCGGGCGTCCCCGGCTGACCTTTCTTGAGCGCCTCGGGAATCGCGCGGGCAAGCATTTGTCCGGCGTCCCACGCGTGGCCGCCGAAGGTCGAGAGCGAGCCTGCGCCGTACGCCTTCTCGTACGCGTTCTTGTACGCAGCCGACGACTTCTTCACTGGATTGCTGTCCGGCAATTGCTCGGTCACGAGCACCGGACCGGCCGGCAGAATCTCGCCTTCGCAGTCCTTGCCGCACACGCGCAAGAAGTCGTTATTGGCGACGCCGTGCGTCTGATACACCTTGCCCTTGTAGCCGCGCTCCTTCAGCGTCTTGGCCGGCAACGCGGCCGGCGTGCCCGCGCCCGCGATCAGCACGGCATCCGGATTCGCGCCCATCGTCTTTAGCACCTGACCCGTCACCGATGTATCGGGGCGGTTATACCGCTCGTTCGTGACGATCTTCAGCTTGTGCGCAGCCGCCGCCGCGTTGAAGACCGAATACCAGCCGTCGCCGTACGCATCCGAGAAACCGATGAAGCCCACCGTTTTCACGCCGTGCTTTTCCATGTGACTTGCGATCGCATCGGCCATCAGCGCGTCGTTTTGCGGCGTCTTGAAAACCCACGCCTTCTTGGCGTCCATCGGCGCGATGATCGACGCGGACGCGGCCATCGAGATCATCGGCGTCTTGGCGCTTGACGCCGGATCGATCATCGCGAGCGAATTCGGCGTGACCGTCGAGCCGATGATCGCATCGACGTGATCTTCGTCGATCAGCTTGCGCGTGTTCTGCACGGCGCGGCTCGTGTCGGTGCCGTCGTCGAGCACGATGTATTCGACCGACTTGCCGCCGATTTCCTTCGGCAGCAGCGCGACGGTGTTTTTCTCGGGAATCCCGAGCGACGCGGCCGGCCCTGTGGCCGACAGCGTCACGCCGATCTTCACCTGCGCGTACACTGCGCCCGCGCCGAATATCGCGCTGCCGGCGACTGCCAGCGCAATGCCGCTTTTGATCCATGCTTTCTTCGTTTTCATTGCTCGTCTCCAAACGCGATCCAGCTTTTCGCGCACCCCCGTGGTGCGCTGCTGCGAGTTGTTATCGATAACCCTGGCGATTCAGCCGCCCCAATCTATGGACCACCCCGGCGCATGCCTAGGCTCGTTTTCCCTGACCAATCGGGGCGTCGCGCGTGGCGTGCGCGCCCTCTTCTTTCGAACGAAAAAAAAGGCGCGTTGGTGGAAACGCGCCTTGGTTGGAATCGACTCACATATCGACGGTCAGTTGCCCGAGAGCTTCCACTTGCCGCCGACGATCTCCACCATCACCCGCGCCCGCTGATCGAGACCGGAGTGGTCGTTCGCGCTCATGTTGAAGATGCCGTGCGATGCCGCGAGATTCTTCGTGTCTTCGATCGCAGCGCGCAAAGCCTCGCGAAACGCGGGCGTGCCCGGCTGCCCCTTTTTCAGCGCGACGGGAATCGCGTGTTGCAGAATCAGGCCCGCGTCCCACGCGTGGCCGCCGAACGTAGACACCGCGCCCGCGCCATACGCGCTTTCGTACGCCTTCTTGTAGGTCAGCGCGGCCTGCTTCACGGGATTGCTGTCCGGCAATTGTTCCGCGACGAGCAGCGGCCCGGCAGGCAGGAACGTTCCTTCGCAATCCTTGCCGCATACGCGCAGGAAGTCGTTGTTCGCGACACCGTGCGTCTGATAGATCTTGCCCTTGTAGCCGCGCTCCTTGAGCGTCTTCTGCGGCAGCGCGGCCGGGGTGCCCGCACCCGCGATCAGCACCGCGTCCGCGTTCTGCGACATCATCTTGAGCACCTGGCCGGTGACGGACGCGTCGTTGCGCGCAAAGCGTTCATTCGCGACAACGCGGATCTTCGCGAGGTCCGCCGCCTTCGAGAATTCCTTGAACCAGCTCTCGCCGTACGCGTCGGAGAAGCCGATGAACGCCACCGTCTTCACGCCGTGATTCGACATGTGCTGCGCGATGGCGGTTGCCATGAGAATGTCGTTCTGCGGCGTCTTGAAGACCCACGCGCGCTTGCCGTCCATCGGTTCGACGATGCTCGCGGCCGCGGCCATCGAGATCATCGGCGTGGTGGTGTCGGCGGCGATGTCGATCATCGCGAGCGAGTTGGGAACGACCGTGGAGCCGATCAGCGCGTCGACGTGATCTTCGCTCGTGAGCTTGCGCGCGTTCTTGACGGCTTGCGTGGAATCGGTGGCGTCATCGAGAACGATGTACTGCACTTTCTGCCCCGCGACTTCCTTCGGCAATAGCGCGATGGTGTTCTTTTCGGGAATGCCGAGCGATGCGGCCGGGCCTGTAGCCGATACCGTCACGCCTATTTTCACGTCTGCAAAAACCTGAGTGCTGAATACCGCCGATAATCCCGCGACGGCCATTGCGACCGCCTTACCGCGTAATGCCCACTTCATTGATTTCCACCCCGTCGATCGTGTGTTCGAATAGAAGTAACGCCAGATTTCTTGCTGCGGATTATCTGTTGCGAATCGCCGACCGAAGAGTCGGGAAATGCAGTGTAGCCATGAGAGCGCCGCGCATCAAGCGTTTCGGCCACATCTGGCAGACGTTTTAGTGGATATGCTCTGACCGGTGAATCGCGCTCGATGCGCGGCTTGGATGAATCCGTCAGGCGATTCGTATTATCGGCCGGAAAAATAAAAAGGCGCCGTTGGACTCATCCAACAGCGCCTTTCGTCTCGGGCACTTCGTGCCTCATGTCTCCTCGTTCTCCACCTCAAAAATCTGGGTGCTTCAGAACTAGGACGGATATTAATATCCGCATCATTTCGCCACAACCTAGCATTTACCCTAGTGGTGCATGCAAGCACCTTAAAAGGGCGCTTTTTGCGCCGTTAACTACCGGCTTGCCGATGACACTTGTTTCGGATTTCCAATTAAATCCTATCCCTGCAACGGCCTCACCCGCGCGACGATTTCGCCCACGATGCCGCGCCTGAACGCCAGCACGCACGCAATGAAGATGATGCCCGTCACGATGGTCACCGATTCGCCGAGCGAGTTGAACCACGCCACGCCCGTCACCTTCGCGATGCCCGCGCCGATATCGCCGAGCCGGTCTTCCAGCGCCACGATGATCGCGGCGCCGAGCAGCGGGCCGAACATCGTGCTCATGCCGCCGACGAGCGTCATCAGCACGACGAGGCCGGACATCGTCCAGTATGCGTCGCCGAGCGTTTCGAAACCGAGCACCAGCGTCTTCGTCGCGCCCGCGAGGCCCGCCAGCCCCGCCGACAACACGAACGCGAGCAGCTTGTAGCGCGCGGTGTCGTAACCGAGCGAGACCGCGCGCGGCTCGTTTTCCTTGATCGCGATCAGCACCTGCCCGAACGGCGAATGCACGATGCGCACGATCAGCGCGAACGCGAGCAGCATCAGCGCCAGCACGACGTAGTAGAGCGTCACGTCGCTGCCCAGATCGAGCACGCCGAACAGTTTGCCGCGCGGCACGCCTTGCAGGCCGTCTTCGCCGTGCGTGAACGGCGCTTGCAGAAACACGAAGTAGACCATCTGCGCGAGCGCGAGCGTGACCATCGCGAAATAGATGCCTTGCCGCCGGATCGCGAGCAGTCCGACGATCACGCCCAGGAGCGTCGCGGCTGCCGTGCCGAGCACGACGCCGAGCTCGGGCGTGAAGCCGAGCGTCTGAATCGCATATCCGGCCGTGTAGCCCGCGCTCGACAGAAACATCGCGTGCCCGAACGACAGCAAACCCGTATAACCGATCAGCAGGTTGAACGCCGCCGCGAAGAGCGCGAAGCACAGCACCTTCATCATGAAGACCGGATACACGCCCGCGAACGGCACCGCGATCAACGCGACCAGCAACAGCGCGTAGAGCACTTTTCTCTGCATCATTTTTCCTTGCCGAAGAGTCCCGCCGGGCGCACGAGCAGCACCAGCGCCATGATGACGAAGACGACCGTCGCGGACGCTTCCGGATAGAACACGCGCGTGAAGCCTTCGATCACGCCGAGCAGCAGACCCGTGAGAATCGAGCCCATGATCGAGCCCATGCCGCCGATCACCACGACCGCGAACACGGTGATGATCATCGACTGGCCCATGAGCGGCGACACCTGAATGACCGGCGCGGCCAGCACGCCCGCGAACGCCGCGAGCGCGACGCCGAATCCGTAGGTGAGCGTGATCATGAGCGGCACATTGACGCCGAACGCTTCAACGAGCTTCGGGTTCTCCGTGCCTGCGCGCAGATACGCGCCGAGGCGCGTCTTCTCGATCACGAACCACGTCGCAAAACACACGATGAGCGACGCCACCACGACCCACGCGCGATAGTTCGGCAGAAACATGAAGCCGAGATTGGTCGCGCCGGACAAGAGCGACGGCACGTCGTACGGCTGGCCCGACGAACCATAGATGGAACGGAACACGCCTTCGATCACGAGCGTCAAGCCGAAAGTGAGAAGGAGCCCGTAGAGATGATCGAGCTTGTACAGCCAGCGCAGCATGGATCGCTCGATGACCACGCCCAGCAAGCCGACGATGATCGGCGCGAGCAGCAGCATCGCCCAGTACGGGACGTTGAAGTACGAATAGCCCATCCACGCGAGCATGGCGCCCAGCATGAAGAGCGCGCCGTGCGCGAAGTTGATGACGTTGAGCAAGCCGAAGATCACCGCGAGCCCGAGACTCAGGATCGCGTAGAACGAACCGTTCACCAGTCCGAGCAGCAACTGGCTCATCATCGCGGCGAGCGGGATGCCGAATATTTCCATTGAACCTGCCGAGGGTTGGATCGAAGCATGGCCGCAAGCAGTCGCGCCGGACCGCTTGCGGCGTCAGTCGCCGAGAAAGTTACTTCCAGGCCGCGCAGCGCGACTCGGCCTTGGTGCCGAAAGCCTGATCGCCCGGAATCGTGGCCGTGATCTTGTAGTAGTCCCACGGTTCCTTCGATTCCGACGGCTTCTTCACTTCCATCAGGTACATGTCGTGAATCATCGCGCCGTCCTCGCGAACGTAGCCCTTCGCGTAGAAGTCGTCGATCTTCGCCTTCTTCATCTGCGCCATGACCTTGTCGCTGTCCGTCGTGCCGGCGGCCTGCACGGCCTTCAGGTACGTGGTGACGGCGGAATAGTCGGCGGCTTGCAGGCTCGTCGGCATCTTCTTCATCTTCGCGAAGTAGCGCTTGGCCCACTCGCGCGTCTTGTCGTCCTTGTTCCAGTACCAGCTATCCGTCGCCACGAGTCCTTGCGTCGTCTCGAGTCCGAGGCTGTGAATATCGGAGAGGAAGATCAGCAGCGCGGCGATCTTCATCGACTTGGTGATGCCGAATTCCTTCGCGGCCTTGATCGAATTGATCGTGTCGCCGCCCGCGTTCGCGAGCCCGAGGACCTGCGCCTTCGATCCCTGCGCCTGCAACAGGAACGATGAGAAGTCCGACGCCGACAGCGGATGACGCACCGCCCCGAGCACCTGTCCGCCGTTTGCCTTCACGACATCCGACGTGTTCTTCTCCAGCGCCTTGCCGAACGCGTAGTCGGCGGTCAGGAAGTACCACGTCTTGCCGCCCTGCTTCGTCACCGCGGAACCGGTGCCTTTGGCGAGCGCCATCGTGTCGTATGCGTAGTGCACGGTGTACGGCGAGCACTGTTCGTTCGTGAGGTTGTCCGCGCCCGCGCCGATGTTGATGTACGGCGTCTTCTTCTCCGCCGCGACTTGCGCGGTGGAGAGGGCGGTGGCCGAGTTCGTGCCGCCGATGATCGCGTTCACGCCGTCGCGGTCGATCCACTCACGCGCGCGCGATGCCGCGATATCCGCCTTGTTCTGATGGTCCGCATACACGAGTTCGATGGGCTTGCCGTTCACCTTGCCGCCGAAGTCCGCGATCGCCATGCGGATGGCCTCCAGCCCGCCTTGTCCGTCGATGTCGGCGTAGAGGCCCGACAAGTCGGTGACGAAACCGATCTTGACGCTGTTGCCGTCGGCAGCCTGCGCGCCGCTGCTCATGAGCGTCACACTCGCCGCCGCAGCCGCAAAGCAAAGAGTAGAGAGGCGCGCGAGGGTCTTCTTTTTCATTCCAGTCTCCATGAGTTTTTGATTGTTGCTGCGCTGCTGGTGTTACTGGTGTTGTCGTGTCGCCGTGATGGCCGGCCGATGCGCGATGCGTGTCACACACCGAGCAGTTCGTGCAGCACCGGCATCTTCGCTTCGAGTTCCCCCGCGCCGAAATGCTCGACGATGTTCCCGTGTTCCATCACATAGAAGCGGTCCGCGAGCGGTGCCGCGAACCGGAAGTTCTGCTCGACCATCACGACCGTGTAGCCGCGCGATTTCAGCATCAGGATCATGCGCGCGAGTGTCTGCACGATGACCGGCGCGAGGCCTTCGGAGATTTCATCGAGAAGCAGAAGGTTCGCGCCCGTGCGCAGGATTCGCGCGACGGCGAGCATCTGTTGTTCGCCGCCTGAAAGACGCGTGCCCTGACTCGCGCGCCGCTCGTTCAAGTTCGGGAACATGGAATACAGCTCGTCGAGCGACATGGCCTGTTTCGGATCGCCAATGAGCGGCGGCAGAAGCAGATTCTCCTCGCACGACAAGCTCGAGAAAATGCCGCGCTCTTCCGGACAATAGCCGACCCCGTGATGCGCGATCTTGTGCGTGGGCAGCCCGATGGTCTCGCGTCCGCCCACGCGAATCGAGCCCGTGCGCCGCCCGGTGAGACCCATGATGGCGCGAAGCGTCGTCGTTCGTCCCGCGCCGTTGCGGCCGAGCAGCGTCACGACTTCGCCGCGATTCACCTTCAGGTCCACGCCATGCAGAATGTGCGATTCCCCGTACCACGCCTGCAAGCCTTCAATTTCGAGCGCGGGCGCATTCCCCGCCGCGCCGTTCGCCTCGCGCGAGCGGCGTTCTTCCGTGATCGTGCTCATGCGTGCGCTCCGGTGAGCGCCGCGTCGGCGCTGCCCATGTAGGCTTCCATCACGAGCGGATTCTTCGATACTTCCGCGTAGCTGCCTTCCGCGAGCACTTCGCCGCGTTGAAGCACGGTAATGGTGTCGGAGATACCGGCAATCACGTTCATGTTGTGCTCGACCATGAGAATGGTACGTCCCGCCGATACCTTCTTGATGAGCGCGGTCACGCGATCCACGTCCTCGTGTCCCATGCCTTGCGTCGGTTCGTCGAGCAGCATGAGTTCGGGCTCCATCGAAAGCGTCGTGGCGATTTCGAGCGCGCGCTTGCGGCCGTACGAAAGCTCGACGGTTTTCACATCCGCGAAATCGGTGAGGCCGACTTGCGTGAGCAGGTCCATCGCGCGATCGTTCAAGGCATCGAGCGAACGTTCGCTGCGCCAGAACTGAAACGACGTGCCGAGCTGCCGCTGCAAGCCGATACGCACGTTCTGCAGCACGGTCAGATGCGGAAAGACGGCGGAAATCTGAAACGAGCGGATGATGCCGCGCCGCGCGATATGCGCGGGGCGCTCGCGCGTGATGTCGGTGCCGTTGAAGACGATCTGGCCCGCAGTCGGTTCGAGAAATTTGGTGAGCAGATTGAAGCAAGTGGTCTTGCCCGCGCCGTTCGGTCCGATCAGCGCATGGATCGAACCGCGGCGCACGCGCAGGTTCACGTCATTCACGGCCGTGAAGCCTCTGAATTCTTTCGTGAGTCCTCGCGTTTCCAGAATGGTGTCGCCGAGAATCATGTCCCCTTCCATGCGAAGTGAGGCGCTGAACGATGTGTTCGCCTGCGCTTTATTTTTCTGTCGCGCGCACCGGACGGTGTCTCCGTCACGATGCCGCTTCGCTTCTTACCGCTTCGTACGCCTCTTGCGTGCCGCACAAAAGCGTGCACGAGGTAAGCCGAGCATCACGTGATCCGGGGCCATTGTCGCGCCAATGATGCAGCGCAATCATTGGGATTTGCACTAAGGGATTAGCACTGACTCATGCAAGCCCCGAAGCGCCGTCCGCGCAGGCGTCGAAGGCATGACGCGTGCTGCGCGACGGCCCGCCGCTATGCGAGCGCCGCCGCGATGACTTCCTGCGACCGCACTGCGCGCCGGTCTTCGCGAATCATGTCGCTCGCGCGTTCGGCGATCATCAACGTCGGGGAGTTGGTGTTGCCCGAAGTGATGACCGGCATCACCGATGCATCCACTACGCGCAAACCCTGCACGCCGAGCACGCGCAAGCGGCTGTCGACGACCGCGCCCGGATCGTTGTCGATGCCCATGCGGCAGGTGCCGACCGGATGGAAGATGGTCGTGCCGATATCGCCCGCCGCTTTTGCGAGTTCTTCTTCCGTTTGATACTGCACGCCCGGCAGAATCTCTTCCGGCGCATAGCGCGCCAATGCCGGCGCGCTCGCGATGCGCCGCGTAAGACGCAGCGAGTTCGCGGCCACTTCGCGGTCGCGGTCGGTCGAGAGATAGTTGGGCGCGATGAGCGGCGGAGTATGTGTATCCGGCGACGTGATATGGATGCTTCCGCGGGATGTCGGCCGCAGATTGCACACCGACGCCGTAAAGGCATTGAACGCATGCAGCGGCTCGCCGAAGCGTTCGAGCGACAACGGCTGCACGTGATACTGCACATCAGGCCGCTTGATCGATGCATCGTCCGGATTCGACTTGGCGAACACGCCAAGCTGCGAAGGCGCCATCGACATGGGACCGCTGCGCATGAACGCGTACTGCATGCCGATCAGCAGTTTGCCCCACCAGCGCGCCGAAAGCGTGTTGAGCGTGCGCACGCCGTTGACCCTGTACGCCATGCGCAACTGCAAGTGGTCCTGCAGATTCTCGCCGACGCCGCGCAGATCGCGCACTACGTCGATGCCGAGCCGCTGCAAGCGCGCGCCATTGCCGATGCCCGAGAGCTCGAGTATCTGCGGCGAATTCACCGCGCCTGCGCTCAGCACCACTTCACGGCGCGCCTTCGCGATGTAGTCCACATCGCCGCCGCGATATTCCACGCCCACGCAACGCGTGCCTTCGAACACGAGCCGTTGCGTGTGCGCGCCGGTGATCGTCGTGAGATTCGGGCGCTTCATCGCTTCGCGCAGGAACGCCTTCGCCGCATTCCAGCGAATGCCGCCGCGCTGGTTGACATCGAAATAACCGACGCCTGTGTTGTCGCCGCGATTGAAGTCGTCTGTGGCGGGAATGCCGCTCTGCTGCGCGGCTTGCGCGAACGTCTCCAGGATCTTCCACTTGAGCCGCTGCTTCTCCACGCGCCATTCGCCGCCCGCGCCGTGCCATTGATTCGCCCCGCCGTGATGATCCTCGCTGCGCATGAAGACGGGCAGCACGGAGTCCCACGACCAGTTGGAATCGCCCGTGATGTGCGCCCACTCGTCGTAGTCTTCGCGCTGGCCGCGCATGTAGATCATGCCGTTGATCGACGAGCATCCACCGAGCACGCGCCCGCGTGGATACGACAGCGCCCGTCCGTTGAGGCCGGGTTCGGCTTGCGTCTTGTACAGCCAGTCCGTGCGCGGATTGCCGATGCAATACAGATAGCCCACCGGAATGTGGATCCAGTGGTAGTCGTCCTTGCCGCCCGCTTCGAGCAGCAGCACGGTAACGTCGGGGTCTTCCGTGAGGCGATTGGCAAGCACGCATCCGGCCGTGCCCGCGCCGACGATGATGTAGTCGAATTCGCCTTCGAGCTTGCGGGCGTTCTGTTTCATGACTTGTCTCCTGTTCGGCGTGGGCGTCTGTGTGTCCTTGTCTGCGCCCTTTCCGATGTGTCGGACACATCGGTGCCGTCAAGCGTACTGCGGTCGCCGTCCGCCGATCCAATGAGATATGTTCAAGAGCGATATAAGACGCGCTAATATCAGCCGATGGACTACACCCTGCTCCGCGCGTTTCTGACCGTGGCGCGTGAAGGCAACCTCACGCGCGCCGCGGCGCAACTGCATCTGACGCAGCCGGCGGTGAGCCTGCAGATCAAGAACCTGCAGGAGACGCTGGGCGTAGTGCTGTTCGCGCGGACGTCGCATGGTCTTCTGCTGACGCGCGATGGCGAAGCCCTGCTGCCGCACGCCGAACGCGCGCTCGCGGCCGCCGCCGATGTGCAGCGCGCGGCCGCTGCGCTGCGGCATGACGTCAGCGGAACGCTGCGCATCGGGACTATTCTCGATCCCGAGTTCTTGCGGCTCGGCGGCTTCCTGCGGCAACTGGTCGAAGCGCATCCGCGCATTGAAACGGCGCTGCGTCACGGCATGTCGGGCTGGGTGCTGGAACGCGTACGCTCGCGCGAGCTGGACGTCGGCTACTACATCGGCGATCCCGCAAAAGACGGTTCGCGCGACGGCGAGCGTTTCCATGTCGTGCGATTGACGCCTTTCTCGTATCGCGTGCTCGCGCCGGCCGGCTGGCACAACCGCGTGAACAAGGGCAAGCGCGCGTGGGCGACGCTCGCCAAGCTGCCGTGGATCTGGACGCCGCCGGAATCCGCGCATAACCGGCTGCTGTCGCGCGTGTTCCGCGAGGCGGGCGCGACGCCGGTGATCGTCGCGGAAGTGGATCAGGAGCCGTCGATGCTCGATCTCGTGAAATCGGGCGTGGGATTGTCGCTCGCGCGAGACTCTATCGCGCTTGCGGAGGCGCACGCGCACGCGCTCACGATCGTCGAAGGCGTCACCGTGCCGACGCAGCTTTCGTTCGTCGCGCTCGCCGAGCGTCGTGAGGAACCGGCCATCGCGGCGGCGCTGCGCCTGATCGATGCGCAGTGGTCCGTGTAACCCAGGCGTCACGGTTTCTTTGCTAGTCTCGCTGCTGCGCCCTCACTCAAGAACAACCGGAGACCTCGCTCATGGCACGCAATATCGAAATCAAGGCACGCGCGCATCAATTCGACGAACTGCGAGAACGCGCAGCCGCGCTCGCCACGGATGCGCCGCTCGTGTTCCGGCAACAGGACTTTTTCTACGACGTGCCGACCGGCCGCCTGAAGCTGCGCCAGTTCGACGACGGCACGCCGTCCGAACTGATCTTCTATCAGCGCGACGACCGCGACGGCCCGAAAGTCTCGTACTACTCGCGCAGCCCGGTGACGAACCCCGAAGCCATGCACGCGCTGCTCGCGCAGGCGCTCACCACGCGCGGCATCGTTTCGAAGGAGCGGCATGTGTTTCTGGTCGGGCGCACGCGCATTCATCTGGATCGTGTGGACGGTCTCGGCGATTTCATCGAACTGGAAGTGCTGCTCGGCCAGGAAGACGACGAAGCCGGCGGCGAAGCGGAAGCGCACGCCATGTTCGAGCGCCTCGGCGTGGGCGCGGCGGATCTCGTGCCGGTCGCGTATGTGGATCTGCTGAACGCCGGTCAGGACGCGTCCGCCGCGAGGTGAGCGAGCGGCAACGGGCCGTTGCGCTTGAACGTCGTGAGCACGATGTTCGAGCGCACGCTGTCGACGCCCGGCACGCGCATCAGCTTCTTCATGACGAAGCCGGAAAGCGCGTTCAGATCCGGCGCGACGATGCGCAACAGATAATCCGCATCGCCGACGGTCGCGTGGCATTCGAGCACTTCGGGCAGCGTGTCGATTTCCTGCTGAAACTGCTCGATCACCGAATCGCTGTGATGCTTCAGCTTCAGGCTGGTGAACGCGGTCACGCCGAGACCGAGCTTCTCGGGCCGTAACATCACGCGGTAGCCTTCGATCACGCCGATGGCTTCGAGCCGCTGCAAGCGCCGTCCGATCTGCGACGGCGAGAGCGGCACCTGCTCGCCGAGCTGCTGATGCGTGGCGCGCCCGAAGCGTTGCAGGACATCCAGCAGGGCGAGGTCGAAGTGGTCCAGTTCCAGCATGGCGGGCGCGCGCGAAGACGGGGGAAGATGCGACTTTAGCGCATCGGCCGCGGAAAACCGCCATAACCACGCGGGAAGCGCGCCGTTCGCGCACGACCTGAATATCGGCTTACGGTAGCCAACAAGGTAACGTCCGTATTACCAACCATGACATAGCCGAAAGGCGACCCACGCCGTCCGCGCCCGGCGTCACGCGCTGTGCAAGCCAAAAAAAGCAGAACCGTAAGCCGCTGCGGAGCCTATCTTTCATCCATGTAGGCGAATGTTCAAGTCGGCGTAAACTTGTTTAACTCCGCCGCCGACGGGCGTGCGGCCGTCGACGAGGCTCGCCAGATTGAAGCTGTACAATCAGCAGCGCACCACGGACAGCGCAGTGCCGCTGAGAGACGGCAAGCGGCCGCATCCACGAAGATTCGGCTCGACGGTGCGCCGAGTGGCAGACAGCCACGTCCAGGGACAGGCATTCGGTGTATAGCCGCTCGCGCGAACGAGGCGTCGGCGGCGCCGCATAAGAGGTAACGGTTTTGATCCGGCTCGAACCTGCGCCGCCGCGTCGTCAATCACCGGCCTGGGCGCCCGGCTCGAGCGCAACCCAATTGTACTGAGCGACTTCATGCGAATCCTTCTGATTGAAGACGACCGCCCTATTGCGCGCGGCATTCAAAGCAGCCTGGAGCAATCCGGCTTCACCGTCGACATGGTTCACGACGGCATCTTCGCCGAGCAGGCGCTCGCGCAAAACCGCCACGAGCTCGTCATTCTCGATCTGGGCCTGCCCGGCATCGACGGCATGACGCTGCTCTCGCGCTTTCGCCAGGGCAACCGGCACACGCCGGTTATTATCCTCACCGCGCGCGACGAACTGCACGACCGCGTGCAGGGCCTGAACAGCGGCGCCGATGACTACATGCTCAAGCCCTTCGAGCCGCAGGAACTCGAAGCCCGCATTCGCGCCGTGATGCGCCGCAGCGGTCCGCACGGCGACGTGCCGCGCCCCGAAGTGACGCTCGGCGGCTTGCGGCTCTCGGGCGTGGATCGCCGCATCTTCAACGACGAGCGCCCGCTCGAACTCTCGCCGCGCGAATTCGCGGTGCTCGAAATGCTGCTGCTGCGTCATGGCCGCGTGGTCAGCAAGGCGCAGTTGCAGGATCACCTGACGCACTTCGGCGGCGATCTCGGCGACACGGCGATCGAAGTCTACGTGCATCGCGTGCGCAAGAAGCTGGAGAACACGCGCGTGGAAATCGTCACGGTGCGCGGTTTCGGTTATCTGCTTCAGGAGATCCGGCAGGCGGCGTGAGGAACCGGCCGCTTCTGCCCTAGAACGCTTTGCGACTTCCCACCCGGCGCGCGGGCGATGAGCGCTTCGCCCGCGAAGACTGGCTCGATCTGGCGCGATCGAAGCCCGCTCACCCTGCCGTGCCTCCGAGCCTGCGGCGCACGCTGCTGCGCCGCCTCGCCGCGCCGCTGTCCCTGCTCGCGCTGATGAGCGGGCTCATGGCGTACTGGCTCGCCTGGCAGTACACGCAGCATGTGGTGGACCGCTCGCTCGCGGATCTTGCCACGGCTATCTCCAAGCAGATCCAGCTTGCCGGCGTCGATGCACCCGTCACCGTGCCGCCGCTCGCGCAGGCGATGTTCTCCGATCCCATCGAGCAGCTCGTCTATCGCATCAGCACGGGCGATGAGGAGATCGCCGGCGATTCCGACTTGCCGCTCACGGGCACATCCGTGCGGCGCATTCACTACGCCTACGTCTTCGAGACGCACTATCAGGGCACCAGCGTGCGCGCCGCGCAGGTTCGCGTGCCGCAGCCGCGCGGCAATCCGATCGTCGTCGAAGTGGCGCAGCGCGTGGGGTCGCGGTATCGCATCGCGGTGGAGTTTCTCGTCGCGATCATGATGCCGCTCTTGCTGTTGCTGCTCGCCGGCTGGGTGATCGTCTGGCGCGTCGTGAACCAGCAGTTGAACCCGCTCACCGATCTGGCCGACGCGCTCAATCGCCAGACGCACATCTCACTTGAACCGGTCGACGAATCGCACGTGCCGAGCGAAGTCCGCCCGCTCACGAGCGCGATGAACGCGCTGCTCGTGCGTCTGCAGGCGGCGCTGGATGCGCAGCGCAAGTTCATCGCGGATGCCGCGCATCAGTTGCGCACGCCGCTGACCGCCGTGAAGCTGCACGCGGAGCAGGCGCTCAGTTCACGCGACCCCGCGAAGGCTCTCGAAGCGGTGAAGGAATTGCGCGCGTCGGCGGACCGTGCCGTGCGGCTGTCGAATCAGTTGTTGTCGCTGGCGCGCGCCGAACCGGGCGAGCAGGCGGCGCGCTTCGCGGATTTCGATCTCGCCGCGCTCGCGTTCGAAACCGGCGCCGAATGGGTGCCGCGGGCGCTTTCGGCCGGCGTCGATCTCGGCTTTCAACGCACGGACGATCCCGAGAACGAACATCCGATCGTCGTGCGCGGCAATGTCGTGCTGGCGCGGGAAGTGATCGCCAATTTGATCGACAACGCGCTCAAGTACGTGCCGCCTTCACGCTATGACGGCGCGCGCATCACGCTGACGGTCGGCGAATGGCGCGACGCAACGGGCGCGCGCTTCGGCGAAGTGGTGATCGAGGACAACGGTCCGGGCGTGCCGGGCGACCAGCAGCCGGATCTCTTCAAGCGATTCTTCCGTGGCGACGGACAAACCGTGGAAGGCGGCGCGGGCCTCGGGCTTGCCATCGTGCACGACATCGTCGTGCTGCACGGCGGCAGCGTCCATTACGAGGATGCGCCGGAAGGCGGGGCCCGGTTCATCGTGCGTCTGCCGGTCAAAGCGCATGCTTCGGCGACCGATTCCGCGCGGCACTAGGCGGCGCGGTCCGCTTACTTCTTCTCTTTCTTCGCCTTCTTTTCTGGCTTGAGCGCGAGCATCGTTCCACGACACTTCTTCGCGCCGCAGCGGCACTCGTATTCCTTCTTGAGCTTCTTGGTGATGCGCCCTTCGATCACGAGCCCGTAGTCGTAATTGAGCTCTTCGTCCGGCTCGATGTCGCGCAGCGCGCGAATGAACACGCGGCCTTCGATTTCCTCGGCCTCGCAATTCGGCGCGCAGGAATGGTTGATGTATTTCGCGCTGTTGCCGTCGATCTTGCCGTCGATCACGCGCCCGTCTTCCAGCGCGAAGTAGAACGTGTGATTCGGCTCGTCGGGGTTATGCGGATGCCGGCGCAGCGCCTCTTTCCACGAGATGCGCTCTCCCTTGTACTCCATCACCTCGTCGCCGGCCGCGATGGGCTTCGCGGCGAACACGCCCTTGCCATGCACGCCCGAGCGGCGAACGGTGATCCTCCGTGAACTCATCGAATGGTCCTTCAATAACGAATCTATGTGGGGCGCCTGATCTGCACTTCATGGACCCTTCGGCCCGCTCGGCAATAAAAAAACGCGGTGGCCTCGAAGGCGCCGCGTTCGACCGTCAGCACGGTATCGTACACTCCCGCGCGCTTCGATCTCAACCGCTCGGCATCAACGCTGTCCGAACGAAATGTCGCCGAACAGATGCTTCTGCTCGCGCGGCTGCGAGCGCCAGTACTGCGGCGGCGCGCTGACGGTCGCGCCGAGTTCGGCCGCCGCGTGCCACGGCCAGCGCGGATCGTAGAGCATGGCGCGCGCCATCGCGACGAAATCGGCCTGCCCGCTCGCGACGATCTCTTCCGCGTGCTTCGCATCGGTGATGAGACCGACTGCGATGGTATTCACGCCGGTCGCTTCCTTCACGGCCTTGGCAAACGGCACCTGATAGCCGGGCTCGAGCGGAATCTTCTGCTGCGGCGATACGCCACCCGAGGAAACGTCGATCCAGTCGACACCGCGCTCCTTCAGTTGCGCGGCGAACGCGATGGTGTCTTCGATATCCCATCCGCCTTCGACCCAATCGGTCGCCGAAACGCGCACGCCGACCGGCTTGTCGGCGGGAAACGCGGCGCGCACGGCATCGAAGATTTCGAGCGGATAGCGCATGCGGTTCTCCCGCGAGCCGCCGTACTCGTCCGTGCGCTGATTGGCGAGCGGCGACAGGAACTGGTGCAGCAGATAACCGTGTGCCGCGTGAACTTCGAGCGCGTCGATGCCGAGACGCGCCGCGCGCCGCGCCGACGCGGCAAACGCTTCTTTCACGCGCAGCAGGCCGGCGGTATCCAGCGCGAGAGGCGGTGTTTCGTCCGGCTTGTGAGCGACGGCCGACGGCGCATGCGTCATCCAGCCGCCATCCGCGACGGAGATGAGCTGGCCGCCTTCCCACGGCTTCTGACTCGATGCCTTGCGGCCCGCGTGCGCGAGCTGCATGGTCACCGCGATGTTCGAGTGCTGGCGGATGGCGGCGAGCACGGGACGCAAGGCCGCTTCGGTCGCGTCGTCCCACAGGCCGAGATCACCCGGCGTGATGCGTCCGTCCGGCTCCACGGCCGTCGCCTCGATGCACAGCATGCCCGCGCCGGAGAGCGCCAGATGGCCGAGATGGATCATGTGCCACGCGGTGGCTTCGCCGCCCTCGGCGGAGTACTGGCACATCGGCGAGACGACAATGCGATTCGGCAGCTGCAGACTGCGCAGGGTGGCCGGAGTGAACAGCGCGCTCATGTCTTAAGCCCGTCGCGAAGAAAGGAGCGAACGAGAATAGCACCTGCCTTTTGTTCGTGCAGCGCCGGGCTCAGTCTCGATGCGCGTCGACCGGAAAGCGGTCGAGCCATTCGCCGAACATCGCGCGCGCGGCGCGTTCCAGTGCGGGACCATGTTGCGCGGTGGCTTCGCGCAACGCGGTGGCGGTCGTGCCGCAGCGGGCGAGATCGCCCGGATAGGTGACGAGCCAGTTCTCGAAGCGATCCGCGAGCACTTCGGCGTGACATTGGAGCGCGAGCACATGGTCGCCCCAGGAAAACGCCTGATGCGCGCATCGCTCAGTGGACGCGAGCAGCGTCGCGCCGTCGGGAAGATCGAACGTATCGCCGTGCCAGTGGAATACGGGCACCGCGTGACCGTCCGCTTCGAGATGACGCAACGGCGAGGCGCGCCCCGCTTCCGTCAGCGTGAGCGGCGACCAGCCGAGTTCCAGATCATTCGATGAATAGACGCGCGAGCCGAGCGCCCGCGCGATCAGTTGCGAGCCGAGACAGATGCCGATGGTGGGAAGCCCCGCGGCGATGCGCTTTTCGAGCATCGACAAAAGCGGAGCGAGATGCGGATACTGCGCGTCTTCATACGCGCCGATGGGCCCGCCGAGCACGACGAGCAACGACGGATCGAGCGGATTCGGCGCGCCGATGCGCCCGCGCCCGACATCGAGATAGCGCACGAGATGGCCGCGATCGCCGACGACGAGCTCCAGACTGCCGAGGTCTTCGAAATGAACGTGGCGAATGGCCAGGACTTCAGGTTTCATCGGCGGCTTTCCGTGGATCGGCGTGCGTGGCTCGGAACGTCTGAACATGACGAGCCGCGCCTCGCGGCGAGGCGCGACGGGCACAGTCTAACCGACTGGCCGCCGCCTCACAGCGTGGAATGCCGCAAATGCCGCTGCGCCCGAACTCAGGCGATCTGCGCGAAGACCTTCCAGCTCTTCTTCTGCGTGTTGAGATCGCCTTCTTCGTATACCGAACAGTCGAGACGAAGATCGGTGTCCGCCATGTCGATCTGCAGAAGCGCGCAATGGTGCGGGACCTTCTTCGGGTTCTTGCTGACCTCGAAGTGCGTGCACGAGAGACACATGCGATGCGCCGGAATCTGCTGCTGGGCTTCCAGTTGGCGAATGGTCTTGAGCAGCGTGCGATAGAACGTCGCCTGCTCGTCTTCGCGCAGCGTGCCGACCGCCTTCGACAGGAAGTCGGGCCATTGCAGCGCCTTCTTCGCCGCCGTGCGTCCGCGCGACGTCAGGCGCACGGCCAGCGCGCGGCCGTCGTCCAGCGCGCGGCGCTTTTCGACGAGCCCTTTGCCTTCGAGCGTGCTCACGGCATCGCTCGTGGTCGCGGCCGTCAGCGCCGTCTCGCGTGCGATTTCGCCGAGGCGCATCGGCCCCTTGCGCTGCATCAGCAACACGAGAATTTCACCCTGGGTAGGCGTCAGCCCCGCACCTTCCGCCCATTCCCATGCCTGGCTGCGCATCGCCGTGCTCAGCCGCAGCAGGCCGTGGGTCACCCGCCCCGTCGCCTGCTCTCCGTAAACGCCTTCACTCATAATGTTTCGCTTGTTTTCCGCTTTATGGGTTTCGACAGCCCGTTCGCTGATAAGCGAACACCTCGCCCCGAAAGCCGCCCCGATTCACGTTGCCCCGTTCTTCGGGATGACTCCCGGTTTGTGGTCCCCGCCGTCTCAAAATTCAGGCGTACCAAGCCAATTCGGTTTGCCTGAATGGGGACATTGCACCCTCTTCGTTTTGCGCCTTCTTCTATGGTGCCGTGGCGCTGCTTTTTCGCCGACTATACCCCGCCATCAGCGAAGTCGCCATTCTAAGCGACTGAGACCAAACGTACACCTTAATTATCCACGCAAAACTGTGGATAAGCCGTGGAAAAGCGCGGTATTTCGTTGAGACTGCGCTCTGGACCACCAACCGACTGCCACTCGAGCCAAAAGGACTGCCGTTCATTGCCAATTACCGTCATGGTGCCTGCTTTTTTGCCAACGGCTACATGCCCCGTAACGGTCCGTAACGTTTCTTACCGCTACAGGATTCCTGTGTTGTCCGCATTAACTGCGCGTTCACCGACAGCCTTCCCAATGTATACGGACGCTACACGGAAACCTTGAGGAAAGTGTTTGGTTGCGCTCAAACGTTAGCGCGCGCATTTTAATCTCACTGCGGCATGCACGCATTCCCTACACACGAAAAAACAATAAAGCCGCTTAGGAGATGTCCAAGCGGCCTATGTGGGCGAACCGTCAATACATCACGATGCTCGAGAAGTCTTAAGCGTGCCTTAAGGATTTTTGAATCACGCCATTCACGCGCTTCGCTTACGCTCGCCATTGGAGACATTGCTGTCTCACGGCTTCGTGCAGGGACTTCTCCTTGTCGAACACGCCGCGCAGCCACGTCGCGTCGTTGACGCCGCCGCGCGCGATGTCGGCGATCTGCGCGAGCGCGGCCTGCGATCCAAGCGCTTCCGCATGCGGCGCGAGCACGTCGAGCGTCGCCAGAATGTCTTCGGCAACCGTGCGCCGCTCGCCCGTTTGCGGATGGACGCACGTGCCTTCCATCCCGAAGCGGCATGCCTCGAAGCGGTTGAACGTATAGACGAGATAATCGTCTTCCTGCGGCATGAGCGGCTTGTCGAGCAGCAGATAGCGCGAGAGCGTCTGGATATAGCAGGCGATGGCCGCCGCGCGATCCACCGAAAGCGGCGTATCCATCACGCGGACTTCGATGGTGCCGAAGCCGGGCTTCGGGCGAATGTCCCAGTAGAAGTCTTTCATGCTGTTCACCACGCCCGTGTGGACCATCTTCGAGAAGTATTCCTCGAAGCTGTCCCACGTCAGCACGAACGGCGCGCGGCCGGACAGCGGAAACGCGAACACCGAATTGAGCCGCGCCGAGTGAAAGCCCGTATCGACGCCCTGGATATACGGTGAAGACGCCGAGAGCGCGATGAAGTGCGGAATGTAGCGCGACATCGAATGCAGCAGGAAAAGCGCGCTGTTCGGGTCCGGGCAGCCGATATGCACGTGCTGGCCGAACACCGTGAACTGCTTGGCGAGATAGCCGTACAGTTCCGAGATGTACTGAAAGCGCGGCGCGTCGTAGATCTGGCGGTCGCTCCATTGCTGGAATGCATGCGTGCCGCCGCCGGCCAGCCCGACATTCAGCTGGTCGGCCGCCGCCACGAGCGTATCGCGAATCTTGCGCAGGTCCGTCAAGGCTTGCTCGTGCGTCGTGCAGATGCCGGTCGAGAGCTCGATCATGCTTTCGGTGATCTCGGGCGTGATGTTGCCCGGAATCTTCTCGTCCTTGATGAGACGCATGAGGTCGGACGCGGCCTTGGTCAGGTCGTAGTCGTGCGTATTCACGACCTGGATTTCGAGCTCGACGCCGAACGTGAACGGTTCCGAGTTGATGAAGGGTTCTAGTGCCATGACGCCTCTTGTTGAATCAATGCTTTCCCGGCCGGGCGATGCTTGAATGCGCTCACTCGCGCCGCTCGCCCACCGCCGACAAACTACGGTACACCACGAACGGCGTCGCGATCTGCAGAAGCACGATCGAGCACATCACGATGGCGCGCAGCGTCGGATCGTAATCGGGATACAGCACATACATATCGTCGACAAGCAGATACGCGAGCGCCGACATCGGCGTCAACGCCACGCCGAGCGCCACGCCCTGCTTCCATTCGAGCCCGCTCGGCTTCGCGAAGATCAGCACGCCGACCAGCTTGCCGACGAAGCGTGCGAGCACGAGCCCGAGCGCCGCGACGCCGCCGAGCGCGATATCTCGCCACGCAAACGATGTCAGCGTCAGCGCAAACAAAATGACGGTGAGCAGCCATCCCGCCGAACCGAAGTGCGACGGCCACAACTGCGGCCGCTCGTCCGCGTTTTTCACGATGATGCCGGCCGCGAGCAACGCGAAGATCGTCGAGAGCTTGAAGAGGTGAGCGATGGCGATGGCGAGCAGCACGAGCCCGAAGAGCGCCACGAACGAATGCTCATCGTTGGCGTTCAGGCGTCGATAAAGCAGGTTGCAGCCGCGCGCCAGCAAGAACGCCAGCACGAGCGACCCGATCAGCAGATAAAGCGGCTGAAGGATCGTCGCGAAGGCGTTGCCGTAAATCTCCTGATGCAGCACGCCCGCCGCCAGCTTTTCGACGATCACCGCGTACATGCTGTTCAACGCGGTCAGCGTCATCAGGCGCTGCGTCACCTGGCCTTCCGCGCGCAGCTCGGTTTTCAGCTGAATGACCATGGCCGGCGACGTGGACATCGCGATGGCGGCGATCACCACCGACGGCATCGTCGGCACATGGAACAGGATCAGCGCGATCAGCACGAGACCGAACGTGAGCGTCGATTCCGCAATGCTCGACAGAATCAGATACGGATTTCGGCGGATCCAGCGCAGATCGAGCCGGCCGCCTAGTTCGAAAAGCAGCAGCCCGAGCGCGACGTCGAGCAGCGGACGCGACAGACCGCCCGCGCTCGCGTCGATCACGCCGAGGCCCGCGTTGCCCGCAATCAGCCCGATCACCGCATAACCGGTGATGCGCGGCAGACGCCACGCGCGCCATAGCAGTTCTCCGGCGAGCCCCGCGGTGACGAGCGCGAGACCGGCCCAGAGAATGGCGTCGGGTTCGAGCGGCCAGGCGGGCAGAAATGAAAATGCCGAATTCATCGTGTGGGCTTCTCCTTCGTTGCTTCAGGCAGAGGGGCACGTCCGGCCGCGCGGTGGGCGAAAACGTCAGCGGACGACACGCATGCTCACAACCCGCTCCCGCCACGGGCGTCGTTCATTCAGGCGAAACGAATACGAACGAACACGGCGTCACGGAACCGGCCGTGCACGGATTAGACGATGCATCCCGGTCCAATGCGACGCTTATAGCGAGACTGGCCGGACGCAGCGAACGGCGTTGCAGCGCGATGATCGGAGTGTCGCGTTGCAAGCGTCGTTCCATTGAGGCGCTCGCCGTCTGGACGGCGCGACGCAGGAAGAAGCGCGATTGTGCCACACAGTCATGTCCCCGGCTGAAACTGCAAGTTTATGATTCTTATGAGGTAAGGCCGACCGCAAACGTTCTTCTTCGGAAAAGCTGACCGGCGGTCCACGCGTTTCCTGGATTCCCGGTGAAGTCGTCTCCAGGTGTTTACAGGTTTACTGTATATAAACGTAGTAGTAGTTAACAAGGCGCCGCAGCCGCTGTGGATAACTGACTTTTGTGTTTTCCGATCAAGCACATGTAAACCGAAAAAGCGCGCGGTAAACCTGATCGTGCAGCGCCGTTAACTCGGAACAACTTTTGGCGATTCACGGGCGGTCTCCGGCTTGTCCCGTTTACGTGCACAACGCGCCCACAGCTCCTTCTTGCGGATTTCGCCGACTTATCCACAGATTTCCGAGGATAACTAGCCCGGGCCGATTTCTCCGTGACGTAACGCTCGTAAAAAGAAACGCGCGGGATCGACGGCTTCGGCCAGTTCGCGTTCGACTGGCCACGGCTCGCCCTCCGCTTGAGACGCGATCAGTTCTGCCGCGAGCGTCGCCCAGACCAGACCGCGCGAACCGAAGGCGAACGCGCCGTACAAGCCCGGCGCGCGCGGCAGGTCGAGCGGCCATGCGCCGGAAAGGCGCCGGGCATCGCGGCGGCCGGCGGCTTCGTCGGCGAGCGTGCCGATCATCGGCATGCGATCGCTCGTCACGCAGCGAAACGCCACGCGGCCCTGCGCGACCCGTATATCCTCCAGCCCGGCGAGCATGCGTCCGACGCGCTCGACGTTCTCCGCATGCCCGGCTTCGCGGACGTGCGGATCAGTCTCGTCGATGTCGTACGTCGCGCCGATCAACGTGCGCCGCGCGCCGAGCGGCACCGCATAGCCGTCGCCGACCACGGGCAGCGTCAGCGCATCGAGCGGGCAGCTCTGCACAATCGAAAGCTGACCGCGCACGCCGCGCGTCGGATCTCCGTGCAGGCCGGCCAGACGCGCCGCGTCGTGCGCGTTGGCGAGCACCAGAACCGGCGCTTTCGCGATCAGTTCGCCTCGGGCGTCGAAGGCACGCCAGTCGCGGCCGTCGAATGCAATCTGCATGACCGCCGTATTCATGTGTGTGGTGAGCGCGTCGCCGGCTGTCGCGAGTTGCGCGGCGCAGACCGCGGCCGGCGAAATGGCGCCGCCGCGCGGAAAGAGCCAGCCGCCGCGCGCCACTTCCACGCCTGCCGCGCGCGAAGCTTCGTCGCGCGACATCGGCGTCACGTAGTCGAGCGGATAGCCGAATCGCCCGATGGCGTCGGCGAGCGCATTCGCGTCTTCTTGCGTATCGGCGATTTGGAGCAGACCGGCGCTGCGCCGCAAGTCGTGGCCAGCGGCTTCGAGGGTCTGCCATCGTTGCAGCGCGCACAGGAAGCCCGCCCGCGTGAGGCGCGCGGCGATGCTGTCGTCGCGCCACACAATCGGGTGAAAGACGCCCGCAGGATTACCCGACGCGTCCCGCGCGGGCGACGCGTGCCGGTCGATCAGCGTCACGCGCCAGCCGCGCGACGCGAAGCACGACGTCACCGCGCACCCCGCCAGTCCCGCGCCGATGACGATGGCCTCGCGTGCGCTCACATCCACGGGCAGCGGCGGATCGTGACGCCGAACGCGCCAGCGCGGCGCGAAGCGCCCAGCGATTCGATCGTCGCTTCGACGGCATTCGAAGCCGGAGGCGGCGAGCGCGCGCGTCCACGAGTCGCGGCCCGGCTCGGCGACGTCGACGCAGAGCGTCGCGCCGTCGCCGGCGAAGCGCGCGAGGGTCTTACTCCACTTGCGCGGATCGTCGTCTTGCGTCGCGTCGACATGAAATGCGTCGGCGCGCAGCCAGAGCTTCGACAGCATGTCGTCGCCGACGGCAAGCGTGAGTACGACGCGCCCCGCTTCGAATTCGAGCCGATGCACGCCGGGCACGCGCATCGGCCAGACGCGGGCGAGTTCGGCCAAGAGAGGATCGCTGGCGGCGGGCGGCGGCGCATCCAGCGCGCGCAGCGGCGCGACCGCGACCACATGCAGGCGCTCGCAGCGCGCGGCGTCGTCGCGCCAGAGACGCCATAACGCCAGAAAGAGACTGTAAGTGTCGAAGCGCGCGGCGGCATCGACGAAGGTGAAAACGCGCTTCGTCTTCCAGCGCGCCGGCAGATCGTGCAGCGCGAGAAGCGGCTCGCTAACGGGCGATGTATCGGTCATGCATCAAGCCTGGGAGGGAAAGCGGGCGTCTGTGAGGCGTCGGATAGTCGGCGAACGCCGCCACGCGCCGCACCGAAGCACGACCGGTTGCATCCGCGAAAGCCAGTCCCGACAAGGCTTACAGCGCGAAACGGACAATGGCCCGGCGATGAAACGTTGGCAAAAACCAACGGCGCGCTGTCCGATCAGGCGGCTTCGGCATACGAAAGCGAGCCGCGCGGAATCGACCCACGGAGGCCGCCCGGAACACCCCGTTACATAAGGGTAAATCTTTGAAACCCTTGTCCAGATTGGGTTTGCGCTGCGCTATCATACCAAGCGCCTCGTTCGAAGGCGGCGCGAGGGATTTGATGGGATGCAACGCCGGTGGCATGGCGCGAAACTGCGCCGAACCGTCGGACGGACGCGCCAGAGGCCCGTCCCTACTCGACTGCACGGCTTGCGCACGTATAATCGGCGCGTTCGCGCTGTTCGTGTCAACCTAAACTGATAAAGGAACCTTAATGAACAAACAGGAATTGATCGACGCCGTAGCCGCTCAGACCGGCGCCAGCAAAGCTCAAACCGGCGAGACGCTGGACACGTTGCTCGAAGTCATCAAGAAGGCTGTCTCGAAGGGTGACGCAGTTCAGTTGATCGGTTTCGGCAGCTTCGGTTCGGGAAAGCGCGCAGCGCGCACCGGGCGTAACCCGAAGACCGGCGAATCCATCAAGATTCCGGCCGCCAAGACCGTCAAGTTCACGGCTGGCAAGGCATTCAAGGACGCAGTCAACAAGCGCTGAGCGTCTGGCCCGTCGCGGCCCGCCTCGCTGCGCAGCGCCTGGCAGCACTTTTGAGCGCCTATCAGCGCCATCGCTCGTGTTCAGTTGCACCGTGTTCGTATCTTGATAGCGCCCGTCTTGCGCAAGCTACTCAGGTTCGTCCGCATGAGCGGAAAAAAGCCGGAGACCAAGAGGACCATGAAACCCGCCATCGGCGGGTTTTTTTTCGACTGCGCATTCAGCGTCTATTAATGCCGATGGTCTTCGCAATCGCAGTCCGGTCCGTGGTCGTGCTCGTGATCGTGCTCATGCTCGTGGTCTTCGACATCCCACGCGGGAAACGGGTCGCGGAACTGCTGCCACGCATCGCTGCCGAGCGTCCATTCGTCGTCAGTCAGAAGGCACGCGTCGAACTTTCGCTGCCACGCCTCGATGTCGAGATCGACGCCCATCAGCACCAGTTCCTGCCGTCGATCGCCGATGCTGTTGTCGTCCGGATCGCCGAACCATTCCGCGACGATCTCCGCTTCCAGCTCCGGATCATCCGTTGGCCATTCGCTTCTGTCCTGCGCGGCCCACCATACGCCGGCCGGACCGTGCCGCAACGTGCCGCCCGCCTGTGACAGCGACCCGCCGACGACACTGCGCGTCGCGAGCCAGAAGAAGCCCTTCGTGCGCAGCACGTCGCGCCATTCCTCATGCAGCAGATTCCAGAGCCGCTCGGGATGAAACGGCCTGCGCGCCCGATAAACGAAATGCCGGACACCGGACGCATCTGCGTCGCTGCTGGCTTCGTGTTCATCATTCAGAATCGCGAGCCAGCCTGCAGCGCTGCCGGTTGCGTCAAGATCGAAACGGCCGGTGTTCACTAGTTCGCCGAGCGGCGCTTTGCCGTGTTCCGTCCGCAGCAGAACGGCGCGCGGATTCAACGCGTGGAAGATGTGCGCGAGCCGGTCCAGTTCGTCCTGGTCGACGAGGTCCGTCTTGCTGATCACGATCACGTCGCAGAATTCGATCTGCTCCACGAGCGCCTCGACGACGGTTTTGTCTTCATCGGACGCTTCGCCATCGGGCACGATGCCGCGTTCGGAAAGCGACTCCGCCGACGCGTAGTCGCGCATGAAGCTCGATGCATCGACGACGCTGACAAACGTATCGAGATGCGCGCGGCCTCTGAAAGGCGCGTCTTCGTCATCGCCGAAAGCGAAGTGCTCGGCGATATCCATCGGATTCACGCCGGGCGGCGCTTCGATCACGATCGCATCGAAACGAGGCTCCTGCTCGGCGAGTTGAATGATGGCATCGGCGATAGCGTGCATCGCATCATCGCCTGCGCCGCAAGCGAAGGATCCGATGCGCACGCCCTCGCTGTTGGTGCGCAATGCATCGAGGAGCGTGGACTTGCCCGCGCCGACGAAACCCGAGAGCACGGTGACTGGCAGTGGCGTTTGGTTCATTGCGGGCGTGTGGACGAGAATCGAAGTCACGATTCTGCATCAAACGCGAGGTGAGCGGAGGCAAGGCGCCGAGCGGCGCGGCGGCTCCCGCGCTGACGAACCTGAAATTTACTTCGACGCCTGCAGCAACTTCCAGCGCCGCAGAATCTCGATGATCTGCGCGGAGTACTTGTCGCGCAGCGCAGGCGTTTCGGAATGGTAAGCACCGACGGCCTGCCACGAATTGCCGTACTTGTTCATCTTCTGGCGCAAATGCCATGCGGCGACATAGACGCTCTTGCACGGCTCCATCAGCGTGCCGCTGGAAATGCCGTATTGAGAGAGCGTGTTGAGGTGGATCGAATTGATCTGCATCAGCCCGTAGTCGGTCGAGCCATTGGCGTTCTTGTTGATGGCGTCGGGCTTGTTGTGGGATTCCTGCCAGGCGATGGCGCGCAGAATGAGCGGATTGACCTTCTGATACTTCGCTGCTTCGTCGAAACAGTCGGCGTGAGCGGAGGCGGCCGCCAGCATGGCGCCGCAACCCATCGCAAGTATTCGCAGGAATCGCTTCATCTTCGTTCTACTCCATCCGCCTGTGCGGAACCGTCATGCTGCCGGCGCCGCGCCTCGCGCGTGCGCCAAGTTCGTTGTCCGCTCCCGTCTGACGCCCGCGGCATCGGGAAAACCCGAGCTTTACGTCGACGCCTGGAGAACGGAACCGCCCGTATGATACCGGCTGACGTCTTCGACCATAAGTTGGCTAGCCGACATAGGTCCAGCGGACGGCGGATTGCACCAACGGGAATCCTCTGCTGACTATCGGCGGTTTCTTAAACGTATGAATAATAAAGTAATCTAATCGGGTTACAATTCGGGTCCCGTGTGCGTCGCTTGTATGACAAAAGCCTTCCGATGGGTTATCGGCAGGGCGTCGGAAAGCTTGAGCGCACTGGAACACTTGGCATGCAGCCGCCGGGCGAAAGCGGCGGCGAACGAACCTGCACTTTTTCGTTACACAAAGCTGCTATCGTCACATTTTTATAAATAATCGTGGTTGGGCGGACACGTTCGCACCACGGTTGGCAGCGCCCTCGGATTGACGAACGGTGCTGCCTTAGCCGGTTCTTTGTACCCGGCTCAGACATCACATCCATGAGAAGACAACCTATGGCACTGCGTCGCATCGCGACGGCACTGCTGGCGGCGGGACTTATCGTCGCGCAAGCCGCGCACGCGCAAGTGACGTTGAATTTCGTCAATGCCGATATCGACCAGGTCGCGAAGGCGATCGGCGCGGCCACCGGCAAAACCATCATCGTCGATCCCCGCGTCAAGGGACAGCTCAACCTCGTCTCCGAAAATCCGGTGCCGGAGGAGCAGGCGCTGAAGACGCTGCAGGCGTCGCTGCGCATGCAGGGCTTCTCGCTGGTGCAGGATCACGGCGTCCTGAAAGTCGTGCCCGAAGCCGACGCCAAGCTGCAAGGCGTGCCGACCTACGTCGGCAATGCGCCGCCGGCGCGCGGCGATCAGGTCGTCACGCAGGTGTTCGTGCTGCACAACGAGTCGGCGAACAACATTCTGCCGGTGCTGCGGCCGCTCATTTCGCCGAACAACACCATCGCGGCCTACCCCGCGAACAACACGCTCGTCGTCACGGACTACGCGGACAATGTGCGGCGCATCGCGGGCATCATCGCGGGCATCGACACGGCGGCGGGCCGTGAAGTTGACATCGTGCAGCTGAAGAACGCGAACGCAATCGATGTCGCGGACCAGATGAACAAGCTGCTCGATCCCGGCACGATCGGCAGTACGGACGCGACGCTGAAAGTCACCGTCACGGCCGACCCGCGCACCAACTCGCTGATGTTCCGCGCCTCCAGCAGCGCGCGGCTCGCGGCCGCGAAGGCGCTGGCGAAAAAGCTCGATGCGCCGACGTCCGAACCGGGCAACATGCACGTCGTTCCGCTGCGCAACGCCGACGCGACGCGGCTCGCGAAGACGCTGCGCGCCATGCTGGGCAAGGGCGGCGGCAACTCGGACAACTCGTCGAGCAGCTCCAATTCCAACTCGTCGAATTCCTTCGGGCAAAGCGGGCTTGGCAATTCGTCGAGTTCCACGGGCACCTCCGGCGTTCCGCCTCTGCCCGGCGGCCTCGGCAGCAGCGGTTCGGGCACGGGCAACAACCCGATGTCCGGCACCGGCGGCACGCGCGACGCGGGCTTCTCCTCGAACAAGGACAACGACACCGGAAACGACACGGGCGGCGGCGGCATGATCCAGGCGGATTCCGCGACGAATTCGCTCATCATCACCGCGGCTGATCCGGTCTACCGCAATTTGCGCACGGTGATCGACCAACTCGACGCGCGCCGCTCGCAGGTCTATATCGAGGCGTTGATCGTCGAACTCTCGGCGACCACGGGCGCGAACCTCGGCATTCAGTGGCAGGGCCTGCTGCTCTCGAACGGCGGCAACAACGCGCTCTACGGCAGCACGAGCTTCGGCTCGGGCAACACGAACATCTTCGACCTGACCGTGCAGGGCAATGCGATCGCGCAGAATCCGTCGGCGGTCACCTCGACCACGGGCCTCCTCGCCAATGGCCTGAACATCGGCCTGCTGCACCGCTTCGGCAATCTGTTCGGGCTCGGCGGCCTGCTTCAGGCGCTCTCCACTTCGGCGGATGCGAACATTCTGTCCACGCCGAACCTCATCACGCTCGACAACGAGGAAGCGAAAATCGTCGTGGGCCAGAACGTGCCGGTGGTGACGGGCTCGTACGCCACGCCGACCGCGAACGCCGCCACGTCCGTGACCGCGTTCAACACGTTCGACCGGCGCGACGTGGGCGTGACGCTGCACGTCAAGCCGCAGATTACGGACGGCGGCGTGCTCAAGCTCCAGATCTATCAGGAAGATTCGAGCGTCGATGCAACGACCAAGACCGATCCGGGCGGCGTGACCATCAACACGCGCTCGGTGCAGTCGACCATTCTGGCCGACGACGGCGAGATCGTCGTGCTCGGCGGCCTGATGCAGGATCAGTACAACAACAACAACAGCAAGATTCCGCTGCTCGGCGATATTCCGTTCATCGGCAGCCTGTTCCGCAGCGAAAGCAAGACGCGCACGAAGACGAACCTCATGGTGTTCCTGCGCCCGGTGATCGTTCGCGATCAGGCGACGGCCTCGCAGATCGCCAACACGCGCTATGAATATCTGCGCAATCAGCAGTACGGTTCGACGACGGACAACCGCCTCATCAAGGACCAGAACGTGCCGGTGATGCCGCCGAAGCCGCTCGGACCGAGCGAAGGCGGCGGCGCGCCGGCCCAGAATCTGCTCGACTGGAACAACCTGACGCGCGGTGTGCCGAGCACGACGCTGCCGCAGGATCCGAACGCCGGTCCCGCGCCGCAGCCGTATCAGAGCGCGCCGCAGAATAGTTACCCGGCGCCCGCGAACGGCGCGACCAACGCGATGCCCGGTAACGCGGCGACCAACGCCATGCCCGGCAACGCCGCGACGGGCTATGCGGTGCCGAACAACGCGCCGAGCGCCGCGCCGCTCGGCGGCAATCAGACGGGAGGACAGCCGTGAACACGCTGAACGCCGAAGCCGACACCACGACCACCACGGAAGCAACGGCCGCGTCGCCGCTCGCAGCGCGGCTCGTGCCCTACGGCTTCGCGCGTACCGGCCAGATTCTGGTCGCCCAGCAGCATGCCGACGGCATCGAAGTGTGGATCAGCGAGCGCACGAACGACGCGGCGCTCGCGGAAGTCGCGCGCAATTTCGGCGCGCTCACGATTGTCCGCAAGTCCGGCGACGAACTCGCCGCCGCGATCAACTCGGCGTACGCCCGTAACGACGGCAGCGCGGCGCAGGTGGTCGGCGAAGTGGAAGGCGAAGTCGATCTCTCGCGCCTGATGCAGGACATTCCCGAAGTGGAAGACCTGCTGGAATCCGAAGACGACGCGCCGATCATCCGCATGATCAACGCGCTCCTGACGCAGGCGGCGCGCGAACAGGCGTCGGATATTCACATCGAGCCGTTCGAAAACGCGTCGGTCGTGCGCTTTCGCGTCGACGGCACGCTGCGCGACGTCGTGCGCCCGAAGAAGGCGCTGCACGGCGCGCTGATTTCGCGCATCAAGATCATGGCGCAGCTCGATATCGCCGAGAAACGTTTGCCGCAGGATGGCCGCATCACGCTGCGCGTCGGCGGCCGCCCGGTGGATGTGCGCGTGTCCACGCTGCCGACCGGCCACGGCGAGCGCGCCGTGCTGCGTCTGCTCGAAAAGGATGCGCAGCGGCTGAACCTCGAAACGCTCGGCATGGCGCGCGACACGCTCGTCCAGTTCGACAAGCTGATTGGCCGGCCGCACGGCATCGTGCTCGTGACCGGGCCGACCGGCTCGGGCAAGACGACCACGCTCTATGCGTCGATGTCGCGGCTCGAAACCACGACCACCAACATCATGACGGTGGAAGACCCGATCGAATACGATCTGTCGGGCATCGGCCAGACGCAGGTGAACGAGCGCATCGGCATGACGTTCGCGCGGGCGTTGCGCTCCATTCTGCGTCAGGATCCGGACATCATCATGATCGGTGAAATCCGCGACCTCGAAACTGCGCAGATCGCGGTGCAGGCGTCGCTGACCGGCCACCTCGTGCTCGCCACGCTGCACACGAACGACGCCGCCTCCGCCGTCACGCGTCTGACGGACATGGGCGTGGAGCCGTATCTGCTCGCGTCGTCGCTGCTTGGCGTGCTCGCGCAGCGTCTCGTGCGCCAGCTGTGCCCGGTGTGCAAGGAAGAGCGCGAGGAAGAAGACGGCGTGAAGCACTGGCATCCTGTCGGTTGCGACCGATGCGGCCAGTCGGGCTACGTGGGCCGGCGCGGCGTGTACGAACTGCTGCTGATCGACGACGCCATTCGCCCGCTGATCCATCGCAACGCCGCCGATGCCGAGATTCTCGCGGCGGGCCGCGCGCACGGCATGCGCACGCTGCGCGAAGACGGGAACCGCTGGCTGAACGCGGGCGTGACATCGCTCGAAGAAGTGCTGCGCGTGACAGGCGGAGACTAAGCGTATGCCGGCGTTCCGTTTCGAAGCCATCGACCAGGCGGGCAAGACGCAGACCGGCGTGCTCGACGCCGACAGCGCCCGCGCCGCGCGCAGCCATCTGCGCACGCAAGGACTGACGCCGCTCGTCGTCGAGGCCGCGGGCACGCGCACGCGCGGCGAACGGCAGCAGCGGCTCTCGCTCGGTCGACGGCTGTCGCAGCGCGAACAGGCCATTCTCACGCGCCAGCTCGCCAGTCTTTTGATCGCCGGCCTGCCGCTCGGCGAAACGTTATCCGTGCTCACCGAGCAGTCCGAGCGGGATTACATCCGCGAACTGATGGCCGCGATCCGCGCCGAAGTGCTCGGCGGCCATTCGTTCGCGAACGCGCTCGCGCAGCATCCGAAGGATTTCCCCGAGATTTATCGCGCGCTCGTCGCGGCGGGCGAGCATACCGGCAAGCTCGGCCTCGTGCTTTCGCGTCTCGCGGACTACATCGAGCAGCGCAACGCGTTGAAGCAGAAGATCGTTCTTGCGTTCACGTATCCGGGCATCGTGACGATCATCGCGTTCGGCATCGTCACGTTCCTGTTGAGTTACGTGGTGCCGCAGGTTGTGAACGTGTTCGCGAGCACGAAGCAGGCGCTGCCGTTTCTCACCGTGATGATGATGGCGCTGTCCGCCTTCGTGCGTAGTTACTGGTGGGCGGTGCTGATCGGCGTGGTGCTGGTCGCGTGGCTCGTGCGGCGCATCCTGTCGCGGCCGGGGCCGCGCCTGGCGTTCGACCGCTGGCTCTTGACGGCGCCGCTCGTCGGCAAGCTGGTGCGCGGCTATAACACCGTGCGCTTCGCCAGCACGCTCGCAATTCTCACGGCCGCCGGCGTGCCGATCCTGCGCGCGCTGCAAGCGGCGGGCGAAACGTTGAGCAATGCCGCGATGCGCCAGAACGTCGACGACGCGATCGTGCGCGTGCGCGAAGGCTCGGCGCTCTCGCGCGCGCTCGCCAATACGAAGACGTTTCCGCCCGTGCTCGTGCATCTGATCCGCTCGGGCGAAGCCACCGGCGACGTCACCACGATGCTCGACCGTGCGTCCGAAGGCGAAGCGCGCGAACTCGAACGCCGCACGATGTTTCTCACGAGCCTGCTCGAACCGCTCCTGATTCTCGCGATGGGCGGCGTCGTGCTGGTGATCGTGCTCGCGGTGATGCTGCCGATCATCGAACTGAATAATCTGGTGCAGTAATGAACGCCCTGCAAACCCGCCTGCTCACGCTCGCCGCTCTCGCGCTCTTTTGCGTGACGGTGACTTATTGGGTCGTCACGCTGACTTCTCGCCAGACCGCGCCGCTGCCCGCCGCCGCCGCGACGCGCACGCCGTCGGTCGAACAGGCCGCGACGATCTTCGGCGGGCAACTGGAGCGGCAAGCGAATTCGGACGTGCATCTGTTCGGCATTCTCGCGCTGCAAGGCGGCGCGGCGGCCATCGTCAGCTACGGCGGCGAGCCGCCGCGGGCGGTGTCGCTCGGCGGGCCGCTCGCGCAGGGCGTGAAGCTCTCGCAGGTGAAAGCGCGTTCGATCATCGTCGAACGCAACGGCGTGAAGTCGGAAATCTTCCTGCCGCCCGTGCCGCCCGGACCGACGATCTACGTCCGTTGAGCACGCCAGGCCGCGCGTTGACAGCGGTCACGGCGCGATGAAAGCGGGTCGATAGAATGCTCGGCGGCTTCGGTCGAACGGAGCCGCATGTTTCTTAAATCAAGCGGGCGCAAGCCCTGAATCAACACGAGGTAGCAGTCATGCAAATGTGGACGCAACGCCGCATGGAAATCACCCAGGCCAAGGCGCGCCGTCAACGCGGTTTTACGCTCATCGAGATCATGGTCGTGATCGCGATTCTCGGCATTCTCGCCGCGCTGATCGTGCCGAAGATCATGAGCCGCCCCGACGAAGCGCGTCGGGTGGCCGCGAAGCAGGACATCGGCACCATCATGCAGGCCATGAAGCTGTACCGGCTGGACAACGGCCGTTATCCGACGCAGGAGCAGGGTCTGCGCGCGCTCGTCGAAAAGCCGACGACGGAACCCGTGCCGAACAACTGGAAGGACGGCGGCTATCTGGAACGCCTGCCGGCTGATCCGTGGGGCGGTCAGTATCAGTATCTGAATCCGGGCGTGCACGGCGAAATCGACGTGTTCAGCTACGGCGCGGACAACAAGGCGGGCGGCGAGGGCAACGATGCCGACGTCGGCTCGTGGCAGTAAAAGGAACGTGAAGTGAACAGGCACGGCAGGCACAGCGCGGCGCGTCGCAATGCGGGTTTCACGCTGCTGGAAATGCTCGTCGTGCTGGTCATCGCGGGCTTGCTCGTGTCGCTCGCGTCGCTGCAGCTCACGCGCAATCCGCGCACCGATCTGAACGAGGAAGCGCAACGGCTCGCGCTGCTGTTCGAATCGGCGGGCGACGAAGCGCAAGTGCGCGCCCGGCCGATCGCGTTTCAGCCGGTGGAAGGCGGGTTCCGCTTCGACATTCGCACCGAAGACGGCTGGCGCCCGCTGCGCGACGACCTCTTGCGCGCCCGCCGCTGGGAAGGCGGCGTGACGAGCGTGAGCATTCAGTTTCTCGATTCCGACAAGTCCGTGAGCCGGCTCGTCTTCGGCACCGAAGCCATAGACACGCCCATGGAAATCACGCTCGTTTCGGCGGTAGGCCGCGCGACGATCATCGGCAGCGGCAACGGCCGCTTTCAGGTGCGGTGATGCGCGCGCGATCCACGAAACGCGGCGCGGAACGCGGCTTCACGATGATCGAAGTGCTCGTCGCGCTGGCAATCCTCGCGGTGGCGCTCGCGGCGTCGCTGCGAGCGGTCGGGTCGATGGCGACCAGCGAAGCGGACCTGCATCGGCGTCTGCTCGCAGGATGGAGCGCCGACAACGAACTCGCGCAACTGCGGCTCGCGCATGTGTTTCCGGACATCGGCTCGCGCACCTTCGACTGCTCGCAGGGCAATCTGAAGCTCGTCTGCACACAGCGCGTCTCGGCGACGCCGAATCCTATTTTCCGTCGCGTCGAAATGTTCGTCGCGACGCCCGGGCGCGCCGGTTATCTCGCGCAGATGGTCACGGTGGTGGCGAATGAAACAAATCGTTCGCTCTGAGCCCCGCCGCGCGGCGCGCCGGCAGCGCGGTTTCACGCTGCTCGAAATGCTCATCGCTATCGCCATTCTCGCGGTGATCGCGGTGTTGTCGTGGCGCGGGCTGGACCAGATCATTCGCGGCCGCGCGACCATCACGAACGCGATGGAAGACGAGCGCGTGGTCGCGCAGTTGTTCGACCAGATGCGCATCGACGCGCGTCAGGCCGCGACCGACGACGAAGCCGGCCAGCCCGCCGTTTCGCTCGGCAACGGCACCCTGCAGATCGTGCGCGGCGTGTTCGCGCCGGCCACCGCGCCGCGCCTTCAGGTGGTGCGCTATCGGCTGACGGACGGGCGCATCGTGCGATTTGCGTCGCCGCCGCTCGAAAACGTCGGTGAGGTGCGGCGCGCGCTGTCGTCCGCCGATACCGCCGATGGCTGGAGCGCGGTTCCGTTGCTGGGCGGCGTCCGGTCGCTCGCGACGCGCGTCTACATTCCGCAAAAGGGCTGGACGACGCGCATGGCCGACGTGCTTTCGCAGATCAACGAGAACGACAACAATCTGAAGGTGCCGCAACTGGGCAACGCGCCGCTCGCGCGTGCCGTGTCGGGCATTCAGGTGGCGGTCGGCGCGCCGAATCTGCGCGTGCCGATCACGCGCGTGTTTCTGGTCGGAGAATGACGATGCGTGCATCGGGCCTGAGCAAAAGACAGCGCGGCGTCGCAATCATCAGCGCGTTGCTGGTGGTCGCGCTCTCGTCGATTCTCGTGTCGGGCATGTTGTGGCGGCAGCAGGTGCAGGTGCGGCGCATCGAAAATCAGCGGCTGCTTGCGCAGGCGCAGTGGATTTCGCGCAGCGCGCTCGACTGGACGCGGCTCATTCTGCGTTCCGAAGCCGATACTTCGCCGACCGTCACGTATCTCGGCGGCGTGTGGGGCGTGCCCATCGCGAAGACGAAGCTCTCCGACTTTCTCGGACAGATCGGCGAAGTGCGTTCGCAGGAAGGCGCGCAGACGTTCCTGTCCGGCTCCATCGAAGACGCGCAGGCGAAGTTCAACTTGCGTAACCTCGTCGCGACGCCGACGCCCGGCGTGCTGACCATCAACGTCGAGCAGATTCAGGCGTTTCAGCGGCTTCTGACGATGCTCGGCATCAACGGATCGCTCGCGAAGACGGTCGCCTTGCAGATGCGCGCGGGACTCTCGCGCTCCGCGACGCGCTTCCAGACGCAGACCGGCAACGCCGCGACTGCGGCGAGCTCGCCCGCGGAGGCCATGGCGGCGATTGCGCAAGGCGGCGGCACGGGCGGCGGCAATTTCACCGACGATCCCGGCCTCAAGGACGCCGATAGCGACGCGCCGGTCGCGCCGCTGCAAATGATCAGCGTGGACTCGCTGCTCGACGTGCCCGGCTTTTCGGCCGAAGCGGTCGCGAAGCTGCGGCCGTTCGTGACCGTGCTGCCGACGACGACCGCCGTGAACATGAACACCGCGCCGGCTACCGTGGTCGCGGCCGTGGTGCCGGGCATGAGCCTCTCGCAGGCGCAGGCGTTCGTCGCCCGGCGCGAGACGGTGTTTTTCCACGATATCGGCAACGTGCAGCTCGCGTTGACCGGCGCGGGCGTCCGTTCCACGTCGATCGACCCGAACCAGCTCGACGTCACCACGCGCTATTTTGTGATTCACGGCCGCGTCGAACATGAGCGCGCGCAACTGGAGCGCACGACGCTCGTGTACCGCGATCCGACGACGCACACCACGCGCATCGTCTTTACGCGCGACGCGCTCTGATGACGCTGTTACTGACAAGAGGAAGTGGCCTTTGAGCACACTGATCGTTCTATTACCGCCGCGCGATCCCGCCGTGCGCTCGCAGGAGTGGCAACTGCCCGACCTGCCGTTTCTGCTGCTGGACAAGCGCGGCGAGACGCAGCGCGCCGGCCGCGCCGCTGTCGGCCTTCTGCCGCGCGCCAACGCGACCGTGCTGATCGTCGCGGCGCGCGACACGCTGCTGCTCGCCGCCACCGTTCCGCCGCTCAAAGGTCCGAGGCTGCGCCAGGCGTTGCCGAACGTGGTCGAAGACCAGTTGATTCAGGACCCGCAGACGTGCCACATCGCCGTCGATCCGGTCGCGCTCGCCGACGGGCGGCGCGTGGTCGCGGTGATCGATCGCGGCTGGTTCCGCTTTGTCTGCGATGCGTTCATGAGCACCGGGCATCGCAATCTGAAGGCGGTTCCGGCCACGCGCTGCCTGCCCGTTCCGGCCGCCGCGCCTGTCATCGAGACGCCGGAAGGCGAAGAAGAAGCCGCCGAAGCGCCGCCGACGCCCTTTATCGCGGGATTGCTCGGCAACGTGATTTCGACCGCGCCCGCGCTGATCGGTGACGTGCAAGCGGCGGCGCCCGCGACCGGCGGCGCGCCCCGCGTGGAAATCGCCATCGCGCGCGGCGAACGCGCGGCGCTCGGCGAAGGGCTCGCGTTGCCCATCGATTCGATTGCGCCCACGCTCGACGCGCTCGCGGGCGAGCATCCGTTGACGCTGTATTCGCTTGCCGATATTCCCGGCGACGAGCCGCGTCTCGCGGCGTCGGGCAAACATGCGGCCGTCGCGAGCGCGCAGCCGCTCGCATTCGAGGCGCTCGCCCGCAATGCGCTCGCGAGCCGCTTCGACCTGTGCCAGTTCGAATTCGCCGCGCAGCCGTGGCGGCTCGACCGCGCGACCATGCGCCGCCTGCGCGTGCCGATCGCGCTCGTGGCGGCGTCGGTCATCGTGTCGATTGTCGGCATCAACGTGCAGTGGATTCAGCTTTCGCGCCAGCGCGACGCCATCAACGCGCAGATGACCGAACTGCTGCTCAACGCGTTCCCCAAGACCACGACCGTGCTCGACGCGCCCGACCAGATGTCGCGCAATCTCGACCGGCTGCGCGTGGCGTCGGGCGAGTTGTCGCCGTCGGATTTTCTGTCGCTCGCCGACGGCCTCGCGCGCTCGCTCGGTCCCGTGCCGGTGAACGGCATCGCTGGGCTGGATTATCGGGACCGTCATCTGGAAGTGACTTTCAAGCCGGACATCAAGGTCGATCCTGACCTCGGCAAGCGCCTCGCGGCCAATGGGCTGAACGGCGCCATCGACACGAACACCGGCAAATGGACCATCAGGAGCGGCCAATGAAAGCGGAAATCGGACGAACGCTCTCCGAGTTCTGGGAGGCGCGCACGCCGCGCGAAAAGACGCTGTTGATGTGGGGCGGCCTGCTGCTCGGCATTGCGCTGATTTATCTCGTGCTGTGGGCGCCCGCGTACGAAGGACGCGCCCGCCTGCGCGACACCCTGCCGACGATGCAGCGCCAGCTCGCCACGATGACCGCGCAAGCGAACGAAGCGCGCTCGCTCGCGGGCAGCGCCGAGGGCGTGACGCCGACGGGCGGCGCGCTGCGCGATGCGCTCGCGAAGTCGCTCGCGGACAACAACATGCAGCCGACGCAGGTGCAGGTCATCGGCGCGGCGGTGCAGATTCAGTTGAAGAACGCGTCGTTTCCGAACTGGACGATGTGGCTCGACGACGCGCGCAAGCAGTTCAAGGTGCAGGTGTCGGAAGCGCACATTCAGGCGCTGAAGCCGGACGGTCAGGTGGACCTGACGGCATCGCTGCAACCGGCCAGCGTCAAATGAGCTACTGGACTCGCCGACTCAGGCTCGCGCTGCCGGGACTCATCGTAATGGTGCTGTCGGTGGCGGGAACGCTGCTCGTGATGATGCCCGCCGCGTGGATCACGCCGCAGTTCGCGAAGGCGACGGGCGGCCACGTGAATCTCGCCGATCCTTCGGGTTCGCTGTGGCGCGGCTCGGCAACGCTGATGCTCGCGGCGAGCAGCGACGGCTCCGGCGCGACGCTGCTGCCGGGGCGCATCGAATGGACGACGGCGTTCTGGCCGCTTTTCACGGGCCGCGTGCATATGACCATGCGCCAGACGGAGGCGATGCCGGATCCCCTGGTCGTCGATGCCACGACGCGCGGCGCGACGCTTTCGGCGGGCGGAATCGCGGTTCCGGCGACGCTGCTCGCCGGTCTAGGCGCGCCGTTCAATACGCTGAACTTCGAGGGAACGGTGCGGCTTTCGTGGACCGAATTCCGGTTGCTCGGCAAAAACGCTTACGGACAGTTCGTGGTGACGCTCGACGACATGGCTTCGCGCGTGTCGCGGGTCAAGCCGCTCGGGTCGTATCGGGTCGCGTTGCAGGCTCAAGGGGCGACGGCGAGCATCGATCTCTCGACAACCCGCGGCCCTTTGCTGTTGACCGGCAGCGGCGTGATCTCGCAAGACGCGACGACCTTCGAAGGCACCGCGAAAGCGGAGCCGCAGCAGCGCGAGAATCTGGCGGGACTGTTGAATTTGCTCGGCCGACACACCGATCCCGATACCGTCGCGCTGACGTTCGCGCATTATTAGAGCGCGAGATCAGCCGCCGGCTGCGTTCTTTTCCGTCGCGGACACAGCCTCGGGCGCGGAAGCCGGGGCCGGCGCTTGCACGCCGCCCGTCTCGCGGTTCATCTGCGCGACGTCCCAGCCGCCGCCCAGCGCCTTCACCAGCCCCACCGACGCCACCATGCGCTGGCCCGCGATGCTCGCGAGCTTCTGTTCGGCCGTGAACGCCGTGGTCTGCGCGGTCAGCACGCTGATGAACGCGACCGTTCCCGCCTTGTACTGATTGTTGATGATGGCGAGCGCCTGCTGCGCGGACTGAACCGCCTGCTGCTGCACGACGATTTCCTTCTCGAGAATGCGCAGAGACGCGAGATTGTCTTCGACGTCCTGAAACGCGGTCAGCACCGTTTGCCGATACGTCGCAACGTTCTGATCGTAGGCGGCGCGGGCGGCTTCCGTGCGCGCCGCGCGCAAGCCGCCGTCGAAAATCGTCGCGGCGATATCCGGCCCGAGCGTCCAGAAACGCGACGGCGCGCGTAGCAATTGCGACAACACCGTGCTTTCGAACCCGCCCTGCGCCGACAGCGTGAGCGTCGGGAAATACGCCGCCATCTCGATGCCGATTTGTTCGTTCGCCGCCGCCGCCTTGCGCTCGGCCGACGCGATATCCGGACGCCGCTCCAGCAGCGCGGACGGCATCGCCGTGGGAATGGTCGGCGGCGTGGCGTCGAGCGGCATTGCGGGGAGCGAGAACGTCGACGCGGGCTCGCCGACGAGGACCGCGACGGCATGCTCGTACTGCGCGCGCGCCACGCCGTTATCGATGGCCGCGGCCTGTGCAGACTGCAACTGCGTCTGCGCCTGAATCACGTCCGAGCGCGCGACGATGCCTTGCGCATACTGGTTCTGCGTGAGCCTGAGCGACTGCTGATACGCGGCGACGGTCTCGTCGAGCAGCTCTTGCTGCAGGTCGAGCGCGCGCAACTGGAAGTACGTCTGCGCAAGCGTCGCCTGGGCGGACAGACGCGCGTTGGCGAGGTCCGCAGCCGCGCCCTGCTGCCCCGCCTTCTGTGCCGTCACCGTCCGGCCGATGCTGCCCCACAAGTCCGGCTCCCACGATGCATCGAGCGCGAGGCTGTAGTCGTTGCCGACCGTGCTGCGGCTTGTGGCTGTGCCGGTCGTCAGGCGGCTGCCCGAACGCGACGCCGACGCGGACGCCCCGATGGTCGGGAAATACGCCGCCCGCGCCTCGCCGACCAGCGCGCGCGCCTGCCGATACGCCGCCGCGTACTGCGCGATGGTCTGGTTCGACTGATTCAGACGGGTTTCGAGATCGTTCAGTTGCGCGTCGTCGTAGACGCTCCACCAGTCGCCGCGGTCCTCACGGTCGGCGGGCTGCGCGACTTTCCAGCCTTCGGGCGCTTCCTTGTACGCAGCGGGCATCGGCGTGGTGGGACGCTGATAATCCGGGCCGACGGCGCAACCGGCAATCGACATCGCGCAGGCGGTGGCAATCGCAATGGCGCTCAGATTGCGCGCGGTGCGGCGAGCGGCGGGATGGCGGGACGTGATGGAAGCGGAAACGGCGGGGCGATACGGCATCTGCTTGTCGAGAATTCGGTTGGCGGCGGTTCGTCCGGTGCGGCGAACGCGGTCAGCCGAGATAGTAACGGAACGCCCGCTGCGCGATTCGCAGCGGGCGTCGGGCAGACGTTAGGGTAACGGCTTCGCCGTAAGGCGGGTGTTACGTGCGGGAGAATATAGGTTACGGCGCGTTACTCGTGACGATGACCGCGATTCAACGGCCGGTCGAGCCGCCCGTGCACGGCCCGCCGATCAGCCCGCGGGACGACGCACCGCCCGATTTCTCCGATGCCCCGCCCTTGCGCCGATGCCGGTTTTCGAACCAGCCCATTCCGAGGACCGCCAGCGAGCCGCCCGGCAGCAGGAACACGATCAGATAAAGCGCGAGCTTCCACGAATTCAACTTCGGCGGGACGAAGTGACGGGAAGCACTGGCGATCGTGCTGCTGACTTGGCCGATGCGTCGGCTGGCGGTGCGGGCGGTCTCTGCGAAGCGGGTCATTTACGGTCTCTTCAGGCGTCGTTCGAACGACGCAGCTGGGATCAAAACATGGTCTCGGGCGGCGCATGAAGCGCATAACTCGTTGCATAGAATAATATTGACTATGCAACTACTTTTCAAGATACTGGCGATTGCTTTTTACCGAACTGTTGTTTCGCGGCACCCCGCGCCGACGTCAACCGCATGGATAGCGAACCGCTCTACGATCCCGCCACGATCCGCCTCGAAACGAGCCTCGGCTATCACCTCGCGAAGGCTCGCAATGTGTTGGTCGCGCGCACGGACGAGGCGCTGAAGCCGCTCGATCTCACGTCGCAGCAAATCGGCGTCATCCTTTCGCTGGCGTCGGGGCGGGCCCGTACGCCGCTCGAACTGTCGCGAGAAATGTCGTATGACAGCGGGTCGATGACGCGCATGCTCGACAGGCTGGAAAAGAAAGGCTTCGTCAGCCGCACGCGCAGCGACGCGGACCGGCGCATTGTCGAACTCACGTTGACTGGGCGGGGGCAAGACGCCGCCGCGCGGCTGCCGGCCATTGGCGCGGCGGTGCTCAACCAGCAACTGCACGGTTTCAGCCGCGCCGAACTGGATTCGCTGATCGCCATGCTGGCACGCATCATCGGCAATTCGCCGGCAGACGGTAGCGCCTGCGGGCTCGACGAGTCCGACGGCGAATAGAGCGATTCATCGACTTTTGACTGGCACTTGTTGCCCTATTCACTGTCTGGGCAGAGAATGCCGCGACACGCATCATCCACGCGCTGGAGCACAAGAACAATGTCAACAACCGCCACGACCGCGCCTAGTCCCGCCGCTCCGGCTCCCTTGACCGGCGGTATCCTCGCCTTGCTGACGATGGGTCTCGCGCTCGGCACGTTCATGGAAGTGCTCGATACGTCCATCGCCAACGTCGCTGTGCCGACCATCTCCGGCAGCCTCGGCGTCGCGACGAGCGAAGGCACCTGGGTCATTTCGTCGTATTCGGTTGCCTCCGCGATCGCGGTGCCGCTGACCGGTTGGCTCGCGCGGCGCGTCGGCGAGGTGAAGCTCTTCACCATTTCCGTGCTGCTGTTCTCGGTCGCCTCGGCGCTGTGCGGCTTTGCGCAGAACTTCGAGTCGCTGATAGCATTCCGGCTGCTGCAAGGTCTCGTCTCCGGCCCGATGGTCCCGCTTTCGCAAACCATCCTCATGCGCAGTTATCCGCCGGAAAAGCGCGGGCTCGCTCTTGGTCTGTGGGCGATGACCGTGATCGTCGCGCCGATCTTCGGCCCGGTGATGGGTGGCTACATCACCGACAACTACACGTGGCCGTGGATCTTCTATATCAACGTGCCGATCGGCGTGTTCTCGGCGGCTATCGCGTATTTCCTCCTGCGCGGCCATGAGACGAAGACGACGAATCAGCGCATCGACGGCGTCGGGCTCGCGCTGCTGGTGATCGGCGTCGCGAGTCTGCAAATGATGCTCGACCTCGGCAAGGACCGCGACTGGTTCAATTCGAACTTCATCGTCGCGCTGGCGATCATCGCGGCCATCTCGCTCGCGTTCATGTTCGTCTGGGAGATCACGGAGAAAGAGCCGGTCATCGACTTGTCGCTCTTTCGCGACCGCAATTTCGCGATGGGCGTGCTTATCACGTCGCTCGGCTTTCTCGCGTTCTTCGGATCGGTCGTCGTGCTGCCGCTGTGGCTGCAAACCGTGCTCGGCTACACGCCCTGGCTCGCCGGACTCGCGACCGCGCCGGTCGGCATCCTCGCGCTGGTGCTTTCGCCGATGATCGGCCAAAACATGCATCGCATGAACCTGCGCGTCGTGGCGAGCTTCGCGTTTATCGTGTTCGCGTTCGTGTCGTACTGGAACTCGACGTTCACGCTCGACACGCCGTTCCACGACATCGTGTATCCGCGTCTGATTCAGGGCATCGGCGTGGCGTGCTTCTTCGTGCCGATGACGACGATCACGCTCTCCAGCGTCTCCGACGAAAGGCTGGCGGGCGCGGCGGGGCTATCGAATTTTCTGCGGACGCTGTCGGGCGCGATCGGCACGGCGGTGAGCACCACGTTCTGGGAAAACGACATGATCCGGCATCACGCCGTGCTCACCGAATCGGTCACGCCGTACGCCCAGACGACCACCGCGTATTCCGATTTGCTGTCGGGCGTGGGCCTGTCGGGACAGGCGCTCACCGCGCAACTGGATCGCGTCGTGGCCGCCCAGGCGTACATGATGTCGACCAACGACTTCTTCCGTATCTCGTTCTATGCGTTTCTGGTGCTCGCCGCGATGGTCTGGCTGACGCGTCCGCGCAAGGGCGCGTCGGCGTCGATGGGGCATTGACGCGCCGGCGTCACTGAATCGGCGTGACGGACTGCGCGGGCTGGCTGTCCAGATTAAGCGGCACCGACTGCATCTGCTGCGGCTGCTGAACGGCTTGCGGCGTCGCATTCACGGGCCGCGACGTGCCGTTGCGCACGAACTGCTTGAAGTCCGCGCCCGCCTGCCACGGATTCGGGTCGCATCCGAGCGGGCTGTCGCAATGCGCCGCGAAGCCGATGGTCGCGGTGCCTTCGTTGCTCGGCGTCTTCGTGACCTGATACGCGAGCGCGCGCTTGCCGCTCGATGGACCGGCCGTCTGAATCACCGAATCGGTGATGGCCTGCAACTTGTATTCGGAATGATTCGTCACCCAGACCTGAGCGCGCGCCCACCAGGCGTCGCATTCGAGCTTGCTCATGCAGGTGAGCGGCGCGGTGGCCTGTTCGATCGTCTGGCTGCTGACCTGCGTTTCGGCCGCGCACCCGGCGATCAAGGCCAGCGACGCGGCTGCGCTGATGAGTCGGTAGTTCATCGCATTCCCGATAGTCGATAAAAAGCCGATTTTGGCCCGCACGCGCGTGCGCTGTTCGGCGCGTTTCCCTCTGTTGCAAAACGCGTCGTTTTTGCCGCTCGCGCCACGGCGCAGCAAGAAAAAAGTGCCCGTTATGCGCGCTTAAACACCGACGCTGTCGGGCTTGTAGTTCCCGTATGCGGCGATGAACGCGTCGAACGGCTCGGTCTGCTCGCGTTCGATGGCGGCTTGTTCGGCCAGCGACTGCGCCGCGAGCGCTTCCATCTTGCGCTCTTCGTCAGGCGGCAGCGGGCGACGGCGGAAGTGGTCCGCGTGCTCGCGGCTGATATCGAACGCGAACTCGTCGAAGGACTGCTTCTTGTCGCGCATCATCTGAAGCACGCGCGCCGACGGCGTCAACGAAGCATCCGCGATGCGCGGGCGCAGCGCCGTGAGTGCGCGCATGTGGTCGTCGTTGCCGGAAAGCGCGTCGAGCGTCCCCGCGACCGGCTCGATCGCATCGAACAATTCGTTCGCCCATTCCTGCATGGACACGTCCGCGCCGTCGCGACGCAGCGTGAGGCCCGGCTTGCGTCCTTCCTTCGTGATGGCGCTGAAGTTGTCGTTTGCCTCGATGCTGGCCTCGCGCGGCAACAGCGGGCTGTCTTCCAGTGCACAGTAAAGCAGATACGCATCCAGGAAACGCGCGGTCTCCAGTGCGATGCCAGCCGGCGCGAACGGATCGATATCCAGACAGCGCACTTCGATGTACTGCACGCCGCGCTCGGCCAGCGCGTGCAGCGGGCGCTCGCCGGAGCGCGTGACGCGCTTCGGGCGGATGGTCGAGTAGAACTCGTTTTCGATCTGCAGCACGTTCGTGTTGATCTGCACCCACTCGCCGTTGCGCTGCGTGCCGATGGCTTCGTACGGCGCGTACGGCTGGCTCACGGCTTTCGCGAGCACGTCGAGGTAAGCGTCCAGACGGTCGTAGCTCGGCAGCAGATCCGCCTGCGCCGGATTGTTCGTGTAGCCGAGATCGCTCATCCGCAGGCTGGTGGCATGCGGCAGATAGAACGTGTCGCTGCCGAAGGCTTCCAGTCGATGCGGCTTGCCTTCGACGAAGCGCTTGTTCAGCGCGGGCGACGCGCCGAACAGATACATCAAGAGCCAGCTCGTGCGGCGGAAATTGCGGATCAGCGCGAAGTAACGCTCCGAGCGGAAATCCTGCAACGACAGCGTGCTCGCCGGATCGAGCGCCTGCCACGCGCGCCACACGTTCTCGTCGAGCGAATAGTTGTAGTGAATGCCGGCGATGCATTGCATCGTGCGGCTGTAGCGCAGCGCGAGTCCGCGGCGATACACGTGCTTCAGCTTGCCGATGTTCGACGTGCCGTAATAGCCGAGCGGAATCTCGTTCTCGGGGGGCAACTCGTTTGGCATCGAGTGGTTCCACAGCAGCTCGTCGCCGAGATGCGCGTACGCGAAGCGATGGATAGCGTCGAGGCGCTCCAGCGCGCGCGCGGCGTCCGGCTCGGCGGGCGTGATGAGTTCGACGAGCGCTTCCGAGTAGTCCGTCGTGATCAACGGATGCGTGAGCGCCGAGCCGAACGACCGCGGATGCGGCGTCATCGCGAGCTTGCCTTCGGACGTCACGCGCAGGCTTTCTTTTTCGATGCCGCGCAAGCCCTGGCGCAGGGCGTCGGCATGCGAGCCCGACGCGAGCGCGGCGAGCCTGCGCCGATACGCGCCGGCTGCGGAGTGAGCGGAATTCGTGTTTGCCATTGAAGCGTTCTGCAAGGAGCGCACTGGAACGCGCTCGGTCAAATTTTCGGGTAGCGGGCACTTTAACATCTCGGTGTTGCCCGTGCTTGGGGCGCCGATTGGCGCGGTTCGCAGCGCGATCGACGCGAAACGCCGTTGCAATGAAAAAGCGCCCGCGCGTCGTTCGACGCCGGGCGCTTCGACCGAAATCCGGCTCTCAGGCGACCTTTCCGGCTTCGCTATGCGCGCGCTCGGTGTCGAGCAACGCTTCCTTGCGCGACAGTCCCCAGCGATAGCCCGCGATCGCGCCGTCCTTGCCGATCACGCGATGGCACGGAATCGCCAGCGCCACCGGATTCGACGCGCATGCGCTCGCGACGGCCCGCACCGCGCCCGGCGAACCGACCGACGCGGCGATGTCCGTGTAGCTGCGCGTCTCGCCGTAGGGAATGCGGCAGAGCGCGTCCCACACGCGCTGTTGAAACGCGGTCGCGCCGATGTCGAGCGGCAGATCGAAGCGCTCGCGCGAGCCGTGCAGATACGCGCGAATCTGCGCGATGAACGGCTCCATGCGCGCGTCGTCCTGCATGCGCTCCGCGAGCGCGAAGTCGACCGCGAGTTGGTCGACGAGCGTGGCAGGATCATCGCCGAATGCGATCTTGCAGACGCCCTTGTCCGTCGCGGCGACGAGCACGGCGCCGAGCGGCGTGGCGGCGGTGGCATAACGCACGGTCAGCCCCGCGCCCTTGCGCCGATACGCGGAAGGCGTCATGCCCAGTTCCGCCGGCGCGGCCTCGTACATGCGCGACGGCGAACCGAAGCCCGCGTCCTGCGCCGCGCGCGTGACGTCGCGGCCGCGCTGCAACGCGTCGCGTAGCACGCCTGCCCGCCGCGCGGCCTGATACTGCCGCGGCGAAATGCCGACGATCCGCGAAAACAGCCTTTGCAGATGGAACGGGCTGACATGCACGGCGTCGCTCAGTTGCGCGAGCGTCATGCGCTGCTGCGGATCGGCGTCGAGCACCTTGCACGCGCGCTCGACAATGGCGAGTTCGCGCGGCAGGCTCGTCGGCTGGCAACGCTTGCACGGGCGATAGCCTGCGGCTTCGGCTTCTTCGCTCGTCGTGAAGAAAAAGACGTTCTCCCGACGCGGCGCCCGCGACGCGCACGACGGCCGGCAGAACACGCCGGTCGTGCGCACGGCGAAGAAGAATGTGCCGTCGGCTTTGGCGTCGCGCTCGGCGACGGCTTGCCAGCGGCTTTCGTCGGTTTGATAGCGGGTGAATTCAGGGGCGTTCATGATGACCTCGGCGGCTTTTGGGTACGCGTCCAATGTAAAGCCGTGCCGGTGAGGTTACGCGCCGTTCCTTGCTCTGTCATTTTCCCCGAGTCCAGCGTTGCAACAAAAAGTGACGCGCAGATACCACACTTCGGCGCCATAGGGGTTTTTACTAAAATTTCTATTGCGTCGCATCAACCCGCTGTGTATTATTGGAACTGTCTCCTCCATGTCTCCTCCTGATATGGATTCAGCCCGCCGACTAGGCGGGCTTTTTTTTGCCTCTCGCGCAGCACGCGCAAAAAAACCGGGCGCGAAGGCCCGGTTCTCTCTAGTCGGCGCGACTTACAGCACGTAGCGCGACAAATCCTCGTCTTCTGCGACATCGCCCAATGCGCGATCCACGTACGCCGCGTCGATCTTCACCGGCTGGCCCGCGTGATTCCCCGCCGCGAACGACACTTCCTCCAGCAGCTTTTCGATCACCGTATAGAGCCGCCGCGCGCCGATGTTCTCGGTCTTCTCGTTCACGGAGAACGCAATTTCGGCCAAACGCCGGATACCGTCATCGGCGAAATCCAGTTCCACGTCTTCGGTGGCGAGCAGCGCCTTGTACTGCTTGACGAGACTCGCATCGGTCGAATTCAGGATCGACTCGAAATCGCCCACGGACAGCGAATCCAGCTCGACGCGAATCGGGAAACGCCCCTGCAATTCGGGAATCAGATCGCTCGGCTTCGCGAGATGAAACGCGCCGCTCGCGATGAACAGAATGTGATCCGTCTTGATCATCCCGTACTTCGTGTTGATGGTCGTGCCTTCAACGAGCGGCAGCAAGTCGCGCTGCACGCCCGCCCGCGAGACTTCCGCCCCGCCGACTTCGCTGCGCGACGCGATCTTGTCGATCTCGTCCAGAAACACGATGCCGTTCTGCTCGACGTTCTGCACCGCCTTCGTCTTGACCTCTTCGTCGTTGAGCAGTTTGCCGGCTTCCTCGTCGGTCAGCAGCTTCAGCGCCTCCTTCACCTTCACCTTGCGGCGCGTCTTCTTGCCGCCGCCGATATTCGCGAACATCGAGCGAATCTGCTCGGTCATGTCTTCCATGCCCGGCGGCCCCATGATGTCCATGCCGACTTGCGGCAGCTCGACGTCCAGTTCGATTTCCTTGTCGTCCAGCGCGCCTTCGCGCAGGCGCTTGCGGAACGTCTGGCGCGTGGTGTTATCGCCTTCGCTGGTCGACTCCGCCGCGCCGAAGCCCACCGGGCGCGCGCTCGGCAGCAGGATATCCAGAATGCGGTCTTCCGCGCGATCTTCCGCCTTGGTGCGCACCTTCTTCATTTCCGCCTCGCGCGTCTGCTTGACGGAAATTTCGATCAGATCGCGCACGATGCTGTCGACATCGCGGCCCACGTAGCCGACTTCGGTGAACTTCGTCGCCTCGATCTTGATGAACGGCGCGTCCGCGAGCTTCGCGAGACGCCGCGCGATTTCGGTCTTGCCGACGCCCGTCGGCCCGATCATCAGAATGTTCTTCGGCGTGATTTCCTGGCGCAGCGGCTCGGCGACCTGCTGGCGACGCCAGCGGTTGCGCAGCGCGACGGCAACCGCCTTCTTTGCGCGCCCCTGGCCGATGATGTGTTTGTCGAGTTCCGAGACGATTTCGGAGGGAGTCATGGTGGTCATCGCTGGGTTCCTTTATTCGATCGTCTCGATGACGCGATTGTGATTGGTATAGATGCACATGTCGCCGGCGATGGTCAGCGCCTTTTCGACGATTTCGCGCGGCGAAAGCTCGGTGTTTTCCGCGAGCGCCTGCGCGGCGGCTTGCGCATACGCGCCGCCGGAGCCGATCGCGCAGATGCCGTTTTCGGGATCGAGCACGTCGCCGTTGCCGGTGATCACGAGCGTGGCTTGCGCGTCGGCCGCGATTAGCATGGCTTCGAGACGGCGCAGCATGCGGTCGGTGCGCCAGTCTTTCGCCAGTTCGACGGCGGCGCGCGTCAGATTGCCCTGATGCTTCTCCAGCTTCGCTTCAAAGCGATCCAGCAGCGAGAACGCGTCGGCCGTGCCGCCGGCGAAGCCGACCAGCACCTTGCCGCCATAGATGCGGCGCACTTTCTTGGCGCCGCCCTTCATGACGATGTTGCCGAGCGTCACCTGACCATCGCCGCCCAACGCGACTTTGCCGCCGCGTCGCACGGAGACGATGGTCGTGCCGTGAAATTGTTCCATGTGCGTTCCTTAAGAAAACCAGAAGAACGCGGGCGGCTTGCGATCAGTGACGAGCCGCCACGCAGTCGAGAATTCGATGGAGTGCACGGCGCGGGGTTCCGCCTGGCCGGAAGGCTCGGAGCGTACGGCGCCGCGCGCGCGCCTTCGCGATGAGCGGGCGCGTTCGGAGCAGTTTAGGGCGCGGCCTGAATTATCAAGGTGTGGGTTGTTTGGACGCCCGAAAAGCAAAAGGCACACGCTAATGGTGTGCCTTTCGTGTGCCTTTTTCGGGTGTCAGCGCCCGACTTCGCGGATTTTCGCGGCGGCGCGTTCCCCGTTGCGGGCGGACCCGCACCGTTCGCCGCGCGGTTGCCGCTTCAGTCGCCGAAGAGTTTCTGGCGCAGTTCGCGGCGCTCTTGCGCTTCGAGCGAGAGCGTGGCCGTGGGGCGCGCGAGCAGACGCGGAATGCCGATCGGCTCGCCGGTTTCTTCGCACCAGCCGTAGTCGCCGGATTCGATGCGCGCGAGCGATTGCTGCACCTTCTTCAGGAGCTTGCGTTCGCGGTCGCGCGTGCGCAGTTCCAGTGCATGCTCTTCTTCGATGGTCGCGCGGTCCGCCGGGTCCGGCACGATCACCGTTTCCCGCAGGTTTTCCGTCGTCTGGCCGGCATTCTTGAGAATGTCCGCTTGCAACTGCTCGAGCCGGTTCTTGAAGAAGGCGAGTTGTTCCTCGTTCATGTAGTCCTTCTCGCTCATCTTCAGGATTTCGGCTTCGGTCAAGAGTTTCGTTGTCATCTGCTTGCTTCTTCAATGTAAGGCGATGTCTTCGCAACGCCCGCACTTGCGTTGCCCGCATGCATGCAGCGTTTTGGCGTCACGCGACACTTGATGCGGGGCCGAACTCCTCTGGAAACCGATATTGGCTGCTCCGATAACGCTCGCCTCGTGGCCCTCGCGGCCTATCAGCAGATCGTCCGCCGGGGCATCCTTTTCTGACATCCGCCGGCCAACGCCCGTATTCGTATGCGCCGAACGGATTCGCCCTTCTCCAGTGGGGCTGTATTGTAACTGAACCGCAATTTCCGACGATAACCGAGGAAAACCCTGTCGAAAGCCGCCGGAATTTCAAAAATATAACGCCTGAACACGCAAAAAGCGATGTCGCTTGGTGGGCGCGACTACATAACCGCGACAATAAACGCCCACGAAAAACGCCGCCGGCAAGGTTCGCGGGCGGCGTTTATCTTCGCATCGACGTTGCGTCCCGCCTTTCTGCGCGCTTGGCGCAGATCAGCGAAATGCGTGCCGGGTCGTTATTTCACCAGGCAGGCGTCGAGGCCGTCGGTGATCAGATCCTTTGGCAGCTCGATACCGATGAACACCATCTTGCTGTTCTTCTTCTCGATCGGCATCCACTTGGCGGCGAGATCACTGCCCATCATCTGATGCACGCCCTGAAAGACGACCTTGCGATCGACGCCCTTCATATACAGCACGCCCTTGTAGCGCAGAAGGCGCTCGCCATAAATCTGCAAAATGCCGCCGAGGAAGTCTTCGAGACGGTTCGGGTCGAACGGCTTGTCGCTGCGATACACGAAAGACTTGATCTTGTCGTCGTGGTGCGCGTGATGATGGTGGTGGTGATGCTCGTGATCGTGGCTGTGATCGTGACCGCACGTGGCGTGGTCGTGATCGTCATCATCGTGCGCGTGATCATGCGCGTGAGCGTGGTCATGATCGTGGTCGTCTTCCGCGAGGAAGTCCGGGTCGATCTCCAGCTTCGAATTCAGATTGAACCCGCGCAGATCGAAAATTTCCTTGATGTCCGCATCGCCGAAATTTACGACCTTGATCGCGGCGCGCGGGTTCATGTGCAGCAGCCGGTGCTTCAGTGCTTCGAGCGCGTCTGCATCCACTAGATCGGACTTGGTGATGAACAGCCGATCCGCGAAACCGACTTGGCGCTGCACCACTTCGTGCTGATCCAGCTGCGCGTTCGCGTGCTTCGCATCGACGAGCGTGATGATCGCGTCGAGCAGGAATTCGTCGGCGACCGTGTTATCCATGAAGAACGTCTGCGCGACCGGACCCGGATTCGCGAGACCCGTGGTTTCGATCACCACGCGGTCGAAATCGAGCGTGCCCGCCTTCTTGCGGTTCGCGAGGTCTTCGAGCGCGCGCGCCAGATCGCCGCGAATCGTGCAGCAGATGCAGCCGTTGCTCATCTGGATGATCTGCTCGTTCGTTTCCTGCACGAGAATTTCGTTGTCGATGTTCTCTTCGCCGAACTCGTTCTCGATCACGGCGATCTTCATGCCGTGCTTTTCGTTCAGGATGCGCTTGAGCAGCGTGGTTTTGCCGCTGCCCAGAAAGCCGGTCAGGATGGTTACGGGAATCATGGTGTCGCCTGTTTCCTTGTCAGTGTTCGGAATCGCGCGGCCGGTCGGTGGCGCACTGAATCGGTTATTGAAACATATTCGCCCAGCAGACGCTTTGCGCCGCGTGACCTTGCCGCAGCCAGATAAGGCCGCTTACGCGATTTGCAACAGCAGGCCCTTAAGGTACTCGCCTTCGGGAAACGCGGTGAGCAGCGGATGATCGACGCCCGCGCCCAGGCGCTTCAGGATGCGCGCATCGACGCGGGCATCGGCCGCCGCGCCCGCGACGATCTTCTGAAACAGATCCGCATCGATCGCGCCCGAGCACGAATACGTGAAGAGCAGCCCGCCCGGACGCAGCAGCTTGAAACCGCTCAGATTGATGTCCTTGTACGCGCGCGCGGCGCGGTCCACGGTTTCGCGCGACGGCGCGAACTTCGGCGGGTCCAGCACGATCAGGTCGAAACGCTGCCCTTCGTCGTACAGACGGCGCAGCGTCTTGAATGCGTCGGCGTCGAGCCATTCGGCTCTTTCCGCGTCGAACCCGTTGGCCTTGACGTTCTCCCGCGCGAGCGCGAGCGCCTCGCCGGACGAATCCACCGACACCACGCGCGCAGCGCCGCCCTTCAACGCCGCGAGCGAAAACCCGCCCGTGTAGCAGAAGCAGTTCAGCACCTCGCGGCCGTGCGCGTTCTGCTGCACGAGCACGCGGTTGTCGCGCTGGTCCACGTAGAAGCCGGTCTTGTGGCCGTGCTTCACGTCGACGTGATAACGCACGCCGCATTCGTTCGTGATGAGCGTCTCCGGCGGCGGATCGCCCGCGAGCACGCCGGTCGTCTGCTCCAGCCCTTCCTTCTGGCGGATCGACACATCGGAGCGTTCGTAGACGTTCGGGCAGCCGGTCGCGGCGATCAGCGCATCGACGATCGCCGGCTTCCACGCCTCGACGCCCGTCGCCATGAACTGACAGACGAGCTGCGCGTGCGAGCCTTGACCGGCGACGTAGTAATCGACGATGAGGCCCGGCAAGCCGTCCGCTTCGCCGAAGACGAGGCGCGTCGCGCCGGTGTCACGCACCATCGTCTGCCGATGCGCGACCGCGCGCTGCACGCGGCGTTTGAAAAACGCATGATCGACCGGCTCGGCTTCGTCGAACGTCCAGACGCGGGCGCGAATCTGTGAATGCGGGCTGTACGACGCGCGAGCGAGAAAGCGGCCATCGGCGGCCCGCACGGTGACGGTCGCGCCGGGCGCGGGATTGCCGTCGATGCGCGCGATGGCGTTCGCGTAGATCCACGGATGGCGGCGAACGAGCGACTTGTCCTTCGCCGGTTTGAGCGTGATGGTGTTCATTGCGATGATGAGAGCAGCGCGCGTGGCGCCGCGGTGTTAGTCGCGCTTCTTCGCGCGCGGATGCGCCGAGTCGTAGACGCGAGCAAGGTGCTGAAAGTCCAGCGACGTATAGATCTGCGTCGCGGTGATGCTCGCATGGCCGAGCAGTTCCTGCACCGCGCGCAGGTCGCCGCTCGACTGCAAAACGTGCGTGGCGAACGAATGCCGCAATACGTGCGGATGAACATTCGCCGGAATGCCCGCGAGCAGCGCCATGCGCTTGACGCGCTCGCGCACCACGCCTGGCGACATGCGGTTGCCGCGCACGGATAAAAAGAGCGCGTGTGGATCGAGCTTGACGAATCCGCCGCGTACGTCGATCCACGCGCGCAGCGCATCGATCGCCTTGCGGCCGACCGGCACCTTGCGCATGCGCTTGCCTTTGCCGAGCACGGTGACTTCGGCGGCGGCCAGATCGAGCCAGCCGGCGGACTGATGTTCCTTCGTATCGACGTGGCGGACATCGAGCCCGACCAGTTCCGAAAGCCGCAGCCCCGACGAATAGAACAGTTCGAGCATGGCGTGATCGCGCAGCCCTTCGGTGCTGTCGGCGCGCGGCGCGTCCATCAGGGCCATTGCGTCGTCGACGGAAAGCGCCTTCGGAAGCGTCTTTTCGCGCTTCGGCGCGCGCACGGTCGCCACGGGATTGGCGGGCATCTCGACGCGTTCGGCGAGCCAGCGATAAAACGCGCGCCACGCCGACAGCCGATGCGCGATGGAGCGCGGCGACAGCCCCGCCGCGTGCGCGCGCACGACCGCGCCGCGCATGTCGGCGGCCGTCAGCGTTTCCAGCGCGCGGCCCTTGGCGAGCGCGCGCAGTTCGCCTAGTTCGTACGTGTAGCCGCGCAGCGTGTGTTCCGACAGACGCCGCTCGTGTTCGAGCATCGCGAGATAAGCGGCGATGTGATCGGCGGGCTGCACGTTGCGTCGCTCAGTTCGGCAGCAGGCGGCTCAGCGCCGCGCTCGCCAGCACGCCGATCTGCGCGAGGAAATCCGTCGCCATGCCGTCGTGGAAGCGCCGCGCGTCGGGCGAGCCCATTACGAGCAGGCCGAACGCGGGCGCATCCGGGCCGGCTTGCGGATCGCGCAGCGCGACGAGCGCAATCGACTGAATGCCGCGTTCGGCGGACGCGTCTTCGAGCGAGCCGCCGCCGGACGCCGAAGCCGAATTCGCCACGCCGAGCCACTGCGCTGCCGCAAAGCCGCTGTTCGCGCCGCAATACGGCGCGTCGAGGCTGCCCGCGAAAATACGCACTTCCTCGCCGACGTGGCGCGCGAAATCCGCCTGCCGGTAAGCTTCATCGACATCCCAGATGCGCAACGCGGCATGCGGCACGTCGAACACTTCGCACAGTCCTTTGCTGATGGTGGACGGCAGCGCGTACGGGTCGCGCTGGCCGGTCACGCGCACGGTCCAGCGGTTGAACTTCGTGGCGATGCTGTCGTTTTCGTGGCCGTAGCGCAGCAGTTCGGCAAGCCGCCGTTCGAGCTGCTTGTTCTTGTCACGCAGCATTTCCATCTGGCGTTCCTGCAACGACACGGCCGACTTGCCGTGCGGATTCGAAAGCCGGATGGTGCCGAGCAGTTCGGCGTGCTCGACGAAAAAGTCGGGGTTGTCGAGCAGATAGTCGGCGACTTCGCGTGGATTCATGTTTGCCTGATACGTTTGAATGCGTGGGCTCAAGTCAGCCGATGTCCGAAAGCTCGATCTCGCCTTCGAAGACCGTCGCGGCGGGGCCGGCCATGAAAAGCGCGGCGGATTCGTCGCGTGCGCCGTCCCAATCGATCGTGAGCGTGCCGCCGTGCGTCTCGACGCGTACCGGCGATTCGAGCACGCCGCGCCGGATTCCTGCGGCCACCGCCGCACATGCGCCCGTGCCGCAGGCAAGGGTTTCGCCCGCGCCGCGCTCGAACACGCGCAGCTTGACCGAATGACGGTCGACGATCTGCATGAAGCCCGCGTTGACGCGCTCGGGAAACCGCGCATGGCGCTCGATGAGCGGCCCTTCGGCGAGCACGGGATACGCTTCCACGTCGTCCACGATCTGCACCGCGTGCGGATTGCCCATCGACACGACGGACACCCAGCGCGTCTTTCCGCCGATATCGATCGGCCAAAGCGTATCGTTGCCTTCGCTGCGGCCTTCGAGCCCGCTGGCGTCGAACGGCACGCGCGGCGGATCGAACGCCGGCGCGCCCATGTCGACGGTCACTTCGCCGTTGTCCTGCATCGTTAGCGTGATGACGCCCTTCTGCACCTGCACGCGCACCGTCGAGGCAGCGGTCAGTCCGCGATCGCGCACGAACTTCACGAAACAGCGCGCGCCATTGCCGCAATGCTCGACTTCGCCGCCATCGCAATTGAAGATGCGGTACTTGAAGTCGACGCCATCGACGGTCGGCTTTTCGACCAGCAGCAGTTGGTCCGCGCCGACGCCGAAGTGACGGTCGGCGAGCGCGCGAACCTGCGCGGCGCTCAGATCGAGCGCCTGCGAGTAGCCGTCGAGCACGACGAAGTCGTTGCCCGCGCCCTGCATCTTGGTGAACTTGAGTTTCATGGCCGCTATTGTATGTGAGCCTCGGTGCGGCGTTTCGCGCCGCGCGGCTCAATAAAAACTCGCCTCGCCCGGCGGCCGCGTCTTGAAGCGCTTGTGTACCCAGTAATACTGCTCGGGAATGCGCGGAATCTGCTCTTCGAGAAAGGCGTTCATGCGGCGGGCGTCGGCTTCGTCGTCGCCGGTCGGATAGTTATCCCACGGCTCGAAGATTTTCAGCCGATAACCCTTGTAGTCCGGCAGCACTTCGCCGATGAACGGCACGACTTGCGCCTTGCCCGTCTTCGCCAGCCGGCCGACGGCAGTCAGCGTGCAGGTCGGAATGCCGAAGAACGGCACGAAGGTGGAATTGCGCATGCCGTAATCCATGTCCGCGCCGAGCATGACGGGCTTGCGGTCGCGCAGCCAGCGCAGCACGATGCGCGCGCTGTCCGCGCGGCTCGCCATGTCCGCGCCGAAGCGGGCCCGCTGCCGCTTGGCAATCTCTTCGACCTGCGGATTCGAGAACGGCTGATACAGCGATCCGCATTGCCGGTGCAGCGAGTAGTTCAGAAAGATCGACCCCGCCTCGATGCCGACGAAGTGCAGGCCGAGAAAGAGCGTGGGCGGCAAGTCCGGATCGCTGAGATCGACGGCGCTGTCCACTTCGATCAGCTTCTCCAGCTTCTTCGCCGATCCGAACCACTGCACGCTGCGCTCGACATAGCTGCGAATGGCGTGGCGGAAGTGCATCTGCGCGACTTCTTCGCGGCGCTCGGGCGACCATTCGGGAAAGCAGAGCTTGAGGTTCGTATGCACGATGCGCTTGCGCCGGCTCGGAATCTGATAAAGCAGCCAGCCGAGGCCATCGCCGAAACGCGCGGTAATGCCGTAAGGAATGATCGCAAGAAACTTCAGAAAGCCAATCGCGAGCGACACGCCGATGCGCCCTAGCATGACGTGCTCCCGCGAACATACGGGCGGTGGCTACCGGCGGAGGATAAGCGCGGGACGAATGACAACAAGCGTTCGACTCTGTAAAAACACGGGAAACCGGTATAATAAGACCTTCGCCGAGTTAATGGACAACTTGCGGGGCGAAGCCGGCCTGAGCCAGATACATGCATCGCGTGCATCGAGGTTCAGGACGGAGAAAGGACATCCGCTAAAGCGTCGCCGCTTCAGACTCCAAACGAAGTCGGCTACGTGAATCTCAACCGTACTCAATTGGAGTCTGAAGCGTGTCGAACGACTACCTGTTTACCTCCGAATCCGTTTCCGAAGGCCACCCGGACAAGGTCGCCGACCAAATCTCCGACGCCATTCTCGACGCCATCCTGTCTCAGGACAAATACTCGCGCGTCGCGGCGGAAACCCTTTGCAATACCGGTCTCGTCGTCCTCGCGGGCGAAATCACGACCACCGCGAACGTCGATTACATCCAGATCGCGCGGGACACCATCAAGCGCATCGGCTACGACAACACGGACTACGGCATCGACTATCGCGGCTGCGCGGTGCTCGTCGCGTATGACAAGCAATCGCCGGATATCGCGCAAGGCGTGAACAAGGCGCACGACGACAATCTCGATCAGGGCGCGGGCGACCAGGGCCTCATGTTCGGCTACGCGTGCGACGAAACGCCCGAACTCATGCCGCTGCCCATCCACCTGTCGCACCGTCTCGTCGAGCGTCAGGCGAACCTGCGCCGCGACGGCCGCCTGCCGTGGCTGCGTCCGGACGCGAAGTCGCAGGTCACCGTGCGCTACGTGGACGGCAAGCCGCACTCCATCGACACCGTCGTGCTCTCCACGCAGCACGCGCCGGACATCGATCTGCCGCAACTGCGCGAAGCCGTGATCGAAGAAGTCATCAAGCCGACGCTGCCGAACGAACTCATCAAGGGCGATATCAAGTTCCTGGTGAACCCGACCGGCCGGTTCGTGATCGGCGGTCCGCAAGGCGACTGCGGTCTGACGGGCCGCAAGATCATCGTCGATACGTACGGCGGCGCGGCTCCGCACGGCGGCGGCGCGTTCTCGGGCAAGGATCCGTCGAAGGTGGACCGCTCGGCCGCTTACGCGGGCCGTTACGTCGCGAAGAACGTGGTCGCGGCCGGTCTGGCGTCGCGCTGCCTGATTCAGGTGTCGTACGCCATCGGCGTCGCGCGTCCGACTTCGGTGATGGTGAACACGTTCGGCACCGGCCGCGTGTCGGATGCCGAGATCACCAAGCTCGTGCTGGAACATTTCGATCTGCGTCCGAAGGGCATCATCCAGATGCTCGACCTGCTGCGCCCGATCTACGAGAAGTCGGCGGCGTACGGTCACTTCGGCCGCGAAGAGCCGGAATTTTCGTGGGAAGCCGCGGACAAGGCGCTGTTGCTGGCGGAAGCCGCCGGCACCGAACCGGTGGTGCGCGTGGCGTGAGCTTCAGCGCAAAAGAAAAACGGCAGGCATCGCGCCTGCCGTTTTTTTTCGTCCTCGCTGCGCGATAAGGCCGCTTTAGCGGACCGCGAACGCGTACCAGCCGGCGCTGGTCGCCGACGTGCGACGCGGCCGGCGGCTCGTCAGCGCCGCGGCTCGCGGCTTGGGCGATGGCGCGCGCAGCTGCATCGGGCGGCGCAAAAGCGTGCGCAGCGACACGTCGCGCGAGGCGGCGCGCGCGCGGAGGTTCAGGAAGAATCCGCGGAACCAGGAGCGGATGCCATCGACCGGATGCGCGTTCGCGGGTTGCGGCGCAAGCGCCTGAGTGCGGGCGGAATGATGCCGCAACGCGCGGATCATGCCGCGCCGGGCGGGCCGAGCGGCACGGGATGCGGCGCGTCGAAGGCCCTTAGCGATTCGGTGGTTCATGTCGGCGATAGGTTAGTCTGCGTGGTGGCAAACTCGACAGTAGTCGTCTCAAAAATAGCGTTCAAGGCTTCGATTCAACCCCGGCAACGAAGTTGCACCGAAACGATGCGGCCAATGTACCGGACGTGCGTGACTGTCGTAAGTCCGCGTTTTCCCTGCCGGCTAGTGAAGCAGTCGCTTCATGGCGCGGCGCGCGAGCCGTGCTGCGAGCGCCTTTGCGGCCCGCGCGACTTACAATGCCCGTATTCGCCCCAATTTCGGGTATTGCGCTGGCTGCATGAGGCGATATCGAAGCGCGCGCCGAGGCTTAAACGAACATGTCTGAACAAACGTCGCTGAAATCGAAAAGTGATCAGGTGCACGAACTGCGCCAAATGGGCTTCGTCATCGTGAAGGGGCTGGTGTCCGACGCACGCTGCGACGCGTTGCGCGACGTCGCGCAGCGGCAACTGGCCGAAGCCGCCGCGCCGCTCGAATACGAAGCCGACCTGAAGTATCCGGGCGCGCCGGAATCGAAGCACGCGCCGGGCGGACATACCGTGCGGCGGCTTCTGGATGCTTACGGGCGCCACCCGCTGTTCTCGGAATTCGCGACATCGCCCGAAGTGCGCGGCTGGATGGAGCTGTACTTCGGCGAGACGCCGTATCTATCGCGCGCGCATCACAACTGCGTGATGACCAAGCACCCCGCGTACGGCAGCCTGACGGGCTGGCATCGCGATGTGCGTTACTGGGCGTTCGAGCGCGACGATCTGGTTTCCGCGTGGGTGGCGCTCGGCGATGAAACCGTCGGGAACGGCGCGCTGTGGTTCGTGCCGCGATCGCATAAGCTCGCGTTCACGTCGGACCGGTTCGACGACGCGAAATTCTTCCGCGCCGATTTGCCGGAAAACACGGCGCTGATTCACACGGCGGTTTCGCCCACGCTCGCCAAGGGCGATGTCGTGTTCTTTCACTGCAACACGCTGCATTCGGCAGGAAAGAATCTCACCGATCAGGTGAAGTTCTCGCTCGTCTACACCTATCGCGGCGCGAGCAACGCGGCGTTGCCGGGCACGCGTTCCGCGTCGAAACCGGAAGTCGCGCTCGTCTGATCGTTCAGCGTTTCGAGGGCAGCGCGAGGCCGATCAGCCCCGCAAGCGACGCGACAATGCCGCCCGCGATCAGCCAGATCGTCTTGTTGGTCGGCGAACCCGTGAAGAAGCGCGAGACGTCGTTGCTCAACGAGTGAAACGACTGTCCGCCGAAGTACAAAAGCACGATGCCGCCGACGAGCAAGGCAAGGGAAATCGCTCGGGTCATCAAGGGTCCTCGCTAATTTCGGGATAGGGCGCGCCAGCTTACAAGGCACGCCGCAGGGCGTCCAGTCAGCCCACTGTCACGCCGCGACGGGCACGCGCGTGAGCGGCTGAATCTGGCGCAGCAAGTCCGCCTGCACGGCCGGATGGTCGCTTGCGCGCGTCCACACGCCCACGTTGAACTTCACGCCGGTGTCCGTGTAATCGGTCACGGCGATCCACGGCGCCGACGCGCCGTCCTGCACGATGCGCGCATCGCCCGTGACGAGCCTGCGCAGTTCGCCGAGCACGCGCTCGACGTCCTGACCGTGCTGCACCAGGAAATTGAGCACGACGCGCCGCTGCTCGTTCGCGCTGTAATTCGTCACCGGATTCGCCCAGATGATGCTGTTCGGCACGTACATGACGACGCCGTCCGCCTTCGTGAGCCGCGTGGTGAAAAGGCCGATCTCGTTGACCGTGCCCGCCGTCACGCCGATTCCCTCGATATAGTCGCCCACGCGAAACGGCCGCAGCAGCAGCAACATCAAACCGGCTGCGATGTTCTGAAGCGTGCCCTGTAGCGCCAGTCCGATGGCAAGCCCCGCCGCGCCGAGCACGGTCAGGATGCTCGCCGCCGCGATGCCGAACTTGCCGAGCGCCGCGACGATGGCGACCACGCGTATCGCCCACATCACGAGACTGGCGAGCACCGGCGTTAGCGTGGCATCGACGTTCGTGCGGTTGAGCGTGCGCCGCAGCGCGTTTGCGACGATGTTCGAAATCCACCAGCCGACGGCGACGATGAGAATCGCCATTAGAATGTTGACGCCGTACGTCAGCCCGAGCGTGAGCATGAAGTCGTAGGCCGGGCGCAGTTTGTCGATTGAATCCATGGGCGTGCTCCTTTTGCGATGTGTGCGTTGACGGGGCGGCGCGCCGCGTGCTCCCGCATATCGGGACACGGATGCCCCGCGCTCGCGCCGTCGCCGATTGGCTTAACATTGACGGCTTTGGTCGATTCGCGAGCATAGAGCAGCGGCGCGCATCCACCGGCTTCACGATTGTCAAAGTTAGTGCAAAACCGCCACTCGCAAAGGAAATCTGTCATGGCTTACGAAGCAGCATCCGAGCGTTACTCCTCGCAGATGCAATACCGCACGTGCGGCAAATCCGGTCTCAAGCTGCCGGCGTTGTCGCTCGGTCTCTGGCACAACTTCGGCGACACCACGCCCATTTCGACGCAACGCGACATTCTGCGCACCGCGTTCGATCTCGGCGTCACCCATTTCGACCTGGCGAACAATTACGGGCCGCCGTACGGCAGCGCGGAAACCAACTTCGGGCGTCTCTTCAAGGACGACTTCAAGCCGTATCGCGACGAACTGCTGATCTCGACGAAAGCCGGCTGGGACATGTGGCCCGGTCCGTACGGGCAGGGCGGCGGCTCGCGCAAGTACGTGCTCGCGAGCCTGGACCAGAGCCTGAAGCGCATGGGGCTGGATTACGTCGATATCTTCTACTCGCATCGCTTCGATGCCGATACGCCGCTCGAAGAGACCGCCGGCGCGCTCGCGACCGCCGTGCATTCCGGCAAGGCGCTGTATGTCGGCATCTCGTCGTACTCGGCGTCTAGAACCCGCGAAATGGCGAAGCTGCTCGCCGAGCACAAGGTGCCGCTGTTGATCCATCAGCCGTCGTACAACATGCTGAACCGCTGGATCGAAGAAGAACTGCTCGATACGCTCGATGAGATCGGCGCGGGCAGCATCGCGTTCACGCCGCTCGCGCAAGGGCTGCTCACGAGCAAGTATCTGAACGGCGTGCCGCAGGATGCGCGCGTCAACAAGCCGGGCGGCGGATCGCTCAAGCAGGAACACCTGAGCCGGGAAAATCTGGAGCACGTGCGCAAGCTGAACGAACTGGCGCAGCGGCGCGGTCAAAGCCTCGCGCAGATGGCGCTGGCGTGGGCGCTGCGCGGCGGGCGCGTGACCTCCGTGCTGATCGGCGCGAGCCGCGCGGAGCAAGTCACCGAAAACGTCGGCGCGTTGAGCAATCTGGAGTTCAGCCAGGAAGAGCTCGCGGAAATCGACCAGTACGCGCAGGAAGGCGGCATCAATCTGTGGGAAAAGCCGTCGACGGATCAGCGCATCTGAGCGTCTCGCAGCCGCCTTCCGTCAGAAGGGTGATTCGGAAGCGGCTCGACTTCGGTTGCTATCATGCGGGCTCGCCGTTCATTCGCTGCTGACCGGCAGCGAGCACATTCGGCGGCGCGTGGCGGATCGTCACGCGCTGCTGGCGATCCGGCCCGAGGACGCCCCGCGGCTATCGAGTTAGAATAGCCGATTGCGCCCATGCAACGCCCGGCTGCACGAGTGCCGACGCGGGCCTGCCGCAGACACGCCGCACAGAGCCAAAAGTTCGGACGAAAGCGCAAGCCGCTCGTCCTTTATGCGCGGCGTCGAGCGACCCGCGTTCCGGCGTTCCGGCCGTGAGCGTCACCGTTTTCGCATAGTTCAAGAAGCCATGAGCAACCTCAACTCTCAAACCGTTCTGAGCGTCCACCACTGGACCGACACGCTTTTCAGTTTCACCTGCACTCGCGACGCCTCGTTCCGCTTTGAGAACGGCCAGTTCACGATGGTGGGCCTCGAAGTCGACGGCAAGCCGCTTTTGCGCGCCTACAGTCTCGCGAGCGCGAACTACGAAGAGCATCTCGAATTCTTAAGCATCAAGGTGCCGGACGGCCCGCTGACTTCGCGTCTGCAGCACCTGAAGGTCGGCGATTCCGTGCTGATCGGCAAGAAGCCGACGGGCACGCTGGTCGCGGACAACCTGTTGCCGGGCAAGACGCTGTGGCTGCTCTCCACGGGCACGGGCCTCGCGCCGTTCATGTCGATCATCAAGGACCCGGACGTCTACGACCGCTACGAAAAGATCGTGCTGACGCACACGTGCCGCTTCGTCGATGAACTCGCGTACAAGGACTTCATCACCGAGCATCTGCCGGCGCACGAGCACATCGGGGAGATCGTTTCCGAGAAGCTCGTCTATTACCCGACCGTGACGCGTGAAGAATTCGCCAATCGCGGCCGCATCACGGACCTGATCGAGACGAAGAAGCTGTTCGCGGATCTGTCGGTGGAGCCGTTCTCGATCGAAAACGACCGCGTGATGCTCTGCGGCAGCCCGCACATGCTGCGAGACACGCGCCAGTTGCTCGACTCGCTGGGCTTCCAGGAAGGCAGCAACAACCATCCGGGGCATTACGTCGTCGAGAAGGCGTTCGTCGGCTGATTTCTTGGTTGGCGTGTTCGCGAAGAAGCCGGGGCAAATCGCTCCGGTTTTTTTTCGCCTGCTTGCGGGCAGCTTGTTACATCTTCGGGCAGTCTTTGTTCGCGCTTCGGCGGCGCTGCCGTTCCCAATCAACATGAAGTTCTACCGCGGCACCCTTGTCGGACATGGATTAATCATATTTTTGAGATATGATGCGATCACGTCGAAGCGATGTCCAAATGTGCATCGTCCGATTTCCATGTTACAGAGTGTAAATTCAGTTACGCCGACTCGTGGTGTGCCGAGGACGTAGCTCCAGTTGCGCTCAAAGCGAGGAAAAACGAATCCGTCGGCCCTGATCGGACTGGATCAGCGCGCCTGCGCCACCGTGCGCGGCGTGTCGTCAGCAACGCCGGACACATCCGGCTTACCGTTTTCCGCTCTATTCGACGCCAAGCTGGAAAGCGACCGCGAGGTCGAGCGCCTGCGCGCCCGCGTACGGGACCTCGCTTCGCAACTCTGCGCGGCCGACGAGCGCGTTCGCCGCAGCATCGCCGCCGACCTGCACGACGAAGCCGGCGCCATTCTCACCGCTGCGAACCTCGCCGTAGCGCGCGCCGAATACCTGCTGCCCGCGGATGCGCCTGCTGCGTGCGCCGAAGCGCTGTGCCAGGCGCGCGAATGTCTCGCCGAAGTCGCTGCGTCGAACCACCGGATCGTGGAGGGTCTGCACGCGCCGGCGCTCGACGACGGACTTCCCGCCGCGCTCGCGGAGTGGCTCGCAACCTTCGGCGCGCGCGCCGGGCTCTCCGTCAATTTATCCTGTTCGGTTGAAATTTACGCGAAACGCCTGCCGCAGGGTTTGTCCCATGCGTTTTTTCGCATCACGCAGGAAGCGCTGAACAACGTCGCGCGGCACGCGCATGCGACGCGCGCCAACGTGATGCTCACAGCCGACGACGACGCGCTGACGCTCGTCGTAGAGGACGACGGCATCGGGATCACCCCCGCCGCGCGCCGCAAAGCCGGGCGGCTCGGATTCGCGAGCATGCGCTCTCGTTGCGAGGCGTTCGGCGGCACGCTGCGCGTGGGCGCATCGAAAACGGGCGCGACGTGCGTGCGCGCCCGCCTGCCGTGGACGGCCGCGCCGCGCGCCGCGCTGCGGGCGGTCAACGACTGAGCGCGCGCATGGCGCTCAAGATTCTTCTCGCCGACGATCACGCCATCGTGCGCCGTGGCGTCGCGCAGCTGCTGCTGGAGCGCGGCGTCGCGTCGGAGGTCAGCGAAGCGGAGACGGGCGCGCAGGCCCTGGCGCTCGCGGCGCGCGCCTCTTTTGACGTCGCGCTCCTCGATATCTCGCTACCCGACACCACCGGCCTCGACGTGCTGAAGCGCCTGAAGCGCGACACGCCGCGTCTTCCGGTGCTGATGTTCTCCATGTATCGCGAAGACCAGTATGCGGTGCGCGCGCTGAAGGCTGGTGCCGCGGGTTATCTCTCTAAGACGGCGGACCCTGCGCTGATGATCCGCGCCGTTCAGCAGGTCGCCGCCGGCCGCAAGTACGTCAGCGCCGAAATGGCGGAGGCGCTCGCCACTTACGTCTCGCTGGATAGCGAACGGATGCCGCACGAAAACTTGTCGGACCGCGAGTTCCAGACGCTCTGCATGCTGGCGTCGGGGAAGCGGCTGACCGACATTGCAAACGCGCTGTCGTTGTCGGTGAAGACGGTCAGCGTGTATCGCACGCGGTTGCTCGACAAAATGAAGCTCGCCAACAACGCCGAACTGACGTTCTACGTCCTATCGAACCGCCTCGTCGACATGAACCCGGCGATCGCAGGCTGAGCGGCGTTTTATCTCGCACAAGATAAAGCGCACCGGCGCTGCGCATGCTGCCCAATTTCTGGGCATCTTCGAAGTCTCCGATAGAATGTCGGGTTTTCCCGCAGCAGGGCGCGCGAGCGCCGCATGGAGACTTATCGCAATGTCGTTGTTCCGCAAGAAAAACATCGAGCACATGCTGGCCGGCGCGCACAGCACGTCACTCAAGAAAACGCTTGGCGCGCTGGATCTCACGTTTCTCGGCATCGGCGCGATCATCGGCACCGGCATCTTCGTGCTGACGGGCACGGGCGCCGTGCAGGCCGGCCCCGCGCTGATGGTGTCGTTCATCGTCGCGGCGATTGCCTGCTGCTTCGCCGCGCTCGCCTACGCGGAGTTCTCTTCGACCATTCCGGTCGCCGGTTCCATCTACACGTATTCGTACGCGACGCTCGGCGAGCTGGCCGCGTGGATCATCGGCTGGGACTTGATGCTCGAATACGGGCTCGCGACGTCCGCCGTCTCGGTCGGATGGTCGGGTTATCTGCAATCGCTGCTGTCGGGCTTCGGGATCAGCCTGCCGACCGCGCTCACCGCCGCGCCCGGCGCGCTGCCGGACCACGTCACATACTTCAACTTGCCGGCGTTCCTCGTGATGATGGTCATCACGTGGCTGCTGTCGATCGGCGTGAAGGAATCCACGCGCATCAACAACGTGATGGTGGCGATCAAGGTCACGGTCGTGTTGCTGGTGATCGCGGTCGGCGTATTCCACGTCACGCCGGCGAACTGGCATCCGTTCATGCCGCACGGCTGGTCGGGCGTCTTCGGCGCGGCGGCGGTCATGTTCTTCGCGTTCATCGGCTTCGATTCGGTGTCGTCTGCCGCCGAAGAAGTGAAGAACCCGAAGCGCGATTTGCCGATCGGCATCATTTCGTCGCTCGCGGTGTGCGCGGTGCTGTACGTGGCGGTGGCGGCGGTCGTGACGGGCATCGTGCCGGCGGCGCAGTTCGCGAACATCTCGCATCCGGTGTCGTACGCGCTGCAAGTGGCGGGTCAGAACTGGGTGGCCGGTTTCATCGACCTGGGCGCGGTGCTCGGCATGCTCACCGTGATTCTCGTCATGAGCTACGGCCAGACGCGCATCATCTACGCGATGTCGCGTGACGGTCTGCTGCCCGTCAAGCTCTCGAGCGTGCATCCGCGCTTTGCGACGCCGTTCTTCACGACGTGGCTCGTCGGCATCTTCTTCGGCCTGATCGGCGCGCTGGTGCCGCTCAACGTGCTGGCCGAGCTGATCAACATCGGCACGCTCGCCGCGTTCTCGATGGTATCCATCGCCGTGCTGATCCTGCGCCGCACGCATCCCGACCTGCCGCGCGCGTTCCGCTGCCCGGGCGTGCCCGTCGTGCCGATTCTCGCGGTGGCGTCGTGCCTCTTCCTGATGCTCAACCTGACGGCGACGACGTGGATGGCGTTCGTCGTCTGGCTCGTGATCGGGCTCGTAATTTACTTTGCGTACTCGCGCCGTCATTCGGCGCTGGGCCGCGTTCAGGCGCAATCCGCGAACGCAAGGGCCGCGAAGCGCGAAACCGCGATCCACTGACCGCTTGTCTGATGGATCAGTCGAAGCGTCGTCCCTCGGGACGGCGTTTTTTTTCCCCCGTCGGCGGCGCGGCACGGGCGTGCGCCTAATAGCGACGCCCGCTGATTTGTGCTTTACTCGCCGTACACATAACACGAAATTCCAGCCGGACGCGACGCGCGGGCAGGTAGAGACGTGGTGACGTGCGTTCGAGTGACCCGAGTGACGTTAAGGCTGGTCCATCCCCTTGCAATCATGCAAGGACCGTAGCGAGGCGGAAAGCCCGCGGCGGTCGACAAGGAGACAGTAATGACGCTCAGCATCAGCCTGACGGTCAACGGCAAACCCGTGACCGCGAAGGTGGAACCGCATGTCCTGCTCGTTCAGTTTCTCCGCGAAAACCTCGGGCTGACCGGCACGCACGTCGGCTGCGATACCGCGCAGTGCGGCGCGTGCACCGTGCACCTCGATGGCCGCGCGATCAAATCGTGCAACATCCTCGCCGCGCAGGCCGACGGCATGAGCGTGACGACCATCGAGGGCATGTCGAAAGACGGCCAGCTTCATCCGATGCAGGCGGCGTTCAGGGAATGCCACGGCCTGCAATGCGGCTTCTGCACGCCGGGCATGGTGATGAGCGCGAGCGCGCTCGCCGCCGAATCGCCCGATCTCACCGAGGAAGAAGTCCGCGATCAGCTCGACGGCAATCTGTGCCGCTGCACGGGCTATCACAATATCGTGAAGGCGGTCCTCGAAGGCGCGCAGAACATGAAAGCGGGCGCCTGACTTCCATTTCTCTTCGACACCACGAATCGCGCCTATCACGGAGACCGCGATGAATGCCCCTGAGCAACAGAAACTGATCGGCGCTGGCATCAAGCGCAAAGAAGACTATCGCTTCCTGACCGGCGCGGGCCAGTACACCGACGACGTCGTGCTGCCGCGCCAGAGCTATGGCGTGTTCCTTCGCTCGCCGCACGCGCACGCGCGCATTCGCGGCATTGATATCGAGCAGGCGCTCGCATCGCCGGGCGTGATCGGCGTGTTCACCGGCAAGGATCTCGCGGGCGAGAACGTCGGCGGCTTGCCGTGCGGATGGCTGATCCACAGCACGGACGGCTCGCCGATGCACGAGCCGCCGCATCCCGTCATCGCGCACGACAAGGTGCTGCACGTGGGCGATCAGGTGGCGCTCGTCGTCGCCGAATCGGTGAAGGAAGCGAAAGACGCGCTGGAGCTGATCGAGGTCGATTACGAAGAACTGCCCGCTATCGTCGATACGGGCAGCGCCGCCGACGCAGGCCAGCCGCTCGTGCACGACAGCGTGCCGAACAACGTCTGCTATAACTGGGGCCACGGCGACAAGGCGCGCACCGACGCCGCGTTCGCGCAGGCCGCGCACGTCACGACGCTCGATATCGTGAATCAGCGGCTCGTGCCGAACGCCATCGAGCCGCGCGCCGTCAACGCGAGCTATTCGAAGCACGACGACAGCTACACCGTGTACGTCGCGAATCAGAATCCGCACGTCGAGCGCCTGCTGATGGCGGCTTTCGTGCTGTCGCTGCCGGAATCGAAGGTGCGCGTCATTGCGCCTGACGTGGGCGGCGGCTTCGGCTCGAAGATCTTTCTGTATGCGGAAGACGTGGCGCTGACGTGGGCATCGAAGAAAGTGGGGCGTCCGATCAAATGGACCGCCGAGCGTTCCGAAGCGTTCGTCTCCGACGCGCACGGCCGCGACCACGTCACCAAGGCGGAACTCGCGCTCGATAACGACGGCAAGTTCCTCGCGATGCGCGTCCACACGACGGCGAACATGGGCGCCTATTTGTCGACGTTCGCGTCGTCGGTGCCGACCGTGCTCTACGCGACGCTGCTCGCCGGCCAGTACGCCACGCCCGCCATTTACGCCGAAGTGAAGGCCGTGTTCACGAACACCGTTCCCGTCGATGCCTACCGCGGCGCGGGCCGTCCGGAAGCCACGTATGTCGTGGAACGGCTCGTGGAGACGGCGGCGCGCGAACTGAACATCGATCCGGTCGAACTGCGCCGCCGCAACTTCATCCGCGAGTTTCCGTATGCGACGCCAGTCGGGCTGACCTACGACACCGGCGACTACGACGCCTGCCTGAACCGCGCGCTGGAACTCGCGGATGTCGCGGGATTCGCCGAGCGGCGCGCGCAGTCGGAGAAAGAAGGCAAGCTGCGCGGCATCGGCTATTCGTGTTACATCGAGGCGTGCGGGCTCGCGCCGTCCAACATCGCGGGCGCGCTTGGCGCGCGGGCAGGCCTCTTCGAAGCAGGCGAAGTGCGCGTGCATCCGACGGGCTCCGTCACCGTGTTCACCGGCTCGCACAGCCACGGTCAGGGACACGAGACCACGTTCGCGCAAGTGGTGGCGGACCGGCTCGGCGTCGCGATCGAAAACGTCGAAGTCATTCACGGCGACACGGGCCGCATTCCGTTCGGCATGGGCACGTATGGATCGCGGTCCATTTCGGTCGGCGGCTCCGCGATCGTGAAGGCGCTCGACAAGATCGAATCCAAAGCGAAGAAGATCGCCGCGCATCTGCTGGAAGCGTCGGCTGAAGACATCGAGTTTTCGAACGGCGTATTCCGCGTCGCGGGCACCGACCGCACCAAGAGCTTCGCGGAAGTTTCGCTCGCCGCGTACGTGCCGCATAACTTCCCGCTCGAAACCATGGAGCCGGGGCTCAACGAAAACGCGTTCTACGATCCGACCAACTTCACGTATCCGTCGGGTGCGTACGTCTGCGAAGTCGAAGTGGATCGCGACACCGGCGAAACCCGCATCCAGAAGTTCACCGCCGTGGACGATTTCGGCAACGTCATCAATCCGATGATCGTGGAAGGCCAGGTGCACGGCGGCTTGGGGCAGGGCATCGGCCAGGCCATGCTGGAGCGCTGCGTGTACGACAAGGAGAGCGGCCAGCTGCTTTCCGGCTCGTTCATGGATTACGCGATGCCGCACGCCATCGACTTGCCGAGCTTTACCGTCGAGACCGCGAAAGGCACGCCGTGCACGCACAATCCGCTCGGCGTGAAGGGCTGCGGCGAAGCGGGCGCGATCGGCTCGCCGCCCGCTGTCATCAACGCGATTCTCGATGCGCTCGCGCCGCTCGGCGTCAAGGACTTGCAGATGCCCGCGACGCCGCATCGCGTCTGGAGCGCGATGCACGCCGCCCAAACCGCCCAAACCGCCCAAACCGCCCAAACCGCCTGACGGAGACCGATATGTACGCATTCGACTATCAACGGCCGGACGAGGCGCAAGCGGCGGTGGCCGCGCTCGCGGCGAACGGCGACGCCAAATATCTCGCGGGCGGCCAGAGCTTGCTGCCGACCATGCGTTTGCGGCTCGCGCAGCCGTCCGCGCTCGTGGATGTGACGCGCATCGCGTCGATGAAAACCGTCACGCTCGATGCCGACAAGCTGACCATCGGCGGCGCGATGTGCCACGCGCAAGTCGGCGCGAACGCGGACGTCAAACGCGCGCTGCCGGGCCTCGCCGATCTCGCGAGCCGCATCGGCGACCGGCAGGTGCGCGAGCGCGGGACCATCGGCGGCTCGCTCGCCAACGACGATCCGGCGGCGTGCTATCCGTCCGCCGTGCTCGCGCTGAACGCGACGATCGTGACGGACCGCCGCCGCATTGCCGCCGACGACTTCTTCCTCGGCATGTACGAGACCGCGCTCGAACCGGACGAACTGATCACCGCCGTCGAATTTCCGCTGGCCGAGCGCGCTGGCTACGAGAAGTTTCGCAATCCCGCGTCGCACTTCGCGCTCGTCGGCGTGTTCGTGGCGAAGCACGCGGACGGCGTGCGCGTCGGCGTGACCGGCGCGGCGCCTTCCGCGTTCCGGCCGAAGGAACTGGAAGCGGCGTTGTCGAAGGACTTCTCGGTGGCGTCTGCGCGCAGCGTGACCATTTCCGCCGACGGCCTCAACGACGACATGCACGCGAGCGCCGCCTACCGCGCGCATCTTATTCCGGTGCTCGCGGGCCGCGCCATCGAGCGCGCGCTGTCGTTCTCGGCGTGATGATCGACGAACCGGCTTCCATCGACGAGACGCTCGCGCGCCTGCGCGAGCATCAGTACTTCGCGAGCCGCGAACTGGCGACGGCGCTTTTTCTCGCTTTGAAGATGCAGCGCCCGCTCTTTCTGGAAGGCGAGCCGGGCGTCGGCAAAACGGAACTGGCGAAGGCGGCGGCGGGCATGTGCGGCACGACGCTGCTCCGTCTGCAATGCTACGAAGGGCTCGACACGGCAAGCGCGCTGTACGAATGGGACTATCCGCGTCAGATCATGGCGCTGCGCCTCGCGGAAGCCGCGGGCGAAACGCCGTCGAACGATTCGCTGTATCGCGGCGAGTTTCTGCTGAAGCGGCCGCTGTTGCAGGCGTTGTTGCCCGATCCCGCCAACGCGGGCGCGCGGCGCGTGCTCCTGATCGACGAAATCGACCGCGCCGACGAGCCGTTCGAAGCGTTTCTGCTGGAGCTTCTGTCGGAGTTTCAGGTGTCGATTCCCGAATACGGCACCGTGCGCGCGGCGCGGCCGCCGCTCGTCGTGATGACCTCGAACCGCACGCGCGAAGTCCACGACGCGTTGAAGCGCCGCTGTCTGTATCAGTGGATCGGCTATCCGGCGCGGGACGTGGAACTCGATATCGTCGCGGCGCGTGCGCCGGAGGCGGGCGCGGCGTTGCAGGCGCGCGCCGTCGCGTTCGTCCATCAGTTGCGGACGATGGACTTGTTCAAGGCGCCGGGCGTCGCGGAAACCATCGACTGGTGCCGCGCGCTCGCGGCGCTGTCGGTCTCGGAACTCGATCCGCAATCGGTACAGGACACGCTGGGCGTGCTGCTGAAGTATCAGGACGATCTCGCGCGCATGGACGCCCCGACGCTCGCGCAATGTCTTTCGGCGGCGCGGGCGTGACCATGCCACCGTTCGCGCGCAACGTCGTGCACTTCGTGCGCTTGCTGCGCGGCGCGGGGCTCGGCATGTCGCCGGCGCAGGCGGTCGATGCGCTCGACGCGCTGCGCTTTATCGACCTCGGCCGGCGCGACGACGTGCGCGCGGCGCTCGCGTGCCTGCTGGTTCATGCGAGCGACGAACGCGAGATCTTCGATTCCGCGTTCGATCTGTTCTGGCGCGATCCCGATTGGGAAAGCAAGCTGCGCGCGCTCTTGCTGCCGAAGATTCAGAGCGCCGCGCCGCCGCCGAAGCGCAACAACCGTCTCGCCGACGCCCTCGCGACGCGCACCGACACGCGCGAGACGCCACAGCCCGAAGCGCAGGCCGAAGAGACGCACGCGCGACTGTCGTTCAGCGCGCAGGAGCGCCTGAGTCATCGCGATTTCGACACCCTCAGCGCCGACGAATGGCGCGCGCTGCGGCATCAGATTCGCGCGCACCGGCTGCCGCTCGCGACCGAGCCGACGCGCCGGCTGAAGGCGGCGTCGCGCGGCACGCACGCGGACTTGCGCGCGAGCGCGCGGCAAGCGGTCCGCGCGGGCGGCGACTGGACCGTGTGGAAGTATCGCGCGGTGGTGGAGCGCAGGCCGCCGCTCGTCCTGCTGCTCGACATTTCCGGTTCGATGAGCGCGTATTCGCGCGCCGTGCTGTACTACTGCCACGCGCTTTTGCAATCGCGCGAACGCTTGCAGGTGTTCCTGTTCGGCACGCGGCTGACGAACGCGACGCGTGCGTTGCGCGAGCGCGATCCCGATGTCGCGGTGACCGCGCTCGGCGAACAAGTCGCGGACTGGTCGGGCGGCACGCGCATCGGCGCGGCGCTCGCGGAATTCAACCGGCGCTGGGCGCGTCGCGTGCTGGCGGGCCGCGCGACCGTGCTGCTCGTGACCGACGGGCTGGATCACGAGGCCATCGACGTGCTCGATGCCGAAATGGCGCGGCTCAAGCGCTTCGCGCATCGGCTCGTGTGGCTCAATCCGCTGTTGCGATTTGCCGGCTTTACGCCGCGCGCGCGAGGCGTGCGCGCGATCCTGCCGCACGTCGACGCGATGCTCGCGGCTCACAACCTCGACAGCCTGGCCGCTGTCGGGCGGGAAATGGCGGCGCTTTCCGCGCGCGGCGCGCCCCGAATGCCAGGAGGACACACGCAATGGAACTGACCGAAACGCATACCTTGCCGGTGCCGCAGGATCGCGCGTGGGAGGCGCTCAACGACACGGCCATGCTCAAAGCCTGCATTCCGGGCTGCGACAGCATCGAAGCGGACGGCGAAAATGCCTATGCCGTCGGGATGACTGCCGCCGTCGGCCCGGTCAAGGCACGCTTCAAGGGACGCATGGAACTGACGGATATCGACGCGCCGCATACCTACACGATCGTCTTCGAAGGACAGGGCGGCGCGGCCGGCTTCAGCAAAGGCACGGCCAAAGTGAACCTCGAACCCGGCGAGGACGCGGACACCACCAAGCTCACCTACAGCGCGCACGCGCAGGTGGGCGGCAAGCTCGCGCAGATCGGCTCGCGGCTCGTGGACGGCGCAGCGCGTAAGATCGCGGGTGAGTTCTTCAAGCGATTCGGCGCGAAGTTGCAGGACGCAGGCGAAGCGCAGCAAGAACAGAACGGCGTCGCGGACGAAAAACCGGCTGACGCCGACAAGGAAGAGAAAGGAAAGAAATCATGGACAGCGTGGATCTCGAAGTCCTGAAGCACAGCGCGCGATGGCTCGAAGAAGGGCATCGCGCGCTGCTGGTCACGGTGGTCAAGACGTGGGGCTCGTCGCCCCGGCCCGAAGGCGCGATGCTCGCGGTCCGCGACGACGGCCATGTGGTCGGCTCGGTGTCGGGCGGCTGCATCGAAGACGACCTGATCGACCGCGTGCGGCAACGGGGCATCGAGCAGTCGAAGCCGGAAGCGGTGAAATACGGCATCAGCGCGGAGGAAGCGCACCGCTTCGGCCTGCCGTGCGGCGGCACCATCCAGCTCGTGCTGGAGCCGCTCACGCGCGAGAGCGGCATCGCGCAACTGTGCGCGGCGGTGGAAAGCGGGCGACTCGTCGCTCGCACGCTCGACATGGCGACGGGCGCGGCGCGCCTCGAACCTGCGCAGGCCACGGACGGCGTGCTCTTCGACGGCGCGAAGCTCCTGACCATTCACGGTCCACGCTACCGCATGCTCGTGATCGGCGCGGGGCAGTTGTCGCGCTATCTGTGCAGCATCGCGGTCGGGCTCGACTATCAGGTGACCGTGTGCGATCCGCGCGAGGAGTACACCGACGAGTGGGACGTGCCGGGCACGACCATCGTGCGCACCATGCCCGACGACACCGTGATGGACATGAAGCTCGACGAGCGTTGCGCGGTGATCGCGCTCACGCACGATCCGAAGCTCGACGACCTCGCGCTCATGGAGGCGTTGAAGACGCCGGCGTTCTATGTCGGCGCGCTCGGTTCGCGGCGCAATAACGCGGCGCGGCGCGAGCGGCTGAAAGAGTTCGATCTCAGCGACGCCGAGCTTGCGCGGCTGCATGGTCCGGTCGGCATCTATATCGGCAGCCGGACGCCGCCGGAAATTGCCGTGTCGATACTCGCGGAGGTGACGGCGGCGAAGAACGGCGTGTCGCTGCCGGAACTGCTGCAAGTGGAAGGCGCGAAGGCGGCGCGCGAAGTCGCTGGAAAAGGCGAAGTGTGCGGCGTGTGACGGCCGCACAATAAAGCGCCGCCGTTGCCGCTTACAACAGCCCGCACACGATCATCGCGACGAGCGACACCGTCACGATCGCCGCGCCCGCCGTGCGCCGCTTGTTCAGCTCGGTCCACAGCAGCACGCCCGTGAGCGACAGAAGAATCAGGCTGCCGGCGAGCGTATCGATCAGCAGCACCCAGCCGACGCTCAGGCCGACGCCCTTGTGAAGGTTCGTCAGCGTCGCAAGGAAGGTGTTTTCGGTCCGCTTCACCGAGACGAAGTTGTTGCCGACCCAGTACTCCGCCATCACGCTGCTGCCCGGCGACGCGATCATCGTCGACCATTGCTCAGGCTGCATCGCGCTCTTGTCGCCCCAGCCGACGGGATGCGCCGGCTCACGCCGCGTGCGGCCGACGTTGCCGTCGAGTTGAAGTTCCTTCTTGAGCCACATGCCCATGTCGCGCGGCGATTTGAAACCGCCCGCGGGCAGCGGAAGTTGCATCTGCGACACCTGCGGCTCGCCGGTCGAGACGCGCAGCGGCGGCGCGCGGTGGTTCAGCAGAAAGCCGGTCACGCCGAACAACAGCCCGAGCAGCGCGCCCCACAAGCCGACCCAGCCGTGAACCTTGCGCAGCCACTTGAGAAACGTCGAGCGGCGCGAGCGGTTCGTGCGCGCGGTTTGTTCGGCGTCGTTCATCGGGCGTCCTTGCGGACGGTGTCGAGCGGTGTCGCTCGTCGGCGGCGGGGTGAAAGTGTCAGGCGCGTTCAAGCGTCTCTCCGGAGTCGGCGGGTTCGTCGGCAACGCCGCGCCCCAACCGATTCGCAGTCGTTAAGGCGGGCAAATGAGAATCGTTATCATTGCACGTCGAAACGCCTGACACAATGCTTTCTGGCGGCGCGAAGGCGCCGCTTCGTCACCAAAAATTTCAGACCGGCCAGAGCGGCCCTTCCTGCATCGCGCCGATTTGCTCCCGCAGTTCGAGAATGCGGTCTTCCCAGTAACGCTGAGTGTTGAACCAGGGGAAGGCGGCGGGGAACGCGGGATCGTCCCAGCGACGCGCGAGCCACGCGGCGTAGTGGATCAGCCTCAATGTGCGAAGCGCCTCGATCAGATGCAACTCGCGCTCGTCGAACTCGCAGAAATCTTCGTAGCCTGCGAGCAGGTCGGAAAGCGCGCGCGACGCTTCCGCGCGGCCTGCCGGCAGCAAGAGCCATAAGTCTTGAATCGCCGGTCCCATGCGGCTGTCGTCGAAATCGACGAAATGCGGGCCGGCCTCCGTCCACAACACGTTGCTCGGGTGGCAGTCGCCGTGCATGCGCAGATGCCGCACGTCGCCGGCGCGCTCGAAGCATTGCGCGACCCCGTCCAGCGCCATCGACACCGCGCGCTCGTAGGCTTCGCGCACGTCGGCGGGCACGAAGCCATGCGTCAGCAGAAACTCGCGCGGTTCATATCCGAAGGTGTGGATATCGAGCGCCGGCCGCTCGCGGTACGGCTCGATGCCGCCGACGGCGTGAATGCGCCCGATGAAGCGTCCGAGCCATTCGAGCGTTTCGCGGTTGTCGAGGTCGGGCGCGCGGCCGCCGCGTCGGTCGAAGACGGCGAAGCGAAAGCCTTCGAATTCGTGGAGCGTCGCGCCTTCGAGAACGCGTGCCGGAACCGCCGGAATCTCGCGTGCGGCGAGGCTCGCGACGAACGCGTGTTCTTCGAGAATCGCTTCATTGGACCAGCGCTCTGGCCGATAAAACTTCGCGATGACAGGCGGCCCGTCTTCGACGCCCACCTGATACACGCGGTTTTCGTAGCTGTTGAGCGCGAGCAGCCGGCCGTCGGTGCGCGCGTCGGCGGTCATGAGCACGCTGTCCACGGCGTCGAGCACGCGCTCGGGCGTGAGGCCGGCGAAGGGCGGCGCGGCGTCGGAAGCGGGGACGCCGGTAGAGTCGGAATGATTGGAGTTCATTCCGGCATTGTGCGCCTTCCGGCGGCAGCCATCAGTGTCGCTTCAACTCGGCGGCGCACAGGTCGCCGGCACGACGCCGTTCAGTGAACGACCGAGTTCGACGGACGCACGATATCGCCCGTATCGATCAGGTCTTCGAGAAAGAACGGCTCCGTATTCAGCAGCTTCGTGACGCCGGGCTCGCCCGAATACCACGCGACCATGGCCATGTCGCCGAGAATGCGCATGACGATGCCGCGCGCGCCCTGAGGCACGGCAATATGCACGGAGCGGACAATCGAACCGATTTGCATGATGAAACCCCGTTTCCATGCCGGCTAAATAAGACGCCGGTCATATGTTCCAACAGCACGGGCCTGTGACGGCGCGTGCACCAGACAATCGCCGCGTCTTTGTTGAAGGAAGCGCGACCTGCGCGGCTTTCATGAACGATTGTGCGCTTACTTTAGCCTATGGCAACGCGCAAACGCGATGCCCAATGCCGCGATATGTTGCCCAACGCAGACGTTCGACGCATGTTTGCTGTCTGCGGCACATGGAATGCGCCGCTGCATCCGGCAAAACCCTGACGGACGGCGTATTGTTGAGGGTTCTAGTTTTAAGCGGAGACTTCATTCGTGAACGCATCACCCGCGCCGCAGCGCAAGGACGCGCCGCCCGCGTCTGCGGATCTTTATCTCGAGCGCGGCTCGCGAGCCTACTGGCGTGCTTCGCTCGCGTTGCTCTTCGCGGGCTACGCGACGTTTTCGCTGCTGTACTGCGTGCAGCCGCTGCTTCCGGAGTTCACGAAGGGCTTCGGCGTCAGCCCGGCGGTAAGCGCGTTAGCGGTGTCGGTGAGCACGGCGGCGTTGGCCGTCGCCATTTTCATCGCGGGATTCGTCTCCGAAAGCTGGAGCCGTCATCGGTTGATGACGCTGTCGCTGCTCGCGTCCTCGGTGCTGACGGTCATCGCGGCGCTGCTGCCGAACTGGCACGCGCTGCTCGTCGTGCGCGCGCTCGAAGGCTTTGCGCTCGGCGGCGTGCCGGCTGTCGCGATGGCGTATCTCGCGGAAGAAGTGCATCCCGAAGGACTGGGCCTCGCAATGGGCCTCTATGTCGGCGGGACGGCAATAGGCGGCATGGCCGGGCGCGTGATCAGCGGCGTGCTCGCGGACTTCTTCGGCTGGCGCGTGGCGATCGGCGGCATCGGCGTGCTCGGACTGCTCGCGACGCTCGCGTTCCGGTCGCTGCTGCCGCCGTCGCGACGCTTCAAGCCGCGGCGCGGCGTAGGGTTCAAGCATCATCGGCGCTCGCTTGCCGGGCACTTGCGGCACGGCGGGCTGCCGTTTCTTTTCCTGATCGGCTTCGCGCTGATGGGCAGCTTCGTCACGGTGTACAACTACGTCGGCTATCGGCTGCTGGGCGCGCCGTTCGGACTCAATCAGACGCAGATCGGCGCCATATTCACCGTGTATCTCACGGGCGTAGTCGCGTCGCCGTGGTCGGGCAAGATGGCCGATGCCTTCGGACGCGGCCGCGTGCTGGTCGCCGCGATCGTGCTGATGATGGCCGGCATCGCGCTGACGCTCTCGATGTCGCTGCCGGTGATCATCGGCGGAATCGCTTGCCTCACGTTCGGCTTCTTCGCGGGACATTCGGTGGCGAGCGGCTGGGTCGGCCGCCTCGCGACGCAGGCGAAAGGCCAGGCTGCCGCGCTGTATCTGCTGGCGTATTACCTGGGATCGAGCCTGATCGGATCGTATGGCGGGCACTTCTGGACCGGCTTCGGCTGGCCGGGCGTGGTCGGGCTGATCGCGGGACTGCTTGTGATCGGCGTCGCAGCCGCGGCTTATCTGAATGGCCGGGAACGGGCGCTGATCCGCGCGCCGTCGAAAGGCCAATGAAATCGGACGAAACTTAGGGTTTTACCGCGTTCGCTTAATAACGCGGGCTGCGGAGCCTTCTGTCGCAAGGCTTCGGCGTTTTCCGCCAGCCGTGTTTCGCGACGACGACGCAACGCGCTTTCTCCCGCCGCCTATACTCGAATCGTCGATGCGCGCGTTCGCGCCGGCACCATTCGAGCAAGAAAAGCAGGACGATGGGAGACGCACCATGACGTATTTCACGATCGGCGATTTCATTCTGGTCATCCCGATGGCGCTTGCCGGGGCGCTGTTCCTCGGCGCCATTCCGTGCGCATCGCATTTCAAGAACAACGTGCTGCGAGCGTGCGGCGCGCTCGTGGGCGTGCTTGTCGCGTTCCTGCTGGTAGAGGGCTTGCCCGCGCTGATATGACGGCGGGGGGGGGGGGGCGCCCCCCCCGCGCCCCGAAACGTGCGGGGCGGCGCACCCCACCCCCCCGCCCCGGGGGGGCGCCGCCCGCCTCGCGGGGGTTGTCGGGCCCCCCCCCCCCCCGGTTCCGCG
>NZ_JALQEM010000026.1 GCF_023630705.1 Caballeronia sp. GAFFF1
GTAATCGCCGAGTACATGTCCGATCCCGTGCCCGCGATCACGCGGCTCGTGAAGGTCGACGCGTTGAACTCGTGCTCGGCATACAGATTGAGCGATACGTGCATCGCCTGCACCCACGACTGCGACGGCTCCACGCCATGCAGCAGATGCAGAAAGTGGCCGCCGATGGAGTCGTCGTCGGTGTCGACTTCGATACGCTTGCCGTTGTGCGAATAGTGATACCAGTAGAGCAGCATGGAGCCGAGCGAGGCCATGAGCTTGTCGGCGATATCTCTCGCGCCCGCGATGTTGTGATCTTCCTTCTCCGGCAAGATGGTGCCGAGCACGGACACGCCGGTGCGCATCACGTCCATCGGATGCGCGGAGGCGGGAATCCATTCGAGCGCGGCCTTCAGGTTCGCGGGCAAGCCGCGCAGCGCCTTCAGCTTCGTCTTGTACGCCTTAAGTTCCGCGACGTTCGGCAGCTTGCCATGCACGAGCAGATAGGCGATCTCTTCGAACTCGGACGTGGTCGCCACATCCAGAATGTCGTAGCCGCGATAGTGCAGATCGTTGCCGGTCTTGCCTACGGTGCAAAGCGCGGTATTGCCCGCTGTCACGCCCGACAGCGCGACGGATTTCTTCGGCTTGAAACCACCGGCTGCGGGTGCATCGCTCGATACGGTGTCGCTCATTGCTTCAAGTCTCCTGTGAACGCCCGTCCCGCGGCGTCGGCTCTTTCCCTTGAAACGGGCGCCGGGCTTGCGCTCGCGCCGCGTGACCAAAGGCTCGTGTCAGCTTGCATCTAGTTCGCGCCGAAAAGCGGCGCGCACTCGTCGGGCAGCGCGTGTCCCGTCGACTTCCCCCGGCGCAGCACCGACCAGTAATAGCGATAACTCGCGCGGTCGTGCAGCGTGTCGCCGTGGCGCGTCGGTCCCCATTGCGCGCGCTGTGCCGCGAGCAGAATCTCGGCGGCGAGTGTGATTTCATCGGCGCGCGGCGAGAAAGCCTCGACAATCGGGCGAATCTGTTCCGGATGAATGCTCCACATGCGCGTGTAGCCGAACTCCTTGCGGGCGCGCGCGGCATCGTTGGCGACGACCGTCATATCGCGCACTTCCGTCGACACGTTATGCGACGGCACCTTGCCATGCGCGTGACATGCGGCCGCAATCTCCAGCTTCGCGCGTCGCACTAGCGGATGATCGAACTGACCGGGCGAGCGCATCGCGGAATCCGGAATCGCGCCGTTGTGCGCGGACACGAAGTCCATCAGTCCGAAGCTCAGCGACTCGATGCCGGGCAGCGCGGCCAGCTGGAAGACATCCGCGAGCGCGCCATGCGTTTCGACCAGCAGATGACAGGCGATGGCCTTCGCGATGCCCAACTCGCGCCGCGTGGCCTCGATAAACGCGACCATCTCGGCGGCATCCGATGCACTGCGGATTTTCGGCAGCATCACATAGGCCGGCACCTGCTTCGCCTGACGCAGGATGATGCGGACGTCGTCACGCCACGCCCGATGCTGGAAGTCGTGAATGCGCACGCCGACGCGCCCGAAGCGGTCGTGCTCGCCGCCGACGAACGACGCCACCATCTCCGCATGTTCGGCTTCGTGACCGACCTGCGCGCCGTCCTCGCAATCGAGCGTGATGTCGAACACCGGGCCGAGCTGCGCCTGCAACGCGAGCGACTTCCTGATCAGCTTCTCGCTGCCCGCGTAGTGATCGCAGGGCGGCAGAACTGCCGGTTGCGGCTCGCCGTCAAACAGCACGTCGGCGGGGGAGAGAGCGGGCATTGTCGGCGTCGGGTCCGATAAAGGTGATTTCGATGCTGCTCGTATGTCTGATTCGGCCGCGTTCGCAGTGGTACGCGAGGTACGCAAGCGCGACCGGATCAGGCGCGAACCGTGAAGTCCGCGCTTGAGGGAAGCGCGCACGCTTCCCGTGCCGCCGTGCTTACTTGCCCAGCAGATGCGCAACGCCGTCGCGCTCTTCGAGCAGTTCGTTCAGCGTGTTGTCCATCTTCTCGCGCGAGAACGCGTCGATTTCCAGGCCTTCCACGCGCTTGTACTCGCCGTTTTCGCACGTGACGGGCACGCCGTAGATGATGTCTTCCGGAATGCCGTACGAGCCGTCCGACGGGATGCCCATGGTGACCCACTTGCCGTTGGTGCCGAGCACCCAGTCGCGCACGTGGTCGATCGCCGCGTTAGCCGCCGAAGCCGCCGACGACAGGCCGCGCGCCTCGATGATCGCCGCGCCACGCTTGCCGACGGTCGGGATGAACGTGTTGCGGTTCCATTCGTCGTCGTTGATGAGCTTCGTCAGGTTCTCGCCTTCGGCGGTCGCGAAGCGGAAGTCGGGGTACATGGTCGGCGAGTGGTTGCCCCACACGGCGAGCTTTTCGATGGACGCCACCGGCTTGCCCGACTTGGCTGCGAGTTGCGACAGCGCGCGGTTGTGATCCAGACGCAGCATGGCGGTGAAGTTCTTCTTCGGCAGGTCCGGCGCCGACTTCATCGCGATGTAGGCGTTCGTGTTCGCCGGGTTGCCGACGACCAGCACCTTCACGTCGCGGCTGGCGACTTCGTTCAGCGCTTTGCCCTGAACCGTGAAGATTTCGGCGTTCGCCGAGAGCAGGTCCTTGCGCTCCATGCCCTTCGAACGCGGACGCGCGCCGACGAGCAGCGCGATGTCGGCGTCCTTGAACGCGACCTTGGGATCGTCCGTGACGACGACGCCGGCGAGCAGCGGGAACGCGCAGTCTTCCAGTTCCATCACGACGCCCTTCACGGCGGCTTGCGCTTGCGGCAGATCGAGCAGCTGAAGAATCACGGGCTGGTCTTTGCCGAGCAGATCGCCGTTGGCGATGCGAAACAGCAGCGAGTAGCCGATTTGACCTGCGGCGCCGGTGACGGCAACGCGCTTTGCGGACTTAGCCATTGAAACTCTCCTGGACGGTACGTGGAACGCTAGGGAAAAACGCCATTTTATGCGCGTTACGCGAAGCGTTGATGATGTCATGCTGGACATGCCGCCCGCGGATTGCTGAGAGCCTTCCGCCACGCGGGCCGCGCGCCGCATGGCTGCGCTTTCCCGCATGGCTGCGTGGCGGCATGACCGTCATGCCATGAATCCTTCTATGAGCGGAGAGTGCGGGACTGCGCGAGGAGGCGCATTTTCGCTAGAGTCTGACGGCAAGCGCCCATGCGAGACGGCGCTGAACGTTGCGAGGCAGTAGACAGGCAGCGGCGCGCGAATCGTGTGGCCGATCGGCGTAAGGCGAAGCGAAAGGGCGTGCCTGGCGGTTGGTGGCGTGGACCTGGCGCGCGCCCGGCACTGGCGATTCCGGCGAAAACCGCCGAAAAACCGCGCCGAACGAACGTTCCCGAAAACCGTGCGACGACCCGCAAACCCTTGCTCGACAAGGAGTGTAGGATTGCCCGAAGGCAAAGTCAACACTATCTTATGTCTTATATAAGACATAGAACCTCGCGGGAAAATGTGGACGCGCGACGGGCCTTTGTGTTGAAATGCGCGGCATGAATTCGAACGCGCCAAACTCGGCGGGCACGCCCCCACAGAACGGCAGCGCACAGGCGGGCGAGCCCGCGGGCGCGCCGTCGCCGACGTTTAGCCCGCTGTATCAGCAAATCAAGGCGCTCATCACGCAAGGCCTTGAATCCGGCGAATGGAAGCCGGGCGAGATCATTCCGAGCGAAGTCGAGCTCGCGGCCCGCTACAAGGTGAGCCAGGGCACCGTGCGCAAGGCGATCGACGAACTCGCCGCCGACAACCTGCTCGTGCGCCGTCAGGGCAGAGGCACGTTCGTTGCGACGCACAGCGAAGATCGCGTGCAATTCCGCTTCCTGCGCCTTCTGCCCGACGATGGCGACATTCATCCCCATGTCAGCCGCCTGCTCGAATGCCGACGCCTGCGCGCGCCCGCGGAAATCGCGCGCCAGCTCGATCTCAAGCCCGCCGATCCCGTCGTTCTTATCAAGCGTCTGTTGCAATTCGATGGCGTCACCACAGTCTTCGACGAAATCTGGTTGCCGGGCGCCGTGTTTCGCGGGCTGACGGCGGAGCGCCTTGCCGACTACAAAGGCCCGCTCTACGCGATGTTCGAAACCGAGTTCGGCACGCGCATGATTCGCGCGTCGGAGAAAATTCGGGCGGTCGCGGCGGAAGAGCCGGTCGCGCAATTGCTGGATGTGCAGCCGGGCTATCCGCTGTTGTCGGTCGAACGTATTTCGTACACCTACGGCGATCGTCCGGTGGAAGTGCGGCGCGGCTGGTACGTGACGAGCGGCTATTACTATCAGAACGACTTGAGTTGAGCGCGCGGGCTTGGGTCGAGTGGTCCGGCTGGTTGGAAGCGGCCCGGCAAGGGCATTCGAGGGCGCTATTTTCGCGTGGGCGGCAACAGTCTCTTGGGCCGCTTTTCGCTGCGGTGCGGAATGAAAAGGCGCTAAAATCGCGGGTTAGTGTAATAACAAGTTGGGGTCTAGCATGGCTGAAGCCGTAAAAAAACCAAGGCCCGAGTACCGGAACATCGGGCTTGGACAGATCGCGAAGTATCGCTTGCCGTGGGCGGGCAAGGTGTCCATCCTGCATCGCATCAGCGGTCTGTTGCTCTTCATCGCGCTGCCCTTTCTGCTGTATCTGCTCGACCAGAGCCTGACGTCGGAGATCAGCTTCGAGGCGTTCAAGGGCTTTCTCGCGCACCCCATCGTCAAGATCATCACGCTCGTGCTGTCGTGGGCATATCTGCATCACTTCTGCGCGGGTATCCGCTTTCTCGTGCTCGACATGCACGTAGCCGTGAACAAGGAAGGCGGACGGCAGACCGCCATCGCGGTGCTGGTCGTGTCGCTCGTGCTGACGCTTGCCGTCGC
>NZ_JALQEM010000027.1 GCF_023630705.1 Caballeronia sp. GAFFF1
CGATGTATGCCCGAAGGGACTCAACCCGACGAAGGCCATCGGCAAGATCAGGGAAATGCTGGTGCGGCGGGCGGTTTGACAAAGGATGATGACATGGTCGACAAGCTAGACGACTCGCATCAGTCCGACCCTCTTCGCCGTGCGCGTCTTCGCTGGCGCGCGCGGCGCGGCTTGCTGGAAAACGATCTGATTTTCGAGCGTTTTTTCAGCCGATATGAGCATGACCTCGGCGACGCCGACGTGGCCGCTTTGACGCGCCTGCTGGAGCTGAGCGACAACGAACTGATGGACCTGCTGCTCGCGCGCACCGAACCGGAAGGCGATCTCGCCACGCCGGACGTGATGCGCCTGCTGCAGTGGCTGCGTTCGGTGTGATTTCGGCAGAGATCCCGGGAGTTTTGCACAATACGCGTAGGAACCGGGCCGAAACCCCAAGCGACGACCAGCCTAAGCACTCGCGGCTACCCGAGCGTTGCCGCGCAGCTTCCGTCGTGCAAATTATCGAAAACCTGTATCCATACTTCGATTGAGGATGTGCTATGACCCCGTCAGATGTTAAAGCCACGCTATCGTTCAGCGACAACTCGCCGAGCGTCGAAATGCCGATCTACAAGGGCACCATGGGCCCGGACGTGATCGACATCCGCAAGTTGTACGGGCAGACCGGCAAGTTCACGTACGACCCGGGCTTCATGTCGACGGCGGCGTGTAATTCCGCGATCACGTATATCGACGGCGACAAGGGCGAGCTGTTGTATCGCGGCTACCCGATCGAGCAACTGGCCGTGAACGCCGACTTCCTCGAAACGTGCTATCTGCTGCTGAAGGGCGAATTGCCGAACGCGGCGCAGAACAAGGAATTCGTCGACACGGTGACGCGTCACACGATGGTGCATGAGCAGATGCACTTCTTCTTCCGCGGCTTCCGTCGCGACGCGCACCCGATGGCCGTGCTGACCGCGGCGGTCGGCGCGCTGTCGGCGTTCTATCACGATTCGCTGAACATCAACGACCCGCGTCACCGCGAAGTTTCCGCGATCCGCATGATCGCGAAGCTGCCGACGCTCGTCGCGATGGCGTACAAGTTCAGCATCGGCCAGCCGTTCGTGTATCCGCGCAACGAGTTGTCGTACAGCGCGAACTTCATGCACATGATGTTCTCGAACCCGTGCGAAGAGTACAAGGTCAACGACGTGCTGGTGCGCGCGCTCGACCGCATCTTGATTCTGCACGCAGATCACGAGCAGAACGCGTCGACGTCGACGGTGCGTCTCGCGGGTTCGTCGGGCGCGAATCCGTTCGCGTGTATCGCGGCCGGCATCGCGTGTCTGTGGGGCCCGGCGCACGGCGGCGCGAACGAAGCCGCGCTCAACATGCTGGAAGAAATCGGCTCGGTCGAGAACATTCCCGAGTTCATCAAGCAGGTGAAGGACAAGAATTCGGGCGTGAAGCTGATGGGCTTCGGCCACCGCGTCTACAAGAACTACGATCCGCGCGCCAAGCTGATGCGCGAAACCTGCCACGAAGTGCTGAACGAGCTCGGCCTGCACGACGACCCGCTCTTCAAGCTCGCGATGGAACTGGAAAAGATCGCGCTGGAAGACGAATACTTCGTGTCGCGCAAGCTGTACCCGAACGTCGATTTCTACTCGGGCATCGTGCAACGCGCGCTCGGCATTCCGACGTCGATGTTCACCTGCATCTTCGCGATGGCACGCACCGTCGGCTGGATCGCGCAGTGGAACGAGATGATTGCCGATCCCGAGCAGAAGATCGGCCGTCCGCGTCAGTTGTTCGTCGGGCATACGCCGCGTGAGGCGAAGCCGCTCGATCAGCGGTAAGCCGATCTACGGTTGAGGTAGGGTTGAAGGCCCCGGCGGGCGACTGCCGGGGCCTTTTTGCGTTTCATTAGCGGCTCTCAAGGCATGGAAACGGGCATCAGATGATGCTATAATTCATGCTTCGACGATTGAGGAGAACCGCCATGCGTACGACTATCGCACTGGACGACGACTTGCTGGCAAAAGCTCAGGCTTATACAGGTCTAACGGAAAAATCCGCGCTCGTGCGTGAGGCACTGAAGGCGCTCGTGCAACGCGAGGCCGCTCGGCGACTCGCGACCCTTGGCGGCAGTCAACCGGGCATTGAAGGTGCGCACCGTCGTCGCCAGGGGAACGAATGATTCTCGTTGATACCTCTGTGTGGATAGACCACCTCAACGCATCAGAACCTCTGCTCGTACATCTGCTTGGGGAGGAGCGCGTGCTCGCTCACCCGTTCGTCATCGCCGAGATCTCGCTCGGCAGCCTGCGCGATCGGAACGGGGTTCTAGGCGCGCTAAATGACTTGCCGCTCGCGCCTGTAGCAACGCCCGACGAAGTGTCCTTTCTCATTGAGCGGCAACGGCTCTTCAATCGGGGGATCGGGTATGTCGATACGTCGCTCTTAGCGTCCGCTCAATTGCGGCCCGGCGTAGAGATCTGGACGCGCGATAAGCGCTTGCACAAAGTCGCGGAAGAGCTCGGTGTCAGCGCGGTGCTCCAGCATTGAAAAGTAGGAAACGTTAGGCTGGTAGTGCCCATCCAGGTACTGATACCACTACCATAACCCTATGTTTTCACTGGCTTTTTTGCCCTAGCCTAGTACCCACGCGGCGCGCGAAGGTGGCATAATCGTTCCACAAGCTGCCGACGAAGCGAAGCAGCGTCACCCCGCAGTCATCCGAGAAGCGCTCACCATGTCCCAGACTCTCTACGACAAGTTGTGGAACTCGCACGTCATCCACACGGAAGAGGACGGCACCTCGATCCTCTATATCGACCGTCATCTGCTGCATGAAGTGACGAGCCCGCAAGCCTTCGAAGGGCTGAAGCTGCATCAGCGTCCTGTCTGGCGCATCAGCGCGAATCTGGCCGTGTCCGATCACAACGTGCCGACCACCGACCGCTCGCAAGGCATCGCCGATCCGGTGTCGAAGCTGCAAGTCGACACGCTCGACGCCAATTGCGACGAGTTCGGCATCACGCAGTTCAAGATGAACGACCTGCGGCAGGGCATCGTGCACATCATCGGGCCGGAGCAGGGCGCGACGCTGCCGGGCATGACCATCGTCTGCGGCGACTCGCACACGTCCACGCACGGCGCGTTCGGCGCGCTCGCGCACGGCATCGGCACGTCGGAAGTGGAGCACGTGCTCGCCACGCAAACGCTCCTGCAAAAGAAGAGCAAGAACATGCTCGTCAAGGTGGAAGGTCCGCTGCCGCGCGGTTGCACGGGCAAGGACATTGCACTCGCGGTTATCGGCAAGATCGGGACGGCGGGCGGCACGGGCTACGCCATCGAGTTCGGCGGTTCCACCATTCGCGCGCTCAGCATGGAAGGCCGCATGACCGTCTGCAATATGGCGATCGAAGCAGGCGCGCGCGCGGGCATGGTCGCGGTGGACGATACGACGATCAACTACCTGAAGGATCGTCCGTACTCGCCGCAAGGCGTCGAGTGGAATCAGGCGGTCGAGTACTGGCGCACGCTCAAGTCTGATCCGGACGCGCATTTCGATCGCGTGGTGGAGATCAATGCCGCCGAGATCGTGCCGCAAGTGACGTGGGGCACGTCGCCGGAAATGGTGACGTCCATCGACGGTCGCGTGCCCGATCCCGAGCGCGAGAAAGACCCGGTCAAGCGCGACGCCATGGAGCGCGCACTGCATTACATGGCGTTGCAGCCGAACACGCCGATCGAATCGATCAAGCCGGACAAGATTTTCATCGGCTCGTGCACGAACGCGCGCATCGAAGACCTGCGCGCCGCCGCCTACGTGGTGAAGTCGCTGGGCAAGCGCGTGGCGTCGAATATCCGCACGGCGATGGTCGTGCCGGGCTCGGGTCTCGTGAAGGCGCAGGCCGAGCGCGAGGGGCTCGACAAGATCTTTACCAACGCCGGCTTCGAGTGGCGCGAGCCGGGCTGTTCCATGTGTCTCGCGATGAACGCGGACCGTCTGGAGCCGGGCGAACGCTGCGCATCGACGTCGAACCGCAACTTCGAAGGGCGTCAGGGCGCGGGCGGCCGCACGCACCTCGTCAGCCCGGCGATGGCCGCGGCGGCGGCCATCGAAGGACACTTCGTCGACGTGCGCAAGCTCGCGTAATCCAACGGGACACAGAGACAGATCATGGAAAAATTCACCGTGCACAGCGGCCTCGTCGCGCCGCTGGACCGCGAGAACGTCGATACCGACGCGATCATTCCGAAGCAGTTCCTGAAGTCGATCAAGCGCACGGGTTTCGGCCCGAACGCGTTCGACGAATGGCGTTATCTGGACGTCGGCCAGCCCGGACAGGACAACAGCAACCGTCCGCTGAATCCGGACTTCGTGCTGAACCAGCCGCGTTATCAGGGCGCGTCGATTCTGCTCACGCGCAAGAACTTCGGCTGCGGCAGTTCGCGCGAGCATGCGCCTTGGGCGCTGGACCAGTACGGCTTTCGCGCGATCATCGCGCCGAGCTTCGCGGACATTTTCTATAACAACTGCTTCAAAAACGGCTTGCTGCCGGTCGTGCTGTCGGAGCAACAGGTCGACAAGCTCTTCAACGAGACATACGCGTTCGTCGGCTTCAAGCTGACTATCGATCTCGAAGCGCAAGTCGTGCGCACCGGCGACGGCACCGAGTACGCGTTCGACGTGCCGGGCTTTCGCAAGTATTGCCTGCTGAACGGTTTCGACGACATCGGTCTCACGCTGCGCCACGCGGACAAGATCAAGCAGTTCGAAGCCGAGCGGCTCGCGAAACAGCCGTGGCTGAACAATCGGCTCGTCGGATAAACGAAACACGCACACGTAGAAGGAAGCGACATGAAGATTGCAGTGCTCCCCGGCGACGGGATCGGTCCGGAAATCACGGCCGAAGCGGTCAAGGTGCTGAACGCGCTCGGCGAAAAGTTCGAGCTGGAGGAAGCGCCTGTCGGCGGCGCGGGTTACGAGGCGAAGGGTCATCCGCTGCCCGACGAGACGCTCGCGCTCGCAAAAGAGGCCGACGCGATTCTCTTCGGCGCGGTCGGCGACTGGAAGTACGACTCGCTCGAGCGCGCGCTGCGCCCGGAGCAAGCCATTCTCGGCCTGCGCAAGCATTTGCAGCTCTTTGCGAACTTCCGTCCGGCGATCTGCTATCCGCAACTGACGGCCGCTTCGTCCTTGAAGGCGGAAATCGTGTCGGGGCTCGATATCCTGATCGTGCGCGAACTGAATGGCGATATCTATTTCGGCCAGCCGCGCGGCGTGCGTCAAGCGCCGGACGGTCCGTTCGAAGGCGCGCGTGAAGGCTTCGACACGATGCGCTATTCGGAGCCCGAAGTGCGCCGTATCGCGCACGTCGCGTTTCAGGCCGCGCAGAAGCGCCAGAAGAAGCTGACGAGCGTGGACAAAGCCAACGTGCTCGAAACGTCGCAACTGTGGCGCGACACGATGATCGACGTCGCGAAGGAATATCCGGACGTCGAGCTGTCGCACATGTATGTCGACAACGCGGCGATGCAGCTCGTCAAGGCGCCGAAGGCATTCGACGTGGTCGTGACCGGCAATATGTTCGGCGACATTCTGTCCGACGAAGCCGCGATGCTGACCGGCTCTATCGGCATGCTGCCCTCGGCGTCGCTCGACAAGAACAACAAGGGTCTGTACGAGCCGTCGCACGGTTCCGCGCCGGATATCGCGGGCAAGGGCGTGGCCAATCCGCTCGCGACCATTCTTTCGGCCGCGATGATGCTGCGTTATTCGCTCGGCAAGACGGAGCAGGCGGATCGAATCGAAAACGCGGTGAAGAAGGTGCTCGAGCAGGGCTACCGCACGGGCGATATCGCGACGCAGGACGGCAGGACCGTCGGCACGAAGGAAATGGGCGACGCGGTGCTGGCGGCGCTGTAGTCCTGATCTCGGGATCGCTCGAGTCGGTACAGTTGACGCGCAATTCGCGGCGTTCTCGCCGGAAAGACGGTACTTCCGACGAAAACGCCGCGTTTCGTGTATATTCTTTGGTCATGGCGAAGAACTCTCAATTCTCTACGGATTGCATCGGCCGCGGCATCGACGCTCGCGCGACCGGATTCGCCATCGTCACGCGCATCGACGGCATCGCCACCATTGGCGCTATCGGCACTATCGGCACGTCCAAAACGCGCATTACGAAACTCTCCATCAAAGCGATCACGATTCGCTGATCGTCCCTCGTGTCCGAGCGTCTTCCCCGCGCGGCCACGCCGGGTAAGGATGCGGGGAAGCCTCAACAAATAAGGTTAGTCATGAACGTAGGTCTCGTGGGTTGGCGCGGCATGGTCGGCAGCGTGCTGATGCAGCGCATGCAGCAGGAAGGCGATTTCGACCTGATCGAACCGGTGTTTTTCAGCACCAGCAATGCGGGCGGCAACGCGCCGTCGTTCGCCAAAAACGAGACGAAGCTCAAAGACGCGACGAGCATCGACGACCTGAAGAAGTGCGACGCCATCATCACCTGCCAGGGCGGCGACTACACGAACGACGTGTACCCGAAGCTGCGCGCGGCGGGCTGGAAAGGCTACTGGATCGACGCGGCCTCGGCGCTGCGCATGAAGGACGACGCGGTCATCATTCTCGATCCGGTGAACCTCGACGTCATCAAGGATTCGCTCGTCAAGGGCGGGCGCGATTTCATCGGCGGCAATTGCACAGTGAGCCTGATGCTGATGGCTCTGGGCGGCCTCTTCCGCGAAAACCTCGTCGACTGGATGACGGCCATGACGTATCAGGCCGCATCGGGCGCGGGCGCGCAGAACATGCGCGAACTGCTGTCGCAAATGGGCGCGCTCAACGCGTCCGTGGCGGGCGATCTCGCGAATCCGTCGTCGGCCATTCTGGATATCGACCGCAAGGTGCTCGCCACGATGAATAGCGACGCCATGCCGACCGACCATTTCGGCGTGCCGCTCGCCGGCTCGCTGATTCCGTGGATCGACAAGGATCTCGGCAACGGCATGTCGAAGGAAGAGTGGAAGGGCGGCGCCGAAACCAACAAGATTCTCGGCAAGCCGGCAATGGGCGAGCCGGGTTCCATTCCGGTCGATGGCCTCTGCGTGCGCATCGGCGCGATGCGCTGCCATTCGCAGGCGCTGACCATCAAGCTGAACAAGGACGTGCCACTGGACGAAATCAACGGCATTCTGGCTTCGGCAAACGACTGGGTGAAGGTCGTGCCGAACGAGCGCGAAGCGTCGATGCGCGATCTGTCGCCGGCAGTCGTCACCGGCACGCTGACGGTGCCGGTCGGCCGTCTGCGCAAGCTCGCAATGGGCGGCGAATACCTGTCGGCGTTCACCGTCGGCGACCAGCTGCTGTGGGGCGCCGCGGAGCCGTTGCGCCGCATGCTTCGCATTCTGTTGGACAAGTAAAGTAAACTACGCGCCTGAGAGCGCGGACCTCGTCCAGGAAGCGTCGCGTTATCGCGGCGCTTTTTGTTTATGGAGCCGCATTTTTTGGGACTGCGAGCGGATCGACCGGTCGTACGATCGGGGCGCGCACCAGTCTTGCTGTTCGTATCAACCTTCGCCGTACCTCTGGAGCTTCAATGATTCGACGACCCCGCCGGTCCTTCATCCCGTCATCGCGTGCGGCGCTTGCCGCAGCCAGCGCCGTTCTGTGCGTGGCGCTCTGGACGAACTCCGGCGCGGCGTTCGCGCAGGCGAGCGGCGCGACAGCCGATGCCGCCGCGCCCGGCAATGCGCCCGCGCAGCGGTATGCCGTGAAGCCGGGGCAGTCGCTGAGCGATATCGCGGGCGAGCTTACCGGTTCGAAAGAGCGGGCCGTCAAGGAGAAGATGGCGCGCGCGCTGTTCGACGCGAACCCGAACGCGTTTGCGGGCCATGACATCAATCGGCTGAAGCTGGGCGCGGTGTTGAACGTTCCGGCCGCGGATGCCGGCGCCCCTTCCGAAAACGCCGCGGCGCCGGCGCCACAGGCGGTTCAGCCGAGCACGCCGTCGGCGAATGCGGCGAGTGCGGCGAGTGCGGCGCAGTCGTCGTCGCCGGGCGTCGAAGCCGCGCCGCTTCAGCCGGCGGCGTCCGCCCCCGAACCGGCCGCGAGCGAGCCTGCGGCGCCG
>NZ_JALQEM010000028.1 GCF_023630705.1 Caballeronia sp. GAFFF1
GAGCGAGCCTGCGGCGCCGGCCACGGCGTCGGCGGCATCGCAAGCCGCGCCCGAGGCTGCCCCTGCCGTCGCGCCTGTCGCGAGTGCGCCCGCGGCCGACAGCGCGCCGCGGCCCCACGGTGGCATCGATCCGAAGGTGATCGCGCTCGTTCTCGCGGTCATCGCCGTACTGCTGTTTCTGCTACTGCGCCGGAACAAGCGCCGCGCTCAGGCCGACGCCGAAGCCGACGCCGACGCGCAAGCCCGCCAGCAGCCGCCCGCGCCGGTTCCCGCGCCAACGCCGCCGCGTGCTGAATCGGCAGCCGATCTGGAAGGCACTGCCGTCGCGCGCGATCAATCCGAACTGAACGCCGTGGCCGCGAGCCTCGAAAGCTACGATGCGGCGCAGTCTTTCGCGACGCCGTCGGAGGAGGACGCGCCCGAGTCCGCCAGAGTGCCCGAAGCGCGCACGGAACAGCCGAATCGCGCGGAGCCGGCCGAGCCGTTCATTCCGACGCCGCCGGCTGCGGCTCACGCGGCCTTCGTTCCACCGCTTTCGCACGCAGGAACGGCCGACGCGCAAACGCGCGACGCTCAGGAGGCCCACGCGCGGGAAATCGCCGCGCGCGAAGCCGCCGCGCACGAAGCCGAGAAGTGGGAAGCCGAAGAACGGGAAGCCGCCGCGCGGCAGGCCGCCGCTCGGGAAGCGGAGGAGCGCGAAGTCCGCGCGCGCGAAGCCGCAGCGCGCGAAGCACTGGAGCGCGAGCTTGCCGGGCGCGACGCGGCGTCTCGCGAAGCCGCCGAACAGGAAGCGCAGGCGCATCAGGCTCGCGAGGCGGCGGCGCGCGAGATCATCGCTCGCGAAGCCGAGTTGCGCGAAGCTCAGGCGGTTGCCGCCCGGCAGCAAGCGGCGGAGCAGCGCGCAGCGCAACAACGTGCCGTCGAGGAGCAAGCCGCGCGCGACGCCGAGCAGCATCCTGCAGGCGTCGAGGACGACGAACCGGTGTCCGCTGACCGCTTCCCGATGCCCAAGTTTCCGACCGAAGCTGTCCAGGCGCTGGACTCGCTCGACATGAGTCTGCCGCCTCGCATGGAACTGACGCTGGCGCCGCCTTCCGATGACCACGCTGCGCGCCATGACGCGCCAGCGCACGCGTCGGTCGGGCAGGAGCCTTTCGTTCCGCAGCCGATTGCCGAGACCGATGCAGCCCACGAGGCGCAGGCGTTCGCGCTGCCGTCGGTTGCCGACGAGGTTCAGTCGTCCGCCGCAGCGCGTATCGAAGCGGGAACGGCCGGCGCGCCGTCGGTCGCAGGGCTGGGAGCGACGCAGTTCGGCCCGTTGAGTCTCGACTTCAACCTAGACTTGCCATCCAGCCACACCGAGCCGCTGCCCGCGCTGACCGCCGCGCAACTGGCGACCATCGCGCGAAATAAGCTGGAGTTGGCCGTCGAATACATCGAATTGGGCGATCTTTCGGGCGCTCGCACGCTGTTGCAGGAAGTGATCGCATCAAACGATCAGGCGACGCGCCAGCAAGCGGCCGGCCTGCTCTCGACGCTCGCGCCGCACTCTTGATATGCGTATAGCGTTAGGCGTTCAGTACGACGGCGCAGCGTTTTGTGGCTGGCAATCGCAGCCGCACGGCAATACGGTGCAGAATGAACTGGAGCGCGCGCTCGCGGAATTCACGCAGACACCGGTTCAGACGGTCGTCGCCGGACGCACGGACACGGGCGTTCACGGCCTCGGGCAAGTGGTGCACTTCGACACCGAACTGGACCGTACCGATTTTTCGTGGGTGCGCGGGACGAACGCGTTTCTGCCGAGTTCGGTCGCGGTGCAGTGGGCGAAGCCGATGCCCGACGACTTCCACGCCCGTTTTGCGGCCTTCGAGCGCACGTATTTTTACGTTCTGTACGTCAATCCGGTGCGTTCACCCATGTTGGCGAAACGCGCGGGCTGGGTGCACACGCCGCTCGACGTCGCCGCAATGCGCGATTCCGCCGCGTGCCTCATCGGCGAGCACGATTTCTCGTCGTTCCGCGCGGCCGATTGCCAGTCGAAGACGCCGGTCAAGCATCTCTATCGGATCGACGTCCGTGAACAGGGGGATTTCATCCACTTTCGTTTTCGGGCGAATGCGTTCCTGCATCACATGGTGCGCAACTTGATGGGCTGCTTTGTCGCGATCGGGCGCGGACGATTTCCTCCGTCGTGGATGGCCGACGTGCTCGAAGCGCGCGACCGTCGCGCCGCCGCGCCGACCTTCATGCCCGACGGGCTTTATCTCGCGGAAGTCGGATATCCCGAGCGGTTCGCAATTCCGCCGCCTCATATTGCAAGCATGCCGTGGAGCGCCGTTTGGGCCGACCAGCCATGACAGTTCAAGATTTGCACCGGACCAGAATCAAGTTGTGCGGGCTTTCCACAGTCGAGCACGTCAAGCACGCTGTCGCGCTGGGCGCGGATGCCGTGGGTTTCGTCTTCTATCCGCCGAGTCCGCGCTCGCTGACCGTGTCCGAAGCGGTGGAACTGTGCCGCTACGTGCCGCCGCTCGTGGCGGCGGTCGGTCTGTTCGTCAACGCGACGCCCGAATGGGTTCGCGAGGTGACGTCGAACGTTCCGCTCTCTCTGCTGCAATTCCACGGCGACGAAACGCCGGAGCAGTGCGCCGAACTGGCCGCGATTGCGGGTTTGCCCTGGTGGCGGGCAGTGCGTGTAGGGCCTGATGCGGCCGCAAGCGATTTGGTAGAATCGTCGCTTAACTATGCGGCTGCAGGCGGTATTTTGCTCGACGCACTCGTCGAGGGCTTCGGCGGCGGTGGACAGGTATTCGATTGGTCACTTATTCCAACAGATCTCGGGCATCGGGCCGTTTTGAGTGGTGGGTTGAACGCGCAAAACGTCAGTGACGCCATCCGGCGCGTGCGCCCGTTCGCGGTCGATGTCTCGAGCGGCATCGAAGTGCCGGGCGCAAAGGGCGTGAAAGATTCCGCCCGAATGACCGCGTTCGTGCGCGCAGTGCGCGAAGCGGACGCCGGCTGATTCCGACTGCGAGCCAACCACGGCTCGCCACCGAGAGAGTGACGCAATGTACAACTTGCCTGACGAAAGAGGCCACTTCGGCCAATATGGCGGCGTGTTCGTCTCCGAAACGCTTATTCATGCGCTCGACGAACTGCGCCAGGCTTACGACGCAGCCCGCCAGGACCCTGCATTCCAGGCCGAATACGACTACGAGCTGAAGCACTATGTCGGCCGTCCTTCCCCGATCTATCACGCGAAACGCTGGAGCGACATGCTCGGCGGCGCGCAGCTTTATCTGAAGCGCGAAGATCTGAATCACACGGGCGCGCACAAGGTCAACAACGTGATCGGGCAGGCGCTGCTCGCGCGCAAGATGGGCAAGCCGCGCGTGATCGCCGAGACCGGCGCGGGGCAGCACGGCGTGGCGACCGCGACCATCGCGGCGCGCTTCGGCATGGAGTGCGTGGTCTACATGGGCGCGGAGGACGTGAAGCGGCAGGCGGCAAACGTCTACCGCATGAAACTGCTGGGCGCGACCGTGGTGCCGGTGGAATCGGGCTCGCGCACGCTGAAGGACGCGCTCAACGAGGCCATGCGCGACTGGGTGACGAACGTCGAAAACACGTTCTATATCATCGGCACCGTGGCCGGGCCACATCCTTACCCGATGATGGTGCGGGACTTCCAGCGCGTGATCGGCGACGAATGCCGCGTGCAGATGCCGGAGATGACGGGCCGCCAGCCGGATGCCGTGATCGCCTGCGTCGGCGGCGGATCGAATGCGATGGGTATCTTTTATCCGTATATCGAAGATGAAGCCGTACGTCTGGTCGGCGTCGAAGCGGCGGGCGACGGGATCGACACCGGCCGGCACGCGGCGTCGCTCATGGGCGGAAGCCCCGGCGTGCTGCACGGCAATCGCACCTATCTATTGCAGGACGACAACGGCCAGATCATCGAGACGCATTCAGTGTCGGCGGGGCTCGACTATCCGGGCGTCGGTCCGGAGCACGCGTGGCTCAAAGACGTCGGCCGGGCCGAGTACGTCGGCATTACGGACGAGGAGGCGCTGAAGGCGTTCCACGACTGCTGCCGCATCGAGGGCATCATTCCGGCGCTGGAGTCGAGTCACGCGCTGGCGTACGGGGCGAAGCTCGCGAAGACGCTGCCGCGCGACAAGGTGCTGCTCGTCAACCTGTCGGGCCGCGGCGATAAGGACATGCACACGGTCGCCGAGCGATCGGGCATCCAGTTCTAAGCCGCAGATGCGCACCGTTATCGACGAACCGATGTCCGCCGGCGCGCTGCAAGGCGCCGGCATCGACATTCGGAACCGCGACTTTCTCGCCGATGCCGCCGCCGTTCCCGATGCGTCGATCGATCTGATCGTCGCCGACCCGCCGTATGGGCTCGGCAAGGACTACGGGAACGATTCGGACATGTTGTCCGGCGAAGCCTTTCTCGCCTGGACGTATCGCTGGCTGGACATCGCGCTACCGAAGCTGAAGAAAAGCGGTTCGATGTACATCTTCTGCACCTGGCAGTATTCGCCTGAGCTGTTTGTGTTCCTAAAGCGTCGGATGACGATGGTCAACGAGATCGTCTGGGACCGGCGCGTGCCGAGCATGGGCGGAACCACGCGCAAATACACGTCAGTGCACGACAACATCGGCTATTTCGCGGTATCGAAGGATTACTACTTCGATCTCGATCCGGTGCGCATTCCCTACGACGCAGCGACGAAAAAGGCGCGCTCCCGCAAGATTTTCGAAGGCAGCAAGTGGCTCGAGATGGGGTACAACCCGAAGGACGTCTGGTCTGTCTCGCGGCTGCACCGGCAGCACGCGGAGCGGGTCGATCATCCGACGCAAAAGCCGCTGGAAATCATCGAGCGCATGGTGCTGGCGAGTTGTCCGCCGGGCGGCCGCGTGCTCGATCCGTTCATGGGCAGCGGCACGACCGCCGTTGCCTGCGCGCGTCACGGCCGGCTTTTCACGGGCTTCGAGATCAATGCGGACTACTGCGCCATCGCAGAAAGCCGCCTGGCGAAGCTGGATGCGCCGCTGACCACCGAAGCCGAGACCGCCGGATAACGCGCGAGCCGCCGCTTCGTCGCTGATCGCGTCGATGACCGACGCTAACGAATACGCTTACGAGAATTCTCATGTCCCGTATCAAGAACACTTTCGCGACGCTTGCCGCGCAAGGCCGCAAAGGGCTGATTCCGTTCATCACGGCGGGCGATCCGAACCCCGAGCAAACCGTCGAATTCATGCATGCGCTCGCCAAGGGCGGCGCGGACGTCATCGAACTGGGGGTGCCGTTTTCCGATCCGATGGCCGATGGCCCTGTCATCCAGCGTTCGTCGGAGCGCGCGCTGGCGCGCGGCGTCACGCTCAAGCGCGTCCTCGCCGATGTGGCGCGGTTTCGCGAGACCGACGCCAATACGCCCGTCGTGCTGATGGGCTACGCCAATCCGATAGAGCGCATGGGCGCGGACGCGTTCGCGCAGGCCGCGAAGCAGGCGGGCGTGGACGGCGTGCTCGTCGTCGACTATCCGCCCGAAGAAGCTAGCGATTTCGGCGCGTCGATGCGCGCGGCCGGCATCGATCCGATCTTCCTGCTCGCGCCGACATCCACCGACGAGCGCGTGGCGGCGGTCGGCAAGATTGCGAGCGGCTACGTGTATTACGTGTCGCTCAAGGGCGTGACGGGCGCGGCAAATCTGGACGTTTCCAGCATCGCGAGTAAAATCCCGGCCATCAAGTCGCAGGTGCCGCTGCCGGTCGGCGTCGGTTTCGGCATTCGCGACGCAGAGACGGCCCGCGCCGTCGCGGAGGTCGCGGACGCGGTCGTCATCGGAAGCCGGCTCGTGCAGTTGCTCGAAGAGGCGCCGCCGGACACGGCCGCCGCGTCGCTCACGAGCTTCATCGCGGAAATTCGCGCGGCGCTCGATTCCGCCAAATAACATTTTGCCGCCGCGGCCGTCGTCGACGGTGCGCGGCGCTGCCCCGATCAGTCAAGGAACAACGATGAGCTGGCTCGACAAACTGCTGCCGCCCAAGATCAAGCAAACCGATCCCAAGAGCCGCAAGGGCATCCCGGAAGGGCTGTGGGTGAAGTGTCCGTCGTGCGAGGCGGTGCTGTACCGCAACGACGTCGAGGCGAATCTGCATGTTTGCCCGAAGTGCAGCCACCACATGCGTATCGGCGCGCGCGAGCGGCTCGACCGCTTGCTGGACCCGGAAGGCCGCTATGAAATCGGCCAGGAAATCGTGCCGGTCGACGCGCTGAAGTTCAAGGACAGCCGCAAGTATCCGGACCGCCTGAAAGAGGCGATGGAAGACACCGACGAAACCGACGCGATGGTCGTCATGGGCGGCGCGATCCATACGTTGCCGTGCGTGGTCGCGTGCTTCGAGTTCGCGTTCATGGGCGGCTCAATGGGCTCGGTGGTCGGCGAACGCTTCGCTCGCGGCGCGCGCAACGCGCTGGAGCAGAACGTGCCGTTCATCTGCTTCACGGCGTCGGGCGGCGCGCGCATGCAGGAAAGCCTGCTTTCGCTGATGCAGATGGCCAAGACCACGGCCATGCTGACCAAGCTCGCCGACGCGAAACTGCCGTTCATTTCCGTTCTCACCGACCCGACGATGGGCGGCGTGTCCGCGAGCTTCGCATTTCTCGGCGACGTCGTGATCGCGGAGCCCAAGGCGCTGATCGGCTTTGCCGGCCCGCGCGTGATCGAGCAGACGGTGCGCGAGAAGCTGCCCGAAGGCTTCCAGCGCGCGGAATTCCTGTTGCAGAAGGGCGCGATCGACATGATCGTGGACCGCCGCAAAATGCGCGAGGAAATCGCTCAGTTAATGGCGCTGATGACGCGACAGCCGGCCGATTCGGTGGCTTGACGCCGCTTTGTGCCCGCGCAGCGCCGCGCGTGAACCGCGAGGTTCCGCGCGGCGTTTTTGCTTTTTCGACTACCGAACATGACCACATTTCCCACCCTCGACGCGTGGCTCGCCCATCTGGAAGCGGCACATCCGGTCGGCATCGACATGGGCCTCGCGCGCATCGGGCGCGTCAAGAAGGCGCTCGGCCTGCGCTTCGACTGCCCGGTGATCACCGTCGGCGGTACGAACGGCAAGGGCTCGACGTGCGCGATCCTCGAAAGCATTCTGCTGCGCGCGGGCTATCGCGTGGGCTGCCATACGTCGCCGCATCTGCTGTCGTTCAATGAGCGCGCGCGCATCGACGGCGCGGAAGCCACCGACGCCGAGTTGCTGGAACACTTCGAAGCGGTCGAGAAGGCGCGCGCCAGCTTGCCCGATCCCGTTTCGCTGACGTATTTCGAATTTACGACGCTCGCCATCCTGCATCTGTTCGCGTCGCGCGGGCTGGATGTCGTCATCCTCGAAGTGGGGCTCGGCGGGCGGCTGGATGCCGTGAATATCGTCGATACGGACTGCGCCGTGGTGACGAGCATCGACATCGACCATGCGGACTATCTCGGCGACACCCGCGAGAAGATCGGCTTCGAGAAGGCGGGCATCTTCCGTCCGGAAAAGCCGGCGGTGTGCGGCGATCCCTCGCCGCCGCATACGCTGATCGACCATGCCGCCGCTGTCGGCGCGGATCTGTGGCTGGTCGGCCGCGATTTCCGCTATGAAGCGCAGCCGGGCAACGAACGCCAGCAGTGGAGCTACATCGGCCGCATGCAGCGGCGCGCGGCGCTCGCATATCCGGCGCTGCGCGGGGCCAATCAGCTCATCAACACGTCGGCGGCACTCGCCGCGCTGGAGGCGCTGCGCGACCGGCTGCCGGTTTCCGCGCAGGACATACGTCTGGGGCTCGCGAACGTGGAACTCCCGGGGCGCTTCCAGGTGCTGCCGGGCAAGCCGCAGATCATTCTCGACGTGGCGCACAATCCGCACGCCGCCGCCGTGCTCGCGCAAAACCTCGGCAACATGGGCTATTTCCCGTACACCTACGCGGTTTTCGGCGCGATGGGCGACAAGGACATCGAGGGCATCGTGAAGCAGCTCGCGGGCGAGATCGACCACTGGAACGTGACCGCGCTGCCGACGCCGCGTGCAGCCACCGCCGACCGTCTGGAAGCCGTCCTGCGCGATGCCGGTGTCAACGACGGCCCCGACAGCAGCGTTGCACAATTCGAGACTCCCGCCGACGCATTTCGAGATGCGTTAAGCCGCGCGTCCGAAAATGATAGAATCGTGGTTTTCGGTAGTTTCTATACGGTGGCTGGCGTCATGGCCTACCGTAAATCGCAGCATCACTAAGACGGCAGGCCGTCTGAGCTTCTCGCACCAAGCCATACATGGGACTTTTCTCGTTCGGCAAGAAAGACGACGCCCGCGCCGCGAGCGACGCATACTCCGATTCCCCGCGCGGCTCGCGTCATACCGTGCGCACGGAGCGCCGCACGCGCCGCACGGACCGTCCCGATGCCGACGCCATGATGCTCGACCCCACGCTTCCCGAGAAGCAGCGCGCGCGGCGCAGGCTCGTCGGGGCCATCGCGCTGGTGCTGGCGGCGGTCATCGTCCTGCCGATGGTGCTGGATTCGCGCCCGAAACCTGTCGCCGACGACATTTCCATCGATATCCCTAACCGCGCCGCGCCCGCCGCGAAGCAGTCCCGCGAAGCGAACGACGCGGACACGCAGGCAGGCGTCGCGCATGAGTCGCCTGCTGCGGCAACCGATACGGCGAATGCGGCCGCAGGCGTGACCCAGCCGCAACCGTCGGCTTCGGCGCCCGCTGCCACCGCGCAGGCGAAGCCCGAAGCGAAGGCTGAAAGCAAGCCGGCACCCGTCGCCAAGGAAGCCGCCAAGCCGCAGGCTCAACCGGCCGCGGAAAAGGACACCACGGCAAGTCCCGCATCGAGCGCGGCGAACACGCCCGCGTCGCCGGCCGGCAGCCGCTTCGTGCTTCAGATCGGCACGTTCGACGACGACACGGCAGCGCAAAACTGGGTCAACAAGTTGAAAGCCGCGGGCGTGCCCGCATATCTCGAACATCGTCAGCAGTCGGACGGCTCCTCCCGCGCGCTGTTGCGCGCAGGACCGTTCCCGGATCGCGCGTCGGCGTCCGCCGCGCTCGTCAAGGTGCGGCAGGCGGGTCTGGCCGGCGGCAAGCGGTCGGCGTCGAACTAAGCGTCGATGTCGATGTTCACGAGCTTCGACTACGCCGTGATGGCCGTGATCGGCCTCTCCGCATTGCGCGGCATGTGGCGCGGGTTGCTCGCCGAAGCCTTCGGGCTGGTCGGCTGGGTCGCTGCCATTTTGATCGCGGGCCGGTTCGTGAGCGTGGTGGTGCCGTACATCCCGGCATACTGGCCGGGCGGCGCGCTCACTCAGTGGCTCGTCGCCTTCCTGCTGGTGGTCGGCGCGGTGCTGCTGCTGTCGAGCGTGCTGTCGGCGCTGCTCACGCGCATCACGGAAGTGACGGGCCTGCGCGGCGTGGATCGTTCGCTGGGCCTGCTGTTCGGCCTCGTCCGAGGCGCTATATTGGTGGTGATTCTGGTCGCGCTCGCAGGTCTGACCGAATTGCCGCAGAAGGATTTTTGGCGTTACGCGCTGTTGCGGCCCATGGCCGAGCAAGGCGTGCGCGAATTGAGACCGCTTCTCCCCGATACGCTCGCCGCGTATGTGCACGTCGCACCGCAATCAGGCGACACGGCGCCAAGCGCCGCACAATAGACGAACGGCAGGCTACACGAGGAACGCGCGACGGCCACTTGCGCCGCCGAACGCGCCCGCTGGCGGGGCTCGTTCGACCTGGCGCAACGCCGGCACGCCTCTCTACCGTTTCGACTCTTTGAAGGACCATGCCATGTGCGGCATCGTAGGTGTAGTTTCCCAAAGCCCCGTCAATCAGCTCATCTATGACAGCCTGCTGCTCTTGCAGCATCGCGGGCAGGATGCGGCGGGAATCGCGACAGCGAACGGCAACAACTTCCACATGCACAAAGCCAACGGCATGGTGCGCGACGTGTTCCGCACGCGCAACATGCGCAGCCTGCCGGGCAACGTCGGCATCGGGCAAGTGCGCTATCCGACGGCCGGTTCGGCCTCGAACGAGGAGGAAGCGCAGCCGTTCTACGTCAACGCGCCGTTCGGCATCATCCTCGCGCACAACGGCAATCTGACGAACTGGATGCAGCTGAAGGACGAGATGTTCCGGATCGACCGCCGGCACATCAACACCGCGTCCGACACCGAAGTGCTGCTGAACGTCTTCGCGCACGAACTGCAACTGGCGAGCTCCGGCCTCGAACTCGACGAAGCCGCGCTGTGGAAGGCGGTCGCGGGCGTGCATCGGCGGGTGAAGGGGTCCTACGCAATCGTCTCGCTGATCGCGGGCTACGGGCTCGTGGCGTTCCGCGATCCGTTCGGCATTCGCCCGCTCGTCCTCGGCAAGCTGGAAACGTCGACCGGCGTCGAGTGGATGGTGGCGTCGGAATCGGTGGCGATCGAAGGCATCGGATTCGAATTCGTGCGCGACATCGAGCCGGGCGAAGCGATCTTTATCGACGCCGACGGCAATCTGCACAGTCACCAATGCGCCGAAAAGCCGGTGCTCAATCCCTGCATTTTCGAGCTCGTGTATCTGGCGCGTCCGGATTCGTGCCTCGACGGCGTGCCGGTCTACAACGCGCGTTTGCGCATGGGCGACTATCTCGCCGAGAAGATCAAGCGCGTGCTGCCGGACGTGCCGATCGACGTCGTGATGCCGATTCCGGATTCGTCCCGCCCCGCCGCGATGCAGGTGGCCGCGAAGCTCGGCGTCGAATATCGCGAAGGCTTCTTCAAGAACCGCTACGTGGGCCGCACGTTCATCATGCCGGGCCAGGCGGTGCGGAAGAAATCGGTGCGCCAGAAGCTGAACGCGATGGGCATCGAGTTCAAGGGCAAGAACGTCCTGATCGTCGACGATTCGATCGTGCGCGGCACGACATCGCATGAAATCGTGCAGATGGCCCGCGATGCCGGCGCAAACAAGGTGATCTTCGCGTCTGCCGCGCCGCCGGTGAAGTTCCCGAACGTGTACGGCATCGACATGCCGACGCGTGGCGAACTGGTCGCGCACGGCCGCAGCGACGACGAAGTGGCGCGCATGATCGGCGCTGATTATCTGGTGTATCAGGACGTCGAGGACCTGAAGAACGCGGTGCGCGACATCAATCCGGCGCTGAAGGATTTCGAGGCGTCCTGCTTCGACGGTCACTACATTACCGGCGATGTCACGACCGACTATCTGGATCGCATCGAAACCGCGCGTCTCGCGCCGCAAGAGCAGACGGACCGCGACATCGCGGGCGAGGCGCTCGAAGGCGGTCCCGCGCGTTCGCAATTGCATCTGCAACTGTCGGTGGAATAAGCCTTCGTAGTGGCTTCGAGAAGCCCGCTCGGTCGATCAGACGAGCGGGCTTTTTTGCGTCTGTTGCTCGCGCGGCGTCGTGAACGCGCCGCTGCGCCATTGCCCCGGCGCGATGCCGAAGCGCTTCGAGAACGCATGCGTGAACGCGCTTTGATCCGCGAAGCCGACTTCGAGCGCGACATGCGTGAGCGAGGCGCGCGGATCGGCGAGCAGGGTCAGCGCGGTGTCCAGACGCAGCCGATGAAGATAGCGATGCGGCGTCTCGCCGAACGCCTCGCTGAACAACTGGTGAAAGCGCCGCATGCCGAAGCCACAATGCGCGGCGAGATCCGCGATGCGCAGCGGCTCGCAAAGATGCGCGCGCAGCCACCGGTCGATGCGCGCAAAGTCGAGGCCGCGCGACTCCGCATTGAGCGATGCGCCCGCGCCGGCCATCAAGGCGCCGCACAAATGCGTCGCTGCTTGCCAGCCTAAACGCGCGGGCAGGGCGGTATCGTCGGTAGGGAGGCGCCCGGCGACGCTCGCGACAAGCTGCGTGACCGATGAATCGAGATCGACGGTGCGCGCGCGCTCGAAAAAGCGCGCGGGCACCGCGACCGACGAAGCAGGAAGATCGAGCACGAGCTGGCGATTGACGCCTTCGGCCCAGTACTCGTGGCGCGCGCCGGCAGGAATGATCCACGCGCGATGACGGTCGATGAGCGATTCGCCGCCATCCACCGCCATGCCCATTGCGCCATCGAAGCCGAGCACGATCTGATGGAAGTCGTGCTCGTCCGACGCCTGCACCGCTTCATAGCGGCGCAGCGAAACGGTAGGGCGGGGGGCCGGCGCGTTCATGCCGTCATGCTCAGACGTCGAGCAGTTCCACTTCGAAGACGAGCGTGGCGTTCGGCGGAATCACGCCGCCCGCGCCGCGCGCGCCGTAACCGAGTTGCGGCGGAATGGTGAGCCGGCGCACGCCGCCGACCTTCATGCCCTGCACGCCTTCGTCCCAGCCCTTGATGACCATGCCGCCCCCGAGCACGAAGGCGAAAGGATCGTTGCGGTCCTTGCTGGAGTCGAACTTCTGGCCGTCGGTCAGCCAGCCGGTGTAGTGCACGCTGACGGTCTTGCCCGCGACGGCTTCGGCGCCTTCGCCGACGGTGACGTCTTCATACTTGAGACCGGAATCGGTCGTGACTGTCGACATTGTTTGCTCCTGGTTGCACGGCTCTACGCCGATGGTCGAAACCACCATTGTAGAGCGTAGCAACGAAGCGAGTCATGGGGATCACGAGTGACGGCCGCGCGGATTCATGCGGCTGCCGATGCGCGGGCGGTCCGCGTTCATCGGCGAACCGACTCGGGCGCCGACGTTCGGACTCACGCTCACGCCGAATTCCGGGCTGATGTACGAAGGCTCCATCGCATGGCCCGGCATGAGCTCGCGCGTGTTCTTCCGCGCGAGCTTCAGCGCCCGCACGCGCACGTACGCCATCGCGATGAACGTCCACGGCGCGAGGTACGCGAACTCGGGCACCGAGACCATCATCATGGTCCAGGTCGCGACGCAGCACTGGCGCAGCGCCATGCCCCGCGCGTCCCAGTCGAGCTTGAACGCGGGGTAGAGCATCAGCGCGCTGATGCCGACGAGACCGATCACCCCCGTGTTGACGAGCAAGGTCGAGAACAGGTCGGTGGACCGGATATAGCCGAAGCCGATGCCGAATAACTGGTTCAACGGCGATGCATGCACCCACAGGCGCAACGACTCGAAAAAGAGCATGGCGCGGTCGGAACCGGACTCGTTCTTCCCTTCGAGCTTGTCCATCACCATCTGCTGGAACAGGTCGGCGATATAGTCCTGCAACACGAACGCGACCACCGCCAGGAGGAAGACGCCGATGAGCGCCTTAATCGGATTGATACCGAGCTTGCGCATGCGAATGAGCGCGAAGACGGCATAGCCGATCAGCACAGTCGACGACGTGCTCATGACAAGCGACAGCCCGATGATCCACACCGGCCAGCGCAGGCGGGCCGTCGCGTTGAAGTAGATCCAGAAGGGGAAGATGGACATCGCGTACATCGACGGTTCGCCGGTCAGCGCCTTGAGACGCTGTATCGACATGCCGCCCGCGCTCACAACCTGAAACGAGCTGCCGTTCACGGTGCCGTCCGAGCGCACGATGCCGCGGCCGAACTGGTCGCCGAACGCGCGGTTCGAAATGAAGTCGCCGGGCGAGCCCGTCAGCACGTAGAACACCACTTCATAGATGCCGTAGAGGGCGAAGAGCGTCACCGCCGCGAAGATCCACTGGTCCCACGTCGGCCGGTAGTAGTAGTACACGTACGCCGCGTACAGCACGACCGCCGCCACGTAGATGGACTGCGTGAACATGCTCTTGCGCAGGATGAACGTGACCGGGTCCTTGTCGTCGACGAGCGCGATCTTGCTGAAGTCGGGATCGAACGGCGCCATCACGTCCGCGAGTTGCGTCGTGCAGAGCATCAGAAGCCAGACGAGGATAACCGCGCCCACGAAGTGCAAGTAGTTCTTGCGCGAACGGCCGCCGAAAAAAAGCACGAGCGGCACGGAAAGGAAGCACATGAGATAGCCGATCGTCGTGCCCTGAATGGACGGGAACACGAGGAACGACGTAACCGGCATCGCGAAGGCCCAGATGCGGTAGTAGTTGTCGATCAGCGTTGCTTTGTCTTTCATCGTAGAGAGTGTGGCTGCGTCTTTTGTTTTGCATGCCGTTGCCTGAAGGCCGTGCCCTGAAACGCAACGCCGCGTGGCAGGCACGCGGCGTTTCGCTCAAGCAATCATGCGTGCTTCGAGACGTACATTAGTTCGCCGACTTGAAGCTGCTCGTGTAGGCCGCCGCGTAACCATACGTGCGGCGGTTGCTGCGACGCTTCGGAATGGCGTTGAACACCGAGCCGACGAGACGTCCGCCTGCGCGGTGCACCTTCTTCACGGTCTCTTCGATCTCCTCTTCGCTCTGGATGCCCGAGCGCAGAACCAGAACCGTCGAGCCTGCATCGCTTGCGACGATGGCCGCGTCCGTGACGGCGAGGAACGGCGGGGTATCGATGAGCACGAGGTCGTACTGATCGCTCAGGCGCGCGAGCATGTCGCGGAAGCCCGGCATCATCAGCAGTTCCGACGGATTCTCCGGGTAGCTGCCGCACGACATGAACGAAAGCCCCGACACGCCGACCTGACGAATGGCCTCGGCCGTGCCCACTTGCCCCTTCAGCACTTCCGACAGACCACCCGGATTCGACTGCTTGAAAAACGACGCGATATGGCCGCGGCGCAAGTCGCCGTCGATCAGGAGCACGCGCAGGCCGATTTCCGCGAGCAGCACGGACAGGTTGGCTGCGACGAAGCTCTTGCCCGCCGACGGAATCGGACCGGTCAGCATCACGATGTTGTTCGGCGCGTTCACGAGGTCGCGATACAGCTCCGTGCGTACCGCGCGCAGGGCTTCGACGGCCGGATCGTGCGGATAGCGCGTGGCGAGCACGAAGGCGTCGCGGTCGTTGTCGCCGAGATTCGGCATGGTGATGTCGTCGTGCGCTTCGCGCTTGACGTGCGGCAACGCCTTCGGCGCGCTGCCCGTTTGCATGCCCGAAGACCCAAGCGCGTGACCCACAGGCGACACCGAGATCTCGTGATCGAGCAACTGCTGCTGACGGCTGAAGAGCACTTCGCCGAGCACCGGCACGGAGAGGGTACGTTCGACGAACATCGGATCGGTGACGCCGATCATCGCGTGACGGCGCAGGAAGATGAAGAACGTGCCGACGAAGAAGCCGAGCGCCGTGCCCGCGACGATCACGAGCGGCTTGTTCGGCTTCACCGGACGATGCGGACGCAGTGCGTTATCGACGATATGCGCGCCGCCGCTCGTGCTGGCGCGACGAATCGACAGCTCTTCGGCCTTGTTCATCATGCCGAGGTAGACCGTCTCCGCCACCCGCGCATCACGCGTGAGTTCGGCGCTTTGGCGTTCCGAGGCGGGCATGCTGTCGAAGCGCGACTGGATTTGCTTGTTGGTCTGCTCGTATTGCGCGATCTGCTGATCGAGGTTGCGAACCTGCGGGCTGTCCGGCGTGAAGCGCTGCAACGCTTGCGTGCGTTGCAGTTGCAGCATCGCGAGTTGCTGCATCGAGGTGATGCTGCCTTGCAGATACGCCTGCGCTTCGTTGATCGGCTGCACCGACTGCGACTTCGCGCGGAATGCGCTCAGGCGGCCTTCGGCGTCCTTCAGGTCGCGCTCGAGGCGCGGCAGTTCCGAGCGGATGAATTCGAGCGTCTTCGTATCGTTGGCCTGACGGCTCGCGACGGCGGCGGCGAGATACGCCTGACCCAGCGCGTTTGCGACATCGGCGGTTTGGTCGGGATCGTCGCCGTTATACGAGATTTCGACGATGCCCGTGTCCTTCGTGGACTCGGCCACCTTGATCGACTTCAGCAGCAGATCGATGGCATCGAGCGTGTTGTAACGCGTGACCGTGAAGTGCACGCCCGGATGACCGACCGCGCCCTCGACGAGCATCGACACGCCGTGCGCCGAAGCGGGGCGGCCGATCGTGCCGCGCAACAGCACGTTGCCGTCCGGATCTTCGAGCTGGTACTGATTGTTGTCGAGCAGCGTGAAGTCGAGCTTCGCGTCTTCAAGCGACGGCGGAACGTCGAGACGCGCGATGCGCAGGTCCTCACCGCCCCACGCGTACGACTTCATGCCGAACCACGCGGGCGCGAGATGGCCGCGCTGGGCGAACATGCCCGCGATCCAGCCGAGCACCGGCATGGTATGCGGCTTGACCTTGATGTCGAAGTGGAACTGGTTGACGACCGGCTCCAGCACCGAGCGGCTCTTCATCACCGAGATTTCAGCCGGCGCGAGCTGAGTGACCGGCGTTTGCTGCTGCTGCGCCTGCATCTGGTTTTGCGGCGCGATGCCGAGCGCGTTGGGATCCGGAGGATCGACACGCACGACGACGTCGGCCGAATAGATCGGTTCCGCGAGGAAAGCATAAGCGGCGGCGAGCGCTGCGGCCGCGACGATGAACACCAGCAACATGCCGATGTGATCGCGCAGCAGCTTGATCATGTCGCCCGCAGTGAATTCATTGTCGTCCTTGCCAGGACGCGAAGATCCGGAGTTGACGTATAGCGTGTTCAAAGGCGGCATCCTCTGTTCGAATGTTGAGCGTGGTTTTCCGGGCCAGACAAAAATGCAAAGCCCGCGCGGTTGGCCGCGTTACGTCGTTCGTGTGTGTATCCGGCGTGGCCGGGAGAGTCAAAGGGCGTCAGGCGGTACGGCTCGTCGAGTTGCGCCCGAACGAGAAGAGCGCGAATCGGCAAGTCGCTCTATCGATCTGCAACGGCAGGGTGTTCGCCCCACGCCGTGTGTGCGAATCGACACCAGTACGCCCAAAATACGTAGCGTCAGACTAATCTTCCGGCCTCGAAGTGCTTCCGTCTGTTAAGTAGCGAACCAAATATAAGCGTAATGACGGTTAGCGCACTTGCATCCACGTCGCAACAGGCCATACTTACTGGTTTGGCCCAGGCGCCATTCGTCACACATTACGTTTTTTCCGTTACGGCATCGGATTCGCTTTGATGAAGTCGCGCACAACGTCGAAGCGCGGCTTGCGCGTCTGCCCGTCGTCGTGAATGACGCCGTAGTTTCCGTCGCCGCCGAAGCGCTGGTCGTCGTAAAGCTCGTAGAGCGTGACGTTCTGGATGTCGTAGGTCTTGGCCGCCTTCACGAAGCCCGCAAGTGCGTCCTTGCCGGTCAGGAAGCCGCCGGGGTCCGCATGATTCGGGCGCACGCCGAATTCCGTGATCCAGATGGGCTTGCCATAGCTATCGCGCAGACGTTCGAGCACATTGACCTTCTTCGGGCCGGCCGCCGTGATCGAACCCATGTTGGAATACCAGTGCCACGCGGTGATATCGCATTGAGGGATGGGATGCCCTTTGGTTCCGTCCGGCTGGGTGCCGGCGAAGAGCATGTCCGTGAAGCCGTAATGCAGCCATCCGAAGGACGTGAGCAGGATCTTCGCATCCGGATTCGCTTCGCGTATGCCTTTGATAAGGCCGAGAATCGAGCCGCGCGCCTTCATGAACCTCGCGTTGTCGTAGTCCGACGGATGCTCGCCACTGCGATCCGAGCCCAGGATGGTCCAGTTGTCGTACTCGTTGCCGACCTGATAGTAGGTCACGAGGCCCTTCAACACGCGCCCCGCCGTCTTGCCGAGCGCATAGCCGCGCTCGAAGGTCTCCTGCTCGTTCGCGCGCTTCTGCGGTTCGAACGGCGTCACGAGCGCGAGCACGCCGATGCAGGATTTCGCAGCCTGACGCGCGAAATCCGCGACGAGATGCGCGCTGTCTTCGCTCGACACGTCCTGCGCATACATCGTGACGCCAAGATCGCGCAACTGCGAAATTTGCGAGCTGAAGTCGGTGGTGCGATAAACGCCGCGATGTTCGAGATGACCGACGACGCCGTAGAACACGCCGTTCGTGCGATCACCGCAGTCCATCTTCGGAGCATCGGATGGTGCGGGCTGCACCGCGCCGGTTCGCGCCTGCACCACGGCAGCGCCGCACAGCAGCGAGCCGACCAACGAGATTGCAACCCACAGCCTTTGCTTCAACATGCATCCCTCATGAGAAAACCAGATCAGCCCGGAACATCGGAGTGCTGAGGCGATGCCGGATCGAATGCGCCGCGGCACGGCATGGCGGGCAGCATCACGTTTTGCGCTTGCGCATCGAACGCTTCGCGCGAGAAGCGGCGACGGAAGCTGTTGGCAAGCGCGGTTATCGGCACATCGCGCGCGGCGAAGATGCGCTCGACAAACGCCTCGTGATCGCCGGGACGGAAGAGCAGCGCATTCGGCAAGTACGAATCGAGTCCCGAGATACGCGACACGACGATGGGCCGCTCGGCCAGCACCGCCTCGATCATCACGAGCGGCACGCCTTCGAAGGCCGACGGCAGCACGAGCGTATCGCTTGCGACGATGTACGGCAGCACGTCATGCTTCGGCCCGACGATGCGCACGCACGCGGACAAGACCGGGCTTGCATCGACCATCTGCGCAAGCCGCGCGGCATCCGGTCCTTCGCCGACGATCAGCACGATCGCATGCCTGAACGCGTCCGCATGCCGCTCGATGGCTTCCATCAGGAAGTCCTGACGCTTCTGCTTGAAGTTGATGCGGCCGATATGCGCGATGATCGTCGTGCCATCGTCCGGCAAGCCCAACGCAGCGCGCGCGGCGGGCTTCGTCAGCATGGAACGGCTGAAGCGATCGTCGACGTAGTTTTCGAGGATCATCGTGCGCGCCTGAGGCGCGAGCGCGTGCAACTGGCCGCGCAGATGTTCGTTGAGCGTGACGAATTCGTCCGGCATGCGGTACAGCACGCGTTTGACGAGCCACTTGATCTTGTCGGTGACGCCGGCGTGTTCGGGCGCTCCATCGACGAGCGGTAGATAGCTCAGGGTCGGCACGCGCGCATAACGCGCGCCCAAGAGCCCGGCGAGGCCCGATGCGATCGTGCCCTGTGCAATCAGCAGCTTCGAGAGGTTCAGCGTGCGCAGCGTCGCTGCCGTGGAGCGAATCGCGCGCAAGAGCGCAAAGAGGTCGCCGCGTATGGACTCCGCCGTGTAAGCGAGCCCGACGGTGCGGACCTTCGGATGCTGGCGGCTCAGATCGCTGACATAACGATAAAGGGCTGCGTTCGTCCGCGGCACGAGAATGTGGAGCGTGTCGACATTCCCGCTCGAGATAAGCGCGAGCATGAAACGCTTGAGCATCTCCTCGTGCCCACCGTTGATGCCCGAATCGCAATAGATTCCAACGTTCACTGTGGTTCCCCTGTCGCACGCGTTGGCGTGCTTCATCGTCTATTTATAAACTGCAACAGCATTCGAGCACTCTCGGTCCAGCGATACCGCTCCGCATGCGCGAGCCCACGGCGTCGGAGCTCTTCGCTTAGTTGCGGCGAGTCCAGCAATTCACGCAGCTTCGCGGCTATGTCTTCCACCGAGAAGGGATCGCAGTAGACGGACGCATCGCCGCACGTTTCGGGCAGCGCGGCTGCGCGGCCGACGAGCGTGGGACATCCGTTACGCATTGCTTCCAGTGGCGGAATGCCGAAGCCTTCATATATCGAAGGGTAAAGAAAGCAGGCCGCATGCTGGTACAGCGCCTTGAGCTTTTCATCGCTCACGTAGCCCGCTTGCTTGATGTTCGGAGCGCTCGACAAATCCTGCGCCTTGCCGAAGATCGTCGCATTCTTCATGCCGACAATGACGAGATCGATGGAAGGATCGTTCAGGCGCATGAACGCTTCCACGAGACGCTTGAAGTTCTTCGTCGGATTCATGCTGCTCACGGCCAGAACGTAGCGGTTCGGCGTGAGTTTCAGGTCGCCGATAACCGACGTATCCGGCACGATGTGATCCAGATGGTCCGCGGCGAGCGGCACGACGCCGATCCGCTTCGGATCCACGCCGACATGATGCGCGAGACGGTCACGCGAGAACTCGGAGTTCGTCATCACGCAGCTCGAAGTACGCGCGAGAATCCAGAACATCACGCGGTACCACATGCGGAATTTCCACGAGAAATGCGCGGGCGTGTCGAATACCGCGGCATCGTGCATGTAGATGATCTGGTTTGGCCGGAAGATCGAGCCCGAGTTGCTGAGATTGACGATGCGCGAGCGCCCCGCGAACAGCGGCAGCACGATCTGCTCCCAGAACACGCCCTTGCCGAATCCGAGTTCGACGGTCGGCACGCCGTCCACCGGCACGAGGCCCGGCTGCGGCGGCACGGCCAGGGTCACATGCGAGCCCTCGGGCAGCTTCATCAGCGCGGCGACGAGTTCGCGCGCGACGCGCTGCACACCGGTAGTCTTCTGGCTCGTGAAGCGGCCGTTGTAGACGAGCTTGTTTGGGGCGAAGGAGGTATTCATGTCTTACGCGTCAGAACTGTGAATCGGAGCTCGTCTCATACGATGCCACTTCATTCGCGCCGAGCGGTTCGCGCGAATGACGGTCCGAGCCGAACTCATACATCGAGAGCCACTGGCGGAAGATCGCGTCCATCGAAAAGCGTTTGCAAGCCGACGCGCGCGCTTCAGCGCCCATGCGTGCGCGCAACGCCGAGTCGTCGCGCAGACGCGCTATATAGCCTTCCATTTCTTCCTCGCTCTTCGCGACGAAGCCCGTCACGCCGTGCTGAACCACGTCGCGGTTGCCCACCACATCGGTGACCACTGCCGGAATGCCCGCCACCTGCGCTTCGATCAGCGCGATAGGCATGCCTTCCCAGCGCGACGTCTGCACATAGATGTCGAGTTCCGCTGTGAGCTCGAGTGCGCGCTCGCGCGTCACCCAGCCGCTGCATTCGACCGCGCTCTTCGACTGGCCCGGCAGTTCTTCGACATTGCCGCCGATCCACAGAAACTTGACCGATGGCGCATGCAAGTCGGTCGCGAGCTTCACGAACGCCTCGTGATTCTTCTGGTACGAAGCGCGGCCACTCATGCCGATGACGAGCTCGCCGCTCGTCTTCTCGATGCGAGGCGGAATCTCGGCTACGTTCACGCCGTTCTCGATCATCCGCGCGTCAGGCGGCCTGACCTTCGTTTCGATCTCGCGCAGCTCGCTCGTCGAACACGCGACGATGGTGCCGCCCATGCGCGCCGCGATGCGCTCGAACGTGAGATACGCGAACTGCTTGGCAGGCGATACATCGCGGCGCAGGAACGAGAGTCCATGCGGCGAATAGAAGACGCGTGCTCGCGGCGCGGCGATTCGAGCAGCGATGCGGCCCAGCACGCCGGCCTTCGAGGAATGCAGATGCACGACCGACGGATCGCATTCGCGCAGCGCGCGCGACAGATCACGAACGCCGACCCAGTCGTTTTTCGGATGCACTTCGCGGCACATGTTGACGTGCTTGAGCCTGACCGCGGGGTGGAACAGCTTCTCGAAGTTCGCTGGGGTTTCCTGCCGGATGGAATGAAGGATCGTTACGCCGACTCCTGCGGCCGCTGCGCGGTTGGAAAGCTGGGTCAGCATCGAGAGAACCCCGCCTCCGAACGCTTCTGTTATATGGACGATCTCTTTCATGTTTGACTCTTCGAATAGCGTATTACCTGCGCCCCGCGGCAATCGCAATGGAGAAGAACAGCGGTCTTGTCGTTATCAATGGTCGGTAACCCACATATCGCCATGTGCAGCATGCTCTGAAGGCAAGGGCGCATCCACGTTCAAAGGAAAACACAAAAAACAGAACTAGGCGCGCAGCATCGCTTATCGAGTGTGGTTTCGACCACTCGGTCGGCTTGCGTCGCTGCGCACGCCGCCAGCCACTAGAACGTATCGTCTGTCTTCTGCTGTTCCTGCGACATTCGTGAGACGCGCCATCCCGTCAGCACTCGTCTGTTCGTCCGAGCAGGCGAGTCAGGTAATGCTCAATCGATCTTTCCGAACAGATAACGCAGGCCCGTTCGCGCGCGCGAATCGCCGCGCAAGCGAGGTTATCGAGTCTGCTTAAAAATCCGTACGGAAACGTAAAGTCCATTTGTCATGCAATCAGTCGAAACCAACCGGTTCGACGATAGCCTGTGCCGACACGCCGGGCATGTTACGCATTGCCGTGCCGGCCGACCTACGCGGACTCTACTGATGATGGTGAAGTCAGTTGACTTCAGGTTCTGTTTTGATGTCGGACATGGTCCGTTGTGCAAAGGCTACTTCGCATACGTCCAGCAGGATACGAAGATCCTTCACCGGAACCGCAGCGGATTGCATACGCAAGTTTTCAGCGCGCTCGACCAGCCTTTGCACGCGTTCGAACGATAGGTCGTCTGGTTTCATGCCACCGCTCACAATAAGGATTGATACCTAGTACCTTAAGCCCCGAATCATTATCCGTCCGTGCGCTCGCCCACATACACCGGTGCAACTTTAGGAGTAGCAGGCAAGCAAGATGCAAATGTTTCACCGAGCGACGTGCAGCTTTGGCATGTCGCCTGTGAAAGTTCTATAGCAGGACAGTGCAGGCAGAGTCGGGGTGCGAAGGAAAACCGGGGCTGTCAGGCAAGACAGCCCACGTGAAGACGCAGGAAACGGGCCAGGTCTCAACCCGCTCCACCAGGCGTCATGGGACGCTTCAGCAAGGGCACGCCTTCGAGATGCAGCGTGAAGGCCATGGCTGCGGCAATGGCGGTCTCCACGATGAGGACGGTTGCCGCCGCGCCCTGTTCGCCGAAGAGCACGGCCAGCACGGCGAGCAAGCTGAAGTTCAGGATCGCGGAGCCGATCAGCACGCGGCTGAAGTGCGACTTCATGCCGAGCGGAAGCATGGTCTGAACGCCGAAGAGATCGGTCAGGCCGGACATCAGCGGCACGAAGGCCATCCAGCGCAGCACATCGACGGTCGGTGCGAACTGCGGACCGTACAGCAGCTTCACGGCAAGCGGCGCGCCGAAGAAAATGCCCACGGAGATGAGTGAAACGATCGTGCCTTGCACGACGAACATCTTGCGCAGGAACGCGAAGGCGTCTTCGCGTGCGTGATGCATGAGGAAGCTCACGCGCGGATAAGCCGCCGTCTTGAGCGGTCTCAGCATGTTCAGCGCCGCGCGAATCAGCTTGTCCGCCGCAGCGAAGTAACCGCCCGCGACGTTGCCCGAGATGAACGTCAGCAGCACGATGTTGCTCGACGCATAGATGTCCACGAGCGATGTCGCCATGAAGACGCTCCATCCGTCTTTCAGGCGATCGATGACGGTTCTGAGCGAGACGTGAACGAAGTCGATATCGCGCCGGAAGTACAAGTAGATGCAGATCGCGATGCCCGAGCCGAGCGGCACGAGCGTGTTGACGAGCATGGCGTTGTTCACGTCGTCATGGTGACGCACGAAGAGATACATCGCGGGAATACTGAGCGCGCGGCCCACGAACACGAGCGCGCTGATCACGCCGAGATCTTCGACGCCCTGAAAGTACCAGGTGGGAATCAGCATCGAGCCGATGGCCATGCCGAAGCCCACGAGCAGCAACTGGCGATTTTCCGCGAGCGTCGGCACGACGAACGTCAGTACGAGCAGCACGAGAAAGCCGGCTACCGAAAGCGCCACCTGCGCATACATGGTTTCCCAGAAGATCTGGGAACGCACCGCGCGGTTCTCGCGATTGATGGATATCTTGGGTGTCGCGGTCAGCGAAAAACTGAAATTCGTGAGGGTGATGAAATAGGCCGTGAAGGCCATTGCAAACGAAAGCCGGCCATACTCGCTCGGGCCCAGGACGCGTGCAAGCCACGGCAGCGTCAGGAGCGGTGCGAGGTACGTCGATACCTGCAACGTCATCAGAATCGTGAAGTTCTTTCGAAAAGATGCCATTGAGCGATTTTTCCCGGCTTGAGTGCTGCGCTTGATTTCGATGACGCAAAAAATGCTGACTCATACGTGACCCATGCATGTTCGCCCTTTCGGCGAGCCATTGCCAGACAACGCATCGGACGAATAGTTTCGTCGGACGCGCGCGTTGCAGCGGCAGGACGTAGGCCGTAGACGGTGAAGCACCCGCGTCGTGGCCAGACGGCGAGTGAGCGAAGGAACATGCGAGGTAACGATGCAACGACATGACCGAGTCGCGTCAGTATCGCACCACGGGGCACGAGTATGACGCGGACACAAGTAACGCGTATTTAACAGGAAAAAAAAGAATTGTTCAGTGGGTTGCCACACGCACGAACCGGCGCGCGTGTGCATGCGCGCCGCAAAAGAGCGAAGCGCCGGAGATGGGAGGGTCGGCGAGCGTGCCGACCAGGCAGCTTCCCGTGCGCCAATACATGGATTCGCGCTCGCGCCGGGTGTATTAGCGCGTGTGCCGACGAGCGAGTACGCGTCGCGGACATGAAGTCATTGCGCTATCGAGAACCGCAGCATAGACCTTCCTCTACAGCGGCGACGTTCGACGACGCACGCTCGCCGCACGGGCGTGCATGACGCACAAGGCGTAAGCCGTGTCACGCACGCCGCTTGCTCACCCGGCAGGGGATTGCCGCGAGTCGGGATGTACGCAAGTGGCGCGCTTTCGCCCCGCCTGCGCGTTCGGCGCTCACATATAATGGGCTGACGATAGGGATAGGGCTACAAAGATTGGCCGCACGGCTTGCATCGCTCAGGGCGCTCATCGGCGACCGGAACGCATCGGCTCCAGCGTCATCAACTGCAACATCGATACATGCAAGGACTAACAACCGTGACCACGTCTTTCTCAAGTACGGTCGAACGCACAGGCGCGCAGTCCGGCGATCCGGTCGTCGCAGGTAACGACGGCGTGCTGGTGCTGGACGCGGCCTTGCGCTGCGTCTCGGCCGACGCCACCTTCGCCCATCTCTTCGAACTGGACGCCTCGGGTCTCGCCAACCGCGCGCTCGCCGACACGCCGCTGCCCAAGCCGCTCGCGGCCGCGCTCGGCGAAGCCGCGGACGCCGCGCTCGCCGGCAACGGCATCAGCCGCGCGCGGGTGACGTTCGAAGACGATGCCGCCTCGCGCGGCTTCACCATTCTCGCGTTGCCATCGGCAGGAGCGGTGACGGTCGTGGTCTCGCCGTCGGCCGATGCGTCGCAGGAAGTGGCGCCGGGCCGCATCGCGCATCTTCGGGCGGAGGCTGCGCTCTTCATGCGCGATCACGTGCTGTCCATCGTCTCGCATGACCTGCGCGGGCCGCTCAATGCCATTCACAGCTGGGGCTACGTCCTCGAACGCAAAGTCGACGCCAAGGATCCCGCCGCGCAACGCGCGCTGACGGGCATCCGCTCGGGCGTCGAACAGCAGGTCAAGCTGATCGAGCAATCCGTCGATACCACGCGCGCCGAAACGCGTGCCGTTGCGCTGTCGCTTGCGCCGGTCGCCGTGCGTCCGCTGCTCGACAAGAGCGTGGCGCTCGCGCGTGGGAGCATTGCGCACTCGCGTGGCATCGCGTTCGCGGTGGAATCGTCGTTGGCCGAAGAGCAGGTCGAAGGCGATGCCGAGCGTCTCACCCAAATGCTCTGGCTCATGCTGACGTTCGCCGCGGAAGCGAGCGCGCGCGACGCGAGCGTGCAGGTGTCGAGCGTCATGGAAGGCGGCATGTGGCGTACGGACGTGCGCTTCACGACATCGGCGCAGGCGCTGACCGATGCGTCATCGCCGCACGCGCTCGAAGCGTTCGCGCGCAGGCAGTCGCTCGAGCCGCGCGAGGCCGGTCGCATCGCGTGGGGGCTCGCGCTCTGCAAGCGCGTTGCCGAGGCGCACGGCGGCGGCTTCGAGCACGCGAACATCGTCGACGGGCAGGAGGCCGTGCTGTCGGTGCGTATCGCGGTCGCAGGCATGTAAGTTGACTTTCGATTACCTGTCGCCCATATACTGACGCTTTCCATTCTCGAAGAGAGTTGCTTTGGCTCAGGTTGTCGCGCTGATCGGCGCATTGTTGTTGGTCGCCCTCAACGGCTTTTTCGTTGCGGCTGAATTCGGCCTCGTCAAACTGAGGGCGACGCGCGTCAAGGCCATCGCGCGGACCAACGGCTTGCCCGGCCGCTTGCTCGCCAAAGTGCACGGGCAGCTCGACGCCTATCTGTCCGCATGCCAGCTCGGCATCACGCTGGCATCGCTCGGGCTCGGCTGGATCGGCGAACCGGCATTCGCCACGCTGCTGCATCCGCTCTTCGCGCTCGTCGGCGTGCACTCGGAGCAGGTGATCGAGTCCGTCTCGCTGTTCTTCGCGTTCTCCGTCATTTCGTTCCTGCATATCGTCGTCGGCGAACTCGCGCCCAAGTCGTGGGCCATTCGCCGCGCCGAACAGGTGGGCTTATGGCTCGCCACGCCGCTCTACGGTTTCTATTGGCTCATGTACCCGTTCATCTGGGTGCTGAACACGAGCGCGAATCTCGTGCTGCGGCTTTTCGGCATGTCCGGCGAGCACGGGCACGACGCCCACTATTCGACCGACGAACTCAAGCTGATCCTGCGCGGCCGGCGTCATGGCGGCGCGTCGTCGTATAACACGGACGAGTGGAACACCATCGCGCATTCGCTCGACTTCAGCCGCATGACGGTCTCCGATCTGATGCGGCCGGCGCACGAACTCGTCGGCCTGCGCAACGACTTGCCCGCCCGCGACAATCTCGCGATCATTTCGCGGCATCGCTTCAGCCGCTATCCGCTGTATGCGGATGCTTCCGGCGAGCGCGTGATCGGCATGGTCCATCTGAAGGACTTGCTGCTGGATCGCGGGCTAGCGAGCCGCACGTTCAGCTTCAGCATCACGAAGGACGCGAGCAAGCTGGAGAAGCTCTCGCGCTATGCGCGGCCGGTACAGTACGTCGCGCCGAATCTGTCCGCGCTCGAACTCTTCCGGCGCTTTCGCAAGGGCGCGCCGCATCTCGCCATCGTCGGCAGGAAGGGCGCGAAGCCGATCGGCTTCATCACGCTCGATAACCTGCTCGGCGCGCTCGTCGGGCAGATTCACGATGAATTCCGTCAGGGCGACGCGGACTGGTCGCGCATGGACGACGGCACGCTGATGGGCAAAGGCTCGTTGCCCGTGGTGTCGCTGGAGCGTGCGCTCGGTATCGATATCGACGAAGGCCGCGCAGAGTCGGTCGGCGGGCTCGTCATCAACGCGCTGGGCGATCTGCCATCGGAAGGGCAGCGCGTGGGCTTCGACCACTTCGATATCGTCGTCAAGAAGATGAACGGGCCGAGAATCGTGCTCGTTCGCGTGTATCCCCGCGAAGAGGCGCTCGAAGGGGCGGAATAACGCGTGGCCGCGCGCGTGCGCTCGCGGCCAACGCAGCCATCGCAATATCAAACTATCAACCGCCCGGAACGCCTTCCTCCACGAGCAACGCCACCGGCATCACGCCGAGCACGTCGCGCACGAACAAGCGCTCGCCGTCGGCCTTCGGCGCGTTGGGACTGAGCCAGTCGAAGAGCGCGCGCGAATGCAGCGCTTCCGGCAGCACGATCGACGTATCGCCCCAGACCGAAGGCTCGACCAACGGCACATCGCGCTTATCGCCGAGCAACCGCGCCGCATGCCGCGTCGCGACGACGATCGCATACGCGCTGCCCGCATGCCGCGCATAGGCGATCACATGTTTCGCGTGTTCGCCCTGCACGGTGAGCGGCACGTAATCGCCCTGCGCGAACAACGACTCGCAGTGCTTGCGCAGCGCCAGCGCGCGCCGCACCAGCCCGAGCTTCACGCGGCCGTCGCGCCAGTTTTCCATCTGTTCGGACGGCGGGCCTTTCTCGTCGATCTCTTCGAGCCACTTGCGGCGCAGCGCGTAATCCACCGGACGCCGATTGTCCGGATCGACGAGACTGAAATCCCACAGCTCGGTGCCTTGATACAGGTCCGGCACGCCCGGCGATGTGAGCCGCAAGAGCGTCTGCTGGAAGCTGTCGATGGCGCCGAGCGGCCCAAGACGCTCGACGAACTTCGATAGCTCCTGAAGAAAGCCGCTGCGGCGCTGCGGCGCGACGATATCGAACAGGAAGTCGCGGCACGCCTGCTCGTAAGCCTCGTCGGGCGCGAACCAGCTCGTGCGCAGCTTGCCTTCGCGCAATGCCTTCAGTTGCCATTGCGCGACGCGTTCGGCGAGTTCCTGCACGCCCGCTTCGTCGTCCGGCGAGAGCGTGAGCGGCCAGCAGCCGACGAGCGTCTGATACAGCATCGATTCGGCGGCGGGACCGGGCGCCCAGTCGTGGCTGTCGCTCGTCTCGTTGTGGCCGCCGTTCGGGCCGCGCCGCAACGGTGCGTTCAGCGTGGACCACGCCTTCTGCGTCGCGGCCCATTCGTCGGGAATCTCGCTCAATGCGGCGATGCGCGCGCGCACGTCCTCGCCGCGTTTGTGGTCGTGCGTCGCGGTGCAGAGCATCGCGTGCGGGAAGGTTGCGAGGCGCTCGCGATTGGCCTTGTGGAACTCTTCGAGCGACAGCGAAAACTCGCCTGGATCGGCGCCCACTTCGTTGCGCGAGATGAGGCGCCCATAGCGATAGCACGCGGTATCCTCGACCGCCTTCGCCGCGACAGGCGAGGTGAGTTGCGAGAACAACGTCTGCGCCGCCCGCCGCTGCGATCCCGCGGATGCCTGCGGATTCTGATTCGGGTTCTGGCCTTGACCCGCGTGAACCTGCGCGTGATTGCGGTCGCGATTGCGTTCGGCTGCGCGATCTCGCTGACGGTCGTTCTTGTCGCCGCGCTCGTGCTGCGCGCCGTCGTCGGGCAGTTTGCCGCCGAGCCATTGCGCGACCTGATCGAGTATCTGGTGGTCCGCATGCGCGAGCGACGCGCGCGCGGCCTCCAGCGCCTTCGAGAAGTACCGGTCGTCCTCGGCACTGCGCACGCCGCCGACCGGATAAATGCGATACACCGGAAAATGCACGACGAGTTCCGCCACCACGCGGCGAATCGACGTGAACGTGTAATCGCGCGTGGTCTGCGCGTCGCGTGCAATGCGATGCAGCGCCCGCGTCACGCGATCCAGTTCCGCCGACAGATTCTCCGCGAGAATCTTGCGGCGCGCGATCAGCGCTTCGTCCGAGAATTCGCTGCTCTTGCCAGTAAGTTCGGCCCACAGCTTGGCAAGCGGCTCCGCGCCCGCCGGATCATGCAGCAGCGCGCCGACGTCGTTCATGAAGTCGTAGCCGGTCGTGCCGTCCACCTGCCAGTCGCGGCGCAGAGGCTCGCCGCGCGCCAGAATCTTCTCGACGACGAAATACGTGTGGCCATTGCCGTCGCGCAACGCTTCGGGCCGCTCCGCCGACAATTCTTCGAGCCGCGCGCGCAGGCGCTGGCAATACTCGCGCGGTTCCGCGAGACCATCGACGTGATCGATCCGAACGCCGTCGATCAGCCCTTCGGTGAAGAGCCGGAAAATCAGAGCATGCGATGCCTCGAACACTTCTGGCCGCTCGACGCGCACGCCGCCCAATGTGCTCACGTCGAAGAAGCGCCGCCAGTTCACTTCGTCCGCCGCCGTGCGCCACCATGCGAGCCGGTAGTGCTGGCGCTCCAGCAGCCGGTGCAGACGCTCGCGGCCCGCCGGCGTTTGCGGCGAATGCGCGGCGAGCACCGCTTCGATCGCGGCCCGGCCGCCATCCGTATTCGCGATGGTCGCGAGCGCCGTGCGCGCGTCGGCGGCGCGCGGCTGATCGACGGGCTGCGTCGTCAGGCCGGCGAAGCGTTGCGCAAGCTCGGGCGCTTCCTGAAGCACGGCGGGGTAATCCACCGGACATACCGGGAACACATGCGAGTAATACTCGATGACGAAGCGCCCTTCCTCCTGACGATACGCGAGCTTGATCTTGCCGCCTTGCAGCTCTTCGCCGTAAGCCGCGCCGAGAAAAGGCGCGAGCACCTTGCCGCGCAGCGCGGGATCAGGCGAGTGCCAGTCGACATCGAAGAAGCGCGCATGCGCCGCGTGGCGTCCCCATTCGAGGATGTCCTGCCACCAGGCGTTCTCCGATCCGCCGACGCCCATGTGGTTCGGCACGACGTCGACGATCAGTCCCATGTCATGCGCGCGCAGCTTCTCGACGAAGCGGCGCAAGCCTTCTTCGCCGCCGAGCTCGGGGTTGACCTTCGTGTAGTCGACGGTGTCGTAGCCGTGCGTGGAACCGGAGGTCGCGGTCGTGATCGGCGACGCATACGCGTGGCTCACCCCGAGCGACGCGAAGTAGTCCACTTGCGCGGCGGCGTCGTCGAAGGTGAAGTCCTTGTGAAGCTGAAGCCTTAGCGTGGAGCGCGGTACGGTCATGGTGTTTCGGATTTGGGTGTGTCTGAGTTGTCAGGGCGCACGGCGCGCTTGCGGGCTGAATCGACGGCGAGCAGACGGTCGCGGAACGCATCGTCGTTCATCATCTCGTCCACCGGCAGCGCGAGACGACGCCTCCAGTTCGGATGCTCGTCGATGGAACCGGGCAGATTCGGCTGCTCCACGAGTCCGAGCAGGTCTTCGAGCGGATACGTGACGAGCGGCGCGGGCGTCATGCCGACGAAGGCCAACGCCTCGTCCACCGGCGCGTTGTCGACGGAAGGCGGCGGGACATCCTTCGGCGCAATGCCGGCTTCCTGAAACGCCTGCCACAGATGCCCGCGATCCACGCCGCGCTCTTCCATCGCCGCCTCGACCGGATCGCGGCCATCGGCGCGCGCCATCGTCTGGCCGATCTTCGAGCGCCATTCGATGTCTTCGCCGCGCCACCATCCGTTGACGGTCGGCAGGTCGTGCGTCGTCGTCGTTGCGGTCACGCCATCGCTCCATTCGCCCGGCGGCTTGAATCCTTCGCCATCCTGAGCACGTTCGAACCAGAGTACCCGTATGCCTAGCAAACCCTGCTCCTGCAAGCGCTCGCTGAAACCCGGCGGCACGGTGCCGAGGTCTTCGCCGACCACGATCGCGCGATGCCGCCACGATTCCAGCGCGATCAGCCGCAACAGGTCTTCGAACGGATAGCGCAGATACGCGCCGTCTTTTGCGCTTTCGCCTTCGGGCACGAGCCACAGCCGGCGCAGCCCGAGAATATGGTCGATGCGGATGCCGCCCGCGTGCGCGAACGCGGCGCGCAGCATGTCGATGAACGCGGCGAAGCCCTGCATGCGCATGGCGCGCGGCGAGAACGTCGTGAGTCCCCACGATTGCCCGGCCTGATTGAAAAGGTCGGGCGGCGCGCCGACGGAAACGCCCGTCAGCATGTCATCGCGATACGACCATGCGTGACTGCCCGCGCTATCGCAGCCGACGGCGAGATCCGCCACGAGTCCGACCGCCATGCCCGCATCGCGCGCGGCGTGCTGGGCGTGCGCGAGTCCCTTGGCCGCGAGCCATTGCGTGAAGAGATAGAAGTCCACTTCGCGCCGATGCGCTTCAGCGAACGCGGCCACCGCTTCGCTGCGCGGGTCGCGCAGTTCATCGGGCCAGTCGCGCCAGTGGCCTCCGCCGTTCTGCGCGATCTGTTCCGCTTGCAGCGCCTCGAAGCGCGCGTGGTCTAAGAGCGCGCGGCCGCCTTTCTCGACGAACGTTGCAAAGTCCTTCGCGAACGGCGAATCGTCGTCTTGCGAGAAGCCGTCGAAGAGGGCGCGCAGCACGGCCACGCGCGCCTTCATCGCACGCGGCCAGTCGATCAGCGGTAGTCCTTCGAGCGCGGCGAGTTCATCGGCGACGCCGGCTTTCTCGATCGCGGCGCGCGCAGCCGGCGCGCCCAGCACGGCGGCCGGATCGATATGCGCGATGTTGACGAAGAGCCGCGACGACGGCGAGTACGGGCTGCACTTGTTCGGCTCGGCGGTGAACATGGCGTGCATCGGGCTGATGGCGAGCGCATGACTGCCTTGCTTCGCCGCCTGCGTCGCGAGCGATGCCAGCGCGGTGAAGTCGCCCACGCCGCCGTCGCCGTTGCGGCGCAAGCCATACACTTGCGCGGCGATGCCCCAGAGCGGCGGCGCGACTTCAGCGTCGTCGGCGTCGTCATGCAACGCGCGCCATGCGTCATCGACCGTATAGCAGCGCGTCGGCGCGACGGCGAGCGTCGTGCGGTGGTCGTTGATGACGAGCGTGTGATAGCCCGGCTCGGCAATCGGCGCGAGCAGCGCGGTCTCGCCTTTGGGCGACGTGAAGCGCCCGTCGATGATCTCGCCGTTCTCCAGCTCGACGCGATAACGCGCGCCTGACTTCGCCGCCGCCGCCGGCAGCGCGATGCCGCGGTCCACTTCCGCCGTGATGAGCGGCGGCAGCTTGCGGCCGCTCATTTCGGCATCGACGGCGGCCATGCTTTGCTTGATCTGCGTGGCGTTGCCACACGGCAGGCCGAGCTTTTCGAGCAGGATGCGCAGCGTGTTTTCCGGCACGCGCTGCGTCTTCTTGTGCGCGTCCTGCCACTCGACTTCGAAGCCCGCGCGCTCGGCGAGGGTTTCGATCGACGAGCGCGGGCGCTCACTTTGGCCTTGATTCGCGGCGGTCACGAGCGTTGTCCTTCAGTCGGTTCGAAGCGGCGCGCGTCGTGCGCGGTCGCGTATTCGTTCACTTCGCCGGTCAGCCACGCGACGAACGTGCGGCTGCCCAGTTCGCCTTCTGCCGTGCGATCCTGCGCGCGCGGCGGCGTCTCGAAGATCACCTTGCCCTGTGGCGCATCGGAAAGCGCGACCGGCGCATCGGCCAGATTCAGCGCGATGGTGAGCGTCTCGCCGTCGCCGAGCTTCCAGCGCGCGACGAGCGCCTTCTCGCCGAGCACGTTCGCGCCGAGCGCCTTCGCGCCTTTCAGACGCGGCGTGATGAGCTTCGCGCGCACCGTCAGCCCCGAGCGATAGAAATGCAGCCATTCGAGGCGATCGAGTTCGTCTTCCTTGTTCGCGATGTTCGGCGAGGACATCTCGAAGGTGCGCTTTTCGTTCGGATCGGGAATCTGCGCGCGGCGCTTTTCATCCGTGAAAGCGGAAAACTTTGCGAACTCCTTGCGGCGTCCTTCGCGCACGGCGTCGGCCAGTTCATCGTGATAGTCGGTGAAGAACAGGAACGGCTGCTTCGAGCCGTATTGCTCTTCCATGAAAAGCATCGGGATTTGCGGCGACAGCAGCAGAAGGCCGGTGGCCGCGTAGAGCGATTCGTCGTCGGTCAGCGCGCGCAGGCGGTCGCCCATCGCGCGGTTGCCGACCTGATCGTGATTCTGCAGAAACATGACGAAGGCCGTGGGCGGCAAGTGACCGCTGGGTTCGCCGCGCGGCGCGCCGTCGTGAATCGGCGACGGATCGCCCTGATACACGAAGCCTTCGGACAGTACGCGCGCGAGCTTTTGAATGGGCTCTTCCGCATACGCGCCGTAGTAGCTTTCGTTTTCGCCCGTGAGCAGCACGTGCAGCGTGTTATGCGCGTCGTCGCTCCACTGCGCGTTGAAGTGGTTCTCCAGCAGGCTCGCCGTGTTGTGCTCGTTCTCGAGCACGAGATGCACGTGACGTCCCGCTTCCACGGAACTGCGCACGCGGTCCGCGAGTTCGCGCAGCCATTCGTCGTCGTTGATCGCGTGCACCGCGTCGAGGCGCAGTCCGTCGAAACGGTACTCGTTGAGCCAGTACAGTGCGTTGTCGAAGAAGAAGTCGCGTACTTGCGGACGCTCGAAGTCGATTGCCGGGCCCCACGGCGTGTTCACGCCTTCGCGGAAGAAGGTCTTCGCGTAGGCATGCAGATAGTTGCCGTCCGGGCCGAAGTGGTTGTAGACCACATCGAGAAAGACCATGAGACCTAAGCCATGCGCGGTGTCGATCAACTGCTTGAGTTCTTCCGGACGGCCATATGCCGAATCGGGCGCATACGGCAGCACGCCGTCATAGCCCCAGTTGCGCGTGCCGGAGAAGTCGTTGAGCGGCATCAGTTCGATGGCCGTGACGCCGAGTTGCGCGAGTTCCGGCAGACGCGCGGTAACGCCCGCGTAGCCGCCCATCGCGCCGACGTGCAGCTCGTAGAGCACGGTCTCTTCCCACGGCCGGCCGTGCCAGTTGGTATTCGTCCAGCGATAGGCGCGCGGATCGACCACTTCGCTCGGACCGTGCACGTCCTGCGGCTGAAAGCGCGAGGCCGGATCGGGCACGGCGAGGTCCGCATCCAGACGATAGCGATACAGCGTGCCCGCGCCGCCATCGGCTTCGGCTTCGAACCATCCGTCGCCGGCCGGCTGCATATCGACGAGGTCGGGCGTCGTGTTGCCGGGGCGCTGAATCTCCACTTGAACGTGGTCGCGGGATGGCGCCCAGAAGCGAAAGCGCGTGCGCGGATTGTCGCCCGCCGCGCCGGTGAGATGCGCGCCGAAAGGAAGGCAATGCGCGTGTTGATGCTGATGAGGATCGATCGGACGTTCGGACATGATTGAGTGCCAGGTTTGCTTGTCGCATTGCCTACGGTGGAGCGTGCCGCGCGAGCCTCGACGTCGTGCGTCCGACGTGGCGCTACTGCGTCGAATCGGTCTCGTGTGGCCGGTTCGACGGCAACGTGCCGGGGTCCGGCGGCAGCGCGGTCAGAAGTCGCGGGCCCTGATGCGCGCCCGCCATCCAGACAGCCTGCCAGTCCGCTTGGCCCGACGGCTGCGCCAGCAGCACGACGATGCTATGCGCTTCCAGCTGCAGTTCGCTGCCCACGAGCGGCCGTTCGACGGCGTCAGGTTCCGCGCTGTCTAGCAGCACGTTCCATTCCAAGTGCGGCGCGGGCGGCGCGAACGCGAGCGGGCTCGCGGAGCCGTTGATCATGATGAGGATGACGTCGATTTCGCTGTGGACGCCGGGTCCCGCGCGACGCAAAGTCAACGCGCGGCCTTCGGGGTCCTGCCATGCTTCGATGGCGAGCGCGTTGCCGCGTTCGTCGAACCAGCTGACGTCGTACAGGCCGGGCAGCACTTCGCGGTCGCCGTACAGAAAGCGCGTTTCACGCAGCACCGGGTATTTTTTGCGCAGCGCGATCACGCGCGCGACGAACTCTGTCATCTCGACGCCGCGCGGGCTTTGCGCCGCTTCCCAGTCCATCCACGACAACTCGTTGTCCTGACAGTACGCGTTGTTGTTGCCGCGCTGGGTGCGAAGAAATTCGTCGCCGCCCAGGATCATCGGCGTGCCGAGCGAGAGCAGCGTCGTGGCGATCATCGAACGCGCGAGACGCGCGCGGATGTCGAGGATCTTCGGGTCCTCGGTCGGGCCTTCCACGCCCCAGTTCGCGCTGCAATTTTCGTTGTGGCCGTCGTTGTTGCCTTCCTGATTCGCTTCGTTGTGCTTGTGCGTATAGGCGGTCACGTCGGCGAGCGGGAAGCCGTCGTGCGACGCGACGAAGTTGACCGACGCCCACGGCTTGCGAAAGCGCCGGTTGAAGAGTTCCGCCGAGCCCGTGAGACGCGCGGCGAGATCGGGCCGCATGCCGGCGTCGCCGCGCCAGAAGCGCCGCACGCCGTCGCGGAACTTGTCGTTCCATTCCGCGAAGCCCGGGGGATGATTGCCGACCTGATAGCCGTCGGGCCCGATATCCCACGGCTCGGAAATGAGCTTGCGCGTGGAGAGAATCGGATCTTGCCGAATGGCGTCGAAAAAGCCGGAGCCCGGATCGAAGCCGTGGCCTTCGCGCCCGAGCGTGACGCCGAGATCGAAACGAAAACCGTCGATGTTGAACGCGGTGCACCAGTAGCGCAGCGAATCCATCACCATTTGCAGCACCCGCGGATGCGAGAGATTCACGGTGTTGCCGCAGCCGGTCTCGTTGATGTAATGCCGTTCGTCGCCGGGAATTAGACGATAGTAGCTGGCGTTGTCGAGCCCGCGCCACGACAGCGTCGGCCCGAGTTCGCTGCCTTCGCACGTGTGGTTGTAGACGACATCGAGTATTACTTCGATGCCTGCCGCATGCAGTTGCCGCACGGCGATGCGCATTTCGTTGAGCCGATGCGTGGACAGATACGTGGGCTCGGGCGCGAAGAACGCGGCGGTGTTATAGCCCCAGTAATTGCGAAGGCCGCGCTCGATGAGGAAGCGGTCGTTCAGAAACGCGTGCACCGGCAGGAACTCGACGGCCGTGATACCGAGCTTCTGCAAGTGCTCGATGAACCACGGCGAGGAGAGCGCCGCGAACGTGCCGCGTTCGTGCTGACGGATATCGCCGCGCAGCATGGATGCGCCGCGCACGTGCGTTTCGTAGATGATGGTTTCGCCCCAGGGCGTATCGGGGCGCACGTCGCGGGACCAGTCGAAGGCGTCGTCGGTGACGATGCACTTGGGCATGGCGGGCGCGGAATCGCGGCGGTCCATCGACATGTCGAGCCGGTTCGAATGCACGCGATAACCGAAGAGCGCATCGGACCATCGCCACGGGCCGACGAGCTTCTTCGCGTACGGGTCGAGCAGCAGCTTGTGCGGATTGAAGCGATGCCCGTGCTGCGGCTGATACGGCCCGTGCGCGCGAAAGCCGTACACGGTGCCGGGATGCGCGCCTGGCAGATAGCCGTGCCAGATTTCGTCGGTGCATTCGGGCAGGTCGAAGCGCATCAACTCCTTGCGGCCGGTGCTGTCGAAGAGACACACCTCGATGCGGTGCGCGTTCGACGAGAACACGGCGAAGTTGACGCCCAAACCGTCCCAGTTGGCTCCGAGCGGGTACGGAGCGCCCGGGAGCAACTTTTCGGGGAGTGCGTTTGGCATGATTGGTTTTTTTGAGCTTCGCTCAGGGGTGCATGGGTTTTTGCGGGTTGCCCGGTTATTTCTTTGTCGGGGAACGTGTTCTCGTGTCGGTCTGTTAGCTGCGCCAATCTTCGGGGCTGGTCGGCTTCTTTCTTCGTGGAACTTGTTCTCGTGTCGGTCTATTTGCGTTGCCCCTCCCCGGGGCGGGGGTCACTTTCTTTGCTGCTGCAAAGAAAGTAACCAAAGAAAGCAGCTTTTCTTGGCCCGCAGCAACACGAGCGTGGTCACTTCGCAGCAAGGCATTGGCACTCAGTTTGAATCAACCCTGAATCACCCTCCACGCCCGCTGAACACCACGTCCTCCGAGCCCCTTGGCTCGTCAAAACCTTCGGGAACATCGCTCATGTTGTTCCTCTCATGTTGCCCAGGCCAAACCGTCGAGCACGCGGCGTGGGTTCCGCGCGACAGACGCTGCACGCGTTGAACCTGGACAAGCACGCGACGCCGTTCGACACCGGCACTCCCTTTCATGCAAGCGACACGCACAAACACGCGTCGGTGTTAACGAGCCAAGGGGCTCGGATGACGTGGCGGGCAGCGGGCGCGGAAGGTGATTCAAGGCTGTATCCAACTGAGTGCCACAGTCTCTCTGCGCAGTGACCACCTTCTCAGTGCTGCGGGCCCAAGAAAAAGCTGCTTTCTTTGGTTACTTTCTTTGCAGCAGCAAAGAAAGTGACCCCCGCCCCGGGGAGGGGCAACGCTAATAGACCGACGCGAAACCAAGTTCCCCGAAAGAGCGCCGCTGGCAAAAGCAAAAAATTCAATCAGCCCGAAGCACGATAGCCGCCAAAGGAGGCAAAGTCAGTGCAGCAGACTGCTGCTTCCCATGACTGGCAAGGTCATCAGCATGAATAACGCCTCCATTCCCCATATTGGACCCGCCATAAATGGCGGCATCTGAATTGAGGATCTCACTCCAGCGCCCGCCACGCGGCAACCCCACGCGATAACCCTGCCGGGGCACCGGCGTCATATTGCATATGACCACGAGTTCGCGCCCCTCGGCATCCGTCCGCCGAAACGCGAACACGCTATTGCCATTGTCATCGCCGACAATCCACTCGAAGCCGCGCGGATCGCTATCGAGCTTGTGCAGCGCAGGCTCATGAGCATAGAGCCTGTTCAGATCGCGCACGAGCTTCTGAAGCCCGCCGTGCATCGCGTCATCGAGCAGATGCCAATGCGGCGACTGATCGTGATTGAACTCCGCGACCTGACCGAACTCGCCGCCCATGAAGAGCAGCTTCTTGCCCGGATGCGTCCACATAAAGCTCAAATACGCCCGCAGATTCGCGAATTTCTGCCAGCGGTCGCCCGGCATCTTGCCGATGAGCGATCCCTTGCCATGCACCACTTCATCGTGCGAAAGCGGCAGCACGAATCGCTCGGAATACGCGTACACCATGCCGAACGTGAACAGGTGATGGTGGTATTGCCGATACACCGGGTTTTCCTGCATGTAGTGCAGCGTGTCGTGCATCCAGCCCATGTTCCATTTGAAGTCGAAACCGAGTCCGCCGCTATCCACGCTTGCCGTCACGCCCGGCCACGCCGTCGATTCTTCCGCAATCGTGATCGCGCCCGGTATATGCCGCACTTCCTGATTCAGCCGCTTGAGAAACGCAATCGATTCCAGATTCTCGCGGCCGCCATAGATATTCGGCACCCACTCGCCCGCCTTGCGCGAATAGTCGCGATACAGCATCGACGCCACCGCATCCACACGCAGGCCATCCACGTGATAACGCTTCAGCCACGCGAGCCCCGATGCGATCAGGAACGCGCTCACCTCGTTGCGGCCGAGGTTGTAGATCATCGTGTTCCAGTCCTGGTGATACCCCTCGCGCGGATCGGCATGTTCGTAGAGCGGCGTGCCGTCGAACTGGATGAGACCATGCGCATCGTTCGGAAAGTGCGCCGGCACCCAGTCGATAATCACGCCGAGCCCCGCCTCATGCGCGCGATTCACGAACTCCGCGAACTGCTCCGGCGTGCCGAAGCGCGCGGACGGCGCGAACTGGCCGAGCGGCTGATAGCCCCACGACCCGCCGAACGGATGCTCCGCGACCGGCATGAACTCGATATGCGTGAAGCCCATGCCCTTCGCGTACGGAATGAGGCGCTCGGCGAGCTCGTGCCAGTTCATGCCGCGATTGCCTTCCTCCGGCACGCGCAGCCACGACTCGGCATGCGCTTCGTAAATGGCGATCGGCGCTTGCGGCGTCTGCTTGCCGGCGCGCGAGTCCATCCATTCGGTGTCGGTCCATGCGTAATGGTCGATGGCATCCGCATCCGCCACCACCGATGCCGTCGAAGGCGGCTTCTCGCTTTGCATCGCGCACGGATCGGCCTTCAGCGGCAACGTGTTGCCTTCGCGCGCGACGATCTCGTACTTGTAACGCGTGCCCGCGCCGATGCCCGGAATGAAGAGTTCCCAAACGCCCGCGTTATGACGCAGACGCATGGGATGACGGCGTCCGTCCCATGTGTTGAAGTCGCCGACCACCGAGACGCGCCGCGCATTCGGCGCCCATACCGCGAAGCGCACGCCCGCCACGCCGCCATGCGTGATCGGCCGCGAGCCGAGACATTCGAGCACCGCGTACGGATCGGCCTGCGAGAGGCGGTGCAGCCATTCGTCGGAGAGCACGGGGCCGAAGGAATATGTATCGTGCGTTTCCTGCGGCGTGCCGTGCCAGTCGATCAGAAGCCGGTAAGCCGTGGGCCTCTCGACGAATCCCGCGAAAAGACCCGCATCGTGAATGCGCGTGAGCGTCCCGAGCGGCTCGCCGCTGCCCGCATCCAGGACGCTCACGCCGGCCGCGTTCGGCAGAAACACGCGCACGACATGGCCGTGCTCGGTCTGATGCAGGCCGAGCATCGAGAACGGATCGGGATGCCGCGCCTCGACGAGCGCATCGATGTCGAGCGGATTCAGGCCGTGTGCCGGATTCCTCGTATCCGCTCCCGGATCGCTACGGTTATTCATGGTGAGTTCCATCCGGATTGTCCTTGTTTGCTTCGAACACGGGGCGCGTGCCGGGCGCGGGCGGCTCACCCGTGTCGCCGAGCAGGCGGCTCGCGAGCGACGCGAGGCCCCGCAGCGGAAGACCGATCCACGTCGGCCGGTTCGCCGCTTCGTAGCGGATTTCGTAAGCGGCTTTCTCGATCAGGAAGAGATCGAGCAGCGCAGACAACACGCTCTCGCCCGCAATCGGTTCGGGCGACGACGCAATCGCCTCGCGGTATTGCCGCATGAAGCTCTCTTCCGCGACGGCGCGCATGCGTTCGAACAGCGCGCGCTTGCGGTCGGCCGTTTGCGCGGGCGCGGCTTCGGTGGTCGGCTGTGCGGCGGCGCTTGCATACGACAGCGAACGCAAGAGACCGGCCACGTCGCGCAGCGGGCTCGTCTTCTTGCGACGCTCTTCGAGCGTGCGCGCGGGCTCGCCTTCGAAGTCGATCAGATACGCGTCGCCCTGCGCCATCAACACCTGACCGAGGTGGAAGTCGCCGTGGATGCGGATGCACAGCGCATCGGCGTCGGACATCACGAGCTGCTTCACCGCTTCGGTGAGCTTCTCGCGGCGGTCCAGCAGGCTTTGCGCGAGGAAGCGGTCGTGCTCGTTGAAGCCGCTGATTTTCTGCGCGAGGATATCGAGCGCGCTCGTCAGCAGTTGCAGCGTGCCGTCGATCCAGCCTTGCACGTCTTCGGCCGTCGCGCGGCGCGGCGAGAACGCTTCGTCGTCGGTCGGCGTGGCGAGCGCGACGTGCAGTTCACCCAGCCGCTTGCCGATGATGCCGATGATGTTGCCGTAGCCTTCGAAGCCGTTCAATTGGGCGCTGTGATCCGGCTTGCTATCTTCGGTATCGACCGTGACGGCAAGCTCATCCACCACGCGGCGCAGATAGTCGAGCGCGTAGTTCCACGCATCGCCCTGATTGTCGACAAAGCCTTGCAGAATCACGAGCGTATGCGGCACGCCTTGCGGATCGACGCGCACGACTTCGCCATACAGCGGGCCGGTGTTCGCATAGCCGAGCTTCGTCAGATAGCGGCTCATTTCCGCTTCGGGATGAATGCCGCCGACCACGCGCCGCACGAGCTTCAGCACGATCTTGTCGCCGATCACGAGCGAGCTGTTGCTCTGTTCCGCCGCGAGCCAGCGAATCTCGGGCGGCGACGCGGGATTCATGTCGAGCGTGCCCAAGCGTTCGGTCGGCACGAAGCGGATCTCGCTCTTCTGCACGGTCGGCACCACGGCGCGCTGCGCGAGCTTCTGCAAGATGCCGTAGGTGAATTGCGGCACCGCGAAGGCATCCGTGATGTGCCCGATCGTGCGGCCGCGCCGCACCCGCGCAAGCGCAAGCTGCATGTAGAGCGGCGACGTGGTTTCCGTGCCCCACGCGATGGAAAGCGGCAGCACGTAGCGTTCGGTGTGATCGCCGACGTCCGCTTCGATTTCGGTGAACGCGAAGCCTGCGCCTTCTATCGTTGTGAGCGCGGCGAGGCGCACCGCATGCAGCTTCTGATCCTTCGATGCAAACCAGCGGCGCTTGCTGAGATAGCTCGGCAGCACTTCCGATTCGAGCAGACGCACGTTCTCGGGCGTCGGTCCCGTTTGCCCTGCGCGAATCACCATGGTGACGAACTCCGGTAACTGCTCCGACGGTGCCTGCGACCATGCAGGACGCATGTTGCCGGGGCAAAGCTGGAACCACAAGAAGCCGTAAGGCGGGAAGGTCAGCAGATAAGTGAGTTGACCGATGGCGGGGAAGGGCTGGTCCGCCGTCATTTCGAGCGGCACGGAGCCCGCGAATTCCGACAGATCCAGCTCCACCGCTTGCGGCGCGCGCGATAGATTCGCGACGCAGAGAATAGGCGGCTCGCCCTTCAGTTCACGCAGATACGCGAGGATCTTGCGGTTGCTCGGCTTCAGGAAGCGAATGGTGCCGCGTCCGAACGCATGCTTTGAGCGGCGCACCGCGAGCATCTTGCGCGTCCAGTTCAAAAGCGAGTGCGGGTCGCGGCTTTGCGCTTCGACGTTGATCGCGTCGTAGCCGTAGAGCGAGCCCATGACGGGCGGCAGCACGAGTTGTTCGGGATCGGCGCGCGAAAAGCCGCCGTTGCGATCGGACGACCATTGCATCGGCGTGCGCACGCCGTCGCGGTCGCCGAGGTGAATGTTGTCGCCCATGCCGAGCTCGTCGCCGTAGTAGATGACGGGCGTGCCCGGCATCGAAAAGAGCAGCGAATTGATGAGCTCGATGCGGCGGCGGTCGCGTTCCATCAGCGGCGCGAGACGCCGGCGGATGCCCAGGTTCAGGCGCGCGCGACGGTCGCTCGCGTACGTATTCCACAAGTAATCGCGCTCGGAGTCCGTGACCATTTCGAGCGTGAGTTCGTCGTGATTGCGCAGGAAGATCGCCCACTGGTTCGTTTCGGCGAGGTCCGGCGTCTGCCGCATGATGTCGGTGATCGGAAAGCGGTCTTCGCTCGCAATCGACATGTAAATGCGCGGCATCAGCGGGAAGTGGAACGCCATGTGGCATTCGTCTTCGTCGCCGAAGTACTCCTTCACGTCTTCCGGCCACTGGTTCGCTTCGGCGAGCAGCATGCGGTTCGGATACTCGGCGTCGATGGTCGCGCGAATCTGCTTCAGGATGGCGTGCGTCTCGGGCAGATTCTCGTTGTTGGTGCCTTCGCGTTCGACCAGATACGGCACCGCATCCAGCCGCAGACCGTCGATGCCCATGTCGAGCCAGAAGCGCATGATTTGCAGCACTTCCTTCATCACGGCCGGATTGTCGAAGTTCAGGTCCGGCTGGTGCGAATAGAAGCGGTGCCAGTAGTACTGACCCGCGACGGGATCATGCGTCCAGTTCGAAGGCTCGGTGTCGATGAAGATGATGCGCGTCTCTTCGTACTTCTTGTCGGTATCGGACCACACGTAGAAGTTGCGGTGATTCGATCCCGGCTTCGCGCGGCGCGCGCGCTGAAACCACGGATGCTGGTCCGACGTGTGATTGATGACCAGTTCCGTGATGACGCGAATGCCGCGCGCGTGCGCTTCCTGAATGAAGCGTTTGACATCGGCGATAGTGCCGTAGTCCGGATGCACGTTGCGATAGTCGGCGATGTCGTACCCATCGTCACGGCGCGGCGAGGGATAGAACGGCAGCAGCCAGATGGCGTCGACGCCCAGTTCCGCGATGTAATCCAGCTTCGCGAGCAAGCCCGGGAAGTCGCCGATGCCGTCGTTGTTCGCATCGAAGAACGACTTGATGTGCACCTGATAGATGATCGCGTCCTTGTACCACAGCGGATCGTCGCTGAGAGTCGACGACTTCTTGCTGCGCTTCACCCTTGTATCCACGGTTTGCTCCAGTGCTCTTGTAGGCGAATCTCTGCCCTGTTATCGGTTCGCTGTCGGCGCTGCCGTTCGCTGCGCGTTCGTATCGCCTCGCAATTAACGTTCTCCGTCCGGCGAAGGCTTCGGCAAACCCCACGTCGGCGAGATGCGCCAGATCGCGAACGGCAGCGAATGCGGATTCAGGCGCACGTGCTGACGCCGGCCGCGCCACTCGAAACGCTCGCCCGTCATTTGGTCCTCGACGGCGATGGCGTCCCATTCGCGAACGCCCCAGCTCTCCAGCGTCTGCCACGGCAGTTCGATATCCGCGCCTTGCTCGTTGAACGGATCGAGATTGATCGCGACGAGCACGACGTTGTCGCGCGACGCGTTGGCCTTCTCGAAGAACAGAATGTGGTCGTTATGCGCGGGCAGGAAATTCACGCCGAGATGCGTCTGCAACGCGGGATTCGCGCGTCGAATGCGGTTGAGCGCCGTCACTTCCGCGACGATATTGCCGGGCCGGTTCCAGTCCCACGCCTTCAGCTGATACTTCTCGGAATCCAGATACTCTTCGCTATTCGGCAGCGCGGCGGACTCGCACAATTCGAAGCCGCTGTACACGCCCCACAGCCCGGAGAGCGTGGCGGCGAGCGCGGCGCGAATCACGAAGCCCGGACGCCCCGAGCTTTGCAGGAAGCGCGGATTGATGTCCGGCGTGTTGACGAAGAAGTTTGGCCGGAAGTAATCCTTCGCGTCCGTCTGCGTCAGGTCGTGCATGTATTCGAGGAAATCGCGCTTGGTCTCGCGCCACGTGAAGTACGTGTACGACTGCGAGAAACCGAGCTTCGCGAGCCGGTTCATCACGCGCGGCCGCGTGAACGCTTCGGCAAGGAACATCACATCCGGATGACGCGCGCGCACGTCGCCGATGACCCATTCCCAGAACGGGAACGGCTTCGTATGCGGATTATCGACGCGGAAGATACGCACGCCCGCCGCGATCCAGTGCAGGAACACGTCGCGCAATGCGAGCCATAGATCGGGCTTTGCGTCCTGCGCATAGAAGTCCGGATTCACGATGTCCTGATACTTCTTCGGCGGATTCTCCGCGTAGCGCAGCGTGCCGTCGGGCCGCCACGCGAACCACGTCGGATGCTCCTTCAGCCACGGATGATCCGGCGAGCACTGCACCGCGAAGTCCAGCGCGATTTCCAGCCCGTGTTCGTGCGCGGCTTCGAGCATGCGCTTGAAGTCGTCGAAGTTGCCGAGCTCGGGATGCACCGCATCGTGACCGCCTTCCTTCGCGCCGATCGCGTAGGGGCTGCCCACGTCGCCCGGTTCGGCCGTCAGCGAATTGTTCTTGCCCTTGCGATTGGCCATGCCGATGGGATGGATCGGCGGGAAATACAGCACGTCGAACCCCATCTCGCGAATGCGCGGCATCTTGCCGATCACGTCGATGAACGTGCCGTGACGGTTCTCGTCGTCGCTCATCGAGCGCGGGAAGATCTCGTACCAGCTTGCGAAGCGCGCCGCCGCGCGTTCGGAGTCGATGCGATACACGACCGGATCACGCGACAGGAACGGCCGGTGCCGCGCCGCCGCGACCGCCTTCGCCGTCGCGGCCGACAGCACCAGTTCGAGCTTGCGCTCGGGCTCGGCCTTCGTGAACTCCTTGACGATGGCTTCGAGCGGCGCGCTGTCCGAGTCCTCGACGGTCTTCACTTCGGCGAGAATCAGCGCGAACAGGTGCTTGGCTTCTTCGAGTTCGAGTTCGACCGTTTGCCCGGCCTTCAGCTTTTTCTGCATGTGATCGACGAGCGACGCGAAGTCGTCGCGCCACGCCATCACCACGAATTCGTGTCGTCCCACGCGTTCGAGCGGAATGCGCGCCGTCCACAGGTCGTTGCCGAGCGGAAGCACGAGCGACATCGGCGTTTCGTGCCACTCGGTTTCGTCCGCGGCGCGCCATTGCACCGCTGCCGCGATCTTGTCGTGACCTTCCGCGAAAATCGCGGCCTGAATCTCGACCGCCTCGCCGACGATGCGCTTGGCCGGAAAGCGCCCGTGATCGACCGAAGGCGTGACGCTCTCGATCGACACGCGCGGCGCGGTGATCGCTTCGTTCACGGACTTCTTGTCGGCGGTCTTCGCGCCGCGCTTCACTTGCGGCTGCGCAAGCAGAATGAACGGCTCGGCTTCGGCGCGGAAGAGGCGCACTTCGCCGGCTTTGAGCGACAGCGCCGCGAGACGCTCCGCCGGGGCGCTCGCGTCGCCGAGCGGCGCGAAACGCGTGTAGTTGCCGGGCACGCCTTCCAGCAGATGGCGCGTGTCCACCTGCACCGGCGCGACAAGATCGGGGTTGACCAGCACGAGCACCGCCGACGCGCTGTCGCGCAAGTCGCCGCCGGCGGCGCGAATCATCGCGGCGTACGGCGTGCCCGCGCCTGTCAGCGAGCGCAGTTCGCCGACATCGGAAAGCGTCGCGGTATCGCGCTGCAATCCGTTCGCGCGCTTGATCTGATCGCACAGGTCGATGCGCGCCTCGCTCTTCGCGCGCTGATACTCGGCTGCGACGCCGTACTGCTGCGACATCGGCAAGCCGACGCCGTATTCGAAGCCCATCGGCACGAGCAGGCCCGTGCCGAGCGCGGTGGCCGTGTAGAGCGCGCGGCGATACGCGCGTTCGACGAGCGCGGTGTCGCTCGTATCGCTCAGATCGGCGATCAGGCGCTTGCCGAACGGCTCCTCCGGAAACGAGACCGGCGGCGCGATGCGCGAGAGCGCTGCGTGCTCGTCCACGAGCCAGGCGCCCTTGAAGTCCCACCAGCGCGTCGAGGCGAAGACGGCATCGAACTCGGCATCGGCGAGCGCGCGCAAGTCATCGCGCGATACGCCGACGGTCCACGCGAGCCAGCGCGTCTCCGGATGCTTTTCCCGCACCGCGGCCCCGAGCCGCCGCCACACATGCGCCGGCACAGCATGCGGCGAGTCGAAGCGAAAGCCGCCGATGCCCGCATCCGCGATTACGCTCAGCTCGCGCGCCCACCACTGCGTCAGCTGATGCGCGGCTTCGCCATCGGCGAAATTGGCATAGGCCACGTCGCGCTGCTGCGGCGGACGGCGCGGATCGAGCCGCGCATCCGCGCTCTCGAACGGCTGAAACCAGTGCTTGTTGTCCTGATACAGACCGCCTTCCGCGCTCACGCGGTTGATCACGATATCGACGAGCAGCGTCAGGCCATGCGTTTTCGCTGCGTCGGCGAGCTGGCGCAGGCCGTCCGCGGCGCTCGCGTCGCATTCGAAGACAGGGTGCAGACGATGATGATCGGCGACGGCCTCGCGATGCCCGTTGCTGCCGGGCACGAACGGAGAGCCGATCAGGACATGATCGAAACCGAGCGCCGCCGCGTGCTCGAACTGGGCAGGCCAGTTGGCGAGCGGGCCGACGAGCAGGGGATCGATGAAATAAATACGGGGTGCGTACGCATGATGAGCTTGATGGTTTTCCATCGTTCGTCTTTTCCAGAGTCGTCCTGCGGTGGCGGGGATGCGGGCAACCAATCGCGATCACGCTCACGGGTCAAACTGGCTGAAGAGCCGGTCCGCACGTTACGCAGCATGGCACGCATCGCGCGTCGCGAACCGTGGGACACCGCCGCGCCGTCGAGCGGCGCAAGTCCCGGTCGCGTCTCGTGTGCACCATGCATCGAGCGCAGTTGCCGCCTGGTCGCGCTCGCCGGTGGGCGCCACGGTCCCAAATGGGATTTCCTGCGGGCATTGCACGGGCTTGGGAGCACGTTACGTGCCGCGCCCGGCGCAACAGCGACGCATTCGCTGCATCGCTGCTGTGCGCTCAGGCGGGCGGACGCGCGCGGCATGGGCTCGCGCGGTGGTCAGGCGGTCTTCGCGACAAGCGGCTTGCCGCTCTCGTGCGTGCGGTGGCCGAGCGCGTGGGCGTCGACATCGGCCGCGCGGCGCAGACGGACGGCGGTGCGGCTCGGGCGCAGGCCGGTGAGATCGCTGTAGAGCGCGACCATCTTCGCGACGGTTTCGCCCCAGCCGAAATCGCTCGACATCGCGTTGCGCTGCATCGCGCGCCAGACCGGCGGGCGCATATAGGCGTCGATGGCGCGGCTCGCGGCGGCGATCACGTCGTCGGGCGTTTCGCCGTCGAAGAGAAAGCCCGTCGGCGCGGGCGCCGTGTCGTGCGTGTCGTGCATCGCGATGGGCGCGTCATGCGTGCCGTCGCGGACATAGATCGTCTCGCGCGAGGCCAGTTCGGCGTGGTGTCCGGCATCGACGATGGTATCGGCGAGCCCGCCCACGCGCGAGGCCACGGGCAGCGTGCCGTAACGCATGGCGTACATCTGCGTGAGCCCGCACGGCTCGAAACGGCTGCCGTGCAGAAGAATGTCGGCGCCCGCGTGCAGCGCGTGCGCGCGGCGCTCGTCATAGCCGATATGGACGCCGACGCGATCCGGCCATTGCTGCGCGAGCTGCCGGAAACCGCGCTCGATGTATGCCTCGCCCTGACCGATCACGGCCAGTTGCAGACGAGGATGCTTTTCGAGCAGGCGCGGCAAGGCGTCGATCACGACGTCCGCGAGCTTCTGGCCGGTCATGCGGCTGCCGATCGCCATGAGCGGCGCGAAGGGATCGGCCGGCAGCCCGAACATGCGCTGAAGACGGCGCTTGCACGCGTGCTTGCCGCGCATGTCGTCGAAGGAATAGGCGCGCTCGATCAGCGGGTCAGTAGCCGGATTCCACACGTCTTCGTCGATGCCGTTCACCACGCCCGAGAGCTTGTCCGCGCAGCTTTGCAGCACGCCTTCCATCAGGTGCCCAAAGCGCGGCGTCAGGATCTCGCGCGCATACGTTTCACTGACGGTCGTCACGCGGTCGCTATGGACGATGCCGGCTTTCATGAGGCTCAGCGCGCCATAGAATTCGATGCTTTCCGGATTGCTGAACGCATGAACCAGCCATTTCGCCGGCACGCCGAGCGATGCGCCCAGCGACAGCGCGTAGTTGCCCTGAAACGCGAGGTTATGGATCGTGTAGACGCTTTTCGCCTGCACGCCCGCATCCTTCATCAGAAGCGGCGTGAGGCCGGCATGCCAGTCGTGCGCATGAACGATGTCAGGCTTCTTCACGCCGCGCACGCCTTGCGCAATGCGCACGGCGGCGGCCGAAAGCGTCGCGAAACGCACCGCGTTGTCCGGATAGTCGCGGCCCTGCGCATCCTGATAGAGCCCGGTGCGCGCATAAAGTGCATCGCAGCGCAGCAAAAGAACCGGGACGCCGGTGTCCGGCATGCGGGCGCGCAAGAGCGCGGCGTCGCCGCCCGGCAGGCCGCGCAAGGTGCACAGCTTGCTCACGCCTTCGGCCTGCGCGAGTGCTTTCGGGTAGGCGGGAAGAAGGATGGTGGCATCGACGCCTGCTGCGCGCAGGGCGGCGGCGTAGGCGCTGACCATATCGCCGAGGCCGCCCGTCTTGGCGAGCGGAACGGCCTCGGAGGCGACCAGCAGTACGTTCAAAGGCAAAATGGGCTCCTGTGCGGGCAGACGCGGACGATGACCATGCGCCTCGTTCACGTGCATCGACGTGCGTATTCGGGTGAAGAGGAAAAGGCCGGGCCGCGCGATCCTGGTGCTGATCGGGGTTTATTCTTAGTGCTGGCGCAGTGCAGCAATCTACGTGCCACTGCTCGGTGCGGTATGTGCGCTGGACCACGATCATTTCGGACTGATGCTCGACGAGGGTCTGCTCGCGCGCAGGCGGAAACGCTAAGCGCGCGAAGCCGTCGCGCATGTAAAACTGACAGCCGCGCGCGCCGCGTTTTTACATGACCCGTGTCGCCGGGCGTTTGCAGGGAGATTAAGGACGATGTGTGACAGGCGCGTTGCGCGCCGCGTCGGATGGGAGGGAGACGAATGATTCGGCGTCAGCCGCCGACGAGGCTCGCGGCGATGTTCACGGACAGGCCCAGCACCGCGAGGTTGAAGAAGAACGACAGGACAGATTGCGCGAGCGCGGTGCGTCGCGCACTTGTCGAGCACAGCACGACGTCGGAAGTCTGCGAGGCGACCGCGATGGTGAACGAGAAGTAGAGGAAATCCCAATAATCGGGTTTCAGATGCCGGTCGGGAAACTTGAGCGCCGCATCGCCTCGCGGCGAACGGTAGTAGTGCCGGGCATAGTGCAGCGTGAACATCGTGGGAATGAGGAACCAGGCGCCGAGCATCGTCGCGCCGGTCAGCAGATAGTTGGGAAACGCGCGAACGCCGAGGCTCTTCGCTGCGGCGAGTTCGACGACGATCGCCACGAGGCTCGCGATGGCCGCGAGGCTCACGATCACGAGCACGGCGGCGGCGTTCTCGTCTTCGCGTTCGGCGAGCGCCTGCACGTTGCTCTGGCGCGCGGTGCCCATCTGGAGCCAGATCAGCGCGAGATAGAGCCAGACAGCCGAGTCCCAGCCGATCAGCGCGCGGGCGGCCGGCCGCACGTGCGCCGGAACCAAAGCCGCGATGACGAAACCAACGAGCAGGCCGATCATGGCTCGCGGACGAGTGCGCAAAACGGGCGGGATAAGGTTCATCGCGTGGCAACGGCTCGAATGGATCGACGCAAGCGATTATCACTGACGCGCCTTACATGGACATGAGGACGACCGATGGCTGAACGTAAGCGCGTGTCTTTCGCGATGCGTCGAGGCATGCTGGCAGGCGCGGCGGCGTCGGCTGCCTTGGCTGTCGCGCCGTCGCGTGCAGCGCCTGCTGTCGCCGAAGACTTCGACACGTTCATCGCGGTCTCGATGAAGCTGACCGGCCGCGCCGCCTTCGATCCACTCGTCGCCGGGCGCGTTCACGCGGCGCTCCTTCGCGCCGATGCGAATTTCGCCGACAAGATGAAGCGGCTCGAACACTGGCTCGCGACGCACGGCGGCACGCCGAGCGACGTCGTCACCGCCGCGCTGCGGGCGACGCAGCCCGATCTCGCGAAGGCCGTCGGCAGCGTGGTGCGCGCGTGGTATCTGGGCGTCGTGGGCGAAGGCGAGCAGGCGGAGGTCGTTGCGTTCGAACGCGCACTGATGTTCGATCCCGTCCGCGACATGCTCACGGTTCCTTCGTACTGCCGCGGCGCGCCCGCCGACTGGGCGAAAAAGCCGTAGCCGGCATCCCGGCTCCCCAACGACAACGACAACGACAACGAAAACGACGAACAAAGGCGAAGCGCATGGCGGGATCGACAGCGGCGGACGTGGTCATCGTCGGGTCGGGGGTGGCGGGCAGTCTCGTCGCGTACCGGCTGGCGAAGGCGGGCGCGTCGGTGATCCTGCTCGAAGCGGGGCCGCGTCTCGCGCGCTGGCAGATCGTGGAGAACTTCCGCCGCGCGCCGGAGAAGCGCGATCTGTGCGCGCCGTATCCGCTCGTTCGCCACGCGCCGCGCCCTGATCCGGCGAATCCGGGCAGCTATCTCGTGAATCGCGGGGACAAGGCGTACGAACCGCAGTTTCTGCGGCTCGTCGGCGGCACGACGTGGCATTGGGCAGGCGCGGCGTGGCGTCTCTTGCCGGCGGACTTTCGGCTCCGCACGCTGCATGGCGTCGGCCGTGACTGGCCGTTTCCCTATGAAACGCTGGAACCGTGGTACGGGCAGGCCGAACGCGAGCTGGGCGTGGCCGGGCCGGACGTCGATCTCGGCTCGCCGCGCTCGACGCCGTATCCCATGCCGCCGTTGCCGCTCTCGTATCTGGATCAGCGGTTCGCGCAGGTGCTTGCGGCGCAGTCGATGCGCGCGGTGCCCGAGCCGATGGCGCGCAACAGCCGCGCGTACGACGCGCGGCCGCCGTGCTGTGGCGCGAACAGTTGCATGCCCGTGTGCCCGATCGGCGCGCTGTATCACGGCGGCACGCACGCCGACAAGGCCGAACGCGCCGGCGCGACGCTGATCGCTCAGGCGGTCGCGTATCGCATCGAAGCGAACGACAAGGGCGAAATCATCGCCATTCACTACAAAGACCCGAACGGCGCGAGCACGCGCGTGACCGGCAGGCGCTTCGTGATCGCGGCAAACGGCATCGAAACGCCGAAGCTCTTGCTGATGTCGGCGTCGGCGCGCTTTCCGAAGGGCATCGCAAATGCGTCGGATCAGGTCGGACGCAATCTGATGGACCATCCGGGTGTAGCCGTGAGCTTCCTTGCGAACGAGGCGCTCTGGCCGGGGCGCGGCCCGGTGGAGATGAGTTCGGTCGTCGATTTCCGTGACGGCCCATTCCGCGCGCAGCAGGCGGCGAAGAAGCTGCATCTGTCGAATGCATCGCCGACGCTCGTGGTCACGTCGAAGCTGATCGAAGCCGGGCTGACCGGCGGCGAGCTCGACCGGCAAATCCGCGAGCAGTCCGCGCGACGGCTGACGCTCGGCAGCTTTCACGAACAACTGGGGTCTCCGGACAATCGCGTGACGCTGTCCGCGCAGAAGGACGCGCTCGGTTTGCCGCGCCCGGAAATCCGCTACGCCATCGACGATTACGTTCGCCGCAGCGCCGCCGACACGCGGGCGGTCTTCGAGCGCATTGCCGGATGGTTCGGCGGCGAGCAGATCGAGCACGACGACGGTCTGGAGCCGAGCAGCCACATCATGGGCACGGCGATCATGGGACGAGACGCGAGCGATTCTGTCGTCGATGCCGACTGCCGCGCGCACGATCATCCGAATCTCTTCGTCGCGGGAAGCGCCGTGATGCCGGCGGGCGGCTCGGTCAACTGCACGCTGACGATTGCGGCGCTGGCGCTGCGGCTCGCGAGCGCCATCGAAGCGTCGCTGCGATGACGCGGCGGCGTTCGCTCGTCGTGACCGCGATGCTTGCGCTCGCGGTCACGTTCGGCCATCTCCCGGCGCAATCGCAACACGGCGAGACGGCCGCGCCCGCGCGGGCCGAGAGCGTCGCGCGGGGCGAATATCTGGTGCGCGCGGGCGGCTGCATGGCGTGCCACACGGCGGACCCGGCGCGGCCGTTCGCGGGCGGCCGCGCCATGCCGACGCGCTTCGGCACCTTCTACACGCCGAACATCACGAGCGACCGCGCGACCGGCATCGGCGCGTGGACCGACGCGCAGTTCGTCCGCGCGATGCGCGAGGGCATCGGCAGGAACGGCGAGCATCTGTATCCCGCGTTTCCCTACACGGCCTACACGCGGCTCTCCGACGCCGACGTGCTCGCCATGCGCGCCTATCTCGCGACCGTGCCGCCCGTGCGCTACACGCCGCCGCCGCACGCGCTGCGGTTTCCGTTCGGCTGGCGCTGGCTGATGGCCGCGTGGAACGCGTTCAACTTCACGCCGGGCCGGTTCGTGCCGGACCCGGCCAAGCGGGCGGAATGGAATCGCGGCGCGTATCTCGTCGAAGCCCTCGCGCATTGCGGACAGTGCCACACGCCGCGCAACGCGTTAGGCGGGTTGAAGGAGAGCGAGCGGCTCGGCGGCGCGTCGGTGGCGGGGTGGCGCGCGGGCAATCTGACGCCCGATCGGGTGGCGGGCATCGGCGCATGGCGCGACGACGAGTTGCTGCGCTACCTGGCGAGCGGCGCTGCGCCGGGGCGCGCGTACGCGATCGGACCGATGGCGGAGGTCGTCGCGAACAGCACGCAGTTTCTGACCGATGACGATCTTCGGGCGATGATTGCTTATCTTCGCTCGATGCCGGTTGTCGCCGGGCAGAGCGGCATGCGTTCGCGATGGAGCTTTGGCGCGGCGGGGCAGGCTGACATCACGACGCTGGACGCGGTGGGCGCGTTTGGGGGCGACGGCGGGAGAGGGCGGGCTGCGGGGATCGGTTCGGAGCGTGGCAGCGTGAGCACTGCAGAAACGCCGGGCACCGCGACGGAGCCTGGCCGCGACAGCAAGAGCACTGCGAAATCGCCAGCGACCGAGCTTGCTCTTGAAGACGCGCGCACAGGGAAAACGCCGGACACCGCGACGGAACTTGGCCGCGACAGCGTGAGCACCGCCAAAACGTCGGCCGACGCGACGGAATCTGGCCGCGACAGCAAGAGCATTGCGAAATCGCCAGCGACCGAGCTTGCTCTTGAAGACGAACGCACCGCAAAAGCGCCAGCCACCGCGACGGAACTTGGCCGCGACAGCGTGAACACCGCGAAAACGCCGGCCGCCGCGACTGGCATTGCTCGCGACGGCGCGAGCACCGTTAAAACGCCAGCCACTGCGACGGATTGTGGCCGCGGCAGCAAGAGCACTGCGAGATCGCCAGCGACCGAGCTTGCTTGTGACGACCCGCGCACAGCCAAAACGCCGGACACCGCGACGGAGCTCGGCCGCGACAGCGTGAACACCGCGAAGACGCCGGCCATCCCGATGGAGTCTGCCCGCCAGAGCGCGAGCACCGCAAAAGCGCCGGACACCGCGACGGAACTTGGCCGCGACAGCGTGAACACCGAAAAGGCGCCTGCCATCCCGCTGGAGCCTGCTCCCGACACCGGGAGCAACGAGACAAAAAAAGCCATCGCGACGGAATCTAGCCACGACAGCGCAAACACCGCGAAGACGCCGACCGCCTCAACGCATCCCGCCCGCGACAACGCAAGCACCGCGAAAACGCCGGCCCCCGCAACGAACGCCGACCGCGTCAGCCCAGACGCCCGAAAGAAGCCGCAACACGCCACCCAAGCCGACCCCGGCGCAGCCAACGCCGCCCATCCCCGAGGCGCCCGGCTCTACGCCGCCGCCTGCGCAAGTTGCCACGGCGTCTCGGGCGAGGGCGCGGGCGGCGCGTTCCCGTCGCTCGTCCACGACGGCGTGACTGCCGCGTTCGGCTCCATGGACACGAGCAACCTCGTCCTCGTGATCTTGCACGGCGTGAATCGTGAAACCCGCGCTGCGCCCGTGCTGATGCCGGCGTTCGGCGCGTCGTTATCTGATGAGGACGTCGCGGCGCTCGCCAATTACGTGACGCACCAGTTCGGCGACCCTCGCGCGACGACGCGGGCCGAAGATGTCGCGCGGCTGCGCTCGATCGCGCAATAATAGGGCTCGCTCACTTCGCTTCCTGTCGAGAGTCAATGAAGCGGGGCAGCGAACCAACAGCGAACCAACAGCGAACCAGCTTGCGAAACGCCGCCCGCCGACGCTCCGAAATCCGCAGCGAAAGCGACCCAACACGCACACGTTCCATTGTCCCGGCGCTAAGATCGACGCATGAATGATCCGACCTATTCCGCCGTCTGCAGGCATCCCGCCAACGATATCGGCCGCGACTTCGTCGTCGGCGATCTGCATGGCTGCGTCGATGCGCTGCGCTATCTTCTGCGCGAGATCGGTTTCGACGGCTCGCGCGACCGCCTTTTTTCGGTCGGCGATCTGGTCGACCGCGGCACGGATTCGCTCGCGGCCGTCGAGCTCATCGACAAGCCGTGGTTCTATCCGGTGCTCGGCAATCACGAGGATTCGCTGATCGCGGTGGCGGCGGGCCAGATGCGCCGTCAGTCGTGGTACGCCATCGGCGGCGCGTGGGCCGAGACGCTTCCCGACGACCAACTCGCCGCCCTCGCCACCCGGCTCTCGACGCTGCCGCTCGTACGCGTCGTGGGCGAAGGCGCGCGGCGCTTCAACGTGCTGCACGCGGAATTCTTCGGCAGCGACGCCGATCTGGATGCAGCCGAGTTCTCGGACGACACGCGCAGCCAGATGCTTTGGGGTCGCAGCCTCGCGCTCGGCAACGCGGAACCGTCGCGCCAGCGCGGGCTGTCGCCGACCTATTGCGGCCACACGCCAATGCGCGCAGTGCGGCAGATCGGCTCGCAGATTTATATCGATACCGGCGCGTTCGCTGCGGAAGGACGGCTGACCATCGTGGAAGTCGGCAGCGACGAAATCTGGTCGGTCAAGGAACGCTGGGCGGCGTCGGAAGGAGCGCGCGAACTCGCTTTGCCTTGAGCGTCGCGTTCAAGATTAGCGCGCGGCACGGCCGTTGCTCGCAGTCTGGCCACAAACCAAAAGCAACGAGTCGAGGCACGCAGTGGCGAGAATCGGAAGCAACGCTGGACAAAACGCCGCACGCAGCGGCGGCAACGGGGTCGGGGACGATCCGCGCGGCGCACAGAACGTTCTTGCGCAGTCGCTCGCGGAAGAACTCCCGCCCGGCCTGCGTTACGTGGACGATTCCCGTCGGGGCTACACGCGCGAATGGATCGACGGCGCGTTCGTCTACTTCAACACGCAAGGCAAGCGCATAGAGGACGAAGCCGAAATCCGGCGCATCAACGCGCTCGCCATTCCGCCCGCTTACGTCGATGTCTGGATCTGCCCGGACTCGCGCGGCCATTTGCAGGCGACGGGGCGCGACGCGCGCGGCCGCAAGCAGTATCGGTATCACCCGCAATGGCGGGAAACGCGCGACGCCAACAAGTACGAACGCATGCTCGCGTTCGGCGCGGTGCTGCCGAAGGTGCGCGCCCGCGTGTCGCGCGATCTCACGCTCGACGGCATGCCTCGCGACAAGGTGCTCGCCACGGTCGTCCGCTTGCTCGATACGACGCTCATCCGCATCGGCAGCGAGGAATATGCGCGAGAAAACCGCTCTTACGGACTGACGACGCTGAGAAAGCGCCACCTGAAGGTGTCGTCGGGGACGCTGCGCTTCAAGTTTCGCGGCAAGAGCGGCATCGAGCACGACGTTGCCGTGAGCGATGCGCGCGTTGCCCGCATCGTCAAGCGCTGCATGGATTTACCGGGACAAGACCTCTTTCAGTATCTCGATGCCGACGGCGAGCGGCACTCGGTCAGTTCGTCCGACATCAACGATTATCTGCGCGAGATCACCGGCGCGGATTTCACCGCTAAGGATTACCGCACGTGGGCAGGCAGCGTGTTCGCGCTGGCGGCGCTGCGCAAGCTCCAGTGGGAGACGGTGACGGAAGCGCGCAAGCATGTGGTCGGCACGATCAAGGAAGTGTCGCAACTGCTGCGCAATACGCCGGCGGTGTGCCGCAAGTGCTACGTGCATCCGGCCGTGATCGAGGCGTTCGAGGCGGGCGCACTCGCCGAGGCCTTGCCGGCGTCGCGGCGGCACGGGCTCAAGACGGACGAGGCCGCGCTCGTCATCTTTTTGGAGAAGGACGCGAAGCGCCGCGCCCGCGAGGCGGCCCGCGCGAACCGCAAGGGCGCAGCGGCGAGCGACGCGCGGCTCACCGGGCTGCTCGCGGAATCGAGCAAGAAGGCGCGCGCAGGCGCGCTGAAGGGGAGCGCGAAGGACGCGGCGGCGCAGGCGCTTCAGACGGTGGCGCGCAAGACGTCGCCGAAAGCCGCGCGGCCCGCGACGAAGAAGCTGTCGCGCACGCGCAGTTCGACGGCCGTCGCAATCAACTAGCCCGAAGCTAGCCGACCTGGTTCAGCTCGAACACGCAATCGATTGCGCGACCGTTCCAGTTGTATTCGAGATACGCGGCGTGATGACAGTCGCGCAAGAGCGTCGTGCGCAGCGCGGCGAGACATTCGCCTTGCGGATCGCGCACCGACGGATAAACGATGCCCGGCGCGCCCGCCGCCCGCACCGCCCGGCCGAGCGCCATGCCGGGCGCGTAATCGTCCGGCGCGAGAATCTGCGGATCGAGCCCCGCCCGCGCAAGGCGATCGCCCCTCACATCCACGACTTCGCCGCGCGCCGTCACGCGATACAGCCGCATTTGCTGACGCAGCGGCGCTTCCTTCGTCGCGGCGAGAAAGAGGCCGGCGTGATAGCGCGTCTCGGCAATCGCGGTTTGCCGGTCGCGGGCGCAATAGAACACGCCGTAGCTGCCGTCCGAGAAACGGCTGCCGTTCGGGTTCAGATGCGTGAAGGCCGCCATGATTGGGCCGCAGCCGGGCCCGAAACAACGTTCTTCCGGCGGCACGAGATCGAGTTCGCCGACTTCGGTGCGCAGGCGGTCGTTGGTCATGGCTTCGAGCGCATACAGCGCGTCGAAATCTTGCGGCGATGCGACCCGGTCGAAGAGATTCACGGCGGGAAAGCGAGTCGGTATCACGCGAAACGCCGGCGACCAATCCAGTTCGGTGTGCGGCCAGCGGTCCCGCCAGTTCGATACAGCCTGAGTGCCCGTCACGCCCAGCCGCCCCGCATTGCGTCGAGATATTGCCGGACGGCGACGAGATCGCTGACATTGCCCGCGAGCATGCGTTCGAGCGCGGGCCGTCCGCCGAATGCGGGCGCGGTGTTCGGGCGCTTGACCCAGGTGTCGGCGGCTTGAGGATCGGGCAAGAGGATTTGCAGCGCCTTGTAGATGCCGAGAATCAGCGACAGGCGTTCGAGCGTGTCGCGCCCGACGCGCGCGGCTTGCGGCGCATTCTTCCACTTGAAGAAGGTCGACCGCCCGGGTTTGCCCAGCAGGACGATTTGCTCGTCGGCTGAGAGGGACCACGCTTCCGCGATCCTGAAAAAGGCGCGCAGGCCGGCAGCGGACAGGTCGCCGAGATCCGGCGCGGGACGCGGCGCCGGTTGGCCGGCCGCCGACGATGCGGCGCGTGCGGCATGGGGCATGTCGTTAAGTCTCCAAAGGAACCTTTAACGCATGTTAGTCCATATAGAGATTTATACAAGCTAAATCTAGCTTTCACGCGCCGCTCATGCGGTCAATCATCGTCGTCGGCCGGACCATAGCAACGGCCTGGCGTGTGAGATTGAAGCGCATCCGCGATATCGGACGGCGTGCAATCGGCCCGCAGGACGCGCCGCTGCACGCGCGGGTCGCTCTTGAGCGTCCATTCGACGGTACGATACGGCTCGCCCCAAGGCGGCTCGATGGGCGCGGACAGGCGGCAGCGGCTCAACTGGAGCGCCGTGTGGCGGCGCATGGCGCGGGCGAGGTTGGCGAAAGGGCGCGCGGCGGGGTTGGCGGACATGGCACATTCCTCACGTGGATGCCCGGCTGTCGGCGGCCGGGCGTGAATCGCGCATCGAGTGTGTGCGCCGACAATTAAGCCCGGCTTAATCCGTAATCCGTTGCGAGCGAGATGCGGCGAACGCCGCTCACCGCGCGTTCTGCAATGCGCCGCTTGTACGGTCAATAGTCGCTTCGGCATTTTCGCCACGGGGCGCATCGCCTGTTTGCCGGCCCGCCGCATTACTGTATATTCGTACAGCTTGTCTGCAACAAGGAGCTTGCCGATGATCTCTCGCAACGATTCGCTCGAAGCTGCCGCGCTCGAACGCTTCATGCGCGCAAGCCGCGCCGTGAACGCCGCCTTCGACGCCACGCGAGGCGAGCCGCAGTTCGAGGAGGGCACGCAATCCGTCGCGCGTTCGCTCGCACGCCTCGACGCCGCGCTACGCGAACTGGAAACCTCCGAACGCTCGCTCGACGCGATTCTGTCGCGCAGCGCGCGTCAGGGTCACTGAGTGACAACCAATACTCAACCGATGGAGCGCAACGAATTGAAACTCGCATTCCTGACGATGGCTTTCGTACTCGGAACGTCGCCGGTGATGGCGGCGCAGCGGTACACGGAAGTCTGGAATCCGCCGGAAGCGAAGTCGCAATCGGCGACGAGCAAGGCGAAGACGCACGCCGCATCGCGAACAGCCGCAAAGAAGAAAGCCCGAAGCGGGGCGGCGGTCAAGCAGATTGCAGACAAAGCTGCCATCGAGGCACCGACGGTCGCGCCGCGCGCGAAGGCGGCGTCGCCCCGGCAGACGGAGCCTGTCATTCCACGCAAGATCGAGCCGAATGGCCAGGTCATGCGGGTTTGAGCCGCGGGTTACAGCATAAAAAGAAGGGCGCTCCGTCGAGCGCCCTTCTTTTTTCCAGCGAAGCGGCGGACGCTTGGGGGCGCCCGCCCGGTGTCATATACGGCCCATCAACAACAAAACGATCACCACGATCAACACGACGCCGAGAATTCCGCTGGGTCCGTAGCCCCAGCTTCGGCTGTGTGGCCAAGACGGAATAGCGCCGATCAACAGCAGAATCAGGATGATGAGCAGGATGGTTCCGATCGTCATTTGACTTCTCCTTATAAAAGACCGCGCGACCATCCGGCTCGACGTGCACCTCCCAACCCACTACACGTCTTAGCGCAGCGGCATCAAAGCCGCTGGCCGTCCGGCGTTGCGATCGACAAGGAGCGGGAAGCAAGGCCCGTGCCGACATGGGCGCGGGCGCGGCAGCAAGGCGCCGCACGCGTGCGCGAGGCCGCGTGCGGCGATGCTGATTGTCAAAATGAAAGACGGGGTAGCGGCGCGCGCAAAATTTTCAAAGCGAAAAGCGCGCGCCCGGCTATGCGTCAGAAGAGTCCGCGGAACGCCCAGAAGAGCGCGCCGGCAAGCGCGATCGAAACCGGCAGCGTGAGCAGCCACGCGAGCGCAAGACTGCGCACGGTTCGCCACTGCAGACCGGAGCCGTTGGCGGCCATCGTGCCCGCGACACCGGAAGACAGCACGTGCGTCGTGCTCACGGGCAGGCCGTAGACGTCGGCGGCGCCGATGGTCAGCATCGCGACGAGTTCCGCCGACGCGCCTTGCCCATACGTCAGATGCGTCTTGCCGATGCGTTCGCCCACCGTCACGACGATGCGCTTCCAGCCGACCATCGTCCCCAGCCCGAGCGCCACGGCGACCGCTACTTTTACCCACGTCGGAATGAACTTCGTCGCGTGATCGAGTTGATGCTTGTAGTTGTCGAGCACGGCGACGTCGGCGGGCGCGAACGCGGGCGACTTCTGCTTCTCCATCACTCGTAGGGCCTCGGACGCGATGTACATCTCGTTTCGCACGTTGCGGACGTTGCCTTGCGGCACGGAAGCGATCGTCTCGCTGGGGCGGATCTGCGATTCGATCGAGCCGATCAGCGCCTGCAACGAGGCGATGGTGTCGGGCGCGAGCGTCTTCGTCTGCACGAACTTCTCCACCTGCGCGCGCGCGTCCGGCGCCGGGGACGCGCCGCCGCTATACCGCTGGAGCACCTCGGTCGCGCTGTGGCTCACCGCGAGAAACGTCTGCGTCTCGGCCGGCGTGACTGCCTTGTTGAGCGCGTAGGCCGTCGGCACCGTGCCTATCAAGATCAGCATGATGAGGCCCATGCCTTTCTGGCCGTCGTTGGAGCCGTGGGCGAACGACACGCCGGTACACGTCAGGATCAGCAGACAGCGAATCCAGAAAGGCGGCGGCGTGTTCTTCTTCGGCTCCTGGTACAGCTCCGGCACGCGCACGACGAGCTTCAGCACGTACAGCAAAAAGCCCGCGAGCACGAAACCGACAAGCGGCGAAAACAGCAGCGACTTACCGACCGACACTGCCTGGCTCCAGTCGACGCCCGACGTGTCGTTGCTTCCGTGCAGCATCTGATTCATGAGGCCGACGCCGATGACCGAGCCGATCAGCGTATGCGAACTCGACGACGGCAGGCCGAGCGCCCACGTGCCGAGATTCCAGATGATCGCCGCGATCAGCAGCGCGAAGACCATCGCAAAGCCCTGCGAACTGCCGACGCCGATGATCAGTTCAACCGGCAGCAACTGAAGGATGCCGAACGCGACTGCGCCGCTCGAAATCAGCACGCCGATGAAGTTCCACGCGCCGGACCACACGACCGCCAGATTGGGCGTCAACGAGTGCGTGTAGATGACGGTCGCGACGGCGTTGGCCGTGTCGTGAAAGCCGTTGACGAACTCGAAGCCGAGCGCGATGACGAGCGCGACGCCGAGCAGAAGGTAAGGAAACACCGACGATTCGCGCACCGGCGCGAGATCCTCGAACAGGTGCAGGATGCAATACACGACGCCCGCTCCGATGGCGAGCAGAAACACCAGAAACGCGAAGCGTTGCCCTGGCGTGCGGCCTTGCGTTTGGGGAAAGACAACCTGGTTCATGGCGCGTCCTTGAGGCGAGGAACTCCGGCAATGTCGAAGCAATAGGCCGGCGAAGGGAAAAGGTCATGTTTCATGGTGCATGTGTCGATTTCATGACTCTCGGAACAATTCCCATTTCCTCTTATGTGTGCCGCCATCGGGCGTGAAAGCATCGCTGGCGCTGAGGGCGTCGATATAATTCGGCGGCACGTTTCGCGCATTTCCTCACTCGAGAGTCGACCGATGCCCAAGGAAACACCGCCCGCCGTCCCCGAACCGCTCGAGTTCGGCGGCTCGGTCTGGGTTAAGAGCGGTGGCGAAACGCTCGGCGGCGCGGGGCGCATCGCGCTGCTGGCAGCGATTCGCGATACCGGATCGATCACCTCGGCCGCGAAACGCGTCGGCATGAGCTACAAGGCGGCGTGGGACGCGGTGGATACGATGAACAACCTCGCGGGCGAGCCGCTCGTGGCCAGCGCGACCGGCGGCCGGGGCGGCGGCGGAACCAGACTGACTGCGTCGGCGCTGCGGCTCATCGACACCTATCACGCGGTGGAGCGCGAGCATCGCAAGTTTCTTGAACACGTGGGCGAGGCCATCGAAGGCTTCGACCGCGATTGGCGGCTTATCGGGAGATTGGGGATGAGAACGAGTGCGCGGAACCAGTTGGCGGGCAAGATCACGAAAATCACGCGCGGCGCCGTGAACGACGAAGTGGAACTCGGCTTGCCGGGCGGTCAGACCATCGTCGCGGTGGTTACCCATGAGAGCACGGAGGCGCTCGGCTTGCAGCAGGGCAGCGACGCGTTCGCGCTCATCAAGGCGTCGTGGGTCATGCTGATGGAGGACGGGCCCGCGAAGCTGTCCGCGCGCAACCAGTTGCGTGGGACCATTGCCAGCGTGACGCGCGGCGCGGTCAACGCCGAAGTGACGCTCTCGCTCGACGAGTCGACGACCGTCACTGCGATCATCACGAATCAGAGCGCACAGGCGCTTGGGCTGGCGGAGGGCCAGAAGGCTGTCGCCGTCGTGAAGGCGTCGAGCGTCATCATTGGCGTCAACGACTGACGCGGTTTCTGTTGCTTCACGCGGCTGCGGGCTCGCGCGGCGCGTGCGAGTCGGCGCGCCGGTCCGGCACGCGATAGATCTTCGCCTTCCAGCGCGCCCGAACGTACGGGCGCTCGTGGCCCGATAACCCGAGCGCAATCTCCGTGATCCAGTGCTGCGTCGGCACCGGCACGCCATGCAGCGCCACGACGACCGCGCCGAGGCTTGCCACGACCGGCGCGGGCGATAGCTTGCCGGCTTCCGCTTTCCACGCGATGCTCACGAACGCGATTGCAACCGCGCCGCCGAGCGCGCAACCCGCGACGACTTCCGATACCGAATGCGCGTTGACGACCACGCGCGACCCGCCGATCAGGGCGCCCAGCAGCAGACCCACGCCAACGCCGCCCGCGCGCAACGGGCCGCGTGCCGGCAGCAGCGCGACGAAGAGCGCCACGGGGAGCACCGCCGTCGCCATGAAGGCGTGGCCGCTGATGCCCGTGAAGTCGATATTGCGCACGCCGATTCCCCAGCCGATAAACGCGATCTTGCTCAAAGCGACGCATGCGCTGCCCGCGCCGAGGAGCGCGAGCCATTCCAGCGTGTACTTCCAGCGATAACCGAGCGCGAGCCACGCCGCAGCGGCGAGCCCGACGGGCAGCATGACGCCGACGCTGCCGAGCGCGGTGATGCTCAACCAGAGCGAAACGGGAATTTCAACGTTCATCGAGGGCGATAGGAATAGCAGTTGCTGCACTGCGGCAGGCACGGGATCGGAAAGCCGTTGCGAGCAGAAGTATACCGGTTGGGAAGAAGACGAAAGGTTCGCTGGCGGACGATCGACAACCTGGCACATTAGACAGTATTTGCAGGCTTTTGTCGCCAAGTGGTGCGAATGACGCGACCGTTGCAGGCACAGCAGTCAGCGAATCGTTCCATTTAATGGTATTGTGCACTGCAACACGACGCAGCCAACCGCGCGTCATCTGAAACACGCTTTAGGAGAACCAGCCAAATGTCAAAGAGCCTTACCAAACTCTGGTTGCGTGGCTTGAGACGCCTGGTCGCTGTCCAAGTCGAAAGCATTCGCCCGCCCAAGGCGCGCCCGGCTGCGAAGCCCGCGCGTTCCAAGACCGTCCGGTCCAAGTTCAAATCGGGCGCCGCCGCGAAGGCCGCGGCTTTCGCCCCCGCTGCCCGCCGCCCTGAAACGGGCGAATCCCGCGTGCGGCCGCGTGCGTCCGCATGGGCGCGCGGCAAATGGGATCGCTCGTACCATTCTGCCCCGCCGACCGCCGGCCGCTTCGTCAACCATCTTTCCTACGCGTTGTATGTGCCGCCGAGAACCGGCCTCGGCCGCCTGCCTGTCGTCGTGATGCTCCACGGCTGCAAGCAAAGCGCCGACGACTTCGCGCAGGGCACGCGAATGAATCTCCTCGCGGACAAATACGGCTTCGCGGTGCTGTACCCGGAGCAGTCGAAGCATGACCATCCGCATCGCTGCTGGCGCTGGTACGACGATTCCAGCAGCGGTGGCGGCGGCGAGGCGGCGTCCGTCGTATCGCTGATTCGCGCGACGGTTGCCGAGCACCATTTCGATCCTGAACGCGTCTACCTTGCGGGCATGTCGGCGGGCGCGGGACTGGCCGCACTGCTCGCGCTCCGGTATCCCGATTTGTTCGCTGCGGTTGGGCTGCATTCGGGCGTCGTTTTCGGCGAGGCGAACTCGGCGATCGGCGCGATGGACGTCATGCGCCGCGCAAGCCGCACCGACCCGGTGACGCTGATCGACGCCGCGCTCGACGTGGGCGACTACCCGGGCATGCCGGCGGTCATCATTCACGGCGAACTGGATTCGGTGGTGTCCGCCGAGAACGCCGAGCAACTGACGCAGCAGTTCCTTCGGCTGAACGGCTTCATCGACGCGGCCGGCAAGCCGCGCGCGGGCGAAGTACGGGAGGAAACGCATTCCGATGGCGTCGTGCGCGACTATTTCAAGAACGGGCGGCGCGTGGTCAAGACGTCGATCGTGCGCGGGCTCGGCCATGCGTGGTCGGGCGGCGACGACACCGTGGCCTTCCATTCGTCCAAAGGGCCCGATTCGTCTGCTGTGCTGTGGGAGTTCTTCAAGCATCAGCGCCGCTCCAGCGAGGCCGCGCGCGCGGCGTTCGTCGCCTGAACGCGCGGCTGTGTTTCAGGTGTTGCAATTTCGTCTTTAGTATCAGCGTTCTAGCGGTAAATGCTGGCGTTGGCTCAGGGAATACCCTATAATCACGCTTATAGGTAGTTACCCCAGTATCCAGCGAGGCCAATCATGTTCCTGCTTTCCCGTATTTTCCTGTTCCTGACCAAGACCGCTGAAGAGCGTGACCGCGAGCGTGACGACGCGTACCTCGCTGAAGCCACCGACATCTACGATCTCGAATATCGCATGAAGAAGTTGGACCAGCGTGCCGCAGCCCGTCATCCGTCGTGGATGGCGAACTGAGTCGGCCTCGGCGCGAGCTTGAGTCGATGTGAAAAAGCCGGCAGTCAGCCGGCTTTTTTGTTACCTACTCGCTGCATGCACGCGGCACCGTCAGCCCCCAGAAGCGCCAGACGTGTTCGGCAGGTCCGGCGCGTCCGGCGTCTGCACGCCGAAGCAGCCGCGATACGTCGCGTAGAAAGAGCAGTACAGCGCGGTGGTCACGAGAATCGACGCCGGCATCAGCACCGCGAACGCCATCTCCTGCCCGACGCCGAGGGCTTGCATCAGCGCCGTGAGGCCGAAGGAGATCGCGAGCGCCACCGCCATCCATAGGACGCCGTACAGGATGAACGCGCCGCGATTGCGCCAGCAGGAAACGAGGCTGAAGAACAGCGCCTTCGCTGTCGGAACTTCGTGCCATGCAATCAGAATCGGCGAGAACCAGAAAAGCATGGCGACCGGCAGGTAACACGCCATGGCCACCAGCACGGCCAGCGGACTGAAGCCGGCCGCGACGGTCTCCGGCTCGCTGGACGGCGCGTTGCCCATCATCAGGTTGAGAAGCGCGCCGCCATCCACGAGGGCGGAGATGCCGAAAATCGCCGCCATCGCGACGACATAAAGCGCGCCCAGCACCAGCAAGCGGCGCGCGACAACGCTTCCGTACGAGCGGAATCCGTCGACGAGGATGGTCGGCCAGACGGGCTTGCCCGCGATGGTGTTTCTGCACGCGGCCATGAAACCCACGGCGACGCCGGGAATGAACAAGAGCGGCAGCAACGGACCGACGAGCGGCACGCGCGAAATCAGCGTCATCACGAACAAATAGGCGAAGAACACCGTGAGGAACGCGAACGGGTTGCGGCGGAAGAGCCAGATGCCCTGGCGAAACCACACGTAGCCGGTTTTGGCGGGAACTTCGATCAGTCGCATGGGGAGTCGCTGAATTACCGTTGGGCGGAAGAGGACGCGGCTTGGACGCGCTCGCGCAGAATGCGCTCGAAATGGCCGGGATCGTGCGGCTTTAGCATCTGCGCTTCGCGCGGACGATGAAAGTCATAGAGCCGCGACACCCAGAAGCGCATGGCGCCCGCGCGCAGCATGTCGTTCCAGTGGCGTTCCTCGGCCGGCGTGAAAGGACGCACGGTTTGATAGGCGCGCAAAAGCGCATCGACGCGGGCCGCTTCGAGCGCGCCGGTCGCCAGGTCGACGCACCAGTCGTTTACGGTCACGGCCACGTCGAACAGCCACTTGTCGACGCCCGCGAAATAGAAATCGAAGAAGCCGCCGAGCCGCGCGTGCTGCCGCCCGTGCGCGAAGAGCACGTTGTCGCGAAAGAGGTCGCAATGGCACGCGCCGGCGGGCAGCGCGGCGTAGTCGGCCGAGGCGAAAAAGGCGGTCTGATGCGCGAGTTCGGATTCGATCAGTTCGCGCTGGCTGTTGCTCAGAAAATCGATGACAGCCGGCACATTCTCCTGCCACCACGGCAGGCTGCGCAGATTCGGCTGATGCCGCGGGAAGTCGCGCCCCGCGAGATGCATGCGCGCGAGCATGTTGCCGACTTCGATGCAGTGCGCGGGCGTCGGCGCCAGTTCGGGCGCGCCTTCGAGCTTCGTGACGATGGCGGCCGGCTTGCCGCGCAACATGCCGAAGAGCGAGCCGTCGCTGCGCGGCATCGGATCGGGAACCGGCACGCGATGCGAGGCGAGATGCCGCATCAGATCCAGATAGAACGGAAGCTGCGTGGCCGTCAGATTCTCGAAGATCGTCAGCACGTATTCGCCGTGCGTGGTCGTGAGGAAGAAGTTGCTGTTTTCGATGCCCGATTGGATGCCGCGAAATTCGACGACATCGCCGAGATCGTAGTGTTGCAGCCAGTCGCCGAGCTCGGCGTCAGAGACGGGAGTGAATACGGCCATGCAGGAAACGTCGGTCTGGTTGATTGGCCCGCGCGGGGCCGAATGACGAAGCCCGCTCACGGAGAGCGGGCTCGAAGCTATCTTACTTGACTCAATAACGCAGATTCACGGACGGCAGGCGCGTGCTTGCGCGGCCGTTGTCGCGCACTTGCGGCGACGTATCCGCGGGCGCGCTCATCTGATAATGCGTGCCGAAATTCGAGTGGACGTTGATTTCGACAGGCTTGCCCTTGTCGCGGTATTCGGTTATTTCGGTTCCGTTGGGGCTCAATTCGTGAAAGCTCGGCGTGCGCGGCGGCGAAATCTCGACCTTGGAGCTGACGTTGGCGGGCGGCCGGTTGATGGCCTTGAGATCCGGAAGACCTGCGGCTTCTTCCGCCGACAGAGTGTGCTGAGCCGGTTGCTCCGCCGGCGGGTTCGCGTTGGATATCGGCTGCGCGAAGGCGCCAACGCTTGCGGCGGCGAGGACTGCCGCCGTGGCGACAGAAAGAAGCGGCTTCATGATAATTCTCCAGGGATGGCCGGATTCTAACAAACCCTATCGAAGCGTAACGGCCCGCGTTGCCCGGCGCGTGTTCGGCTTATCGGAAGGCGCGCGGTAGGGGCTTCATGGTCCGCACTTTCTTCCGTGTTAATGTCGTTTCATCGACAGGGCATTGAAGCACACGCACACAAAACCATGACAAACGACCGCACTCAAACCACTCAAGGCACGCCGGCCAACGATTTTCCGACCGAATCCTTCGATGACCCGGTCGCCGCCGTCACGCGCCTTTCCGCCATTTACGAAGCGAACACCGCATTCCTGCGCGACGCCTTCGCGCGATACCGGCGCAACGAGCAGTTCACGCATCGGGTGCGCGCGTGTTATCCGTTCGTGCGAGTGCGAACGGAGCTGAACACGCACATCGACTCGCGCCGGTCGTACGGCTTCGTCGCGGGGCCGGGCATCTTCGAGACGACGCTCACGCGGCCCGACCTCTTCGGCGACTACTACCGCGAGCAATTGCGGCTGCTCACGAAGAATCATCACGTGGGCATCGAAGTGGGCGTATCGGCGCAGCCCATTCCGATTCATTTCGCGTTTGCGGAAGGCATTCACCTCGAAGGCGATCTCGACCGCGACCGCCTGCTCGCGATGCGCAATGTCTTCGATACGCCGGACCTCGCGCTGCTCGACGACCGCATCGTCAACGGCACGTACGAGCCGGGACCGGGCGAGCCGCATCCGCTTGCGCTGTTCACGGCGGCGCGCGTGGATTTCTCGCTGCATCGGCTGCGCCATTACACGGCGACGTCGCCGACGCACTTTCAGAATTACGTGCTGTACACGAACTATCAGTTCTATATCGACGAATTCGTGAAGCTGGGACGCACGCTGATGTCGCGCGCCGATGACGAAGAGACGCGCGCGTATCGCAGCGAATATTCGTCGTTCGTCGAGCCGGGCGATGTCATCACGTACAACGCGAATCTCGGCGAGCAGCCGGACGAAGGCACCGCGCTGGCGCGTTTGCCGCAGATGCCCGCCTATCACCTGAAGCGGGCGGACGGCAGCGGCATCACGATGGTCAATATCGGCGTGGGACCGTCGAACGCGAAGACGATCACGGATCACATCGCGGTGCTGCGTCCGCATGCGTGGGTCATGCTCGGCCATTGCGCGGGCCTGCGCAACACGCAGCGTCTCGGCGATTACGTACTCGCGCATGGCTATGTGCGCGAAGATCACGTGCTTGATGCCGATCTGCCGCTATGGGTGCCCGTGCCCGCGCTCGCGGAAGTGCAGGTCGCGCTCGAAAAAGCGGTGGCGCAGGTGACGCAACTGGAAGGTGTCGAGCTGAAGCGCGTCATGCGCACCGGGACGGTCGCGAGTGTCGATAACCGCAACTGGGAACTGCGCGATCATCGCGAGCCGGTGCAGCGGTTGTCGCAAAGCCGGGCGATCGCGCTCGATATGGAAAGCGCGACCATCGCCGCGAACGGCTTCCGCTTTCGCGTGCCGTACGGGACGTTGCTATGTGTATCGGACAAGCCGCTGCACGGTGAACTGAAGCTGCCGGGGATGGCGGACCAGTTTTATCGCGCGCAGGTGGATCAGCACTTGCAGATCGGCGTGAAAGCGATGGAACTGCTGCGGATGAACGGCTTGTCGAGGCTGCACTCGCGCAAGCTGCGCAGTTTTGCGGAGGTGGCGTTTCAGTGACGCATGTTCGAAGCGGGCGGCGTAAGATCGCCGCCCGCAATGACGTTGCTTATTGCTGCGGGCGCGGCGCGCTCAACAAGCGCGTGTAGTTCATCCAGCCGGTGACGGGTGCGTCCGTGCCGTGGGAGGGTGTGCAGCCGGTTTGCTGATCCAGTTCTTCAGGCGTGCAGTACGCGCCTTCATACGTCACCCGAACCCACGGCGTGTTCGCTCCCGACGACTCGGTGACGTTCCGAATCGTGGATGTATCGGCGCTTACCTTTGAGTCCTTTGGAACGATCAGCAGCGCTGCGCAAGTCGAGCCGGGACACGAACGCAAATTCATGTCGATGCCGCCAAGCCACATGTCGATGATGCCGCGGTCGCTCGAAGCGACGGGCGCAGGTGCCGATTCTGTCGGCTGACTTGGCGCCGGGGACGACGCCCGCGCGACGCTGAGCCGGCTGATTCTGTTGAGATCGTCGTTGCTGATGCGGCGCACGAAGCCGAGCACATCCTGTTGTCCGTCACTGCCCGTCATCGTCAGGTTGTAAGCCGTGTGGTCCGCGTTCCACTTCTTGCGGAGCGTGAGGATCTCCTCCTTGCGATTAACGACAGTGTTGACGTTCACGGTCTCCTCGCCAGGATCGACATCACCCAGCGTCACCGCTAACGGTGTGTCGCCCTGGAGGATTTGCAAGCGGTTGTCGGAGTATTGAATCGTCGTAAGTCCGATTGCGGACGACGAGCTCCACACGCCGGATACGTCCTTCAGGAGAGCGAGTTTCGCGTTCTGCGCGGTGGCGGACGGAGCGACGGCTAGCGTATTGGCCTCCTTCTCGCAACCAGCGATTAGCGAGACGGCCATTGCCGTCGCGACGGTCAGATGGAGTGTTCGATACAGCGCTTGCTTCATGCTTGCTCCAGGCTTGCCACTGGGGGCAAATGACGGCGGCTCTTCGATCAGACGCCATCCGGAAGAGCCGAGACTATTAATGGAAGCCGTGGAATCGACGCGAAGTACCGCTCATGCGGCCGGTATGCGCGTTCCCAATGCGGCGCGGGCGCGAGCATACCGTTCATAACGCGGTCGTTTATGGAAAAGTGTGAAGCCGCGGCAAGGCCTTGCCGGGAAGAAGAAAAGGAAGGACCAAGCGCGGTCCTTCCCGGGCTGAATCGACAGCCTTACAAATAAAACATCCGATCCTCGTCCGACTTGCCCTCAGCCGGCTCTTCAACCTTCTCTACGCGGTCTTCATAGAACCGCAGCACGGCATCGAGCACCTGATCCGGCTCGTCGATGACCTGCATCAGATCGAGGTCCTTCTCGCTGATCACGCCATTGGTCAACAGCGTCTTCTTGAACCAGTCGAGCAGCCCCGCCCAGAACTCCGCGCCGACGAGCACGATCGGCACATGGCGCGACTTCTTCGTCTGGATGAGCGTGAGCACTTCGGCGAGTTCGTCGAGCGTGCCGAAGCCGCCCGGCATCACCACGACCGCATCCGAATTCTTCACGAACGTGACCTTGCGCGTGAAGAAGTGACGGAAGCGCAGCGAGATGTCCTGCCACTGATTGCCCGACTGCTCGTGCGGCAATTCGATGTTCAATCCCACCGACGGCGACTTGCCCGCGTGCGCGCCCTTGTTGGCCGCTTCCATGATGCCCGGACCGCCGCCCGAAATGACGGCGAAGCCTGCATCAGAGAATTTTTGCGCGATTTCGATGGTGCGCTGATAGTACGGCGACTCCGGTTTCAGACGGGCCGAACCATAGATGCTGATGGCAGGGCGGATCTCCGAGAGGTACTCGGTCGCCTCGATAAACTCTGCCATAATCGTGAACATCTGCCACGACGCGCGGGCCTTCTTGGCTGTTGCGCGCTCTTGATCTGCGAGTGATCGCAGACTCGGAATCACTTTTCTCTTGTTCATAATGCCTGAAGAACTCAGTCTTGAAGGTAAGACCCTGCTATTGGTCGACGGTTCTAGCTACTTGTACCGGGCTTACCATGCGATGCCTGACCTGCGTGGTCCCGACGGCGGTCCCACCGGCGCACTGTATGGGATGGTGAACATGCTGCGGCGCCTTCGCCGCGAAATCAATGCAGAGTATAGCGCGTGCATCTTCGACGCAAAGGGTAAGACCTTCCGCGACGACTGGTACGCCGAGTACAAAGCCAACCGTCCTTCGATGCCCGAAGACCTGAGCAAGCAGATCGAGCCCATCCATGTCGCGGTGCGCGCGCTCGGCTGGCCGCTCGTGATGATCGAAGGCGTCGAGGCCGACGACGTCATCGGCACACTTGCCGTGCAGGCCGAAAAGCGCGGCATGAAGGTAATCGTGTCGACGGGCGACAAGGATCTGGCTCAGCTCGTGACGGATCATGTCACCCTCATCAATACGATGACCAACGAAACGCTCGATCGCGCAGGCGTCGTGAACAAATTCGGCGTGCCTCCGGAGCGCATCGTCGACTATCTGTCGCTCATTGGCGATACGGTCGACAACGTGCCCGGCGTCGAAAAATGCGGACCCAAAACCGCGCTCAAGTGGCTTACCGCATACGAAACGCTCGATGGCATCGTCGCACACGCGAGCGAGATCAAAGGTGCGGTAGGAGACAATCTGCGCAAGGCTCTGGACTTCCTGCCGATGGCGAGAAAGCTCGTCACCGTGCACACGGCATGCGACCTCACTTCGCAGATCGACTCTATCGAAGAGACGCTGCAAACGCGTCCCGAAGCCCGCGACGAGTTGCGCGACGTGTTCCTGCGTCATGGCTTCAAGACGTGGCTGCGCGAGATCGAAATTGCGGATGCCGTCGAGGGGCCAACCGATACGCCGCCCGCCGAAGTCACCGAGATCGTCCATCACTACGAGACCGTGCAGACGTGGGAGCAGTTCGATGCATGGCTCGCGCGCATTCAGGCCGCCGAGATCACTTCGTTCGATACGGAAACCACGTCGCTCGATCCGATGGTCGCGCAGATCGTCGGCCTCTCCGTGGCCGTCGAGCCGGGACATGCCGCGTATATTCCGGTCGCGCATCGCGGACCGGACGCGCCCGCGCAGTTGCCGCGCGACGAAGTGCTCGCGAAGCTCAAGCCCTGGCTCGAAGACGCATCGAAGAAGAAGGTCGGCCAGCATCTGAAATACGACGAGCAAGTGCTGGCGAATCACGGCATCGAACTGAACGGCGTCGAGCACGACACGCTGTTGCAATCCTACGTGCTGGAGTCGCATCGTCCGCACGACATGGACAACCTCGCGCTGCGGCATCTGGGCGTGAAGACCATCAAGTACGAAGACGTAGCGGGCAAGGGCGCGGCGCAGATCGGCTTCGACGAAGTGGCGCTGGAAAAGGCCGCTGAATACGCAGCCGAAGACGCCGACGTGACGTTCCGCCTGCATCAGACGCTTTATCCGCAGGTCGCGGAAGAAGAAGGGCTGCTGCGCGTGTATCGCGATATCGAAATGCCGACCGCCCGCGTGCTGCGCAAGATGGAGCGCAACGGCGTGCTGATCGACCGCGAGAAACTCGACGCGCAAAGCAACGAAATCGCCAAGCGCCTGATCGAGCTACAGACGGAAGCCTACGAGCACGCGGGCGGCGAATTCAATCTCGGATCGCCCAAGCAGATCGGCCAGATTTTCTTCGAGAAGCTGCAATTGCCCGTCGTGAAAAAGACGCCGAGCGGCGCGCCTTCCACGGACGAAGAAGTGCTGCAAAAGCTCGCCGAAGACTATCCGCTGCCGAAGGTGCTGCTCGAACATCGCGCGCTGTCCAAGCTGAAGTCGACGTACACGGATAAGCTGCCGCGCATGGTCAATCCGTCCACGGGCCGCGTGCACACGAACTACGCGCAGGCCGTCGCGGTGACGGGGCGCTTGTCGTCGAACGAACCGAATCTGCAAAACATTCCGGTGCGAACGGGCGAAGGCCGGCGCATTCGCGAGGCGTTCATCGCGCCGCCGGGCAGCAAGATCGTGTCGGCGGATTATTCGCAGATCGAACTTCGCATCATGGCGCACATTTCGGGCGATGCATCGCTCATGCGCGCGTTCACGCAAGGCGAGGACGTGCACCGCGCGACGGCATCCGAAGTGTTCAGCGTGACGCCGCTCGAAGTGGACAACGACCAGCGGCGCATCGCGAAGGTCATCAACTTCGGCTTGATCTATGGCATGAGCTCGTTCGGTCTCGCGTCGAATCTCGGCATCACGCGTGACGCGGCGAAGCTCTATATCGACCGCTATTTCGCGCGCTATCCGGGCGTGGCCGCCTACATGGAAACCACGCGCGTCACTGCGAAGATGAACGGCTTCGTCGAGACCGTGTTCGGGCGGCGGCTGTGGCTGCCCGAGATCAACGGCGGCAGCGGTCCGCGCCGTCAGGCGGCCGAGCGCGCCGCGATCAACGCGCCGATGCAGGGCACCGCCGCCGACCTCATCAAATTGTCGATGATCGCGGTGCAGGACTGGATCGAGAAAGCGGGCATGCGCACGAAGATGATCATGCAGGTGCACGACGAACTCGTGCTCGAAGTGCCCGAAGAAGAGCTGCCGGACGTGCGCAAGCGTCTTCCCGAACTGATGTGCGGCGTCGCCGAACTGAAGGTGCCGCTTGTCGCCGAAGTAGGCGTCGGCAACAACTGGGAAGAAGCACACTGAGGGCGCACCGAGGGCGCGCTGAGCGGCCGGCATCGGGCATATGCCGTTCATGCGACGGCGGCGCTTGTGAATGCCGCGTCGCATCACGCACAATGAGGCAGCGAGGCGAGCGGACAGCGCCGTGCAATCCATCAGGCAAAGGGAGAGCTCTTCATGCATCGCTTCATTATCGTCGGCGGCGGGGCGGGCGGTCTCGAACTCGCGACGCGTCTCGGTGACCGCTTCGGTTCGGGCGAAGGCAAGACGGACGCGAAGACGGACGCCAAAGCGCCGCGCGCGCAGATCACGCTCGTGGACCGTAATCCGACGCACATCTGGAAGCCGTTGTTGCACGAAGTCGCGGCGGGCAGCATGGACCCGTTCACGCAGGAACTCGAATACGCGGCGCAGGCGCTGTGGCACGGCTTCGAGTTTCAGCAAGGCGAGATGATCGGCCTGAACCGCGCGGCAAAGCGCATCACGATAGGCGCGCTGCGCGACGACGAAGCTGGCGAGCTCCTCCCCGAGCGCGAACTGGAATACGACACGCTCGTGATCGCAATCGGCAGCACGACGCATTTCTTCGGCGTCGAGGGCGCGCAGCAGTATTCGATCGCGCTCGATACGGTCGGCCAGGCCGAGCTTTTCCGCAAACGGCTGATCGCCGCGTGCATGCGGGCCGAGCACGTCGTGCCCGAACTGGCCGTCGAAGGGCCGGCGCAAGAGCCGGTCGTCGTGGAGGCCGCGCCGCGCATTCAGATCGCGATTGTCGGCGCGGGCGCGACGGGCGTCGAACTGTCGGCGGAACTACGCAACACCGCGCAAGTGCTGTCGGCGTACGGCTTGCACAAGCTCGATCCGAAGCACGACATCGGCATCGTGCTGATAGAAGCGGGGCCGCGCATTCTGCCGGCGTTGCAGGAGCGCGTGTCGACCGCCACGGCGGAACTGCTCACGAAGCTCGGCGTGAAGCTGATGACGGGCGAGACCGTCGCGCAGGTTTCGCGCGACTCGATCCGCACGGCGAGCGGCAAGATCATTCGCGCGGACCTGACGGTGTGGGCGGCGGGCATCAAGGCGCCGGCCGTGCTGTCGCAACTCGACGGCCTGCCGACCAATCGCTTAGGCCAGTTGATCGTGCGCCGCACGCTGCAAACCGAAATCGACGACAACGTCTTCGCGCTCGGCGATTGCGCGGCCTGTCCGTGGCCCGGCAACGAGCGCAACGTGCCGCCGCGCGCGCAGGCGGCGCATCAGCAGGCGAGCTTTCTGTTCAAGGCGTTCGCGCGGCGCATGGACGGCAAGCCGCTGCCCGAATATACCTATCGCGATTTCGGCTCGCTGGTTTCGCTCGGGCATTACAGCGCGGTCGGGAATCTGATGGGCGGGCTGATCGGCGGAAACATGCTGATCGAAGGGCTCTTCGCCCGCTTCATGTACATGTCGCTGTACCGGCTCCATGTGGCTGCGCTACATGGCTACGCGCGCATGGTGCTCGATACCTTCGCGCACTGGCTGCGCCGGTCCACCGCGCCGCGCGTCAAGCTGCACTGACCGCTTGAGCGCTCGCGGAACAAAGCTGTTTAGAATGGGCGGCGCGCGCGGTGTCGCGCGCGCCCGGGCGATGCGGCTTGCCGCCCGAGACAGTCGTTTAGCGCCGCGCTGCATTCTCTTCTGGAATTAGCGCGGTTTCCGGTTCAGCGCCATCGGTGCGGCTGTGGCTCGACGACGCGAGCGACGGCATCGGCGGCGCGTTTGCGGCGCTTGCCGCAGGAGCTTCGTATGCTGAGTCCCGAAGTCGACAGCCTCATCCCGCGCGTTCCGTTCGATCGACGCACCTTCATCAAGGCCGCTTTCGGCACCGGCTTCGCGGCCGCCGTGCTGCCCGTCTCCGCGCAGACCATTCATACCGATGCGGACGGCCTCGAAGCCGGCGCGATCGGCGTGCGCGGCGCGGACGGCACGCTCATTCCCGCGTATCGCGCGCAGCCGCTCGGCAAGACGCATCTGCCGGTCATCATCGTGATTCACGAGATTTTCGGCGTGCACGAGCATATCGCCGATGTCTGCCGCCGCTTCGCCAAGCTCGGCTATCTCGCCATCGCGCCGGATCTTTACACGCGGCAAGGCGATGCGTCGGTGTATCCGTCGATTCAGCAACTCAACGATCAGATCGTCTCGAAGGTGCCGGATTCGCAGGTGCTATCGGATATCGACGAGACGGTTAAATGGGCCGGCGAGCATGGCGGCGACCTGAAGCGGCTCGGCATCACCGGCTTCTGCTGGGGCGGGCGCATCACGTGGCTGTACGCAGAGCACAATCCGCGCGTGAAGGCGGCGGTCGCGTGGTACGGGCGCCTCGCCGGCAACAAGACGGGCAATTCGCCGAGCAATCCGATCGACAACGCCGGCGAACTGAAGGTGCCCGTGCTCGGCCTATATGGACGGCAGGACCCGAGCATTCCGCAGGACACCATCGAGCAGATGAAACAGGCTATCGCGAACGGCCCGCCGAGCGCGCGGGGCTCGCAGTTCGTGGTCTATGACGACGCGCCGCACGCGTTTTTCGCGGATTATCGTCCGAGCTACCGCAAGGCCGACGCGGAAGACGGCTGGAAGCGCGCGCTCGCGTGGTTCCGCGAGCACGGCGTCAAGTAAGACGAATCAGGGATTCGCGCCGGTCGCGACGGGGCGGCCCGGATCGGCGCTCCATTCGCTCCACGAGCCGGGATAGAGCGCGGCGCCGTGCAGTCCGGCGATTTCCATCGCGAGCGCGTTGTGACACGCCGTCACGCCCGATCCGCATTGCAGCACCACGCGATCCGCGGGCGTCTCGCCGATGAGCGAGGCGAACGCTTCGCGCAGTTCGTGCGCCGTCTTGAAACGGCCTTCCTGCGTCAGATTGTTCTTGAAGAAGTGATTCAGCGCGCCGGGAATGTGGCCGCCGACCGGATCGATCGTTTCGTTCTCGCCGCGATAACGGTCGGCTGCGCGCGCATCGATCAGCAGATGATCGCGCGTGCCGATACTGCGTTCGATGGCTCGCGCATCCACGGTCACTTGCAGCGGCTGGCCGGCCTTGAACGTGCCCTGCGTCTTCGGCGGCACGGCGGTGTCGAGCGGCTTGCCCGCAGCCTCCCACGCTTGCAGGCCGCCATCGAGCAAGGCGACGGAATCATGCCCGAGCCAGCGCAGAAGCCACCAGAGACGCGCGGCGTACATGCCGCCTTGCGCGTCGTAAGCCACGACCTGCTGGCCTTCGTTCAGGCCAAAGCCGGCTAGCTTCTCGACGAGCGCGGCGCGCTCCGGCAACGGATGCCGGCCGTTCGTGCCGGTTTTCGCGCCGGAGAGGTCGCGGTCGAGATGGAGGTAATGCGCGCCGGGAATGTGGCCGGCGGCGTAGGCGGTTTCTCCGGCTTCCGGCGCGGCCAAGTCGAAGCGGCAGTCGAAGACGAGCACGCTGCCGGGCGCGTCGGCGAGCCATTGGGCGAGATTGGCCGCTGAAATGAGCGTGGTGTAGTGAGTGTGCGGCATGGCGGCTCCTGATATCTTCGGCACGAACTTCGAAGTGGATGAACGCCTAGTGTAAACAAGAAAACGGGCCCGAAAGCCCGTCTCTTGCGATGATTCGCTGCGCTCAAATGCTGCCGAGCTGATGCCGAAGGAACTCGTGGAAGTGCTGCATGCCCGATTCCATCGGACTTTGATACGGTCCGACCTGATTCTCGCCACGCGACATGAGCGCGCGACGGCCGGCGTCCATGCGCTCGGCGATCTCGTCGTCCTCGCGCGCGGTTTCCATGTAGGCGGCGCGTTCGGCCTCGATGAACTCACGCTCGAAGAGCGCGATTTCCTCGGGATAATAGAACTCGACGATGTTCGTCGTCTTCTGCGTGCCGCGCGGAATGAGCCACGACACGACGAGCACGTGCGGATACCACTCGATCATGAGACCCGGGTAGTACACCATCCAGATGGCGCCGAACTCCGGCGGCGCGCCGTTGCGAAAGCGCAGAACCTCGTCGTGCCACTTGCGGTACGTCGGGCTGCCGGGCTTTTCCAGATTCTTGTGGACGCCCACCGTCTGCACGCTGTACCAGTCGCCGAATTCCCATTCGAGGTTGTCGCACGACACGAAACTGCCGAGACCCGGATGGAAAGGCGCGACGTGGTAGTCCTCCAGATAGACCTCGATAAAGGTCTTCCAGTTGTAGTTGCACTCATGCACTTCGACGTGATCGAACATGAAGCCCGAAAAATCGAAGTGACGCGCCGTGCCGAGTTTGGCGAGATCGGCCGCGACGTTGCGGCCCTCGGCCTCGAAGAGCAGGCCTTGCCAGTTCTGCAACGGCGTAGCGCCGAGATTCAGGCACGGTTTGTCGGCGAAATGCGGCGCGCCGAGCAACTGGCCGCTCAGGTCGTAGGTCCAGCGATGCAGCGGACAGACAATGTTCTCCGCGCTGCCGCGCCCGTTCAGCATGATGGCCTGACGGTGACGGCACACGTTGGACAGCAGTTCGATGTTGTTCTGCTGATTGCGGACGAGCACGCGCCCTTCGCCTTCGCCCGGAAGCGCGAAATAGTTCCCCGTTCCGGGGACCATGAGTTCGTGCCCGATATAGCGTGGACCTTGCTTGAAAAGTACGTCGAGTTCGCGCGTAAGAAGCGCTTCGTCAAAGTAAGCCGTGACTGGCAGTTGACTATGAACAGCCTTCAACTGCAATGCATTGCTCAGATTGGACATTCCCACTCCCGATGAAGACGTGAAAGCAGTGAACAACCCAACCATCGAAGATTCGATTTAGGGAGCCCGCGATTATACCGAAATCCGCCTCGCCGGGGCGCATAAGGTCTTGATTTGGGTATAAATTGTCGCGAGAGTTCCTACAAATGCGCATTTCGCTGATTTTGCGCAAGCGTCGTTCCGCCCGCATGCCGCGCGAGGTCGCGCCGCCGGGCGCGCGGGTCGCCGTCGTCGCACGCGCACGGGATGCGGGTCGAAAAATTGGCTTTTGCCGTAGAATGTGCGACTTGGTTCCAATTTTCACCGCACATCCACGATTCATGGCGAAGACCGCAGAAGACGCAACAAGCGAAGAAGCCCGCGCCGATGCGCCGGGCCCGGACAGCTCGCCGCTTCCGCAGAATTACGAAGCGGCGCTGGCCGAACTCGAATCGCTCGTCGCGCGCATGGAAGAGGGCGCGTTGAGCCTCGAAGAATCGCTTGCCGCGTACCGCCGAGGCGCGGCGCTTGTCGGCTTTTGCCAACAACAGCTCGAAAAAGTCGAGCAGCAGGTTCGCGTGCTCGACGGCGAAACGCTCAAGCCGCTGCCCGGTGACGCAGAACGCGCGACGAACGACAACGGGGACGACGATCTATGACCTTCGAACAATGGATGCGCGCCACGCTCGACCGCGTCGAAACCGCCCTCGAGCACTATCTTCCCGGCACGGACGTCGCGCCGGCGCGTTTGCATGAAGCCATGCGCTATGCCGTGCTCGGCGGCGGCAAGCGCGTGCGTCCGCTTCTGGTTCACGCGGCCGGCGAACTGACGGGCGCGAGCGCGCAGGCGGTCGAAGCCGCGAGCGCCGCGCTGGAGATGATCCACGTCTATTCGCTCGTGCACGACGACATGCCCGCGATGGACGACGACGCGCTGCGTCGCGGCAAGCCCACGGTACACATTCAATATGACGAAGCGACGGCGCTGCTCGTCGGCGACGCGCTTCAGTCGCAGGCGTTCGTCGCGCTGACGGCCGAGGGCAATGGTCTGTCGGACCGTCAGCAGGCCGCGCTCGTGCGCGAACTGGCGGTCGCGAGCGGCTCCGTCGGCATGGCGGGCGGGCAGGCCATCGACCTCGAAAGCGTCGGGCGCAAGCTGTCGCGGCCCGAGCTCGAAACCATGCATCGCAAGAAGACGGGCGCGTTGCTGCGCGCGTCGGTGCGCATGGGCGCGCTTGCGGGCGTTGAGCCGGGCGCGGACGTGCTCGCCGCGCTTGATCAATACGCCGCCGCCGTCGGGCTCGCGTTCCAGGTCGTCGACGACATTCTCGACGTCACGGCCGATTCCGCGACGCTCGGCAAGACCGCCGGCAAAGACGCGCAACATGACAAGCCGACTTACGTGTCGATCATTGGACTCGACGCGTCGCGCGAACTCGCGGCGCAGCTCGGCCGCGACGCGCACGCCGCTATCCAGCCGTTCGGCGCTCGCGCGCAGCGCCTCGCCGAACTCGCCGACCTGGTCGTGAACCGGGCGCATTAATTGTTGAACGCGTGACGAAGCCCACGGCGCGAAACCGAATCGTCGCGCTGAACGAATCACGCCAGTTTTCCTAAAATGGGACGACGATGTACGACTTGCTGAAAACCATCGACGATCCGGCCGATTTGCGTGCCCTCGATCGACGCCAACTGCAGCCGCTTGCCGACGAACTGCGGGCCTACGTGCTCGACAGCGTGTCGCAAACGGGTGGCCATCTGTCGTCCAACCTCGGCACGGTCGAGCTGACGATCGCGCTGCATTATGTGTTCGATACGCCGAACGACCGTATCGTCTGGGACGTCGGCCATCAGACGTATCCTCACAAGATTCTCACCGGACGCCGCGACCGGATGCCGACGCTGCGTCAGTTCAACGGCATTTCGGGCTTTCCGCGCCGCAGCGAATCCGAGTACGACACGTTCGGCACGGCCCATTCGAGCACGTCGATTTCGGCGGCGCTCGGCATGGCCATCGCGAACAAGCTGCAGGGCGACAACCGCTATTCCATCGCCGTGATCGGCGACGGCGCGATGACCGCGGGCATGGCGTTCGAAGCGATGAACAACGCGGGCGTCGCCGACGACCTGCCGCTGCTCGTCATCCTCAACGACAACGACATGTCGATCTCGCCGCCTGTCGGCGCGCTGAACCGCCATCTCGCGCGTCTGATGTCGGGCCGCTTCTATGCCGCCGCCCGCGCGGGCGTGGAGCGGGTGCTGCGCGCCGCGCCGCCGGTGCTCGATCTCGCGCGCAAGCTCGAAGAGCACGCGAAAGGCATGATCGTGCCGGCCACGCTCTTCGAAGAGTTCGGCTTCAACTACATCGGCCCGATCGATGGCCACGACCTCGACTCGCTCATTCCGACGCTGCAAAACATCAAGGAACTGCGCGGTCCGCAATTCCTGCACGTCGTCACGAAGAAAGGTCAGGGCTACAAGCTCGCGGAAGCCGATCCCGTGCTGTATCACGGCCCCGGCAAGTTCAATCCGGCAGAAGGCATCAAGCCCTCGACCGCGCCGGCGAAAAAGACCTACACGCAGGTCTTCGGCGAATGGTTGTGCGACGCTGCCGCGCAGGATTCGCGCGTGGTCGGCATCACGCCGGCGATGCGCGAAGGCTCGGGCATGGTCGAGTTCGAGAAGCGTTTCCCGGACCGTTACTTCGACGTCGGCATCGCCGAGCAGCACGCCGTCACGTTCGCAGGCGGTCTGGCCGCGGACGGCATGAAGCCGGTCGTCGCCATTTACTCGACTTTCCTGCAACGCGCGTACGACCAGCTGATCCACGACGTCGCATTGCAGAATCTGCCGGTCGTTTTTGCAATCGACCGCGCGGGTCTGGTCGGTGCCGACGGCGCGACGCACGCGGGCAATTACGATCTCGCGTTCCTGCGCTGCATCCCGAACATGACGGTGATGGCCGCATCCGATGAAAACGAATGCCGCCAGATGCTCTACACGGCGCTACAGCAGCCGAACCCGACGGCCGTGCGCTATCCGCGCGGCGCGGGCACGGGCGTCGCCACCGTCAAGCAGATGACCGCGATTCCGCTTGGCAAGGGCGAAATCCGCCGTCAGTCGTCGCAGAAGATGGGTTCCGGCAAGCGCATCGCGATTCTCGCGTTCGGAACGATGGTCGCGCCGTCGCTGGCCGCCGCCGAGGAACTGGACGCGACCGTGGCGAACATGCGTTTCGTGAAGCCCGTCGACGCCGACCTGCTGCGCGAACTGGCTGCAACGCACGACGCGCTCGTGACGGTCGAGGAAGGCACGGTAATGGGCGGCGCGGGTTCCGCGTGCGTCGAAGCGCTTTTGGCAAGCGGCGTCGTGAAGCCGGTGCTGCAACTCGGCCTGCCGGACGTGTTCATCGACCACGGCGATCCTGCCAAGCTGCTCGCGAGCGTCGGGCTGGATGCGGCCGGCATTGCGCACTCCGTCCGCGAGCGTTTCCTGTCCGCAGTCGAAGCGGCGGGCAAGCTGACCAAGCGCGTCGCCTGACGCGGAATCGGCCACGGGCGCTCGGGGCGCGCCGTTCATCGGCAAGGGCCGCAGTGTGTTCGCATACGGCGCGGGCTTCGTCCCGCGCCGTATGCGTTTCACCGTTTGGCGCCGCTCGCGTACGCGTCGGTGCGATTAAGACATAACAACATGAATCAGATGAATCCCGCCTTCGTGATGCCGGACGTTCAGAGCACGCCCGACACGCGTCAGATCGCCATTCAGCGCGTCGGCGTGAAAGGCGTGCGGCATCCGTTGTCGGTGCGCACGGAAAGCGGCGTGCAGCCGAGCGTCGGCGTGTGGAATCTCGACGTGCATTTGCCGGCCGAACAGAAAGGCACGCACATGTCGCGCTTCGTCGCGCTGCTCGAAGAACATCGCGAGCCGCTCGATCAGGCTGCGCTCTGCACCATGCTCGCGTCGATGCTCGCGAAGCTGGAAGCGCATTCCGGCCGTATCGAAGTGACGCTGCCGTATTTCGTGATGAAAACCGCGCCGGTGTCCGGCGTGCAGAGCCTGCTTGATTACGAGGCGACGTTCATCGCCGAGAAGCGCGACGGCCGAACGCGTCTGACGTTGAAAGTGCTCGTGCCGGTCACGAGCCTGTGCCCGTGCTCGAAGAAGATCTCGCAGTACGGCGCGCACAATCAGCGGTCGCACGTGACCATCACGGCGGAACTGGCGGGCGAGGTGGCGGTGGAGGAACTCGTACGCATCGCGGAAGAAGAGGCGTCTTGCGAGTTGTGGGGGCTGCTCAAGCGTCCCGACGAGAAGTTCGTGACCGAGCGCGCGTATGAAAACCCGAAGTTCGTCGAAGACTTCGTGCGCGACATTGCGACGCGGCTGAACGCCGACGAGCGCATCGTCGCCTACGTGCTCGAAGCGGAGAACTTCGAGTCGATACACAATCACAGCGCGTATGCGGTGATCGAGCGCGACAAACGCTGATCGCGCGAAGTGGTCGAGTTGAGCGAAAGCCGGTCCCAGCGACCGGCTTTTCTCTTGCGGCTTCCTCTTCCTCTTGCGCACACTGGCGCGTGCTGGTCGTTCGGCTCGCCGCCATTGTCTCCGGAACGCCCCCGCCCGTAGAATGCTCTCCCGACCTTCACGAGCATACGGAGGGCATCTTGATCCTGATCGGCCAATACGATTCTCCGTTCGTAAGGCGCGTCGCCATCGCGCTGACGCTGTACGACAGGGCGTTCGAGCATCGCCCGTGGTCCGTGTTCGGCGACGCCGACAAGATCGCGCCGTTCAACCCGCTGATTCGCGTGCCGACGCTCGTGCTCGATTCGGGCGACGTGCTGATCGAAAGCGCGATGATTCTCGATTATCTCGATGAGCAGGCGGCCCCCGGACGCGCGCTGATTGCCTCAGCGGGCCCAGCGCGGCGCGAGGCGCTGAAGGTGTGCGCGCTTGCCACGGGCCTCGCCGACAAAGCCGTCGCGCTTGTCTACGAACGTGTGCTGCACAAGGAGAAATCGCAGGCGTGGGTGGATCGCTGCACCGGGCAGGTCGAGCGCGTGCTGGACGTGCTCGAAGCCGACCGCGCCGCGCGCCCGGCGCCGTACTGGTTCGGCGATTCGATCGGTCATGCGGACATCGCCGTGGCGTGCGCGCTGCGCTTTGCGCGCGAAGCACATCCGCAGGTGTTCGCGCAAACGCGCTGGCCGTCGCTGATCGGTCACGCGGATCGCTGCGAAACGCTGCCGGTGTTCGCAGCTATCGTGCAGCCGTTCAATCCGCCGAAATAGGCAGTCAGGCGCGCGCGAGCGCAGTGAGATCCCAGCGCGGCTTTACCGTGAACGCGTAGTCGCGCACGGCCTGCTCGGGCCAGCGCGCGAGTCTGAGCGCGCCGGCCAGCGCGATCATCGCGCCGTTATCGGTGCAGAGCGACAAGTCCGGATAGTGAACGTCGAAGCGCCGCTTCTTCGCCGCTGCGGACAGCGCCTCGCGCAACTGCCGGTTCGCGCCGACGCCGCCCGCCACGACGAGCCGCTTGAGGCCGGTCTTCTTCAGCGCCGCCAGCGATTTCGCGACGAGCACATCCACGGCGGCATCGACGAAACCGCGCGCCAGATCCGCCTTCGCCTGTTCGCAGACATTGCCGCCGGATGCGCCGAGCTTGCGGCTGTGCGTCAGCACGGCGGTTTTCAGCCCGCTGAAGCTGAAGTCGAGATCGCCGGAATGCAGCATCGGGCGCGGCAGCGCGACGGCGCCCGGCGTGCCGAATTCGGCCAGGCGCGAGACTTCCGGCCCGCCCGGATAGCCGAGCCCGAGCAGCTTCGCGGTCTTGTCGAAGGCTTCGCCGGCGGCATCGTCCAGCGTTTCGCCGAGCGTCTCGTAGACGCCTACGTCCGTGACGCGCATCAGTTGCGTATGGCCGCCCGACACCAGCAGCGCGACGAACGGAAACGGCGGTGGCGAATCGACGAGAAGCGGCGAGAGCAGATGCCCTTCCAGATGGTGGATGCCGACAGTCGGCTTGTCCCACGCCATCGCGAGCGCATTGGCGATGCTCGCGCCGACCAGAAGCGCGCCTGCGAGCCCCGGCCCTTGTGTGAACGCAATCGCGTCGATGCTCTCGCGCTCGACGCGCGCCTCGTTCATCACCTGTTCGAGGAGCGGCAGCGCGCGGCGGATATGATCGCGCGACGCAAGTTCCGGCACGACGCCGCCGTACTCGCGATGCATGGCGATTTGCGAGTGAAGGGCGTGCGAAAGCAGGCCGCGCTCGGTGTCGTAGAGCGCGAGGCCGGTTTCGTCGCAAGAACTTTCGATGCCGAGAACGAGCATGGGAGTGACATCCATTGGGTGCATCAAAGCGAACCGAAAAGTATAGCAGCGGGCCGCACGGCGCGTTTCACGGCGGCAGTTACAATGCGCGGCATGGAATCCTTCGATATCGCCGTCATCGGCGCGGGCGCGGCCGGCATGATGTGCGCGGCCGTTGCGGCTCAGACGGGCCGGCGCGTCGTCCTGATCGACCACGCCGAGCGTCTCGCCGAGAAAATCCGCATCTCCGGCGGCGGGCGCTGCAACTTCACGAACGTCAACGCGCAGCCGGCCAACTTTCTGTCCGCGAATCCGCATTTTTGCCGTTCTGCGCTCGCCCGCTACACGCCCGGCGACTTTCTCGCCCTGCTGAAGCAGCATCGCGTGAAGTGGCACGAGAAGCACAAAGGCCAGCTCTTTTGCGACGACTCCAGCGAGACGATCATCGACGTCTTGCGCCGCGAGTGCGACGCGGGCGGCGTCGCGTGGCGGCGTCCGGTGAGCGTGCACGCGATCCGTCACGACGGCGCGCGTTTCGCGCTCGATACGACCGCCGGCGCGATCGGCGCGGCCGCGCTCGTAATCGCGACCGGCGGGCTGTCGATCCCGAAGATAGGCGCGACCGACTTCGGCTACCGCATCGCGAAGCAGTTCGGCCATAAGCTCGTCGACACGCGGCCCGCGCTCGTGCCGCTCACGTTCACCTCCGCCGACTGGGCGCCGTTCGCGGCGCTGTCCGGTCTGTCGCTTCCGGTGCGCATCAGCACGGGAGGCGGCAAGACGCGCGGCGAATTCGACGAAGACCTGCTGCTCACGCATCGCGGGCTCTCGGGTCCGGGCGTGCTGCAAATTTCGAGCTACTGGAATCCATCGGAGCCGATTCACGTCGATCTGCTCCCGGAACTCGACGCCACCGAAACGCTTCTGGAAGCGAAAGCCGGATCGCGCAAACAGATCGGCAACTTTCTCGCCGAACACGTGCCGGCGCGCCTCGCGCACGCGTGGCTCGACGCACAGCGCGTGCCGGTCGATGCGCGCCTCGCCGATCTCCCCGACCGCACGCTGAAGGCGATCGGCGCGTCGCTGTCGGGCTGGACGCTCACGCCGAGCGGCACCGAGGGCTACCGCAAGGCGGAAGTCACGCGCGGCGGCGTCGATACGCGCGAACTCTCGTCAGCCACGATGATGAGCGAACGCGTGCCCGGCCTCTTTTTCGTCGGCGAGGCGGTGGACGTCACCGGCTCGCTCGGCGGCTATAACTTCCAGTGGGCGTGGGCATCCGGCGTGGCGGCGGGAAAGGCGGCGTCGGAGTACACGCACGGCGCCGCGAAAGTCGCCTGAAACGTCCTCGCGGCAGGTGTTTCACCGGTCTCGAATCGCAAACCCGTTTGCTATACTCGGACGGTCATCGAAGGAGTTCGCGCGCCTTTTGCCGCGCTTCTTCGCTCTGGCTGACGCGACCGGCGGCGCGCATCGCTGCAAGCTCCAGAAGGCCCGCTTACAGTCCCGCTTGAGGAACGTCCCCAAGCGGGTTTTTGCTTTCGCAGCGCAGGAAGTCAGCCGAAAATCTTTTTGCAATTGCACCGGGTGAAAGATGAGCCTCAAGGACCAGATCAACGACGACATGAAGACGGCCATGCGCGCGCGCGAAACCGAGCGCCTCGGCACGATTCGCCTACTGCTCGCAGCCATCAAGCAGCGTGAAGTCGACGATCGCGTGACCCTCGACGACGCGGGCGTGACCGCCGTCATCGACAAAATGATCAAGCAGCGCAAGGACTCGGTGAGCCAGTTCCAGGCCGCGGGCCGCGACGATCTCGTCGCGAAGGAAAACGCCGAACTCGCCGTTCTCGCCGCGTACATGCCCGAGCAGCTTTCCGCCGATGCGATCGCCGCCGAAGTGCAGGCCGCGGTCGCCGCGACGGGCGCGGCCGGCCCGCAGGACATGGGCAAGGTGATGGGCGTGCTCAAGCCGAAGCTCGCGGGCAAGGCGGACATGACCGCCGTTTCCGCGCAGGTGAAAGCGGCGCTCGCGAAGTAACCGACCCCGCGCTCGCATCCGGTGATTCCTCACGCCTTTCTGCAGGATTTGCTCAACCGCGTCGATATCGTCGACGTGGTGGGCCGCTACGTCCAGTTGAAGAAGGGCGGCGCGAACTTCATGGGCCTGTGCCCGTTCCACAACGAGAAGAGCCCGTCGTTCACGGTCAGTCCGACGAAGCAGTTCTACCATTGCTTCGGCTGTGGCGCGCACGGCACGGCCATCGGCTTTCTGATGGAGCACACGGGCCTCACGTTCCCCGAAGCCGTCAAGGATCTGGCGCAAGGCGCGGGATTGACGGTGCCGCAGGAGCCATCGAATTCGTTCCGTGGCGGCGGCTATGGCAGCGAAAGCGCGCCGAGCAAGGCGGTGAGCGTCGCGCTCACCGAAGTCATGCAGACCGCCTGCGACTTCTACCGGAAGCAGTTGCGCGCGGCGCCGAACGCCATCGCGTATCTCAAGAAGCGCGGGCTGACCGGCGAGATCGCGGCGCGCTTCGGCCTCGGCTACGCGCCGGACGGCTGGCAGAATCTGGAAGCCGCGTTCCCCGATTACCGCAACGACAATCTCGTCGAAGCGGGCCTCGTCATCGTCAGCGAGAAGACCGACGCGCAAGGCCAGCCGCGCCGCTACGACCGCTTCCGCGAGCGCGTGATGTTCCCGATTCGCAACGTGAAGGGCAACGTCATCGGCTTCGGCGGGCGCGTGCTGGACGGCGGCGAGCCGAAGTATTTGAACTCCCCCGAAACGCCTTTATTTAGCAAAGGCAGCGAGCTTTACGGCCTGTTCGAAGCGCGTCTCGCGATCCGGGAATTGGGCTATGCGCTCGTCGTCGAAGGGTATATGGATGTCGTCGCGCTCGCGCAGCTCGGCTTTGCAAACGCGGTCGCTACGTTGGGCACGGCCTGCACGCCCGTCCATGTGCAGAAGCTCTTCCGCCAGACCGACACCGTGGTGTTCAGCTTCGACGGCGATTCGGCCGGCCGACGCGCCGCGCGCCGCGCGCTCGAAGCGGCGCTGCCGCACGCGGCGGACAACCGGACCGTCAAGTTTCTCTTTCTGCCGAAGGAGCATGATCCCGACAGCTACGTGCGCGAGTTCGGCGCGGACGGATTCGGCGAGCAGGTCGACCGCGCCATGCCGTTGTCGCAGTTCCTGCTGAACGAAGTGCTGAACGACAAGGAGCTGGAGCAGCCCGAGGGTCGCGCGAAGGCGCTCTTCGACGCGAAGCCGCTCCTGCAGGCGCTTCCAGCGAATGCGCTGCGGGTGCAGATCCTGCATATGCTGGCAGACCGGCTCGCGACGCCGTTCACGGAAATTGCGGCGCTTTGCGATATCGATTCCCGCGCGGCGGCCGTCGCCCGCGCGTCGGTGCCGAAGAGCGAGCGGCGTCGCGTGACCGGGCAGGAACAGCGGGCGCTGCGCAATCTGGTGATGTATCCGGGCATCGCGGCATCGCTCGATGAAGAGAGCGAACGCACGCTCGTGACCATGACGGAGCACGGCGAACTGTTCAGCGAAGTGCTTGGCCACGTGCGCGAATTGGGCGGCGCGGCGGAATTTCAGATGTTGTCGGACGTTTTGAGAAATGCAGCAAATGCGCCGACCTACGAGGATATCTTCCAGGAAATTCTCGCCTATGATGAAAACGTGCGGGATTTGCTGTTACGCGACCCCACGGACGAAGACGCCGCGCAACGCGTCGACGAGCAGAAGCGCTTGTTGACGGAGGAGTTGCTGGCGACAGTCGTCAAGCTGCGGCACGACAGTTATCGCGCAAGGCTCGATCAACTGGCGCGGCAGGCGAGCCTCTCGGCGGAGGAGGTGGCGGAATTCTCGGATCTGTCGGCGAGAGTCGCGCAGATCAAGGCGGGACGGGCCGCGAGCCCGGATCGGGAAAAGTGAACTGCTATAATAAAAAGTTGAAATTCGTTGCTTTTTTTCAACGATTTGTACGATTTCGCTAGCTTAGGCAGTCTGCGCGGCGAGACGTACGGAAGCTTTGAGGGAATTTGCGAGAGTTGCAAGGGCGCTGGCTGAATCGGCTGTCGCGGCGCGCGAAAGCGGCGGTTTCGCCCGAGCGGGGCGCGACACACAAAACAGGCGGATAAGCACGCCGACGAACAGACGGGCGCAAGGGAAGCGGCTGCTATTGCGGGTAGGAGCGATTCGCGTTCGAGCGCATCGCTCGAACCGCGGTAGCGCCCCGGGCAGGGCACGCGGCCAAGCAGATCGAGGCACGTGCGCATTGGGTATTCACGGTTCCATCGGTTGCCGTCCGGCAGCCGCGAGTCGAGACTAGAGCCTGTATGGCGAACTCCATGACGAAAAAGCTGAACGATGTACCCGTCGAAGACGACGCACCGCAAACTGCAGAGCCGGCCGCCGCGCCAGCGGCGAAGGTCGAAAAGGCCAAGGCACGCGACCGCCGCGCCAAGGAGAAGGCGCTGCTGAAAGACGCGTTCGCTTCGAGCGCGCCCGGCACGGTCGAAGAGCTGGAGGAGCGCCGCTCGAAACTGCGCGCGCTCATCAAGCTCGGCAAGGAGCGCGGGTTCCTCACGTACGCTGAAATCAACGATCACCTTCCGGACAACTTCACGGAAACCGAGGCGATCGAAGGCATCATCAGCACGTTCAACGACATGGGCGTGGCGGTGTACGAGCAGGCGCCCGACGCCGAGACGCTGCTTCTGAACGACAACGCGCCGAACGCCTCGGCCGACGACGAAGTCGAGGAAGAAGCCGAAGTCGCGCTCTCCACGGTCGATTCCGAATTCGGCCGCACCACCGATCCCGTGCGCATGTACATGCGCGAGATGGGCACGGTCGAGCTGCTGACGCGCGAAGGCGAAATCGAGATCGCAAAGCGCATCGAGGACGGCCTCAAGCACATGGTCATGGCGATTTCCGCCTGCCCGACGACCATCGCGGACATCCTCGCGATGGCCGAGCGCGTGCAGAACGAGGAAACGCGCGTGGACGAACTTGTCGATGGGCTCATCGATCCGAACGCCGAAGATACCGACGGCTTCTCCGAGCAGGAAGCCGAGGCGATCGAATCCGAGGACGAGGAAGCCGACGAGGAAAGCGACGAAGAAGAGGACGACGATGACGGCGCCGCGCAGGCGAGCGCCAACGCCGCCCAACTGGAAGCGCTCAAGCGCCAGTCGCTCGAGAAGTTCTCGCTCATCAGCGAGTGGTTCGACAAGATGCGCCGCGCCTACGAGAAGGAAGGCTACAAGTCGAAGGCGTACCTGAAGGCGCAGGAAGCCATTCAGACCGAACTCATGTCGATCCGCTTCACGGCGCGCACCGTCGAGCGCCTGTGCGACACGCTGCGCGCGCAGGTCGATGAAGTGCGTCAGGTCGAGCGGCAGATCCTGCATACGGTCGTCGACAAGTGCGGCATGCCGCGCGCCGAGTTCATCGCCCGCTTTCCGGGCAATGAGACGGACCTCGACTGGGCCGACAAGGTCGTCGCGGAAGGGCACGATTACAGCGCGGTGCTCGAACGCAACATTCCGGCGATCCGCGAACAGCAGCAGCGTCTGCTGGATTTGCAGGCGCGCGTGGTGTTGCCGCTGAAGGACCTGAAGGAAACCAATCGCCAGATGGCGGCGGGCGAACTGAAGGCGCGGCAGGCGAAGCGCGAAATGACGGAGGCCAATCTGCGTCTCGTGATTTCGATCGCGAAGAAATACACGAACCGCGGACTGCAATTCCTCGATCTGATTCAGGAAGGCAATATCGGGTTGATGAAGGCGGTGGACAAGTTCGAATATCGTCGCGGCTACAAGTTTTCGACTTACGCGACGTGGTGGATTCGCCAGGCCATTACGCGGTCGATTGCGGATCAGGCGCGCACCATTCGTATTCCGGTTCACATGATCGAGACGATCAACAAGATGAACCGTATTTCCCGGCAGATTCTGCAGGAGACGGGCCTGGAACCCGATCCGGCGACGCTTGCCGAGAAGATGGAAATGCCCGAGGACAAGATTCGCAAGATCATGAAGATCGCGAAGGAGCCGATCTCCATGGAAACGCCGATTGGCGACGACGACGACTCGCATCTTGGCGATTTCATCGAGGATACGAACACGGTGGCGCCTTCCGATGCGGCCTTGCACGCCAGCATGCGCGATGTGGTGAAGGACGTGCTCGACTCGCTGACACCGCGTGAGGCGAAGGTGCTGCGCATGCGCTTCGGCATCGAGATGAGCACGGATCACACGCTCGAGGAAGTGGGCAAGCAGTTCGACGTGACGCGTGAGCGCATTCGCCAGATCGAGGCAAAGGCGCTGCGCAAACTGCGTCACCCGAGCCGGTCGGACAAGTTGAAGTCGTTCCTCGAAGGCAATTGATGCGCGTCGCGGGCTTGTATTGAGAGGCGTTGTAAGGCAAACTCGCAGACCTTCGAGAGTCGCCTTTGGCATCATTCTGAAGCATCAGAAAGCGCCGCACGGCGCTTTCTTTTTGCCCTCGGTTTTCGAGAGGGGCCGGAAGCTTAACTGGTATAAGCTGTCGACTCATAATCGACCGACAGTGGGTTCGAGTCCCACCCGGCCCACCAGTAGTTGCTCCAGAATATCAAAAGGTTAGCTGGGTTTGGTCCCCGGCGGGTGGAACGCGCAGAGTGGCCGGGCGTGATTCTGAATCGGCCCAATCTCGCGAAGGTCGCGACAACCGGCCAGTACAGCGACCTGATGGGTGCACCCAGCGCCTTCATTCCACCCGGCGCCTTATTGCCGTACATGGGCAGCGCCGTGCCGGCGGGCTACCTGCTGGCGAACGGCGCGGCGGTGTCGCGCCAGGCGTATGCGGCGCTCTTTGCGGCCATCGGCACCCTCTACGGCGCGGGCAACGGCTCGACCAAGACCGCGCAGGTGGCGGCGCTGCGCTCGGCGTATCAGGCGATGGTTCAGCAGCCGGTGAGTTCCACGACAGCCGCCGGCCATCAAGGGCTGTTCCCATGCGATGCGGACAGCCTCTGCCACCTACAGGCGCTGCTCGCGGCTTGCGCGCAGTCGCAGACCTTCGCGCCGAACCTTTGGCTCGACGCGGGCGGCCTGCCCGTCACGCCGTTCACGTGTGGGAGGCGACGCCCGCGAATATCTCGAGAGGAACGTGGTGCCCGCGATGCGGGCATGAGGGAAGACGCGACACTCTCGAGTTGATGCAGCAAATAGCGGCGCAACGGGGCGGGCGCTGTCTATCGGACCGGTATGCCGGCAGCGGAGTCAAGCTCACGTGGGAATGCCATCGCGGGCACGTATGGCAAACCACGCCCGAAGTAATCAAGCGGGGTGCGTGGTGCCGAAACTGCGCGAACCTCGACATGGCGCAGAAGCGTCGGTCGCGCCAACGATGGCACTTCGAGGGATAGCGCGGGCCAACATCGCGTGCCGATTGACGGGCGGCCTGCGCTTGCAGGCACGCCACGGTATGTTCATTTTTCTTGCTTCCAAAGGTTGGCTATGAAGTCCAAGCTGTCGATTCTTGACCGGGGTCGATTAAGCGGGGAATGTCGTGCCCGAACGGCTGGCGGCTAAGGTACGCGAGAGACGAGGTTAAGCGCATGCGTTAAGACGTGGATGGCTAATTCCGGCATAAGGCGCACGACGGGGGGCACGACGGGGGCGCGCACGGGCCAAAGGTCCGCCAGACGGGCGTCTGCGGTCCAGCCTGCTAAAACCTGAAAGTCGGCGGGGACACTCCGGGGACACTTGAGGGGCATTCAGGGGCATGACCTTCGTGTTATCAGACACTCAATGCCCTTGTATGCCCCTCCATGCCCCACTCGCAGAATTCAAGTCCCACCCGGCCGACCAACGCTTACTTCAAAAGATCAAGGGTTAGCGGGGGTTTGGTCCCTAACGGGTGGCTTCAGGAGCACTCTGGGGACAATTGGGGACGCTGATGGGTTACGTGACCCACAGGTCCTTCGACCGTCGCCTCGTCCAATTGACGTTCGCGACGCGTCGCCGACTATCATCTGCGTTCCGTCCAGCCCTTTGAGCGACGCTTAGGTGTCTTCTCAATTCAGCATCGAACGCGCCGCATTCGGTTTCCCTGCCAGCGGCTAGCTTTCTGAGAGTCTTGCGACGGGCCAGCCCGGAAAGAAGCACGACTGACCGGGGAACGACCGGCCGCCGCGAGCGTTCAGACGCTGAACCTGGCGAGCGTCTGCGTGGCGTGAGGAGTGTCCCATGGCCACCATCACTTCCGCGAATCTGGCCTTTAGCCTCGCAGCAACGGACCTGTACCCGGCGCCGCCGGCGATTTAGGCCTATGCCGCCGACAATGCATTCAGCGCGGAACCCGTCGAGCTGGCCGGGATCGTCATGGGCGTGGAGGGCCACATGTCGGGCGGCATCATCTTCCACCCGTCGATGCTGAAGGTGGCGATCATGCCCGATTCGCCGTCGCTGACGATCTTCGAGGACTGGATGACGCTTCGGCGCACCGTGCGCGAGGTGTTTCATGCGAACGGTTCGATCTCGATTCCGTCGATCGCGGGCAAGTACACGCTGCGGAACGGCATCCTGAAGTCGGGCAATTGATCGTCAACGCGAAGAAGTGCTCGAGTACGTGTCGTATGTAATCGCCTGCTAGAGAATAATGGGCGCGCGTGTATAGGGGATCACATCAAAGACACGCCCACGACGCTCTATAACGACACCCTCGTCACCAGCGCTGACGGCACGCTCACCATCAACTATGGGGCCGACTCCGATCCGCACATCAAGTTCACCCGGCGACCGGCGCGCAAAGGGGCTGGCCCCGTATCGAAGTGGATCGAACGACGACCACAACCACGCCAAAGAGTCGCGTGAGTGGCCCGCAAGCGCCACTGCTCGCGGGCGCGTCATGAGGCTGGTAAACGTCGGCACGATAGCCCGATCGGCTAGGTGTACGCGATTCAGTTTGGCAACGCGGCGCGAGCCGGCGTAGCCGATTAGAGCGGGACAGTGCGTGCGACGGCGGTCAACAACACGGACCAGACGCTGCATCAGTCGTCAGCGTCAAGACATCGTGTCGACGTATGCATAAAACGGAAACATGACGCACGGCGTGGATCACAACATCGTGCAACCGTGGTAACCGCCCTGGTGGTGTTATCCCACGAAGCAATCCCTAACGCCTCGCCACAAACGAGTTCCCTCATCCCCCGTCACACCACCATCACCGCGGATGATTCCGCACAAAATCGCGATAAGACGCATACGCCGGCTTCTGCGTATGCCCGTCACCCCGGATCATTCCATACGCGCCTTCCGCATCGTCGTAAAGCTCATACGCCTGAATAGACTGAATGTTGTACTTCGACGCGACATCCACATACTCCGACATCATGTCGCCGCCGGTAAGATACCTTGCGATCTGCAAAAGCGATCCCAAACTCGGGCGCACGCCGAATTCGTTGATCCAGATCGGCTTGCCCATTTGATGCAGCACCGCCAGCACGTCGTGGCAGCCCGTACCGCCGCAGGCGTTCGTGATATCGCCTTCGTTCGAGTACCAGTGCCATGCCGTAATGTCCCAGTTCACGGTCGGATGGCCCCACGAGCCGTCAGGCTGCGACCCGTCGCCAAGCATCTGGTAGAACGCATAGTGCAGCCATGTGCCGCCCAGAACGATCTTCCCTTCCGTGTCCTCCGATCTCACGCCCGCGATCAGGCCGCGAATGATGCCTCGGGCTATCTCATAGCGGTGATTGTCGTAATGTTGCCAATAGACGCCGTCGACATTTCCGTTGAGCGTGCGCGCCTCCAGTTCGTTGCCGACCTCGTAGTACTTGTAGTGGTACGCGCTCGCCGTCTGCTTGCCGAGCCTATAGCCCGCGTTATACGCATCTTGCTCGTTGCTATAGCCAAGACCCAGCAGCATGACCGGATACACGGTCACGCCGCCGTCCGCCATGGTTCGTGCAATGCCCGCGAGCTTGTTCGCCGAGGCCTGGTTGTAGACCTCGTTCCGGTAGATCGTCGCGCCGAGATCGTGGAGTTGCGAAAGCTGAGTCTCAGGGCTGGAAATGTCGTATGCGCCGCCGCTGTTGTTATGGCCATTCATGCCATAGAAGATCGAGCCGTTGGTGCTCGCACTTTTCACCGTCGCTGCGAGCGTGCTGCTCTTGTCGGTGGCTGCGTCAACGGGACTTCCGCTTTCTCCGCCGCAGGCTGCAAGCAATAGGCTCGTCATCGCCGCGCTGACTAGCGCGCCGCGCTTAAGCGACGTGAAAGGCCGGGTAACGAAGGAACAAAAGCGAGTCGATTTTTTCATGTTATTAGTCGTACTAAATGCACGCCGAGTCCTGCACGGATGAGAGTGTGCTTTCATCGTCTCAGATGGCTCGGACGGAAAGGGAAGCAGGCCGCGAAAAAACATCGCGGCGCACATCAACCCACGAATGGATGAAGCAGATGGTTGAAACTTATTGCCAGCCAGAAGCAAAGGCAGTCAAGGGCGAACAAAAAGGTCGCCGATGCGTTCGGTCATGCACGACTCATCGCGCATGAAAGGCGGATTCGCGATGAAGCACGCAAGCAGCGCGGTCGATCCACGCTGACTCGAATCCGCGCATCAATGTTGAGCAGTCAGATTTACCCGTTCTATGCGAAGCGATGCGTCAAATAGGCAAGCGTTGCCGGGAACCCGAGGCAGCGGCGAAAGATTACTTTGTTCTCGCTTCGATGTAAACCTTCTGCGCGAATCATTGCGTCATCATCGCGCGCGGATACGCCATACAGTTCGACGTCCTAAGGAAGGTCGCATCATGCGGCGCAACGGTGCATCCATTGCAGGAGAAGAGATTCACCGCGTTCGGTGATGATTCGGAGGACGAATGAACGGCATCGATATGAGGATTCGTTCGTGCCTCTGCGAAAAATGCCCTAGCGAGCAAATGGCACCGGCTGCTCGCGCCAAGCCCGATCATGATAGCCTCTCGTTTTTGTCGCGGCGGCGGGGCATCGGCCGCTGTCAATTCAATCGCACATCACGAACATGACGTACAGAAGTCCGCAAGTCGCCGAGTTGATGGCGCAAAGGGAGTCGCTGGAGAAGGAACTGGCCGAAGCACGGCGCAAAGAAGAGCGTCTCGCGCTGATCGAGATCGTCCAGAAGATGCGTCAGTACGGCATCTCGTTGAACGAACTGATGGACCGCAAGCCCGGCATGCAGCATTCGGCACCGGACGCGGCCATCAAGTATCGCGATCCGGAAAGCGGTGCGACGTGGAGCGGGCGCGGTCGCGCGCCGCAGTGGATCGCGGGCAAGGATCGGGACGCGTTTCTGGTCGAACAGTCCGCGAGCCTGTCGCCGCGACAGGCTTCACAGGCTTCGCTTTTCGCAGACGAAGACTGAAGCGCGCGCAGGGCTGAAGGCTTCGCGTAAGCCCATCCTGCGCGCTCGAGCGCCGTTTACTGCGCCAATACGACTTGGGCGATGAGGCCGGTCGCTGCCGCGACGAGCACGTAGTCCGCGCCGACGCCGACCCATTGATAGCCGCGCGGCGGCTGACGCAGGCCGTGGCCGCGCCAATCGTCGACCACATACTGATGGTCGCGATATTCGCTCGAAAGGCGATCGCCCTTGTGCCAGTCCGGATGACCGCGGTCGCGATCCGCATGCTCCGGCGGCCGGGGCGCGTCGTGGCTGTCGTGTGCGTCGTGGCCGTGCATCATCGGCGCATGGTTGGCTCCAGGGCCGTGATTCTCATCCGGACCGTGCCACTGCTGCGCGAAAGCCGCGCCCGCAGTAAGTCCGAGACCGGCAGACAGCAGCGCAACGACAATTCGTTTTTTCATGGAACGTTTCTCCTCGTAGAGTAGGGGTTATTGCCCTTGTGCGCGAACAGGCGGTCACTCTACGTTGCAAGGCTGCGCGATGACGTGAGATTGTGTAAGCAACGCTTACTTCGCATTACGCGCATTACGCGGATCGGGAGGTAAGCTTTGACAGGCAGGGCGTCGCGATGTCATCTCCGCCCATAGATGACGCTGAATAAGAACGATAAAAATGTTTTTCTATCGCCGGGCGGCTTTCTGGCTCACCATGAAACGATTTAATAAAGCATGGAGAGAGACATGGAAAGCAGAGCGGATTTGAAGCGCTACGAGTTATTGATAGGCGGCGAATTCGTCGCTCCGAGCGGCGGCGCATATTCGACCAATCTCAATCCCGCAACCGAAGAGCCGATCGGGTATGTCGCGCAGGGCACGTCGGCCGATGTAGACCGCGCTGTGCAGGCGGCGCGCGCCGCGTTGAAACCCTGGAACGCGATTCGCGCCGCCGAGCGCGGCCGCATCCTGATGCGGCTTGCCGAACTGCTCCGCGAAAATCAAGAAGAACTCGCCGCGCTCGAAAGCCTCGATGCGGGCAAGCCCATTGCCGGCGTCCAGCGCCAGGACGTGCCCGCCGCCATCGATACGCTCGCCTACTACGCCGGCTGGTGCGACAAGATCAACGGTCAGGTCGTGCCGGCGCGGCCCGATGCGCTGACCTACACGGTGCGCGAGCCGGTGGGCGTGGTCGGCGCCATCGTCCCGTGGAATTTCCCGCTGATGATCGGCATGTGGAAGATCGCGCCGGCGCTCGCCTGCGGTTGCACGCTGATCGTGAAGCCTGCCGAGATCACGCCGCTGTCCGCGCTGATGATCGGCCGCCTCGCGCTGGAAGCGGGCGTGCCGCCCGGCGTGCTGAACATCGTTACGGGCAAGGGTTCGGTGGTCGGCGATTCGATGGTCGCGCATCCGGGCATCGACAAGATCACCTTCACGGGTTCGCCTTCGGTCGGGCGGGGGATCCTGCAAGGGGCGGCGGGCAACTTCAAGCGCGTGACGCTGGAGTTGGGCGGCAAGTCGGCCAACGTCATCTTCGCCGATGCCAACATCGACAGCGCGGTGCGCGCGGCGGCATCGGGCATCTTCTTCAACGCGGGACAAGTGTGCTCGGCGGGGTCGCGCGTGCTGGTGCAGCGCGCCGCCTATGACGAAGTGGTCGAGCGCCTTTCCGAGCGCGCGCAAACCATCAAACTTGGCGATCCATCGAAGCGCGAGACGAACATGGGTCCGCTCATCTCCGCCAAGCAAATGAAGACCGTGCTCGATTACGTCGATATCGGCAAGGCCGAGGGCGCGTCGCTCGTGACGGGCGGGCGGCGCTCGGGCGAGCAAGGCTACTTCGTCGAACCGACAGTGTTCGCGAACGTCCAACACGAAATGCGTATTTCGCAGGAAGAGATCTTCGGTCCGGTGGCGAGCGTCATTCCTTTCGACGACGAAGCGGACGCGCTGCGCATCGCCAACGGCACCGCCTACAGTCTGGCGGCGGGCGTGTGGAGCGCGGACATCGGGCGGGTGCATCGCATGGCGGCCGAACTCAAGGCGGGCACGGTCTGGGTCAATACGTACGGCTATACGGACGTGCGGCTGCCGTGGGGCGGTTCGGGCGATTCGGGCTTTGGCCGCGAGCATGGCGACGTGGCCATCGAGAACTTCACGGAGCCAAAGGCAGTGTGGGTGTCGCTGACGCCCTGAGCGACCGCTGAGCGCCGCGCGTCGAATACGCGCGGTGGTTCTCGAACAAAGCGCGAAAGGCGGCCGAAGCCGCCCTGGTTGCATCGCCGAAAGAAGACTTAAACGCGCGCCTGCACGCCTTCCTTGTCGCGCGCCCGCCAAAGCCGAGCGCGCTGTGTGCTGTCCTCGTATTGAACCGTGTTTTGACGGCATGCCTCGATCGTCGAGTTCTTGCGCTCGACGATCGCCTGGCAGAGAAACTCCGCGCTATATGCCTTGAGCAAATGCGGACACTGCGTCCCGATGTACTGCGCGATCTTGCCGTAGTCGCTGTCTGCCGATGCCAGCGAGCGATACGTGTCCGCGTCCCAGCGGAACATCAGGTCGAGTTCTTCGAAAGCGGTATTGAACGCGCAGACTTGCGCCAGAACTTCGCGGTCGTCGCTGTGCATGGCGTGGCTCATGATCGTCTCCATAGTGGCCGCAGGGCATACACGCAGGATAGAAAAAGCCATTCATACAGGACAGTCAAAGTTTCTTCGGCTAACCATTCGGTTTGATTTATGAATCGGGCTTACCCGTCTTTGCGACGATATGCGTGATCGCTTCGATCTGCGCGGCGCCTTCCTCAATTAGAAACTGCTTGAACGCGAGCGCCACCGGCGGCAAGCGCTTGTTGTTGCGATGCACGACAAACCAGTTGAGCATCACGGGAAAGCCTTCTATATCCAGCACGGCTAGTTTGCCGACCTGCAATTCCATGCTGATCGTATGCGCGGATAAGAAACTCAGACCCATTCCGGCGATCACGGCCTGCTTGATGGTTTCAGTGCTCGTGATCTCCATCGCGACATTCAAGTTCGTGAGCCTGCCGGCGAAGCCTTCTTCCATTGAATTCCACGTATCGGAGCCACGCTCGCGCACGATGAAAGGTTCATCGGCGAGCGACTCCAGCGGGATATCGCTTTGTCCGACAAGCGGATGGTCCGGCGGCGCGACAATCACGTAAGGATGCGGCGCAAACGACACATTGACCGTATCCATATCGCGCGGCGGGCGCACCATGACCGCAAGATCCGTCAAATTGTCGGACAGTTGATGCAGCAGTTCCTCGCGGTTATGCACGGCGAGATTGAGCCGGACATCCGTATTACGTTTGGTGAATTCGGCCAGAAGGCGAGGAAAGAAGTAATCGCCCGCGCTAATCACGGCGACGTTGAGCGTGCCTCCGGAAATACCCTTGAGACGGGCCATCGCGTCGTCGGCTTCGCGGAATTGCTCGAGGATCGCCCTGCTGTAATGGAGCATTTCGTTCCCCGCCGGAGTGAGATAGATTTTCTTGCCGAGCTGTTCGAAAAGAGGCAAGCCGGCGTGCTCTTCGAGTTGCTTGACCTGCGTGGAGACGGCCGGCTGCGTGAGATAGAGCTCTTCCGCCGCCCGCGAAAAACTCAGGCGTCGCGCGACCGTTTCGAAGATTTTGAGTTGGCGCAGAGTGGCATTTCGCAGCACGGCAGGCCCTCATCCATTCACGATAGCTAACTTATACAATAATTTTTTTTAACTTTCCTTAATCATTTTTGTCCCCCACGATGCTTTCACGTGCCCCGCAGTTGTAAGCCAACTTTCAGCCGACGCAAGCGAGCGCCGGGGAGCACGCAGCATCGAGCCCGACAGGGCTGCATCGACCATCCGGACTTCTTGGGAATCGCTCGAAATGATTCTTCGATCGCCTGACGCGGATGTTGGCCCCAAGCGCGAACCCATCGCCCTTCTGGACACGCGACGCCACGCCCGCGCCGCCTGGCCGGAGCACCTTCCCTGACCGACCGCAACGCCCGCCGGCCCCGCGCCGGTGATCTCGCTGTACATCAAGCGCCGCACGAGCGCAGAGACAGATATCGGAGACAGACATGGCAAGCGCAGACACGGTGGTGTCCGGGCAGTCGCACGGGCGTCATCACAACCGTTGGATCCAGCTGGCGATCGGCATTCTATGCATGGGCCTCGTCGCCAACCTTCAGTACGCATGGACCCTTTTCGTCGTACCGATGGATGCGAAGCACCATTGGGGTCAAGCGGCCATCCAGACGGCGTTCACCATCTTCATCGTCACGGAAACCTGGCTCGTGCCGGTCGAAGGCTGGCTGGTCGACAAGTTCGGGCCGCGTCCGGTCGTGATCGGCGGATCGGTGTGCGCGGCCATCGGTTGGGTCATCGACGCGCACGCGACGAGCCTCGTCCATCTCTATATCGCGGCGGTCGTCGCGGGCATCGGCGCGGGATGCGTGTACGGCACCTGCGTCGGCACGGCGCTCAAATGGTTCCCGGACAAGCGCGGTCTCGCGGCGGGCCTGACGGCGGCGGGCTTCGGCGCCGGCGCGGCGGTCACGGTCATTCCGATCTCCAACATGATCCAGTCCTCGGGCTACGAGCACGCGTTCATGTTCTTCGGCATCTTCCAGGGTGTGTGCATCTTCCTGCTCGCGCTGATGCTCGTGCGTCCGAAGCCCCCGGTGCACGTGGCGCCGGCCAAGCGGATCGTATCCACCAAGATCGACTACACGACCGGCCAGATGGTGCGCTCGCCGCTCTTCTGGGTGCTCTACCTGATGTTCGTGTTCGTCGCGGCGGGCGGCGTGATCGCCACCGCGCAGTTCGGGCCCATCGCGAAGGAATACGGCTTCGCCAAGATGCCGGTGAACCTGTTCGGCATCACGCTGCCGCTGCTCGCCATGACGCTTTCCATCGACAACCTCTGCAACGGCTTCACGCGGCCGCTGTGCGGCTTCATCTCGGACAAGATCGGCCGCGAGAACACGATGTTCATCATCTTTCTGGGCGAGGGCGTGGCGCTGCTCGGGCTGATGCAGTTCGGACATCATCCGTATCTCTTCATGCTGTTCGCCGCGATGACGTTCCTCTGCTGGGGCGAGATCTTCTCGATCTTTCCTGCCACGTGCGCCGACACCTTCGGCAGCAAGTACGCCGCCGCCAACGCGGGCACGCTGTACACGGCGAAGGGCACGGCCTCGATGCTGGTGCCGCTCGCGTCGGTGCTCGCGTCGATCGGATCGTGGAATGCGGTGTTCATCACGGCCGCGACGACGTCGATTGCCGCCGGTTTGTGCGCCAAGTTCGTGCTGGCGCCAATGAGAAAGCGCTGGATCGAGAACACGGTCGCCGCCACTTCGGGCGATTCGTCGATCAACGCGTCGTTTCAGGCGGGCTGGCCCGAAGCGCCGGGCAAGACGTCGGTTCAATAACGAACGCAGAGGAACGCAGCGCATGCGCGAACGCCCGGCCGCTCCCGCTCATGCGCCTTCGGTGTCGCTGCATCAGTTGCGGCTTTTCGTGACGCTCGCGCGATACCGCAGCTTCACCCGCGCCGGCGACGAATTCGGCATCACGCAATCGGCGGTGAGCCGCAGCATTCGAGAACTCGAAGACGAAATCGCGCTGCGGCTTTTCGACCGGACCACGCGCCAGGTCACGCTCACCGACACCGGACGCAATCTGCTGGCGCGCATCGCTCCGCTCGTCGAGGAACTGGAAGCGACGCTGCGGCCGCGCGCCGACAGTCGAGCCGGGCAGGGCATGGTCCACGTGGCGAGCAGTTGCGGCCTCACGGCGAGCGTGCTTCCTGCGCTACTCGCGTCGTGCAAGGAGCGGCTGCCGGATGTGACGATAACCGTGATGGACCGGCCGCAGAGCGCCGTGCTCCAGCTCGTGCGCTCCGGCGAGGCGGAAATCGGCGTCGTCATTGCGCCGGACAATCTCGACGAACTCGCCTTCGAACCGCTATTCGCCGATGGTTTCGCAGCGGTGGTCGGCGCGTCGCATCGGCTGGCGGATGCCGCGCGTCTGGAGTGGACTCAGTTGCGCGGCATGCCGCTCCTTCTGCTCGACGACGACACCGGCAGCCTCGCCGCCGTCGAAGCCGCGCTCGCGCGTCACGCGGTGGCGGGCGCAGTGCGGCAGCGGCTGACGCAGCCGATGGCGGTGGCCCGCATGGCGCAGGCCGGTCTCGGCGTCGGCGTATTGCCGATGCACGCTCGTCTGTCTTGCGATAGCGCCCGCACGCGCTTCATTCCCCTTGCGCCCGACACCGCGCGCGCGGTGATGATCGTGCGCCGCCGTGGCCGCGCGCTGCGCGAGAGCGCGGCGCATGTCTGGTCGCACTTCATCGCAACCTCGACGCATACTCTCAACACGTCACAGGCCATCGAGGCCTGAGCGACGCGTCCATTCATCCCGACGACACCGCAAGGCCGCCGCCGCATGCGGGTTTTTGCTCGTCTGCCGCAGCACGAATCGCCTTGTCCCGCGTGAACATGGAATGTAGTATCTTGTATATCAGAAGCATGCAAGACTACGACTCTAGGAGACGAGCATGAAGATCTGCGTGTATGGCGCCGGAGCTATCGGCGGTTACATGGGCGCGCAATTCGCCCGGGCCGGAGCGGACGTCAGCTTCGTGGCGCGCGGGCCGCACCTCGCGGCGATGCAGGCGAACGGCGTGCGGCTCAGAATCGACGGGGAAGAGCACACGGTCAAAGTGCGCTGCACGAACAATCCCGCCGAGCTCGGGCCGCAGGACTACGTGATCATTGCGTTGAAGGCGCATTCGGTGCCCGGCGTGGTCGACCTGATGCCGCCGCTGCTCGGTCCGGACACGGCCATCGTCACCGCGGTCAACGGCTTGCCTTACTGGTACTTTTATCAGCACGGCGGCGCGCTTGCCGGCACGACGCTGCAAAGCATCGATCCGGGCGGCAGGCAATGGAGCGTGTTCGGGCCGGAGCGGGCCATCGGCTGCGTGCTGCTGCCGGCGGCGGAAATCGTGGAGCCGGGCGTCATCGAGCATCACTACGGCAAGAAGTTTCCGATTGGCGAGCCGAGCGGGGAGATCACGCCGCGCCTTCAGGCACTGCACGACATCATGGCAGCCGCCGACATGGAAGCGCCGATGCGCGACAACATCCGCGACGAAATCTGGCTGAAGCTCTGGGGCAACCTTTGCTTCAACCCGATCAGCGCGCTCACGCACGCGACGCTCGATGTCCTCACGAGCGACCCCGGCACCCGCGCGCTGTCGAAGGCGATGATGCTCGAAGCGAAGGCGATCGGCGACAAGATCGGCGTCAACTTCCGGGTCGACGTGGAGCGGCGCATCAACGGCGCAGGGGCCGTCGGCGCGCACAAAACGTCAATGCTGATGGACTGCGAAGCCGGCCGGCCGATGGAAATCGACCCGCTCATCACGGTCGTGCAGGAAATCGGCCGCCTGGTGCACGTTGAAACGCCGATGATCGATGCTGTCCTCGCATTGATCAAGCTGCGCGAAGCGGTGAATCAGGGCACCGCCCGGGCGCCAGCGCCGCCGCAAACGCAAAAAGCGGCCTAGACTGGAATCAAAGCGGCGAGCGTTGTTTCTGATATACAAGATGCAAAATATGTTGCGTCCTGCTGCGACGCAACATATACTAGAGGCTCTTTAGTGATTTGAACCGGAGCCTGAAATGAGCATCGCCTTGTTGGTTGTCGTTGGAATCGCGCTGGTTGCTGCGGGTGTGGGCGTTACGTTTATGATTGCGTCGGCGGTGCCGCAGGACATGCTGCAGCGCGCACAGGAACACGGTCGCTTTGCCGGACTCGCGGCGGACGACCAGAACGGCGGTTCGGGCAAGCGCGTCGTCGCGAACCGGCCGCAAATGGGAAACCAAGCCATCAATGCCATCTGATACTCAATCCGTAGACAGGCCGGAAGTTCGCCCGAACGGGCTGACGCTTTCGCTGGAGCCGATCAACGCCACGGTCTCGCTGCGCGATCAGGCGTACGCGAAACTGCGGCAGGCCATCGCGGAGGCGGACATCTACCGTTCGCGGGAAGAAATCCGTCTGGACGAGAAAGAGCTGACGGAAGCGTTGGGCGTCTCGCGAACGCCTATCCGCGAAGCCATGACGCTTCTGGAGCAGGAAGGCTTCCTGCGCACGGTGCCGCGCCGCGGGGTGTATATCCTGCGCAAGACCAAGCGCGAGATCGTCGAGATGATTCACATGTGGGCCGCCCTCGAAAGCATGGCGGCGCGCCTTGCCACGCAGCGCGCGACGGACGAGGAAATCGCCCAGCTTCGCCACATGTTCGACAATTTCCGCGACAGCACGCCGGCCGAGCATATCGACGAGTATTCGGAAGCGAATATCGCGTTCCATCAGGCCATCGTGCGGCTGTCGAAGTCGCAGATCATCTTCGACACGATCAAGAACATCTTCGTGCACGTGCGCGCGATCCGGAAGATGACGATCTCGCAGAGCGACCGCGCGTCGCGCTCGATCGTCGATCACATGCGCATCATCGAGGCGCTGGAGAAGCGCGACACCGAGCTCGTCGAGCGGCTCGTGAGGCAGCATTCGCTGGATCTTGCGGCGTTCGTCGAGGCGAACTGCGATTTTCTGGATTGAGTTCCGAGCAGCGTGAGCAGTAAAGCAGAAGGCCGCACGGCATCGCCGCGCGGCCTTTTTTTCATGCGCCCGATAGACGCGCTAGCGCATCGCCCGCAGCATCGTTTCGCCGAGCGCCGCCGGCGAATCGGCGACGTGGATGCCCGCCGATTTCATCGCGTCGATCTTCGCGCTTGCCGTGCCCGAGCCGCCCGAGATGATCGCGCCCGCGTGGCCCATGCGGCGTCCCGGCGGCGCGGTCGTCCCGGCGATGAAGCCAACCACCGGCTTTTTCGTCTTCGCGTCCTTCAGGAACTGCGCCGCTTCTTCCTCCGCCGATCCGCCGATCTCGCCGATCATGATGATGCCTTCGGTGGCGTCGTCGGCGAGGAAAAGCGACAGGCAGTCGATAAAGTTCGTCCCGTTCACCGGATCGCCGCCAATGCCGATGCACGTCGTCTGGCCGAGCCCGGCCGCGGTCGTCTGCGCGACGGCCTCGTAGGTCAGCGTGCCCGAGCGCGACACCACGCCGATCTTTCCCGGCTGATGAATGTGTCCCGGCATGATGCCGATTTTGCACGCGCCCGGCGTGATGACGCCCGGACAGTTCGGCCCGACGAGCCGGCTCGCGGAACCGGCGAGCGCGCGCTTCACGCGCAGCATGTCGAGCACCGGAATGCCTTCCGTGATGCAGACGATCAGCGGCACGTCGGAGTCGATGGCTTCGAGGATCGCATCGGCGGCAAAGGGCGGCGGCACGTAGATCACGGACGCGTCGGCGCCGGTTTTCCCGACCGCATCGGCCACCGTGTCGAAGACCGGCAGGTCGAGATGCGTCGTGCCGCCCTTGCCGGGCGTGACGCCGCCGACCATTCGCGTGCCGTATGCAATCGCCTGCTCGGAGTGAAAGGTGCCTTGCGCGCCGGTGAAGCCCTGGCAGATCACCTTCGTGTTCTTGTCGATCAAGACGCTCATGAGACTTCCTCTCAATGGTGGACGGCGCTGACGATCTTGTCGGCGGCATCGGCGAGGTTTTCGGCGGAGATGATGGTGAGACCGGACGTGCGCAGAATTTCGCGGCCCGCATCGACATTGGTGCCGGCCAGACGGACGACGAGCGGCACGCGCAGGTCGACTTCGCGCGCCGCCGCGACGACGCCTTGCGCAATCACATCGCAGCGCATGATGCCGCCGAAGATGTTGACGAGAATGCCTTGCACCTTTGTATCGCGCAGAATCAGCTTGAATGCGGTCGCGACGCGTTCCTGCGTCGCGCCGCCGCCCACGTCCAGAAAGTTCGCCGGCTCGCCGCCATAAAGTTTGATGATGTCCATGGTGGCCATCGCAAGGCCCGCGCCGTTCACCATGCAGCCGATGCTGCCGTCGAGCTTCACGTAGTTGAGGCCGTGCTTCGCGGCCTCGATTTCGGCGGGGTCTTCTTCGTCTTCGTCGCGCAGGGCTTCGACGTCCGGATGGCGATACAGCGCGTTGTCGTCGAAATTGAGCTTCGCGTCGAGCGCCATGACGTCGCCGGAACCGGTTACCACGAGCGGATTGACCTCGACCACGGACGCGTCCAGATCGACGAACGCCTGATACAGCGCGGCGATGAACTTCGACGCCGCTTTCACCTGATTGCCGGTGAGCCCGAGCCCGAACGCGACCTGCCGCGTGTGAAAGGGCTGAAGGCCGGTCGCGGGATCGATCGCGACCTTGAGAATCTTCTCGGGCGTGCGATGCGCGACTTCCTCGATTTCTATTCCGCCTTCCGTCGACGCCATGATCGTGATGCGCGACGTCGCCCGGTCGACCAGCATGCCGAGATACAGTTCGCGCGCGATGTCGCAGCCTTCCTCGATATAGAGGCGCTTTACTTCCTTGCCGGCCGGTCCGGTCTGCTTCGTGACGAGCACGGACGACAGCATCTTCTGCGCGTTGTCGCGCACGTCCTCCACCGACTTCACCACGCGCACGCCGCCTTTGCCGTCGGGATCGTTGGCAAACCGGCCCGCGCCGCGTCCCCCCGCATGAATCTGCGACTTGACGACCCAGACCGGGCCGCCCAGCGCGCTGGCGGCATCGGCGGCCTCCTGCGCCGTGAAAGCGACGCGGCCTTGCGGCACCGCGACGCCGTACTTTCGCAGCAGCGCCTTCGCTTGGTATTCGTGAATGTTCATTGCGTCTCCTGTTGCGTCCGGCGCGTGCGGACAGCCCGAGCGCTCCGGACGTTGTCGTGGATGCGCGTGACGAATAGAGCGGTCCGCGCTGATATTAGATATATCACATATCAAGGCGTCGACGATAGCGCTGCGCTGTTTTGCGTCGCAACATGTTTCAGCGTGCAAGCGAGGTCGGACGGCTTGGAGAGCCGTTCGTGCATCGCATCACAGGGTTTATTCCAATCACAACATCGTTGACTAATACTGTGTGTGGAATATTGTATATCACAGCAACGGGACAGCAGCGCGGCGTCCTAAGCGAAGAACATCACCCCATTCGAGGAGGAGACAACACATGTCCGAAGTCGTCAGCAGCCGTCCGGAAGTCGCTCCAGCCACCACCACCGCCGATGACACGCTCAAGCAAAAGACGCGCGGCGCGGGCGTCGTCTCGGGCGGCCATCTCGTCGCGCGAGCGCTCAAGAACGAAGGCGTCGATACCATCTTCACGCTGTGCGGCGGTCATATCATCGATATCTACGACGGCTGCGTCGATGAAGGCATCCGCATCATCGACGTGCGCCACGAGCAGGTCGCCGCCCACGCCGCCGACGGCTACGCGCGTCAGACCGGCAAGCTCGGCTGCGTGGTGACGACGGCCGGCCCCGGCTGCACGAACGCGGTCACGGGCGTCGCCACGGCGTTCCGCTCGGAAAGCCCGATCATCCACATCGGCGGGCAGGGCGCGCTCACGCAGCACAAGATGGGCTCGTTGCAAGACCTTCCGCACGTCGACATGATGTCGCCCATCACCAAGTTCGCGGCGACCGTGCCGAGCACCGAGCGCGTCGCCGACATGGTCTCGATGGCTGCCCGCGAAGCCTTCAACGGCGCGCCCGGCCCGGCGTATCTGGAAATTCCGCGCGACGTGCTGGACCGTGAAATCGACGTCAGCAAGGCCGTAATTCCGCAGCCCGGACGCTATCGCGCATCGACGAAATCGGTCGGCGATCCGAAGGACATCGAGAAGCTCGCCGATCTGCTCGTGAACTCCGAGCGCCCGGCGATTCTGTACGGCCAGCAAGTGTGGACGGCGCGCGGCCACGAAGAAGCGATCGCGCTGCTGCGCGGCCTCGACATTCCCGGCTACTTCAACGGCGCGAGCCGCGGCCTCTTGCCGCCGGGCGATCCGCATCACTTCGACCGCACGCGCTCGCAGGCTTTCGCGAAGGCGGATCTGATCGTGATCGTCGGCACGCCGTTCGATTTCCGCATGGGCTACGGCAAGCGCATCAGCAAGGAACTGAAGCTGGTGCAGATCGACATGGACTACCGGACCGTCGGCAAGAATCGCGATATCGACCTCGGGCTCGTCGGCGATCCGGGCGCGATTCTCGGCGCAGTGCTGCAAGCCGCGAGCGGGCGGCTGAAGAACGACAAGCGCCAGTCGCGCCAGGCGTGGATGCGCGAACTCGCGGCGGCGGAAGAAACCGCGACCGCGAAGCTCATGCCGCTCTTCACGTCCGATGCGAGCCCGATCCATCCGTATCGCGTCGCGCACGAGATCAACCAGTTTCTCTCCGACGACACCATTTATATCGGCGATGGCGGCGACGTCGTGACGATCTCGGCGCAAGCCGTGCGTCCGCGCCGCCCCGGCCAGTGGATGGACCCCGGCGCGCTCGGCTCGCTCGGCGTCGGCACGGGCTTCGCCATCGCGGCAGGCCTCGCCAATCCGGAGAAGGAGGTGCTCTGCTACTACGGCGACGGCGCGTTCTCCATGACCTCGTTCGACATGGAAACGGCCAACCGCTTCGGCGTGCCGTACATCGCGGTGATCGGCAACAACTCGGCGATGAACCAGATTCGCTACGGCCAGCTCGCGAAATACGGCGAGGAGCGCGGCAACGTCGGCAATCTGCTCTCGGACGTCCCGTACGGCCGCTTCGCCGAAATGCTCGGCGGCTACGGCGAGGAAGTGTACGAAGCGTCGAAGATCGCGGGCGCGTTGCAGCGGGCGCGCGAGTCGATCGCGAAGACCGGCAAGAGCGCGGTCATCAATATCTGGGTCGATCCTACGGTATACGCGCCTGGCACGATGGCCCAGACGATGTACAAATAAAGAACGCGATCGAAGACACAGGGAGACAGCCATGAATTCCTCGGGCAAGGCACTGGATGGCGTACGCATCCTCGATTTCACGCACGTTCAATCGGGTCCGACCTGCACGCAGCTGCTGGCGTGGTTCGGCGCGGACGTCATCAAGGTGGAGCGCGCCGGCGCGGGCGACATCACGCGGGAACAACTGCGCGATATCCCCGATGCCGACAGCCTCTACTTCACGATGCTGAACCACAACAAGCGGTCTATCACCATCGACACGAAGAATCCCGAGGGCAAGAAGGTGCTCGAAACGCTCGTCAAGAAGTGCGACGTGCTGGTCGAGAACTTCGCGCCGGGCGCGCTCGACCGCATGGGCTTCACGTGGGAGCGCATTCAGGAACTGAATCCCGCGATGATCGTGGCGTCCGTCAAGGGCTTCGGGCCGGGGCCGTACGAAGACTGCAAGGTCTACGAGAACGTCGCGCAATGCGCGGGCGGCGCGGCATCGACCACGGGTTTCGACGACGGCCCGCCGACCGTCACCGGCGCGCAGATCGGCGATTCGGGCACGGGGCTGCATCTGGCGCTCGGCATCGTGACGGCGCTCTATCAGCGCAACCGCACGGGGCGGGGGCAGAAAGTGCTCGCCGCCATGCAAGACGGCGTGCTCAATCTGTGCCGCGTGAAATTGCGCGACCAGCAGCGCCTCGAGCGCACCGGCGTCATGAAGGAGTACCCGCAGTATCCGAACGGCACGTTCGGCGACGCGGTGCCGCGCGCGGGCAACGCGTCGGGCGGCGGCCAGCCGGGCTGGATCCTGAAGTGCAAGGGCTGGGAAACCGATCCGAACGCGTACATCTACTTCATTACGCAGGCGCCGGTGTGGGGCGAGATCTGCAAGGTGATCGGCAAGGAAGAGTGGATCGAGCATCCGGACTACAAGACGCCGAATGCCCGCCTGCCGCGTCTCAAAGAAATCTTCGCGGAAATCGAGCGCTGGACCATGTCGAAAACCAAGTTCCAGGCGATGGAGATCCTGAACAAGCACGACATTCCCTGCGGCCCGATTCTCTCGATGAAAGAAATCGCCGAAGAACCGTCGCTGAGAAAGACCGGCACGGTCGTGGAAGTGGACCATCCGGTGCGCGGCAAATACCTGACGGTCGGCAACCCGATCAAGCTCTCGGACAGCCCGACGGACGTCGTGCGCTCGCCGCTGCTCGGTGAGCATACCGATGAAGTCATGGCCGAGCTCGGCTACACGCCTGACCAGATCGCCACGCTGAAGAGCCTCGGCGCGATCTGAACCTTCACTCCCGATGCGAATATCGCGCGCTGTCCGTCATGGGCGGCGCGCGGACGAGACACGTCCTCTAATAAACGGAGACACGCCAACATGAACAGCACGGTCGTCCAGGAACGCAGCGAAACAGTCCAATCTTCCACGCCGGCATCGAACGTCGTGCCGTTGCATGCGGCCGACGCCAAGCGCCGCGTCGCGGAAATCTTCGAGCGCGTGAAGGCCGAAGGCCGTACGTCGCTGACCGCGCCGGAAGGCAAGCTCGTCTGCGACGCCTACGGCATCGCGGTGCCGCAGGAAGGCGTTGCGACGAGCGCGGACGATGCCGCCAAGCTCGCGTCCTTCATCGGCTTTCCGGTGGTGCTGAAGATCGTCTCGCCGGAGATTCTGCACAAGACGGAGGCGGGCGGCGTGCTCGTCGGCGTGAAGAACGAAGCGGACGTGAAGGCGGGCTTCGCGACCATCATCGAGAACGCGAAGAAGTACGACGCGAACGCGACCATCGTCGGCGTGCAGGTTCAGCAGATGGTCGGCGCGGGACAGGAAGTCATCATCGGCGCGGTCACGGACCCGTCGTTCGGCAAGCTGATCGCGTTCGGGCTCGGCGGCGTGCTCGTCGAAGTGCTGAAGGACGTGACGTTCCGCTTGGCTCCTGTTACGCGCGAAGAGGCCGCGTCGATGCTCGACGGCATTCAGGCCGCCGATGTCCTGCGCGGCGTGCGCGGTTCGGAGGCCGTGAATCGCGAGGCGCTCGTGACGCTCGTCGAGCGCGTGTCGCGCCTCGTCGACGACTTCCCGCAAATCTCCGAAATGGACCTGAACCCTGTCTTCGCGAGCCCGAACGGTGCGGTGGCGGCGGACGTGCGCATTGTGATGGACTTCGAGCCGGCCGAGCCGCGTTATCGCCCGACGCAGGAGCAGATCGTCAAGCAGATGAACCGCATCATGAAACCGGATGCGGTCGCGGTGATCGGCGCGTCGAACGAGGACGGCAAGATCGGCAATTCGGTCATGAAGAACCTGATCAACGGCGGCTATCAGGGCGAGATCTATCCGATTCACCCGAAAGCCGACGAAATCATGGGCCGCAAGGCGTACAAGAGCGTGAAAGACGTGCCCGGCGTGATCGACGTGGCCGTGTTCGCGATTCCCGCGAAGTTCGTCGCGCAGGCGCTCGTCGAAGTGGGCGAGAAGCAGATTCCCGGCGCGGTGCTGATTCCGTCCGGCTTCGCCGAAACGGGCAATCAGGCCGGGCAGGAAGAATTGGTGCGGATCGCGCGTCAGTACGATATCCGCATGATGGGCCCGAACATCTACGGCTTCTACTACACGCCGAAGAACCTGTGCGCAACGTTCTGCACGCCGTATGACGTGAAGGGCAAGGCCGCGCTCTCGTCGCAATCGGGCGGCATCGGCATGGCGATCATCGGCTTTTCGCGCTCGGCGAAGATGGGCGTGTCCGCCATCGTCGGCCTCGGCAACAAGAGCGATATCGACGAGGACGATCTGCTCACGTTCTTCGAGCAGGACGACAACACGGAAATCATCGCGCAGCACTGCGAAGATTTGAAGGACGGGCGTTCCTTCGCGGAAGCCGCGCGGCGTGTGTCGAAGAAAAAGCCGGTCGTCGTGCTGAAGGCGGGCAGGACGAGCTTGGGCGCGCGGGCGGCGAGTTCGCACACGGGCGCGCTCGCGGGCAACGACAAAATCTACGAGGACGTGTTCGCGCAATGCGGCGTGATCCGCGCGCGGTCGCTGCGCGATCTGCTCGAATTCGCGCGCGGCATTCCGAAGCTGCCGACGCCGAAGGGCGAGAACACGGTCATCATCACCGGCGCGGGCGGCTCGGGCGTGCTGCTCTCGGACGCCTGCGTGGACAACGGCCTGTCGCTCATGACCATGCCCGACGATCTCGACGCCGCGTTCCGCAAGTTCATTCCGCCGTTCGGCGCAGCGGGCAATCCGGTCGATATCACGGGCGGCGAGCCGCCGACGACGTACAAGAACACGATTAAGCTCGGGCTCGAAGACGACCGTATCCATTCGATCATTCTCGGCTACTGGCACACGATCATCACGCCGCCGATGGTCTTCGCCAAACTCGTGATCGAAGTGAAGGAGGAGATGAAGGCGCGCGGCATCGAAAAGCCGATTGTTGCGTCGCTCGCCGGCGATGTGCAGGTGGAGGAAGCCGCCGAGTATCTGTACGAACACGGCGTGCCGGCCTACGCGTATTCGACCGAGTTGCCCGTCGCGGTGCTCGGCGCGAAATACAAATGGGCGCGCGGCGCGGGCCTGATCTGATCCGAGGATACGGCGCGGGCTGCGGCTCGCGCCCACAACAAAGGACTCCCGTGACCACCTGGATACGTTTCCGCGATGCCGACGGGCATATCGGCTTCGGCACGCTCGACGAGCGCTCGGGCCGCGTCGTGCAGCACGACGGCGCGCTGTTCGACCAGCCGCGCCCGACTGACATCTCCTTTCCCGTCGACGACCTCACGCTGCTCGCGCCGTGCGAGCCGAGCAAGGTCATCGCGCTGTGGAACAACTACTACGCGCTGTCGCAGAAGCTCGACAAGGCGCCGCCGCAGCATCCGCTTTTCCTCATCAAGCCGCCGATGTCGGTGATCGGGCCGAACGAATCGATCCGCCGGCCGAAGAATTATCACGGCAAGATTGCCTACGAGGGCGAACTGGGCATCGTGATCGGCAAAGCGGTATCGTGCGCGTCGGTGGAAGAAGCCGAGGATGCGATTTTCGGTTTTACCTGCGTGAACGACGTCACCGCGATCGAACTGCTTCAGGAAGATCCCAACTTCGCGCAGTGGTGCCGCTCGAAAGGTTTCGACACATTCACGTGCCTCGGGCCGGGAATCGTCAGCGGTTTCGACTGGCGCAGCGCGAATGTCGTGACCACGGTGGAAGGCGTCGAGCGCCAGAACTACCCGCTCGACGACATGATTTTCTCGCCCGCCGAGCAGGTCAGCCTGATTTCACACGACATGTCGCTCGCGCCCGGCGACGTGATCGCGTGCGGAACATCCATCGGCGTCGGGTCGATCAGGGACGGCGCGCGCGTCGATGTGTCCATCGCGGGGATCGGCACGTTGTCGAATGTGCTCGCCGCGTAGAGCATAAGACTGCCAAAAACGACAAAGCCGGCGCGCGAGGCGCCGGCTTTGTCGCTCAAACCGCGTGCGCGCTGCGGCGATACGCAGCGCGTCGCGCTTCAGACTACTAATCGCGATTCCACAACGCGCCCAGCAGGAATCCGACGGCCGCAGCGATCAGAATGCCGTTGATCGGCTGATCCGAGACGGCACTGCGAACGTTGTCGAGCGTCTGCCCGTACGTCTGCTGCAGCGAGCCGAGCGCCTGACGCGCCTTGCCCTCGACCTGCGTGCCCGAATCGCCCGTCAGCGCGCCGACCGCGTCTTGCACCTTGCCGACCACGTTTTGAGCCGTGCCTTCCACTTGATCTTGCACCATGGTGCCTCCCATTCTCGTTGAAGCGGTTTGCGTTGGTATTGCCCCGTTACTGCTTCGATTCAACCGGCAGCGCCGGAACGGACGATAGAGCACGCTTCGTGCCCAGCGCGCCGCCCGCTCACCTGCGGCTCACCAGATCCGCCACCAGCGCGAGCAAATCGTCGATGGAAAGCGGCTTTCTGCGAAACCGCGCGTCCGGATGATCGAGTTCCGGCGCGTTCGCGGCGGCGCTCATCAGAATGACCGGCACCTTGTTGAGCGTATCGCTTGCCGCGAGACTGCGGATCAACTCTACGCCGTCCATGTGCGGCATCATCCAGTCGGTGATGATGACGTCCGGCGCGTTCATCCTGGCGGCATCGAGCGCAATGCGTCCGTTCGACGCCGTCGTCACCTCGTAGCCTTCCATCTCCAGCACGAGCCGCCAGGTGGTCAGGATGTCGAATTCGTCGTCGACGACCAGGATCTTTTTCATGTGCGCGGGCCGGGATCGGTCACGGACAGCGCAGGCGAGAGCGACGCATGGCCGGACAGGATGCCTGTCGGCCCGATGAAGCTCTCCGTGATATGCAGGCCGCGCGCATCGATCGTCAGGCGGCGGATTCCGGAATCGTGCGCGCTCTCGCGCTGCTTGACGACCGACACCATGCGGCAAAGCGCGGAATTCGCCTCGACGTAGCGCATGAGGACGATGTTCTCGGTCATCGCGGACGCGCGCATGGTGGTGGGCGGCGCGGATTCGCCGTAGAGCGGCAGTTCTTCCGTGACGATGGTCGTGACGCCGACATCGCGCAGTCGCAAAGTGAGCGCGTTCAGGAACAGTCCGAAACGTTCCGCGCGGTTCGCCGACTGAAGAAAGCCATCGATGCCGTCCACCACGAGCCGCGACGCGTTCGTGCGCGCGACGACGCCGAGCAGTTGCGCGGCAAGTTCGTCGATGGACAGTTCGACCGCCGAGTGCCACTCGATCGCAAGGCGCCCGTCCTTCGCCGCGTCGGTCAGATCGATATTCACCGACCGCGCCTTCGCGAGCAGCCGGTCCGGCGATTCGTACAGGCCGAAATAGACACACCGCTCGCCCCGTTCCACACCCGCCTGCAAAAACTTGAGCCCGAGCAGCGTCTTGCCGACGCCGGACGGCCCGACGAGCGTCGTGGTCGAGCCGCGCGCCACGCCGCCGCCCATCATGCGGTCGAATTCGGGGAAGCTGAACGAAAGTTTCGAATCGTAGTGGCGTGGCGCGTGCTGGTTCGCGGCCGATGCCTCGAGACGCGGATACGCGATGACGCCGCCATTCGAGATGCTGAAAAAATGCTTGCCGAGCAGATGATCGCGGGCGCGCAGCTTATGCACCTCGATCTCGCGCGCCCGGCGCATGCCGGTGCTGAAGCGGTTCAGTTCGATCAGTCCGTCGACCAGCGTGTGCTCCGGATGCGGCTCGTTGCCCGAGAGCGGCGCGAGAATCAGCGTCGTGCACCGCGCCGCGCTGACGAACGCCGAAAGCTCGTGGATGAACTGCGAGAGTTCCAGCTCCGTCGAGCTGAACTCGCGCGCGCTGCGAAAGCCGTCGATCACCATGAAGCGCGGGCGGCTCGACTTGATCGTGGAAGCGATCAGCGCGAGAAAGCCGGAAAGGCCCTCGCGCATGAGTTCGTGGTAGCCGCTCACGAAGAGCATGCGGCCGGAAATGGCGTTGGCGTCGTAGAAGGACAGCGCGCGCAGATGCGAGAGCAACTTGGCGTGCGATTCCGCGATGAGCGTGATGTACAGCACCTTGTCGCCCTGCGCGACGCGATGAAAGCCGATTTGCGACGAGAGGATCGTCTTGCCCGCGCCCGCCATGCCTTCGATCATGTAGAGCCCGCCTTCGACAAAGCCGCCGCCGAGTATTTCGTCCAGGCCCGGGACGCCCGTGGTGACGTTGTCGTCGTTAGCGGCGCGCTCGGGTGAAGATTCGGAGGGAAGATTGTCGTCTTGGCTCATGGAATTTTCGTTTTTACTTGGCGGACAGGCTCGTAAAGAACGCGAATTATGGCTGACTACCGGCAACATGTCGCCGTTTGAATCGCTCGCATTCCTGCGCGGGCTTTGAGCGGGCGGCTCCGTCGAGCGTCCGCGCTGCCGTCGCAAGCGGTCCTCACAAGTGCACTGGCGTTTCCGCCTTGCATAATCCGAGCCCGTGGCGCTCAGATTGCCGCTTTGTCGCGGACAACGGCGATTTGAGAACCTTCTCATGGGCGGCGGACGTCGCCGCTGGTCAAATACGGTCTTCGATGTCGTGGAGCCGCGCGTTCTCCGGCTCCGCCTCCCGGCGCGTTGCGCCAGCCTCTCTTTATCTAGCCATGAACCGTTCGCACTCGATCTGGAGCGCCGTCGCGCTCGCCGCCTGTCTGACTTCGTATTTGCTTTCGTCGGCTACGCCTTCACGAGCCGCCGAGCCGTTGCCCGACGCGCATATTCTTTCCGCCGCGCCGTTTGCTTTCACCGCCGATCGCGGCATTTTCTCGCCAATGCCTGTTTCGCCTACGGACTCGCGCATATTTTCTCCGCTTCAAACGCCGGTTGGCCGCGAAACGGTGGAATTATCGGAGGCGCGGATAAGGCATCAGCAATTCGCATAACGTCCGTTTGAAACAGGCTCGCATTAATCGCGGCGTCTCGTCATAATTCGGGTTAATCCCATTGTCGATGGCCCGGGGATATTGCAATGAAACGCGTGGCTGTTTTGAAACTGGCGCTGATCGCGTGCTTCTGCGCGCTATCGATAAGCGTTTTCGGCGCGCCCGGCGAAGCGCAATCCGCCCGCCCGCCCGATACGCCAGAGAATGCATCATTGGCAAACGGCGACGTCGCGGAACTCGAAGTGTTGACCCGCGACGGCAAGATCATCGTCCTGCGGAAAACCGTGAAGGGCAGTTTCGGCGCGAGTCTCCATATTATCGCGAGCAAATGACGTATTACGCGGCGTTGTTTCAAATCGATAAAATCTGGCGCGTATTGAAGACGCAGAACGAGGCGCGCGCCGAATCGGTCTTTTCGGATTTCGCGAAGTCGTCGGTGACGCTGGCCGATTCGGAGATACGCCGCATCAAGCTCGAAGCTGAAACCGCCTACCTTCAGCGGCAGATCGCCGCGCAACAGGAACGAGCTAATCGCTTGCCGGCCGATCTCGATGTCGCTCAGGCGCAGCAAAGCGAAGCGGCGAGCCATCAGCAAGCGGAGCAGGACGCCATTCGCCGATTGCGCACTGAGCAAGCGGCGGCGCGCGCGCAACTCCACACGCTGCAATTGCGCGTGCAGGGGTTGCAGAAGCAGGCCGACGGCGATCTTCCTGCAGCCGGGAAATAACGCCTCATTCTCGGCTCGGAAAAGTTCGAGAAATTGGGATTTATCCCTGCGGGAGAGCCAAAATGCGTTGCTAAAATCGCAACGCTTCAAAACGCCCGCTTCCATTCAAGCCGGGAAAATCAGGCGTCATGTCGTATTGCATGGCGTGCCTGAATCCAGATCTCGCTTTCTCCAATCGAATTAAAGATGCTTAGAAAAACCGTTGCCGCCGTTCTCGCTGCCGCCGCTGTGCTCGCCGGTTGCTCCACAACTTCCGGGCCGACGTTCAATATCAATGAAATCCAGACATCGAGCGGGCAGAAGGCGTTCCGTTCCGAATGCTACGGCGTATTCCAGAACGGCAGTGCGTGCATGCAAGCCGCGCAGAAAATGTGCGGCAATCAGCCGGTGAATGTGTTGCAGAACGTCGAAGGCACGAATGCGCCGGGCAATGCGGGCGAAGTCGTCTTCACGTGCGGCATGCCGCAGCAAGCACCGGTTGTGCAGACGCCGGTTCAGCAAGCCGAACCGCAGCCTGTGGTCGCCGCCACGCCGGTCATCGCGCCGGTGCGCAAGGTCACGCTCGACGAGAAGACCAACTTCGCGTTCGACAGCGCGCAACTCACGCCGAAAGCCCGCGCCATTCTCGACAAGCTCATCGCCGAAGGTCGTGGCGTGACGTTCTCTTCGGTCGTGGTGCAGGGTTATACGGATTCCATCGGATCGGCGTCGTACAACGTCGCATTGTCCCAGCGCCGCGCGCGCGCCGTGCTGGAATACCTGAAGACCCACGGCCTGCAAGCGCAGGACTTCGCGACGAAGGCTTACGGCGAGTCGCATCCCATTGCATCGAACGCGACGAGCGTCGGCCGCGCCGAAAACCGTCGCGTGGAAGTCGTGCTGACGCAATAACGCGCTGAGGCGTCGCCATGAAAAAAAGCTCGCGGACCGCACAGTCCGCGAGCTTTTTTTCGTCGTCGCGATCCTCAGAAGAGGGCGAGTTGCTCCCGTCCCCGGCCGCCTTCGAGCGTCAGGAGCGATCGCTTCCGGTCCACGCCGCCTGCATAGCCCGTCAACTCGCCGTCGCCGCCGATCACGCGGTGGCACGGCACGATGATCGCCACCGGATTGCGCCCGTTCGCGCCGCCCACGGCCCGCGATGCCCCGGGCGGCAAGCCGAGCCGCCGCGCGAGATCGCCGTAGGTCCACGCGTCGCCGAAAGGAATCTGGCGCAAAAGGTCCCAGACCTGCTGCTGAAACGGCGTGCCGCGCAGCCTGACCGGCACTGAAAACGTCAGCCGCTCACCGGCGAAATATTGGGCGATTTCATCGCGCGCGGCTTCGATCACGCGCGGAGCGGGCCGGTCGTCGTGGTCAATCGCGTGCGGCGGCAGCCCGGCGGGAAAGTGTTTCTGCCCGACGAAAAAGAGGCCGGTCAGACACGCGTCCTCGGCGCGATACAGAATCGGGCCGAGCGGACTCGGGCGGACGTGGCATTCGGTCACGCTGCGCTCTCCAGACCCGCGATGCCGTCAGATGAACGGATTGTCGGCCGTGCCGGTGGGCGCGGGCGGCTCGTCCGGCAGCTTTGCCGGCAGATGCGCGTCCTTCGCGAGCGACTCGACGATTGCGCCGAGCGCGTCGTGCAGCGCCTTCGCGGCGGCGAGGCCGGCCTGGTCCCGCGCGATGGTCAGATCGCCGCTGATCGTCACGCGCGTCTTGCCGTTGACGATGTTGATGGCGTCGCCCGCGATGTTCAGGGCGTCGGTATCGTTGGCAAAGGGCTTAAACACCTCTCAATCCTCCAATTCGTTTGTCTTTGAGCGCGTCCGGAATGCCGGGAAACGCGAGACCGCTCATGGCTTCGAGTTCGCGCACGGTCTTCATCGTATAGGTATCCGTCGGCGTGTTCTCGACGACCACCGCGAACGCAATCTGCCGCTGCGGCAAATACACGACCTTGTACAACTGCGTCGGCACGAACACGCGCGATTCGCCGATCGTCTGCAATTGCCGGCCCGAAAAGAGCGGCCCGGTGACGACGTACGCCTCGCCCGATTCCTCCGTGAGCCGGCGCACCGCCTGCTCGATGCGCGACCAGATGCGCCGGTTGTTCGACGGGTCCTGCGGCACGATGTTCGCGAGCGAGAACGACTCGGCCATGCCCTGCTTGCTCGCGCGATCACCCGCCGGACTCATGTGGCCGCGGTCGTAGCCGCTGCGCTTGTAGTCGTCGAGTTGCGCGCTGTCGCCGCGCGGCAGCCGCTTGTCGACGAAGAAGCGATTGGTGCGCGTGTTGTCCTTCGCATCATCGACGCTCTGCGCCGTGAGATGTTCCGCCGACCACAGCGGCCCGTGCGTAACGCCCGAGTGCAGGAGCGCGAAGTCCGAGTAGCAGATTTCCTGCGTGGACGCTCGCATCTTCGCGTTCGTCACGACGGGTTCGCGCCCGGACGGGCTGAACTGCGGGCAGTCGTTCGCGACCGCGCTGATGCACACGGCGCCGAGAAGCGCGGCGACGAGTGCCTTGAACCTTGCTTGCATGCTTTGAAATTCCCGACTGATTGCGATGCTTCGAACACCCCCGGCCGCGCCCGATTCGATGCGCGGCCAGCGAGGGCGGCACAGTATAAGGGCTTGCCGCGCGCTAGAATCGCTCGGGCCATTCATCTCGATAAAAACAGCCCATGAAATCGATGCCTGTCTTCGCGCGATCCCTGCTGCTGACTCTGGCCTCGTGCGCGTCGTTGATCGCGGCAGCGCCCGCGTCCGCCGATGAACCCGCCTACGGTCCCGAGTTGCAGGGCTTCGACTATCCGTATCCGGTCGCGCGCTTCGCGTTCACGTCGCAGCGGCAGGTGCTGCGCATGGCGTATATGGACGTGCATCCGGCGCACCCCAACGGGCGCACGGCGGTGCTGCTGCACGGGAAGAACTTCTGCGCGGCGACGTGGAAACAGACCATCGAGACGTTGTCCGATGCGGGCTATCGCGTGATTGCGCCGGATCAGATCGGCTTTTGCAAGTCGACGAAGCCCGAGCGGTATCAGTACAGTTTCCAGCAACTGGCGCGCAACACGCACGCGCTGCTCGGCGCGCTCGGCGTGAATCGCGCGACGCTGATCGCGCATTCGACCGGCGGCATGATCGCGGTTCGGTACGCGCTCATGTATCCGCAGGAGACCGAGCAACTGGCGCTCGTCAATCCGATCGGGCTGGAGGACTGGAAGGCGAAGGGTGTGCCGTCCATTTCCATCGACGACTGGTATGCGCGCGAGCTCAAGACGAGCGCCGAGGGCATTCGCAATTACGAGAAGAACACGTATTACGCGGGTCAGTGGCGCGACGACTACGAGCCGTGGGTGCAGATGCTCGCGGGCATGTATCGCGGGCCGGGGAAGGATATCGTCGCGTGGAATTCGGCGCTGCTGTACGACATGATTTATACGCAGCCCGTCGTCTACGAGTTCGACCGCATCAAGCCGCCGACGCTGCTGCTGATCGGCGACAAGGATACGACAGCCATCGGCAAGGACCTCGCGCCGCCCGACATTCGCGCGACGCTCGGGCGCTACCCCGAATTGGCGAAACTGGCGAAGGAGCGGATTCCGAACGCGACGCTTGTCGAGTTTCCGGACGCCGGGCACGCGCCGCAGATGCAGGAGCCGGCGGCGTTCCATAAGGCGTTGCTCGATGGGCTCGCGGCGGTGCATCCGAAAGCCGAATGACGCTTCACCGCGAATGGCCCGCGCACGACGCCCGCTCGACCGAAGGCAGCTGAACCAGCAGCGTGACGCCTCGCGCGACCATGAAAACGGCGAGCGCGAGCCATAACCCGTGATTGCCGAGCGCGCCCGTGAAGGCCCAAGCCGCGAGCAGAAAGATGGCGGCTGACGCGGGCATCGCGCGCATCAGTTCGCGCGTGCCGGTCGCGCCGATGAACACGCCGTCGAGCTGAAAGCCGGCGACGGACACGAGCGGCAGAATCGCCGCCCACGGCAGAAAGCGCAGCGCCGCCGCGCGCACGGCGGCCTGATCCGTCAGCCGTCCGATGATCCATTCGCCGCCCAGCCAATAGACGACGGAAAAGCCCGCCGCGCCGATGGCGGACCACAGCATCGTCACCTTGACGGCCTGACGGAACGCGTGGCGGTCGCGCGCACCGGCGGCCGCGCCGACCAGCGCTTCGGCGGCGTGCGCGAAGCCGTCGAGTCCGAATGCCATGAACGTCTGAAAGTTCAGCAGGAGCGCGTTAGCGGCGAGAATCGTGTCGCCCTGACGCGCGCCCACGTGCGCGAACCAGCCGAACGCGCCCAGCAGACACAGCGTGCGCACGAAAATATCGCGGTTGAGGGCGACGAGGCGCCTGATCGCGCGTGCATCGATCAGGCTGCGGAGCGCGAGCGGCGGCAAGCCGCGCTCGCGCAGATGCCAGAGAATGGCGAGACCGAACGCGAAGCCGCAGAAATCGGCGAAGGCGGTTGCCGCGCCGATGCCCGCGATGCTCCAGCCGAAGCGATACACGAAAAGCAGCACCGCGACGATGTTCACGGCGTTGATGAACACCTGCGACGCGAGCGCGAGCCGCACGCGCTGGCAGCCGAGCAGATAGCCGAGCACCGCGTAGTTGCCGAGCGCGAACGGCGCGGCCCAGATGCGCGCGTGGCAATACGCGCTCGCCGTCTGCTGCACGGCCGCGCTGCCGCCGAGCGCGGCGAGCGCATAGCGGATGATCGGCGCTTGCAGCGCGAGCACGGCCACGCCGATCGCGAGCGCCAGCATCAGCGCGCGCAGCACGTGTGCGCGCAGCGCGGCGGCATCGCGCGCGCCGAACGCCTGCGCCACGAGCCCGGTCGTGCCCATGCGCAGAAAGCCGAAGCCCCAGAACACGAAGCTGAAGACGAGCCCGCCGAGCGCCACGCCGCCGAGATACTGCGGGCCGTCGAGATGGCCGGCGACGGCGGTATCGACCGCGCCGAGAATCGGCTGAGTCAGATTCGCGAGGACGATGGGGAAAGCGAGCGTCAGCACGCGGCGATGCCAGTGCGTGGGCAGGGCGGCGCGTTGCGAGGAATCGTCGGGAGCGGTCAAGTGGCTTAGAAGGGCGTCGGAGGGAAACGCGACATTGTCGTCAGCGCAGGGCGACGGCGCAACGTCCGAGCCCAGCCGATAATGCGAATCCAGTCAGCGCCTTCGCCCTTCGATGAGAACTTTCCTGCTGTATGTCCTGACCGCCATAGCCGAAATCGCGGGCTGCTATTTCCCGTACCGATGGCTCAAAGGCGGCGGCTCGCCGTGGCTGATCGTGCCGGGCGCGCTGTCGCTCGCGCTCTTCGCGTGGCTGCTGACCTTGCACGATGCCGCCGCCGGACGCGTCTATGCGGCGTATGGCGGCGTCTATATCGGCGTGGCGATTGCGTGGCTATGGGCGGTCGAGCGCATCCGGCCGAGCGCGTGGGACGTGGCAGGCGCGGCGATCGCGCTCGTCGGCATGTGCGTGATCGCCTTTCAGCCGCGTTGACGCGTCACGGTCACATCACGCTTCGAGCGCGAGCAGCGCGAAGGTCGCGAGCCAGTGCTCGCCCATGTAGTCGCCCGCGACATGTTCGATGCCGGCCGCGAGGTGCTCGGCGGCGCTCGCCTCCAGCACGGCGACGCGCGCATCGCCGGGCGGCAGCGCCCGCGCGATCGTGCGCTGACACCACGCGCGGCTCAGGTTCAGGCCGTCGAGATGCGCAAGCTTGCCGTCGCTGCGGTCCGTGACGGTGGCGGGCAGGAACAGCGTCGCCGGTTCCCGGTCGGCGAGGCGCGGCAGGAAGGCATCGAGCCAGCCGGCGAAGCGTGCGTCGGGCAGGACGTGACGCATGAGCACGGCTTCCATCAGCGAAGGCGACAGAAATTCGTCGCCCGCAGGCTCCCACGCCTGACACCCCGCGTCGTTCTCGAACCAGCGCCTCGCGGTTGCGACGAGCAGCCGTTCGAACGACGCATTGCCGACGGCGCGCGCGTAGCCGAGCGAGAGCGTCAGCGCGAACGCCATGTTGAAATGTGTGCCCACGCGCAGCGGATACGTCGACTTAGGCAGGAACTCCGTGAAGCGATCGACGAACGCATCCGCGAGCGGTTGCAGCGCGCGTGCCCAGCGCGCGCCGTCGGTCGATTGCATCGCGTGCAACTGGCCCGCGAGCGCTAGCAGCCACGCCCAGCCGTACGGCCGCTCGAAACCACGCGACGCGGGGCGCTCCAGATAAGCGACTTCGGCGGCGACATTCGCCTCGGTAAAATGCTCGTCGATGACCGCGCGAATGCGCCCGGCTTCGGCCAGGCCGGGAAAGCGATCGAAGAGGCACGCAATCAGCCAGTAGCCGTGCACGCACGAATGCCAGTCGAAGCTGCCGTAGAAGATCGGATGCAGCGCGCGCGGGCTTTGCGCGTCCGCATCGCTCGCCAGCACGTGATCGAGCTTGTTCGGGTACTCGCGCGTCAAATGGCCGAGCGCCACTTGCGCGAACTTCGACGCGAGCGCGGCGTCGAGCGTGACCGGTTTCTGCTTGTCCATGCAAACCTCGCGTTTCCGTTATCCGATTCGGCCTGAAACCGAGACTTTATCGATAAATGCTCGATAAAGTCTCTCACTGGGGAAATCACCTAGCCATGGGCGAGAAGAAGGCCGCTCGTCCGCCGCCCGCCGTGCATACACTCGTTGCAAGCTGCGAGAAAGGGCTTCGCGCCGATCACATGACACGCGGTTTCGCGCGCCGACGCGCCGACGCGTCGTTTAAACTTGCGCCCGAACGCCGAAAGAGCGTTCCGTCCCGGACTTGAGCGCCGGGCTTGCCATCCGACAGAGACACAAGAGTTCAGCACACATGACCGATCTTCCCCAATACACCGCAGAGGACACCCGGCGACGCGTTTTCGCCATCGTCGGCGCATCGTCGGGCAATCTCGTCGAATGGTTCGACTTCTATATCTATTCGTTCCTTGCGCTGTACTTCTCGGCCGCGTTCTTCCCCGGAAGCAATCCGACCGTGCAGCTGCTCAACACGGCGGGCGTGTTCGCGGCGGGCTTTCTGATGCGTCCGATCGGCGGCTGGCTGTTCGGCCGGATCGCCGACAAGCACGGCCGCCGAAACGCGATGATGATCTCCGTGCTCATGATGTGCGGCGGCTCGCTCGTCATCACCTTTCTGCCGACTTACGCGAGCATCGGCGCATGGGCGCCGCTCCTGCTCTTGATCGCGCGGCTGTTTCAGGGCTTGTCGGTGGGCGGCGAATATGGCACGAGCGCCACGTATATGAGCGAAGTGGCGCTGCGCGGCCGGCGCGGATTCTTTGCGTCATTCCAGTACGTCACGCTGATCGGCGGGCAGCTCGCCGCGCTGCTCGTGCTCGTCATCCTCCAGCTTTTTCTGTCGACGGAAGAACTGAAGGCGTGGGGCTGGCGGATTCCGTTTTTCGTGGGCGCGTGCGCGGCGCTCGTTTCGCTGTATCTGCGCCGATCGCTCAATGAAACGACGACCGCCGAAATCCGCGAGCGCAAGGAAGCCGGCACGCTCGCCGGGCTGATGCAGCACAAGGGCGCGTTCATGACCGTGGTCGGCTTCACGGCGGGCGGCTCGCTCATCTTCTACACGTTCACCACGTACATGCAGAAGTATCTGGTCAACACCGCGGGCATGCACGCGAAGACCGCGAGCAACGTGATGACGGTCGCGCTCCTCGTCTATATGCTGTTGCAACCGGTGTTCGGCGCGCTGTCGGACCGCATCGGCCGCCGCCAGTCGATGCTGTGGTTCGGCGCGCTCGCCACGCTGTGCACGGTGCCGCTGCTGCACGCGCTGCGCGACGTGACGAGTCCGGTCATGGCGTTCGTGCTCGTCGTCGCGGCGCTCGCCATCGTGAGCTTTTATACGTCGATCAGCGGTCTCATCAAGGCCGAGATGTTTCCGCCGGAAGTGCGCGCGCTGGGCGTGGGTCTTTCGTATGCGGTAGCGAACGCCGTGTTCGGCGGATCGGCGGAATATGTCGCCCTCAAGTTCAAGACGGAGGGCATGGAGTCCGGCTTTTACTGGTATGTAACGGTCATGTGCGCGATCTCGCTTCTGGTGTCTTGGAGGATGATGGACCCGAGCAAGGAAGGGTATCTGCGCAACGAACCGTAAGCTTTCTGCCGCGTCCGGACCAGCGCGGCATTCTCAATCCGGCGCACCCGGCGCGGACATCGAAGTCCGCCCGGCTTGCCGATGTCGGTAGTATGGTGTTTTATGCGGTATGTATCGGTAGACGACGCGCCGGGCCCGGCGCGCGGTGGCAACTGGAAACAGGATAAGCATGCGCGCGGCCGGATCGCGCGCTACAGCGAGGCGCGGCGTGCTGCGTCCCGGTCTGCAGGGAGCCTGTCCATGGAAGATTTCGACGAAACGTTGTTTGTCGTCTGGCGATCGAACCTGAACGTTCTGGTCGGTTCGCCTGGCGGCGCGGCGCGTCTTGCGCGCATGATGAACTTCTCGCCGTCGTTCATGAAGCTCATCGTCGCGGGTCAACGGGACTTCAACGAGGAGTTCGTGCGCGGCATCGAACTCGTGTCCGGCCTGCCGCCTCATTGGATGGACGAGCGCCGCAATGCCGCCGACGTGCCCGCCGAAGTCAAGCGCGCGCTCGACGAAGAAAGGCCGTTCGCCGTCTTTCGCGGCACCGCGCACCCCGCGCCGAAGCGTTCCGTGTTGCGCGGCCCGGAGCCGCTTCTCTCGCAGACGGAAGCCACGCGGCGCGTCGCCGATCTCGCGCAACAGCAGGCGGAAGTCAACCGGCGCGATCTGCTTTTCAGGAAGAATCGGGAACTGCTGTCACAGGATTTGCGCCGGCTGGAACGCCAGCTCGGACTGCTGCAAGTGGAACCGATGCTGCCGCGAGCCGACGAACTCATCGCCTCCGACCGCATGAGCGAAGCGGCAAAGGCCGATCTGTCCGGGCGGCTCGAACAGATCGACAAGCACGTGAAGCTGCTGCATCAGCACGTCGAGAAACTCGTCGCGCTGCTTTCGACGCCGGACGAGCCGGGTCCGAACGACAGCTGATTTACTTCTTCGCTCGCTTGTCTTCGGCTTGTGACTCCGGCTCAGGATGCACCGCAATCGGATCGCTGGCCGGGAACGTCTCTTCGAGGGCTTCGTCGAGCAAGTCCTCCTCGTTCGCCGGGTTCTGCTCTTTCGTCGGTTCTTTCTGGCGTGGCTGGGTCATGGCGCGCTCCGCGATGTGAGTCGGACGTCTCAATATAGCAGTCGCGCCATCAGCGCGCCCACCGGTAGTCCACCGGGCGCACGCCTGTCCATTTGCGAAACGCGCGCCGGAACGCGCTCGGTTCCGAGAAGCCGAGCGCGGCGGCGATTTCCGGAATGGTCTCGTTCGTGTCCGCGAGGCGCGAGATGGCGAGGTCGCGGCGCAGCGCATCCTTGATCGCCTGAAGCGTCAGCCCTTCCTGTTTCAGACGCCGCCGCAGCGTGGCTTCGGCCATATTCAGCGACACCGCCATGCGATCCGCGTCCGGCCAGTCGGCTGGCGCAGTCTCGCGTAGGCGCTTGCGGATGCGCGCCGCAAGCGACTCGGGATTGCGATACTTCACGATGAAGTTGGCGGGCGCATCGCGCAGAAACGTCTTCAGTGTCGACGCTGTCTGCACCACGGCAAGCGCCGCGCACTCGGGCGCGAGATCGACATAGCTTTGCGGCTGATCGAAGCGCATTGCGTCGCAGAACATCAGGCGGTATTCGTCGCTGTCGTGCGGCTGTGCGCAGCGAAGATTCGCGGCGAGCACCGGAATACGCCGCCCGACGAGCCAGCACAGCAAGCCATATACGAGGATGAAGCCCGTCGCGTAGGCGAACATCGTCTTCGGCGCGTGCGCGTCGCGCAGCACGATCCGCACGCGTTTCTCGTCGATGTGCGGCTCGAACGTCAACTCGTCGAGCACGAGCCGCATGAAAGCCGCGATGCGTCCGAGCGCCTGCGCGCCGTCGCGCGCGCCGAGCGCCGCCTGCGACATCAGCACGAAGCTGCCGCGCCGCATCGGGTGCGGGTCCTGGCCGAAGAATTCGTCGTCGAGCGCGTCGGCTATCGCGTGCCACAGTCGGCCGTACTGCGCGGGCGAGACGCGGGCGCGCGGCGAATCCAGCATCGCCGGCGCGATGCCCGCGCTCTGTAGCAGCGCCGCGCGCGCCATGCCGCGCGCTTCGGCGCAGCGCAGCGCCGCATCGACGAGACTGACGGCGATCGAATCGCGCTCGAAATCTCTTCTGCGGATTGGGGTTGTCACTAGGTGGCGAAAGCGTTCAGTTAGCGTGATCGTTCTGGTCATCGGCCGGGCACGGATGATTGCCTAGACTGGCGAAGCGCCCGCCGCCGACCGGCGAGCCAGTGTATCCGAACGACTGACGAGGCCATTTGCGAGTTCAACCATGATCGACAGTTTTCTCACCGAAGAGCAGCGCATGATCCGCGATGCGGCGCGCCAGTTTTCGGCTGAAGTGCTCGCGCCGAACGCGGGCCAGTGGGACCGCGACGGCGCGATTCCCGATGCCGTCGTGCGCCAGTTGGGCGAACTCGGCCTGCTCGGCATGATCGTGCCGGCGGAACTCGGCGGCACCTACAGCGACTACACCGCCTACGCGCTCGCGATGGAGGAAATCGCCGCGGGCTGCGCGTCGTGCGCGACGATGATGAGCGTGCACAACTCCGTCGGCTGCGGGCCGATTCTCGCGTACGGCACCGACCCGCAAAAGGCCGAATGGCTGCCGAAGCTCGCGAGCGGCGAAGTGATCGGCGCGTTCTGCCTGACCGAGCCGCAAGCCGGCTCCGAGGCGAACAACCTGCGCGTGCGCGCGGTCGAGCGCGACGGACAGTGGGTCATCTCGGGCAGCAAGCAGTTCGTGACGAACGGGCGGCGCGCGGGCGTCGCCATCGTGTTCGCCGTGACCGATCCGGAAGCGGGCAAGCGCGGCATTTCGGCGTTCATCGTGCCGACGAACACACCGGGCTTCAACGTCGGGCCGCAGGAGCACAAGCTCGGCATCCGCGCATCCGATACGTGTCCGATCACCTTCGACGACTGCGCGGTTCCCGCCGCGAATCTGCTCGGCGCGCGCGGCGAGGGGCTCAAGATCGCGCTGTCCAACCTGGAAGGCGGGCGCATCGGCATTGCGGCGCAGGCGCTCGGCATCGCGCGCGCGGCCTTCGACGCAGCCCGCGCTTACTCGCGCGATCGCGTGCAGTTCGGCAAGCCGATCCGCGAGCATCAGTCGGTCGCGAACATGCTCGCCGACATGCAGACGCAGATCAACGCCGCGCGGCTTCTGGTGCTGCACGCGGCGCGCATGCGCACGGAGGGCGTGCCGTGTCTGTCGGAGGCGTCGCAGGCGAAGCTCTTCGCGTCCGAGATGGCCGAGCGCGTGTGCTCGGACGCGATCCAGATTCACGGTGGCTACGGCTATCTTCAGGATTACCCGGTGGAGCGGCATTATCGCGATGCGCGCATCACGCAGATATACGAAGGCACGAGCGAAGTCCAGCGCATGGTGATTGCGCGCAATGTCTAGCGGCATATAAAAGGAGACGCCATGAATCGAGCCCGGCCGTTCATCGAAGCGAGAGACTTTCTGCTGCGTCACCGTACCGACTACGACACCGCGTATCGCGAGTTCAAATGGCCCGTGCTCGACCGCTTCAACTGGGCGCTCGATTATTTCGATCCGATGGCGCGCGGCAACGACGCGCCTGCGCTTTGCATCGTGGATGAAAGCGGCGATGAAACGCGCCTCAGCTTTGCGGAAATGAGCGAGCGGTCGGCGCGTGTAGCGAATCACCTGCACGCAATCGGTGTAAAGCGCGGGGAGCGCATCCTGCTGATGCTGCCTAATCGCGTCGAGCTGTGGGAAACCATGCTCGCCGCGATGAAGCTCGGCGCAGTCGTGCTGCCCGCGACGACGCAGCTCGCGAGCGGCGATCTGCGCGATCGCATCGCGCTCGGGCGCGTGGACCACGTCATCGTGGATGCGATCGAGACGCACAAGTTCGACGGCATCGACTTGCGCGGACTGCGTATGTCCGTCGGCGGCGCGCGCGACGGCTGGCTCGGCTACGACGCGGCGTACGATGCATCGCCCGAATTTCACGCGGACGGCGAAACCAAGGCGAGCGATCCGTATCTGCTGTACTTCACGTCGGGCACCACGTCGAAGCCGAAGCTCGTCGCGCATACCCACGAAAGCTATCCGGCCGGGCATCTTTCGACGATGTACTGGATCGGCCTGCAACCCGGCGACGTGCACTGGAACATCAGTTCACCCGGCTGGGCGAAACACGCGTGGAGCTGCTTCTTCGCGCCGTGGAATGCGCAGGCGTGCGTGTTCATCTACAACTTCAGCCGCTTCGACGCCGCGCGCACGCTGAACGTGCTCGTGACGCACGACGTCACCACGCTCTGCGCGCCGCCGACCGTGTGGCGCATGCTCGTGCAGGAACCGCTGGCGTCGTACAAGGTGAAGCTGCGCGAGATCGTCGGGGCGGGCGAGCCGTTGAATCCGGAAGTCGTCGAGCGCGTGCAGGCAGCGTGGGGGGTGCCGATCCGCGATGGCTACGGACAGACGGAAACCACCGCGCAGATCGCCAACTCGCCGGGCCAGCGGCTCGTGCCCGGTTCGATGGGACGTCCGCTGCCGGGGTATCGCGTGGTGCTGCTCGATGCGGAGGGCAATCGCGCCGACGAAGGCGAGATTGCGCTCTCGCTCGATCCGCCGCCGCTCGGGCTCATGACCGGTTACGCGGACAACCCCGCCGCCACCGAGAACGCGATGCGCGGCGGCTTTTATCGCACATCCGACGTCGCGGCATGCGGCGCGGACGGCTACTTCACGTATGTCGGCCGCGCCGACGACGTGTTCAAGTCTTCCGATTACCGTCTGAGCCCGTTCGAACTGGAGAGCGTGCTGATCGAACACGAAGCGATTGCCGAGGCCGCGGTCGTGCCGAGCCCCGATCCGCTCCGGCTTTCGGTGCCGAAAGCGTTCGTCACGCTGCGGCACGGCTTCACGATGGGCCCGGACCTCGCGCGCAGCGTCTTCGCGTTCTCGCGCGAGCGGCTGGCGCCGTACAAGCGCATCCGGCGTATCGAATTCGCCGAATTGCCCAAGACGATCTCCGGCAAGATCCGGCGCGTCGATTTGCGCCGGCAGGAAGCGGCCCGCGCGCCCGACGGCGCGCGCGGCGCATTCGAATTCTGGGAGGACGATTTCCCCGAACTGCGACAGTCGGGCGTGGCCGATGCAGCGAAATGATCGGGCGAGGCGTTGCATCGTCGGTCGGAGGAATTGGCAAGCAAATGTAACGCGGGGCAGCGCGCCGCGAACCGTCGGGAGGGCTGCTGGTCGAAACGGCTCATTCACGTCGGAACATTTGAAGGAGGAACCCGATCATGTCGAATCGGTCGCTACGGAACGCGCTTTTTGCAACGGCTCTCGCAGGCGCGCTCGCGACGCCGGCCGCGTCTTACGCACAAATCAATCTCCAGCAGTTCGGCTTCGGCAACAAGTCGGAGTCGTCGGGCCAGGCCGGCGATAGCGCGGCGCAGCCGTCCGCGCTCGGCTCGCTCGTGCAGAACTATCTCGGCGCGAACCAGCAAGTGTTGAGCGGGCAGTCGAGTCTTGCCTCGGCGATGGGCATGTCGAGCGTCGCGAGCCAGGCGCAGTCGGCGGCGGGCATGTTGTCGAGCGCGACGAGCGGCGGCGCGCCGAGCACCAGCATGTTGTCGCAGCTCGGCGGCACGCAGCAGAGCGTGTCGCAATCGCTCATGCAGGCGTTCGCGAACAAGTCGGCAACGCCGCCGACCGCCGCGAGCAAGCAGACGTTCACGGACGGACTGGCGTCGCTCGGCCAAGGCGTGAAGCAGTATGCCGGGCTTCAGTCGGACCTGGGCGCGGTGAAGAACACGATGAACGTGTCGTCGCTTCTGCAGGCGGGATCGAACCCGGCGACGGCGCAGGCGGCCACTTACATCGCGCAGTCGGCGCCGGGGCAACTGCAATCGCTCGTGCAAACTTTGACACAGGCCGTGCAGTACGCGAAGACGAACGGCATCTCGGTGCCGTCCATTGCGAGCTCCGCGCTCGGCATGGGCAAGTAAGCGGCAGTATCGCGAACAAAAAAAGGCGAGGCACGGGGCCTCGCCTTTTTATTTCGTGAGCTCGCTCCCTTCGATGACTACATCGAAGCACGCCGCAGCGACAGCCGCGTCAGGATGGGAAGCGTATGCGCGCGACGCTGCTGCGACACCAGCGGCGGCAAAAAAGAGATCTCGGCGCTCTCCGCCAGATGCATGCGGGGTTCCGGGTCGAGCACTTCGAGCGCAGGCGGCTCGACGAGTTCTTCGACTTCTTCTGCCACCAGGACTCGCGCGGGCTCTTCGGCTTTGAGCCCGAGCGAACGACGCACATCCACGCCACGCGTGCGGACGGTGAAGCCCGCGCTGCGGATTAGACTCTCGCGCGTTCTCCAGAACGCGGCGGCGGACGGGGGCATGGCGTGCATCGACACATATTCGATCACGATTTCATAGCCCCGGACTTTGGGGTAATTCAGCAGTAATTTACCCGACCGGATATATCGGGTGTAGCGGTCGATTTTCTTCGTCAGTAAATCCTGGTGCAGTTCTTCGTCTTGCCAGTCGAGTTCGTCGAAAAGGCCAACATATACCTGCTTGAACAGAATATTGATTCCGATGTAATCGATGGCGTCCACGTCGCGCAGAGACATGGTCTTTCCCCTACGCCCTTCAGCGGGCAAGTATCAAAGACCCGCATTGTAACGGATGTGTGCCGTCGATTTCGCTTGAAACGCCGCGTGCGGTAAGGCGCAACAGCGTTTTTAGTCACACTCCTAAGACACATTTGGAATAAATCCGACAATTCCGCGCGATTGTGTAAAAACTCATTTTGAGATAAATCACGGACGCGGCCGCGACTCATCCGCCAATCCCTTTTCCGGCGCCGCGCGGGCGATTTCCTCGTTGGAGATTGCCTCGACTTGAGGCATGGACGGCTGCTCGTTAATCCACGCATTCAAAATGGTCGAAGTGACGGCAAGAATAACGGGCCCGATGAATAATCCGACTATTCCGAATGCGAACATGCCGCCGAGTACGCCGGAGAGAATCAGCAGCATCGACAGATTGACGCCGCGCTGAATCAGGAGCGGACGCAGAAAGTTGTCGAGCATCGCGATCATGAGCGACCACACGAGCAACAAAGCTGCCGCGACGTGCGAGCCGTGCCAGAAAAGCCATGCGACGCCGCCGAGCAGCGGCAGGAGCGGGCCGATCTGCGCGAGACACAGCATGAGCATGACCGCCGTGATGACGCCGGCGGCCGGCACACCGGCGATCCACAAACCGATTCCGCCGAGCGCCGACTGCGTCACCGCCGTCACGACGATGCCCAGCGCCACCGCGCGCACGGCCAGCCCGGCGAGCTTGACGGCCTCGGCGCCGCGCTGCGCCGCGACGCGCGTCGCGAAGCGCACCACGAAGCTGCCCGCCGCCTCGCCGCGCGTGTACAGAATCCCGGCGATGATGATGGTGATGACCATGTGCATCACGAACACGCCGACGACCGCCGCGTGCGAGAGCATCCAGCGCGCCGCGATGGTCACGTAAGGTTCGAGCTTCGCGAGCATGCCGCCGGGGCCGGCGTCGGAAAGCGATTGCCATTCGGCCGAGACGCGCTGCCCGACGAGCGGAACGTCGTGGACCCAGGCGGGCGGCGGCGGCAGCGCGTACGTCGGCAGGCTCTTGATCGCGGACATGATCTCGCCGCCATGCAGCGCGAGCGTGCTGATCGCCTGATAGAGCGGCAGCACGATCACGATCAGCAGTCCGAGCAGCATGACCGTGGTCGCGATCCAGCGGCGATTGCGGCAACGGCGCTGCACCGCGAGCATCAGCGGCCACGTGGCGACGACGATGGTCGTCGCCCAGATGAGACCCGGCAGAAACGGCCGCAGGATGAACAGGCTGCCGGCCGCGAGCGCCGAAAGAATGGCGATCACGAGCAGAATGCGGGCGATGTCGACCGGCTGTCGCGGATTCAGGTTCGGCTGCCCGTTGGGAGAAATTTGCATGATGCGAACGTGTCGGGATGATTCGATGCGCGCGGCGAGCGGCGCATCTGCTAAGGAATAAGCGAAAGCGGTTGCGCAAGCAAGCGCCTTGCAGCGGCAGACCGCGATCATACGGTATCCGATGCATGGCCCGCCGCCGCCCGACCGCTCAGTCGTAGCGGTACACGCCGCGCTTGGTCTTGCGTCCGAGATGCCCCGCGGCGACGAGTTCGCGCAGCAACGGGCACGCGCGGTACTTGGAATCGCCGAAGTCTTTCAGGAAAACGTCCATCACGGAGAGGCACACGTCGAGGCCGATCAGATCCGCGAGCGCGAGCGGGCCGATCGGGTGATTCGCGCCGAGTTTCATGCCCGTGTCGATCTCCTCGGCCGTTGCCACCCCTTCATACAGCACGAAAAACGCCTCGTTGATCATCGGCACGAGCACGCGATTGACGACGAAGCCGGGCGAATTGCGCACGCCGATCGGCGATTTGTCGAGCTTCTCGGTGAGTTCACGCACGGCTGCCACCGTTTCGTCGCTCGTCTGCACGCCGCGGATCACTTCCACCAGTTGCAACAGCGGCACCGGATTGAAGAAGTGCATGCCGATTAACCGCTCCGAATGCGCGAGCGTCGCGGCGAGCGCCGTAATCGAAATGGACGACGTGTTCGATGCGATGATCGCGTCCGCCCGCGCCGCCGCCTCGATCTGCCCGAGAATGCGATGCTTGAGCTCGACGTTTTCGGTCGCTGCTTCGATCACGATGTCCGCTTTCGAAAGCCGCGCATAGTCCGTGGACGTCTCGATGCGCGCGATGGCCGCGTCGCGCGTGGCGGCGTCGAGCTTGTCCTTCGCGACGAGGCGTTCGAGACTCGCAGTCAGCGTGGCGACGCCCTTGGCGAGCGCGGCGTCGGTGACGTCGATCATCACGACGTCGAAGCCCGCGACGGCCGCGACCTGCGCGATGCCGTTGCCCATCGTTCCTGCCCCGACGATACCGACGGTCTGAATGTTCATGCTGCGTTCCTCCTGTTCGTGATGTGTTGAGATAGTTGATCCGCGCGCCCACGCTGATTCTAAACAGCAGCGTTGAGCCACGCCTTGGCGATGCGATATTTCCTAATCTTTGACCTACACTCAGTTCATCAAACGACGGCCGGCAAGCAGTTGATAGAATGCGCGGCCCTTGATTCGCCCGTCATGGCATTCGATGCAGCGTGAACATCGCGCGGCTTCCGGTTCGGGCCACGCAGCAAGCGGTGCCCGAGCGTCGCGCCGCTTCACTTTATTTCGTTTTGCGCTTCGGTCATTGTCCTGAATCAACTTTTGAAGCCGCGCCGGTCTTGCGAAACGGCGCTGTGTCGTGCTTGCCTCGCCGGACGTCCGGCAGCGTCTTTTCGGAGTCTTCAAAGTGGTGTCAATGAGAATCGGCATTTCGATGGCGAGCTACGAAGGGCAAAGCATCTGGTCCAACGGAATGGGCCAGAACATCGTCTTTCTCGCGGAACTGTTTCAGCGTCTGCCGTTCGTTTCGTCCGTCGTCCTGATCGATGTCGGCGCGCTTGCGGCCATGCCGCAGGACGTCGACGTGGCCGGCAACAAGCTGCGCGTGATCAACACTCGCGAGGCCACCGATGCCGTCGATGTCGTGATCGAACTGGGCGGCGCGCTCGATGTCGGCTGGCTCGACCTGATGCGCGCGCGCGGGCGCAAGGTCGTGTTCCATGTGGTGGGTCAGCCGTATCTCGGACTCGTGGAACCTGCCGTGTTCGAGAGGCCGAGCCACCTGTCGCGCCCCGACCGCTGCGACGAAGTCTGGCTGCTGTCGAAGGACGCGTCGTCCGCGCCGATCATGCGCACCCTGCATCGCTGCGACGTGTTCGAGGTGCCGTATATCTGGCATCCGCAGTTCTTGCAGGCGCGCATTGCGCATGTCGCGCAACACGGCTACCACTACGGTTACCGCACGCGGGCGGACGCGGGCGCGCAGGGGCTGCGCGTCGGGATCCTCGAACCGAACATTTCGGTGCAGAAAGCCTCGGCCATTCCCATGCTGATCTGCGAAGAGGCGTATCGCGCCGAGAGCGGCAGTGTCGCGTCCATGATCGCGCTCAACACCGTCCACATGAAGGAACACCCGACGCTTCTGCACATGGCGAATTCGCTCGACCTCGTGCGGGACCATCGCGCGCTTTTCGAGGGGCGGCACGATGTCGTGAGCTTCATGGCTATGCACGGCGACGCGATCGTGTCGCATCAATGGGCCAACGACCAGAATTATCTTTACCTCGATGCGCTGTACGGCGGCTATCCGCTCATCCACAACTCGCCGTGGCTTGCAGACGCGGGTTACTACTATCCCGACTTCGACGTTCAGGCGGGCGCGCGCCAGTTGTTGCGCGCGCTGCGCGAGCACGACGCCGCGCTCGACGATTACCGGGCGCGCGCCGCTCGCGTGATCGACGCTGTGCATCCGTTCAATCCGGCCAATCTCGACGCTTACGCGCATCGTCTGATGCATCTTTGGAACCGACCGAACGGGAGCGCCGCACGATGAGTTCCATCAACACCGCCAGCAAGAAAACGCCGCGCCGCCTGCGCGTGGGCGTGTCCGTGTATGTCCGCGCAGGCGGACAGTCGATGTTCGAGAGCGGCATTGCTCAGAACGCGCTGTTCCTCATCCAGCTGCTGGCACGCTCGCCGCGCGTGGACGCGGTGTACATCGTCGCGAGCGGCGACGGCACGCGCGAGGACGCGAAACGCTTCATGGCCGATGCACCCGCGCCGATCATCGAGCCGGAATCGGCGCTCGGCCGTCTGGATGTGATGATCGAACTGCACGCGCAGCTTCAGCGCGATTGGGTGCTCAGGTTTCGTGAGCGCGGCGGGAAGATCGTCTCGATGCGCGTCGGCAATGACTACGTGCTCGACATCGAGCGGATGATCTTCTCGTTGCCACCGGCGGGGCTCGTGCCGCAAGTGCCATACGATGCCGTATGGACGCTGCCCGAGTACGAAAAGTCGTGCAAGCCGTACTTTCAGGCGCTCGGCCGCGCGCCGGTCACCATCGTGCCGCACATCTGGAGCCCGATGCTTCTCGAACAGGATGCGCGCAATCTGCCCGATGGCCTCGCGTTCGGCTATCAGCCGGGCAAGCGGCGCTGGCGCATCGGCATCTTCGAACCGAACGTCTCGATGGTGAAGACGAGTTACGTGCCGCTGCTCAGTTGCGAGTGCGCGCATCGGGCCGACCCGAACGTGATCGACGCCGTGCGCGTCTACGGCACCGCCAAGCTGAAAGAGCAGCCGACGTTCGTCGAGTTCGCGCGCAGTCTCGACGTAGTCAGGCATAACCTCGCTTCGTTCGAAGCGCGCTTTCCGTTTGCGCAGATCGTGCCGCGCGAAGTCGATGCGGTCGTCAGTCATCACTGGGAGAACGCGCAGAATTATCTGTATTACGAGGCGCTTCACGGCGGCTATCCGCTGATCCACAACTCGCATCTCATCGGGGCGTGCGGCTACCGCTATCACGGTTTCGACTGCGAAGACGGCGGCCGCGCGCTGCGCACGGCGTTCGAGCAACACGACGCGAATCTGGATGCTTACCGGGCGACCGCGCAGGCGTTTCTGCGGACGCTCGACCCGCTGCATGAAGCCAACGTGCGCGCCTATTCGGACGCGCTCGACGCGCTCTTCGTGAAGCCTTGATGCAATCGCCCGCGCGCTAGCCGAATGCCGTCAGATCTTTCGGCGTCAGGCCATGCGCGCGGCAAAAACTCGCGTATCGTTCCCAGTCGCTGCGCCAGTTTTCCGTGGCGAGCGCGCGCCCGTTTTCGTCGACGAACACGAGTTCGCCGTGAATGATATTGAGCGTGATGATGTCCGGCGCGCCCGGCTGCGGCGCGACGGCTTCCGGCGTGTGACTCGACCCGGCGGTTTCATACACGATGCTGCCTGTCTCGGCGATCCAGTCGTGCTCGCGATACTTCCAGCGCCCTTGCACCGTATAGACGATGACCGTGCCGGTATGCCGGTGGCGCGGCATCGCGCCTTTCGCCGGCGCTTTCAATAGCGCGATAGTCTCGCCGCGAATCGCGTCCAGTTTGAAGTACTTCACCATCACATGTTCGCTGTAGGGCGTGAAGGGCACCCACGGCACGTCCGCGTCGTTGAGGCAGGCGGTCTGAATCTGTTCGAAAAACATGTCGGCTCCGTGGCTTTGGCGGACACATTGTAGGCACCGCCCGGCGCGCCGGACATCGGCCATTCGGACGACCCCTTCGTTCATGCCGAATCGCGCGGTATCTGCTATCGTCCACGCCATGCCGAACATCATCACTATTTCCAATCTCTCCAAGACCTACGCGTCGGGATTTTCCGCCCTCAAGGACGTGAACCTGGAGATCCGGCGCGGCGAAATTTTTGCGCTGCTCGGTCCGAACGGGGCGGGCAAGACGACGCTCATCTCCACCGTCTGCGGCATCGTGCGAGCGAGCCAAGGGCAGGTCACCGTCGCGGGTCACGATATCGTCACCGACTATCGCGCCGCCCGCGCGATGATCGGGCTCGTGCCGCAAGAACTCACGACCGACGCGTTCGAGACCGTGTGGGCCACCGTATCGTTCAGCCGGGGACTGTTCGGGCGCGCGCCGGATCCGGCGCACATCGAGCGTGTCTTGAAGTCACTGTCGCTGTGGAGCAAGAAGGACAACAAAATCATGACGCTCTCCGGCGGCATGAAACGGCGCGTCCTCATTGCCAAGGCGCTCTCGCATGAGCCGGACATTCTCTTTCTCGACGAGCCGACAGCCGGCGTCGATGTCGAACTGCGCCGCGATATGTGGAACCTCGTGCGGGCGCTGAAGGAGAAGGGCGTCACCATCATCCTGACGACGCATTACATCGAAGAAGCGGAGGAGATGGCCGACCGCATCGGCGTCATCAATCGCGGGGAGATCGTGCTCGTCGAAGAGAAAGCCGAGCTGATGCGCAAGCTCGGACAGAAAAATCTCACGCTGCAACTGGAGCAACCGCTCGCCGCCGTTCCCGCGCCGCTCGCGCCGTACGGTCTCACGCTGTCGGCGAGCGGCACGGAACTCACTTATACGTATGACGCGCACGACGAGCCGGGGCGCATTATCGCGCTCTTGCGCCATGTCGACGAAGCCGGCGTGCGCTTCAAGGATCTGCAAACGACGCAAAGCTCGCTGGAAGATATCTTCGTGAGCCTCGTCAGGGACGCCAAATGAATCTACACGCAGTTCGTGCAATCTACCGCTTCGAGACGGCGCGCGCCGGGCGCACGCTGATGCAAAGCATCGTGTCGCCGGTCATCTCCACATCGCTTTACTTCGTCGTGTTCGGCGCGGCCATCGGCACGCGCATTCCGCAAGTGGACGGCATCAGCTACGGCGCGTTCATCGTGCCGGGGCTCGTCATGTTGTCGCTGCTCACGCAGAGCATCGCGAATGCGTCGTTCGGCATCTACTTTCCGCGCTTCACCGGCACCATCTACGAACTGCTGTCCGCGCCGGTGTCGTATATGGAACTGGTCATCAGCTACGTCGGCGCGGCAGCTACGAAGTCGATTCTGCTCGGCCTCATCATTCTTGCGACAGCGCGGCTCTTCGTGCCGCTGCGCATCGACCATCCGGTCTGGATGATTCTGTTTCTTCTACTGACGTCCGTTACGTTCAGCCTGCTCGGTTTCATCATCGGGATATGGGCCGACGGCTTCGAGAAACTACAGATCATTCCGCTTCTGATCGTGACGCCGCTCACGTTTCTCGGCGGCAGCTTTTATTCGATCAATATCCTTCCGCCGTTCTGGAAGACGGTCGCGCTGTTCAATCCGGTCGTCTATCTCATCAGTGGATTCCGCTGGAGCTTTTATGGCCTCGCGGACGTGCAAGTCGGCACAAGCCTTGCGATGACGCTCGTGTTCCTGGCAATCTTCATCGCCATCGTCGCGTGGATCTTCAAGACCGGGTATCGACTGAAGGCTTAGCAAAGAGCGGCGCCACGCGACGGGAAAGAAGGAGGCGTTCATCCGATGAAAATCATCAGACGCACGAAACGAAATTTCCTCGGCGCGATGGCCGCGACGCTGGCGGGCGGCATTGCGCCGTGGCGGCAGGGAATGGCGGGCACGCGGACCGGCGCGATTGCTGAATTCGAGGTCGAACACAGCCGCACGCACTGGCGCCGGCGCTTGTCCGCGCGGCAGTATCGCGTGTTGCGGCGCGGGGCGACCGAGCCGCCGTTCTCCAGTCCGCTTCTCGAAGAAAGCAGGACGGGCACGTTCGCGTGCGCGGGCTGCGGATTGCCGCTGTTTTCATCGGACACCAAGTTCGACAGCGCGACCGGCTGGCCGAGCTTTTGGGTGCCGCTGGACGGCGCCGTATCGACGCACGCGAGCAGTGCGTCGATACCGTTGCCGAACGAAGTGCATTGCCGGCGTTGCGGCGGTCATTTGGGCCATGTGTTCGACGACGGCCCGAATCCGACGGGCCTGCGCTATTGCATCAACGGCGCGGCGCTCGTTTTTCAAACGACGTGAGATGCTGTCGGCGGCATCGCGAGGCGCGTTTCCTTTCGGCTATGCGCTGCTTCGCCAGCCGGGATAAGAAGTTCGTACTCCGTGACAATCGACAAGAGCCGCCGCGCGCCGGTGGCATATTAAGAAATATCTAGTGGCCGATGATCCGGCACTTCTTTAAGTTGTCGCTACTTCGTTGGCAGGGATCCCGCTCGCCGACGGAGGGCGTCCGTTCATTCCCGTGTCCGGACGTCGCGCTTTCCCTGAGCGCCGGACGCGCGGCATCGACGCGCGTCCACTTTCTCCCATCTACGCGGTCGCGGCCACCAGCCGCACGCGCGTAATCTCGGACGGCGCGCCGAGCCGTTTCGGCGGACCCCAGTATCCCGTCCCGCGACTCGTGTAGACCCAGAGCCCGTTGAACTTCACGAGTCCCGCGACGAACGGTTGCTGGAGGCGCACGAAGAAATTCCACGGCAGAAACTGGCCGCCGTGCGTGTGTCCCGAAAGCTGCAACGTGAAGCCCGCTTCCGCCGCCGCCGGCGCGCTGCGCGGCTGGTGCGCCAGCAAGACGCGCACGAGCGCATCGGGCGGTGCGCCGTCGAGCGCCTTTGCCGGATCGCTGCTGTGCGCGGGGTCGAAGCTGCCCGCGCTGTAATCGGTGACGCCGGCGATCACGGCCTGCGCGCCATCATGATCCACCACCACGTGCTGATTCAGCAGCACCGTCAGCCCGAGCCGACGAAATTCCGCGATCCACTTGTCCGCGCCCGAGTAATACTCGTGGTTGCCCGTCACGACATATGCGCCGTGCCGCGCGCTCAAGCCGGCGAGCGGGCGCGTGTGGTCCGCGAGATGCGGCACCGCGCCGTCGACGACATCGCCCGTCACCGCGATCAGGTCCGGCGCGAGGCCGTTCACCGCCGCGACGATGCGCTCCACGTACGGCCGCTTGATCGTCGGGCCGACGTGAATGTCGCTGATCTGCACGATGGTGAAGCCGTCGAGCGCGGCGGGCAGGTTGGCGATCGGCACGTCGACGGTCACGATCGGCGCCCGCTTGCGCGCGTTGTAGAAGCCGATCGCCGACAGGAGGATGGCCAATATCGGCACCGCGAGCGCGCTGTCGGCGACGAGCGCGGGTGAACCGATGGGCGCGCCGCGCAGCCAGTCGGCGAGATGCACGCACAGGAGCAGCACATCGCGCGCGAAGGTCAACAACAGCAGCGACGAGAAGAAGCCCATCGCGGTTAGGCCGCACCACGCGAGGCGGTCGGAAAGCGGCTGCGCCTCGATGTTGCGCGCCATCATCCCGAGTGGAATCAGAACCAGCGACGCGACGAGCCACGCGGCCGCGAGCACCTTGAGCGGCATGCCGACGGGCGCGGCGGGAATGAGCCGCCAGCCGACATAGACGTGAAACAAAACACCGACACCGATGAACCGGATGAAGAATGCGGAACGTCGCATAGCGCCCCTGTCGGGCCGGGTCGGCGCTCGTTGCGCTGCGCTCCGCCCCATGAAAGAAGGTTGGTGTGGATTCACAAGACGCGACGCAGACGGTCGCCATCAGGCAGCCGATTCTACCGGTTCGCCGGGAATCCCGCCTTGGGCGGTGGAAGTCGGTGCAGATGAGCGTCGGATCTACGATGTTGCACATTTGCTTCGGCGCGACCGACCTCCAGTGCTCAGGTCTCGTCGGCTCAGATTTCAGAGGCACCGTGCAAAAAACGCACAGCCGCAAAACGCGAAACTGGCAAGCATCGCCCGACTGGAGGAAGATGTGCGCCTTTCTGCTTTCGCGGCTGCGCGGCTTCGGAGCTTTGCGGCGCGCCGCCAGACTCATCTTTAGCAAGGGCTTCTTCCATGACGACCGTTTCGTCCGACTACCGCTACACCGAAATCGCCGATCTCGCCGACGACGCGCTCTCGCTGCGCGAGATTCGCCACGACATCCACCGGCATCCGGAGTTGTCGTACGAAGAGACGCGCACCGCTGCGCTCGTCGCCGCGAAGCTGACGGAGTGGGGCTGGCAGGTGACGCGCGGCGTCGGCGGCACGGGCGTCGTCGGCACGCTGAAGGCGGGCGACGGGACCAAAAGCATCGGCTTGCGCGCGGACATGGACGCGCTGCCGATTCTCGAGCAATCCGGTAAACCGTACGCGAGCGAAACGCCCGGGAAAATGCACGCGTGCGGTCACGACGGCCACACCACCATGCTGCTCGGCGCGGCCCGCCATCTCGCGCGCACGCGGCGCTTCAACGGCACGGTGCACCTGTACTTTCAGCCGGCAGAAGAGCACGGCGTGCCGAGCGGCGCGCAAAAGATGATCGAGGAGGGTCTCTTCGACCGCTTTCATTGCGATGCCGTGTTCGGCGTGCACAACCATCCGGGCGCGCAGCCGGGCACCTTCCTGTTCCGCAAGGGGCCGTTCATGGCGGCGGGCGATCAGGTGTCGATCGTGATCGAAGGCGTCGGCGGTCATGCGGCGCGGCCGCATCTGTCGGTCGATCCGGTGGTCGTCGCGGCGAGCATCGTGATGGCGCTTCAGACGATCGTCGCGCGCAACGTCGACCCGGCGCAGCCCGCCGTCGTGACGGTCGGCTCCATGCACGCGGGGACGGTCAACAACGTCATTCCGAACCGCGCGACGCTCGAACTGTCGGTGCGCTCGTTCAGCCCCGAGGTGCGCGCGCTGCTCAAGCGCCGCATTCAGGAACTGGTGGAGTCGCAGGCGGCGAGTTACGGCGCGAAGGCGACGGTGAAGTATCTCGAAGGCTATCCGGTCGTCGTCAATTCGGATGCGCAGACCGAGTTCGCGACGCAAGTGGCGCGCGAGCTGGTCGGCGAGGAAAACGTCGTCGCGCACGCCGATCTGCTGATGGGCAGCGAGGACTTTGCGTTCATGTTGCAGGAGCGGCCGGGCACGTTCCTGCGCATCGGCAACGGTGCGGGCGAGGACGGCTGCATGGTCCACAACCCGCATTACGACTTCAACGACAAGAATCTGCCGGTCGGCGCGGCGTACTGGGCGCGGCTCGTAGAGCGGTTTCTCGAAGCGTGAGCCGCCCGGCTGCCTGAAAACTACGCAGGCAGCCTGAAACTGCCGATCGCCTCGCGCAGCACGTCCACCTGATCCTTCAGCGAATGCGCGGCGGCGGCGGCTTCTTCGACGAGCGCCGCGTTTTGCTGCGTCACCTGATCCATCTCGACGACCGCGCGATTGACCTGTTCGATGCCCGCGCTTTGCTCGCGCGAGGCATCGCTGATTTCGTCGAGAATCTCGTTCACGCGGCGCACCGACTGCACGATCTCGCCCATCGTCGCGCCCGCGTTCGAGACGAGCGACGCGCCTTGCTGCACCGTCTGCGTCGACGTCTCGATCAGCGCCTTGATTTCCTTGGCCGCCGTCGCCGAGCGTTGCGCGAGGCTGCGCACTTCCGCTGCGACCACCGCGAAGCCGCGGCCCTGTTCGCCGGCGCGCGCCGCTTCCACCGCGGCGTTCAGCGCCAGAATGTTCGTCTGGAACGCGATGCCGTCGATCACGCCGATGATGTCGCCGATCTGCTGTGAACTCGCCGTGATGCGCGTCATTGTGTCGATGACTTCGCTGACCACGCCGCTGCCGCGCGTCGCCACGTCCGCCGCCTGTTCCGCGAGCCGCGCGGCTTGCGCTGCGCTTTGCGCGTTGTTCTTCACGTTGGCGGTCATTTCGTCCATGCTCGACGCCGTCTGCACGAGCGCGGCCGCCTGTTCCTCGGTGCGTTGCGAGAGGTCGGTGTTGCCCGCCGCGATTTCGGACGCGCCCACGTTGATGTTCTCGGTTCCGTTGCGCACGCGCGAGACGGTTTCGACGAGTCCGCGCTGCATTGTCGAAAGGGCGTGCAAAAGGCTCGTCGTGTCGTCCGGATGCACGTTCACGGCGGTCGTCAGATCGCCCTGCGCCATGCGGTGCGCGGCGCCCACTGCCCACTCCAGTTCGCCGCCGAGATTGCGTTTGATGCTGCGCACGACGACGAGCATCGCCACCGTCGCCGCCGCGCCGAGAAGCACCGTGACGAGCAGCCAGCGCAGGGCGCTCGCGTAGAAAGCGCTTTGCACGTCGTCCATGTACATGCCGGTCACGATGTACCAGTCCCACGGCGCAAACCGTTGCGAATACGAGAGTTTCGCGACCGGCTTGTCGTTGCCCGGCTTCGACCAGAGATAGTTCACGAAACCGCCGCCCGGCTGGTCGCCTGCCTTGACGATATCGACGAAAAGCCGCGTGCCCGCCGGATCGGTGTAGTTCGACATGTCCTGGCCGATCATCGCGGGCTTGATCGGGTGCATGACCATGGTCGGGTGCGAGTCGTTGATCGACAGATAACCGTCCGTGCCGTAACGGATCGCGGCGACCACGGCCAGCGCCTGTTTCTTGGCCTCGTCGTCGGTCATGGTCTTGTTGGCGGCGAGCGCGGCGTAGTGCGACACGATCGCGTGCGCCTCGCCGACGAGCGACTTCAATTGCTCCTTGCGGTCGTCGATCATCGACGCGCGGTTCTGCCACGCGCCGATCACGCCGATGGCGACCAGTCCGATCCACAGCACGGCGATCAGCGAGCCGAGCTTTTTGTTCAACGTCATTCTGTTCATAGGTGCGCCCGCAATGTCTTCGTTGGATTTACGTGTCTTCCACGAAGCGACGGCGCGCGCCGCCGCTCGTCTGCTTTACGGCAGGCGATGCGGCGGTTGTAGGGCGGGGATACCCGTAAAGCGAGGCTCGCGCGGCGGCTCAGAAACGCCGGATCGGGTCCTTGTCGGGCGGCGCGTCCGGATGCTGCGGCTCGTCCGGGCGATGCCCCGGCGAAGGCGGCGTGAGCGGATCGGCTTCCGGATCACGGTTCGGGTCCGCAATCGGGTCCGGAACGGGACTGGTCTGCAAGTCGAATTTCATGATGGTCCCCGAAAGAAGGTCACGAGGCATCGTACACGGCTGGCATGTGCAGCGTGAACGGACGGCCCGGATGCGCGTGCTCGACATCGGATAGTTCGGCGCGCGCGCGTCGCATGATCGTGTCGCTGGCGACAGCGCGCGGCTGCTCGGCGAGCACGATATGCGGCGTGCCGAGCGCGCGCGCGACCGCGACGGGCGAGGGCGCGGCGGCGTCGTCGGAGAGGAGAAGCTGCGCATCCGCGATCAGGCGCGGCAGCGTGCGCGGCCCGACCGCGCCCGCCAGAAAGAGCGCCGCCGTCTGCATCGCGCCGAGCACGCCGGCGGTGCGCTCGGGATCGGGCGCGTCGCCGACGATCGCGATCTGCCAGCCATCGGCGGCGAGCTGATCGGCGACTTCGGCGTATTGCTCGGCGCTCCACGCGGGCGTCGACATGTGGCTGCCCGGATGAATCAGCACCAGCCGCTCGCGCTCGATGCCGTGAAACGCGACGAGTTCGTCGTATGCCGCGTCCGACATGTCGCCCGACGGCGCGCGCGGCCCGGCGCTCGGCGCATCTGGGACGAGCGCGAGATCCGGTGAGAGCACGTCGGTCAGCTGGGACAACGGAAAAAGGGGATCGGCTCGCATTCTGACTCCTGCAAAGGGCGTGGCCGCGTGAGCGGACTGCGGGAGTGGTTCCAGCACGTCGCATGCCCAGTTGACCGTGCGCTGAGGCGCAGAGTCAAAGGAAAACCGCCGCTTCGCGTCGAGCGAGAGCGGCGGTTTTCGTTGCCGGAGGATGCGAGAAGGTCAGGTTTCGGTAGGACCGTCGTCGGCGGGCAAGACTTGCGGCGTGAAGGCGTCGGCGCGGCGGCGGATGCCGTCGATTTCGCCGGTCACGAAGGTGCGGTTGTCGGCGGCGAGCGCCTGCTGATACGACGCGCCTTCGGGCACGCGATGCAAGAGCGCGCGCAATTCGCCCTGCGTCGTCTGCTCGACGGGCTCGTAATCATAGAGGCCGAGCATGAGTTCGGCACGCTCGTGAAGCAGGAACAGGCACGAGGCGAACGCCGCGACCCCCAGCACTTCCTGCGCGCCGAAGCGGATTTCGCGCGGCAGCGGCGAAAAGGGCAGCCACGCGACGAGCGCCGCACCGACGACCGCCAGCGCGATAGTCGCGTTGAGCAGCCAGCCGGCGCGGGCGACGATGCGCTCGCGTTCGGTCCGCAACTGGCGCGCCGACTTTGGCACGAGCGCGGTCACGGAAAGTTGCGTCTGCAAGGCGTCGAGCGGGAGAGCGGCCATGAAAGTGTCTTGAAGAAAGCGCCCAAGCGGCGCGACACCGGTATAACGCTTTGCTTACACGGCCGTTGACCATGCTTTCGTCTTGTTGCGCTCTGTTTCCGGTTGTTGCAATTGACGTCAGCGCGTCGGGTCCTTTACCGGCGTGCGCACGGTGGCGGTGCCGTCGGCGATCTGCTGCGCGAACACGAGCGCCTCGACAATGGTTCCGAACACTTCCGCGCGGATTTTGTCGTCGGTCAGGCGCAGCAGATACGATGGATGATAGGTCGGCACGACAGTGCGCCCCTTGTGCTCGATCGTTTTGCCGAGATACTCGGAAAGCGCCGTGCGATGCCCGGTCAGCGCCTTGAGCGCCGTGGCCCCGAGCGCGACGACCACCTTCGGCCCGATGCGCGTTAGTTCTTCGTCGAGCCAGTGACGGCAGGCTTCGCGCTCGCGCTGCGACGGCGTGACGTGCAGCCGCTCGTTGTTCTGCCCGTGCGCGTCCCACTTGAAATGCTTCACCGCGTTGGTCAGATAAAGCGACTCGCGGTCGAGCTGTGCCTCGCGGATGGCCTCGTCGAGCAGTTTCCCCGCCGGACCGACGAACGGCTTGCCCTCGCGGTCTTCGTGATCGCCCGGCTGCTCGCCGACCAGCATGACGCGCGCGCCCGCCGGACCCGCGCCCGGCACGGCCTGCCTCGCGTTGCGCCAGAGCGAGCAGCGTTTGCACGCGTCAAGCGAGGGCGGCTCCTTCAGCGACGTGCCGTTGAGCGGCTCCAGATCCGTATTCAGCGCGACTTCCATGTCCGCCGGCACGTTGCACGGATGGCGGTCGCGCCGCGTGTAAGGATCGGCGCGGGCGATCAGCGCGGGATCGGCGCGCTTGTTCTCGGAGTTCTTCCAGTAGCGCACCGGCATGTGCGACGCCATTTCGGCGGCATTTTCCTGCGCCGGCGTGAAGGTGCTCTCGTAATACGCGAGCCACAATGCCTCGATGGCGTCGCCGCTCACCGCCTCGCCGCTCATGGCGTCCGGGCCCACGCCGAAGTCCATGGGTTTTTCCTCCGGCTCGCTCGTGCGGTCCACGCGCAGCAGGGCGCCGTCCCAGAACGCCGCGCCGTGCGGCGTGGCGATCATCCACGTGGCGCTGCCCATGCGCGTGGCGAAATACATGGCGGCGTGCTCCAGCAGGTCGTGCACCGGCTCGCACCAGCTAATGAACTCCGGCGGCCCGAGCGACGAATCACGGTGCCTGAAGCGCAGCGTCTTGCGCATTCTGGTTTCTTCCGCCTCCACGATTTCGATCATTCGAAGGAGCCGCTGCCCGTCTTCGTCTTCCGGCGATGCCACCGCGCGATCGCCCTGCGTCCAGCGCCACAGCACCTTGTAAAGAAACGGCCAGCGGTCCGGCGCGCGGTAACACGCCGCCGTTTCCAGCATGGCGAGAAATTCGCGGGCGATTTTCACCGGCTTCGGCGCATTCGGGTTCGCCGGGCCGCACGGCGAACCGACGGTGCCGAACACGGTTGCCGATGCGCTCGACTCCCGCCACAGCACGTCTTCCGGCGGCACGCCCTCCATGACGAGCGAGCGCGCAACGGTGCGCCATGCAGCGAACGACGGATCAAGAGTGACGCTTTTCATCGGAAACCGGAACCAGAAAAAGCCGAAAAGTACTGTATATCCATACAGTAATTCTAGCGATGGCTCCGGCCGGTAGGCAACCTTTTTAAGATGGTCGTGCCCTTTTGACGCTGCGGGCCGCGTGGAATCAGCCTTGCGGCAGATCGCCCGGCTGATCGACGTCGCGCAACACGTTCGGGTCGTCGACTTCCACCAAAAGCGGCGCCGCTGTCGCGAAGATGGCGCGCGCTCCGGCGTCGCCGTCGAGCGCGGCGAGCGTCGCGCGGTGCGCCAGGCCGAAGCCGACCGGATGCCCGCGCTGCCCGCGATACGTCGGCGCGACGAGCGCCGCGCCCGCATCCAGCGGCCGCGCGACGGCTTCGATCGTCGAGGGTTCGATCCACGGCATGTCGCCGAGCGCGACGATCCATCCTTCGGCTTCGGCCGTCGCGCGCACCGCGGCGGCGAGCGTCGCGCCCATGCCGCGCGCGGCGTCCGCGCTGAAGATCACGTTGCAGCCGGCTTCGTTGAGCACGTCAGCGAGCTTTTCGGCGCCCGGCCGCACGACCGCGACCACGTCGGACGCAACGGAAAGCAGCCGTCGCGCGGACTGGAACACGACCGGCGTCCCGCCGGGCAGCGTCGCAAGCAGCTTGTTTTGCAGGCCGGAAGGATCGAAGCGGGTGCCGAGGCCCGCCGCCAGCAGGATGCCGGTCGCAGTGGACGAGTAGCTCATCGCGCGGCTCGAAGGACAAGGAAAGCCGATTGTGCAGTGCGACGAGAGGCGGGGCAAGCGCGAAGAAATGCTGCGCCTTGAACCCCGCCGTGATGCGCCGTTCAGGCCGTGCGCGGCATCACTTTGTCGAGCGTGATCGGCAGATCCCGCACGCGCACGCCCGTCGCGTGATACACCGCATTGCCGATCGCCCCGGCCACGCCCGTAATGCCGATCTCGCCGATTCCCCGCACGCCCAGCGGATTGATGAACGGATCGGGCTTGCCGACGAACGCGATGTCGATCTGTCCGATATCCGCGTTCACCGGCACGTGGTACTCCGCGAGATTGGCGTTGGTGTAGCGGCCATAGCGCGGATCGAGATCGCTTTTTTCCATCAGCGCCGAGCCGACGCCCCACACGATGCCGCCCATCAACTGGCTATGCGCGGTCTTTTCGTTGAGCAGATTGCCGACGTCGTACACGCCGACGATGCGCGGCACGCGGATCGTGCCCAAGTCCGCATCGACGTGCACTTCCGCGAACACCGCGCCGAACGAGTGGAACGCGTATTCCTTCTTCTCGTCGCCGGGCTTCGTCGTCGCGATGGCTTCGATCGGCTTGCCGCCGTTGCGCGCGATCACGGCCGCCGCCGGATCGCGCTTGTCCGGGTTCGAGCGACTGACCACCCAGCCGTTGTTCACGGTCACGTCCTCGCGCGACAGTCCCGCGAGGGGCGAGCCGCGGTCGGCGATCGCCATCGCGATGAGCTGATCGCGCGCCTGTCTCGACGCCGCCTGCACCGCCGGCGACACGCTCGCGACCGACTGCGAGCCGCCCGAGCCGGGCGCTTTCGGCAGCGACGAGTCGCCGAGCGCGAAGTTGACGTAGGCGGGCGGAAAGCCGAGCGCGTCCGCCGCCACTTGCGTCATCACGGTGTACGTGCCGGTGCCGAGATCCTGCGTGCCGGCGGCGACCATCGCGGTGCCGTCGGGCAGAATGCGCGCGATCGCGGACGATTCGCTGCGATTGGCCGGATACGTCGCCGTCGCCACGCCCCAGCCGATGAGCGTATTGCCTTCGCGCATCGACTTCGGCGCGGCGCGGCGCCTGGACCAGCCGAACTTCTGCGCGCCTTCCTGATAGCACTCCATCAGCGCCTTGCTGGACCACGGCTTCTTTTCCTGCGGCTCCCTATTCGCGTAATTCTTGATGCGCAACGCGAGCGGGTCCATCGCGAGCTGATACGCCATTTCGTCCATCGCCGTTTCCAGCGCGAACGAGCCGCTCATCTCGCCCGGCGCGCGCATGAAGGTCGGCGTGCCGACATCCAGCTTCACGAGCTTGTGCGACGTGGAAAGATTCGGCACCGCGTACGCCATGCGCGTGACGATCGCCGAGCTTTCAGTCCAGTCCTCGAAGGTCGACGTCGTCGACACGACGTCGTGGCGCATGCCGGTCATCGTGCCGTCCTCGCGCGCGCTCACCGCGATGCGCTGCTCGGTGAACGGCCGGTTGCCGACCATGCCGAACATCTGCGTGCGATCGAGCACGAGCTTGACCGGCCGCCCCGTCTGCTTCGCGGCCATTGCCGCCAAAACGACATGCGACCACACCGAGCCCTTGCAGCCGAAACCGCCGCCGACGAACGGGCAGATCACGCGCACGTCGTCCTCCGGAATGCCGAAGAATTTCGCCACCGAACTGCGCGCGCCGGAGACGCCTTGCGTCGTGTCGTAGAGTGTGAGCTTCGGGCCGTCCCAGCGCGCGAGCGTCGCGTGCGGCTCCATCGGATTGTGATGCTCGATAGGCGTCGTATAAACCGTGTTCAGCCGCGTCGGACCCTGGCGCAGGCCGGCGTCCACGTCGCCGCGCTGCGTCGTGATCGCGCGGCCCATCATCTTTTGCGGCTGATATGCCGTGTGCCTCGCGCGGTCGAAATCGGCGTTCGGCGTGGCGGCGTCATAGCGGATATCGACGAAACGGGCCGCGCCCCGCGCATGTTCGAGCGTATCCGCAACGACGACCGCCACCGGCTCGTTGCTGTAGCGCACGTCGTTGTTCTGCAGGAGCGACAGGCCGCGAATCGCGGGCGGCTGCGCGTCGGGCACGCCGCTGTGCGGCAGGCGCATCGCGTTGCGGTACGTCATCACGAAGAGCACGCCGGGCATGGACTGCGCGCGGCTCGCGTCGATCGACGCAATGCGGCCTTTCGCCACCGTGCTCGTGATGAGCACCGCGTGCGCGAGCTTGGCTTCGCTGTTGTCGCCGCAATAGCGCGCCTGGCCGGTGACCTTCAGCACGCCGTCCGTGCGATCCATCGGTTGACCGATGACACTCATGCGACACCTCCTGCTTGTTGAACGGCGCGGACGATCGCCCGTTGCGCGAGCGTCACCTTGAACGCGTTGTCGCGTCGCGGTTGCGCGCCCTGCACGGCGAGCGCGGCGGCGCTTTGCAGCGTGGCGGCATCGAGCGTCCTGCCGGCGAGCGCCGCCTCGGTCGCGCTCGCGCGCCACGGCTTGTGCGCCACGCCGCCGAGCGCGATGCGCGCGCTCCTGACCGTGTTGCCATCCATCTGTAACGCGGCCGCGACTGAAACGAGCGCGAACGCGTAGCTCGCGCGGTCACGGATCTTCAGATACTTCGAGTGGTCGGCGAAGAGCGGCGGCGGCAGATCGACGGCGGTGATCAACTCGCCCGGCTTGAGCGTCGTATCGAGATCGGGCCGGTCGCCCGGCAGCCGATGAAACTCCGCGAACGGAATGACGCGCTCGCCGCTCGGGCCGGTCACGCGCACGACGGCATCGAGCGCGGCGAGCGCCACGCTCATGTCCGACGGATTCGTCGCGATGCACTGATTGCTCGCGCCGAGAATCGCGTGAATGCGCGTGTTGCCGTCGAGCGCGGCGCACCCGCTGCCCGGCGCGCGCTTGTTGCACTGGGGAAAGCCGGTGTCGTAGAAGTAATAGCAGCGCGTGCGCTGCATCAGATTGCCGCCGACGGTCGCCATGTTGCGCAGTTGCGCCGACGCGCCCGCGAGCAGCGCCTGCGACAGCAGCGGATACCGCTCGCGCACCCACGTGTGATTGGCGGCGTCGCTGTTGCGCACGAGCGCGCCGATGCGCAAGCCGCCGTCCGGCAACGGCGTCACGCCGCCGAGGCCGTCGATATGCGTGATATCGACGAGCCGCGCCGGGCGCGCGACGCCGTTCTTCATGAGATCGAGCAGGTTCGTGCCGCCGCCGATGAATACCGTGCCCGGCTGGCCGCCCGCCTGCACCGCCGAACCGATGTCGGCGGCGCGCTGATAGGAGATCGCGTCCATGTCGTCTCCTTAACTGCGCGTCGAAGCGACGGTCTTCACCGCCGCGACGATGTTCGGATACGCGCCGCAGCGGCAGATGTTGCCGCTCATGCGCTCGCGGATTTCGTCGTCCGAGAGTTGCGGCGGGCGAAAGCGCACGTCGGCGGTCGCGGCGCTCGCGTCGCCGTTGCGGTATTCGTCGATCAGCGCCGTCGCCGAGCACAACTGACCCGGTGTGCAGTAGCCGCACTGGAAGGCGTCCTTTTCGATGAACGCCTGTTGCAGCGGGCTCAGGCTGTCGGCGGCGGGCGCGAGACCCTCGACGGTCGTCACGCTTTCGCCCTCGTGCATGACGGCCAGCGTGAGACACGAATTGATCCGCCTGCCGCCGACGATGACCGTGCACGCGCCGCACTGGCCGCGGTCGCAGCCTTTCTTCGTGCCGGTGAGGCCCGCGTATTCACGCAACGCGTCGAGCAGCGTGGTGCGCGCTTCGACCTGCAATTCGTACGGATGGCCGTTGATGGTCAGCTTGACCGGCATGACCGGCGCGGCGGATGGCGGCATCGGCGTGGATGCCTGCGCGTCCGCTTGTTGCGAGCCGGCTTGCTGCGCGTGCGCAAGCGGCGTCGCGGTCACGGCCGCTGCCGCCGCAGCCGATTGAAGAAAACGCCTGCGCGACGGCTTTTGCGCCGCGTCGTCGACGGGAGGTGAAGCTTTATTGACTGGAGACATGGCGAAAGAAGGCTCCTCGCTCGTTCGGAAGGGCGTCGTCCGGCTCGGGTCTTCGTGGGATGATCGCTCGCGGCCGACGCGACTTTCGGCCGATGAGCGCCGGTGCCCGGGTCCGCGCGGCGCAAGGTGTCTGCGAGCCGAAGCGCAGTCGACTGTAAGGCGACCGAACGTTCGGCAATTCGCGACCGCATGTCTATGCAAGTCGGGTGCCACGGCTTGTCGCGCGGGCGTTCCGTCGTGGAAGGTCCGAAGACTGCGCGTAAATCCTGCATCCGCGAGTAAATCCGCGTTCGCCCGGCGCTTGCCATCGTTTCGGTATTTGTCAGGGACGAGGCGCACTTTGTGACGTTTTTTCGGCCGCGCAGGTCGCACAATCGCACGCAGTCCGCTCCGAATTCGTCCATGACAGCCGACGCCGATCGCTATCACGCCGCCTTTTCGCACTATTCGAACGCCCGCTTCGCCGACGCGCTCGCGCTGCTCGCGCCCATGCTCGCGCGCCATCCCGCCACGAGCGAAGTGCTGAACCTCGCGGCGATGTGCGCGTTCCGTGCCGATCGTCACGAACTGGCCGATGCTTATTGGCAACGCGCGATGAAAGAGCATCCGAACGACGCGGGGTCGTACAGCAACTTCGCGAGCGCGCTGACCGCGCGCGGCCGCCTGAGCGAGGCGCGGGCGCTCTATCGCCGGGCGATCGAACTGCGGCCGGATTTCGTCGAGGCGCACTACAACCTCGCGAACGTGTCGCAGAAGCTCGGTCAAATGGACGAAGCCGAAGTGTCGTTTCGGCAGGCGCTGCGCCTGAAACCGGATTTCGCGGAAGCGCATCTGAACCTGGCGGCGTTGCTCGCGCACGCGGGCCGCCTGCCCGAAGCGGAGGCGGCATACCGGCAAGCGCTGGCCGCGCGGCCCGGCTACGCGGAAGCGCATAACAACCTCGGCAATCTGCTTAAAGATGCCGGCCGGTTCGATGAAGCGGTCGCGCACCTTCGGCAGGCTGTCGCCGCTCGTCCGGACTGGGCGGACGCGCACTTCAATCTCGGCAACGCGCACACCGCGCGAGCGTCGCTCGGCGATGCCCGCAGCGCCTACCGGAATGCTGTCGCGCTGCGCCCGGATTTCGCCGGCGCGCTGAACAATCTCGGCGGCGTGCTGGACGCGCTCGGCTACCTGAAGGACGCCGAAGCGGCCTATCGGCGGGTGCTTGCCATCGAGCCGGATTCGGCGGACGCGCACTGCAACCTGGCGAACGTGATTTATCGCGATGTCGCGCTCGGCCGTCGCGAGCGGCTGGCGGAAGCCGAAGCATCGTATCGCCGGGCGCTAGCGCTTCGGCCGGGCTTTGCCGCCGCGTTGATCAACCTCGGCAATCTGCTGCGCGAGGACGGCGCGCGTTCGGCGGAGGCGCAGGCTGTGTTCCGCGAAGCGCTGCGCGTCGATCCCGAATCGGCCGATGCGCGGCTCAATCTCGCGACGACGCTCTTGCGCGCGGGAGACTTCGCGCAAGGTTGGACATGCTTCGAAGCCCGCTACGACGCGCGTCTCTCGCAGCGTTCGGTTCTTCCGCCGGACGTTCCGTATCCGCAATGGCGCGGTGAACCGCTCGCGGGCAAATCGCTGCTCGTGGTCACGGAGCAGGGCTTCGGCGACAGCATCCAGTTCATCCGCTATCTGCCGATGCTGAAGGCGCAAGGCGCGGCGAAGCTCACAGTCGTCTGCCCGCCGGCGCTCGTCGCGCTGCTCGAATCCGCCGATGTCACCTCGCAATTCACCATGCAATGCGTCACGCCCGATGCGCTCGCCGCGCTGCCGCCGCACGACTACTGGTGCTTTCTGATGAGCCTGCCCGCGCGCGCCGGCACGACGCTGGACACGATTCCCCGCGCGACGCCTTATCTGCACGCGAGCGCATCGCGCATCGAGTATTGGCGGAGCCGCTTGCCGGATACGCCGAAGGTAGGTATCGCATGGTCGGGCGAGCCGCGCCCGTGGATGCCGGACTCGTTCGGCGCGTTCAGCCGCCGCTGGCTCGACGCGCCTCTGTGCGAGCCGCTTTTCGACACGCCCGGCGTGACGTTCGTGAGCCTGCAAAAAGGGCCGACCGCGCGCGCCCAGCTTGCCGCGCTGCCCGCCCGGCTGCGCCCGCTCGACCTGATGAACGACGTCGCCGATTTCGCCGATACGGCCGCGATCATCGCGTCACTGGACCTGGTGATTTCGGTGGATACGGCGGTTGCGCATCTGGCCGGCGCGCTGGGCAAGCCGGTGTGGATACTCCTGTGCGCGAACGCCTGCTGGCGCTGGCTGGAACGCCGCGACGACTCGCCGTGGTACCCGGGCGCGCGGCTTTTCCGCCAGCGCGCGCCGGGTCAGTGGGGCGATGTGATCGAGGGCGTCGCCGATGCGCTCGCCGAGTGGCGTCGCCTTGAAGGCGTTACGCCTCGCTCTCCATGATCCGGTCGATCCACCGCGCGTTCTCGCCCGCCGATCCGATGCCCGCGTGCTTCGCCATCGGCACGAAGAAATGCATGGCGATCGGCAGCTTCGACCTTTCGAGCCAGTTTGTCAGATGCGCTTCCAGCCGGCGCGCGGGCGCTCGCAGCTCCTCGCGCAAAACCGGCGGCAGCTTCTCGAAGTGGCGCATGTCCGTCTGATACGGCTCCGGCGCGACGCACAGCGCGTTCGGGCGGCCGTCGACATCGGCGGGAAGGCGCTCCAGCGCCTGATGCAAAAGCGCGACGCCGAGCCCTTCGCCGCGCCACGGCTTACGCACTTCCCACTTGCTGATGTAGATCACGCGGTGCGTGCTGTAGATTTCGCAGAGCCGCTCGTGCCCGAGCGCTTCCGTCGATGCCAGCGCGAGCGAGAGCATTTCGCCCGAATAGGTGTCGAGCGTGTAGACGAGATCGGCGCTCTTCGTGAGCGGCGGCACCTTGACGAGCTTCAGTTCGACCGCCGCCGCGACGATATCGCTGCCCGCTTCATGAAAGACGGCAAACGCGGTGCCGAGCCGCTCGTCGTCGACTTGCGGATACTCGTGGCGATACGTCATGGTGAAGAGCAGCGGGCCGATCTTCTCGCGATAGGCGAGCGGGCGGTCCACGTCGTAGTCGTCGGTGCCTTGCAGGCCGTACGGATCATAGTCGCGCTTTTCGCGGCGCTCGCCGCTTTCCACCGACGACGCGAGCGCGGCAAGCGGCCGGCGCGATTCCGGCACGAGATCTTCCGGCAGCCCTTCCCACGAAAGACGCAGGAACTCGCGTCCGCCCCGGTAATGCGCTTCGAAGAGCGATGCGACCGGCTGGCTCGCGACCGGATCGAGAATGCGCTGGGCGCATTCGAGCGCGCGGTCGAGCAGTTGATCGGCCTCGGCGGGGTCGGGCGCGAGCGGCGGTTCGTCGGCTTGCGGCGCGGCCGGCAAACCCTGCGCGACGCGCGCCTTGTGCGCTAGTTCGAGCCATTCGTCGGCGGCGCGTTCGGCGATGAAGCCCGCCGCGATCCGGTAGCCCGTCAGCACGACCGACTGGCCGGTATCGCCGAGCGGGAACACGTACTCGTCCGACATCGCTTCGTCCACGGTGACGGAGACGAAGGTCTCGCGCGGCAGCGGCGCGTTGGCCGCCGAGTCGAAACGGGCGTGGGACAGGACATGCGCGGCGAGGTCGGACGCGGCGGGACCGAATTCCGAACCCGGCCCGGGAAGCAGCTTCAGAAGAGGTAAGGCGATGGGGTTGCCGATGGTGCCGATGGTGCCCGAGGTGCTCATGAGTGCCGTCTCCGATCGTGAACGGCTATCGTAACAAACCGTGCCGCTTCACGAGAGCGGGCGCAGGACGTGCTTCTCGCTCGACACTTCGACCCGGTGGTGGAGAAACGCCATGAACAGCGAGATCTACGAAGGCGGTTGCGCGTGCGGCGCGTTTCGCTTTCGCGCGAAGGGCGCGCCGCGGCGCGTCGCGCTGTGTCACTGCATGACGTGCCGGCGCGTGCACGGCTCGGCGTTCGGCGCGTACGCGATCTTTCCTCGCGATCAAGTGGAAATGAGCGGCGCGCTCAAAACGTGGGAAAGCTCGGAAGACGGGCGGCGCCATTTCTGTCCGGCGTGCGGATCGGTGGCGTATATGGAGTTCGTGAGCCGCCCGGAAGTGGATCTGCCGCTCGGCGCATTCGATGAAGCCGGCCTCTTCGAGCCGACCTACGAACTTTGGTGCATGCACCGCGAGCCGTGGCTGCCGAGTGGCGCGCGCCCGGAATACGCCGAGGAACGGACGGCATGATCGCGCTCCGCCGTTGTTTGCATCCCGAAAGGTGAGCGCCATGCCGGGACGCGAGGGACGCATTCGCATCGGCATTTCGGGCTGGCGTTATGCCGGCTGGCGCGGCGTGTTTTACCCGAAGAAGCTCGCGCAGGCGCGCGAACTCGAATTCGCGTCGCGCGCGGTGCAGACGGTCGAGATTAACGGATCGCATTATTCGCTGCAAAGCCTCACGAGCTGGCGCGCGTGGCACGAGGCCACGCCGGACGGCTTCGTTTTCAGCGTGAAAGGGCCGCGCTATCTGACCCACATGCTGCGTTTCCGCGATGAAACGGCGATTCCCGCCATCGCGAATTTCTTCGCTTCGGGCGTGCTCGCGCTCGACGAGAAACTCGGGCCTTTTCTGTGGCAGTTTCCGCCGAACTTCAGTTTCAAGCCCGAATCGTTCGAACGGTTTCTCGAACTGTTGCCGAAGGACACGCACGCCGCCGCCGCGCTCGCCCAGCAGCACGACACGCGCGTGAAAGAGCCGTGGTTCGAGGCGCGGCGCAAGCGGGCGCTGCGCCATGCCATCGAGATCCGCCATCCGAGCTTCTGCACCGATGCCTTCGTGCGGCTTCTGCGCAAGTACGGCGCGGCGCTGGTCGTATCGGATTCGGTGGCGGACTGGCCGTATGCCGAAGACCTCACGTCCGACTTCATGTATCTGCGGCTGCACGGCACCGAAACGCTTTACGGCGGCGCGTATTCCGACGACGCGCTCGACGGCTGGGCGCGGCGCATCGAGCGATGGGCGGCGGGCGGGCAGGTCGAGGACGCGCGGCTTATTTCGACGGCGGCCGCGCGCCGCCGCGCATCGCGCGACGTGTACTGCTACTTCGACAACGATCAGAAAGTACAAGCGCCTTTCGATGCCCGCCGCCTGATGGAACGCCTCGGCGTGAAGCCCGAAAACGGCGGCTGAAACGTGTCGCATCGAGCTAATTCGTGTCCGAATCGACCGGGACACGGATTGTCCCGCCGGAACTGCATTCTTCATTCAACGGTCCGACTCATTGCATCGATTGCATTCACGTCAGGAAAATAAGACGATAAGCGGCGTGCTTCGCGCGAAAGAAAAAGCGCTTGAGAAAGCGACGAGCGAAGCACGCGCGCCGGATGCGCGACGAGCGGCAGGATCGAGAACCTTTGACCTTCAAAGCCTACGAGGAGCATCGATACCATGGCGAAGCAACCGGTTAGCGGCAGCGAGAAAACCCATCCCGAGGGCGCGAAGTGCATCGGCGCGTGCGACCTCGGCGAGCAGATCGAAGTCATCGTCATGCTGCGGCGCAAGGACGAAGCGGGCTTTCGCCAGATGATGGCGCGCATCGACGCGGGCGATGCCCCCGCGCAGTCCGTCACGCGAGACGAATTCGACAAGCGCTTCGGCGCATCCGAGCACGATGTCGAGAAGATCAAGAATTTCGCCGCAGAGAACGGCCTGACCGTCGTGCGCGCCGAGCCGAGCACGCGCAGCGTCGTGCTCAAAGGCAGCATCGAGCAGTTCCAGAAGGCGTTCGACGTGAAGCTCGAACGCTTCCAGCATCACAACATCGGCGAGTATCGCGGGCGCAGCGGCCCGGTGAACGTGCCGGACGATATCCACGACGCGGTCACCGCCGTGCTCGGCCTCGACAGCCGGCCGCAGGCGCGCCCGCATTTCCGCTTCCGGCCGCCGTTCAAGCCGGCGCGCGGCGTCACGCCCGCGTCGTTTTCGCCCGTCGATCTCGCCGCTCTTTACGACTTCCCCGAAGGCGATGGCGCGGGCCAGTGCATCGCGATCATCGAACTCGGGGGCGGCTATCGCGACACCGATCTTTCCGCGTACTTCGCGAAGCTCGGCGTGAAGTCGCCGAAAGTCGTGTCGGTGAGCGTGGACAACGCGAAGAACGCGCCGACCGGCAATCCGAACGGGCCGGACGGCGAAGTGACGCTGGATATCGAAATCGCGGGTGCCATCGCGCCCGGCGCGCGCATCGCGGTGTATTTCGCGCCGAACAGCGACGCCGGTTTCGTCGATGCCGTCAACCGCGCGATTCATGACAACACGAACAAGCCGTCCGTCGTGTCGATCAGCTGGGGCGGGCCGGAGACGAACTGGACCTCGCAGTCCATCAACGCGTTCAACGACGTGCTGCAAAGCGCCGCCGCGCTCGGCGTGACGGTGTGCGCGGCAGCGGGCGACAGCGGCTCGTCGGACGGCGTGGGCGACGGCTCGAACCACGTCGATTTCCCGGCGTCGAGCCCCTATGTGCTCGGCTGCGGCGGCACGAGCCTCGCGACCTCGGCGCAGTCCATCACGCATGAAGTGGTGTGGAACGACGGCGATCAGGGCGGCTCGGGCGGCGGCGGCGTCAGCGCGGTCTTTGCGCTGCCCGCGTGGCAGAAGGGCTTGAGCGTCGCGCACACGGGCGGCAAGCACACGCCGCTTTCGAAGCGCGGCGTGCCTGACGTGGCCGGCGACGCATCGCCGCAAACCGGCTACGAAGTCGTAATCGACGGCGAGGAAACCGTCGTCGGCGGGACGAGCGCCGTCGCGCCGCTGTGGGCCGCGCTGATCGCGCGGATCAACGCCATCAACGGCGCGCCGAGCGGCTTCGTCAATCCGAAGCTGTACAAGGCGAAGACCGCGTTTCGCGATATCACGCAGGGCAATAACGGCAGCTTTGCGGCATCGGCCGGATGGGATGCATGCACGGGTTTAGGCAGCCCCGACGGCGGGAAGATCGCGGCCGCGCTCACGCCCGCCGGCGGCCAGGCACGGCAGTCGAGCACGAGCTGAGCCACAAGCGGAGGCACGACAGTGAACAACAACCACGACGATGATTCTGGAGCGACCACGATGAACTCCGATCCACTGACAACGAAGACGATTCACGGCCACACCGGCACGGGCGTCGCGCCCGATGCGGGCGCCGTCGCGCCGCGGCCGGCCGAGGCGAACGAGCCCGCGGCGGGCGAACGGGCGGCGAAAACACCCGCCAGGAGCACGGGCAAGAAAGACCAGCCGTATTTCGATCCGGTCGCCTACGGCAACGGCCCTGACGACTCCGTGGAAGCCACCGAAGCCGACGAGAACGCCGCGATCACGCACCACACGGCGACCATCGGCGGCGAGAAGATCGCGTACACCGCGACCGTCGGCCATCTGGTGACGGTGGACCCGAGCAGCTCGAAGCCGGACGCGAAGATGTTCTACGTCGCGTTCACGAAGGACGGCGCGAAGGAGGAAGAGCGCCCGCTCACGTTCTTCTATAACGGCGGGCCCGGCTCGTCGTCGGTGTTCGTGCTGCTCGGCTCGTTCGGGCCGCGCCGCATCAAGACGGCCATGCCGAGCTTCACGCCGCCCGCGCCGTACGAGATGGAGGACAACCCGGATAGCCTGCTCGACAAGAGCGACCTGATCTTCATCAACCCGGTGGGCACCGGCTATTCGGCGGCGATCGCGCCGAACAAGAACCGCGATTTCTGGGGCGTCGATCAGGACGCCGATTCGATCAAGCAGTTCATCAAGCGTTATCTGACGAAGAACAACCGCTGGAATTCGCCGAAGTTTCTGTTCGGCGAATCGTACGGCACGGCGCGCAGTTGCGTGCTCGCGTACCGGCTGCACGAAGATGGCGTCGATCTGAACGGCATTACGCTGCAATCGTCGATTCTCGACTACCGGCAGGCGGGCAATCCGGTGGGCGCGCTGCCGACCGCCGCCGCCGATGCGTGGTACCACAAGAAGCTCGGTGTGCATCCGACGCCGACGAACCTGCTCAACTTCATGGAGGAAGTCGCGGAATTCGCGCGCACGGATTATCTGAACGCGCTGCGCAAGTTCCCGCAGACGGACGACGAAGTCGTCGAGAAGCTCGCCGAATACACGGGCATCGACAAGGTGACGCTGCTCGCGTGGAGCCTCGACATCGCCGCCTACGACAGCCGCGGCAACTCGCTGTTCCTGACGACGCTGCTGAAGTCCAAAGGCGAGTCGCTCGGCTCTTACGATGGACGCGTGACGGCGGTATCGACGGGCATCGCGGGCAAGATCGACCCGAACAGCGGCGGCAACGACCCGACGATGACGGCGGTGAGCGGCGTGTACACGGCGATGTGGAACAGCTATCTGAACGAGCAGTTGAAGTTCACGTCCACGTCTTCGTTCACGGACCTCAACGATCAGGCATTCATCAACTGGGACTTCAAGCACACCGATCCGACCGGTGAGGAGAAGGGCGTCGATGCGAAGGGCAACGTCGTGCTGTACACGGCGGGCGATCTGGCCGCGGTGATGGCGCTGAACGTGGATCTGAAGGTGCTGGCCGCGAACGGCATGTACGACTTCGTGACGCCGTTCTACCAGACCATCCTCGATCTTCAGCAGATGCCGCTCATCGACAAGACCGTGCGGCAGAACCTCTCGGCGACGTTCTATCCGTCGGGACACATGGTCTATCTGGACGGCGGTTCGCGCACGCAACTGAAGGCGGATCTCGCGAAGATGTATAGCGAAGCGACGTCGAACCACGAAGCGATGAGCCGGATCATCACGCTGCAGAAGATCACGGCGGACAAGGCGGGCAAGGCGCTTTCGCCGGAGAACGCGCAGTAAGGCGGCGCGTGCCGTTTCGGTTATCGCAACGGCACGCGCGAACGTGTCAAAGGCTCGTCCGCTGTCCGATTGGCGCGTCCTGCGCTTTCTGACACACTAGCTGCACCGCTCGGATTGGGGGTGCAGCGTGTCGCATTCTTCGAGGCCGCAACGCGCGTTGCGCTTTCTGCTCGCTGTCGCATGGCTCCTCGCGGCGCTGACGGCGGGCGCTTCTCATGCCGCCGCGCGGCTCGTGATCGGCGCGGTGCCGGGCATGGTTCCTCCGCTGGATGTCGCCGCGGGCCCGGACGCGAACGCCGCGCCGCGCGGCGTCTCCATCGAGTTCGCGCAGGCGGTCGCCGAATCGCTCGGGATGGCGCCGCAATGGCGGCGCTATCCCAATCGCGCCGCGCTCCTCGACGCGCTCTCGCGCGGCGAAATCGACATGGCCACCGGCGCGACCGGCGACGATCCCGGCGGCCCGCTGCTGCTCTCGCGGCCTTATCTGCCCATCAAGACGGTCATCGTCGAGCCGCTTGCAAAGCACGCGGCCACACATCGCATGGCGTACGTGCAGACGCAGACATCGCCCGCGCGGCTTGCGGCCGCGTATCCTTCGATGACGCTCGCAGCTTACCCCGATACCGTTTCGGCATTGCTCGCGGTTTCGCTCGGTCAGGCCGATGCATTCGCCGGCGACGTGACGGCTGCCGCGTACTGCATCGGACACCTCGATTTGCCCGGTCTCGCGGTCACGGGCTTTGCGCCCTTCGACGAGAGCGGCTACAGCTTCGCGTTCGCGTCAGCCCGGCCCGACGCGCAAGCGCTGGCGCAGCGGGTCGATGCCGCGCTGGCGCGCCTGCCGCCGCGCTTCATGATCGTGGCCCGCGCTCGCTGGGAAGTGGCGATGACGGCAGTTTCGGCGCAGGGCACGCCCGAACTGACGCCCGCGCAGAAGGCGTGGATCGCGGCGCATCCGGTCGTCTATTACTCGATGCTGTCGCACGCGCCACCGCTCATGTTCCGCGACGCGCGCGGTCAGCCCGCCGGTCTCGCGCCGGACCTGCTCGCGGCGGTCTCGCGCACGACCGGGCTGCGCTTCGAGGGACGCCTGCGCCGCGATATCACGCGGATCGAGCGCGACGTGAAGACCGGCGAATCCGCATTCCTGCCGATCAGCGTGCCGCGCGGTCCTGACGATCCGGACTTCGTCGCGTCGGTGCCGTTCGGCGAAGGGCTTGTCGCCATCGTGACGCGCTCGGGCTCGCCGCCGCTCGCCGATGCCGCCGCGCTCGCCGGCAAGCGCGTCGCGTTGCCCGCCGGCCTTCCCGCGCCGCCGACGCTGACCGGCAAGGCGCCGACGGCCCGCATCGTCGAAGTCAGTTCGATCGAAAGCCAACTCGCCGCTGTCGCCAACGGCCGGGCCGACGCGGCGCTGCTCGACATGAAGCTCGCCAATTACGCGATCGGCAATCCGTATCGCGGCAGGCTCGACATCAGCGGCGTGCTGTCGTCGAAGCCGTCGCCGCACGTGTTTCTCGTCGCGCGCAATCAGCCGGTGTTGCTCGACATTCTGAATCGCGCGATCGCGGCCTTGCCGCCTCACGAACTCGAAGCCATTCGTGCCCGTTGGCAGCTTGCTGAGCATCCCGAAACATTGTGGGAGCAAAGGCGCCCGCGCGTGGAGCTGGGCGCGGCGCTCGGTGGCGCGCTCGTGCTTGTGCTCGCCGGGTGGGCGGTGTCGCTGCGCGCGCAGATCGTGCGACGCATCGCCGCTGAAAACGCGATGCGCGTCGCCAAGGAGGAAGCGGAGACCGCGAACCGCGCGAAGTCCACCTTTCTCGCGACGATGAGCCACGAAATCCGCACGCCGATGAACGCGGTGCTCGGCCTGCTCGAACTCGAATTGCGCGCGCCCGGCAACCGCGAAGCCTCCGAGCGGTCGCTGCGCACGGCGCATCACGCAGCGCGCGATCTGCTCGGCATGATCGACGATCTGCTCGACGTCGCGAAGATCGAAGCCGAGCGGCTCGTGCTGGCGCCGTCGCCGGTCGAGCTCTTTGCGTGGATCGCGGGCGTTGCGGCCATCTACGAGCCGGCGGCGCGGGCGAAGGGCATCGCGCTCGTCGTCGAGCGGCACGGCGAGCGCGACGGTCCGGCGTGGATCGTGGCCGACGCGCAGCGGCTGCGGCAGATCGTCGGCAATCTGCTGTCGAACGCGATCAAGTTCACCGATGCCGGCGCGGTCACGCTGGCGTGCGATGTCGCGCCGCCGCGCGACGGCAAGCGCGCGGTCACGTTGGTCGTGTCGGATACGGGCGTCGGCATTGCGCCGGAGCGGCAGGCGTCGCTCTTCACGCCGTTCGTGCAGGCCCACGACGGCGGCGCGCGGCGTTTCGGCGGCACGGGGCTCGGGCTCACCATCTGCAAGCGGCTCGTGTCGATGATGGGCGGCAGCATCGCGTTTGCCAGCACGCCCGGACAGGGAACCCGCTTCACGGTACGCGCCGCGTTTCCCGAAGCGCAGGAGACGGCGCAGCCACAGCCTTCCGAAACGCGCGATGCGGCGCCCGAGGCCGCGCGTGCGCTCAGGGGCTTGCGCGTGCTCGTCGTGGACGATCATCCCGCGAACCGCATGGTGCTCGACGGACAGATCCGGCTGCTCGGCGGCTCGACCGAACTCGCGGTGGACGGCCGCAGCGCGTTCGCGCGCTGGCGCGACCATCCGGGCGCGTTCGACGTGATTCTCACCGACTGCTCGATGCCCGAGATGAGCGGCGAGGAACTGGCCGAAGCCATCCGCGCCGACGAGGCGGCGCACGCGTTCGGCGCACGCGCGACGCCCATTGTCGGACTGACGGCGAATGCGCAGCCCGAAGCGGCCCGGCGCGCGGTGGCGGCGGGCATGACGATGTGTCTCGTGAAGCCGATCGGCCTGGATGCGCTGCGCGATGCGCTTGCGGCGGCGGCTGCGGGGAAGCATGCGCAGGCGGTCGCGGGGAGCATGGACGAGCGGGAAACTGGACCAGGGCAGGCGGGACGTTTCGCTGAAAGCGAGCGACCTGGAGAAGCCGACTGGAGTGTGCCCGCCAGGCCTGCGCCCGCGATGCAAGCGACGGCGGCGTTCGAGACCACACAAGCCACGACAACGCGGTCGACGCCCCCGCAACAGACCCGCGATGTCACACCAGACGCCGACACCACGCCGCCTTTCGACTCCGCGACGCTCGCCACCTTCGGCGATCAGGCCGCGACGCTCCTCGAAACGCTCCGATCGGCCAACGCGCACGATCTCGACGAGGCTCATGCGGCGAGAAACGCGTGCGATCACGAGCGCCTGCGCGAGATCGCGCATCGGATGAAGGGTGCGGCGGCGGTCATCGGCGCGGCGCGGTTCAAAGAGACGTGCGTCGCCCTTCAGCGCGACTGCGACCGCGCCATCGACGAAGATCGCAACGGCGAGGACGATGCTTCGATTGACGCATCGTTCGCCGCCTTCGAGCATGCCGCCCTGACACTCGATGCCGCGCTCGACGCCGCCGTTGCGCGGCCATCCGTGTGACCGACGCGCTTGCGCGCCGCGTCTCGATCGTATGTTCGCGATCGTGTGTTCTAATTGAACCTCCGTTCATCTCGAATTAGCGGCCATGCGTTGGCCGCGCGATCAGCTTGCGCCAACGAGGCATGAATCGAAGGGATACATACGCAATCCGTCGTCGTTCTCGCGGCGTCGTCCGGGCGGCGGCCTTCGTGCTTCTCGCGCTCATCGCGACGGCGGCGACGCTTCGCACCGATGCGGCGCGCGCGCAGCAGCCGGACTGGCTCGACCCGCACGTCACGCAGGCCACCATCGTCGACACCATCTGCGTGCCCGGTTACGTCGATCGCGTGCTGCCGTCCTTCGAGACGCAGATGCGCCAGAAGGAGCGGCTCTTGAAGCAGCGAAGCATCGATGCTTCGTTCGCGTCGGAATACGCGCTGGATCACCGCATGCCGGTGCTGCTCGGCGGCTCGCCGAATTCGCCCGCCAACCTGGATGTGCGCCGCTGGGAAGGGCGCGACGGTCAACGTCGCAAGGAGCGGCTCGCGGTCTATCTCAAGCGTTGCGTGTGCACCGGCGACATGACGCTTAAGGCCGCGCAGTCGGCGATGGCGGGGGACTGGGCGAATCTCTTTCCGAATCTTTCTAGTATGTCTTGTCAGGGGTTCTAACGGGGTAGGAAGGATGCAAACGCCAACGCAAAAGGCAGAACGCAAAACGCCGAATGCAAAACCGGGCACGCGGGCACCCCGCCACGCATCGAATGGCGAGCGCGACGCGCACGGCCAGTTGCTAGCCGAGAACCGAGAACCGAGAACCGAGAACCGAGAATCGAGAATCGAGAATCGAGAATCGAGAATCGAGAATCGAGAATCGAGAACCGCGAGCCGCGAGCCGCGCACTGCCGCACTCGTACGGCGCCATCGCGCATCCCTCCAATCGCACCACCGCGCCGGAACAGACCTTGCTTCCACCATAGTGACGAACTCAACATCACAGCTAGCCGGTGCCATCGAAAGCACCGGCTTCTTCGTCGATGCGCGCTCATTCCAGCGGACGGTCCAGCGAACCGTCCGTGGTCGAGGCTCAAGCGGATCTTTCAATGCAGCCCGAAGGAAACAACGAGACGCCAATCGGCGCACGAATCATCGGGGTCGCGGCACTGATCGCACTGTTCGCCTGCATGCCGCAAGCTCGCGCGGAACCGGGGTCGGTCGTGCAAGGACGCGTCGCCCCTGCGCTTCTACCGCCCGCGCCGCCGCTTTTGCGCAGCGCCAGTGCGCCGCAGGTAGCGAGCGCGCCGCCTCGCGCGTTGCCCGCGATGCCGGTGCCAATGACACCGCAAGGCGCATCGGCGGCGTCAGCGCGATTGGGTGCATCGGCAGCAAGCCGGGCATCAGCGGAAGGCGGAGCATCAGCGGAACGCGGGGCATCAGCGGCAAGCGGGGCATCAGCGGCAAGCGGGGCATCAACGGCAAGCGAAGCACCCGTATCAAGCGAAGCACCCGCAGCAAGCAAGGCATCAACGGCACGCAGAGCATCGGCCGGAAGCGGCCCGTCAGCGGCAAGCGAAGCACCCGCAGCAAGTGAAGCATCCGCAGCATCCGCAGCATCAGCCGCCGAAGCCGCCGAGGCCGCATCCGCCGCATCCGAAGCCGCCGTGCCCGAGGTCCCGCTTCCGCCGGAGCCGCCCGAGCCGAACGTCGCGCAGCGCACCGGCCTGCCGGCGACGGGCGCCTACGCGATGCGTCAGACGTTCGCGAAAGAAGTGGATCGCCGTCTGAACGTGCCGCTCGCCGCACAGCAGGCTAATGGCCGCCTCCTGCAGCATGCGCTCGACGATCACGGCCACGGCGCACTTGCAAACGAATTCGTCGTGCTCGTCGATCGCAGCGAGAACGTGCAGGCGCTCTTCGTCTACTTTCGCGCGAAGCCGGGCGATGCCTGGTCGATGATCGGCGCATCGCCCGTATCGACCGGACGGCCCGGCACATACGACCACTTCCTGACGCCGCTCGGCGTTTTCCAGCACGTGCCGGGCAACATGGACTTTCGCGCCGAGGGCACGGAGAACGAATTCAAAATTCGCGGGTACGGAGCGCGCGACATGCGCATCTACGACTTCGGCTGGGCCGATGGCGAACGCGGCTGGGGCAAAGGCGGCGTCTCGCCGATGCGCTTCCAGATGCACGCCACCGATCCCGAAAAGCTTGAGCCGCTACTTGGCATGCGGCATTCAAAAGGCTGCGTGCGCATCCCGTCGACGCTCAACGCGTTTTTCGATCACCACGGCATCCTCGATGCGCAGTACGAAGCGCGCGCGGCCGAAGGGGAATCCATGTGGGTGCTGAAGCCCACGCGGCAGACGACGCCGTGGGCGGGGCATTACCTCGTCGTCGTCGATAGCGGCGCGAAGGCGCGGCCGGCGTGGTCGCCCGGACCGGGCAAGGCGGCGCGGGCACGTACGCCCGTGGGCGCGAATTCCGTCGACTGAACGCGGCGAACGCTATTTCGACCGCGCGAGCACTACGCCCGCCAACGCGACGGCAAAGCCCGCCAATTGCACCACGCCTAGCGTCTCGCCGAACGCGAGAAAGCTCATCAGCGCGGCGAGCGGCGGCGCGAGAAAGAGCAGGGCCGTCGCGCGCGACGCATCGCCGCGCCGGACCATCCACACGAGCAGCGTCGTCGCGACGCCCGAGAGCATGAGCACGCCCCACGCGATGCAGGCCCACGTCGTCATCGTCGGAATGAAGCGGTGTTCGCCGAGCGACAGGGCGAGCACCGCCGCGACGATGGCCGCGCCCGCGTTTTGCAGCGCGCTTGCGCTGCGGATATCGGCGCTCGCGAGCGATGTCTTCTGATACAGCGTGCCTGCGGTGATCGCGAAAACGGACACTACCGCGACCGTCACGACGAGCCATTGCGGCGCGGCGTTCGCGGTATGGGCCGCCGGCGCGCCGCTTTGCGCGAGCTTCGGCGCGAGAACGAGCCCGACGCCCGCGAGACCCACGAGCAGCCCGCTCCACGATCGCGCCGAAAGCCGCTCGCCGAACACGCGCGCCGCGATGGCCGCCGTCAAAAGCGGCTGAAGCGCCCCCAGCAGCGCCATCACGCCGACGCCCAGACCTTGCGCCACCGCCCAGTAGCCCGCGCCGAGATACACGCCTTGCAGCAGCGCGCCCGCGAAGAGATGCCGCGCGGCATCCCGTGCATTCGGCCATGCCACGCGGGCAGCGAGCGCCAGCACGACGAACAGCAGCGCCGTGCCGCTAAAGCGCGCGAGCAGATATAGATTCGGGTCGACGTAAGGCGTGATCGCCCGCGCGACGATAAAGCCCGTCGACCATAGAAACACGAATACGGGCGCGATGAGCAAGGAGAGCATGAGCGAGTGTGGCAGACCGGAAAGGCAGCAGTATCGACGCAATCACGCGCGCCGTCTTGTTCAACCGTGCACTGCCGAAGCCGCACATGACAGCGCCGCGCAGTCACGCCGATGTCACAGAGCTCTGCAATGCTTCGGCTCTACCGTCCTCTGTCATCCAGCCACGAGACTCTACATGACCCGCGATTCATCCTTCGCGCGCCGGCTGCTGCCCGGCGCGTGCGCATCGATTGCACTGGCTGCACTGGCTTCATTCGCGGCGACGCCCGCGCTGGCCGCCGACGCGGTGGTTTTGTACACCGCCGACGGCCTCGAGAATCTCTATAAGGACGTGCTGCCCGCCTTCGAGAAGAAAGAAGGCGTGAAGGTGAATATAGTGACGGCGGGAAGCGGCGAAGTGGTGAACCGAGCGACCGTCGAGAAGGACTCGCCGAAGGCCGATGTCCTCGTCACGCTGCCGCCGTTCATTCAACAGGCCGCGCAAAGCGGGCTGCTGCAAAACTATCAGAGCGTGAACTACAAGAACGTGCCCGCCATCGCGAAGGCGCCGGACGGCGCGTGGGCCACGTTCGTGAACAACTACTTCTCCTTCGCGATCAATCCGGAAGTCACGAAGACCGCGCCGAAGACGTTCGCGGACCTTCTGCATCCGAACTACGCGGGCAAGGTGGCGTATTCGAACCCTGCCACCGCCGGCGACGGCATGGCGGTCATCATCCTGACGTCCGCGCTGATGGGCGAGGACAAGGCGTTCGACTATCTGAAGTCGCTCGAACAAAGCGCCAAGTTCCACACGAAGGGCACGGGTTATCTCGACGTGCTGCTCTCGCGTAACGAAATCGCGTTCGCGAACGGCGACCTGCAAATGGATCTCGACGATGCCGCGAACGGCGGTTTGTCGATCAAGCCGCTCTTTCTCTCGCACGCCGCAGGCGAAGCGCCGACCACGTTCCAGCTTCCGTACGCCATCGGTCTCATCAAGGGCGCGCCGAATCACGCGGAAGGAAAGAAGCTGATCGACTATCTGATGTCGGCCGACGTGCAGGCGAAAGTGCCCGATATCTACGGCATCCCGGCGCGCACGGACGTGCCGCTCGCCGGCAAGAACGGCGACACCGTCAAGCAGGCCATTTCCGGCGTCAAGCTGATTCCCGTGGACTGGAATCAGGTGATGCAGAAGAAGGCCGGCTGGACTGACCGATGGAAGAACGAAGTCATCGGCAATTCGGGGAAGCAAACCGAAGTCGTGAAGCCGAAGTCGTGAGCACGATTGCACTGTCGCCGGCGGCGCGCGAGGAACCGGCGCTCGCCGCGACATCCGGCGTGCGCATCGAGCGCCTGACCGTGCGCTTCGGCGCGCGCACGGTGCTCGACGACCTCACGCTCAATATCGAGCGCGGCGAGTTCCTGACCGTGCTCGGCCGAAGCGGCTGCGGCAAGACCACGCTTTTGCGCTTCATCGCAGGATTCGTCAACGCGGACGCGCTCGCGGGCACGCTCAGCATCGCCGGGCGGGATTTGACGCATGTAGCCGCGCATCGTCGCAATCTCGGCCTGCTGTTTCAGAACTACGCGCTCTTCCCGCATCTGTCCGTGTTCGAGAACGTCGCCTTCGGGTTGCACGCGCGCAAGCTGAAAGCGGCGGAAATCGCGCGCCGCGTCGCCGATGCGCTCAAGCTCGTGCAACTCGCCGATGCCGGTCACGTCATGCCCGCGCAGCTTTCCGGCGGCATGCAGCAGCGCGTGGCGCTGGCGCGCGCGCTCGTCATCGAGCCGGACGTGCTCTTGCTCGACGAACCGCTCTCCGCGCTCGACGCGAATCTGCGCGCGTCCGTGCGCAGCGAACTGAAGTCGCTGCACGAGCGTCTGCCGAATCTGACGATCGTCTGCGTGACGCACGATCAGGACGACGCCCTCGTGCTGTCCGATCGCACGCTTCTGATGCGCGATGGCCGCATCGCGCAACTCGGCTCGCCGCGCGAGCTCTACGACGCGCCCAACGACGGCTTCGTGGCGCGTTATCTCGGCGCGGCGAATCTGCTGCCGCCGCGCGTGGTCTATCCGGTCGGCGATGCGCGTCACGACGAGCGCGAGCGTCTTGCGTGCATCCGTCCCGAGCGTTTCGCGATTGCGCCGCTCGGCGATGGCCCGCTGCACGGCACGGTCGCATCGGTGGACTGGTACGGCGCGGCGCTGTCCATTGCCGTCGCGCTCGATGCGCTGCCCGGCGAGCCCGTGCTCGTCACGATGCAGCGCGGCCACGCGCGCATGCCCGAAAAGGGCGCGCGCGTTTCTCTTCGATTCGAGGCTGACGATGTCGTCCTTGTTCGTCCCTGACAGCGTCGCCAGAACGGCAGCGAACGAGAGCAACTTCGCCGCGCATCGGGCGGCGGCGCAGCGTCGGGAAAAGCGCGCGCAGTGGCAGTTGCTCTTCATTCTCGTCGTCGTGCTCGGGCCGCTCGTCGTGTATCCGCTCGCGCGCCTCGTGTGGCTGAGTGCAACGGGTCCGCACGGCCTTACCTTCGATGCCTACACCGCGTTCTTCGGCAACCCGGAGACGCGCGGCGTGATCGGCACGACGCTCGGCGTTCTCTTCGCGAGCGCGTCGATTGCCTCGCTGCTCGGCGTCGCGCTGGCTTCGATGCTGTTCTTCCGGCCGTTTCCGGGCGCGAAGCTGCTCACGCGCTTTCTCGAACTCTTCGTCGCGTTTCCGTCGTTTCTCGTCGCGTTCACGCTGATCTTCCTGTACGGATCGCAGGGCGCGGTGAGTATCGGCTTGCAGCGGATGTTCGCGCTGGAAGCGCCGCCGCTCGATTTCCTGTTTGGCATCGGCGGCGTGATTCTGGCCGAAGTCGTGTTCTATGCGCCGTTCGTCGTGCGCCCGACGCTCGCTTCCTACGCCACGCTCGACATGCGTCTCGTCGAAGCCGCGAAAAGCCTCGGCGCGGATGGCTGGATGGTCGGGACAAAAGTGGTGCTGCCGATCGCGTGGCCGGGCATCGCGGCGGGGACCATTCTGTGCTTTCTGCTGACGTTGAATGAATTCGGCGTTCTGCTCGTGCTCGGCAGCGCGCGTCTGATTACCTTGCCCATCGCCATATACAGCGCCGCTACGGTCGATCTCGACCTGCGCGCGGCGGCGGCGGGCTCGGTCGTCATGCTGCTGATGTCGCTTTCGCTCTACGCGCTGTACCGCCGCGTCGATGCGCGCACGAAGGGTCGCTGACATGCAGCTTTCGGCGTCTTGCAAACCGGTCTCGCTGTTGCGCATGACGGCATTGTGTCTTGTCGCGCTCGTGTGCTTCTGGCTCTTCGTGTTGCCGGTGATCGTGGTCGCGCTGTCGAGCGTGGCGTCGCACTGGTCGGGCACGATTCTTCCTGACGGCTTCAGCGCGCGCTGGTTCGCGCGGCTCGGATCCAGCGAATTCGACGCGCTCACGACGAGCCTCACGACCGGCTTCGCCGTCGCCGTGCTCGGCACCGCGCTCGGGTTGTGGCTCGCGCTGGCGCTCGAAGGGCGCGACCGTCGCGGGCTCGGCGCCCTCGTCGATGCCGTGGCGATGGCGGGCAGCGGCGTGCCGAGCGTCGTGCTGGGGCTCGCGGTGCTGATCGCGTATCACAAGCGGCCGGTCGATTTGTCCGGGTCCGCGGCCATCGTCGTTCTCGTGCAGCTCGCGCTCGTGCTGCCGTTCTGCTACCGCTGCGCCGCCGCCGCGTTGCGCCCGGAGGTGACCACGCTGCGCGAAGCCGCCGCGAGTCTCGGCGCGCCGCCGCGCATGGTGCTGGCCCGCGTCGTGCTGCCGCAACTGCTGCCCGCCGTGCGGGCGAGCCTCGCGCTCGGCTTCGCGCTGTCGCTCGGCGAACTCGGCGCGACGCTCACCGTGTATCCGCCGGGCTTCGCGACCGTGCCTATCGTCGTGGTCGGGCAGGTCAATCGCGGCTACTATCTGCCCGCGTCGGCGCTTTCTTTCATTCTGCTGGCCGTTTCGCTGGCCGCGCTCTTCGTGATCGCGGGCCGTGCGCCGCGTCGTGAAGGCTAGATACTTCGATATCCGAAATAAAATTTACCGGGTTTTCGCGCCACACAGGCAGAAACCTTCGCACGGCTCGTCATACCAAAAAAAATAAAACTGGCGTAACCTGCCTTTTTCGGGCGACCGCGTCCGCGCGCCTGTGCGCGAAATCAGTCGGTCATGCGAAATCCGGCCGAACTCGCGGCGCCCGTCGCTGTCGTTGCATAAGTTGAAAACACCGGAGGTTTCGATGACATCAGTCGACCTGGAATTCGACCAGCTCAATAGCACCGTCGAGGCGCTGCGGCGCTCCATCTCGAACCGCCTGATGTACGGCGTAGGCAAGGACGCGGCGACCGCGCAGCCGCGCGACTGGCTGCATGCGGCGGAACTCGCCGTGCGCGACCGGCTCGTCGCGCGCTGGATGCGCACGACGCGCCAGCAATACGAGCAGGACGTCAAGCGCGTCTATTACCTGTCGATGGAATTTCTCATCGGCCGCACCTTCACCAACGCGCTGCTCGCGCTCGGCATTCACGACGAAGTGCGCGACGCGCTCGCGAGTCTCGGCGTCGATCTGGCCACGCTAGAGGATCTTGAACCCGACGCCGCGCTCGGCAACGGCGGTCTCGGGCGGCTCGCGGCCTGCTTTCTGGATTCGATGGCGACGGTCGGCGTGCCGGGCTTCGGCTACGGCATCCGCTACGAATACGGCATGTTCCGGCAGACGATCGTGGACGGCAATCAGGTCGAAATGCCCGATTACTGGCTGCGCGCGGGCAACCCGTGGGAATTCCCGCGGCCGGAAGTGGTGTACACCGTGCACTTCGGCGGGCGGACGGTGCAGCACGACGACCGCATCGACTGGATCGACACCGAGCACGTCAACGCGATGGCCTACGACACGGTCATTCCCGGCTTCGCGACGACGGCGACGAACACGCTGCGCCTGTGGTCCGCGCGCGCGACCGACGAATTCGATCTCTCTGCGTTCAATCAGGGCGACTACCGCCGCGCGGTGGAAGCGAAGAACACGTCCGAGCATGTGTCGCGTCTTCTGTATCCCGACGATTCGACGCAGGCCGGCCGGGAATTGCGTCTGCGTCAGGAATACTTCTTCGTGTCCGCGACGATGCAGGACCTGATTCGCCGCTATCAGCGCACGCACACGCATTTCGGCCGGCTCGCGGAGAAGGTCGCCGTGCATCTGAACGACACGCATCCGGTGCTGGCCATTCCCGAACTGATGCGCCTGCTCGTCGATACGCACCGCGTGCCGTGGGACAAGGCCTGGAAGCTCGTGCAGCAGATGTTCTCGTACACGAATCACACGTTGATGCCGGAAGCGCTCGAAACGTGGGACGTGGAGATGCTCGCGCGCCTGTTGCCGCGGCATCTGGAGATCATCTTCGAGATCAACGCGCAATTCCTGAAACAGGTCACGGAGAAGTTCGGGCGCGATGTCGAGCTGATCCGCCGTATCTCGCTCGTCGATGAATTCGGCCAGCGCCGCGTGCGCATGGCGCATCTCGCGATCGTCGCGAGCCAGAAGGTGAACGGCGTCTCGAAGCTGCATTCGCAACTCATGGTGCAGAACATCTTCTCCGACTTCGCGCGCATGTATCCGGACCGCTTCACGAACGTGACGAACGGCATCACGCCGCGACGCTGGCTCGCGCAGGCGAGTCCGTCGCTGTCGTCGCTGATCGACAAGCGCATCGGGCCGCGCTGGCGCACGGACCTCTTCGAGCTCGGACGCCTGCGTGAATGGCGCGACGATCCCGAGTTCCGCAAGGCATTCCACGACGCGAAGTTCGCCAACAAGCTGCGTCTCGTGGAACGCGCGCGGCGCGAAGCCAACGCCATCATCAATCCGGAGGCGCTGTTCGACCTGCAGGTGAAGCGCATTCACGAATACAAGCGGCAGTTGCTCAACATTCTGTATGTGATCGTGCGCTACAACCGCATTCGCGAGAATCCGGAACGGGACTGGACGCCGCGCGTGGTGATGTTCGCGGGCAAGGCGGCGTCGGCCTACAAGATGGCGAAGAACATCATCAAGCTCATCAACGAGGTCGCGCGCAAGGTGAATTCGGACCCGCTCGTCGGCGACCGGCTGAAGATCGGCTTCATTCCGAACTACGGCGTGAGCGTCGCGGAACTCATCATTCCGGCTGCGGATCTTTCACAGCAGATTTCGATGGCGGGCACCGAAGCCTCGGGCACCGGCAACATGAAGCTCGCGCTCAACGGCGCGCTGACCATCGGCACGCTGGACGGCGCGAACATCGAGATATGCGAAGCGGTCGGGCGCGAAAACATCTTCATCTTCGGCAATACGACCGACGAAATCGAATCGCTGCGCGCGGCGGGGTATCGGCCGCGGCTGATCTATGAAGAGAATCCGGAGCTGAAGCTCGCGCTCGACCAGATCCGTCTCGGGCATTTTTCGCCGGACGAGCCGCATCGCTTCTATGACATCTTCCACACGCTCGTGGACTGGGGCGATCACTACATGGTGCTCGCCGACTTCGAGAGCTTCGACAAGACGCAGAGCGAAGTCGATCTCAAGTTCCGCGACAAGGATGCGTGGACGAGAAGCGCCATCGAGAACGTAGCGGGCATGGGCATCTTTTCATCGGACCGCACGATCGCCGAGTACGCGCGGGAAATCTGGCACGTGGAGCCCTTGAGTTTCACTTGATGCGCGTCGACACGCTGGCCGCGCGGGACCGTGCGGCCGGCTTTGCGTCAGACCTGCGGCCGTGCCGCGTGCTTTGCGACGGCTTCGCCGACGAGCGCCGCCACGCGGTCCGCGAATTCCTGATCCTTCGTAATCAGCACTTCGCGCTCGCCATCGGAAGTCGTGACCATCAGTTGGTAGATCACGTCCTGCGTGATCCACGACAAATAACCGACCACGACGATCATCACGCCGAGCACGAGCGCCGCGCCCGAGCCGGTCACGAACCCGGCGCCGAGCGCCACCAGTCCGATCAGCGCGATAACGACAGGCAGCGGCTTCTTGCGCTCGACCTTCACGACCCGCGCCGCGCGCAATTCGCGCAGCGGAATCATCTGTCCGGAAGCGGAGAGGCCGGCGCGCGAGAGCGTCACGCCGCGTTCGTTGAAGGGTGTATCCATAAGCGGTTCGATTATGTATTGACGGCGAAGAAACCGGGCAGATTACCAGACGCCGGAGTTGAGCGAAGAAGTCGCGAACGAGGGGAATTGTAAGTGGCCGCCGGACTCCGGCTGTCGAAATCTGTCAGCCGGTAAGCTTCTTTGCGAAAGTAGCCTTATAAGCGTTTCGCCAACTTATTCAGTTCGGATGCCGAAACATATATCGCATGTTGTTGGCACTTCGTTCATGCCGCATCCGTTCGACTGGCGATGCGCAAACATCGCTGGACTGAGCGGTGCAAAGCGCCTTTAATGTTCGTGTATCCGCGCGACGAGCGGGTACGTGTGCCCGTTCGCGCATCACGTAACGACATGCGGTCCCTGTGAATGTCGAGCGCGTGATTAACTGCATCGCATGCGCAGTGCTCGAACGTGGTCGACGAGGACAAGGAGTCACCATGAATGCAATGAGAGGGCGCGCGGTCAGTGCCGTCGTGATCGCCGCGCTGGCGCAGAACGTCGCGGCGCAAAGCAAGCCGATCGCTTATCCGTCGAAGGGGCAGAGCCCGCAGCAACAGCAGAGCGACGACGGCGCGTGCTACAGCTGGGCCAAGAGCAACACCGGCATCGATCCCGCGACGGCGTCCGCCGCGCCGCCGCCGCCTTCCGGTCCAGCAGTAGGCGGGGGCGAGCGCGTGGGCGGCGCGGCGCGCGGTGCGGCGGGCGGCGCAGTGATCGGCGCCATTGCGGGCGATGCAGGCAAGGGCGCGGCCATCGGCGCGACAGCCGGCACCATGGCGGGCGGCGCGAGAGCGCGGCAGAACCGGCGCGCGCAGCAGGCGAACGCGCAGGCGCAAAGCCAGGGCGCGATGGACACCTACTACCGGGCGTGGGCCGCCTGCATGCAGGGGCGCGGCTATTCGATCCAGTAGCGCCGGGACGGTCCGACGCATCCACTCGCGGCCGGGTTCGTGGGCATCGCGCCTCACGGCCCTGCGCCGCGGCCGATTCCGGCCGCGATGTCGCGGCTCACGCTCGCGAGCGCGCGGCTATGCGCGGCGACGAGCGCATCGAAGCCGGTTCCGGTCACCGGTTCGCGCACGACCGAGCGGCCGCTCTGCGCCGTGTCGCCGGCGACGCTGCGCACGGTCCACTGAGCATCGATCACGACCGTTTCGCCGGGAACGGATTCGAACTGCTGGATATCGACGCGCACGCGCCACGCCTGTGCGTCCGCCACCGCGCGCGACGCCACCGCCACGCGGTCGGAGCCGAGCAACAGCGTGAGATCCCCGGCAATGGCATCGGCGATGCTGCTTTTGAGCGGCGCGCCCCAGCGCGCGTATTCGTTGAGCGTGACCTGGTTGGCCGAATCGCGCGTGACGATCTGCGGACGATCGACCAGTTCCGGCACCGTCACGGGGCCGACGATCAGCGGCCGCCCCGGTGCGAAATGGGTCGTCGCGGTAAGCGACGGTTCCGCGCTCAGCCGGTAGAAGCTCGCGCGCGGCGACGCGCAGCCCGCGCAGATCGCGGCGGAAAAAGCTACGGACAAAGCGACGGAGACGAGAGCGGCGCGCATCACTTCTTGTCCTCCGGCTTGCCGCGCAGCAGCGCTTCGGGATGCTCCTGCAAATAGTCCGCGAGACTGCGGAACGAGGCCGCCGTGCGCGTCAGTTCGCGCACCGCTTCGGCCGTGTCCTGCTGCAGGCCGGAATCGGGCATGAGCGTGGAATGCGCGGCATCGAGCGCGGCGCGGGCGGCGGCGAGCGTCGTCGCGGCTTGCGGGACGATCTGCGTATTCAGGTTGCTCATCAGATGACTGGTGTTGTCGAGAGTCTGCTTCGCGCTCGCCGTGAGTTCCTCGATCGGCAGCTTGTCGATGCGCGTCATGATGCGGTTGACCGAATCCTGCAACGACGCGAGGCCGCTCGGCGTGGTGGGCAGAAGCGGCGGCGTGCGGTTCCAGTCGATGCTCGCCTTCTTCGCAGTCGGGAAGAAGTCGAGCGCCACGTACAGTTGTCCGGTGAGCAGACTGCCCGTTCGCAACTGTCCGCGTAAGCCGCGAGCGACCAGCAGTTCCGCGAGCGCGCGCGGGTCGCTCACCATCCGGCCGCCCTTCGCGCCGTTGGCGAAACGGGACGTGAATCGCTCCGGATAGAGCCTCACGTCGACGGGAATGCTGATCTGCCGCGTCGCCGGATCGAAGCGCGTGTAGATGGCCGATACCTCGCCGATGGTGATGCCCCGGAAATCCACCGGCGCGCCGACAGCAAGCCCGCGCACGGAGCCGTGAAAGTCCAACGAGTACGTCTCGACGATGCGCTCCTGCACGCGCAGCGCGTCGGCGCGCGTCGGGAAAAGCGAGAACGTCGTGTTCGCGGGCGCCTCGGCCCAGGTCAGCGATGCTGCGGGCGTCTCGAACGCGAGGCCGCCGATCACCATCGAAACCAGAGACTGCGTGTTGAGCTTGAGCCCGTCGGTGCTGAGCGTGAGGTCGATGCCGCTTGCCTGCCAGAAGCGCGAATCCGCGTTCACATAGCGGTCGTACGGCGCGTTCACGAAGACGTGAAGGGTGACGCCGCTGCCGTCCGGGTCCAGTTCGAACGATGTCACCTGGCCCACTTGCAGGCGACGGAAGTAGATCGGCGCGCCGACATCGATCGAGCCGAGATCCGCCGCTTTCAAAATGAACTGCCGTCCCGGAACGTCGTTCGAGAAGACGGGCGGCGTTTCGAGGCCCACGTAGTCGCGCCGCTCGCGCTTCGTGCGGCCGATGTCCATGCCGATATACGCGCCCGAAAGCAGCGTGCTGATGCCCGAGACCGAGCCGCCCGCCACGCGCGGCCGCACGACCCAGAAGCGCGTGTCGTCGACGAGCATCTTGCTGGCGTCGCGCGTCAGCTCCGCCGTGGCGACGACGCGCGAATAGTCCTTCGACAGCGCCACCGATTTGACGAGCCCGATTTCCACGTCCTTGAACTTGATCTTCGTCTTGCCCGCTTCGAGGCCTTCGCCGGTTCTGAAGCTGATGGTGACGGTCGGCCCTTGTGCGAGCACGGCCTGCGCCGCGAGCCAGATGCCGATCGCCACCGCGATGGCCGGCACGATCCACACCCACGGAATGCGCCAGCGGCGTCTCGGCACGACCTCGGCGTCGGGCGTCTCGTCCGGCGTGCTCATCGTGCCTCCTTGCGCGGCGTCGCGGTGTCCCAGATGAGGCGCGGATCGAACGACATGGCGGCGAGCATGGTCAGCACGACGACCGCGCCGAACGCAATCGACGCGGGACCGGCCTCGATGGTCGCCACCGCGCTGAACTGCACGAGCGCGACGAGCACCGCGATCACGTAGATATCGAGCATCGACCAGCGGCCCACCAGTTCGACGATCCGGTAGATACGGGCGCGCGTTTCGTTGCGCTGTGTCATGTGCAGGTTGGCGCTCGCGGCGAGATAGCCGATGGCGAGGATCTTGAGCATCGGCACCGCGATGCTCGCAATGAACACGATAATGGCGAGCGGCCACGACCCCGACTGCCACAGATAGGCGACGCCGCTCAGAATCGTGTCCTTCTGCGCGCCGAAGAGCGAGCTCGTGTTCATCACCGGCAGCGTGTTGGCCGGGATGTAGAGGACAGCGGCCGCGCTCAGGTAAGCCCATGTGCGCGACAGGCTGGCGGGCTTGCGCAGATGCACGCGCGCGCCGCAGCGCGGACAGCACAAGTGAGCGTGCCGGCGCGCGCCGCGCGTGCACAGGCCGCAGTCGTGGCAGATGAAAATGCCGTTGGCGGCGGCGGTCGCGCCCTGCAGCGGCGTGTCCGCCGGCATGCCGGGCGGCGCGCCTTCGATGCGCGCCCACATGGCCCGCTCGTCGAATGCCGACGATGCCGCGACGAGCAGCAGCATCAACGCCGCGAGCGACCACAGCGCCGGACCCGTCACCACCGACGCGATGTGCGCGAGCTTCACGACCGCGACGAGAAGGCCGAGCATCAGCACTTCGGTCATGCCCCATTCGCGCGCGACGCGGAGCAGGCGGAAGACGGCATACGCGCGCCACGGCCTGCGATTCAAGTGCAGCGGCAGCAGCAGCCAGACCATGCCGAGCGCCTGCAAGCCGGGCATGAGAACCGTCGTGAAGAAGACGAGCCCGGCGAGCGGCCACATGCCGTCGCGATACAGCACGCGCGCCGCGCCAATGAGCGTGGTCCGCACGAGCGAGCCGCTGACCGAAAGACCCACGATCGGAAACGCGTTCGAGATGATCCACAGCACGCAGGCCGTGAGCGCGTAGGCGAGCGCGCGGTCGAATCCCTTTCGACGGCGCCGGTAGAGCACGGCGCCGCATCGGCAGCAGGTCAGCGCGCCGCCGGGCGGCACCGGATTCTCCCGCTGAATGAGATCGCATTCGTGGCACGCGATCAGCGGACGGGCGCCGCTCGAGGCGGCCGGCGCGGATGGCAGCGTGCTCATTGCAGCGCCTGAGCGGTCCCGGCTGGAGCGTTCGTGCCCGCGCTCGCCTGTCCGGTCATCTTGTCCGCCTCGACGACCCAGCCGCCGCCCATCACCTTGTACAGGGTGACGAAGGACGTGAGCGCGGCCGCCTGCGTCTGCGTCTGCGCAAGTTGCGCGTCGAAGAGACTGCGCTCGGCATCGAGCACTTCGATGTAGCTCGTATAGCCGCCCTCGTAGCGCGCCCGCGCAAGCCGCGCATAGGTGCTGAGCGCCGTGACCTGGCGGCCTTGCACTTCGAGCTGCGTGTGCAGCTTTTCGGAAGCGATGAGCGCGTCGTCGACTTCCTGAAAGGCAACCTGAATGGCTTTCTGATACGACAGCAGCGCAGCCCGCTGCTGCGCTTCGGCCGTCTGCACCTGACCGGAGATGTTGCCCGCCGTGAAGATGGGCTGCGTCACCGCGCCCGCGAACGACCACACGCGCGACGGCCCGGTGAAGAGCGACGAGAACTGGCCGCTCGCCGTGCCGAACAAGCCGGTGATCGAGATTTGCGGGAAGTACAGCGCCCGCGCCGCGCCGATGAGCGCATTCGCTGCAATCAGGTTCTGCTCGGCCTGCAGCAGGTCGGGCCGGCGCTCGAGCAGATCGGAAGGCAGTCCCGCCGGAATCACGGGCGTGGCGAGCGCGCCGAGTTCGCGGCCGCGCACGATCGGCCGCGGGTTGTCGCCGAGCAGGATGGAAAGCGCGTCTTCCTGCTGCGCGATTTGCGTTTCCAGTTGCGGAATCGTGGCGAGCGAGGCTTCGTATTCGGACTGGCTCTGCGCGAGTTCCATCTGCGAGACTTCGCCGCCCTGAAAGCGCAGCGTGAACACGTGCACCGATTCCGCGCGGCTTTCGGTGGTCGCCTTCGCGATGGCAAGCTGCTGATCGAGGCTGCGCAGGTTCAGATACGACGACGCGACCGATGCCACGAGCGACAGGATCGTCGCCCGGCGAGCCTCCTCGCTCGACAGCAGATTCGCGCGCGCCGCTTCCGTCAGCCTGCGAATGCGGCCGAAGAGGTCGATCTCCCACGCCGCCGACACCGAAAGCTCGAAGTCGTTGAAGACCGGTCCGACGCCCGGCAGCGTAGGCTGCGGTCCCGCCTGCGAGATACGCTGCCGTCCCGCCGTCGCGCCTGCCGAGATCTGCGGGAACAGCGCCGAGCGCGTCGTGACGAACTGGCCCATGAACTGTTCGACGCGCGCCGCTGCTATCTTCACGTCCTTGTTGTTGACGAGCGCGGTGGCGATGAGGTCGTCGAGAACAGGGTCCTGGAACTGCTTCCACCATTCGGTGTTCGCGGTGTCGGCGACTTCGGTGGCGGCGAAGCGAAAGGTCGCGGGCGTCGGCACGGGCTCGCGCGAATAGTTCGGCCCGAGCAGGCAGCCGTTCAGCGACACGACGCCGACGAGACCCGCGAGCGAGAGAAAGAGCCGGGCGCGCCGCATGTCAGTTCCCCTCGTTGGGAGCGGAAGGCCGCGCGTCGGCGCCGCCGCCCGATGCGCCGTGAGCTTGCGCGGCATCGGAAGCGTGTGCCGGCGCGGCCGCGGCCGGCGGGGCGTGTCCGCTTTTCTTGCTCGAGCGCGAGGACATCGTTTCGAGCACGTAGAAGAACATCGGAATAAAGAATACGGCGATGACCGTTGCGCCGAGCATCCCGCCGATCACGCCTGTGCCGATGGAATGCCGGCTGTTCGCCGATGCGCCCGTCGCGATGGCGAGCGGCACGCAGCCGAGGATGAACGCGAGCGATGTCATGACGATCGGCCGCAGACGTTCTTCCGCGGCAATCATCGTCGCGTCGAACACGGATTTGCCCGACTCGCGGTTGATCACGGCGAATTCGAAGATGAGAATCGCGTTCTTGGCGGCCAGCGCGACGAGCATGGTGAGGCCGATCTGGAAATACACGTCGTTGTTGAGCCCGCGCAGCAGGATGGCGAGCAGCGCGCCGAAGATGGCGAAGGGCACGGCCATCAAGACGCCGAACGGCAGGCTCCACTTCTCGTACTGGGCGGCGAGAATCAGGAACACCATCACGAGCCCGAATATGAAAACGAGTGCCGACGAACTGCCCGACTGCTTCGCTTCGAACGCCTCGCCGCTCCACGCAATGCCGTAATCGGACGGCAATCCGGCAGCCACTTCTTCCAGCGCCTGGATGACCTGCCCGGACGCATAACCGGGCGCGGCGTTCGCGGTGATCTTGACTGCCGGGAAGTTGTTGAAGCGCGTGATGAGGTCGGGCCCCGTGACGTAACGCGTGTTGACCACCGACTTGAGCGGCACCATGCTGCCGCTCTTGCTCTTCACGAAGATCTGCGTGAGATCGTCGGGCCGCAGCCGATACGAAGGCTCGGCCTGAAGGATCACTTGCCAGAGGCGGCTCGACCGGTTGAATTGCGATACATAGAGCGAGCCGAACATCGTCTGCATCGCGCTGTACACGTCCTCGACGGGCACGCCGAGCGTCTCGGCCTTGTCGCGATCCACGTCCGCGAGCAACTGCTGCGAAGCCGCGTTGAAGGTCGACGTGACGCCGGTCAGTTCAGGCCGGCGCTTGGCCTTGGCCACGAAGTCGTCGACGATCGCCGCGAACTGCGCGGTGGGCGCGTCGCCCTTGCTCTGAATCCACATTTCCGTGCCGCCCGTGGTGCCGAGGCCCGGTATCGACGGCGGATTGAGCGGCACGACAATGCCTTCCCTGATCTGCGAGAGCGCCTTGTAGGCATCGACCAGCACGGAGCGCGCGTTCTGCGTGCGGATGTTCGCGGACTTGTAGCGCTCGTCGAAGCTCTTGAAGCCCACGAAGAACGTCGACGCATTGTTCTTGTTCTGGCTGTCAAGAAGACTGAAGCCGTCGACGGTCGCGATGCTGCCGACTGCCGGCTGCTTCAGGAAATATTCGGTGACGCGGTCTGACACTTCTCCCGTTCGATCCAAAGATGCCGCGTCCGGCATGATGACCGCGCCCAGCAGATAGCCCTGATCTTCGGGCGGCAGGAACGCCGTGGGAATGTCGCGCATCATGACGACAGCAAGCGCAATCATTCCGACGAACAGCAACAACGCGATGACGAAGCGTTTAATCGCGACGCGCACCACCGACGTGTAGCCCGCCGTCATGCGCGCGAACTGGCGGTCGAACCAGCGGAAGAAGCCCTTCTTCTCGTGATGCCCCGGCTTGAGCAGCAGCGAGGCGAGGGCAGGCGACAAGGTCAGTGCGACGATGCCCGAGATGATGACCGATATCGCGATGGTAATGGCGAACTGCTTGTACATCTGCCCCGTGATGCCGCCGAGAAACGCCACGGGCACGAACACGGCGCACAGCACGAGAACGATGGCGACCACCGGCCCGGCCACTTCGTCCATCGCAAGTTTCGCGGCCGCCTTCGGATCGAGCTTGTGCACCGTCATGTTGCGCTCGACGTTTTCGATCACGACGATCGCATCGTCCACGACAATGCCGATAGCCAGCACCATGCCGAAGAGGGTCAGCATGTTGATGGAGAAGCCGAGCGCCGACATGCCCATGAACGTGCCGACGATGGACACGGGCACCGCGAGCACCGGAATCAGCGTGGCGCGCAGGCTTTGCAGAAACACGAACACGACGATCACCACGAGCACGACCGCTTCGAAGAACGTATGCACGACATCGGAAATGGAGGCCCGCGTGAATTCGGTCGTGTCCATCGCGATCTGGTAGTCGATGCCTTCCGGAAACGACTTCTTCATTTCGGCGAGACGCGCGCGCACTTGCTTCGAGACGTCGAGCGCATTCGCGCCCGGCTGCTGATACACCGCGAGCACCGTCGCGGACTTGCCCTGAAAGCGGCTGCGAATGGAATAGTCTTTCTGGCCGAGTTCCGCGCGGCCCACGTCCTTCAGACGCACGATAGCCGCGCCGCCCGACTCCGCGCGGATGATGATGTTCTCGAACTGCGACGGCTCCGTGAGCCGCCCCGATGTCGTCACCGCGAACGACTGCTCGACGGGCGCGCCCGTCGGCGATTGCCCGAGGCGTCCCACCGCGAACTGCTGGTTCTGGTTGGCGACGGCTGTCTGCACATCGGCGGCCGTAACGCCGAGTTGCGCCATGCGGTCGGGCTTGAGCCAGATGCGCATGGCGTAATCGGGCGTGCCGAATATGCTCGCCTGATTCGCGCCGGGAATGCGCTTGAGGGCATCCAGCACGTAGACGTTCGCGTAGTTGGCGATATAGGTGGCGTCGTAACGCTCGTCGGGCGAATAGATGGCGATCACCATCATGAACGCCTGCGACTTCTTCTGCACCTGCACGCCTTGCGCCGTGACCGATTGCGGCAGTTGCGGCAACGCGAGGTTGACGCGGTTCTGCACGTCCACTTGCGCCAGCTCCGGGTTGGTGCCGATCTCGAAGTACGCGTTGATGGTCAGGTTGCCCGTCGAGGAACTCGACGAACTCATGTAGATCATCCGGTCGGCGCCATTGACCTGCTGTTCGATCGGCGCGGCTACGTTGTTCGCGACGACATCGGCGCTCGCGCCCGGATACGTCGCGGAGATGGTGATTTGCGGCGGCGTGATGTCGGGATACTGCGCTGTCGGCAGCGCGAGCATCGCAAGCGCGCCGCCCAGCGTGATGACGATGGAAATGACCGAGGCAAAAATCGGGCGGTCAATGCAGAAATGTGAGATGTTCATTGGCCTCTTCCGCGCGACGTGCTTCCGATGCTTCCATTGCTTCCGGTAGTCGGCTCTTCAGATCACTTCTCGGTGCCGCCGCCTTCGTTTTTTGTTTGGGTCAGGGACGCCTGCGCGCCGGGAGCGGACGTCGCGGCTGGCGCCGCTGCCGGTGCTTCGCCCGGCGTCGGCGCGCTGACCACGCGCACTTGAGAATCGGCTCCGACGCGCACGGCGCCGTCGACGATCACGCGCTCCCCCGCCTTCAGGCCGCTCGTCACGAACCAGTCGTCGCCATGCCATTCGCCGACTTCGACTACGCGCTGACGCGGCTTGGATTGGTCATCGAGCACCCAGACGAAATGACTTTTCGCGCCCTGCAGAATCGCGCGCTGCGGCACCAGAATGGCGTTGGGGCGCACCGCGCCCGCCACGCGCGCCTTCACGAACTGGCCGGGGCGCAGCGTGCCGCGCGGGTTTGCGAACACCGCGCGCACGAGGAACGTGCCCGTCTCCGTGCTGAACGCCGGATTCGTGAAGTCGATGTGGCCAGTTTGCGGGTAGACAGATCCGTCTGCCTGAATGACGGTCACATCGAACTTGTTTCCGGGCGGAAAGTGCAGTTCGTCTTTGCGGATCTCCTCGCGCCATCTCAACAACTCGTTCTCCGAGATGCTGAAGTTCACCCACATCGGGTCCAACTGATAGATGTAGGTGAGGAGGCCCGATTGCGTCGGCGTGACGTAGCTGCCTTCCTGCACGCGCGCAAAACTCGACAACCCCTTGAGCGGCGAACGGATCGTCGTATAGCTCAGGTTCAGTTGCGCGGTCTGCACTTCGCCTTGCGCGGCGATGACGGCGGCTTCGGCCTGCTTTTCATTACCGGTGGCGTCGTCGAGATCCTTCTTGCTCAACGCGTTCATCGCGGCGAGCGGCACCACGCGCGCGAGATTCTGCTTCGTGACGAAGAGCCGCGCCTGCTGCTGCGCGAGTGCGCCCTTGGCCGTTTGCAATGCGGCCTCGAAGGGGCGCTTGTCCATGAGGAACATCACCTGTCCGGCTTCGACCAGCGCGCCTTCGGTGTACATGCGCTTCTCGAGAAAGCCGTCGACCCGTGCGCGTATTTCCACTTCGCGCGAACTCTGTGTCTGCGCGGTGAACTCGAAGTTCACTGGCGTGGACTTTGACGTGACGGTGACGACGGTGACATCGACGGCCGGCCGCGGCGCTTCGGGAGGCGGCTTGTTGCACGCCGCGAGCGCGAGCAGCACGATCGAGGCAGAGCAACGCAAGCGCAGTGCGAGCATCCGGCGCGGCAGTTCGTAGAACCGCTTGCAGTCGAGCATCTGTTTGCACATGAACGCCATGAGCGCCTCCCCCCTGGGATGGCCGATAGTCGGGAGCGAACGCGCTGACGCGTGCTCGCCACGGCATGCTCGCGCGATGCAATTGGCGACTGCGTACTAAACGACGGCGTGCCGCGGAAGCATCGGCTTCCCGAGCGACGCCATCGATACAACCGAATGGCCAAGCGACGTCAATGAGCGCGAGCCTGATACTTGTGATGTGTTAGCGGACTCCGATCGTAACGGTGCGAAGCGCCGGAAAGGTCGGCTTTCCACCGTCAGGCGTGACGTTTTCGATGAGTTCAGTAATAAACGAAGACGATCCAAAACGCCATAAAAAATTTGGTGGGGATCACGGGCGAAGGAATGCCTCTGCGTGCGCGGTGCTAAAGGCTGACGAATCGTCACCGTGCATGAATGTAGGGATTACTTATTATCGTTCGCGACGGATATATCGATTGTGGAAACAATAGTCGCAACTATGCACACGCCCGAATTTTTCTCTGCCTTCATTCCGGGTTACGTGTCGACTTGCATATCGCAAATTAACGATATATACTTCGCTTCAAGACGATTTGGAACGTGCGTGCTCACCGCCGCATGTGCCGGCCGTCAGGCGCACGAACAACGAAATGGACATCGACGCAATACACAAGGCCCTTGCCAACCCCCTTCGCCGCGAGATTCTCGAATGGCTGAAGGAGCCGGAGCGACATTTCCCCGATCAGGAACTGCCGCTGTCGCATGGCGTCTGCGCGGGCCAGATCGATGGGCGCTGCGGCATGTCGCAGTCCACCGTTTCCGCGCATCTTGCCACTCTGCATAAAGCCGGGCTCGTCACCACCAAGCGCGTAGGGCAGTGGGTGTTCTTCAAGCGCGACGAAGCGGTCATTCAGGCGTTTCGCGATTCCATCGGGAATCTTTGAGCGTGCGGATGCGCTTCGAGGCGACAGCATCATTTCAATTCAATTAGGATATCTTATCGTTATGCCGACTCTTTTCGATCCGCTTCAGGTAGGCGCAATCACGCTCAAGAACCGCATCGTCATGGCGCCGCTCACGCGCCAGCGCGCAGGCGTCGAACGCGTGCCGAACGCAATGATGGCGCAGTACTACGCCGATCGCGCATCGGCCGGTCTCATTCTCAGCGAAGCGACTTCCGTCACGCCGCAGGGCGTCGGTTATGCCGATACCCCGGGCATCTGGTCGGACGAGCAAGTCGAAGGCTGGAAGCTCGTCACGCGCGCCGTGCATGAAGCAGGCGGCAAGATCTTCCTGCAGTTGTGGCACGTGGGCCGCATTTCGGACCCCATCTTCCTGAACGGCGAACTGCCGGTCGCGCCGAGCGCGATCGCAGCAGCAGGACATGTGAGCCTCGTGCGTCCGCAGCGTCCTTACGTCACGCCGCGCGCGCTGGAACTCGATGAGATCGCAGGCGTGGTCGCGGCTTATCGCAAGGGCGCGGAGAACGCGAAGCGCGCGGGCTTCGACGGCGTGGAAGTGCACGGCGCGAACGGATATCTGCTCGACCAGTTCCTGCAGGACAGCACCAACAAGCGCACCGACGAGTACGGCGGCCCGATCGAAAATCGCGCGCGCCTGATGCTCGAAGTGGTCGACGAGTGCATCGCGGTGTGGGGCCCGGATCGCGTGGGCGTGCATCTCGCGCCGCGCGCCGATTCGCATACCATGGGCGACAGCGACCGCGCAGCCACCTTCGGCTATGTCGCGCGTGAGCTCGGCAAGCGCAAGATTGCCTTCATCGCAGCGCGCGAGGCGGAAGGTCCGGATAGCCTCGGACCGCAACTGAAGAAGGCATTCGGCGGCGTGTATATCGCCAACGAAGGCTTCACGAAGCAAAGCGCCGAGGCCATCATCGAGCGTGGCGATGCCGACGCCGTGGCGTGGGGCAAGCCGTTCATTGCGAACGCGGACCTAGTGCGCCGCTTCGAGATCGACGCGCCGCTGAATCAGCCGGATACCACGACGTTCTACGCACCGGGTGCGAAGGGCTATACGGATTACCCGTTGCTGGAGACGGCAGAGTAAGCAACGCACGCTTTGCGTATGTTTGTGAAACAGCGGCTTCGGCCGCTGTTTTTTTTCGCCTCACGGTCGGTCTCATGCGCTGCTACGTCGTGCAACGACCTCATCTCTCCGAACGCGCTTCGAAATTATCATTTTCGCTCTCTACCGCGCCGCGAAAATAGTGTATTGGTGCGTTTGACTTTCTGCCGGCCGTTCTCAACCACGCGCACCCGCGCCGGAACGACACCAACCCGGCGCATGCCGCGATTCGTGTCATGAACGATTCAAGACGCCGCTCATTCCTTACGTTTCTCCCGTGCCCGTCGGGCATCTGACGGTCTCGGGTTCATCCCGCAAAGGAGCGCATATGTCGTGGCTTACGCAAACGCTGCGCAGTTACCCGGAGATCGCCATCTTTCTCTCGCTCGGCATCGGGTACTGGGTCGGCGGAAAATCGTTCAAAGGATTCAGCCTCGGTGCGGTGACCGCGACGCTGCTCGCCGCCATCGCCATCGGGCAACTCGGCATCGCCATCTCGTCGAATGTGAAGGCCGTCTTCTTTCTGATGTTTCTGTTCGCGGTCGGCTATGGCGTCGGCCCGCAATTCGTGCGCGGCATCGCGAAAGACGGCTTGCCGCAGGCGCTTTTCTCGGTTATCCAGTGCGTGCTCTGTCTCGCCGCACCGTATGCCGCGGCGAAGATCGCGGGCTATGACGTCGGATCGGCGGCCGGACTCTTCGCGGGATCGCAGACCATCTCGGCGTCGATGGGCCTCGCCACCGACGCGATCAATCGCCTGGGCCTGCCCGCCACCGAGACCAAGGCATTGCTCGACGCGATGCCGACCGCGTACGCCGTCACCTACATCTACGGCACCATCGGCTCCGCGATCATTCTCGCGATGCTCGGGCCGAAGCTGCTGAACATCGATCTCGTTGCCGCGTGCAAGGACTACGAGCAACAGCTCGGCGGAACGGCCGAACTCGGCGGGCCGGGCAGCGGATGGCACCAGTTCGCGCTGCGCGCGTATCGCGTCGCCGACCAGGGCCGCGCAGCCGGCATGAGCGTGAGCCAGCTGGAGGCGCTGAGGCCCGCCGGCGCGCGGCTTTTCGTCGAACGCATACGGCGCGAGGGCAAGATTCAGGAAGCGAAGCTCGACGATGTGCTTCAGCCGGGCGATGTCGTCGCGGTCGTCGGGCGGCGGGAGCATCTCATCGATCTCATCGGCGGCACCGCGACCGAGGTCGATGACGCCGAACTGCTCGCAGTGCCAGTCGAAGGCGTCGATGTCTATATCACCAGCAAGAACGTGGAAGGGCGCACGCTTGCCGAACTGGGGCAAACGCCGGGCGCGCGCGGCGTGTTCATACGGCGCATCAAGCGTGGCGCGACGGAGACGCTGATTCCCGTGCTGCCGAGCACCAAGCTGTATCGCGGCGACACGGTGACGCTCGTCGGACGCACGCAGGATACGACTGCGGTGGCGAACGCAGTGGGCGTCATCGACCGCCCGAGCGACATGGCGGACATGGCGTTCGTCGGGCTCGCCATCACACTCGGCGCGCTCGTCGGCGCATTCGTGATCCGCTTCGGCGCGGTGCCGATCACGCTCTCGACGGCGGGCGGCGCGCTGATCGCGGGCATCATCTTCGGCTGGCTGCGCGCGATCCATCCGACGTTCGGCCGCATTCCGTCGCCGACCATCTGGTTCATGAATTCAGTGGGCCTGAATGTCTTCATCGCGGTCGTCGGCATATCGGCGGGGCCGGGCTTCGTCGCGGGCCTTCAGAAGCTCGGCGTGAGCCTGTTTTTATGGGGTATTTTCGCGTCGTCTGTGCCGCTCATCATCGGCATGTATATCGCCAAATACGTCTTCAAATTCCATCCCGCAATTCTGCTCGGCATCTGCGCGGGCGCGCGCACGACGACGGCTGCGCTCGGCATGATCTGCGATGCGGCCAAGAGTCAGGTGCCGGGCTTGGGCTACACGGTCACGTATGCGGTCGGCAATACGCTGCTCACCATCTGGGGGATGGTCATGGTGATGCTGATCACGTGAAGACGGACGCTGCGTGTCTCATCGTTTTTTCCTGTACCTGATTGCTCTTTTACTGGGGGTGTTGGATGTCAAAGTCCTCGAAGTCCGGTTCCGACGATCGTGCAGCGATGGCCTCGCTCAGCCCGTTCGAACTTAAGGACGAACTCATCAAGGCAGCGGGCGGCGGCGTGGTGGAGCGTCCCGCGAACGTGGCGATGCTCAACGCGGGCCGCGGCAATCCGAATTTCCTGGCGACCATTCCGCGCCATGGCTTCTGGCAACTCGGTCTTTTCGCAATGCGCGAATCGGAGCGTTCTTTCGCGTACATGCCCGAAGGCATAGGCGGTTTTCCGAAGCATGAAGGTCTCGAAGAACGCTTCGAAATCTTTGCGCGCGAGAACAAGGGGACGCCGGGCATCGCGTTCTTGACGGGCGCGGTGTCGTATGTGCGAGATCAGCTCGGCCTCAACGCAGGCGACTTCCTCTACGAGATGTGCGAGGGCATTCTCGCGTCGAATTATCCGGTGCCGGACCGCATGCTCAAGTTGTCCGAGGTCATCGTCGGGCAATATCTGCGGCGCGAGATGATCGGCAAGCATCCGTTCGTCGGCGAATTCGACATCTTCGCGGTCGAGGGCGGCACCGCCGCGATGACGTACATCTTCAACACGATGCGCGAGAATTTCCTCATCAAGCAAGGGGACACCATTGCGCTAGGCATGCCGATTTTCACGCCGTATATCGAGATTCCGAAGCTCAACGACTATAAGCTCGAAGTCGTGAATCTCAACGCGGACGTCGCGCAAGGCTGGCAATATTCGAAAGAAGAACTGGACAAGCTGCGCGACCCGAAGATCAAGGCGTTCTTCCTCGTGAATCCGAGCAATCCGCCTTCCGTGAAGATGGACGACGAGAGCCTGCGGTATATCGCGGAGATCGTGAAAGAACGGCCAGATCTGATTCTTCTGACCGATGACGTCTACGGCACCTTCGCCGACGACTTCGTGTCGCTCTTCGCGCTCTGTCCGAAGAATACGATTCTCGTGTACTCCTATTCGAAGTACTTCGGTGCGACCGGCTGGCGGCTCGGGACCATCGCCACGCATCGCGAGAACATCATCGATGAACAACTCGCCGCGCTTCCGAAAGAGCAGAAGGCGATCTTGCACGAGCGTTATGAATCCATCACGACGGAGCCCGACAAGCTGAAGTTCATCGACCGGCTGGTGGCCGATAGCCGCACGGTCGCGCTGAATCACACGGCGGGCCTCTCCACGCCGCAGCAGGTGCAGATGGTGCTGTTCTCGCTCTTCGCGCTCATGGACACGCCCGACGCGTACAAGAACGCGCTGAAGCGGCTCATTCGCAATCGCAAGCAGGCGCTCTATCGCGAGATCGGTATTCCGCTGGAAGACGACGACAAGAATCTCGTCGATTACTACACGATTCTGGATATGGAATACCTCGGCGAGCGCATGTATGGGCGCGACTATGTCGACTGGGTCATGAAGAACACGAAGCCGACAGAGCTGCTCTTCCGGCTCGCGCAGGAAGCGCGCGTCGTGCTGCTGCCGGGGCGCGGCTTCGGCACGCAGCATCCTTCGGGACGCGTGTCGCTCGCCAATCTCAACGAAAGCGACTACATGCAGATTGGCCGCGCGATTCGCAAGATGCTCGACGAGCACGTCGCGCAATATCACGCGCAGAACGGCAAGAAGGGCAAGTAGAAAGCAATCGGGCCGCGCAAGGCGGCCCGATTGTTCGGTTCATCGAGCGCGACGCTTAGAACTTGTGGCGCATGGCGATGCGGAACGCCAGCTGATTGTTCTCGCCCGCGCCCGATGTGCCGAAGTAGCTCGACGACGACGAACCGATCGACGCCTGATTCTCCACGCCGTTGTTCGAACCCGAAGCCTTCTGATAGATGGCGAGCAGGTACACGTCGGTGCGCTTGCTCAACGCATAGTCGAAGCTCGCGTCGATCTGCTGCCAGTGGCCCTTCAGGTTGTCGTACAGGTCCATGTAGGTGTAGCCGAGACCTGCCGTCATCGCCGGCGTGATGGCGTACTTGCCGCCGATATCGAACGCATTGATGCGCGAGCTCGAACCGACGATCGGCTCGAAGCGCGTGTTCGTCCACAGACCGAAGACCGTCGCCGCGCCGAAGGCGTAAGTCGCGCCGACGCCGAACGAGCGCAGGTCCTTCGCGTTGTTGGTGGTGCCGGTGGTGTTGATGTTGGCGATCGTCGAGCTGAATGCCGGCGTGGCAGCCGTCGGATAGTGAATGTCCGTGTACGCCGCGCCGATGCCGAGCGCACCGGCCTTGTAGTTCAGGCCGAAGCTGTAGGCGCGCGACGAGCCCTGCGTGGTCGTGGTGCCGACCGTCGTGTTGGGCGTGCCCGCGAACGCGCCGGCCGTGTTCGAGAAGCCGTACAACGCGCCGAACGTGAAGCCGTAGAAGTTCGCGCTCGAGAACTTGACGGCGTTGTTGATCCGGCTCGACGTCAACTGGTCGAAGTCGTTCATGTGGTACGCGTAGTTGCCGGCGACGGTCTGGCCGCCGATGGAATACGCGGAGCCGAGATAGTCGGTGCTGAAGCTGTATTGACGACCGAAGGTCAGCGAGCCGACGTCGTTCTTCGAAATACCCACATAGGCCTGACGGCCGAATTCCGCGCCACCCTGACCGAGCGTGCCCGTGCCGCTGTTGAAGCCGTTCTCCAACGTGAAGATCGCCTTGAGGCCGCCGCCCAGGTCTTCGGCGCCACGCATGCCCCAACGGCTGGCTTGAGCCACGCCGTCGTCGTACTTCACGAGCGACTTGCCGGCGCGCGTCGTGCTGGTCGAGCTGTTGTTCACATAGCTGATGCCGGCGTCGATGATGCCGTACAGCGTCACGCTGCTCTGCGCATGAGCGGACGTGGCCATCGTGGCGAAAGCGGCGAGGGCGGCAGTAGCCAAAAGATTCTTCTTCAAAACATGCTCCGTCAGTGAGTTCGCGGTGTGGTGCGCTGCGAGGGCAGCGCCTGTCTGCGGCGCGTCGCGCTCTGGCTGGCGCGTGGCGGCGACGGGCGCAAATGTAGCGATGACTGAAGAACGAAATGTGACAGGGTTTACGTTGACCTCGCGTGTCTCGCAGGTGCAACGGGGCTGGCGCATCGCGCTCAGCTGTGCCAACGCGCGCACGCGCGGCCGCGCTATGCTGGCGGTTCATTACCGCGAGCGCATGGACATGGACGAACAGGGAATCCGCGAACTGGAGGAACGGCTGAGACAGGCGATGATCGCCTCAGACGTGAAAGCGCTCGATGCGCTTCTCGCCGACGATCTGAGCTTCGTCGACGCAACGGGCAAGGTCTGGACGAAGGCCGACGACCTGAACGGACATCGCTATGGCATGCAGCGAATCGACACGCTGAGTATCGAGGAGCAGAGCATCCGCGTGTACGGCGCGTTTGCGATCACGGTGACGCGCGTGGCGATATCGGGCACGTTCGGCGGCGCGCCGTTTACGGGCAGCCTGCGCTATACGCGGACGTGGGGCGAGACCGCAGGCGCCTGGCGCGTGGTCGCGGCGCAATGCGGTCTCATGGCTTTCTAAAACTAAGAAACGATCAGGCCGAAAGCAGCGAGCCCGTGCGATACGCCTTCGCGCCCGCGATGCGCGCGACTTCGAGACCCGCCGTCGCGAAGCGCGTGATATGCCGCGCGTACATGACGCCCGAGGTGCTGCACTTGACCGTGGTCACCGTGTCGGTCAGCGGATCGACGATATCGGCGATCGCTTCGCCCGCATCGATGAACGCGCCCACTTGCGCGCGAAACACGAGTACGCCCGACACGGGCGCCACGATCGGCTCCGCGCCGGCAAGCGGCGTCGCGGGGTACGCGAGCGCGGGCAGCGGCGCTTCGGGCGCATCGATCACGCCGCGGTGAATCAGGTAGTTGACGATAGCCTGCGCGTCCTTGTCCGCGAGTTCGTGCGACACGTCATGCTGACTGCGCAATTCCACCGTCACCGAGATGCCGCCGTTCGGGATCGGGAAGCGATCGCCGTAACGCGCGCGCAGATCCGACCAGCAGAAGCTGTGAATCTCGTCGAACGGATTGCCGACCGAATTGAGCGCGAGCAGCGATGCCTTCGAGTCGAGATAACGCGCGAGCGGCTCGACTTCCGTCCAGATGTCCGGGTTTGTGTACAGATGCAGCGCGGCGTCAAGGTCGCAGTGCAGGTCGAGCACGACGTCCGCGTCGTAGGAGAGCTTTTGCAGCGCGAGGCGTTGCGATTCGAGCTCGGTGCGCGGCGTCTGTTCGTCGAGCGCCTCTTTCATCGCGGCGCGCACGGCGAGGCGGTTGGCCTCCGCGTCGTTCGTCAGGCGCGCTTCGATGCGCGGCGCGATCAGCGCGGCGAGATCGTGGAAATTGCGGTTGAAGTTGTGGCCGCTGTTGGTATCGAACCGGCCGAGCAGATTGCCGTGCAGGAACTGATTGAGGCCGATGGGATTCGGCACCGGCACGATCACCACTTCGCCGCGCAGCTTGCCGGCGGCTTCGAAAGCGGCAAGCTGGCGGCGCAGCTTCCACGCGACCAGCATGCCCGGCAGTTCGTCCGCGTGCAGCGACGACTGAATGTAGATCTTCTGTCCGTCACCCGGACCGTAATGAAAACTGGCGATGCTGCGTGAGGTGCCGAGCGTCGGCGAGATGAGCTGGTGGGTTCTGGTCTGCATAGTGTTCGCGCGCACGCGAGTGCGCGAGGTCTTGCCTCGATGGTTGCTGGACAGGCTGAGGCGCTCCAGTGCGGGGCGAGTGGGGCGCCGCGGTGTCTCCGTCCGCCGGCGCCGCCTCAGACGTTCGATCTTAGCCGAAATCGGCGTGGCGGGCGGCCGGCTTGTCGGCACGGGATGTACGGCGCGCAATAAAAAACGGGCTCCGCGGAGCCCGTTCGGTCTTTGGCTGCTTCCGGAGAATTAGCCGCCGTACACGTCGAAGTCGAAGTACTTCTTCTCGATCTTCTTGTACGTGCCGTCCTTGATGATGTCGGCGATCGCCTTGTCGATCTTCGCCTTCAGGTCGGTGTCTTCCTTGCGCAGACCGATACCGGCGCCATTGCCGAGGATCTTCTCGTCGACGATATCCTTGCCCGCGAAGTCGAAGCCCGCGCCGCGCGGCGTCTTCAGAAAGCCGATGTCGGCCTGCACCGCGTCTTGCAGCGCGGCGTCCAGACGGCCCGAGGTCAGGTCGGCGTAGACCTGATCCTGGTTCTGGTAAGGCGTGACGGTCACGCCCTTCGGCGCCCAGTACGTCTTGGCGTAGGTTTCCTGAATCGTGCCCTGCTCGACGCCGACGTTCTTGCCCTTCAGGCTGTCGGCCGTCGGCTGAATGCCGCTGCCTTTCTTCGCGACGAGGCGCGTCGGCGTATTGAAGAGCTTGCTGGAGAAAGCGATCTGCTCGGCGCGTTGCGGCGTCATGGACATCGACGAGAGCACGCCGTCGAACTTCTTCGCCTTCAACGCGGGGATCATGCCGTCGAAATCGTTCTCCACCCACACGCACTTGGCCTTCAGGCGCGTGCAGATTTCGTTGCCGAGATCGATGTCGAAACCGACCAGCTTGCCATCCGAACCCTTCGATTCGAACGGGGGATAACTTGCGTCGACGCCGAAGCGGATCGTCGAATAGTCCTTGGCATGGGCCGTGACGGCGGTGAACGACGTGACGGCGAGAAGGGACATCGACAAGGCGGCAAGCAGTTTCTTCACTGTTTTAACTCCAGAAGGTGGTCAGTTCGGCCCGGAAGGTCTCGTTCCGGTGCCGTCCGGCGAGGCGGGCGGTCGCCTGAAACAGGCCGGAAGGCGCGCATTCCGCGGATCGTGTCCGTGCAGAATCGGCAGAAGGTTACCAAGCCAAAATAGTTCGGGACCTAGTGAAACCCCGAATAGCGGTGGATTAGAGCACTTCCTCCTTACGGCGCACAGGATTATTTCGGCATCGGTGCAGAAGCGCTGGGCGCGGCACACGCGTTTGCGGCCGATGAACAGCGGATCTGCGCCAAAAGGCGACGCTCGGCACGAATGATCCATCCGGTTAAGATGCGGCCTTCACTTGGCGCGACTTTGTTCGATAGCGCGACGAAAGCCCGCGCGCATGGCCCGATGCGAGCCACACATGAATCAGGAGACGACACCGATGGCAACCTCCCCCGCGGCGCAAACGCGCCGCGCATCCGCCGATGCGGCCGCGCCCGCGCTGTCCGCCGGCATGATTTCCGCGCGCCTGGACCGTCTGCCGGCCACGCGCACGGTATGGACGCTCGTCGTGCTGCTGAGTCTCGGGTTCTTCTTCGAGCTTTACGACTTGCTGTATTCGGGCTATGTCGCGCCGGGCCTCGTGCGAAGCGGCATTCTGACGCCGACTACGAACGGCTTCTTCGGCATGACGGGCGTGGCGAGCTTCATCGCGTCGCTGTTCGCGGGGCTCTTTATCGGCACGGTGGCGTGCGGCTGGCTCGCCGACCGCTTCGGCCGTCGCGCGGTGTTCACGTATTCGCTGCTCTGGTACACGGCGGCCAACGTCGTGATGGCGTTTCAGGAGACCGCGACGGGCCTCAACTTCTGGCGCTTCATGGCGGGGGTGGGCATCGGCGTGGAACTGGTGACCATCGGCACGTATATCTCCGAACTCGCGCCGAAGCACATTCGCGGCCGCGCGTTCGCCTGCGAGCAGGCGGTGGGTTTCATGGCGGTGCCGGTGGTCGCATTTCTCGCGTATCTGCTCGTGCCGCACGCGCCGTTCGGCATCGACGGCTGGCGCTGGGTCGTCGTGATCGGCGCGCATGGCGCGCTTTTCGTCTGGTGGATTCGCCGCCGCTTGCCCGAAAGCCCGCGCTGGCTCGCGCAGAAGGGGCGGCTGGACGAAGCCGACCGCGTGATGTCCGCGCTAGAAGCGCAGGTGCAACGCGAATACGGCAAGCCGCTGCCGCCGCCCGCCGAGCCGGAGCCGGTTCTGGACGCCGAGAGCGCGAAAGGCGGCTCGTTCGCCCGCATGTGGCGCCCGCCCTACGGCAAGCGCGCGACGATGATGATTATCTTCAACGTGTTTCAGACGGTCGGCTTCTACGGCTTCGCGAACTGGGTGCCGACGCTCCTCATCAAGCAGGGCATTACGGTGACGTCGAGCCTGATGTATTCGAGCATCATCGCGATCGCCGCGCCCATCGGTCCGATGATCGGCCTCGCGATTGCCGACAAGATCGAGCGAAAGACGGCGATCGTCGCGATGGCGGCGGCCAATATCGTGTGCGGGCTGCTGTTCAGCCAGTCGTCGAACGCCGCGTTTCTCATTGCGATGGGCGTCGGGCTCACGCTGTCCTCGAACATCATGTCGTACAGCTTTCACGCCTATCAGGCCGAGCTGTTTCCGACCAGCATCCGGGCGCGCGCGGTCGGCTTCGTCTATTCGTGGAGCCGGTTCTCCGCGATCTTCACGTCCTTCATCATCGCGGGCGTGTTGAAGGGTTTCGGCACCACGGGCGTGTTCGTGTTCAGCGCGGGCGCCATGTTGATCGTGATGGCGGCAATCGGGCTGATGGGGCCGAGAACGCGCGACATGGCGCTGGAGAAGATCTCGCATTGAGACGAAGCGGCGTGCCGATTGCTGCGTGTGAGCGTTCTGTATGCCAGAATCCGCAGGACGTTCCTTATAGCCGCCCACTATTCGAATATGTCCGACACGCTCACCCCAGTCGAAGCAGATCATGCGATGCGCAACTGGATCTATCGATCCGAAGGCCGGATCAGGATCGGTTCCGAGATGCACAAGCGCATGTTCTGCGAGATGCTGCTGACGACGCACAATCCTTATAAGCCTGCCGTCATCGAGTGGCCGAAGCTGGACCCGGCGGCGCTCAGGCGCGTCACGTCGCTGCCCATCTGGGATATCGCGGTGCAGACCGAAGGCCGGGCGTCGATTCGCGTGGCGACCTATGCGGCGAGCGTCGCCGATCCGCTGCTCAACGAAGCGCTGCGCATGAACGGCGGCGAGGAGGCGCGGCACAAGCTCGTGCTGTCGAAGCTCGTCGAGGCGTACGGCATCGAACTCGCGCCCGAGCCGCCGTATCCGGCGCCTGACGACGCCTTGCGCGCGTGGATGCTCACGGGCTACAGCGAGTGCATCGACAGTTTCTTCGCGTTCGGTCTTTTCGAGGCGGCGCGTCAGTCCGGCTATTTTCCGGAAGCGCTCGTCGAGACGTTCGAGCCGGTAATTCAGGAAGAGGCGCGGCACATCCTGTTCTTTGCGAACTGGGTGGCGTGGTATCGGCACAGCTTGCCGTGGTATCGCAAGCCCGGCTTCCTGCTGAAGACGGCGGGCGTGTGGCTTTCGCTGATCCGGGATCGCATCTCGCTTGCGCGCGGTTTCGACAAGAGCGGCGCGGCGCAGGACGCGAATTTCCCGGCGAATGTCGGGGATTCGGTGGCCGGGAACGTGTCGGTGGGCGCGTTGATCGATCTGTGTCTCGTCGAGAACGAGCGTCGCATGGCGGGCTACGACGCGCGGTTGCTGCGCCCGACCACCGTGCCGATGCTCGCGCGGCTGGCGCGGCGGTTTGTTAAGTAGCCGAACCCGGTCCGGAACCTTTCGCACGCTCCTCATACCGCCGCGACGCATCCTCCACGTCCTGCCTGAACCGTGCCAGCGCCGCGAGCTGCGCGTCCGGCGGCTGCAGCGCGGCCCACAACACGTCCACCAGTTCATCCGCCGTCGTCTCGATCTGAGCCTGACTCAGGCGGCGCTTCGCCAGCGTCGCGTCCCACAGCACATGCTCCATCGGCCCGAAAACGAGCGAGCGCAAAAGGCGTAGCGACACGTCCGCGCGTATGTGCCCGAGCGCCTGCCCGCGCGCGAGCACGTCCATCAGCGGCGCGGTGTAGCGGCGCTGCAATTCAGTCAGCGTGTCCGAGAGATCATGCTGTTTCGTGCGGCCTTCCGACAGCACCAGCGAACATAAGCCGGTGCCGTTGACGAGCATCAGCCGCAAATGCGTCCGCACGATGAACGCGAACTGTTGCCTGACGGAGCCTTCGCGCGGCAACCCGCTTTCGAACGCGTCGATGATCTCGTCATACCAGTCGGCGATCACGCGCGCGCACAGCGCCCGTTTGCCGCTGAAGTAGCTGAAGACGGTCGCCTCCGAAATGCCCGCGCGCTGCGCGATTTCCGCCGTGGTCGCCGCGTCGTAGCCTTTTTCGGCGAAGACATCGCGGCCTGCTTGCAGGATGTCGCGCACGCGTTGCTGCGATTTGACGCCGGCGGGCGTGCGGCGGCCGGTGGCGGTGGATTGCGTGGACATGATCGTGCCGAAGATTGTCGGGAACAAATGTGAGCGTAGCTCAAAACCCTATTGACGGCTACCCGATTTGAGCGTGAAATAAGCCACCATTCGGTTAGCTGCCCGTTGTGAGCCAGGCTCAGATTCAGGTACGCCGACCCCACTGTATATCGAGGAGACACCCATGAGCACCGTGCCGGGCCTGAACTTCGCGCTGGGCGAAGACATCGACATGTTGCGCGATACGCTCGTCAACTTCGCAGCGAAGGAGATTGCGCCGCGCGCCGCGGAAATCGACCGTACCGACCAGTTCCCGATGGACCTGTGGAAAAAATTCGGCGATCTCGGCGTGCTCGGCATGACGGTGTCCGAGGAATACGGCGGCGCCAACATGGGCTACACGGCGCACATGGTCGCAATGGAGGAAATTTCGCGCGCGTCGGCGTCGGTCGGGCTGTCGTACGGCGCGCATTCGAATCTGTGCGTGAACCAGATTCATCGCAACGGCACGGAAGCGCAGAAGCGCAAGTATCTGCCGAAGCTCGTGTCCGGCGAGCACGTCGGCGCCCTGGCGATGAGTGAGCCCAACGCCGGGTCGGATGTGGTCAGCATGAAGCTGCGCGCCGACGAAAGGGGCGACCACTACGTGCTCAACGGCACGAAGATGTGGATCACCAACGGCCCGGATTGCGACACGCTCGTCGTGTATGCGAAGACGGACATCGAAGCGGGCGCGAGAGGCATTACCGCGTTCATCGTCGAGAAGGGCATGAAAGGCTTTTCCGTCGCGCAGAAGCTGGACAAGCTCGGCATGCGCGGCTCGCATACGGGCGAGCTCGTGTTTGAAAATGTCGAAGTGCCGAAAGAGAACATCCTCGGCGCGTTGAACGGCGGCGTGAAGGTGCTGATGAGCGGTCTCGACTATGAACGCGCCGTGCTCGCGGGCGGTCCGACGGGCATCATGCTCGCGTGCATGGACGCGGTCGTGCCGTATATTCACGACCGCAAGCAGTTTGGGCAAGCCATCGGCGAATTTCAGCTCATTCAAGGCAAGGTCGCGGACCTTTATACGACGCTGCAAGCGTGCCGCGCTTATCTGTACGCCGTGGGCCGCCAGCTCGATACGCTCGGCACCGGCCACGTGCGCGACGTGCGCAAGGACTGCGCAGGCGTCATCCTCTATACCGCCGAAAAAGCGACGTGGATGGCGGGCGAAGCGATTCAGATTCTCGGCGGCAACGGTTATATCAACGAATATCCGGTCGGGCGTCTCTGGCGCGATGCGAAGCTCTATGAAATCGGCGCGGGCACGAGCGAAATTCGCCGCATGCTGATCGGGCGCGAACTGTTTGCAGAGACGGCATAAGGGCGCGTGTCATGACCATCATCGAATCGAAGCTGAATCCGCGCAGCGAGGATTTCCGCAGCAACGCGGCCGCGCTCGAAGCACTCGTCGCGGACCTGAAAGAGAAGGTCGCGAAGATCGCGGAAGGCGGCGGGCAGGCGGCGCGCGACCGTCATCTGTCGCGCAACAAGCTGCTGCCGCGCGATCGCATCGCGCAGTTGCTCGATCCCGGCACGCCGTTTCTCGAACTCTCGCCACTCGCGGCGTACGGCATGTACAACGATGAAGCGCCGGGCGCGGGCATCATCACCGGCATCGGGCGCATTGCGGGGCAGGAGTGCGTAATCGTCTGCAACGACGCCACGGTGAAAGGCGGCACGTATTATCCGGTCACGGTGAAGAAGCATCTGCGCGCGCAGGAAATCGCCGAGCAGAATCGCTTGCCGTGCGTGTATCTTGTCGATTCGGGCGGCGCGAACCTGCCGAATCAGGACGACGTGTTTCCCGACCGTGATCACTTCGGCCGCATCTTCTATAACCAGGCGAACATGTCGGCGCAGGGCATCGCGCAGATCGCCGTCGTCATGGGATCGTGCACGGCAGGCGGCGCGTATGTGCCCGCGATGAGCGACGAATCGATCATCGTGAAAGATCAGGGCACGATCTTCCTGGGCGGTCCGCCGCTTGTAAAAGCAGCAACGGGTGAAGAAGTGAGCGCGGAAGACCTGGGCGGGGGCGATGTTCACACGCGGCTCTCGGGCGTCGTCGATCATCTCGCGCAGAACGACGCGCACGCGCTCGGCATCGCGCGCAGCATCGTCGGTAATCTGAATCGCGTCAAAGCGCCGACGCTGGCGCTCAAGGAACCGCGGCCGCCGCGTTATGAGCCGGAGAGCGTCTACGGCGTGATTCCGGTCGATACGCGCAAACCGTTCGACGTGCGCGAAGTGATCGCGCGCATCGTCGACGATTCCGCGTTCGACGAGTTCAAGGCGCGTTACGGCACCACGCTCGTTTGCGGCTTCGCGCATATCTGGGGGCATCCGGTCGGTATCGTCGCGAACAACGGCATTCTGTTTTCCGAATCCGCGTTGAAGGGTGCGCATTTCATCGAACTGTGCTGCCAGCGCAAGATTCCGCTGGTGTTCTTGCAGAACATCACGGGCTTCATGGTTGGCCGCAAGTACGAGAACGAGGGCATCGCGCGTAACGGCGCGAAGATGGTCACGGCGGTGGCAACGGCGAAAGTGCCGAAGTTCACGGTCATCATCGGCGGCTCGTTCGGCGCGGGCAACTACGGCATGTGCGGCCGCGCGTATTCGCCGCGTTTCCTGTGGATGTGGCCGAATGCGCGCATCTCGGTGATGGGCGGCGAACAAGCCGCGTCGGTGCTCGCGACCGTGCGGCGCGACGGCATCGAGAAGAAGGGCGGCACATGGTCGAAGGAAGATGAGGAAGCGTTTAAAGCGCCGATTCGCGAGCAGTACGAGGCGCAAGGCCATCCGTACTATGCGAGCGCGCGCCTGTGGGACGACGGCGTGATCGATCCGGCGCAGACGCGCGACGTGCTCGGCCTCGGACTCGCGGCGACGATGAACGCGCCTATCGAAGACACGCGCTTCGGCGTGTTCCGGATGTAACTCACGGACCTCATGCCCATGTTCAACAAGATACTGATTGCGAACCGCGGCGAGATTGCATGCCGCGTGGCGGCGACCGCGAAGCGCCTGAACGTGGCGAGCGTCGCCGTGTATTCGGATGCGGATGCGAAAGCCAAGCACGTCGATGTCTGCGATGAAGCGGTGCACGTCGGCGGATCGGCTGCGTCGGAGAGCTATTTGCGCATCGAGCGCATTGTCGAAGCGGCGAAAGCGACCGGCGCGCAGGCCGTTCATCCGGGCTATGGGTTTCTTTCGGAGAACGAAGCGTTCGCCAATGCGTGCGAACAGGCGGGCATCGTGTTCATCGGGCCGCCGGTGGAAGCGATCCGCGCGATGGGTTCCAAAGCCGCGGCGAAGGCGCTGATGCAGTCCGCATCCGTGCCGCTCGTGCCCGGCTATCACGGCGACGATCAGGACGCGGCGCTGCTGCAACGCGAAGCGGACCGCATCGGTTATCCGGTGCTGCTGAAGGCGAGCGCGGGCGGCGGCGGCAAGGGCATGCGCGTGGTCGAGCGCAGCGAGGACTTCACGCAGGCGCTCGCGTCGTGCAAACGCGAGGCGGCGTCGAGCTTCGGCAACGATCGCGTGTTGATCGAGAAGTATCTGCTGCGTCCGCGACACGTCGAAGTGCAGGTCTTCGCGGACACGCACGGCAACGCGGTGTATCTGTTCGATCGCGATTGCTCGGTGCAGCGGCGTCACCAGAAGGTGCTGGAAGAAGCGCCCGCGCCCGGCCTCGCCGATGAAACGCGCCGCGCGATGGGCGAAGCCGCCGTTGCCGCTGCGCGCGCCGTGAATTACGTCGGTGCGGGCACGGTCGAGTTCATCATGACGCAGGACGGCCAGTTCTATTTCATGGAGATGAACACGCGGCTGCAAGTCGAGCATCCGGTGACGGAGATGGTGACGGGGCTCGATCTGGTCGAATGGCAATTGCGCGTGGCAGCGGGCGAGCCGCTGCCGCTGAAGCAGGACGAGCTGCGCGTGAACGGCCACGCGATCGAAGCGCGCATCTATGCCGAAAGTCCGTCGCGCGGCTTCTTGCCGTCGACGGGCACGCTCAAGCATCTGGCGCTGCCGGAAGCGGTCGAATTCACGCTCGATGGCAACGTGCGCATCGACAGCGGCGTGCGCGAAGGCGACGCCATCACGCCGTTCTACGATCCGATGATCGCGAAGCTGATCGTGCATGGCCGCGACCGCCGCGATGCGCTCGCTCGCATGGCGCGCGCGCTCGCGCAGTGCGAGATCGTCGGCTTGCAGACGAACGTCGAGTTCCTGCAACGGATCGTGAAAAGCGAGCCGTTCTCGCAAGGCGAGCTCGATACGGGCCTCATCGAGCGTCATCGCGATGCGCTCTTTGCGCCGTCGCCGGTATCGCGCGGCAAGGCGCTCGCGCTCGCGTGCGCCGCGCTGCTCACGCGCGAGGGCGGCGAAGCGCACGGCCATTCGCCGTGGGACGCGCTCTCGCACTGGCGCATGGCGGGCGGCTACAGCCAGGACCTGAACTGGCGCGCGGCCGACACGGATGAATCGCTGAAGGTCGTCTTCACGAAAGATCGCGAAAAGCGCCTGCAATGGGACGGGAAAACCGCGCGCTTCGACTGGTCGCATCGCGGAGAAACGTCGTTCACGGTCCAGCTCGACGATGCGCTCATCAAAGGTCATGTCTTCACGGACGGCGACACGTTCCACGTCTTTTACGAAGGCGCGGCGTTCGCTTTCGAATGGCAGAACCTGATGGCGCACGCAGGCGACGCCGAGCACGAAGGGCGTCTGACCGCGCCGATGCCGGGCAAGGTGATTGCAGTGTTGGTGGAAGCGGGCGCGTCGGTGGAGAAGGGCGCGCCGCTGATCGTGATGGAAGCGATGAAGATGGAGCACACGATCGTCGCGCCGACGGCGGGCAAGATCGGCGAGATTCTCTTCGATGTCGGCGATCAGGTCGCCGACGGCTCGCAACTGCTCGTGCTGGAAGCGCAGCCGGCCTAGCGCTTCTTCTTCGGCGGGCGGCCGAGCAGCGTTTCTTCGCTCTCCGCGCGCACGAGAATCTCGACGCGCCGGTTCATCGCGCGGCCTTGCGGCGTGTCGTTGCTGGCGATGGGCCGCAGATACGCCATGCCCTTGGTCGTGAGGCGCTCGGCCGGCACGCCCCGCGCGATCAGCGCGCGCGCGACCGCTTCCGCGCGCGCCTGCGAAAGCGTCTTGTTATAGGCGAGCGTGCCGTCGTTATCGGTGTGGCCTTCGATCAGCACGGGCCGCATGCTGCGCTTGAGCACAGTTGCCGCGCGGTCCAGCGCCGGCAGACTGCCGCGGCGAATCTCCGCTTCGTCGGTATCGAAAAGCGCGACTTCGGGGAGCCGCATCTCCACGCCGCCGTTCACCTGCTGCATCGAGATGCCGTATTGCGCATTCAGACGCTCTTCCGTCGAGCGGTCCAGCTTGGTCCCGCAGCCCGTCAACAGCGCGAGCGACGCACATGCTGCTACCGCCAGTAAGCCTTTGCCGACCATTCCGAGATTCCTGCGTTGATGCCCGAGCCGCGATTATAGGGACGACTGAGCGCAGTTTTGTAAAGAACGTTGCATCAATCGTTGGCGCGGAGTGGAACGAATCGTGCGATTACAATGCACCCGGCTCTATCGCTTTCGCTTGTCGTCGATTCCCTCAGAGGCTCCTTTCATGGCGATTTCTTCGCGCACCGAGAACACGCCCGCCGCGGCTGAAGCGGCCGATCGCACGCGCAGGATGCAGCGCGCGGCGTCGGCGGTGCTCTATACCGTTCTCGTGCTGGTCGCGGCTTACACCGCGCGCACCTTCATTCCCGCGGTCGTCTGGGCCATCGTGATCGCTATTGCGTTGTGGCCGGCGTTCGGCTGGCTCGAGCGGCGTCCAATCTTCCGGCAGCGTCATACGCTGCTCGCGGTGCTGCTGACGCTCGCGGTCGGCTTGCTATTCGTGGTGCCGTTCGCCGTCGTCGCCGCGCAGACCGCCGACGAAGCGCACGACATGCTGCAATGGTTCCATGACGTCCTGCGCACCGGCATTCCGATGCCCGCGTTCATACAGCGGCTGCCGACCGGCGCGCAGCAGGTCGCGCACTGGTGGCAGGCCAATCTCGCGACGCCGCTCGAATCGTCGCCGGCGGTCAAGAACCTGCACAGCGCGACGTTCGTGGCGATGACGCGGCACTTCGGCAGCCGCGTCGTGCATGGCCTCGTGATCTTCGGCTTCATGCTGATGACGCTCTTCTTCATCTTTCAGGCGGGCGCGAAGCTCGGCAGGCAACTGATCGCGGGCTCGCGGCGCGCGCTGGGCGCGGACGGCGCGGCGCTCTTGCAGCGCATGGCCGATTCGGTGCGCAGCACGGTCGTCGGACTGGTAGTCGTGGGATTGGGCGAGGGCGCATTGCTCGGCATCGCCTACGCCGTGACGGGCGTGCCGCACGCGACGCTGCTCGGCATGTTGACGGCGGTCGCCGCGATGCTGCCGTTCTGCGCGCCGATCGTCTTTCTCGGCTCGGCATTGTGGCTGCTGGCGCAAGGCTCGATGGTCGCGGCGGCGGGCGTGGCGATCTTCGGGCTCGTCGTGGTGTTCGTCTCGGAGCACTTCGTGCGGCCGGTGCTGATCGGCGGTTCGACGCGCCTGCCGTTTCTGCTCGTGCTGTTCGGCATTCTAGGCGGCGCGGAGACCTTCGGGCTGCTCGGGCTTTTCATCGGTCCGGCGCTGATGACGATTCTCGTCGTGCTGTGGACCGACTGGATTCGCGCCTGATCCGTGCGTTGAGTCAGTCGCCGCGTTCCTGCACGCACACCCACGGCGACACGACCACGGCCCACAACTCGGGATCGCGCGCGGCGAGATCGGCGGCTGTTTCGGCCTGCACGCGCTCGACGAGCCCCGCCGAAAGCCATTGCGTGACCTGCCGGGTGTCGTCGCTGGCGACGGCTTCGGCCACGCTCACGAGATCGAGATCGCGCTTCACCCAGATCAGCACGCCCTTCGCGAAGAAACGTTCGAGTTCCGACCAGCCGATCTGCGCGGTTTCGGCGAGGAGCTTCACATAGAGCGGGCTGGGATTGGCGGCGTTGGCGGCGTCGGTCATGGCGGGAATGCGATAAAAACGAAAGGCGTCCGACACTATAGCGCAGTGCCGGACGCCTTCTTTGCCGCCTAGGCGACGAGCAGCGATTACAGGTCGAAGAACACGGTCTCGTTCGGTCCGCGCAGATGAATGTCGAAGCGGTAAATGGTCGAGGCCGTGCCCGGCTCGCGCTTCGCGATCAGCGTGTGGCGGCGCTCGGCCGGCACGCTTTGCAGCACGGTGTCCTTCTCGTTCGCTTCGGCTTCGTCGTCGAAGTAAATGCGCGTGTACGAGTGCAGCAGCATGCCGCGCATCAACACGATCACGTCGAGGTGCGGCGCGGAATCGTCGGCGGTCGCGCCGGGCTTCACCGTATCGACGATAAAGCGCAGCTTCGGGTCCGTGCCGGTGCCGACGCGCGCAAAGCCGCGAAAGCCCGACTCGCGCGCTTCTTCCACGCTTTGCACGTAGCGGCCGTTCGCGTCGGCCTGGGCGACTTCGATCAGCGCATCGCCGATCGGCTTGCCTTCCGCGTCGAACACGTTGCCGACCACGGCAATGTGCTCGCCCGGCACTTCGCGGTCCGCCGCGGATGCGGTGAACAGGCTCTTCAGGTCGAAGTTGTACTGTTCGGGCACGAGGCCGTATGCGAAATACGGTCCGACGGTCTGCGAGGGCGTTTGCTTGAGGGTCGTCATGGTCACTCCGTCGGGGTCTCGTCCGGGCCGCGCAGCACGATGTCGAATTCGTAGCCGAGCGCGTAGTTTTCCTGCGTCGTATCGATGGAGAAGCGCGAAACCAGGCGATGCCGCGCATGCTCCGGAATGCCCTGGAAGATGGGATCGAGTTCGAGCAGCGGGTCGCCGGGGAAGTACATCTGCGTGACGAGGCGCGAGCCGAAGTATTCGCCGAAGAGCGAGAAGTGAATGTGATTCGGCCGCCACGCGTTCGGATGGTTGCCCCACGGATACGCGCCCGGCTTGATGGTCATGAAGCGGTAGCGGCCCTGATCGTCGGTCAGGCAGCGGCCCGCGCCGAGGAAGTTCGGGTCGAGCGGGGCGTCGTGCTGGTCGGCCTTGTGCACGTAGCGCCCGGCGGCATTCGCCTGCCACACTTCGACGAGCGTGTTGCGCACGGGGCGACCGCCTTCGTCGAGCACGCGGCCCGTCACGATGATGCGCTCGCCGAGCGGCGCGCCGTTTTTCGCGGCATTGCGCGTGAGGTCGTTGTCGTACATGCCGAGATCGTCCGCGCCGTACACGGGCACGCGGCGGTTGCGCAGGTTTTCCTTGAGCGGGATGAGCGGCAGCGAAGGACTGCGCGACACCGACGACCGGTAGCCCGGCGACAAGTACGGCGGATGCGATTCCCAGTCGCGCGGCGTGAGAATGGGGGACGTCATGTCACTGTCTCCTGATGATGTGACGTGAATAGGATATTTCTGGCGACTACTTTATCGAACGCGCCGAGTTATGGAAAATGACGTTTTATGCGGCGAACCATAACGGCTCTTCATGGATACGGACTTCACCAACACGCGCGTCAAGTTCCGACACTTGCAGTGCTTCCTGGCTGTGACGCAACTCGGCAGCGTCCAGCGCGCGGCCGATAGCCTGTCGATCACGCAGCCAGCCGTGTCGAAAACGATCGGCGAACTCGAATCCATTCTAGGCGTGCGGCTCTTCGAGCGAGGACGGCGTGGCGCGGTGCCCACGCGCGAGGGGCGGCTTTTCGCGCCGCACGCGAGCGCGTGCGTGGCATCGCTGCGCGAGGGCGTCGACATGCTGCTGCGGGAGCGCGGAGACGTGCCGGGCGCGGTGTCGATCGGCGTGCTGCCGACGGTCGCCAACGCGTTGCTGCCGCCCGCGTTCGCCGCCTTCCGGCAGCAATGGCCCGCGGTCTCGCTAAGCGTGCAGACCGACTCCAACGCGCCGCTGCTCGACCGTCTGAAGGCCGGCGAAGTCGATCTGGTGGTTGGGCGGCTGTCGGAACCGGAGGCCATGCACGGGCTGTCGTTCGAGCAGATTTATCGCGAGCCGCTCGCGGTGGCGGTGCGGCGCGATCATCCGCTCGTGTTCGAAACGCCGCTCACGCCGGCGCTGCTCACGCGCTTCGCCATCGTCGTGCCGCCGTTCGGCACGCTCATCCGGCAGTCCGCCGAGAGCATGCTGACCGCGTTCGGCGCGCATGCGCTCACGGCGCTCGTCGAAACGCTGTCGGTCTCGCTCGGACGCTCGCTCGCGCTTCATAACGACGCCGTCTGGTTCGTGCCTGCCGGCGCGGTCGAGCACGACATCGCGCTCGGGCTGCTGGTCGCGCTGCCGATGCCGTTCGCCGGCACCGACGAGCCCATCGGACTTATTCGCCGCAACGACGCCGCGCGCACGGCGGTGGAGGAATCGCTCGTGGATGCCATCCGCGAGGCGGGACGCTCGCGCGCGGCGACCAAATGACCGACGCCTGCGCGCGGCCCGCTGTTTGCTCAGGCAGCATTTACCGCGCAAATTTCGCGGGAACAAAATACTATGACGAAAGGGCGAATATGGCGTGCTCGCGGCATCCAAAGCAAACGTTCACGGTCAACCACTCGCTGCCGCCCGGCCCTCGTTCCCGCATTCAACCCGTGCCCGCACCGTTCGCACCATGAAGACCGTACTTCTCGTCGACGACGACCCCAGCACCATCGAAGCCTGGACTCTCTGCATGCAGGGCGAGGATTGCACTGTCCTCAGCGCATTCGACGGCAACCGGGCGTTATCGATCCTTGGCGAGCAGGCGGTGGACATCGTCGTGTCCGACTGGATGATGCCGGGCTTAGGCGGCGCGCTGCTCTGCCAGACGATGAAAAACGACGCGTCGCTCGCGCACATTCCGTTTCTGATGATTTCGGGGCATCCGAACCCGCCCGCGTTCGTCAGCTACGACGGGTATCTGCGCAAGCCGGTGGACACGGAAACGTTGCTCTCGGCGGTGAACCGGCTGTGCGCTGCGAAGAAACGCCCGCTTTATTAACGTAGTTCGGCGAGCGCGTCGTCCATCTGGTGCTGCGCGAGCCGGTTCAATTCCTGAGGAATTTCGCAATCCAGCGGCAGCGGCGGCGTGACGATCACGCGAATGTGCCCGCCGCGGTCCGGCCAGCCTTTCGCGGGCCATACCTTCCCGGCGTCGTGTACGACCGGCACCACGGGTACTTTCGTCGCGCAGGCGAGCCGCACGCCGCCCGAGGCGAGCTTGAGCGGCGCATCGTGGGCAACGCGCGTGCCTTCCGGAAAAATGACGACGGCATCGCCCTTTTTGAGCCGCGCCGCGCATTCCCGCGTGACCGCCTGATGCGCCTGGCGGATCGAGCCGCGATCGAGGCTCACCATGTCGAGACCGCGCAAAACCCAGCCGAAAAACGGAATCTTCATCAGTTCGCGCTTGAAGACGAAGCTGATGCGGCGCGGGAAGAGCGCCATGAACGCAAGCGTCTCCCACGTCGATTCGTGCCGGCTCAGGATGATGAACGGTCCTTGCGGCAGATGCTCCAGCCCTTCGACCGAGCACGTCACGCCGGCGATGACGCGCATCATCGCGACCATCGCGCGGCACCAGAGCTTCGCGAGCCAGTAGCGCCCGTTTCGGCCGACGAACGGGAAGAGCGGCAGGATCAGGATGGACCAGAGCGTGCCGCTGCCCAGCAGATAGGTAGCGAAGAGCCACTTGACGAGAGTGCGGCGCATCGGGCGTGGGAAGGTATCGAATTGAAGGAAGGCGGGTAAGGGCAGAAGCATAGCGTATCGCTCTTTCGGGAGCTTTCATGCGCTCTCCCGTGTCCGAATGCAACAATGGTCGCCATTCAACACTTTCGGGAAAGACGCGATGGATGCAGTGCCGGTTAATTTCGACGAGGGCATGCTCGACGTCGGCGACGGACATTCGATCTACTGGCGCGCGCAGGGCCCGCGCGACGCGCCCGCGCTGCTCGTCGTGCACGGCGGCCCCGGCGGCGCGATGAACGTGAAGTGGGCGGAGGTGCTCGGCGCGGACGCGTGGCGCGTCGTGTTCTTCGACCAGCGCGGCTGTGGCAAGTCGACGCCTTTCGGCAAGCTCGAACACAACGGCCTCGACGCGCTCGTCGGCGACATGGAAAAGCTGCGCGTCGCGCTTCGCATCGAGCGATGGGCGATTTTCGGCGGTTCGTGGGGCACGACGCTCGGACTCGCGTACGGCGTCGCGCATCCGGAACGTTGCACGGGCTTTCTGCTGCGCGGCGTGTTCCTCGCGCGCCAGGAGGATATCGACTGGTTCCTGTGGGACGTGCGTCGCGTGTTTCCGGAGGCGCACCGCGCGTTTCTCGACGCGATCGAAACCGCATGCGGCCAGCGCCCGGCGAACGCACAGGAAATTCTGACGCTCACCGAGGCGCCGCTTGCGCGCTTCGACGAGGCCGGCGCTCGGCTCGCGCGAGCGTGGACGCTGTATGAAACGACGCTATCGGTCGTCAACAAGCCGGCCACGGAACCCGCCGACGAGGACAAGCGGCCGAGCGCCGAAGCCAACGCCGCCGCGGTGTCCATGGCGCTGCTCGAGCGTCACTACATGGCGGAAGAGTTGCCGCCGACGCCGCTGTTGCCGCGCGTCGCGCGCATCGCGCATCTGCCGTGCCGAATCGTTCACGGGCGCTTCGACATGGTGTGTCCGGCGGATCAGGCGGTGGCGCTCGCGGCGCAGTGGCCGGGCGCGGAACTGGCCGTCGTGAGCGGCGCGGGACATTGGACGTTCGAGCCGGGCAACGTGGCGGCGCTGCGCACGGGCGCGGCGGCGCTTGCGGAAGCGATTCGCGGTGTGTGAAGGGGCGGGCGTCGGCGCGTCGGCGGCGCGTCGTCGGTAGTCGACGGTCGCGTCTGCGACGATGGCGAGGCTAATGTCACCGGCGGGTGACGTGCGCAGTTCAACGATCGGGGCAGCGGCGTGCGCGCGGCTTCGGCGAGCGGTCGGCTGTTACGGGTTGCGCTTGCGACGATGGCGAGCGCGTCACCTGTCTGATGGCGTGGGCGGACGAGCGAGCGAGGCAGCGGCGTCTGCGGCTTCGCCAGTCGAGGGTTGGGCTTGTGACGATGGCAAGCGTGTCCTGTCACCTGCCTGCTAGCGTGTGCGAACGAGCGATCGGGGCAGCGGCGTGCGCGCGGCTTCGGCGAGCGGTCGCCTGTTAAGGGTTGCGCCTGCGACGATGGCGAGCGCGTCACCTGTCTGCTGGCGTGGGCGGACGAGCGAGGCAGCGGCGTCCGCGGCTTCGCCAACCTTCGCCAGTCGAGGCTTGGGCTTGTGACGATGGCCAAGCGTGTCCCGTCATCTCCCTGCTAGCGTGTGCGGACGAGCGATCGGGGCAGCGGCGTGCGCGCGGCTTCGGCGAGCGGTTGCGAGTCGGCAGTTGCGCAGGGGAAGGTGGTGCGGTCGCCGCAGGACGACGCGAGGCTGACAGAGCGAGTTGCTCGCCACCTGCCGGTGAAGATGCGGACGAGCCTTGAAGGCAGCGGTGCGGGCGACATCGGCGAGCGTTCGCCAGTCAAAGGTTCTGCTTGCGACGATGGCAAGCGCGGCCCGTCACCTGCCTGCTAGCGTGCGCAGACGACCGATCAAGGCAACGGCGTGCGCGCGGCTTCCGCGAGACGTCGCCAGTCCAGATCGACGCCCGCGACGATGGTCCGCTCCCCGCGCCGCGTGGCGATAGCGAGCGTCACGCACAGCGACGTGCCGGTCACGGACAGATACGGCGCCGACGTGATGACCTGCTGCGGCTGCGCGCAGGCATCGACGAAATACGAGCGATTATCCCAGCGGCCGCGCGACGGATCCGCAATCGGCGCGAAACGCTCGCTGCGCCGCTTCGCGCAGACGCCGGGCAGCGCGGGCATGAACTCACGGCCGGCTTCGTCGAGAAAGAAACAGCTTACGGTGCTCGGCAGCGCCAGAATCTCGGCGCACGCGGACTCGCCGCTCGCGCCGCCCGCGAGGCGTCGCGCCGCCTGCGCGAGCCCGGCGCGATACGGCATCAGCAAGAGGTCACGCGTCAGGCGCTCGGTGCGGCGCGTCTGCGCGAGCGTGTCGAAAGCCTCCTCGATCAACGCGGTAGCCGCGCCGCCCGGCATCAGCCCTTCGCTCGGCTTGCCGAGGAGATAGCCCTGCACGAAATCGACGTTGGCACGCGCGGCGAGCAGCAGATCCTCGCGCGTCTCAATGCCTTCCGCCACCACGAACATGCCCGACTGATGCAGCAGATCGACGAGCTTCGGCAGCACCCAGTCGCTCAGATGCGCGCGCTTCTGCGCGTTTTGCACGCGAATGAGACTGCGATCGAGCTTGACGATGTCCGGGCGCATCGTCAGCAGCCGGTCGACGTTGGAGTGGCCGGCGCCGAAGTCATCGACCGCGACGAGAAAGCCCTCCGCGCGAAACGCCCGCGTCGCGCCGGCAATGCGTTCGACATCGATGCCGCCTGACTCCAGCACTTCGATCACGAGCTGCTCCGGCGCGAGCCCGGCATCGCGCGTGTGCTGCGCGAATTCGCGCGCATAGCCCGGATCGGTGAAGGTCGCCGGATTCATGTTGACGAAGAGCCACTGCGCGCTCGGCAAGAAGCCGGCGGCGCTGCGCAGATGCGTGAGATGGCTCAGGCGGTCCAGCTCGACGACCGTGCCCGCTACGATCGCGCGGCCGAAGAGATCGAACGGACCGATTAGCGGTTCGTCATCGCTCGCTACTTTTTTGCCGCGCAGCAGCGCCTCATAGCCGATTTCGCGTTGATGCGAAAGGCTGAAGATGGGCTGGACGTGCGTCGAGAGCGTGATGCCGTCGACGACTTCGGCGCGCCGCATCAATCTTTCACCCGTTCGCGCGGGGCGCGGCAGGCGCGCGCCCGCCAGCGGTCGTCAGCCAGAACAGACGAGGACGCGCACGGGTCGGCACACAGATCGGAGAACGGCAGCACGGCGGCGATGCAAAACTTGAAATGGGATGCACACGTTATCGGCGTGACCCACACGAACTTGAGGGCGCGCCGGGTTTGCCGGTCCACGTCCCGCGACCTATCTTTGAGGTTGCGGTGATACGATCGCGCTGCAACTACCTGGCGCGCGGCTCGTCGAACGCTGCATTCGAACTTCAAGAGAGACATCGATGGCGCAACAGAAAACCAATCCGAAACTTGAGCAGGCGCTGACGCGCGGCGATCTTGCGATCCGTCAGGCCAACTCGGGCCGCGCCACCGCGGTGCTGCGCGCGCTCGGCAAGATGATCGTGGAGGCATCGGCGACCATCGGCGTCGAGGCGCACGTCGTCATCCACGATGGCGACAAGATCTACGATCCCGCCGACGGTGTCTGGCCGCAGCAATTGCTCGTCTCGCTCGACGGCCCGGTCGAAGAGAACGATCCGGACGAGATCCGCACGGTTACGCTGCTCGCCGACACGCCGGGCACGGTGTTCCGGTGCGAATGGCAGCGCGCAGACGGCAATCTCGGCCGCCAGGAAGGCCGCCCGCTCGCCATGGTCGCCTTCATTACAGACGTCGATATTCCCTGGCTCGACGAAGAAGACTAAAGCGGCCTCTGCCAGCTCCACGAACGCGGATAGCGGCTGCGGCTGGATCCGCGTTTTCTTTTGACGGCGTCTGTCAGCGTCGAATGCGACCGCGCAAACGTTTCCGTCGGTGGTTTTCTATTTCGCAACCGCTTAAGAGTCATGTCTTATTTCTGCATTGACAGCTATTCTTCGAATTGCCTCTCGCGCGGGGTTTTGTCTCTGGCTTGCCCTCGTTTCGGTTCACCATTTTCGTGCACGATTATTCCCGTACGGCAGATGCTTATTCGCTTGTCGAAGCCTACCGGTCGATAATTCGTTTTAGAAGCTTTCCTCCACCGACATTGCCCGAAAGTTGCTCCTGAACAGCGGCAAGCGCGCACCCCGTTATTTGACTTCGTGAGAGGCTCGACACGCCGCATTGAGGGTCCTACCTACCATCAGCCCTCATCACGCGGCACATCCTAATCGCCGAGAAAAAATGGGGTTTAACAAATGGAACGTCTGGATCTTGCCAATCACGCCGCCGTCAACCAAGCAAATCAATTCGACAGCGCGCTTCGCCCGACGCTTACGGTCGTGCCCTCGCTTCAGAAAACCGAGCGCATGCCGTTTACTATTCGTATCGTCCGCGACGATGACGGGCTGCAAAAAGCCGTAAGCATCCGACGTTCTGCTTATGGGCGGCATCTGCCGGAGTTCGCCGAGAAAATGGCGGTCGAGCGTTCCGATCGCGATCCCGGCACGGCTGTGCTGCTCGCGGAGTCGAAGCTCGACGGCGCGCCGCTCGGCACCATGCGCATTCAAACCAATGCGTACGGCCCGCTCGCCGTCGAACAGTCGATCACGCTGCCGGATCACCTCGCGACGAGCCGTCTCGCCGAAGCGACGCGGCTGGGAGTGGCGGGCGGCATGGTCGGCCGTGTCGTGAAGGTGGCGCTGTGCAAGGCGTTGTGGATGTTCTGCGAATTGCACGACATCGACTGGATGGTGATTACCGCGCGCGCGCCGCTCGACCGCGAATATGAGGCAATGTTGTTCAGAGATGTTTTCGGTGCGAATGAATATCTGCCGATGTCGCATGTCGGTGGGTTACCGCACCGAGTATTGGCGAAAGAAGTGGCTGTCGCGCGGCAGCGTTGGGAAGAAGCGCGTCATCCATTGTTCAACTATATGGTGAACACGCATCATCCGGACATCGATCTGCAATCTGTCGATTTATCTTTTGATTGGGAAACGGTAGGATGCCCGGAGGCGCCGTTGATGGCTTATGGCCGTTAATGGCACCGCCGTTTTTAGGGTTGCACCAACGAAGGTAAAAAGTAATTAACCGGACCCCGGCGCGGTCCGGTTGGCCAAAAAGGCAGCGGTGACGGCGTGCCGTCCCGCTGTTCGCCAATGCTGGCGCGACGGGGCGCTGGCGGCGTGAACGGGGGTTGTCCAGGTATGGCGTCGGTTATTCCAGCTTCCTTATCGAGATTCAAAAGAAGCGGCTCGTGGATCGACGACGCGCTGTACGCGGTTGCCGTCTATGCGGTGCCGTTGCTCATCGCGATCGGCACCATCGCCACGCTTTACTTCCTGCCGCGCCAGTACGAATCGCGCGGGGCCATTGCGCTGCCGCTGCGCGTCGTGGCGGACGAAGGCGAGCAGTTGCAGCCCGCCGAGGCGCTCACTGCGCTGAGCGGAGCGGCGCCCGTCCAGCGTTACAGCACCCATCTTTCTGAGAAGCCCGTGTGGTTCATGTTCACTGCGCCCCCAATGGGCGGCGAGCTGACGACCACGGTGGAATTGCCTTCGCGTCATGCGCAAACGCTTGCCTGCTGGGACGCAGCAACGTTGCTTCCGCTCGGCCGCGCCGACCGGGATTCGGCGAGCGGGTCGATGCATCCGGTCAAGGCCGGCTTTTTCATTCAGGCGGGACGCCTCGCGCAACCCGAGACCATCCTTTGCCGCGGCACGTATTCCGGTCCGGCGCAGATCAACGCGCTCGCGTGGGACTGGCAGGGCCTGCGCAGTTCCGCGCTCGACTTTCAGGAAAGCTCCGGTCTGATCGCGGGCGGCCTCCTGACGCTCGCCGTCTTCGTTTTCGTCACGGCTCTCATCAACCGCGAGTGGACGTACGTCATCTTCGCGGTATGGCTCGTCGGCAATCTTCGGCTCTGCGCGAACGCGATGGGTTGGGACATGCAGTGGCTCGGCCGCGTGCTCCCGTCGGAATTCATGATGCCGCTGCGGCAGATCACGTTCGCCGCCTACTATCTGCTGACCGCCGCGCTCTTTGCGCAGCTGTTCCGTCGCGAGCTACGCGTGGTCGGTTATCGGTGGCTGCTAAGGGTCATTCAGTACGTGGGCATCGTGCTGCTAGTGGCGGCGCTCGCGTTGCCTTATTCGCTGTTCATCCCGACGCTGTGGATCATCGCGGGATTCGGCATCTGCGTGCTGGTGTTCTTCCTCGTGCGCCTCGTGTGGATGGCGCGTTCGCGGACCGTGCTGTGGTATGTCGCGTCGCTTGCCATCGTGCTGTTCGCCACTTTTTCGGAGGTGCTCGGGGCCGCGTTCGGCGTGAAGCTGCTCCTGAGCGGCGTCAACACGGTCATGGCCGCGCTGTCGTCGAGCATGATGGCCGCGTTCGCCATCGCCGAGCAGATGCGCGCCGAACGCGACGTCCGCCGGCAGGCGCAGATGGAACTGCGCAATACCTATGAAGTCACGCCCATCGGGCTCTTCACGCTCGACGAGAACGGCCACTTCGTCCGCGCCAACCCCGCGTTGCGCGCCATGCTCGACCTGCAAAAAGGCGAGTACAAGCTGCGTCACTGGCATGACTACTTCGAGCCCGGCGCGTGGGGCGCGTTGCAGGCGCTTGCGTCGAAGGGCAGCGACGGCGAACTGGAAATGAGCGGTTCGGTGGAACGCGGCACCGGCGAGCGGCGCTACCTGCTGAAGGCTATACGCTCGAACGGCTGGATAGAAGGTTCACTGCAGGACACGACCGAACGTTCGAAAGCGGTCGAGCGCTTGCGCTTTCTCGCCGAACACGATCCGCTCACCGGTTCGCTGAACCGCCGCGGCGTCGAGAAAGCGATCGCCGCGCAGAACGAGGAATCGCTGCCTTGGGCGCTCGCGTATGTCGATCTCGACCGCTTCAAGCTCGTCAACGATCTCTTCGGGCATCGCAGCGGGGACGAAGTCTTGCGGCAAGTTGCCGCGCGCACGCGGGCGCATTTTGCGCGCAGCTATCCGGTCGGCCGCATTGGCGGCGACGAGTTCGTATGCGTGATGAACGACACGTCGATCGAAGACGCCATCGCGCAATGCCGCGAGCTCATCTCCATACTGAGCGACGCGCCGTATCAGGTCGGCAATCGCGCGTTTCAGGTGAAGGCGTCGATCGGGCTCGTGGAATGTTCGCAGGGCGTGCGCGTGCAAGACGCGCTTTCGCACGCCGACCGCGCGTGCCGCGAAGCCAAGAAGGTCGCGCACACGCACTTGGTCACGTATCGCAAGGGCGCGGCGGCGTTCGAGGAACGCGCGGAAGAACTGAAGCTCGTCGAAACGCTGGGCCGCAATCGCCTGCCGCCCGGCCTCTTTCTCGTGATGCAGCCGATCATGTCGCTGCGCGCGCCGAACGAATCGCTGAACTTCGAAGTGCTGCTGCGCATGCGCGCGCCCGACGGGACAACGCTGCCGGCGGGCAAGGTCATTGTGGCGGCGGAGGAATCGGGGAATATCGCGGCGATCGACCGCTGGGTGATTTCGACGCTGCTCGAATGGATCGAGACGCACCGCCACGAATTGAAGAACACGCAGTTCATCTGCGTGAACTTGTCCGGCGGCTCGCTCAACGACGAGCAGTTCATGGAGGACATCTTCGCGCTCTTCGCGCGGCACCAGTCGGTCGTCCAGTATCTGTGCCTCGAGATTACCGAGAGCGTCGCGCTGCACGACCTCGAAAACACGCAGCGTTTCATTGCGCGCGTTCACGAGATGGGCGGCAAGATCGCGCTCGACGATTTCGGCGCGGGTTATACGTCGTTCAAATACCTGAAGTCGCTTTCGGCGGATGCGCTCAAGATCGACGGCGAATTCGTGCGCTCGATGTGCGAGCATCCGGCGGATATCGCGATCGTGGAGGCTATCGTCGCGCTGGCGCGCAATCTCGGCATGCGAAGCGTGGCGGAGTGGGTCGAAGATATCGATACGCTGCGCGCGTTGCAGGAAATCGGCGTCGATTACGTGCAGGGCTTTCTGGTCGCGCGGCCGCAGGACAGTTCGGCCATTCTGGCGGCACGCTCGGCGGCGAGCTTCGTCAAAGACCCGGAGGTCGTCAGCTTCGTGCAGTGTCTGTCGGAACCGGCGCAGGCCATTGCCATCGACTTCGAGCGGCGCGCGCGCGCCGCAAGCACGCACTGATAATCGGCGCGTTTTTGGCGGCCGGGCTCAGGCCGCCTTCATTTCACTCAGAATCTTTTCCGCCGCAATGGGAATGCGCGAGTCATCCCATTGCGCAAGCCATTGCAGTTCTTTGCGCGTGAAATAGCCGGCGTGATTTCGAAGGGCATATTGAAGCGCATCGACAACGTGATCGCGAATGATTTGCGGCGCATTATCGTCTGTGATGACTGCGTGAAAAGCTTCGAGTGTGCTCATATCGCGTTTGTCTCAATCGGGGCATTGCGGAACGGCCTTCAACATAACCGGCCAAAATACGCGGATGAAATAGCCGGCCGGTTTCATCATTCGCGGTATCTTCACCGTGCGCGCCGCGGCATTTCCTGTCTATACAAGAAGGGGCGAAGAATGCTGCGGAATGGTCGGGAATTCCCTAATACAACGCAAGTTGTATATACAAGAACATGCGGTGAACCCCTCAATGCCCGTGTGCAGGAGCCACCGTGACTTCTTCCTCCCGTTTCCGCGATACCCAGATCCGCGCGCCGCGCGGTAGCCAACTCAACGCGAAAAGCTGGCTGACCGAAGCGCCGCTGCGCATGCTGATGAACAATCTGGACCCGGACGTCGCCGAGAATCCGAACGAACTCGTGGTCTATGGCGGCATCGGGCGGGCGGCGCGCGATTGGGCCTGCTACGACAAAATCGTCGAGACGCTCAAGCGCCTCGAATCCGATGAAACGCTGCTGATCCAGTCAGGCAAGCCGGTCGGCGTCTTCCGCACGCATGAGAACGCGCCGCGAGTGCTCATCGCGAATTCGAATCTCGTGCCGCACTGGGCGAACTGGGAGCACTTCAACGCGCTCGACGCGAAAGGGCTCGCCATGTACGGGCAGATGACGGCGGGGAGCTGGATCTACATCGGCAGCCAGGGCATTGTGCAGGGCACGTACGAGACGTTCGTCGAAGCGGGAAGGCAGCATTACGGCGGCAACCTCAAAGGTCGCTGGGTGCTCACGGCGGGCTTAGGCGGCATGGGCGGCGCGCAGCCGCTCGCCGCAACGCTTGCGGGCGCGTGCTCGCTGAACATCGAATGCCAGCAGAGCCGCATCGACTTTCGTCTGAAAACGCGCTACGTCGATGAGCAAGCCAGCGATCTCGACGATGCCCTCGCGCGCATCGGCCGCTACACGTCGGAGGGCCGCGCGGTGTCGGTCGCGTTGTGCGCGAATGCCGCCGACGTGCTGCCCGAGCTCGTCCGGCGCGGCGTGCGGCCGGACCTCGTCACGGACCAGACGAGCGCGCATGATCCGCTGAACGGCTATCTGCCGCGAGGCTGGACGTGGACGCAATACCGCGACCGCGCGCAGAGCGATCCGGCGGCGACCGTGAAGGCCGCGAAGCAGTCGATGGCGGAGCACGTGCGCGCGATGCTCGCGTTCCGTGAGCAGGGCGTGCCGACGTTCGATTACGGCAACAACATCCGCCAGATGGCCAAGGAAGAAGGCGTCGAGAACGCGTTCGACTTTCCCGGCTTCGTGCCCGCGTATATCCGGCCGCTGTTTTGCCGCGGCGTCGGGCCGTTCCGCTGGGCGGCGCTCTCGGGCGATCCCGAGGACATCTACAAGACGGACGCCAAGGTAAAAGAGCTGATCGCCGATGACGCGCATCTGCATCGCTGGCTCGACATGGCGCGCGAGCGCATCCGCTTTCAGGGCTTGCCAGCGCGCATTTGCTGGGTCGGGCTCGGCCAGCGCGCGAAGCTCGGCCTCGCGTTCAACGAAATGGTGCGCAACGGCGAACTGTCGGCGCCGGTGGTGATCGGGCGCGATCATCTGGACTCGGGATCGGTCGCAAGTCCGAATCGCGAAACCGAAGCGATGAAGGACGGCTCCGACGCCGTCTCCGACTGGCCGCTGCTCAATGCGCTGTTGAACACGGCAAGCGGCGCGACGTGGGTGTCGATTCACCACGGCGGCGGCGTCGGCATGGGCTTTTCGCAGCATGCAGGCGTCGTGATCGTGTGCGACGGCAGCCGCGAAGCCGACGAGCGCATCGCGCGGGTGCTGCACAACGATCCGGCGACCGGCGTCATGCGCCACGCGGACGCGGGCTATGACAGCGCAATCGAATGCGCGCGCGAGCAGAACCTCGATCTGCCGATGATTTCGCGATGAGCACGCTCTGGCATCACTGTCACGCGGCAACGATGACAGGCGGCAGGTATTCGACCATCGAGAACGCCGCGATTCTGACGGACGGCGGGCGCATCGAGTGGATCGGGCCGCTTGCCGATGCGCCGCGCGATAGCGGTTGCGAGCGAGTCGATCTCGGCGGCGCGTGGGTGACGCCCGGGCTGATCGATTGTCATACGCACCTCGTCTTCGGCGGCGAGCGAAGCGGCGAGTTCGAGGCGCGTCTCGAAGGCGCGACTTACGCGGAAATCGCGGCGCGCGGCGGCGGTATCGCGAGCACGGTGCGAGCGACGCGCGAAGCGAGCGAAGACGCGTTGTTCGACGCGGCCCGCTCTCGCGCGCTGGCCCTGATGCGCGACGGCGTGACGACCATCGAAGTGAAATCCGGCTACGGCCTCGACCTGGCGAACGAACGCAAGATGCTGCGCGTCGCGCGGCGTCTCGCCGGCGCGCTGCCGCTCACGGTGCGCGCAACCTGCCTCGCGGCGCATGCGCTGCCGCCCGAGTACACGGGCCGCGCGGACGACTACATCGCCTACGTCTGCGAAAGCATGCTGCCGGCGCTCGTCGATGAACGTCTCGTCGATGCCGTCGATGCCTTTTGCGAGCATCTCGCGTTCTCGCCGCAGCAGGTGGAGCGCGTGTTCCGGACGGCGCGCGAGCTCGGCGTGCCGGTCAAGCTGCACGCGGAGCAGTTGTCGTCGTTGCGCGGCGCGACGCTGGCGGCGCGCTACGAGGCGCTATCGGCGGACCATCTGGAATACATGACGGAGGACGACGCGATCGCGATGGCGCACGCCGGGACCGTCGCTGTGCTGCTGCCCGGCGCGTTCTACATGTTGCGCGAAACGCAAGTCCCGCCCGTCGACGCGCTGCGCCGGCACGGCGTGCCGATCGCGCTGGCGAGTGATCTGAATCCGGGCACATCGCCCGCGCTCTCGCTGCGCATGATGCTGAACATGGGCTGCACGCTATTCCGCCTGACGCCGGAGGAAGCGCTGGCGGGTGTCACGATTCACGCCGCTCAGGCGCTCGGCCTAAAGGAAACGCATGGCTCGCTGGAGGCGGGAAAGGCGGCCGATTTCGTGGCTTGGCGCATCAACCGGCCTGCGGAACTCGCATACTGGCTCGGCGGCGCGCTGCCGAATCGGGTCGTTCGGAAAGGCGAGGAAATCGCCTTCGATACGCTCGCCGGATAACACGACGCCCCGACGCTTGCGACGGGGCGCGGCTTTCCGCTAATTGCGTGCTTAAGCGCGCCGTCCGCGCACCATCCCATAGATGACGAGCAGAATGATCGCGCCAATGACCGATGCGATCCATCCCGCAGGCTGTCCCGGCTGATACCAGCCGAGCGCCCGACCCACGTATCCCGCGATCAGCGATCCGGCAATGCCGAGCACGATGGTCATGATCCAGCCCATGCTGTCGTCGCCCGGCTTGATGGCGCGGGCGATCAGACCGACGACCAGTCCAACGATCAAGGTACCGATGAATGCAAGCATGCGGTTGCTCCTTCACGTAATTGCTGCGTGTTAGCAGATAGGGTCCGGGCGTCGCCCGGTGCTTCAACGTAGCACGGCCGGTCGCGTTTAAGTATGGCCGCGCCGGCCGTGGACGGCATAGGCCGTTCGGCTAATGCGGGTAGCACGCGGGATGCCACGCAATACAGCAGGTAGAATTCGTTGCATGCTTCACGCACAGACACTGCACCGCACGATGACCGACTCCGCAATCCCTTCCACCGACGAGCCGCTTCACGAAGACCGCCTCTGGCGCGACGACGGCTGGACCGCCCGCGTAATCAAGAACGAAGATGACGACGGCTGGGCCGTCGAGATGATTCAGGCGGGCGAGGCGGAACCTGCTCTCGTCGGGCCGTGGACGATGGGCCGCGACAAGAAGAACCCGAAGCCGCTGGACGCCGCCGCGTTCCGCACGCTAGTAAAGACGGCCTCCGAGGTGCTGCGCCGCCATGAGCAACAGCGTCACGCGATGCTGCACAAGAACGTCACGATCGACGTGCGCGGCGAGGAGATCACGGTCACGCTCGATATCGTTCCCGATGACGACGACCCGTACGCCGACCTGAAAGCCATCGATGCGTTCGGTGCGCAACTGGCGCACGTACGCGTCTCGCCGGCGTTCAAGCTGAACAAGGCGAGCGCTGAGCGGTGGGCCGAGAACGACTTCGCCAAGCCGAATTAAGCAGCTGGCGCGCTTGCCGCGAAAAACAAAATGCCGTCACGCGAACGTGACGGCATTCTTCTGTGCGCTAGAGCGGGCAGCGTTTACTTCACGACGAACTCGATTCGACGGTTCGCGAAGCGTCCGCTGGCGGTCGCGTTGTCGGCCACAGGGTTGGCGTCGCCGTAGCCCGTCGCCGTGAGCGACTGCGGCGGCACGCCGTTCTTCACGAGAAACGCGCGGACAGCCTGCGCACGTTCTCTCGACATTTCCAGCTTCGCGGGCGGCGCGCCTACGCCGTCCGAATAGCCCGCGATGTCGAGGTTCACCATCGAACCTTTCGCCGCGCAATTCTTAAGCAACTGCGCCGTTTCGCCGAGCGTCGCGGCCGCGCCTTCCGGCACCGTGGCGCTCGAACGTCCGAAGTTGACCACCTGCAGGTCGAGCACCGCCGTGAGTTTCGGTCCGGAGCAGGCGTCGTCGGTGGCCAGCAGCGTCTTCATTGCGCTGCGAAACGATTGCGTGGCGCGCGCCACCGCGCCGTCCACGTCGAACGAGCTGACCTGAAACATGCCGCCGAGCGAGTTCTTCAGGCGCTCGGTCCAGCCGAGCTTGGCGTCCGCCGCGGCGCCGCTCAACTCGACCTTGGAGCCGATGACCTTCGCCTCCGCGCCCGGCACCGCCATCAACGGCGTCAATTCCTTGAGCCGCGCAAGCCACGGGGCGGGCGGTGTACCCGGCGCCACCGTCACTTCTGCGCTGTAGCCTTGTCCGAAACGATGCTCTAGCGCCGCAACGAGCTGCTGCTTTTCAGCGTCCGTGCCGACCGTCGCCTGAATGGACGGGACGCCCGCTTCATTGACGGAAAACACCATCTGCGCGTCCTTCGCTGCCGCAACCGGCGTGCTGGCTGCTGCTTCGCTCGCCGCGCCGGAACGGGCGGCGGCGGCCGAGACGGAAGCGGGGATAGCGGTCGACGCCGTGTCCACCGGGGCCGTGGCCTGCGAAGCGGGCTGCGCGACCGTCGCAACGGGCGTCGTTGCCGCGTTCGAGCTCAGATCGACGTTCGGGTTGTGGGTGAAACCGCGGTAATACACGAGCGCGAGAATCGCGGCGAGCACCGCGAAAAGCAGCCACACCGCCTTGTTGGACCGCTTCGGCGCGGGCTTGCGCACGGGGGCGCGCAGCGGCGCGGACATCGTCGGCGGCGGTGCCACGGGGGGCGCGGGCGGAGGCGGGGGCGCGACGACCGGCGGCGTGTTTCGCGTCGGCGCGGGTGTTGCGTAGCTCGCGGAGCCCGCTGCCGGCACGGGAGGCTCGTCGGCGAGATCCAGCGTTGATCCGACCGCGTCGAGCCGCGCGCCGATGCTGCTCACGAAGCCATCCACGTTGCCCACGCCGATTGCACTCGCCGCGTTATGCGTGAGCGATGCGCGCATTTCGCCGATCTGGTCGCGCAGCAAGGCCGGCAACTGCGACAGGTTCGCCTGCGAAAGCAGGAAGTGATGCTTGAGAATGCCGAACATGATGGCCGACAACATGCCCGCAAGCGCGGAGGTGGCCTGTACGGGCACGCCGGTCTCGGCCGACACCGCGTCGGTCAGCGCGTCGATGCGCTGGCCCGTCGCGCGGGAAGCGAGCAGATGGCCCGACGCCTCCAGATGCTTCAGGCCGGCGGTCGTCGTGATGACGTTTCGCAACTGCTCGGCCACGAAGGCGTTCGCGTCGGGCGACATGATGACGGAATACACGGCACGCGCGCCGTCGGCGAGCGCCGACCGGTCCATCACCGAGGCCACCAGCCCCGGCGCGGTGCGCGCGGCCAGTTGCTGCACGATCTGCGCAGGAATGCCGAACTTCTGCGACAACTGTTCCGCAATCTCGCCGGAGATCGCGGTGTTGACCGCCTGAACCAGATTGATACTCATCGACTGCCTATCCTTTTACTATGACGCCGAGCGCGGGCGCAATGACGTGCGCATTCTATATGTGCAGGTATCCTGAAAAGTTGACGGGATATTTCTTTACATATGTGCCGCGCGCACGCCACTTCATTAAAGAAGGCGCTTGCAACGCTTGACAGCTCGTTTTTAGCGCGAACGCGCGGACGAATCCGAAAAAATGCGCGCAAGGCGCGCCTTCACGCCCTCGAACCACGACGGCTTCGCGGCGGGCGTGTCGAGATTGCGCGCAGCGACGGCGAGCAACGACAAGACGGAATGGGCGTGGATGAATCTGCGATACGATGCGTCGAGCGGCGAGGTCCACGCGCAAGAGCGGCAATCGTGCTTCGCGCAGGTGTTGCAGGGAGGTTGATCGCGATACATGGGAGGGTCCTGATTCGAGTACCCGCGCATGATGTGCCATCTTGTAACGATTGACGATCAGACGGTTCTGATTGAATCTCAAAATTGCCCGCAAACGGGGCAAAATTCCATCGGATAGCCGTTCGGGCTATGGCACGACTTCAAGCAAGGAGACATTCACATGCACTATCTGCTGGTTTATCACCTGTGCGCGGACTATCTGGAGCGCCGCGCGCAATATCGCGATGCGCATCTGAAGCTGGCGTGGGAAGCCGTCGAGCGCGGGGAGATCGTGCTGGCGGGCGCGCTGGATGCGCCGGCGGATCGCGCGATGCTGCTGTTTCAAGGCGACTCGCCCGACGCCGCCGAAGCGTTCGCGCGCAACGATCCGTATGTGACGAACAAACTGGTCGAACGCTGGGAAGTGCGCAAATGGAACACGGTGGTGGGCGAGGACGCGGCCACGCCCGTTCGCTAGACCGAAGGCGGCGGGCTCAGGCGTCCGCCGTTTCCTCGGGCCGACGCCGTGCCGCGCGATAGAGGCTCGTGAGCGTGTCGTCCATCTGTTGCGAGCGTTCGAACAATTCCGCGAGCCAGTCGACGAAAACGGAAACGCGCGGCGTCGCCTGCCTGCTTTTCAGGAACGCGACCGACACCTTGAGCGGCGGCGATTTCCATTGCGGCAGCACTTCCCGCAGTTGTCCGGAGCGCAGATACGGCTGCGCCGCGATGGAAAGCGGCTGGATCAGGCCGAGCCCTTCGAGCCCGCACGCGAGGTACGCGTGCTCGTCGGCGACCTGCACGAAGCCGCGCATGCTCACGGTGAACGGCTTGCCATCCACGTCGAATTCGAAATCCGCGGGGCGGCCGCTTTTCTCCGGCACGCAGTTCACAGCGACATGCTGCGCGAGTTCATCGAGGGTCGCGGGCGTGCCGTGCTTCTCGAGATAAGCGGGGCTCGCGCACGTCACCTGTTCGAGCATGCCGAGCCGCCGCGCGATCAACCCCGAATCGGGCAATTCGCCCAGCTGAATGCTGCAATCGACGCCTTCGCCGACGAGATCCACATTGCGAATCCCGATGCCGATCGACAGTTCGATCTGCGGATAACGCGCGTGAAACTCCGGCAGCGCGGGGACGACGATCGACGTCGCGACCGTATCCGGCATCTCGACGCGCAGGCGTCCGCGCAGCCGTTCTTCGCCCGCGGCGAAGCCGGATTCGAGTTCGTCGATGTCGGCGAGAATCTGCGCGCAGCGTTCGTAGTAGGCGGCGCCGTCGACGGTCAGGTTCAGCCGCCGCGTCGTGCGTGCGAGCAGTTGCACGCCGACGAGCGCTTCGAGTTGTTGCACGGTCGTCGAGACGCTTGCACGCGGCATGCCGAGCGATTCGGCGGCGCGCGTGAAGCTGTTCGTATCGACGACACGCGTAAAGACACGCATGGCATGGACGCGATCGATCACGGTGAGTTTTCCTTGTTCGCGATGGATGGCGATGCGCGCCCGGCAAGCCGAGGGCGCATCGGCGAATGGTCACATCGTAAGGACCGGTGCGCGATGCGTGAATACACAAAACTGGACGATTCTTGCCTGATTCTTCCGGCAGAAAACTCAGTGCCTCAGAGCGTCGGCATTTCGCCGCGCAGACGCCCCGCGACGCCGGCGAAGTCGGTGCCCGAAGGCGCCTGATAGAGCCGCAGGCCCATCTCGGGCAGGATCGCGAGCAGATGATCGAACACGTCGCCCTGAATGCGCTCGTATTGCGTCCACGCGGTCGTCGCGGTGAAACAATAGACCTCGACCGGAATGCCCTGCGATTCCGGCTCCATCATCCGAACCATGATCGCCATGTCCTGCCGTATCTCGGGATGATGCTTCAGGTACGCGAGCCCGTACTCGCGAAATGTGCCGATGTTCGTGAGCCGCCGCCGGTTCGCAGGCTCGGCCGCGAGTTCGCCGAGATTGCGGTTCGCCTGTTCGACTTCCGTCTGTTTTTGCAGCAGATAATCGTGCAGCAGGCGAAAGCGCATCATGCGTTGCGTCTCCTCATCGGTGAGAAAGCGCACGCATTGCGCGTCGATCCGCATGGTCCGCTTGATACGCCGCCCGCCCGATTCGAACATGTGCCGATAGTTGCGATAGCTCTCCGAAAAGAGCTTGTACGTGGGCACGGTCGTGATCGTGTTGTCCCAGTTCTGGACCTTCACCGTATGCAGCGCAATGTCCCGCACCGCGCCGTCGGCCAGTGCTTGCGGCATTTCGATCCAGTCGCCGATGCGCAGCATGTCGTTCGACGTGAGTTGCGTGCTCGCGACGAGCGATAGCAGCGTGTCCTTGAAGACGAGCAGCAGCACGGCGGAGAGGGCGCCGAGCCCGGAGAGCATCCAGAGCGGCGAACGGTCGATGAGAATGGACAGCACCAGCACGAAGCAGATCAGCGCGAGCGCGAGCTTGCCGATCTGAATGTAGCCCTTGATCGAGCGCGTCTGCGCTTCCTTGCTCGCGGCGTAGACGTCCTGCCACGCCGAGAGCGCGCTGCCCGTCGCGAGGAACACGCACACCCATGCCGCGCCGTGCGCGACGCGTGCCACGGCCGTCGCCCAGTGTCCGATATGCGGGACTTCGCCGATGCCGAGGGCGACGACCGCGAACGGCGCCGCATACCAGAGCCGGTGATACGCGCGATGCCGGATGAACGCCTGATCCCACGCCGCATGACCGGCCAGCACCAGCAGCCGGTGCGCGATACGCAGCAGCACGCGCGCGATGACCCATTGCGCGAACTCGGCGATGACGAAGAGGGCGACGAGCCCGAGAAGGAGTTGCGCCCAGGGCTGCGTCGGAAGATGCCGTGAAAGCGTGTCTGGAAGCCAGTCGAGATTCATGCGTGGATCATGGCCAAAGAAGTGATGCGTCCCGTATTGTGCATGAACGCGCACGGCTCGTTGAACGCACAGTCCGCTTATCGAAAACCCCAGTCCGATGAAAATGAATTTTTTTCGGCGGCGGTTTTGGGTAAACATACTTTCACCACGACTTCCGAGCAGCCTGCCGCCGCGTATGTCCCGCCGCCCACCGGTCGTTTCGCCCGCGAGTGCCGATGAGCTGATTTCGACGCGCATCGCCGCCGCCATGCCGATGCTCACGCCAATTCATCAGCGCATGGGCGCGTTCGTGCTGGCGAACCTGTTCCGCTCGGCGACCATGCGCATCGACGAACTGGCGGACGCCGTCGGCGCCTCGATCGCGACGGCGAACCGCTTCGCGCGGGCGCTCGGTTTCTCGGGCTATCCGGCGTTCCGCGAGGCGCTCGTGCGCGGCTTCGAGGCGACCATCGCGCCGGTCGAACGTCTGCGCTCGTCGCTGGAATCGCCGGCGAGCGGCGCCGAAGTCTTCGAATCGTCGCTCGCGCAGGCAGCAGCCAACGTGCGTCTCGCGCAAAATTCGGTCGATGCCGCGAAGGCCGAAGCGCTCGTCGAGGCCGTCCTGAACGCGCAACGCGTGTTCGTGCTCGGCTACGGCGCGAGCGCGTTTCTCGCGGGTCTCATGGAACACGGCCTCACGCCGTACTGCGCGAACGTGCAGTCGCTCGCGCTCCACGGCGGGCCGTCGCATGCGGCTCGGCGGCTCTTTACGGCATCGCGCGACGACGTGCTCGTCGCCCTCGCATTTCCGCGCTATGTCGACGACACCATCGTGCTCGCGCGGCAAGCGCGGCAGCGGGGCGTGCGCGTCGTGGCGCTCACGGACAGCGGCGCGTCGCCGCTCGCAAGCATCGCGGATCTCGTACTGACGATCCGCGCCGAGCGCCGCCTTGCCGCCAATTGCGATACGGCGGTGCTCGCCGTCATCGAAGCACTGTGCGACGCAGTCGCGCATCGCGCAAAACGCTCGGTGGAAGCGGCATCGGGCCTCACCGAATTCGTGTTGCCGTGGCTCGTCGCGCCGCCGATGTTGAACGGGGCTCCAGCCGTGCCTTCAGTTGCGCAGTCGGCTACGTCCGCGCGCGCGCCGCGTCGCGCATCCGCCAAACGACACACTCACACGGAGCCGCGCGAAACATGAGCGCCATTCCAGTCATCGCCCTTCACGGCGGCGCGGGCACGATCCTGCGCTCGGCCATGAGCACCGACGCCGAAGCGCGCTATCACGCCGCGCTCGGCGATATCTTGCGCGCGGGCCAGCGCGTGCTCGCCGATGGCGGCAGCGCGCTCGATGCCGTGACCGAAGCCGTGCGCCTGCTCGAAGACTGTCCGCTCTTCAACGCGGGCCACGGCGCGGTGTTCACCGCAGCGGGCACGCACGAACTGGACGCGTCGATCATGGATGGCGCGACGCTAGACGCCGGCGCAATCAGTTGCGTGACGCGCGTGAGAAACCCCGTGCGCGCCGCGCGCCGCGTGCTCGACGTGAGCGAGCACGTGATGTTCACCGGTGCAGGCGCGGAGGCGTTCGCGCAGGCGCAAGGGCTGCAGTTCGTCGATCCGTCGTACTTTCATACCGATGCGCGCTATCAGCAATGGCTCAACGCGCGGGGCCAGTCCGGCACGCTACTGGATCACGATGCGGCCACGCGAGCCGCGCAAGAGTCGCACCAGACTGGCGAGGACGACCCCATCGATCCGAAGAAGAAGTTCGGGACGGTCGGCGCAGTAGCGCTCGATGCACGAGGCCATCTCGCGGCGGCCACGTCCACGGGCGGCATGACCAACAAGCAAGCGGGCCGCGTCGGCGATGCGCCGCTGATCGGTGCGGGCTGCTACGCGAACGACGCGACGTGCGCGGTATCGACCACCGGCACCGGCGAGATGTTCATCCGCATGCTCGCGGCCTACGACGTCTCCGCGCAGATGGAATATCGCGGCCTGACGCTCCAGGCCGCTGCGGAAGACGTCGTGATGAGAAAGCTGCCGCGTATCGACGGACGCGGCGGGCTCATCGCCGTCGATGCGCGCGGCAACGTCACGCTGCCGTTCAACACCGAAGGCATGTATCGCGGGTTCGCGCGAGTCGGCGAGCAGGCGGTCACGGCCATCTACCGCTCATGAGCGCGACGCCGACCCTGCCGGACTCGCGCGTCATCGACGTGCGCGATCTGTCCGTCACATTCCGCTCGCGCTCGCGGACCGTGGAAGCGGTGCGCAACATCACGTTCAACGTGGATCGCGGGGAGACGCTCGCGATCGTCGGCGAATCGGGATCGGGCAAATCCGTGACGTCGCTTGCATTGATGCGGCTCGTCGAGCATGGCGGCGGCTCCATTGCATCGGGCAGCATCGCGTTCCGGCGGCGCAGCGGACAGGTGCTCGACCTCACGCGCGCGTCGTCGGCGACGATGCGCGGCGTGCGCGGCGCGGATATCGCGATGATCTTTCAGGAGCCGATGACATCGCTCAATCCGGTGTTCACGGTGGGCGACCAGATTGCCGAGGCCATCGCGCTGCATCAGAACAAGAGCCGCGCACAGGCGCGCGCCGAAGCGCTGCGGCTGCTCGATCTCGTGCGCATTCCCGAAGCGCGCCGCGTATTCGCGCGTTATCCGCATCAGTTGTCGGGCGGCATGCGCCAGCGCGTGATGATCGCAATGGCGCTTTCCTGCAAGCCCGCGCTGCTGATTGCCGACGAACCGACCACCGCGCTTGATGTGACCATTCAGGCGCAGATTCTGCAACTCGTGCGCGGCTTGCAGGACGAAATGAACATGGCGGTGATCTTCATCACGCACGACATGGGCGTGGTAGCGGAAGTGGCGGACCGCGTGCTGGTGATGTATCGCGGCGAGAAAGTGGAAGAGGGCCGCTCCGACGAACTGTTTCGGAACCCGAAGCATGCATACACGAAGGCATTGCTCGCTGCGGTGCCGACGCTCGGCGCAATGCACGGCACCGACCGTCCCGCCAAGTTCCCGATTCTCGAAGTCGCTCCGGCAGACGTGGCTCCTGACGACGCGAGCGCGCTGCGGCCATCGGCGGCAGTGGAGCACGAGGTGCAGCCCGCCGTCGATGAAACCAGTCAGCCGATTTTGCGCGTGCAGGATCTCGTCACGCGCTTTCCTGTGAGAAGCGGCATCTTCGGGCGCATGACGGCGGCGGTGCATGCTGTCGAACGCGTGAGCTTCGATCTGCGCCGCGGCGAAACGCTCGCGCTCGTCGGCGAATCGGGCTGCGGAAAATCGACGACCGGGCGCTCGCTGTTGCGCTTGGTGGAAAGCCAGAGCGGTTCGATCGAATTCGACGGACGCGACATCAGCGCGCTACACGGCCCCGAACTGCAAGCGTTGCGGCGTAATATCCAGTTCATTTTCCAGGACCCGTTCGCATCGCTGAATCCGCGTCTCACGGTCGGCTTTTCGGTGATGGAGCCGCTGCTCGTGCATGGCGTCGCGAGCGGCAAGGAAGCGCAAGCGCGCGTCGACTGGCTGCTCGACAGAGTGGGCTTGCCGCCCGAGGCCGCCCAGCGTTATCCGCACGAGTTCTCAGGCGGGCAGCGCCAGCGCATCGCCATTGCTCGCGCGCTCGCGCTAAACCCGAAGGTCGTGATCGCCGATGAGTCCGTCTCCGCGCTCGACGTCTCCGTGCGCGCGCAGATCGTGAATCTGATGCTCGATTTGCAGCGTGAACTCGGGGTCGCCTACCTTTTCATTTCGCACGACATGGCTGTGGTGGAGCGCGTGAGCCATCGCGTCGCGGTGATGTATCTCGGGCAGATCGTCGAAATCGGGCCGCGCGCCGCGGTATTCGAAGCGCCGCGTCATCCGTACACGAGAAAGTTGATGAGCGCCGTGCCCGTGGCCGATCCCGCGCGCCGTCACGCGAAACGCATGCTGGCCGCCGACGAAGTCCCGAGTCCCATTCGCAGGCTCGGCGACGAACCGGTGGTCGCGAAGCTCGTCGCGGTCGGGCCCGGCCATTACGTCGCCGAGCATCATGTCGGCGGCGCTTATTGAGCGATGAGTCGATCCCGCACCCCATCGTTGTGAACCATAACGTCAAGCCAAGGAGCCTCACGATGCCGTCCTCTCGTCCTTCACCGTTGCGCGCGCTCATATCCGCCGGCGCGTTCACCGGATTCGCTGCATTCGCCGCGCTCGGTCCTGTGTCCGCGTACGCGCAAAGCACCGCCGTCATGGCGGTCGCCTCGACCTTCACGACGCTCGATCCGTACGACGCGAACGACACGCTCTCTCAGGCGGTCGCGAAGTCGTTCTATCAAGGGCTCTTCGGCTTCGACAAGGACATGAAAATTCAGCCGGTGCTCGCGACGAGCTCCGAGGCGAGTCCTGACGCCAAGGTGTACACCATTCATCTGCGCCAGGGCGTGAAGTTTCACGACGGCACCGACTTCAATGCAGAAGCCGTGAAAGCCGTCTTCGACCGCGTGACCGATCCCGCGAACAAGCTCAAGCGTTACAACCTCTTCAACAAGATCGACAAGACAGAAGTGGTCGATCCGTACACGGTGAAGGTCACGCTCAAGTTTCCGTTCTCGGCGTTCATCAACGTGCTCGCGCATCCGTCCGCGGTGATGATCTCGCCGACCGCGCTCAAGAAGTACGGCAAGGAGATCGCGTTTCATCCGGTGGGAACGGGGCCCTTCGAGTTCGTCGAGTGGAAACAGACCGACGACCTGAAGGTGAAGAAGTTCGCGGGCTACTGGAAGAAGGGCTTTCCGAAGATCGACATGATCGACTGGAAGCCGGTCGTCGATAACAATACGCGCGCCGCGCTCATGCAAACGGGCGAAGCGGACTTCGCGTTCCAGGTGCCCTTCGAGCAGGCGGCCACGCTGAAGTCGAGCCCGAAGGTTGACTTGATCGCCGCGCCGTCGATCATCCAGCGTTACATCAGCATGAACATGCAGCAGAAGCCCTTCGACAATCCGAAGGTGCGCGAGGCGCTCAACTATGCGATCAATAAGGAAGCGCTCGTAAAGGTCGCGTTCGCGGGCTATGCAGTGCCGTCCGAAGGCGTCGTGCCACCGGGCGTCGACTACGCGACCAAAACCGGCCCGTGGAAATACGACCCCGCGAAGGCGCGTGAACTGTTGAAGGAGGCGGGCTACCCGAACGGTTTCGAAACGACTTTGTGGTCCGGCTATAACCACACGACCGCGCAGAAGATCATCCAGTTCGTGCAGCAACAGCTCGCGCAAGTGGGCATCAAAGCGTCGGTGGAGGCGCTCGAAGCGGGGCAGCGCGTGCAGCGCGTCGACAGCGCACCCGATCCTGCGACGGCTCCGGTGCGCATGTACTACATCGGCTGGTCGTCGTCGACGGGCGAAGCAGACTGGGCCATCTCGCCGCTGCTGTCGAGCGCATCGTTTCCGCCGAAGCTCGCGAATACCGCGTACTACAAGAACGAAAACGTCGATGCCGACCTGCAAAAGGCGCTCGCCACCACCGACCGCAACGAGAAAGCCGCGCTCTATGCCGATGCGCAAAAGCGCATCTGGGCCGACGCGCCGTGGATTTTTCTCGTGACGGAGAAGGTCGTGTACGCGCGCAGCAAGCGTCTTGCCGGCGCGTATGTGATGCCGGACGGCTCGTTCAATTTCGACGAGATCGCCATCAAGTAAAGACTCGCGATGCTTAACTTCCTTGCCAAACGCCTGCTCGGGCTGCTGCCGACGCTCTTCATCGTCGCAGTGCTGGTGTTCATGTTCGTGCATCTGTTGCCGGGCGACCCCGCGCGGCTCGCAGCGGGAGCCGAAGCGGACGAAGCGACGGTTGCGCTCGTTCGCGCGGACCTCGGCCTCGACAAGCCGCTGCCGCAGCAACTCGCGAGCTTCTTCGGCAAGGTCGCGCACTTCGACTTCGGCAAATCGACGCGAAGCAAGCGCCCCGTGAGCACCGAAATCGCGGAGCGTTTCATGCCGACGCTGTGGCTCACGCTGGCAAGCATGGCTTGGGCCGTGGTGTTCGGCATGACCATCGGCATCGTGTCGGCGGTATGGCGCAACCGGTGGCCCGACCGGCTCGGCATGACGCTCGCCGTGTCGGGCATCTCGTTTCCTGCGTTCGCGCTCGGCATGCTGCTGATGGAGATCTTCTCGGTGAAGCTCGGCTGGCTGCCTATCGTCGGCGACGGCACGTGGCAAAGCTACGTGCTGCCATCGCTCACGCTCGGCGCGGCAGTGGCCGCCGTGATGGCGCGCTTCACGCGCGCTTCGTTCGTCGAAGTGCTCGGCGAAGACTTCGTGCGCACGGCGCGCGCGAAGGGCGTGCATGAGCCGATCGTCATCGTGAAGCACTGCCTGCGCAACGCGATGATTCCTGTCGTCACCATGATGGGTCTTCAGTTCGGCTTCCTGCTCGGCGGTTCCATCGTGGTCGAGAAGGTGTTCAACTGGCCGGGCCTCGGACGGCTGCTCGTCGATGCCGTCGAGATGCGCGACTATCCGGTGATTCAGGCGGAAGTGCTGTTGTTCTCGCTGGAATTTATCGTCATCAATCTGGTGGTGGACCTGCTGTACGCGGTCATCAACCCGACTATTCGCTTCAAGTGAGGACGGCATGAGCGTAACCGTGCAAGCCGCACACGACGCGCAGCAGAACGTCCGCACGCCGTGGACCGAGTTCTGGCGCAAGTTCAGGCAGCAGCACGTCGCGATGATCGCGGCGGTGTTCGTGCTGCTGCTGATCGTGATCGCGATCATCGCGCCGTATATCGCGCCTTATGACCCGGAAAACTACTTCGATTACGACGCGCTCAACGCGGGGCCTTCGGCTACGCACTGGTTCGGCGTCGATTCGCTGGGGCGCGATATTCTCAGCCGCATACTCGTCGGCAGCCGGATTTCGCTGACGGCCGGTTTGCTGTCGGTCGTAATAGGCGCGGTAATCGGCACCTTCTTCGGCCTGCTCGCGGGCTATTACGAAGGATGGTGGGACCGCATCGTAATGCGCATCTCCGACGTGCTGTTCGCCTTTCCCGGCATTTTGCTCGCGATCGGCGTGGTCGCGATTCTGGGCAACGGCATGGTGAACGTGGTCTGCGCGGTCGCCATCTTCAGCATTCCGGCGTTTGCCCGGCTCGTGCGCGGCAACACGCTCGCGCTCAAGCATCTGACGTATATCGAGGCGGCGCGCAGTATCGGCGCGTCGGACTGGACGATCATCGTGCGGCACATACTGCCGGGCACGATCTCATCGGTGGTCGTCTACTTCACGATGCGCATCGGCACGTCGATCATCACGGCGGCGAGCCTCTCTTTTCTCGGACTCGGCGCGCAGCCGCCGACGCCCGAGTGGGGCGCGATGCTCAACGAAGCGCGCGCCGACATGGCAATGGCGCCGCACGTCGCGATCTTCCCGAGCCTCGCGATCTTCCTCACGGTGCTTGCCTTCAATCTGCTCGGCGACGGTTTGCGCGACGCGCTCGATCCGAAGCTGGACCGGCCGTGACGAAAGCACCGCATATCGGCACATTGCGAGCGGGCGCACGCGCAACGATAGCGGATGTCGCGGGCGTCACGGTGGGGCACTGCACGCTCGATGCCGGCGACCTGCAGACCGGCGTGACTGTCGTGCTTCCGCACGGCGGCGACCTGTATCGCGAGAAGGTGCCTGCCGCCGCGTGCGTGATCAATGGCTTCGGCAAGAGCGTCGGCCTCGTGCAAGTCGATGAACTCGGCGTGCTCGAAACGCCGATTGCATTGACGAATACGTTTGGCGTCGGCGCCGTTGCAATGGCGCAAGTTCGTTCGGCATGCGAATTAAATGAAGACATAGGGCGTGAGTGGCCGAGCATCAATCCGCTCGTCTTCGAGTGCAACGACGGCTATCTGAACGACTTGCAGGCGTTCGCCGTCGAGGAGGCGCACTACCGCGAAGCGCTCGGCAGATGTGCGAAGGACTTCGCACGCGGTGCGGTCGGCGCGGGACGTGGCATGTCGTGCTTCGAACTGAAAGGCGGCATCGGGTCGGCGTCGCGGATCATCGATATCGGCGCAAACGCTTATGTTGTCGGCGCGCTCGTGCTCGCCAACTTCGGGCGCTTGCCCCAGCTCACGATAGCGGGCGCGCCCGTCGGCCTCCAACTGCACGCGGCCGCGCAAAGCCAGATGAAGCCGGAGCAAGGCAGCATCATCATGCTGCTCGCGACCGATGCGCCCTTGGACTCGCGGCAATTGCGACGCATGGCAATGCGCGCGGCCGCCGGCCTGGCGCGCACGGGCTCGGTCTATGGCCACGGAAGCGGCGACATTGCGCTCGCGTTTTCGACGGCGTACACCGTGCCGCACGACGCCGCATTCGTCACGCTGCCGCCTTTGCTTCCCGACGCGCGACTCGATCCGCTGTTTCAGGCGGCTGCCGACAGCACCGAACAAGCCATTCTCGACGCGCTTTTCAGCGCGGAGACCGTGACCGGCTGCGGCGGGCATCGGCGGCTATCTCTCACGGACGCATTGAAACTGACGCCATGAAAGTGCTGATCTCGACGGACATCGAAGGTATCGCAGGTGTGTTCCATCCCGAGCAAACGCGGCCCGGCAACGCGGAGTACGAGCAGGCGCGACGCTGGATGACGCATGAGGCGAATGCGGCGGCCGAAGGTGCATTCGAAGGCGGCGCGTCTGAAGTATGGGTGAACGATTCGCATGGCGGCTTTCGCAATCTCTTGCCCGATGCGTTCGATTCACGCGTGCGGCTCGTGCTCGGCAAGCCACGCACGCTGGGCATGATGGCGGGCCTCGAAGCATCGCCCGATCTCGTGTTCATGGTCGGCTACCACGCACGCGCGCAAAGCCGCGGCATTCTCGCGCATACGATCAACAGCACGGCCTTCGCGCGCGTGGTGATCGACGGCGACGAGGCCGGCGAGGCGGCGCTCTACGGCCGGCTCGCGGAAGAACGCGGCGCGCGCGTGGCGCTGCTGACAGGCGATGACGTCTTCGGCGCCGAGACGTTGCCCTTGTTCGCAGGCGCGCGCTTCGTCTGCGTGAAAACGGCGCACGGCTATTCCAGCGGCGTCACGCAAACGCCCGCTGCGGCATGCGAAGCGATCCGGCGCGCGGCGCAAGAAGTCGTCGAAGGCGCTGCACACGGGCGCTTCGGCACGCGCCACGCATCTTCAACACAACACTGCGAACTGCGCGTTCAGACGAGCGCGCTCGCCGATCTCTTCTGCCAGTGGCCGTCGCTCGAACGCATCGACGCGGTGACGCTCGCGTTAGATGCGCCGAGCGCCGAGCATGTCGTTCGCACGCTCAATTGCCTTTCGGCAATGTCGTTCATGTTGCGGTGAGGGCCGGAAGTATCGTTAGAATGGAGCCCTTGAGCAGGCACGCTCGATCCGATGCTCGGCAGGCGAAGTGTCATGCATGACGTCAGGCTCGCACACAACGACGACACCGCGCTGGATCCGGCCGATCCCATGCTCGTCATGCGCGGATCGCTGTTCATCGACGGTCACGAAGCCGGATGCTGGGAAGCTCGGCGCGACGGCACGTGGACGGCGCATCTGCGACACGGGCAGGGATGGATCGTCGAGCCGAGCCGCGCCGCGTTGATCGAACGGCTGGCTCGCGGGGCGTGATGCCGGCACGCCCGCTCTTTCATCAAGATAACTGAACAACTACATGTACCTGTCGATCATCGCGGTGGGACTCGGCGGCGGCCTCGGCTCGCTGCTCCGCTGGGCGCTCGGACTGCGCCTGAACGCCGTCTTTCCGAACCTGCCGCTCGGCACGTTCGCGGCCAATGTCATCGCGGGTTACATCATCGGCGTGGCGGTTGCGTTCTTTGCGCGTGTTCCGGATGTCTCCGTCGAGTGGCGGCTTTTTGTCATCACCGGCCTGATGGGCGGCCTGTCCACGTTTTCGACGTTCTCGGCCGAAGTCGTCGCGCATCTTCAGCAGGGGCGGCTCGGCTGGGCGCTGGCGGAGATTGCGATCCACGTCGGGGCGTCGCTCTTGATGACCGCGCTCGGCCTCGCAACGGTGGCCGTGGCAACCTGATCGGCGACACGTTCGCGACACCTTTTGGCTTTTATCCCGCGCCCGTTTCCTACAATTCTTCCCGCGTTCAGACGCCCGACACTTCGCCGCGCTTTCAGCGGCTCGATTTTCATTGCAATACAGAAGGTGAAGACATGCCCGAGTTCCCGCTTATCGAAATCAGACCGTACCGGGCGAGTGATCTCGACGGCGTGATCGACCTGTTTCTCCGCGCGGTGCGCGAGACTGCATCGGCGGATTACAACGAAAAGCAGATCGACGTCTGGGCGCAGGCCGATCCCGACGAATGGGCACTCGCCCGCGCGAGCCGCCCGACGTGGGTCGCGTTCAGCGAAGGCCAGCTTGCCGGATTTGCCGATCTGGAGCGGAACGGCCTGATCGACATGATGTTCGTGCACCCGGAGCATCAGCGCAAAGGCGTGGCGACCGCGCTGCTCGCGCGCATCGAGGCCGAGGCGGACGAGGCGGGCATGCAGGTGCTGCATACCTACGCGAGCGCGACGGGCCGGCCGTTCTTCGAATATTGCGGTTTCACGATGCTGCTGGCGCGCGCGGTCGTCGTGCGTGGACAGCGGTTCGTGCAGTTCGTGATGGAAAAAGTGCTGTGAGCATCGCGCGTTCTGTATAGACAAGCGTTGCGCGTATCCGCCATTCGGGCTAAGGGGAATCCCGGAAAGCCTCTTGTTTCGCCGTTTATGCCCGTTTAGACTGGCGTCTGACTTGTATAGACAGGATGAAACATGATCACGCTGACGCCCGGAAAACTCACGCTGCCGCAACTGCGCCGAATCGCGCGCGGCTCCGATTCTCTGCGGCTCGATCCCGCGAGCTTCGACGCCATCGACGCGAGCGCGCGCGCGGTCGCGGCCATCGCCGCGAAGGGCGATCCGGCGTATGGCATCAACACCGGCTTCGGGCGGCTTGCGAATACGCATATTCCCGCTGACCAGCTCGAACTGTTGCAGCGCAATCTCGTGCTGTCGCACGCGGTCGGCGTGGGCGAGCCGATGTCGCGCCCGGTCGTGCGGCTGCTCATGGCGCTCAAGCTGTCGAGCCTCGGGCGCGGCCATTCGGGCATCCGCCGCGAAGTGATCGAGGCGCTCATCACGCTGTTCAACGCGGACGTGCTGCCGATCATCCCGGTGAAGGGCTCGGTCGGCGCATCCGGCGATCTTTCGCCGCTCGCGCACATGTCGACGGTGCTGCTCGGCATCGGCGAAGTCACCATTCGCGGCGAACGCGCGAGCGCGCTCGACGGTCTTGCGGTCGCCGGCCTGAAGCCGCTGACGCTCCAGGCCAAGGAAGGGCTTGCGCTGCTGAACGGCACGCAGGCATCGGCGGCGCTCGCGCTGTATCACCTGTTCGCCATCGAGGACCTGTTCCGCACCGGACTCGTGGCAGGCGCACTGTCGGTGGATGCGGCCGCGGGCTCGGTGGTGCCGTTCGATGCGCGCATCCATGAATTGCGCGGGCATCGCGGGCAGATCGACGCAGCGGCGGCGTATCGCGCGCTGCTCGCGGGCTCGGGCATCAATCTGTCGCACGCGGACTGCGAGAAGGTGCAGGACCCGTACAGCCTGCGCTGCCAGCCGCAAGTGATGGGCGCGTGCCTCGACCAGATGCGCCACGCCGCCGAGGTGCTTCTGATCGAAGCGAACGCGGTCTCCGATAACCCGCTGATCTTCCCCGATACCGGCGAAGTCCTGTCGGGCGGCAATTTCCACGCTGAACCGGTTGCTTTCGCCGCCGATAATCTCGCGCTCGCCGCCGCTGAAATCGGCGCGCTGGCCGAGCGGCGCATCGCGCTGCTGATCGACGCCACGCTTTCCGGCCTGCCGCCGTTCCTCGTGCGCGACGGCGGCGTGAACTCCGGCTTCATGATCGCGCACGTGACGGCGGCGGCGCTCGCATCCGAGAACAAGACCCTGGCGCATCCCGCTTCGGTCGATTCGTTGCCCACGTCGGCGAATCAGGAAGATCACGTTTCCATGGCCACGTTCGCGGCCCGCAAGCTCGGCGATATCGCGAGCAACACGGCCAACATTCTCGCCATCGAACTGCTGGCGGCGGCGCAGGGCGTCGATCTGCGCGCGCCGCACAAGACGAGCGCGCCGCTCATCGAGGTGATGAGCACGTTGCGCGCGCAGGTGCCGCATTACGACCTGGACCGCTACTTTGCCCCGGATATCGCGGCCATCGCCAGGCTCGTCGAGCAGGGCGCGATCGCGCGGCATAGCCCGTTCGCGTTTGCTTCGGAAGCCATGGACAAGGCGGAAGCGAGCGCATGAACACGCCCGCGTATCAGGAGATCAAGGACTACATCCTGCAGCGCATTCACATCGGCGAGTGGCGCGAGGGCGATCTGGTGCCGTCCGAGAACGAGCTGGCGCGCGAGTTCAAGGTTGCGCGCATGACCGTGAACCGGGCGCTGCGCGAGCTGACGGCCGAACAGGTGCTGACGCGCGTGCAGGGCGCGGGAACCTTCGTCGCGCAGCCGAAGTACGCGTCGACGCTCGTCGAGATTCGCAGCATCTCGGACGAGATTGCTGCGCGCGGTCATGCATATCGCGCGCAGGTGTTGCATCTGGGCGCATCCATCGTCGACGAGGCGCTCGCCGGCGAGATGCAACTCGCGCTCGGCAGCCCGGTGTTTCATTCGCGCGTGCTGCACTTCGAAAACGACGAGCCGGTGCAGCTCGAAGAACGTTACGTGAACCCGCCGCTCGCGCCGGAATACGCGCGGCAGGATTTCACGACGATCACGCCGAACCAGTACCTGATGATCGCCGCGCCGCTGCAGCGCGTGGAGTACCGGATCGAGGCGTCCGTGCCGTCGCCGGAAATTCGCGGTGCGCTCGCGATGGGCGAGCACGAGCCGTGTCTTCTGCTGCATCGGCGCACATGGTCGCGGGATGCCGTCGCGTCGGTCGCGAATCTCTGGCATCCGGGCGACCGTTACCAATTCACCGGGCACTTCTGACGTGACGATCATTCCGGCGGCTTCGCTCATCGCCGTGCCGTGGAAGAACGGCGGCGGCATCACGCGCGAGATCGCGGCGGGGCCGCCGGGCGCGGCGCTCGATGCGTTCGCGTGGCGGCTGTCGATCGCGGACGTATCGTCGGATGGCGCATTTTCGGCGTTTCCCGGCGTGGATCGCGCGCTCGTCCTGCTCGACGGCGCGGGCATGCTGCTCGCCGAAGCCGGTGGCCGCGAGCATCGGCTCGACGAACCGCTCGCAATGGCGCGTTTCCCGGGCGAAACGCCGGTCCACGCGAGTCTCATCGACGGGCCGACGCGCGACTTCAACGTGATGGTGCGACGCGACCGGGCGCGCATGTCGGTGTGCGCCCTGCGCGCCGGGCGCCATGAACTGGCGCAGGAGCACGAACTGACGTTCGCGTACTGCGCGAGCGGCAGCCTGTATATCGCGTCTGCCGATGGAACGCGCGCAGTGCTTCATCCGGGCGATACCGCGCGCATCGAGCGCACTTGCATCGTCGAAGCCGCGGGCGATGCCGCGTGGCTCTGCATCGGCATCGAGGAGATACGAGCTTGAACCTCTATTTCGCGGAACACGCGCGTTTGCCCGATGGCTGGCGGCGCAACGTACTGATGGAGTGGAGCGACGACGGCGCGCTCACGCGCGTCGAGCCGGACAGCGCGGCTCCCGCAGGCGTCGAGCGGGCGAAGGGCCCCGTGTTGCCCGGCATGCCGAATCTGCATTCGCACGCGTTCCAGCGCGCGATGGCCGGGCTCACCGAATATCGCGCGAGCGCCGCCGATACCTTCTGGAGCTGGCGCGACCTGATGTACCGCTTCGCCGCGAAGATTGAGCCGCACGCGCTCGCGGACATCGCGCATTGGCTCTACATCGAAATGCTGAAGGCGGGCTACACCTCCGTCTGCGAATTCCACTACGTGCATCACGCGCAAGACGGCTTGCCGTATGCGAACCGCGCGGAACTGGCCGAGCGCGTGGTGGATGCGGCAGAGCGCGCGGGCATCGGCATTACCATGCTGCCGGTTCTCTATCAGTACAGCGGCTTCGGCCAGGCCGCGCCGCGCGACGATCAGCGCCGCTTCCTGCATACGCCCGAGAGCCTGCTCGACATGCTCGATGCGCTCGCCCGCGCCCGGCCGGAAAACGGCGCGCGGCGTTACGGCGTCGCGCCGCATTCGCTGCGCGCGGTCTCGGGCGAATCGCTTGCGGCGCTGCTCGAAGGCTTCGACGCCCGGTTCGACCGCGCTCCGGTGCACATTCATATCGCCGAGCAGCTTGCCGAAGTCGATGCGTGCGTCGCCGCGACGGGCCAGCGGCCGGTCCAGTGGCTGCTGGATCGCTTCGAGGTGGATGCGCGCTGGTGCCTCGTCCACGCGACGCATATGGACGCGAGCGAATGCCGCGGCCTCGCGGAAAGCCGCGCGGTCGCCGGCCTTTGCCTGACGACGGAGGCGAATCTCGGCGACGGATTCTTTGCGGCGCGCGACTATCTGGATGCGGGCGGGCGCTTCGGCATCGGCTCGGATAGTCACGTGGGCGTCGACTGGCGCTCGGAGTTGCGGCTGCTCGAATACGGCCAGCGTTTGCTGCGTCGCGAACGCAACGTGCTGGCGTCGGCTAGCGACACGCGCCCCGCCGACCGTCTATTCGACGCCGCCCTCGACGGCGGCGCGAGCGCGACCGGGCGGCGCGTCGGTGCGCTGGCGGCGGGCATGCGCGCGGACTGGATCGTGCTGGACGAAGCGCATCCCGGCATCGGCGGTCTTTCCTGCGACGCGTGGCTGTCCAGCGCAGTCTTCTGCGAGCATGGACAGACGCCGGTGCGCGACGTGTTCGTCGGCGGCCGCAAGGTCGTCACCGACCGCCGCCACGCCGACGAAGAGCGGGCACTCGCGCGTTATCGCGCGGCGCTCGGCGAACTGCTCGCGTAACGTTCAACTCCCGGAGCCGCAGACATGGATACCGTTCACGATTGCTCCATCTATACGCTGGAACGCGGCACCGCGCCGCTCTTGATTTCGATTCCGCATCGAGGCACGCGCATTCCGGAGGCGCTCGTCGATGAGATGACGCCAGTGGCGCTGCGCGTCGACGATTGCGACTGGCATCTGGAGCGCCTGTATGCCTTCGCGCGCGAGTTGGGCGCGTCGATTCTGCTGCCGGAATACGCGCGCTACGTGATCGACCTGAACCGGCCGCCCGACGACGCGAATCTGTACCCCGGCCGCGACACGACAGGTTTGTGTCCGGTCGATACCTTCGACAAAGAGCCGCTTTACCGCCCGGGGCACGCGCCATCGCGCGAGCAGATCGAGGCGCGTCGCGCGCTCTACTGGCAGCCGTATCACGACGCGCTCGCCAGCGAACTCGCCGCGCTGCGCGAAGCGCACGGGCGCGTGCTGTTGTGGGAGGCGCATTCCATCCGTTCGGTCGTGCCGCGTTTCTTCGAAGGCCGCTTGCCCGACTTCAACTTTGGCACGGCAGACGGCGCATCGGCGGCGCCGGCGCTTGCCGAGCGGCTGGCGGAAGTCGTATCGCGTGACGGGCGTTATACCTGCGTGGCCAACGGGCGTTTCAAGGGCGGCTACATCACGCGGCGCTACGGCGAGCCGGCGCGCGGCATTCACGCCGTGCAACTGGAACTGACGCAGGTGACGTACATGCAGGAAACGTCGCCCTACGCCTACGACGACACCCGCGCCAGCGCCGTTCAGCCGCTGCTGCGCGAATTGATGACCGCGGCGCTCGAACACGTGGCGGCGCGTTGAGGTGTGGCGATCGTCATCGGCCTCGGCCGATGCCCGGATTATTGCTGGATGAACAAATATCTTTCATGAGAATCGGGGTTTCCCCTAAGTCGCTGACCTCCTAAACTTCTCTCCAAGCGAAAGGAAATCAGAAAATGCTTAAAAAGCTCTCCGATTTCCGATCGATCTCAAAACAAGATTATTGGAGGTCATCATGATCAAGTCATTCGTTCCGGCACTCGTCATCGCTTCGGCTCTGGCCGCTCCGACTTTCGCGTTCGCGCAAAACAACGCGCCGGTGACGCGCGCTGAAGTTCGCGCCGAACTCGCTCAGTTGGAAAAGGCTGGCTACAACCCGTCGCAAGACCGCGTGACCTATCCGCAAAACCTGCAAGCCGCCCAGGCGCGCGTGAACGCCGAGCAAGGCGCGGTTGCAACGACGTCGTATGGCGCGTCGACCGCCGGCAACGCTCAATCGGGCGCGCGTGCAGCCGTGTCGATGTCGGATCGCAATTCGGTCTACTTCGGCCACTAAGCCGGAGTCTGTCATCCCGCAGCGGATGGCACGCCGCGGGCAGCAGGAGCAGGGCAGTTGTAGTAGTGGCAGTAAGTTGTGAAGCAAGAAGAAAGCGCCGGCCGCGTGATCGCAGCCGGCGCTTTTTGTCGTGTAGTCAGCACGCGCGAGGCCGGAGCAGCGAAGTCATGCGCCTGAAAGCATAATCCGGCACGCTAAGGTCTTCGTCCCGGATCATTGCCGATGCACACCCTCACGAAGTGTCTCTTCGCCAGCGCCGCCGTCGCGCTGGGCCTCGCGTGTTCGCCCGCGCGCGCGGGCAATCCCGATGCGCTCTGGCAAATCGTCCATGACCGCTGCGTACCCGCCGCCGACGGCGCGCGCATCGAGCAGCCTTGCGCCGAGGTGAACGTCGCAGGCGGCTATGCGGTGCTGAAAGACATTGTCGGCGTCGCGCAATATCTGTTGATTCCGACCGCACGGGTGAGCGGCATCGAAAGTCCGGCGCTGCTGGAACCGGACACGCCGAACTACTGGCGCGATGCATGGAACGCGCGCCATTACGTCGACGACGCGCTGCGCCGCCGCTTGCCGCGCGACGAGATGTCGCTCGCGGTCAACTCGGCGAGCGGACGCACGCAGAACCAGTTGCATATTCATATCGACTGCCTCGCGGACGACGTGGCAGAGGCGCTGCGCGAAGCGGGGCCGGGCATCGGCACGCGATGGACGCCGCTGCCCGGGCGCCTTCGCGGACACAGGTATCGCGCGTTGCGCATCGACGACGCGGACTTGTCGCGCACCGATCCGTTCAGGCTGCTCGCCGCGACCGTCGCGCAGGAAGGCGGTCGCATGGGCGATCAGACGTTGCTGCTCGTCGGCGCCGAGCGCAGCGACGGCTCGCCCGCGTTCTTTCTGCTCAACGATCACGTCGGTCCGGGCGATTTCGCGTCGTCGGAAGAATTGCAGGATCACACCTGTGCGCTGGCCGGACGCGCCATCGTCAAGCCGTGACCGCGCCGGATCGGTTCGAAGCCCGCGGTCACTCGCCGATCAGATGCAACACGAGTTCGCGGTGATGCGGCGCCGCCCGGTGCTCGAACACATAGATGCCCTGCCACGTGCCGAGCACCATGCGGCCGGCTTCGACCGGAATCGAAAGCTGGACGGTGGTGAGCGCGGTGCGCAGGTGCGCGGGCATGTCGTCGGGGCCTTCGGCGTCGTGGATGTAGCGGCCGGGCGCTTCCGGCGCGACCGATTCGAAATACCGTTCGAGGTCCGCGCGCACGTCTGGGTCGGCGTTTTCCTGAATCAGCAGCGACGCGGACGTATGACGGCAGAACACCGTCAGCAGGCCCGTGCGAATGTCCTGCAAGTCGATCCAGCGGTCGATGTCGCGCGTGACTTCGTGCAGGCCGCGCGAGCCGGTTGCGAGCGTCAGATGGTGGAGTGCCTGTTTCATGTCGTTTTCGGTCCGAGGGAAAGTGCCCGTTCCAGTGTAACGGCTGGCTCGCGCGACGATGGTCTATGCTTGGCGCGTGCCGTTCACACGATCGGACGATCATGCGCACACATATTGCCGCCGCGTTGCTCGCCGCTTTGGTCGGACTACATGCGTTCGCCGTCCACGCCGACGGCACGCTCGCCAACCGCGGCAACGACCCGTTTCTGCACGTATCGAACGCCATTCCCGATTGTCCCGCGCCGCGCGGCCCGTTCGAGACGGAAGCAGAATGGCTCGACGAAGCGCACTATCGCATCGAGCGCGGCAACAGTTGCTGGATCGCGGGCCGCTGCCGTCTGCCGAACAGTTACGACTACGACCGCGAGATTGCCGAAAGCGTCACGCGCCGTCTAAACGCGCTGAATGCATTGCTTCAATGGCGCGACAAGACGAGCCTGTGGCTCACGCTGCAGCGCCGCTTCGTCTACGTGGACGGCTGCGTGTCGCCGGATTTCGACCGCGCGCGCTTCGTGGCGGGCTTGAGCGAGACGGCGGACGTCGAGAAGATCATCGACCGCACGACGGTTCTTTCGCCTAAGCTGAAAGCGAGACCCTGCGCGACGCCGGCCTCGGCCGGCGATTGCCGATGATGAGAACGATACCCGCTGACCGGCTCCTGCCGTTCGTCCGACGCCTCTTGCTGCTGCTGGCGTTCGCTGTATTTCCGCTTCGCGCCGAAGCTGCTGCGCCCGTCGTCGTGATTCCGCTGACCGGCGCGGTCGGCCCGGCGAGCGCGGATTTCGTCGTGCGGTCTCTCGCCCGCGCCGCGGACGAACGCGCGCAACTCGCCGTCCTCCGGATCGACACGCCCGGCGGCCTCGACCTTTCCATGCGCGCCATCATTCAGGCGATCCTCGCTTCGCCGGTGCTGGTCGCGGCGTACATTGCGCCGAGCGGCGCGCGTGCGGCGAGCGCGGGCACGTACATCGTGTACGCCGCCCATATCGCCGCGATGGCGCCCGGCACGAATCTCGGCGCGGCCACGCCGATCCAGCTCGGCGCGGGTGGAGCGGAGCGCGCGGCGTCGGGCGCCTCGGAGGCGGCATCGACCGAAACGCGCAAGCAGGTCCACGACGCCGCCGCGTATATCCGCGGTCTCGCGCAACTGCGCGGGCGCAACGCGCAGTGGGCCGAACGCGCGGTGCGCGAAGCCGTCGCGCTCTCGGCCAACGAGGCGCTCGCGCAGAAGGTGATCGACCTCACCGCGACCGACATTCCCGACCTGCTCGCCAAACTCGACGGCCGCCGCGTGCGCACGGCGCAGGGCGAGCGCGTGCTGGCGACGCTTCAGGCGAGCGTCGTCGCGTTCCAGCCCGACTGGCGCAACCGCTTTCTGGCGACGATCACCGACCCGAGCGTCGCGCTCATACTGATGATGATCGGCATGTACGGCCTCTTCTTCGAGTTCGCGAATCCCGGCTACGTGCTGCCGGGCGTCGCGGGCGCCATTTGTCTGCTCGTCGGCCTGTTCGCGCTGCAATTGCTGCCCGTGAGCTACGTGGGCCTCGGCTTGCTCGTGCTGGGCATCGGCTGTCTCGTCGCGGAGGCGTTCTTGCCGACGTTCGGCACGCTCGGCATCGGCGGTATCGTCGCGTTCGCCATCGGCGCGCTGATGCTCGTGGATACGGACGTGCCCGGCTTCGGCGTTCCGCCGGGACTCGTGGCGGCGCTCGCGCTGTTTTCAGCGGTGTTCGTGTTCGCGGTGTCGGGGCTCGCGTTGAAGGCGCGCGCGCGGCCCGTCGTCAGCGGCGGCGAGGCCATGCTCGGCAGCATCGGCGTGATGCTGGAGGGCGGCGAAGCCGTCGGCTGGGCGCGCGTGCAGGGCGAACGCTGGCGCGTGCAGCCGGCATCGCCCGCTGCGTTGCCCGGGCAGGGCGCGCGCGTGCGGGTGACCGCGCGCGACGGACTCACATTGACCGTCGAGCCGTTCGACGAATCACATCACAATGCAGCTTGAACGAGGCTAAAAAACATGGGGCTGACTTTCGGTTTCGGCGGCATCGTGCTCGCGCTCATTATTTTTCTGCTCGCGTCGGCGGTGCGCATTTTTCGCGAGTACGAGCGCGGTGTCGTGTTCATGCTCGGGCGCTTCTGGAAGGTGAAAGGGCCGGGGCTCGTGCTCATCATTCCGGTCGTGCAGCAGGTCGTGCGCATGGATCTGCGCACGGTGGTCTTCGACGTGCCGCCGCAGGACGTCATCACGCGCGACAACGTCTCCGTCAAGGTGAACGCGGTCGTCTACTTTCGCGTGGTCGATCCGGAGAAAGCCGTGATTCAGGTCGCGCGCTATTTCGACGCGACGAGCCAGCTCTCGCAGACGACGCTGCGCGCGATTCTCGGCAAGCACGAACTCGACGAACTGCTGTCCGAGCGCGAGCGCCTGAACAGCGACATCCAGCGCGTGCTCGACGCGCAGACGGACGTGTGGGGCATCAAGGTATCGAACGTCGAGATCAAGGACGTCGACATCAACGAGACGATGATTCGCGCGATCGCTCGCCAGGCGGAAGCCGAGCGCGAGCGTCGCGCGAAGATCATTCATGCGGAAGGCGAATTGCAGGCATCGGAGAAGCTGTTGCAGGCCGCGCAGATGCTCGCCCAGGCGCCGCAGGCAATGCAACTGCGCTATCTGCAAACGCTGACGACGATTGCCGGCGACAAGAACTCGACGATCGTGTTTCCGGTGCCGGTCGATCTCGTCAGCGCGGTGATCGACCGGTTCACGAAGTCCTCGAATCCTTAGACGAGCGCGGGAAAGTCGAGCGTCGTATCGTTCACGCGGTTGACGAGGTTCGTGAAGTTAATGGCGCTCATCGCGAAAAGCGCGTCGATGACTTGCGCCTCGCTATAGCCTGCTTCGCGCACATCGGCGAGCACGCGGGCGTCCACCGTGCCGCGCGAATCCGCCACCTGCCGCACGAAGCGCACGAGCGCATCGCGCTTCGCATTGCCGGTCGCGTCGCCCGCGCGGATCTGCTGCGTTTCGTCTTGCGTGAGCCCGACCATCTTGCCGACGACCGTATGCGCAGCGGCACAGTAGTCGCAACCCGCCAATTCGCTGACGGCGAGCTTGATGGCTTCGACATCCGCCTTGTCGAGACTGCTCTTCGCGAGCACGGCATCGTTGGATAGCGCCGCGCCGAGCGCCGCCGGGCTATGCGTGCCGATAGTCGCATACGCGTTCGGCACGCGGCCCGCGGCCTTCTTGATGGCGGTGAAGAGTTCCGCGGTCTTGCCGGTGGCTTCGTTGACGTTGACTTGGGAAAGACGTGACATGGTGTGCTCCGGTTCGTTGGTGAGCCATCTGAATGGCGTGAGTCAACTGTAGGCCGGAGCAGGGCCGCCGTGAATGCGCGCGCGTCTCAACGAAACGCGCGATCGTCTCATCTTCTATTGCACCGTCTCGAGCACATCTCTCACCGTCGTGAAGATGCGGTCGATCTGGTCGTCTTCGATGATGAGCGGCGGCGAGAACGCGAGCGTATCGCCCGTATAGCGCACGAGCACGCCTGCCTCGAAGCACTTGACGAACGCTTCGTAGGCGCGCGCGCCGGGCGCGCCGTCGCGCGGTTCGAGCTCGATGCCCGCGACGAGCCCGAGATTGCGAATGTCCTTGACGTGCGGCGCGTCGCGCAGCGCATGCGCCGCGCTTTCGAACGTCGGAGACTTGGATGCCGCGCGGTCGAACAGCTTGTCACGCACGTAGAGGTCGAGCGTCGCGATGGCCGCGGCCGTCGCCGCCGGATGCGCCGAGTACGTGTAACCGTGAAAGAGTTCGATGGCGTTGGCCGCGCCCGCCTCGATGATTGTGTCGTGCACCTTGCGCTGCGCCGCGACCGCGCCCATCGGAATGGACGCGTTGTTGATCGCCTTGGCCATGGTGATGAGATCGGGCGTCACGCCGAAAAACTCGCTGGCCGTCGCCTTGCCGAGACGCCCGAAGCCGGTGATGACCTCATCGAAAATCAGCAGAATGCCGTGCTTCGTGCAGATTTCGCGCAGCTTCTGCAAGTAGCCCTGCGGCGGAATCAGCACGCCCGTGGAGCCCGCTACCGGCTCCACGATCACCGCCGCGATCGTCGATGCATCGTGCAGCGCGACGATGCGCTCCAGTTCGTCCGCGAGATGCGCGCCCCACGCCGGCTGGCCCTTGGAGAACGCGTTGTGCGCGAGATCGTGCGTATGCGGAAGATGATCGACCGAGGGCAGCAGCGCGCCCGAGAACGTCTTGCGGTTCGGCGCGATGCCGCCCACCGAAATGCCGCCGAAGCCCACGCCGTGATAGCCGCGCTCGCGCCCGATCAGCCGCGTGCGCTGGCCTTCGCCGCGCGCGCGATGGTAGGCGATGGCGATCTTGAGCGCCGTGTCGACCGACTCCGAGCCGGAGTTCGTGAAGAAGATCCGGTCGAGGCCGTCCGGCATCAATTCGGCCACTTTCGTCGCGGCTTCGAACGCGAGCGGGTGAGCCATCTGGAACGTCGGCGCGAAATCCAGCGTGCCGAGCGCCTTCTGCACCGCCTCGACAATTTCCTCGCGGCAATGACCGGCGTTCACGCACCACAGCCCCGCGCAGGCGTCGAGCACCTCGCGGCCATCGGTCGACCGGTAGTACATTCCCTTGGCGCTTTCCAGAAGCCGCGGCGCGGCCTTGAACTGGCGGTTCGCGGTGAAGGGCATCCAGAAAGACGACAGGTCGTCGATGACGGGGCGGGCGTTCATGGCTTGGTCTCTCCTCGAAAGAACGGTCACTGTATGTCGACGCAATTTTGCGCGGCATAGACACTTGCTTCACCGCGCTGCCAACTGTGCTGGCAAAATGGGGCGAACTGTACTGGCAACCTTGGCCGATTGAACCGATGATCGAACTCAACCTGGAACGCGGCTCGCGGCAGGCGCCGACGCTCGTCGAGCAACTCGTGCGCGCGTTTTCATCCGCCATCGAGTCGGACACGTTGCGCGCGGGCGCGCTGTTGCCTTCGGTGCGGCGTCTTGCCGAAAGCGAGCGCCTGAGCACGTTCACCGTGACCGAAGCGTACGGCAGGCTCGTGTCGATGGGCCTCGTCACCGCGCGGCGCGGCTCGGGGTATCGCGTGGCCGTGCGCGGGCCGCGCGCGCCGGCCCGCTCGGTCGAATGGCAGCCGCCGAGCCTCACGGCGACATGGCTGCTTTCCGATGTCTTCGCGGACCATTCGGTGCCGATCAAATCCGGCTGCGGCTGGCTGCCGAACGAATGGGTCAACGAAAGCGGGCTGCACCACGCGTTGCGCGCGGTGAGCCGCGTGCCGGCGGCGCGCATCGCGGATTACGGGCATCCGTATGGCTTCGCGCCGCTGCGCGAGCGCATTGCCGAGCAACTGGACCGCCACGGCTTGCCGGTCGATGCCGCATCCAACGTGCTATTGACGAGCGGCGCGACGCAGGCACTGGACCTGATCGTGCGCACGTTGCTGCGTCCGGGCGATGCCGTGGTCGTCGAAGATCCCGGCTACTGCAATCTGCTGCAGATTCTCAGGCTCGCCGGCCTCAACGTGCACGGCGTGCCGCGCACGGTCGCGGGCATCGACACCGACGTGTTCGAGCGCATCGTGACGGAGCACCGTCCGAAGGCCGTCTTTCTCAACACGACGCTGCAGAATCCGACCGGCGCGACATTCAACATGGCGTCGGCGTTCCGCCTGATGCAGATCGCCGAGCGGCATGGCCTGTGGGTCGTGGAAGACGATGTGAACCGCGAACTCGCGCCGCCCGGCGCGCCGTTGCTCGCGGCGCTCGAAGGCCTGAGCCGCGTCGTGTATGTCGGCGGCTTCGCCAAGACGATCACGCCTTCGCTGCGCTGCGGCTATGTCGTCGCCGAGCGCGACGTGCTGCGAGAACTGGCGCGCACGAAGATGGCGGTCGGCCTGACGTCATCGGAGGCGACGGAGCGCATCGTCGAGAAGGTGCTGACCGAAGGGCGCTATACGCGGCACGTCGAATTCGTGATCGACAAACTGAAGGACGCGCATGCGGTCGTCGAGCAGCGCATGGATGCGCTCGGCGCGACACTGTTTCGCCGTCCGCGCGCGGGTCTTTTCGTATGGGCGGAGTTGCCGATCGATCCGTCGCATGCGAGCGATGTCGCGACGCGCGCGCTCGAACACGGCATCTGGCTCGCGCCGGGTTCGTATTTCCGGCCCGGCGATGCGCCGAGCGCGTGCTTTCGCTTCAACGTGCCGTATTCGCTCGACGACGCGCTGTGGACTTTTCTCGGCAAGTCGCTTTGACCGCTACGCAGCGGCGCGCGGACTCGCGCTCAGGCGATACAGATGCGTGCGGGGCCGCGTGGCGCTCTTGCGACCACGCGATGCCGCGAGATGCGCCTGCAAGCGCTCGCACACGTCTTTTCTGCGCACCGGATTGAGCGGATCGCACAGACGAATGGTGAGCGTGGCGGCTCGTGCGTGCAGCGGCACTAGCGTGTCGGGCTCCGGCGCTTCCCAGAGCACGACGGTATGCGTGCCGTCCGACACTTGCACGATCTGAAAGTGCTCGAGATCAACCTTGCCGAGCTCGTGAGGTTCGATCGAATGATGCATGATGCCCCCGAAAACAGTCTCTCTGTGCATTGCCGGGCATGCAAACACTGTGCCGATGCTTCGACCACGCACCTTTCCCGCATGCCAGCGGGGCGGCGTGTAATTTTCAGCATGACGTGCGTGAAAAAAAGCCATCGGCGCGCCAACGCATGTGTTGGCGCGAGCCCTACATTGCCCTCGCGCCGTCTGCTTTCTTATGCTTATTCGCCGTAGATATCGAAGTCGAAGTACTTCTGCTCGATGCGCGTGTACGTGCCGTCCTTGATCATCGCAGCGATTGCGCCGTCGAGCTTTTCTTTCAGATCGGTGTCTTCCTTGCGAAGACCGATCGCGGTGCCGGGGCCGAAGATCGCGCTGTCTTCCAGAGCAGGGCCGGCGAAAGCGAACGGCTTGCCGCGCGGCGTGTCGAGAAAGCCGCGTTCGGCCTGCACCGCGTTTTGCAGCGATGCGTCGAGACGTCCGGCAAGCAGGTCGGCATAGACCTGATCCTGATCCGCATACGAAACCACCGTCACGCCTTTGGCGCCCCAATGCGCCTTCGCGTAGCTCTCCTGCATCGAGCCTTGTTCGACGCCGACCGATTTCCCCGCGAGTGACTCCGCCGTCGGCTGAATCTTGGAATCGCGCTTGGCGACGAGTCGCGTAGGCACGTGAAAGAGCTTGCTGGAGAACGCGATCTGCTTGACGCGCGCTGGCGTCATGGACATGGTGGACAGCACGCCGTCGAATTTGCGCGCCTGGAGGCCGGGAATCATGCCGTCGAAGGCGTTTTCGACCCATACGCATTTCGCGTCCAGACGGCGGCAGAGTTCGTTGCCGACATCGATATCGAAGCCGACGAGCTGGCCGTCGGGTGCTTTCGATTCGAACGGCGGATAACTGGCATCGACGCCGAACCGGATAGTGGACCAGTCTTTCGCATGCGCGCCGATAGACACGGCCAGCATGGAGCTCAACAACACCGTCAACAGCGTCTTCACGTTCGTCTCTTCCTAGCGATGAGTTTGAATAGTTCTCGGACTGACGCGGAAGATTATAGAGGCGTTAAGCATGCGCTAAAAAAATGGCCGCGAAATTCGCGGCCATTCGGTCAAAGCATTACGTTGCTGCCAGCGGTTTTCTTAGCTCGCGCGCACTTCGATTCGACGCGGACGCGCTTCTTCACGGCGCGGAATTGTGAGCTTGAGCACGCCGTTCGTTAGATTCGCGTCGATCTTCGTAGTGTCGAAGTCGTCGCTGACGGTAAAGGCGCGAGCAAAGCGCGGCGCGCGCACTTCGGCGTGATGCACGCGCAGGCCGGCTTGCGCGGTGACTACCGCTTCGGCTTCGATATAGAGCCGCGCGTCATGCACTTTCACGTCCAGCTTTTCGCGCGGCACGCCGGGCAAGTCGGCCCAAAGCGTGATGCCGTGGCTGTCTTCGATAATATCGACCGCGGGCGTGATGCTCGCGCGGCGCACATTGTCTTCATTCTTGCGCGTCATGTCGCCTTCGCTGCGCTGCGCCAGTTGGGTGGTGTCGTTCATCGTGAGCTCCCGAATGCTGGAATTACTGAATGGTGATGGCGCGGGGCTTGGACGCTTCGCGCTTGCCGACCGTGATGGACAGCGTGCCGTTCTCATAGCGCGCCTGCACCTTGTCGGTGTCCGCGTTCTGCGGCAGTTCGATCACGCGGCGGAAGCTGCCGGTGAAGCGCTCTTTCGCATAGGTGCGCGCGCCTTCGGTCAGCGTTTCGGCCTTGCGCTCGCCGCTGATCGTGAGCGTGCCTTTGTCCACGGTCACATCGAGCGATGCGGGATCCACGCCCGGCGCGAACGCGACGATCTCGACCGCCTCGTCCGTGCTGCCAATATTCAATTGCGGAAAGACATCCGCGCGGCTGGTCCGGATGCTCGATGGCAGGTTGCCGAACAGCGTCGACATTTGCCGCTGCATGCGGTCCAGCTCCGCGAACACGTCACCGCCAAAGTAGAAGTCACTCATGATCCAGTCTCCGAAAATGCGGCCGCATGAAGGCCGGCACAGTGCGTTGATCCTTGTGGGCAGCGCGTTCGAGCGTCGCTGCCCTCGGATCGAAAAATAGGTGCGGAGACGCTCTTTTCAATAAGCCGGAATGCATTTTCAAGCGCATTTTTTATTCGTTCGGCGACTCTTGAAATGCGTTTTGCGACTCATAGATTGGACCGTTTGAGCGTTAGCCGCTAACGAATTCAATCCGCTCTTACAATGGGCGATCCAACCAGTGGCGGGGACGACAAGATGAAGGTGTGCATCTACGGCGCGGGCGCAATCGGCGGATGGATGGGCGTGCGGCTCGCGCAGGCAGGCTGCGATATCAGCGTGGTCGCGCGCGGCGCGACGCTGGATGCGCTCACCACGCGCGGCTTGCAACTCGTCGAGAAGGACGCGACGCGTACGGCGCAGGTTCGCGCGAGCGCCGCGCCCGACGCACTGGGGGAACAAGACCTCGTGGTGGTCGCCGTCAAAGCGCCGGCGATGGCATCCGTGGCCGCGCACATCGCGCCGTTACTCGGCGCGCGGACGACGGTGCTCACTGCGATGAACGGCGTGCCGTGGTGGTTCTGCGAGGGCTTAGGCGATGCGTTCGCCGGCAAGCGACTCTCCTCGGTCGACCCGCGCGGCACTATCGCCGCGGCGATACCGAGCGCGCAGACGGTCGGCTGCGTCGTTCACGCGAGTTGTTTCGTGGAAGCGCCGGGCGTCATCCGGCATCATCAGGGCAACGGGCTGATTTTGGGCGAGGCGACCGGCAAGCCGAGCGCGCGCGTCGATTCGCTCGTATCGCTATTTTCGCGGGCAGGCTTCGACGCTTCTGCTTCGCCGCAGATTCAGCGCGACGTGTGGTTCAAACTGTGGGGCAACATGACGATGAATCCGATCAGCGCCATCACCGGCGCCACCACGGACCGCATTCTCGGCGACGATCTCGTGCGCGGCTTCGTCACGCGCATCATGCTGGAGGCGAAGGAAATCGGCGCGCGCTTCGGCATTCCCATCGAGCAGGAGCCAGCGGACCGGCATGCCGTCACGGCGAAACTGGGCGCGATGAAGACGTCGATGCTGCAGGACGTCGAAGCGGGCAAGGCCGTCGAACTCGATGCGCTCGTCGCGTCGGTGCGCGAACTCGGCGCGATGACGGGCGTGCCGACGCCATTTACCGATGCGCTGCTTGGCCTCGCGCGACTGCATGCGCGCACGCTGGGCCTCTATCCGGCGCAATGAGTAGCGAGTCGAGGACGTGATGAAAGAATCCCCGAGTGAACTCGTCGCCATGCGCGACTTGCTGCGCGAGTTCGTGCGCGAACGCGACTGGCGCCGCTTCCATGCGCCGAAGAATCTCGCGGCGGCGCTGAGCGTGGAGGCGAGCGAGTTGCTGGAGCCTTTTACGTGGCTTCAGACGGGCGACAAGGCTGAACTCGACGACGCCAAGCTCCGCGCCATTCGTCACGAGATGGCTGACGTACTCGCTTATCTCGTGATGCTGGCCGACGCGCTCGATGTGGATCTGCATCAGGCGTTGCTGGAGAAGATGGCGCTCAATCGCGCGAAGTATCCGGCGCAGAAGGTGCGCGGCGACGCGCGCAAATACAGCGAATACGATGAATGACGAACACCTGAATGACGATTGCAGCGGGCACGATTAAGCTCGCATGATCCACTAACGACCGAGGATGCCGATGGATTTTTCGCTTTCGCCGGAGTTGACCGAATTGCAGGCGCGGGTGCGCGCGTTCATCGCCGATGAAATCGTGCCGATGGAGCGCGATCCGCGCTGCACGCCACACGGGCCGAACGAAGCGTTACGCGCCGAACTGATCGCGAAGGGCCGCAAGGCGGGCTTGCTGTCGAGCCATATCTCGCCGGAGTTCGGCGGGCTCGGGCTCGGTCATGTCGCGAAGGCGATTCTGTTCGAGGAGGCGGGCTATTCGCCGCTCGGCCCCGTCGCGCTGAATATCGCCGCGCCCGACGAGGGCAACATGCATTTGCTCGAAGCCATCGCGACGCCCGAGCAGAAGGAACGCTGGCTGCGTCCGCTCGCGGCGGGCGAGATTCGCTCATGCTTTTGCATGACCGAGCCGTCGCCCGGCGCCGGCGCGGACCCGGCGATGCTTCAAACCACCGCCACGCGCGACGGCGACGAGTACGTGATTCACGGCCGCAAGTGGTTCATCACGGGCGCGGAGGGCGCGGCAGTCGCGATCATCATGGCGAAGTTCGCGGACGGCCCGGCCACGATGTTTCTCGCGGACATGTCGAGTCCCGGCATCGTGATCGAACGGTCGATGGATTCGCTCGACACGTGCTTTCCCGGCGGCCACGGCGTCGTGCGTTTCGACGGCCTGCGCGTGCCGGCGTCGAACGTACTCGGCGAACCGGGCGAAGGCTTCCGTTATGCGCAGGTGCGTTTGTCGCCCGCGCGTCTCACGCACTGCATGCGCTGGCTCGGCGCGGCACGGCGCGCGCATGACGTCGCGAGCGACTATGCGCGCCAACGTCAGGCGTTCGGCAAGGCGCTAGGCGAGCACGAAGGCGTCGGCTTCATGCTGGCGGACAACGAGATGGACCTGCACGTCACGCGGCTCGCCATCTGGCATTGCGCGTGGGTGCTGGATCAGGGCGTGCTCGGCAAGCACGAGTCGAGCATCGCGAAGGTCGTGTCGTCGGAGGCGCTGTGGCGCGTCGTCGATCGTTGCGTGCAGGTGCTGGGCGGACAGGGTGTCACGCACGAGACGGTCGTCGCGCGAATCTTCGCGGACATGCGCGCGTTCCGAATCTACGACGGCCCGTCGGAAGTGCATCGCTGGAGCATCGCGCGCCGCATCTTGCGCGGCCCGAAGCCGGCTGCGTGAGCGCGATCGCGCGCGCCGTTTCAGTGCGTCGCGGGCGGCGCGTCGGCTCGTCGCTGCGCCACGATGCGGCCCGCGCGCATGGCATTGTCCGGATAGTTGATCCAGTCGTTCGGATCGTAGCCTGCAGCGACCCACGCGTGCAGGTCGTGACGGACCTGCGCGCGTGTCTTGGGCGCGGAAGGATTGTCGGCGAGCGGCTGCGCGAATGCAGACGCGGCCCAGCACGCAGCGAGCGCGCCGAGCATGATTCGGGAAGTAGCTTTCATGAGTCCCTCTTGCGCCGCTGATGACGGCTTACTCATTCTAGGACACAACGCCGCATGTCACCGGCGCGCGCTCAACGTGACAGTCCGATGACACTTGCAGTGAAACGATCGCTTCTATTCGCCTTCCGTCGATGAGGCGGCGCTTCGCAAAGCGCACGACTGGGGAAAGCCCGTGTTGCAATGCAGCATGTCATTGAGTATGCTGTCTTAAGCGGGCGCTCACGCCCCTCGTGTTAGTCATGGTGCCCTTGGCAGATTCCGCGTACGGGCAACGCAAAGAGAAGCGCCCGACATCAAGGGCGTTCGTCTAGGCGAGGCAGCAAGCCTTACGGACGTCAACTTGAAGGAGCCGCATGTATGGACTTGACCGGATCATCGAAGCCGACGCTGCATATCTTCCATCAGGAAGGCGGGTGGCATTGGGGCATCACCGTCGAGCGCGCGGCAGGCGGCGGCATGAAGGTGGTCGCCTATAGCGACGAAGGGTTCGATTCCGAAGACGAAGCCCGCGAGGACGGCGAACACGTGCTGCGCTCGGAAGACTGGCGTTCGCGTCAACGGTTCAGTCGCAGCGAGCGGCGCACCGGCTGCTCCTGAAATATCGGCGCGTCATTGGCTTCTTCCTCATCTTCCATCGAACGACAAGGCCTCACCGCCTAGCGTCCTAAGAAACGCTAGCTTGTGGCGGCAATCCACTGCCCCGCGTCTTATGCGGACGGCCTTTCGAGCGGCGGCGTGCCCTCGTGAAAGAACTTCCTCAGTTCCGTTCTCAGCTCCGGCGAATCCTCATGCTGATGCATGCTCACCGCATGTTGCACGGCGGCTTGCATCAATTCGTCTTCGGAGTCGGCGGCGAGTGCGATCGTGCAGTTGCTGTCGCTCGAGCACTCGCGGCAATCGATGTACATGCGTGTCATGGCGTCCTCCTGGCATGAAGGCGCTGACTTCAGTATAGGCGGTCGTTTCGGCTGCGATGACGATTTGCGCGCGCCTTTGCAGTCGCGTAACGTTCATGCTCATGAACGGTCCTTCGATTCCCGACGCAACGCTTGCAGCGTACCGCGCCGCCGTCTACCGGATACACGGCGAGCCGCCCATCGATATGATGATCGGCGCGAAGAACGCGTCCGTCGCCGCGCTGCTGGCCCGTCACGGCGTGGCGAGCGCAGTATTCGTGACTGCGTTCAATCCCTTTGGCTGCGAACTGAGCGCCGAGCAGAACGCCGCGAGACAGCGGACGCTTGAGGCGCAGATCGCGCAAGCCGGGTGGATAGCGCTATCCGGCGAAGGCATGGATCCGAACAACGTATGGAGCGCCGAAGCGAGTCTGTTCGTGCTCGGCGCGACCTTGCTCGACGCCGACGAGCTCATGCTTGCGTATGAGCAGAACGCCGTCGTGGTCGTGCGGGGTGATGGCTTGCCGCGATTACGCCTGCATCCGCGATACCGGTAACTCGATCAGCGCTTTCATGCCGCTCGACCTTGTGCAGAGCACGTGCGACGTCCGCCGTTCTGGCAGGCATGAACGGCCTCTTGTTCGCGCTCTCGCAAATCGCGCGATGGCTGATGCCGGGCGGGTCGCTCGCCCTTGACGCGATATTCGCGACCGAACGTAATATCTGCTGCTTTCCAAAAGGCGCGGTGTTGTCGCCTGCGGATGGCAGGGCTGCGGGTTGATACCAAAGACGACAAAGACACCGACCCGCATTGAACCGACGGGCTCGTCCCTCGGCTGTGCGTCGCTCAACGCCGACTGGGATGCATTCGGGCGATGCGTGTCCGTCAACGGACAGCGCTCGGCGAAGGTCGTGACCAGCGGACTCGCACGCCGACGCGGGGCTAATTGCCGCTATGCGGGCATGTTAGGCATGCGTTCCATCGGCAACGCGACGTCGGCCGGGGCAACGACCGATATCCGCCGCTCGCTCGAGGCATCTCCAACAGCGATTCCGGAAAGGGCACGCGGTGGCGGAGTCCGTGGCTGCGCAACTATCTAAGCACGAATGCGCCGCGCCACAATGCGCAGAGTAGTCCGGACTGCGAATGATGTCGTCATCGCGATGGCGACGGATGCGGCCGGCGCGCTGCTCACCAGAGACAATAACTCGGCGGCACGACAATGCAACGGGCGCTGCTGACCGGCACGTCGGCCTGATGATGCGGCTCGTCGGCGAGGTCGCGCCCTACGACCACGGGCCGGGCGCGAACCGCTTCTTGGAGCGCTTGTGCGAGCGTGTGGAGCGGGCAGCACGATTGCGTACTCGCCAAGGTCGCGCGAAGCAAACGCATATTACGGCATGCCGCTCACATTGTTCGCGTTGGCCGCCTGCATCTTCGCTTATGTCGGTCACGCGCTGAGTGTTGCAGGCAGGCACGTCAACGACATCCAGCTTCGCGAGCGCGCGGTAGCACCAACGCACCATGACCAGTTGCCTTGACGCGACTAAGCGCGGTTTAGCGATACATCCACGTTTAAGCCTGCGAAAGACTGCACGTGAGTGAACGGTAGCAGCGCGAGCGAATTCGGATTACTCCCATATTCCCCAATGCTGATCGAGGAAACACTCACGGGCTGTTCGCGGGTTGCCCTTAGCGTCTCCCGCGCCGTAAAAAAACGAAGCATCGAAGAATGAATAACGGGATTTACAAGCTGGTCTTCAGCCGCGTACGGCACATGATGGTGGCAGTTGCGGATTTCGCCACGGGGCAAGGCGCGCAAGGCGGCCGCGCAACGCATCCCGCGTCGGTTGCATCGATTCTAAACATGGGTCTGCGCCTTCCCATGCGTGCGGTGGCATTCGCCGCGATGCTCATGCTTGGTACCGCTGCCCCTCTTTCGCATGCGCAGATCGTCGCAGCACCCGGGTCCGCTGCGCAGGTCATCCAGACGCAGAATGGACTTCAGCAAGTCAACATCGCCAAGCCGTCTGCTGCCGGCGTCTCCCTCAACAAATATTCACAATTCGACGTGCCCGGAAAGGGCGCGATTCTCAATAACTCGCCCACGCTCGTCCAGACGCAGCAGGCGGGTTACATCAATGGCAACCCGAATCTCTCGCCGGGACAATCGGCGGGGATCATCGTCAACCAGGTGTTGAGCAATTCGCCTTCGCAACTGAACGGCTTTCTGGAAGTGGCCGGGCAGCGCGCGGAAGTCGTGGTTGCCAATCCGAATGGCCTGGTGGTGAACGGCGGCGGCTTCATTAACACATCACGCGCGATTCTGACGACCGGCACGCCGAACTTCGGCGCGAATGGCAACCGTTGCTAATACGCGCTATGTCTTGCGCCCCCGGCCCGAGTGTGTGCTTCGCAAGGTAAGCACAGTGGCCGCGTCGCGGCCAAGAACAAGAAGAACGAGAAAGACATAGTCAGCGCGCTGCGCGCGAACATGCACGGCCCCGCCCACCCGGTGCGTCTGCTGCGCTCGGGCTTCAGCCCTGCGGGCTTGCGCTCCGTGCTCGCAGCCGCCCCTCCCGTCGGCCCCAAGGGGCTCCCCAATGTGCGCCGCTGCGCGGCGAAATCAACGACGACGAAAAGGCGCGGTTTGGCATGCGGTGCAAGCGGAAAACCCGTCTTGCACCGCATGTCCGAGCGTCTCACAACCGATCGCCGTCAAGGACAAGCCCTTCGGGCGCTGCGCGGCCTTGACGGATTTGAGCGTTGCGGAGCATCCGCGAAATCCGGTAGCGGCATCCCGCAAATCCGGTAAGCCTGAAGCGTACCTCGCGCCCTAGGTCGCTGAAGGGGAACGGTGCGTGATGGGCGAAGTTGAGCGAACTTGCGATGCAGGCCAGATGTGCGCGAATGACGATAACCCGAAAAACATCCGCGAAATCCGTTATCCGCATCCTGCAAATCCGGTAGAGCATCCGCGAAATCCGGTTGCCAAGGGTTGCGCGAGCGTGATGGGTCGGAGCGCAGCAGCCGAGTTCCGCCGCGTTTGCCGTCGCGCTGCGCGCGCCGTCAAACACGGCGGTCATAAGATGCTTGGTTATCCAACATAAATTGACATGAACCGAAGGCGGCCTCTGGCAAACTTGCGCCTTCGGGCCAAAAGTCGCGTCGGGGCAGAAAGTTGCTGGCAAGCAGGGTCGTCGGAGAAAACCGGGTCGCAAGTCGTTGGCGCATCAGGAAAAAACCGTGCTCGCCAACGCAGCGCGCCTCGGGGTTGCCTGATCTTTATAACCGGCAGTTGCATCCGCGAGAAAAAACGCTTGCGAAGCAGTTGGCAGAGAAGAGCGGCGGGAAGTACACCGAGCAGCAAATCGAAGATCAGATGCGGCTAATGGGCGGATCGTTTGATGGCGGTCGTGAATCGGGCGCTGCTGCTACGCTGATTGGGCAGATGCCGAGCGATTCAGGTGCACAGTGGCAATACGCTGGCAAGACGGATGATGGAAAGCCGATCCTGACGCAGATCATGCCGCAGGCTAATGCGGAGCTGCAAAACTACATCGTGGCGAGCGCTGGATCTGTGCCCGCCGGTGACGTGCCGAACATTGTGTATGACCCGATCGGCAAGAAGGGATTCAGTGTCGATTTAACGGGACCGTTCACGAAGCTTGATAAGTCGGACGCGGATTACATGCGTAATACGGTTGCAGACGTTTCGTCGGCAGTGTTTACGAACGCGGGGCGCATCGGTGCCGCGGCAGGAACCGCCGCGTGTTGCCGACACCCTATGCGCCGGTTTATGAGGCAATCGCCTTTGGATCGACCATCACGGGCCGGGCTGCAGATTTCGTTGGTCAAATGGCGAAACCCGATCCGGGGGTTTATGTGGCTGGCGGTATTGTAGACCTAACCCTTGGAGGCGTGGCAAACAAGTACCCGCTAGCAGGAACCGCGGTAGCCGGATCAAGAACACTACTACTTTCAACGACGTCAGCAGGAAGCTCAACAGTGGAGCGCAGAACAGAAAATGATGTTCATCCGAGATGGAAACTTTGCCCCATGGTTTCGCATTCTGTTGTGGGCGGCGGGCATAGCAGTTGCCGCCGGCTCATACTTCCTCCTATCTGGACTGGCAATGTTCGCGGGTGCTGTCGTTGGGATGCTTATTCTGGCAACAGGAACGTACGCAGAGCGCGCTAACATGCTGCACTTAAAACCCTTCGACAACAGCTATAAGAAAGCCCGCAAGAGTTACGAAGAGAAGGACGACGAATAAATATTAGAGGGGAAAGCGATGAAAATGCAGTTCATGAAGGACGGAAACTTCGCGGGGTGCGGGCGGACTGGTTTGCTTGTTGTCGGGCTTCAAATTATGTATGTTGCGCACAAGTATGTACCGCCTCCGCCATTTTGAAGGTTTCTGCTGTTACTTAGGCTGGGAATCGCTGCTGTTGGCAGGTATGCAAGCAGAGCGGACATGTTGAGGATCAAGCCTTTCGACAAGAGTTACAAAAAGGCGCGTAAGAGCTACCAAGAGAAGGACGACGAGTAAGACAAGTGCTGAAAGAGAAAACCCAGCCAGCGCCGGGTTTATTGTGTTTGGAGTCGTTCAAGCGGGCTTGATCACGACGAAGCCACCGGCCGGCGAGCCTGATCTATGGATCGAGCGGTCGCGGTGTCTTGTGCGGCCGCAGTGATAAGGCCGTTGGAGTTTGACCTTCCGAATCGCATCGCAAGTCGAGCGGCTGTCTTTTTATCGAAATTTAGAAGCAACTTCATGATGCATAGAATGAGGCTCGTGGCTCTGCCGCTCACAGCCCTGATGTCGCTCGCAGTTCACGCGCAACAAGCGCCACGGCCCGCCGACGAAGCCGCCGCTGCGCGCGCCAACGCGATCCAGGATCAGCAAATCCAGCAGCAACGGGAGGCACAGCAACGCGAGTCGGTCGTCCAAGCGCCGACGGTGCGCTCAACCGTACCGGACGATCACGGCTTCCCGGTGCTGCCATCGGGGACGCCCTGCTTTCGCATCGACACGTTCACGCTAGAGGTACCGGCAACGCTTCCCGATGCCGTGCGAAGCAAAGGTGAATCCTCCCTGCCGCTCGACCCATTTGCCTTCGCACGGGAATGGCTGGGCCACTACAAGGGGCAGTGCGTCGGCAAGGAAGGCGTGAACGTGCTGACCAAGGGTTTGCAACAGGCGATTCTCAGTCGCGGCTACATCACGACGCGCGTGCTGCTGCCTGAGCAGGACGTATCGAGCGGCGTGTTGAAGTTCGCGCTGGTGCCGGGTGTCATCCACGATGTGCGATTCGCTGAACCGTTGTCATGGGGCACATGGAAGACCGCATTCCCGACACACCCCGGCGACATCCTCGACCTGCGCGACCTCGAACAGGGCGTCGAGCAGATGAAGCGCGTGGCATCGCAAGACGTCGACATGAAGATCGAGCCGACCAACGTGCCGGGCGAAAGCGACGTCGTGCTTACGCTCAAGCGGGCGAAACCGTGGTCGCTCGTCGCATCGGTCGACAACTCGGGTAGCCGTGCAACCGGCAGGCTTCAAGGCGATCTAAGTCTCGGCATCGACAACCCGCTCGGACTGAACGATATCTTCACGATCGGCGCAAATCAGGATCTTGAGTTTGGCGACAAGGGCCTCGGCTCACACGGTTTCAACGGCTCGTATTCCATCCCGTGGGGCTACTGGACCGCAACGCTCTTCGGTAACACGAACACGTACTATCAGCAGATCGCAGGCGTGAACCAGACCTTCGTGTCGAGCGGCAACGCGCAAAGTGCGGGATTCAAGCTGGCACGCGTGCTGCACCGCGGTCAGAACGATGTATTCGGCGGTTATGCGCAGTTGTCGAAGCGTTTCGGCGCAAGTTTCATCGACGACACCGAGATCGTGCTCCAGCACCGCAATAACACGTTCCTCGAAACGGGGCTGACCGATCGCCATTATGTCGGCGGGGCGCAGTTCGACGGCACGCTGGCATATCGGCAGGGCATTAACGATTTCGGCGCAACAGGGGACCCCTCGCTGCCGCCCGACCCCAACATCGCACCGACGCCCGCGACGAAGCCTGCGGGTCCGACCTACCTGTTTCACATGGCCGTGCTCGATGCGAACCTGTCGGTGCCGTTCGCGATCGCATCTCAACCGCTTCGATACGTGTCAACCTTCCACGGTCAATACACGAACGACACGCTGTTCTATATCGACGATCTGACCATCGGCAGCCGATACACCGTGCGCGGCTTCGACGGCGAGCAGATGCTGGCCGGCGAGAAGGGTTTCTATTGGCGCAACGAACTGCAAGCGCCGGTTGGCAAGAGCGGCCAGACGGTGTATGCGGGCATCGACTACGGTCACGTCTTCGGACCGAACACGGCCTTTCTCGCAGGGACGCAACTCGTCGGCGCGGTGATCGGCATTCGCGGTGGCGTGCCGTCAAAGTACGCCGGCTTCAGCTACGACCTATTCGCCGGCACGCCGCTCTACAAACCGGCTACATTGGATACGTCACGCGTGACCGTCGGTTTCCAGATGACTGCGCAGTTCTGATATCCGGCGATTACATGCTCAAGGCGCTGAACCTCGATCCGTAGAACATCGAGAAGCCTCTGGGCGATGGCCTCTACGAAGAGCGACTCGTGCGCAACCAGATCACGCAACTGACCGAGTTGCGTATATCTGCGAGGCTATACGAACAACGAGGACGAATATCGCGCGTTGATGAACGACGGCGTGAACTTCGCGCACGAATTCAATCTCGTGCCCGACATGGCGCTGACGGCCGGGCGAATGAATTCGCTCACGAGCGACATCGTTTGGCGGGTGAATCAGACGGTGACTCTCTTCGACGCTTACGCAATCCCTAAGCGCTGCATGGCGCCGGTGGCACGGCATGGCGCGACGTTGATATCGGGCGCGTTCACCGGACTGCTGAACCGCTATCGCTTACGGTCCGCGAACGGGCACGAGTGGCAAGCGCAAGGCCGCAAGATCAGCGAGGGAAGCAGAGCGAACAGAGAACCGCACCCGCGCAAGCTCTTTGCGGCTACCCGGGGCGCTTGATACGATTCACGAGACGTGTTTTCAAGCTGGGCTTTGTATGAGGAATGCGGATAGGGGCGAGACGCCCCCCTCTGACTGAGGCCGGCTTCGGTGCATATTCAGTCATCTCTTCAAAACGGCGAACCAAATAAACACCTCTTGAGCGCAAATGACAGCGCCGTTCACACCCTTGACGACCGAAGCGCCCGCCGACGTCCGCGTGTGGCTCGTCGACATCGCCCTCAGCGCGCTGTTGCCGAAGGCAGGCGAGGGCATCTTGCCCGCCGACGAGCTCCAACGCGCGGGCCGCTTCATGCGACATGAAGATGCCGCCCGCTTTGCCACGATGCGCGCCGCGCTGCGCCGCCTGCTCGCCGCGCAACTCGGTGCGTCGCCCGCGAGTCTCCCGCTTGTTTCTGACTCAAACGGCCGCCCCACGCTCGCCATGCCCGACGCGCCCGATTTCAACGTCGCGCATTCGGGCGCGCATGGATTGATCGCAATGTCGTTCGAGCGGCGCGTGGGCGTCGACATCGAAGAGGCGCGGCATTCCTTCGACTGGCGGGAACTGCAATCGACCGTTCTGCATGCTGCGGACCAGCGTGTCATCGACGCGCTGCCGCAAGCCGGTCAGCCCGACGCATTTCTCGCATGCTGGACCGCAAAAGAGGCAGTGCTGAAGGCGCATGGCGTGGGCATCGGCAGCCAGGCGCTGGCGATGCACGGCTTTTCGGTCTTGCCGCGCGATGGCGCGCGCTATTCGCTGTCCGATCAAGCAGGCGCGTATCGCGCAGTGTCGCTCGCCGCGCCTCGCGGCTATGCGGCCGCGCTCGCGTGGTCGGCCGAGTGAACGTCAGACCGTTTGATTCCGCATCAGATCGCGATGCGTGAGATACAGACGCAAATCGAACTCGATCTGATGGTAGCCCGGCTGCATGAGCTCACAGAGGCGATAGAACGCCTTGTTGTGGTCGCTCTCCTTGAGATGCGCGAGTTCGTGCACGACGATCATCCGCAGGAATTCGGGCGCCGTGTCCCTGAACAACGACGCGATGCGGATTTCCTTCTTCGCCTTGAGCTTGCCGCCTTGCACGCGAGAGATGGCGGTATGCAGGCCCAGCGCGTGCCGTAACACATCGAGCTTGCTGTCATAACAGACCTTGTCGATGGCCGGCGCCACACGCAGAAATTCGTTCTTCAGATCGGCGCAGTACTGATACAGCGCGCGGTCCGACTGGATGGCATGCTTCGAAGGATAACGTGCGTCGAGATACGGCCCGAGCTGCTGCTGGGCAATGAGTCGGCGCACCTTCTCCTGAAGCGTGCTCGGGTAGGCGCTCAGGTATTTCAGGTGTTGCATGACGGCTGACGAGAAAGAGGGCCTTGGCGGATTACGTCGACGCGCGCGGCTAGTCGCGCAACGGTGCCATCAATCATTTTAGTCATAGACGCGCGAGCTCGCCGCCGCCGCGCGCGAATGGTGCCCCAGCGCACGCAATTGCGTAAGTTTGTGTATCGCGTCGCACACTGAAGCATGCGCCGTGCGAATATGCGCGCTTTCTTAAGCAAGCGGTTCAAGGCAGGTTCACATGGCATCGAGCAAGGCCCATCATGCGACGGGATGGGCGGCGGGAATCATCGCGGCGGCGCTGGTCACGAAGGCGGCAGGCGTCGACTATCTGTCCTGTACGCTGGCCGTGTTGGGCGGCGTGATCGGGGCGACCGCGCCAGACTGGCTCGAAGTGGCGTGGTGGACCCGCAAGCGCAAGCTGTGGATCACGCATCGCACGCTCACGCATTGGGGCGTGGGCTGGGCCGCGCTTCTGGCGTTGTCATGGCATCTGCTCGGGAAACACCCCGCCGTGCCGTTCGCATTCGGCTTCGCGTGCGGCGGCATCATGCATTTGCTCGCGGACTGGCCGAACCCTTTGGGCGTCCCCTGGATCGGTGGACGCCATTCGTTGAGATTGTGGACGAGCGGGCATTGCGACCTGCTCGTCGTCGGCGCTGCGTGGATTGCGGCACTTTATGTCGCCGACGGTGTCTGGTTTCATCATGCGTATGGCCGCATGCTGCTCAACGTATTGCGCGTCTGATCGCAATAGAATCCTGCCAGTTCTCACTACGCTACCGGACCTCGACCCATGCATATGAATCAAGCGCGAAACCGCATTTTCCTCGTCCTCTTGGTGTTGACCACGCTCATTCTCGGCGGATGCGCGGGCTTCATGAACCGCGATGCGTTGCGCGTCAGCGTGGCGGGCATCGAGCCGCTCGAAGGGCAGGGGCTGGAAATGCGCTTCGCCGTCAAGCTGCGCGTGCAGAATCCAAACGATACGCCGATCGACTTCGACGGCGTCGCGCTCGATCTCGACATGAACGGCCGCGCTTTCGCGAGCGGCGTGAGTCCGCAGCGCGGATCCGTGCCGCGTTTCGGCGAACTGGTGGTGTCGGTGCCGGTGACGGTGTCGGCGTGGTCGGTCGCGCGGCAGGCGTTGGGCTTTGCGAGCGGCAACGAGGTGACCAAGGTGTCGTACGTGGCGCGCGGCCGTCTCGCAGGCGGGCCGTTCGGCGGCGCGCGCTTCTCCGATCAGGGCACGATCGACTTCCCGACCGGAAGCGGCGCGTTCGGCTATTGATTCGTCGCTACGCATGAACGAGCGCTCGCAGGCGCTCGTTCGAATCAACAGAGCGTCGATCTACGCGCCTTAGTGCGTGACGTGCAGGCCGTTTGCCCCGTCGTGGCGGAATTCGACGTGCGCGTTGCCCGGCGCAGCGTCGTGACGGGCGATCTCTTCCTGGCGCTTGTGTTCTTCACGCGCCGCGCGCGCTTCGCGTTCGTTGCGGGCATCGCGCTCGCGTGCTTCATCGACGCGCTCGCGATGCTCCTTGCGCTCGAGTTGCAGATGGCGCTCGGCTTCGTGCGACTTGGCGAATGCACCCGCCGACAGGCAGGCGATGAGAGCAGCAGCAAACAGCTTTTTCATGTCGAACTTCCTTACTGTGAACATGCAGACCGGATGATCTGCCATGCCCAACCAACGTTCCCGTTCGTCACGCGTTGACGCCTGTTGCTTTGGTGTAAGGACATTCAACAATGTTTCGCAGATCGGCGCTAAGTCGAAGCGGCCTATGTAAGCAATGCATCCTTAACGGCGCATGAAGTAAGGGATGCGAAGCAATGAAAGGAGCACTGCATATCACACCGCGCGTATTCGGAAACTTTGGCCGATGCATGCTAGATATCGTGCGCGAAATTGCGGGTCCTCGTCTTTACATTTCGTAATCGCAAGCCTTTAATCAACGAGCGGACGAACCCGTCCGTCATCGCAATCCGCTTGCTCTCCGATGTGTCGCGTCGGTCGCGCGCGAAGCGGAATTCTTGCGCTTTCACGTTCCAGATGGCAGGTCGGGCACGTCGCGGCGCGCTTCTCATGCAGCGAGGTCATCCATGATCAACTTCCCGGTCGACGCAATCGACACGCTCAAATCCGCCGTGCGCGGCAAAGTCATTTCGCCCACCGACTCCGACTACGACGAAGCACGCAAGGTGTGGAACGCAACGATCGACAGGCGCCCGGCGCTCATCGTGCGTTGCGCTGGAACGGCCGACGTGATCGCGGCGCTCGGCTTCGCGCGCGAACACGGCGTGCTGCTCTCGATACGCGGCGGCGCCCACAATATCGCGGGTAGTGCGGTGAGCGACGATGCACTCATGATCGACCTGTCTGCCATGAAGTCGGTACGTATCGATCCGCAAGCGAAACGCGCCTATGTCGAACCGGGCGCGCTGCTTTCCGACTTCGATCACGAAGCACAGGCCTTCGGTCTGGCGACGCCGCTCGGCATCAACTCGACGACGGGTGTGGCGGGCCTCACGTTAGGCGGCGGCTTCGGATGGATCAGCCGCAAATATGGCGTGACGGTGGATAACCTCGTCGCCGCGGACATCGTGACGGCAGACGGCAAGTGGCGCCGCGTCAGCGCGGAATCCGAGCCGGAGCTTTTCTGGGCGCTGCGCGGCGGCGGAGGCAACTTTGGCATCGTGACGATGTTCGAATTCCGACTGCACGAAGTCGGGCCGCAGATCTATGGCGGGCTCGTCGTGTATCCGCTCGAACAGGCGGATCAGGTCTTGCCGATGTATCGCGCGTTCATTGCCGACGCGCCCGACGACCTGACGGTATGGGCGGTCCTGCGCCTTGCGCCGCCGCTACCGTTTCTGCCGGCCCACGTGCATGGCAAGCCGGTCATTGCGTTGGCGTGCTGCTATATCGGTGATACCGGGCGCGGTCCCGAGGCGTTGCAGGCCGTGCGTGAATTCGGCACGCCGTACGGCGAGCACCTCGGCCCGATGCCTTTTACCGCATGGCAGAAGGCGTTCGATCCGTTGCTGACACCCGGCGCGCGCAATTACTGGAAGTCTCACAACTTTGCCGCGCTCAACGACGAGACGTTGCGCATTCTCACGGACGCAGTGAGGGCGTTGCCGTCGCCGCATTGCGAGATCTTCATCGGCGCGATGGCCGGCCAGACGAACCGCGTTCCCTCGAATGCGACCGCGTACGCGAATCGCGATTCCGTTTTCACCATCAACATACATGGTCGCTGGACAGAAGCGGCGGACGACGGCACCTGCACGCAATGGGCGCGCGACATGTTCGCCGCGCTGACGCCTCATGCGCTGGGCAGCGTCTACGTGAACTTCCTGACGGGCGACGAGGGTGATCGCGTGAAAGCGGCCTATGGACCGAACTACGAGCGGCTCGCAGAAGTGAAGCGCCGTTACGACCCGGAGAACGTGTTCCGCAGTAATCAGAACATCCAGCCTGCTTAAAGGTTGCGCGGTCGACGCGCGCCGCGCGGGCAAGTGGCGCGCGTCGCTCAACCACGTTCATCGACGTTCTAGGTAGCGCTGCCCGCTCAGGGCGCCGTTGCCGCTGTCGTCATAAATCAGCAGGCGTGTTTCGCTGCTCAAGCAGGCTTGCAACACGGCGAGAAATCTTGCGTCCACGGCAAGACGCAATCGATTGAAGCGATGCTGTAGCCTGGCCTGTTCGAGATACGCGGCAATGGCTTGGGCGAACGTCTCGCGGTCTTTATCGCTCGCGGTGCTTCGCGTCGGAGCGGTATTCCTGATGTCCTTCACTTGCTGAAGATCGACCTTGAGTCCGCGCGTTTCGAAGATGCGGGCGCGATGCTCGTCGGCGGCAAGAACCCACGTGATGGCGGTCATGATGCTTCCTCCTGTTCGCCCGGCTTCGAGCGACGCTCGCGCCATTGTGCGCCGATTCGCGACGCTCAACAGCCCGGCGTGCTGCGGCGTTGCAGCATGGAACCGGTCTACGCGAAGCGTTCATGCAGTGCGAAAGCGTTCTCCAGACCATGCGGCGTGTGGCCGCCGCGTGCTTGTGCGTCGCGGTAATAGTCGCGCAAGAAATCGCGATACAGCGGGTGCGCGCACTTCTCGATCACCGTCAGCGCACGTTCACGAGGCGCAAGGCCGGTCAGGTTCGCCAGTCCGCGCTCGGTCACGATGACGTTCACATCGTGCTCGTTGTGATCGCAATGCGGCACCATCGGAACGATGCTCGAAATGCAGCCGTCCTTCGCAATCGATTTCGTCGCGAAGGTATTCACTGGCGTTTTCATAGTCGCGTGTCATTGCGCGATTACTCAGGATGTGGTTCTTTGTGCTTTGTCTAATTGCCTGCCGGTGCAATTGCCGGCAATGACTCCGCTCACGTTCTCACGTTTCGCTCCACATGCGCAGCAGGTTGTGATAGCAGCCGACGAGGGAGCGCTTCGCCGCTTCGTCGCCATTCGTCGCATTGAGACGCTGTATCGAGTTGTCGAGATCGAAAAGCAGCGCGCGTTGCGCGTCGTCGCGTACGAGGCTCTGCGCCCAAAAGAAGCTGGACACGCGCGCGCCGCGCGTGACGGGACGCACCTGATGCAGGCTCGTTGCCGGATACACGATGGCGTGCCCCGCGGGGAGCTTCACTTCCTGCACGCCGTACGTGTCTTCGATGACGAGTTCGCCACCGTCGTAATCCTCGGGGCGCGAAAGAAAGAGGGTGATCGATACATCCGTACGGACACGAGCCCCATGGCCCGGCACGATGCGAATGGCGCCGTCGACGTGACTGCCGAAATGCATGCCGCCTTCATAGCGATTGAAAAGCGGCGGATACACGCGGTTGGGCAGCACCGCGCTGATGAAAAGCGGATGACGTTCGAGCGCCCCGACGATCACATCGCCCATTTCGCGGGCAATGGCGGAGCCTTCGGCGATCTGCTGATTGCGTTTGACGGGCGCGCCTTGATAACCCGCCGTGGCGCGGCCGTCGACCCACGAGTCGGTGTCGGCTTCGAGGCGCGAGCGCATGACGGCGGCGTCTTCGGCGCTCAGGACGCCCGGTATCGAGAGAATCATGGCAAGGCTCGGTGAGGTCGCTGCGCGCGCCAACGTGAGGTGACGCGCGCTTCAGGTCAAAGGTGCATCAGCGGAAGCGGTAATTCAACGTCGCGAGGAACGTGCGGCCAAGGCCCGGCACCGCGCGTCCGCCGTCGGACGGAATCAGGGCGTCGTAGTACTTCTTGTCCGTGAGGTTCACCACGTTGAACTGGATATCGTAGCGTTTCTGATGATACGCGGCCATCGCATCCCATCGCGTATAGCCGCCGACCTGCACGAGGTTGTTGTTGGCCGCATAGCGCGACGACACGTACGATGGACCGCCGCCGAATTCCCAGTTCGGCGTGACGTTATACGTGGACCATAGCGTCAGCATGTGATGCGGCGTGTTGGCGAGCGTGTTGCCGGTGGTGCCGTCGAGCGCCTTCTGCACAGTGCCGTCCATGTACGTATAGCCGCCGAACACCTGCCACTTGTTCGTGATGTGGCCCGCAACGCCGAGCTGATAACCTCGCACGCGCACATCGCCATCGAGCGTGTATTCGCCGGTGGAGACCTGCGTGCGCGCGTTGGTTTTCTCGATGTTGAAGAGCGACTGCGTCACCGAAAGCCCGCCGTTCAGCAGGTCCCACTTCGAGCCGATCTCATACGAACGGTTCTTCTCTGGCGGCGTGTTCTGCTGGTTGTTGGTAAGCGTGAGGGCTTCGAGCGACGGGTTGAACGACGTGCCATACGACACGTAATACGACTGCCATTCGGTCGGCTGCCACACGATGCCGGTGCGCACGCTCGTGAAGTAGTTCGTCTGCGTGGCATAACCCGGTGCGTTGATCGAGTTATGAATCGATGCTTCATAGCGATCCCAGCGCACGCCGCCGATCCACTTCCAATGTTCGCCGAAGGAAATGGTGTCGTTGAGATAGAGCCCGATGCCGTTCGCGCTGGACTCGGCGAGATTGGTGGCGACCTCCCGATAATTCGACGGACGCGTCGTATAGGTCGGGTCGACGAGCGGCACGATCGCTAGCGTATTGGACGGCAGACCCGGGGTGGTCGCGGTGAAGCTCTGATTGCTATAGGTCTCGTGGCTCAGATCGACGCCGACGAGCATGTCGTGCTTGAGGAAGCCTGTCGCGAACTTGCCTTCGAAGTCGGTCGTGTTGTAGACCGAGTGGTCGTTGATATTGCGGTCCTTACCTTGCAGCCGTACGTAAAGCGAAGAGAGCGGTAATGTCGTGTAGTTTCCGTTCGTCAACGCAGTGGATGTGCCGAGCGGCCCGGTCAACACGGCGGCCGCGTTCGTCGCGCGCGCTTCGGTGCTGTAGTGACTGAATTGCGTTTGATTGCGCAGCGTGAAGACATCGTTGAAGCGATGCTCCACTCGCGCGTTGAGCGTTTGCACGTCCTGGATCGTGCGGTCGTCGGTGAAGCCGTAGAAGGTCTTCGTATCGACCGGCGCAGGATGCCCGTTGAGCGGCGGAATGCCGTAGTCGGGCTGATCGCGATTGTGCTGAATGAGGGCGGATAGGGTCACTTGCGTCGGCGTGCCGATGCCGAACTTCACTTCCGGCGCGACGCCGTAGTCCTTGCTCTTCATCTGATCGCGGGTCGAGCCCAGGTCCTGACCGAACGCGTTGATGCGAAACGCGGAAGTCTCAGTCATCGGCTGATTGATATCGACGGTCGTGCGGTAGCGGTCGTGCGTGCCCGCTTGCACGGATACATCGGCGCGCGGCTTCAGTTCCGGCTGCTTGCTCACCTGATTGATGACGCCGCCTGTCGAGCCGCGCCCGAAGTACAGGGACGACGGCCCGTACAGCACGTCGATGGATTCGAGGTTGAACGTGTCGCGATAGTACTGGCCGCGGTCGCGAAAGCCGTCGAGATAGATATCGGTGCGCGCGGTGAAGCCGCGCAAGTTGATGTTATTGCCGATCTGGCCGCCTTCCGCTGCGCCGAGCGTGACGCCCGGCACGTTGCGCAGCGCGTCCGAGAACGAACTGACCGCCTGCGACTGCAGAACGGCCTTCGGCACGACGACGACTGCTTGCGGGATGTCGCGCAATGCGGCGGGGACTTTTGCACCGACGCTCGATACTTCGGGCTGGAAGTCGCGCGACGTGTCGCTTTGTCCCGTCACCTTGACGGCGGGCAGGGCGGCAGTTTCAGGCGCGGCCGAAGCGGAATCTGCGTTCGCGCTTGCGGCGCCGTTGATGCTGTCTGCGGAACTGCTCTGAACGGAGGCGGCGGCTCGCGTGTTTTCTGTTGCCGTTTGCGCGTAAAGCGGCGCGGCCATCGGCATGGCAGCCATACTGACCAGGGCCGCGGCGAGCGGCGTTTTCCTCAGCATATCGTTCCCCGATATTTTGTTAGTGAGTTCGGAACGACGAGGGACCGGCTGTCCGCATCGTCATGCTTCACCTGCATCCGCGAATCTGCGGCGCTAAATGAGAATCAGTATCATTACACAATGTGACAAGATTTTGTAAGTACCTGTTCGTTTCACGTGGGAACTCGGCGCGACTTGTTTTGCATCTTGCATGCACCATTCAGCGTGCAGAATGCACAAAAAATGCGCATCGAAAGGGAAGGTGCACCAAGATGGGATGAAAGCGTTCCGGGGATGACGCGGCCTGCACTGTTCGGAAGCGTCCGCACAGCTTCCGCGCACCTCACTGCACACAAATTGCGCGGATGGCCCGGATATTGCACCTGTCGGCGTTTTTTTGAGACGTCCGCCGATATGCAGGCACTTCAATCCGGTACTGACACCCTGTTCCTCTTGCTGGGCGCCGCCATGGTGCTTGCCATGCACGCAGGTTTCGCGTTCCTCGAATTGGGAACCGTCAGGCGCGAGAATCAGGTGAACGCGCTCGTCAAGATCCTCGTGGACTTCGCCGTATCCACGCTCGCGTACTTCTTCATCGGCTACAACATTGCGTATGGCGTGCAGTTCATGCACGGAGCCGACGTTCTCGCGCAGCACAACGGCTATGCGCTCGTGCGCTTCTTCTTCCTCTTGACGTTCGCGGCGGCGGTGCCGGCGATCGTGTCGGGAGGCATTGCCGAGCGTTCGAAGTTCAACCCGCAGCTATTCGCGACCTGCGTGATCGTCGGGTTCATTTATCCGCTGCTCGAAGGCATCGCGTGGAACGACCGGTTCGGCGTTCAGACGTGGCTCACGCAGGCATTCGGTGCGCCGTTTCACGACTTCGCGGGTTCCGTCGTCGTGCATGCGTTCGGCGGCTGGGTCGCGTTGCCGGCGGTGCTGCTGCTCGGGCCGCGCCACGGCCGTTATCACAAGGATGGACGCATCGCCGCACACCCGCCGTCGAGCATTCCTTTTCTCGCGCTCGGCGCGTGGGTGCTCGCGGTCGGCTGGTTCGGCTTCAACGTGATGAGCGCGCAGACGGTCGACAAGATCAGCGGTCTGGTTGCGGTGAATTCACTGATGGCGATGGTCGGCGGCACGCTCGCCGCGTGGGTCGCGGGGCGTAACGATCCGGGCTTTGCGTACAACGGCCCGCTGGCCGGACTGGTCGCGGTATGTGCCGGATCCGACGTGATGCATCCGCTCGGGGCGTTGATCGTCGGGGCGGTGGCGGGCGTGTTGTTCGTGCAGATGTTCACCTGTGTTCAGAACCGCTGGCGGATCGACGACGTGCTCGGCGTCTGGCCGCTGCATGGTCTCTGCGGCGCGTGGGGCGGCATTGCGGCAGGCGTGTTCGGGCAGAAGGCGTTCGGCGGGATCGGCGGCGTGTCGATGGGGTCGCAGTGCATCGGCACCGTTGGCGCGGTCTTGCTCGCGCTCGCGGGCGGCGCTGCCGTCTACGGCGTCATCAAGATGACGGTGGGACTGCGCCTCGATCGCGAGGACGAGTTCAACGGCGCGGACCTGGCGATCCATCGCATTTCGTCGACGCCGGATCGAGAAATGGCCGGCTGAACCGGCAATCCGCCCTCCGGCCGTTAGCGCCGGTTTGCATGCAAGATGCACCCTACAGGCATTTTGCATGCCGCCGCCGGCCGGATTAGCAACTTTCGCGAGCCGGCGCAAAACCGGTGCAAAGCCGGTGCAAGAGCCCGGGCACGCGCTTCGCTGAAAGCGACCGCTCCGACAAGACCGGCGCCGAACCGGCAAAGCGACGCGTGCTTTGCCTGATTGACGCAGAACCTTCGATTGACGAGAATCGCGGCCCGGTCACGGTCGGCTTGCTATGCCGATGCGTGCTGGCCGGTTACGATATACCGGCCGATCCCCAACAAGGCCGAGAGCTTGAATCCTACAGAGACCGGTTCCTTCGATTTGCCGCTCCCGTTGCGCAACTTCTCGTTGACGCGACGCGTGCTGCTGCTTGTCCTGGCCGCGTCCATCGCCGTTCCGCTCGCCTGTCTCGGCATCTACGGCTATTACGACTATCAGCGGCGATTCGCCGAAGCCGGCGACTTGACCGAGCGGCTCGCGCGCGTGGCGAACGAACACGCGCTCAAAGTGCTGGACCTCAACCAGCAACTGGAGACGCGCGTCGTCGATATGCTGGGCGACAGTGACGACGCGGACATCAAAATGCGCGAGGAAGCCTTGCATCGCGCGCTCGACGACATGAGCGGCACGCTCGCGCAGGTCGCCGCCATTTCGGTCTTCGGCGCGAACGGCGCGCTGCTCGTGAACAGCCGCCGGTATCCCGCGCCGGAGGTGTCGATTGCCGCGCGCGACGACTTTCTTTCGGCCCGCGCGTTCGCGCCCGTCACCTATTTCTCGATGCCGTTGCGCGGCAAGGTGGCGCAAACGGACGTCTTCACGACGACCATGGGGCGCATCGGCCACAACGGGCAGTTTCTCGGCGTCGTGTCGATTGCCCTGAAGCGCGATTATTTCGTCGACTTCTATCGCGAGATCGCAGCGGGCGACTCAGCGCTCGTGATCGGTCTGTATCGGCGCGATGGCGGCATTCTCGTGCGCTATCCGCCGAGCCCCGGCCCCGCGTCGTCGCAAGCCGCGAACAACACGCCGTTCACAGACGCGTTCCGCAACAACGAGCTTTTCGGACGCGTGCGCATGACATCGACCATCGATCACGTCGAGCGTGTGCTTGCCTACCGGCGTGTCGGCGATTTTCCGCTCTATGTCGCGACCGGCTATGCGACGTCGGTCGTGCGGGCGCAGTGGCGGCAGAACCTCGCGCTCGTCGCAGCGATCGCGGCGCTGCCATGCATGGCCGTATGGCTTCTCATCGCGTTCTCCATTCGCCGGCTCGACGCGGAGCGCGTCGCGTGGGAACGCTGGCAGGCGGAAGTCGCGACGAGGCTGTCCGTCGAAGCATCGACGCGGCAGTTGCGGCGCATGGGCGCGCTCGGCAATCTGGTGGCGAACGTCGCGCACGATTTCAATAACCTGCTGATGGTCGTGTCGGCGAACATGGCCCTTGCACGGCGCAAGCATTTCAACGATGTGGAGAGCGAAGTGCTCGCGGTGGAACGCGCGACGGCCGGCGCGGAGTCGCTCGCGCGGCGGCTGATGAGCGTCGCGCGCAAGCATCCGCTGAAGCAGGAAGTCATCGACCCCGCCGCGTGGATCAGAAGCATGCTCGAAATCGTGAAGCGCGCGGTGCATCCGTCGGTCTCGTTGACGGTCGAGTTCTCAGCGGACGTGTGGCCCATCATGGCCGATGCCGTGGAACTCGAACTGGCGCTCGTCAATATCGTCGCGAACGCAAGCGAAGCGATGCCGCACGGCGGGCGCATCGTCATTCGTTGTCAGAACGCGCGCCTGCGTGGCGCGGAAACTGACCTGCCCGATGGCGAATACGTGCTTATTTCCGTGACGGACAACGGCGAAGGCATGAGCGAAGCCGTGCTGCGCCGCGCGTTCGAACCGCTCTTCACGACCAAGGTACGCGGAGCGGGCACGGGCCTCGGACTCTCGCAAGTGCTGGCCGCATGCGAACAGGCGGGCGGCAGCGCGCGCATCACGAGCGTGCCGGGCGCGGGCACCACGGTTCGGCTCTATCTGCCGAGGCATCACGGTCCGGCGACGGCGCCTGCCGCCAAGCCCGTCGAGGTCGAGAAGACGCCCGCCAAACCGCCGCGAGTCGCGGACGACGACCATCCGTTCCGAGGCATGTCGGTGCTGCTCGTGGAAGACAACACCGACGTCGCGGCGGGCGTCATGGCGGTGCTGGAAGTCTTCGGGTGCACCGTGCATCACGAGGAAAGCGCGGATGCGGCGTTCGCGCTCATGGGCGAGGGCTACAGCTTCGATCTCGTGCTCTCCGACGTGCAGATGCCCGGCAAGATGAACGGCATCGACCTCGCGGAGCAGATCACGAAGCGGCTGCCTTCGCAGAAGCTCGTGCTGATGACAGGCTATGCCGACGAGATCGAGCGCGCGAAGCATCTCGGCGTGCCGATTCTCGCGAAGCCTTTCGACATGGACGACCTACGCGATCTCATCACGGACGGCGTGCCGCACTGAGTGGACGTTACTTGTGCTTGGGCACGGGACGCGCGCCGACGAGAGGATTGAACGACCGGCGCTCTTCTGTCGACGCTTCGTCGTCGGCCGAGGCTTTGGCGCGGCGCGCATTCGTGCGCTTGCCGCCGAGTTGATCGAGCAGGTCTTCGTCGTCGGTGGCTTCAGCGTCTGCTTCCGCGTCGTCTTGCGCGGCCGCGGCGGTCGCTTGCCCGGCGCCTGCAAGATGCTCCATGACGGAGACGAAGTCCTTCTGCGCGGACTTGATCGCGCGGCCCGGCATCATGATGAGCACGACTGCTTCCTGCACGGTGTGATCGTCGACGGTATGCAGCGTGCCGGCTTCCGTCCAGTCGATGCTGCTCCCGGCATACGCTGCGATCACATGTTGCAGCACCGCAGGCGACAGCACGCCTGCATCGTATAGACCGACGATCTGCCTTTCAGCAAGCGCGAAGAGACTCGTCTTCGGAGCAGCGCTTGCCTTCGATGCGGATTTGCGGGCGGCCATGTTATTTCGATCCGGGCGCGAGCCGCCATACCGTATTGCCGACATCGTCGGCGACCAGCAGGCTGCCTGCGTGGTCCACGGCGACGCCGACGGGACGCCCCAGCGCGTGCCCGTCCGCCGAAAGAAATCCGGTCAGAATATCTTCGGGCGGACCCGAGGGCTTGCCATCCTGGAACGGCACGAATATCACCTTATAACCGCTTCTCGGCTTGCGATTCCATGACCCGTGCTGACCAATGAAGGCGCCGTTCCAGTAGTGCTGCGGGAAGGCTTTCGCGTCGTAGAACGCGAGACCGAGCGAGGCCGTATGCGCGCCGAGCGCATAGTCAGGCACGGTGGCCGACTCGACCAAATCCGTGCGTTGCGGCTTGACGCGATCATCCACATGCTGGCCGTAATAGCTATAAGGCCAGCCATAGAATGCACCGTCCTTCACCGCGGTCATGTAATCGGGGACAAGCTCGTTGCCGAGTTCATCGCGCTCATTCACGGCCGTCCATAATGCGCCGGTTTGCGGCTGCCACGACATTCCGTTCGGATTGCGAAGCCCGGTTGCATAGAGACGGGTCTGTCTACTCGCGATATCCACTTCCATGATGGCCGCGCGCCCGTTCTCCGCTTCGATGCCGTTCTCCGCGGCATTGCTGTTCGAGCCGACCGTCACGTACAGCCGCTTGCCATCCGGACTCGCGATGATGTTCTTGGTCCAGTGATGGTTGATTGGTCCGGCGGGCAGGTCGATGAATTTCTCGCCCGTCGATTCGATGGTCGTTTCGCCTGTCCGATACTTGAAGCGCAGCACGGCATCGGTATCGGCGACATAGAGATCATCTCCGACCAGCGCCATGCCGAAGGGCGAATGCAAATGATCGATGAATACGGTCCGCGTCTCCGCGACGCCGTCGCCGTCGGCATCGCGCAACAACACGATCCGGTCGGGACTCGCCATGCCCGCGCCCGCGCGCTTCATCACCTTCTTCATGACGGCGCCCTTGATGCCCGAATTCTCGTCGTGCTCGGCGGGGGCATTGCTCTCGGCAACGAGGACGTCGCCGTTCGGCAGCGTGATGATCCAGCGCGGATGATCGAGTCCGGACGCGAAGGCGGTTACATCGAAGCCTGCAGGCGATATCGGCTTCTGACCTTCCGCCCACTGCTTCGCGGGCGCGATGTTCACGGTCGGCAACAACGCACGGCGCGGCGCGGGAAGCGCGGGATCGGGCCCGAAGTCGGTCGGATAGTCATCCGCGAGCGCGATGCTGCACGAGACGGTCAGCATCGCGACGAGCGTGACGCAGAGGCACTTGCGCGCGTCGGGAAGCGCCATGCATCAGCCCCCGCCGATGCCCTGCACGATCTTTCCCGTGCCGTCGCAAGTGGGACAATCGCCGCCGTCTTGCTTGCCTGTGCCGTTGCAGTCGGGACAGATGTCTTCGCCGGTGCCGGGTGCGCCCGGTTCGGCTTCATCGCCTGGACTGAGAGGAGGTTCTTGCGCCATGACTGTCTCCTGGGTGGGTGTGCCTTGGCGAGAAGCAAAGACTATTCCGCAGCAGCGCGCAAAGGCGTTCGTCGGCCTTCAGAGCTTTCGACCGAATGCCTCGCGCAAATGCCTCTTCGCTTGCTCAAGCGTATTGCGCCGCGTCTTCGGCAAGTTGCGCCCCGCGCGATTGATATAGAAATTGAGCATCGACATGGCCGACTGAAACGGCGTGCCCTTGCGCCGCGTGCTTTCGGTCGACGAGCGTTTGAGCGACTGCGCGATCTCTTCGGCGTTGCCGTTCTTGAAGATATCGCGCTGGAGATCCATCGCGTCGCTCGTTTCCATCACATGATGCGACCAGCGGTGCGTCGAATTGGCGGACTTCGCTTTCTTGCTTCCGGATTTCTTGTGATCGCTCGCGAGCGTATGGCGCTGCCGTGTGGTGCTGCGCTTGCCCGAACCCGCTTTGCCCGCGCGTCCTTCGGTCTTCTTGGTCTTGCGTTCCGTCGGCATGACGGTTCCTCCATCAACGTTTATTTTTTATCAGCCGATGCGCTTCCCGCAGCGCATCGACGATAGCCTGATAAGCGGCATGGCGCGTCTCCGGATCGGGCGCGCGCAATACATACGACGGGTGATACGTGGCGACGATCGCGCGCCCTTCGTGCTCGATAGGATGCCCCATCGACGCTTGCAGCTTGGCCTTCGAATCGCGCAGCACCGACTTGAGCGCGGTCGCGCCCAGTGCGACGATCACCTTCGGGTCGATGTCGGCCGTCTCGCGGTCGATCCAGTAGTGGCACGCGTCGATCTCGCGCTGGGCCGGTGTCTTGTGCATGCGGCGCTTGCCGCGCGGTTCCCATTTGAAGTGTTTGACGGCATTCGTCACATAGACTTCCTTGCGCGCGACGCCTGCTTCTTCGAGCGCGCGGTCCAGCATGGCGCCCGCCGGACCGACGAAGGGCTTGCCTTGCAAATCTTCCTGATCGCCCGGTTGTTCGCCGACGATCATCAGCGGCGCATGGCGTGGACCGGCGCCAGGAACCGCTTGCGTTGCATCCTTGTACAGCGCGCACCGATGACAAGCGTCGAGCGTGTCCGGTGTCTGATCGGGCTCTACGCCGGGTTGCGGGGTCGTCGCCATGAGGACCTTACGCGGAGGCGCTCGGTGACGAGGCCGTGGCGGCGCGCACGCGAGCAGGCTCGAACGGAATCATGGGAATGCGTTCTCCGAAACTTTCGGAAGCTGATAGCAATTGCCGAACCTTCGTCCGCAAAGGCGTGGAATGCGCGTTGCTGAACCTCTTGTACCTGAGCAAAGGAGGCTAGCGATGAGTAACAACGATCGTATCGAAGGACCGGGCAGCACTGACAAGCCGCTCGGCGATGCCGGCAGCGGAGCCACCGGCGGCGGTTCGTTCGGCAATCTTCCGGGACCGGGCGCCGCGACGGGCGGCGATCCGCATCAGGGCGTGCGCCAGCCGAATGCGGGCGAAGTCGAACCGGAGAATCGTCGTCTGGATCAGCAGCCGCATCAGACAGCGGAAGTGCCGCTTGGCTCGGGCAATCGTCCGGAACCGGCAGGAAGAGGCGGACAGGTTAGCGACGTCGCGGCATCGCCGGGACAGGACGTGCCGCCGCGCGGCAACTAGTCTGCAAAGCAATAAACGCAAGTAGCAGCGCAAAAGCAAAGCGGCCGCTCATCGCGGCCGCTTTGCTTCATGCGGATTTGCCGATCAACGCGTGGCAATGTACATCGTGATTTCAAAGCCAAAGCGCATATCGGTGAAGCTAGGGGTTTCCCACTTCATAGAGCCTCCTTGTGCATTGAGCGGCCGACGGATGCCGAGCCGTTGCGCGGTTGTTTTCCTGAGCGCGTGCAGCGAGGCGCTCAAATCGACGCTCTCTCATCCTAGCGCGACTTTGCCGGCTGCATCATTGGAAATTGCCTCGGCATTCATTTAATTTATTTATAGCGTCATAGCGGCCGGGGTCGGCTTCCGGAATCGTCAGGGTTCGTACTGATCTTGTCAGGGTCGGTCGCTTCATCGCGTTCCATCATCTCGCCGGGACGCGGGATAACCCTGTCGACATCCTCGGGTGGAATATTGTTCAGTTCATTGCCACCGGGCGCGTGCGATTTGTCGCGTGTATCAGGTGCTTTTGGGGTTTCAGCCATGAATTGCCTCGTACGATGATTCATTCGGCGCGCGCCGCTTCGCGCAGCACGGCGGAGTCACTGTCGTAATTGCGGTCGGCTATCTTTCTGAGCACGGCCAGCACTTCACCGTCCGCGCCGTTACTTTTCGCCAGCGCCATCAGCTTTTCCTTGTGCATCGGATATTCCGCGCCCTTGAGCGCGCGCGCGATGGCGTCCGGCCCCGGCTCGTCCAGATGCCGTTGGTCCTGCGACTGCGCGGGATGTTGTGACATAGCGCCTCCTTTCCAGTTGATCTGCAACGTCTAAAGGGCAGCAACGCCCATACCCGTGCAGGCTTGTCCCGGGCGCGAGGGATGCTATGTCACCCATAACAAACGTCAGAAGGAGGACACGCGCATGACTATTTCCGCGGAGCGACTCTCCGATACCGAGATCAAGGTCGAAGAGACCATCTATACGTTCGATGGCAAAGACACAGCAGACGCGTTTCAGCAATGTCTGGGAAGCGACACGCTCGACACCTGCATGCGCCATCACGCGCCTGTCTCCACGCGCGCCGCGACGACGACAGGCGGTCCGGCAGAGGGCGAGCCGGGCAGCATCATTTCGCCGTCGCTCGGCGGCATGCCCTGATCGCCTGTCGCGATCAGAGCAGCGAGTGCGTCGTCGAGCGCGGCGCGAGCGATTCGCGCGTCAAGGCTTCGAGCGGCAATGGCTTGTCGAAGAAATAGCCTTGCGCCTGCGCGGCGCCCATGTCGCGCAGGACCGCGAGGGTTGCCGCGTCTTCGACGCCTTCGGCGACGAGCGTCAGGTCGAGTGATTCGGCCATGCGCACGATCGCCCGCACGATAGCGCGGCTGCGCGGGCTGCGCGTCAGTTCGAGAATGAAGGACTTGTCGATCTTCAGGCCGCTGAACTGATATTGGTGCACGTAACTGAGCGACGAGAAGCCCGAGCCGAAATCGTCGAGCACGACTGACATGCCGTTATCCGCCAGCCGCTGCATCGTACGCCGCGCGAGATCCGGTTCGGCGACGAGCGCGCCCTCGGTCAATTCGAGGCACACGCGCGACGGCGACACGCGATAGCGCCGCAATAGCGCGAGCACGTCGTCGGCGAACTCGGGACGCGTCATGCTATAGCTCGAACAGTTCACGTGGACCGGCGGCCAGTGGACGAAACGCTCGTTCGAGAGAATGGCCGCGACGCGTTCGAGCATGTAGAGATCGAGTCGGCCGATGAGCCGCAGTCCTTCCACCGCAGGCAGGAATTCCCCCGGCCCCACGATGCGTCCATCCGCCTGCCGCCAGCGAATCAGTGCTTCGAGCGCCACCACTTCACCGCTTTTCACGTCGACGATCGGCTGGAAATAGGGCAGCAATTCATCGTCGCGTTTCATTGCATTGCGCAACGCGCCTTCGCGTTCCACCTGATCGGACACTTGCCGGCGCAATTCCTGATTGAACACGACGAAGCTGTCGCGTCCCGCGTTTTTCACGCGATACATCGCGGTATCGGCGTCGCGCAGGAGATCGGCGGGCTCGGTATGAAACTGACTGTCCGCGCTGACGATGCCGATACTGCACGACGAAAACACCACGTGCTCTTCGATATGAAACGGCAGATCGAAGGCCGCGAGAATGCGCTTCGCGATGGAGACGGCATCCTGAATGACCGCATTCGGCGAAAGAATGGCGAACTCGTCGCCGCCCAGACGCGCGAGCAGATCCGAGGCGCGCACGCAGGCGCCGAGTCGCGCGGCGGCCTGCACGAGCAGCATGTCGCCGAAATGATGACCGAGGCTGTCGTTCACGACCTTGAAGCGGTCGAGGTCGATGAACATCACTGAAAGATCGTGCCCGCGCGCCCGATAGTCGTTCCACGCGCCCTGAAGCCGCTGCATCAGATAGCTTCGGTTAGGCAAGCCCGTGAGCGAGTCATGCGAATTCTCATGAACGAGGCGCGCATTCACCTGGTCGAGTTCGCGCGTGCGCGCCTGCACGCGCGCTTCGAGTTCGAGATTCGCGGCGTGCAACGCTTCGGCGTCGCGACGGCGCGAGAGAGCCGTGTCGATATGGCGCGACACGAAGGTCAGCAGTTCCTGATCGCGCAGCGAGTAACGGACGAGCGGCGAATAGCTTTGCACGGCCAGCACGCCGCGCACGACATCGCCGTCGAAAAGCGGAATGCCGAGCCACGAGCGCAGCCGCACCGAATCGCTGTCTGCCTCGAACGCGCCTTCGCTGATGAGCCGCACCGCTTCCTGATGATCGATCAGCCGCGGGCGACGCTCGCGGATCACGTATTCCGTCAACCCGCGCCGGCCGCGTCGCGGATCGGGGCGTTCGTGCACGATCTCGTCCACGTAATACGGGAACGACACCTCGTCGGTTTCCGTCTCGTACAGCGCGATATAGAAGTTGCGCGCATACAGCAGTTCGCCGACGATGCCGTGCAGACTGCGAAAGAACTCCATCGTGTCGCCGGGCCGGCTCGACAGTTCCGCGATCTGATAGAGCGCCGCCTGAAGATGCTCGGAGCGCTCGCGCTCCGCAATGCCATGACGCAGCGCGGCGTTCAGTTGCGACAGTTCGGACGTGCGGCGCGCGACCTTTTCTTCGAGATCCGCGCGATGCAGGATGCGGTCGAGCGCCATCGCGACATGCCGTGCCACCACGAGAAAAAGCGCGCGATCTTCCGCCGTATAGATGCGCGATACGTCGTAGACCTGCATCGCGAGCATGCCGAACACTTCGTCGGACGCGTTCTTCAGCGGCGCGCCCATCCAGAACTCGGGGCGGTCGCCCAGGCAGTAGAAGCGTCCTTCGCGCTCTGCCGCGGTAATGTCCGCCGTGGTCACGAAGAGCGGCTTGCCGCTCGTCAGCACGCGGCCTGTCATCGAGAGATGATCGGGGTCGAGAATATCGAAGTTGTCGGCCTCGACGACGTCCTTGTCGATCACGTCCACGTAATACGGGTACGTAATCTTGCCGGTCTTGCGGTCGTACAGCGCGAGATAAAAGTTTTCCGCGTCGATCAGCGTGCCGAGGCGCTCGTGCACGCAGCGCAGAAACCCGGCGCGGTCCGGCACCGAACTCGCCAGATAGGCAATTTCGTACAGCACGCGCTGCGTGAGCTGCGCGCGCGCGAGGGCGTCGGACTGCACCCGCTCGCCCAGTCGCCGCGCGAGCTCGGCGAGATCGGCGTCGTCGCGTTGCGCGAGCGGCGCGAGCAGCCAGCCGAGCACGCCTTCGCCGCGGCCCGTCGGCCAGCGGTGCCAGCCATGCGCGGCGCACAGGCCCTCCAGCCGCTCCTCGGGGATGCTGCGCGGCCAGACGAGCGGGGCGTCGCCACGGCGCGCGAGATGCAATTGCTCACCCGCGCGATACCACGCCCACGCCTGCCCGCAGCCCATCGCGGCGGCGTCGCGCAGCAACGCTTCGATCGAGTCGGCATCGGGCACGTCGGTTCCGGGCGCGCCGGGCGTCGAAACGGGCGCGTTGTACGCGGAAAACACACTCATCGGCGCTCCAGGCCATTCGGATTTCGTTGACCGCCGAGCCGGCGGTCCGCACTTTTTCGAGCATTCGCTCTTACCGGGCTAACGGCAGCCAGCATACAGGCTTGAGCTTCACCGAAAAAAATCGTGCAAAAGCTCGTCAGCCAGCGGACGCGCCGCTTGCTGCAAAACGTTCGCGGTAAGCCTGCGGCGACACGCCGAGCGAGCGCAGGAAGCCGCGCCGCATGGTTTCCTCGGTGCCGAAGCCGCAACGCGCCGCCACGCGCTTGACGGGCAGCGCGGTATCGCCCAGAAGACGCCGCGCGGCTTCCAGCCGCATCCGTTCGATGGAGCGCGCCGGCGTCACGCCGGTTTGCGCGCGGTAATGGCGCACGAAGCTGCGCTCGCTCATGCCGACGCGCGCGGCGAGCGTCGCCACGGAGAGATCCGCCGCCAGATTCTCGGCGATCCACGCGTGGAGCTCGCCGAAGCGGTCGCCCGCTTTCTGCAACGACAGCGCGGCGCTGAACTGCGCCTGCCCGCCGGGACGCTTCAGGAACACGACAAGATGACGCGCCACGTCGAGCGCGAGCGCGCGCCCGAGATCTTCTTCGACGAGCGCCAGCGCCAGATCGATGCCCGCCGTCACGCCGGCCGACGTCCAGACAGCGCCGTCGCGAATGAAGATGGGATCCGACTCCACGCGCACAGCCGGAAAGCGCGCGGCAAGCTCGTCGCAGCGGGTCCAGTGCGTGACGGCGCGGCGCTCGTTCAGCAGGCCCGCTGCCGCGAGCAGAAACGCGCCGGTACATACGGACGCCGTGCGGCGCGCGTGCCTCGCGCGCTCGCGCAGCCAGTCGACGAGCGCCGTGTCGCGCACCGCGCCGTGCACGCCCCAGCCGCCAGCGACGATCAGCGTGTCGCACGGCGCGTCGGCCGCCGGCAGCGGATGGCCGACGAGGCCGAGGCCCGCCGAAGCCGTCGCCGCCGCGCCGGGCATGACCACCCGCGCGCGGTACGGCCGCGGCATGCCCGCCGCCACGGCCAGCTCGTTCGCAGACGCGAACACTTGCAGCGGCCCGGCGACATCGAGCAGTTGCACGTCTGGAAAGGCGAGTACGTCGACGTCGCGCGGCGTCGGATCGGTTGGGCGGCTCATGGTGGCGTAAAACGTGGGCTGGCTGTCGATTTCGCCATAGCGTAGCCGGGTAGCATGGGTTCGTCCACTCACATCGACCAAGGAGAAAGCGATGACCTTGCACATCGGCCTGTTGCTGTTTCCGGGCGTGCAGCAACTCGACATGACCGGCCCCTACGACGTCTTCGCGCACATGCCCGGCGCCGAGGTTCACCTCATCTGGAAGACGCGCGAGCCAGTGCGATCGACGGCGGGCATGGTGCTCACGCCGGACACGACATTCGCAGACTGCCCCGCGCTCGACGTGTTGTGCGTGCCCGGCGGCGGCGGCGTCGGCGCGCTGATGGAGGACGACGAGACGCTCGCTTTCCTGCGCCGGCAAGCGTCGGGCGCGCGCTATGTGACATCGGTATGCACGGGCGCGCTCGTGCTCGGCGCGGCCGGGTTGCTCCGCGGCAAGCGCGCGACGACGCATTGGGCGTATCACGCGCTGCTCGGCGAACTCGGCGCGAGTCCGGTGCGCGGGCGCGTGGTGCGCGACGGCAACGTGCTGACGGGCGGCGGGATTACGGCGGGTATCGACTTCGCGTTGACGCTCGCGGCGGAACTCATCGGCGAGCAGGGCGCGAAGGCGATCCAGCTCGCAATGGAATACGCGCCCGCGCCACCTTTCGATGCAGGCGATCCTGACCGCGCAAGCCGAGATGTGGTCGAGATGGTGCGACAGCACGAGGCTGCGTCGCTGGCGGCGCGCCGCGAGATCACTCAGCGCGTCGCGCAACTGCTCAATGCGAGCGCATAAGGGCTAGAAGCGCTTCTGCATGAAGTAGCGCGACCGTTCGCCGTGGAAGCCCGGCAGCTCGCCGAATGTCTGATAGCCGCAGCGCGCGTAGAGATCGCGCGCCTGCGGATTGAGCGTATCCAGCCACGCGCCGCCGCAGCCGCGCTTTTTCGCTTCCGCTTCCGCCGCTTCGAGAGCGCGCGTGGCGAGGCCGCGGCCGCGCGCGTCCTCGCGTATCCAGAGCCATTTGACGAAGAGCCAGTTCCACGCGGTGAAGCCCGCGAGTCCGCCGACAAACGCGTCGTCCACATAGAGCGACACGGCGAGTTCCCGGTGCCCGCTCGGTCCGAGCTGCGCCGCATTGAACGCGGCGAGCCCGCCCGCGACTTCGTCTTCGAACGAGTCGTCGATCCAGTCGGTGACGGACACGCTCACGTCGCCCATGTCAGACGCTCGCGGCCGGCGCGACGGATGCGCCCTTGATTCCATGCCGCGCCAGTGCTTCGCCGACGAAACCAGAGCGCTTCACGTCTTCGACGAATTCGCGCAGCATGTCGGCGGCTGCTTCGCCGCGCGATTTCGGCAAGCCCATCGCCTGCTGAATCACCATGAAGCGTTCGTTCAAGAGACGCAGGCCGGGCGCGCGCGCGGCATCAGCTTCGAGTTGCTGCTTGACGCCCGCAGCCACTTCGATCCCGTCGCGCAGGAAGGTCTCGACGACCGCTTGCGACGACGCCGCGCGAACGATCTGCGCATGCCTGATCTCGCGCGTGAGAAAAAGGTCATACGCGCTGCCCTTGCCGACGACGATGCGATTGCCCGCGCGGTCCACTTCGTCGTTGCGCGTCAACGGCGAGTCGTCGCGCACGAGGTAGAAGCCTTCGATCAACACGTAAGGCGCAGTGAAGGCAATGCCTGCGCCGCGCGACGGATCGATCGCGAAGAAGCCGATGTCGGCCGCTTCGTTCGTGACGGTCTCCACCGATTTCGCCGCGGTGTCGAAAGCCGCGAACGCGACGTCCACGCCGAGCCGCGACGCCAGTTCTCGCGCGAGATCGACCGATACGCCGCCGGGCTCGCCTTCAGCATCGCGGTGGGCAAGAATGGGATTGCCCAGATTGAGGGATGCGCGCAGCACGCCTGTCGGCGCGATGGCTTGCAGCAAGGTCGAAGAAAGAGTCATGGCATCGTGCGCCTCATGTTGCATGAGCATGCAGAATACGCGAACCGTGACCACGCTTGCAAAAGGATACCGCCATGCCCGCACTGCTCGATGCCAAAGCCCTCATCACGCGCCTCGACTTGCAGCCGCATCCCGAAGGCGGCTACTTTCGTGAGACGTATCGTGCAGAGCAGCGCGTGACGCGTGAGGGCGCGAGTGAAAGGCGTTCGGCATCGACGGCAATCTACTATTTGCTATGCGAAGGCGCGCATTCGGCGTGGCATCGCATACGCTCCGACGAAGTCTGGCACTTTCATGCGGGCGATCCGCTCCTCGTGCATGTGCTCGATGCTCGCGGCGCGCTCACCACGCACCGGCTGGGCGATATGACGCAGCACGCCGACACGGTGTTTCAGGCTGTCGTCCAGGCGGGCGACTGGTTCGCCGCGGAATGCAGCATCGCGTCGGGCGCGTCGCTCGTCGGGTGCACCGTCGCGCCGGGATTCGAATTCAGCGAGTTCGAGCTTGCTCGTTGCGAAGAACTGAAGGCGCGTTATCCGCAGCATCGCGAGTTGATCGAGCGGCTCGCTTAGCGAGGCAGCGCAATCCCGAGCGTCGAGCAGATGAACGCGCCGATGCGCTCGATGTCATCGAGGGCCAGCACGGGCAGGGCCGATTCGATCGCGGCGGCGTCGTCCGTTGCGATGGCGAGAATCTCCACATCGGTCAGATAGAGCGGGTCCTTGCCCGTTGACGGCCGCACGACTTCGAGCCGTGGCATGGCTTCGCGCGCGAAACCTTCCACGATCACGAAGTCGGCGTGCGAAAGCCGCGCGGCAAGCGCCGCGAGCGGCGGCTCGGGTTCGTTGCTGAGTTCGTGCAAGATGGCATAGCGATACGGCGACGCGATCAGCACTTCACTTGCGCCCGCGCGACGAAAGCGTGCACTGTCTTTGCCCGGCGGTTCGAGCTCGATGGAATGATGACTATGCTTGATGACGTTGACTGTGAGTCCTTGCGCGCGAAACCACGGCAGCAGGGCTTCGATCAACGTGGTCTTGCCCTGGCCGGAGCGCCCGGCGATGCCGAAAAGCGGCGGGTGCGGCGAATTCATGCGATGGTTGTGTCGTGGTAGTCATCGAACAAGTTCGGCAAGTGTAGCGGCTCCGTGGCGAGCCGGGCCGAATCGCGCTATCGTCAGGCATCGTGCTTGCATCGACCGCGCTGCATTGCGTAACGCGCGAGGCACAAGAAACGTGTCGAGCCAGCGCACTTCACAGGATCAGGACATGGCCGAAGACAATCCCAGCACCGCTCTCGCTCCGCAGCAATTCTCCATCGACGTCATGCTCGAAAAGTACGCTAAAGGCGACGAGACGCGCGTCGACGATATCTATCGACGCGTGGCGCGAGGCGTCGCGCTCGCCGAACCACCCGAGCAGCGCGCGAAAATCGAAGCCGAGTTCGTCGACAACTTCAAGCGCGGCGCACTGGGCGCGGGCCGCATCATGAGCGCGGCGGGCGCGGGCATCGATGCCACGCTCATCAACTGCTTCGTGCAGCCGGTCGGCGATGCGATACAAGGCGTCGATGACAACAGTCTTCCGGGCATCTACGTCGCGCTGTTGCAGGCCGCCGAGACCATGCGGCGAGGCGGCGGCGTGGGGTATAACTTTTCGGCAATCCGTCCGCGTGGCGCGCGCGTCCATTCGACAGGATCGGCGGCATCGGGACCGTGCAGCTACATGGACGTGTTCGATGCCTCGTGCCGCACCGTCGAAAGCGCGGGCTCGCGTCGCGGCGCGCAAATGGGCATTCTCGACTGCACGCATCCGGACCTGCTCGAATTCATCGCGGCCAAGCACACGAAAGGGCGCTGGAACAACTTCAACGTATCGGTCGCGGTGACGGACGAATTCATGCAGGCCGTCGCCGATGACGCCGTGTGGCAACTCGTGCACAAGGCGGAGTCGTCGCCGGCGCAACGCGCATCGGCGGATATCCGGCAGCGCGAAGATGGCCTGTGGGTGTATCGCGAAGTGCGGGCGCGCGAGGTCTGGGACACGATCATGCGTTCTACTTACGATGTCGCGGAGCCGGGCGTCGTCTTCATTTCGCGCATGAACGACGACAACAACCTGCGCGCGCTCGAAGCCATTCGCGCGACGAATCCGTGCGGCGAGCAGCCGCTTCCCGCGTATGGCTGCTGCAATCTCGGGCCGCTCAATCTCACGCGCTTCGTGTCCGATCCCTTCGCGCAGATGCGTGGCGGCGCGCCGGGCTTCGACTGGGACGGCCTCGCGGTGACGACGCGCACGCAAGTCCGCTTTCTCGACGATGTGCTCGACGTGACGCTATGGCCGCTGCCGGAACAGGCGCGCGAAGCGCAGGCGAAGCGGCGCATCGGCGTGGGCTTCACGGGGCTCGGCGATACGCTCGTCATGCTCGGCTTGCGATACGACTCGCAGGAAGGACGCGACTTCGCGGCGCGCGTCGCGCGCACCATGCGCGACGAGGCGTATCGCGCGTCCGTGCAACTGGCGCGCGAGCGGGGCGCCTTTCCGCTCTTCGACGCGCGGCGCTATCTGGAAGAGGGCACGTTCGCATCGCGCCTGCCCGACGACATCACGAGCGCGATTCGCGCGCACGGCATTCGCAACAGCCACCTGCTTTCCATCGCGCCGACCGGCACGGTAAGCCTCGCGTTCGCGGATAACGCGTCGAACGGCATCGAGCCCGCGTTCTCGTGGACATATCAACGCACCAAGCGCATGGCGGACGGCTCGCGGCAGAGCTTCGCGGTGGAAGACCACGCGTACCGTCTTTATCGCGAGATGGGCGGCGACGTGAACGCGCTGCCCGATTACTTCGTGAACGCGCTCGACATGTCCGCGCACGATCACCTCGAAATGATGGCGGCAGTGCAGCCTTTCGTGGATACGTCCATCTCGAAGACGGTGAACGTGCCGGCCGACTATCCGTTCGACAAGTTCCAGGACCTCTACTTCGAAGCATGGCGGCGCGGGCTCAAGGGTCTCGCCACTTACCGGCCGAACGATACGCTCGGCGCGGTGCTTTCGGTGACACCGCAAGAGACGCCGAGCGATTCCCCCGATCCCGAACTCGACCTCGATCCGCTGCGCATCGCAATCGATCATCGGCCGCGCGGCGAATTGCCCGCGATCATCGAAAAGGTCGAATATCTGACGCAAGCGGGGAAGAAGTCGCTGTATCTCGCGGTGTCGTTCATCGAAGTGACCGGGCGCATCGCGGGCGAGGACGTGACCATCGAGCGTCCGATTGAATTCTTTATACCGACAGGACAGAGCGACGAATCGCAGCAGTGGATCACGGCGACGATGCGTTCGCTCTCGCTCGCCGCGCGTGGCGGGTTCGCGGCGCGCACGTTGCAGGACATGCGCAAGGTGTCATGGGATCGGGGACAAGTGCGGCTCGGCGATGTCGAGCGGCTCGACGGTCATCGCAGTCCACGTTGGCACGACTCCGAAGTCGCGGCGCTGGCTTACGCGATCCAGCAGATTCTGTATCGACGAGGTTTTCTTGATGCAGAGGGTAATCAGGTTCCTTCGCGCGTGCTCGCGCGCAAGCGCAGCGAGGCGGCGGCGCCTCTGCGCACCTTGCAGCCCGAAGACGAGCAGGACGCGAACGAGGACGTGGCTGAAGCGCCCGTCGATCCCCATGGACTGGCGCAAATGCACGGACGTAAATGCGCGACGTGCGGCGCGAATGCGGTGATTCGTAAGGACGGATGTGATTTCTGCACCGCTTGCGGGGAGATTGGTGCGTGTGGGTAAGCCGCCGATTCGCTTGAATTCAAAATCCAAAGCGCCATTCGCGCGACGATAAACCCTTTCCACGTTTCAATGAGGTCAGCGACGAGTCTTCCCGACTCGCGCTGACCGCTCCTCTTGTTCCTTCGAGCACAACGCTGCTTTCGTGCAAGCAAATCGCGGTAGATCTCGCGCTCAGGCAATTAATAAAGATTGCTTACTAATTAAGAATTCTCGGGATGTCCTTTCGACGCCGAATGAATAAAAATTCGGCCCGGTGCTTTCAACTGGACGGGCTAGAACTAATCCGAGGGCCGCACCCGTCCTTCTGCTCATGTAGTGGCGGCCGTGGGCGAATGCACCTACCCGGCCTCAAGGTGAGGGTGCGCTGCTGCTCTGTATCAAGCAGCGCCGCTCTAAATTTGAAACCGATTTTTTAATGCATGGAGTTTTGAAAATGAAGAAGTCTGTAATCTCGGCCGTCGTCGCTGGTCTGTTGAGCGTTGCTGCCGGCGGCGCATTTGCGTCCGATGGAACCATCACGTTCAATGGCGCGCTCACGGCCGCCACCTGCACGATCAACGGCAACGGCACCTCGTCGAAGGACTTCACGGTCACGCTGCCGACCGTTTCCACCTCGACGCTGACTGCTTCCGGCCAGACGGCCGGCACCACCTCGTACAGCATCGCGCTGAGCGCGTGCTCCCCGGTCACGACAACGAGCAAGGCATCGGTGTTCTATCAGGCGGGCACCACGGTCGATCCTTCCGATGGCCGTCTGCTCGTTGCTGCCGGCGGCGCGGGCAACGTCAAGCTGGAACTGCTGAACCAGGACGGATCGCAGATCAAGGCGGGCTACTCCAGCGACCTGCAGAACTCGAAGCCGGCGTCCATCGCGTCGGGCGCGGCCACGCTGTACTACGACGTGCGCTACTACGCCACCGGCGCGACGTCCGCAGGTCCGGCGAACTCGTCGGTCGTGTACAGCATCGACTACCAATAAGCGGTGTCGTGACAGCGGACCATTCGCTTCGCACATTCGCGAATGGTCCGGTGCAAGGGCGGGCGCAAGCCCGCCTCTCCTTGATATCGTGCTTCGCTTGGGCGCTTCTTCATCAATATGAAATTGTTTAGCCGACTCGCATCCGTTGCAGTGCTTCTTGCCGTGATCCAGGGCTTTGGCCCGCAGGCCCGTGCTTCGGTGGTCATCGCCGGCACGCGCGTCGTGTACAACCAGAGCGATTCAGAAGTCACCGTGAAGCTGACCAACAACGGCAAGCTTCCCGGTCTCACGAAAGTCTGGATCGATAAGGGCGATGCGGACGCCAAGCCGGATACGATCGACGTGCCTTTCACGATCAACCCGCCGATGATGCGCATCGATCCGGGCAAGTCGCAGACCCTGCGCATCATGTCGACCGGCGAGACTCTGCCGGCGAACGCCGAATCCGTGCTTTACCTGAATGTGCTGGAAATACCGCCGAAGCCGACAGGCGACGAAGCGAGCGCCAATCAACTGCAACTCGCCTTCCGCACACGCATCAAGTTCTTTTATCGCCCGACAGGGCTGAAGGGCCAGGCAAGCGACGCGCCCGAAGCCATTGTCTGGCATCTGAAGCGCGAAGGTGGCAAGAACGCGCTCGTGGCCGATAACCCCACGCAGTATCACGTGTCCTTCGACCGCCTGGAACTGACGGACGGCGCGCATACGGCGCAATTCACTGACGGCGGCATGGTCGGACCGGGCGAGAGCAAGGCCTTCCCGCTGAAGGGCGAGCTTCCCCCAGCCGGTGCGAAAGTTCGCTACACCGCGATCAACGATTACGGCGGACCGCAGGCCGGCGACGCCACCCTCGCGCCCTGATCGGCGACGTCGCGAACCGGCACAAGCCGGCTGCCAGACGCCCGCGCGGTATAGCGCCGCACAATGCCCCCATGAAGATGCCTTAACGCGCATGCCCCATGGCATGCCGGGGGGCGGCTTTGCTCGAATATTTCGGATAACTCAATGAAAACGCACTACTGCAGCGCCGATATGTCCGGCGCGCGATTGAGACCTGTCACGCTGTTCACGCTTCAGGCTTTGGCCGCGATGGGCGTCAGCGCGCACGCTTGGGCGGATGCCTCGCCTCAGCCCGCAGCCGTGGAGTTCAACGAGCAGTTTCTCGATTCGAGCGGCGGCCAGAAGCTGGACATCTCGCGCTTCAACAACGGACAGCCGGTCTTGCCGGGCACGTATCGCACCGATACCTACGTCAACAACGTGTGGCGCGGCAAGTTCAGCGTGGACGTGCGAGATTCCACGGCGCATCCTGGCGTGGTTCAGCCGTGCGTGACCACGGATTTGCTCGAAGGCTTCGGTGTCGATCTGCGCAAGCTTTCGCCGGAATCCGCCGCGAAGCTCGAATCGGCCGGGAGCGCATGCCTGACGCTGCCCGAGCTGATCCCCGGGGCCATCGCCACATTCGATGGCGGCGAGCAGCGTCTCGACGTAAGCGTGCCGCAAATCGCGATGAGCAGCAGGGCGCGCGGCTACGTCGATCCGAAGTACTGGGACGACGGTATCACCGCGGGCACCTTGCAGTACAACGCGAACGCGTACCACAGTTCCGCGGGCGGCCTCAGCAACGATTCGGAATATCTCGGCCTGATCGGCGGCATCAACGTCGGACCGTGGCGTTTCCGCTATCAGGGCAACCTCACGCACAACAGCGTCAGCGGCTCGCATTATCAGAGCGTGCAGACGTATGCGCAGCGTGCGTTCAAGGACATCAAGAGCCAGCTGACGGTCGGGGACACCTTCACAGACGGCGCGCTGTTCGACAGCTTCGGGCTTCGCGGCGCCACGCTCGGCACGGACGACCGCATGTTGCCTGAGTCGCAGCGCGGCTATGCGCCAGTGGTGCACGGCATCGCCAACAGCAATGCGCGCGTGCAGGTCAGGCAGAACGGCAACATCATCTACGAGACGACGGTTGCGCCCGGCGCGTTCCAGATCGACGACCTGTACCCGACGGGTTACGGCGGCAACCTCGACGTGATCGTCACGGAGGCGGACGGCACTCAGCGTATCTCGACGGTGCCTTATGCCGCGGCGGTCAATGCGCTGCGCCCGGACGTCACGCGTTATAGCGCGAGCATCGGTCAGTATCGGGATCCGAACGTCAACATTCATCCGTTCGTGTCGCAGTTCACGCTGCAGCGCGGCATCAGCAATCTGGTGACGCTGTACGGCGGCGTGAGCGCGGCGGACATGTACCTCGCCACGATGATCGGCTCTGCGCTCAACACGAGCGTCGGCGCATTCGGTCTCGACGTCACGCAGGCGATCGCCAGCTTCAAGGGCTACGGCACGCGCAACGGGGCGAGCGTGCGGATCAGCTATTCGCGTTTGTTCGAGCCGACGAACACGAACATCGCCATTGCTGCATACCGCTATTCGACGAGCGGATTCTTCTCGCTGCCCGACGCCGTGATGATGCGTCAGCTGAACGAGGAGCATCAGCCCGGTCTCATGACCGCGCTGCAAAAGTCGCGCGTTCAGTTCACGTTGAACCAGAGCATCGGCGAGGGCGCGCAGTACGGCTCCCTCTATGCGATGGGTTCCTTCCAGACGTACTGGAACCGCTCGAATCACGACACGCAACTGCAGATCGGCTACACCAATAGCTGGAAGCGCATGACGTATGGCGCGTCGTTCGTGCGGCAATTCCAGGTGAACACGAACCGGTGGGACAACCGCATCATGCTGAACCTGTCGGTTCCGCTCGGATTCGGCGCTCACGCGCCACAGTCGACGACCAACTTCCAGCACGACACCGCCGACGGCAGTTCGACCATTCAGCAATCGGTCACGGGTACGCTCGGCGTCGACAACGCATTCAGCTACGGCATCAACGCCAACCTCAACGACGGCGGCAACCACGCCAGCAGTTCCGCGAGCGCAGGCGGCAACATCGGATACGTGGCGCCGTTCGCGATGCTCACCGCGAATGCGAGCACGGGCCGCAACTACTCGCAGGTCGGCGCGGGCATGTCGGGCGGCGTGGTGGCATGGCGCGACGGCGTCGCGTTCACGCCGAACATGGGCGATACGGTCGCCGTGGTCGAAGCGAGCGACGCGGCCGGCGCGCGCCTCGCCAGCGGCACGGGCTTGCGCGTGGACCGTTGGGGACACGCGGTCGTATCGGGCATGCAGCCATATTCGAACAACGACATCGAACTGGACCCGAAGGGCTTGCCGATCAACATCGCGATGAAGTCCACCGTGCAGCGCACGGCACCGACTGCCGGTGCGGTGGTGCGCCTCAAGTTCGAGACGGAAAACATGGGCAAGCCCGCGGTCATGCGCATCTCGCGAGCGGATGGCAAGCCGTTGCCGTTCGGCTCCGAAGTGTTCGACGCAGAGGAACGCAACGTCGGCACCGTGGCGCAGGGTAGCCGCATCATCGCGACCGGTCTGAAGGCCGACGCCGGCACCTTGAACGTGAAATGGGGCGATGCACCCGAGCAGCGTTGCGCGGTGCGTTACCAGTTGCCGGCAGTGACGGATGCGTCCAGACCGAACTCGATCAGCATTTCGGACGCTGTCTGTCAGTGAGCGCCATTCAGATTAGATTAGTCAGGAAACCAAAATGAAAAACATGGATCGGCTCGCAGCCAGGCTGCTGCGGTGTGTGTTGTGCTGGATCGCTGCGCTGGTGTTTGTGCCTTCGTCTGCATGGGCCACTGCAAGCTGCACGGTCAACTACAGTTCGTTCACGCTGACGCTGCCGCCATCGGTAGCCGTGGCGCGTGACTTGCCGAACGGATCGATTCTGACGGCATGGTCACTGTCGCCCTCGAAAAACGATTACTGGACCTGCATTGTCACGGGGCAGGTCTACACGGGAACGGACTTTGAAACGGCGGGCATCACGACGGGCGGGCCGAGCGTCTACACGGCCAATTATCAGGGCGTCGACTTCGAGGTGTATCCGACCAACGTGCCGGGCGTGGGCATCGCAATGGGCGGCTATGTCATTCCCAACAGCCTGCCCGCCGGCCCGCGCACCTTTTCCAAGCTCGGCCGTCAGTGGAATACCAATGGCACGATCTACAACGGCGGACAGTTGATCGTCGCCCTGGTCAAGATTGGCGACATCACGCCTGGGACGGCCACCGGCATGGTGGCACAGGCGTTTTCATGGCAGACGCTCACGCCGCCGCCAGCGGGCGATGTGCCGTCGGCCGGGGTCATCAACTTCTATATCACGCCGGTTGTCATCACGGTGTTGACGTGCCAGACGCCTGATGTCACGGTTCCAATGGGCATTCAGGGACCGGCGGACCTGCCGAGCATCGGACCGGCGCCGAACAAGGTCTCATCGTTCAATCTGAGCCTGAACAACTGTCCTGGCGGGACGGCCGTGAGCGGGACATTGGCAGGGCAGATACACAGCATCCAATACAGGATCGATCCTTCGAGCGGTCTGGTCTCCGGCTACAGCAACGTTGCCGCGTTGAGCGGGGCACCGAGCGCGGCGGGCGTGGGCATTCAACTCTACGACAGCTCGGGCGCGGTGTTTCCGTACGGAACGTATAAGACGCTGAACGGGTTCGACAGTACGAACGGCGGCAATTACACGATACCGATGCAAGCGCGCTATTACCGCACGGGCGCGCTCGGCGCAGGTCCCGCGAACTCGACGATGACCATGACGGTGCTGTATCAGTGACCCCTTCGGCGGCGGCATGAGCATTACGTGCATGTCGCCCCGCAAGCCTGCAACCGAGATCAAAGGAGAATGAAACATGAACAAGTGGAAAGCCGGGCTCGTAGTGCTCGGGCTCACGAGCGCAGCATCGGCATTCGCGGCCGATGCCACCTTGACCTTTACCGGTACGATCCTTCTTCCGACCTGCACTGTCGATCCGACGTCCGTCAGCCAAACGATTCCGCTCGGGACCGCGCGAACGACAGACTTCGCCGCCGTGGGCGACACCAGGAACCCGACTCCGTTCAATCTCAAGCTGAACAACTGTGCGGCCAACACCAACGTTTCCATGACCGTCAACGGAACGTCGGACACCGTGCAAAGCGTGCTGAAGAACACGGGCACGGCGGCGCAAGTCGGCGTGGAGCTGTTGAAGGCCGCCAACTCTGGCGACACGACCGGTTCACCCATCGCCCTCAATACGTCTGCCACGCTCGGAACCGTCGATGCGACTAACGCGATGACCATCCCGATGGTGGCTCGCTTCTACAGGCTCGGAACCATGACAGGCGGCACAGTGTCGGCCAGCGCCACGGTGAACTTCGCGTATAACTGATGTAAAGGAATGCAGAATATCCGCGCAAATACTCATATCGGTGCGCGGTGTCCCTGCGGTAAGTTGGGTCGCGCGGCGCGACAACAGCGCCCGTGTCCCTTGATTGTTGAAACTTAGAGGTACTGAAATGCAAAGAATCGACCGTAACTCACTGGCTCAGTGTGGGCTCGCTGGCGGCACCGCCAAGGCGTCAAGCAGCTCGTCTTCGTCCACACACGTCAGCATCTCGATTGCCGGTTCGTCGGGCGGCTCGGGCGGCTCGGGCGGCTCCGGCGGGTCTGGCGGCTCGAACAATTCCAACGACAAAGCCATTCTCGCACTCCGCCTTCGCTAATTCGGACGGGTAGGAATCGAGGCCATCCTCTTTTGAGGATGGCCTTTTTATTTGTCGACTACGGCTCCAATTACGTGTCATCGCGCTCGTTAATTCGCTGTTGTTAAACAGTCATCTGGGAATTATGTTTGCGGATTTGCATGAGAATAAGGTAGTTAAGCTTACGAATACATTAATAAGCTGACGGTTTCAAGCGAAACACTGCCTAAATATGCCTTTTGTCGTGTCTTTCGGAATTTTCGCGGTTTACCGACATGGCGAAGCTATCTAAGATTGCGCACTCAGGATAAGTAAATATTTCCTGATAAAGCCCTGATACTAAAGGGCTGATTGTTGGGTCGGCCGATTTTCAGTCGGCGCGACTCTTATTTAGCAATTTTGCAGGAGGAAACTGAAATGCAGAAAATCGAACGCAACGCATTGGCTCAAGCATCGCTGGCTGGCGGCTGCCACAAGGCAAGCAGCCAGTCGTCGGCGAAGACGACGGTCGTCATTTACATCCAAGGAAAGTAAGACGAAGCGATTCGCATAATGGGCGCGTTGCTATCCGGCGCTGCTGCCGGCGAGCAATAGCTTAAATGGGGCGGGGCCACGGACCCGCCCCGCAGTTATTTCAAGAAAGTTACTCATGTCTGCCCTTCGTCCGACGCTTAAGAAATGGCTCGCGTTGCAAAAGCATCGCATGCGGCGTTGTATCGTCGGTCGAATTCCGATGAACGCGGTGGAAACACTTGCGCTTTCATCATGGATCGTGCGCAGCCTGTTTGACGCTAACTGCCGGGCGAACGGGGAAATCCGCGCGGAAATCGGCAGCGCAGTCATCGGCTTGCCGGAAAATCGCGCAGTCCGGGCGCGCTTTGGCGCGCAAGTCGAAAAACTGGTCGATCAGCGGATTTATTTCGGGCGGGATATCCGCAGGAGCGAAGCATGGGCGGATCTCGATGCCATCGCGAAAAACCTTGTCACGGTGGTGAAAACGCTAAAACACGAAGCGCCCACGCGGCCGGTATTTATCTCGCCGTTTCATTTCGTGTCGCAATACGCAAACATTTATATCGTCGAGCGCATGGCGGGGCTGCTCGGGCTGCAATCCATGTCGGTGGTTTCCGGCGTGCCGCGCAATCAATACGGCGATGACCACGCGCTGATTCCCGGCATCAAGGTTCTTTACACGTATGGCGACGCGAATCGCAACGGACTCGGCGTGCGCGTGGCGCGCTCGCTCAAGCGCGACGGCGTGGCGGTCCTTTTCAGCGACGTGCCGCCGTTCACCATGCACCGTTATCCGATGGAGACGGTCGAAGTCACCATGTTCGGCAAGAGCGCCCGCATTCATAACGGCGTTTTCCGCATGGGCGAAAGCTTCGGCGCCGTGCTGCTGCCGTTCTCTCTTCGCTTCGCGCGCGGCCGCTTCGAAGCGCGCATATTCGAGCCGCTTCCCCTCGACGCGCCCGCGTCGCCGCAGCGCCTGGCGGGCTATATCGAAGCCGCGCTGAGCGACAACTACGAGCAGTGGCTACCGGCCGGACATCCCGCCATGTACGCGTTTGCTCCGTCGCGCTGACAAGGCACGACCGAACCGGCACCGCGTTCAGACCTATCGAAGCGCGAGGCATCGTCATTCCACGCAATCATTCATGCAACCGACCGATATTCCCCAATTCAAAGATGTGCCGTGGCGCTGGATAGCCTACGCGACATCGGTTTTCACCATCGCGGCGATCGCCTTCGGGTTCCTGCACGAAATCGAACTGAAGCAGGACGTGACCGGTGAAGTCGTTTCCGCATCCGAAGTCAAGATTCAGGGATTGGCGGGGCTCGTCTCGGCGATCTACGCGCGGCCTTCGGATCATGTCGAGCCGGGAACGCCGCTCTTTCGTCTTCAGCGCGACTTTTCGCTGACTACCGACGGCCTGCGCCGGCAAGCCTTCGACGAAAAGATGCGCGACGATCAGATTCGCTCGATCGACGAACAGTACACCGAGCGTCGCGTGCAACTGAATGCGCAGCGCGAGACGGCGCGTCTCACCGAAGCCAGCAAGCGCGCGGAGTTGGGTTCGCTCGACGCGCAGATCGCGCAGAACACGCAACTCGTCGGTGAATTCGAGCAGCGGCTGGCGCGGCTCAACTCTGTGTCGGACTACGTGACGGCCGACAAACTCGAACAGGCTCGGGCGGACGTGCATCAAGGCAAGGTGACGGTGGCGCAGAGCGTCGCGCGCAGGCAGCAACTGGCGGGTGAGGTAAGCGCGTCGAGCAGCAGTCAGACCGACCTCGAAGCGCAAGTGCGCGAACTCGACGCACGCCATGCCCGGGATGTACAGGATGTCCGCGCACGCTTCGAGCGCGAGCGACAGGACGCGACGGTGTCCGCGCCCAAAGGCGGCACCGTGACGTTTTCAGGCTTGGTGGCGGGCCGCATGCTCGCCACGGGCGACGTCGCGATGGTGATATCGACGAAGGACAATGGCCCGCTGCGCGCGGCGCTGAGCATTCCTTCGCGGCGTCGCGGCTTCGTGCGCGAAGGCCAGATCGTGCGCCTCAAGTTCGATGCTTTCCCCTACGCGAAGTTCGGGACGTACGAGGCGCGCATCGATTCCATCTCGGGCACGACGGTGTTGCCCGCGAGTCCGTTGGCCCCGCCCGGCACGCCCGGCGCGCCCGACCCGTCGGAGCAAACGGAAACCACCAAGGAATCCGACGGAGATTATCTCGCGTGGGCCACGCTGCGCGGCAACACGTTCGATTTCGAAGGGCAGCACTTCAAGATTCTTCCAGGCATGCGGGCGACGGCCAGCATCGTCGTCGAACGCCGGACGATTGCCGAATGGGTGCTGGCGCCGCTGTTCAGAATGCTGAGAGGTTGATGTGCGCGTTATCTATCAGAATGAAGTCGCCGAATGCGGTTACGCGTGTCTCGCGATGGTGCTGTCTCATCTCGGCCGCGCGACCGAGGTTCGAGAGCTGTCGGCGTACAAGCCGATCTCGGCGAATGGCCTCTCGTTGATGGACCTGTATGACGTCGCCATCGATTTCGGGCTTGCAGTGCAGGCGTATCGGTTCGACGCATCGGACTTGTCGGCCGTCAAGAAAGGCTCGATTCTGCATTTCGGCGGCGCTCACTTCGTCGTATTCGAGAAAGCGGGGCACGGCTATGTCCGCGTGATCGACCCGGCGACGGGGCGTCGGCGCGTTTCGATGGACACGTTCCGCTCCGCCGTCTCGGGCTTCCTGCTCGAATTTGCGCCGACACCGCAAATGCCGCGCATCCGCGCGAAGTCGCGCGTGCCGGCGGCGCTCAAGCGCGTGCGCGCGCTCAGTCCGCAGATGAAGGCGCAGATCGGCAAGATCGCGTTCGTCGCGCTCGGCAGCCAGTTCGCCATTCTGGCCGCGCCTTACTTCGGCAACCTCGTGCTGGACTACGTGGTGGCGGCGGACAACCGCAATCTGCTCAACGTGCTCGTCGCGACGTTCGCCAGCATCTTCATGCTGGGGGCGCTCAGCGAATACGTTCAGAAGTACCTGACCGAGCTGCTTTACAACATCACGCAGATTAATTCCACCGAAGGGCTGCTCGGGCATTTGCTGCGCAACCCGATGTCGTGGTTCGAGAAGCGTCACGTGGGCGATGTCTTTGCACGCGTGAAAGCGCAGGACGAAATCAGCGTGTTCACGACCCGCACGACGGTGTCGCTGATCATCGACCTGACAGTCGGGGCCATCGCGCTCGTGCTGATGCTGATACAGAGCCGTCAGTTGGCGGGCGTGGCGTTGCTGATCTTCGCCGTGTACGTCGCGCTGGCGCTCAGCATGTTCGCCGCGATGCGCGACAACCATGCGCTCGTGCTGGAAACCTCCGCCCGCTGCGACGACTCACTGATCGAAACGATCCGCGCCGCCTCGCTGCTGAAGCTGGCGCAAGGCGAGACGCGGCGCACCGCCATCTACATGACCATCTACAAGGCGTATGCCGCGGCGCTTCTCAAGAGCAGCCGTCTTACGTGCACGCGTGACGGATTGCTGAAGCTCGTGACTTACGCGGATACCATCGTCATCACGTGGCTCGCCGCGCGGCTGATGCTCGGCGGAAAGGTGTCGGTGGGCGTGTTTTATTCGTTTCTCATCTATAAATCGCTCATGTCCGAGCGGCTCGCGAGCGGGATCAATGCCACGTTCCAGTACTTCATGCTGAGCGTGCCGACCGCGCGTGTCGACGATATCGTGGAGAGCGAGAACGAGCGTTACACGCCGCTCGCCGATACACAGCGCGCAACCGAAGTGCGGTCATTCGAGCACATCGAAGTGCGCGACGTGACGTTCAGCTACGGCATCTCGGACGAGCCGGTGCTGAAGAACGCGAGCTTCCGTATTCGCCGCGGCGACAAGATTGCGATCACCGGGCCTTCCGGCAGCGGCAAGTCCACGTTGTTCAAGCTGCTGTCGGCGGCCGAGCCGCTTCAGGACGGGCATATTGCGTTAAACGGCATTGCATGGCCGAATCTCACTGTCGATGAAATCCGCCGCCATCAGGCGCACATGCGGCAGGGCGACATCATTCTGCACGGCTCCATTGCGGATAACGTGACGCTGTTTGCAGCGCAGACCGACGAAGACCGCATTCACAAGCTGCTCGCCGACGTCGGCCTTCTCGATGACATCATGCGTTTGCCGATGCGTACGCGCACCGTCATCAGCGACACTATCGCGAACATCTCGGCCGGTCAGCGCCAGCGGCTCCTGCTTGCGCGGGCGCTGTACCAGCAACGTGAGCTGTTGCTGCTCGACGAACCGACATCGAATCTCGACCCCGCGTCCGTGCGCCGCATCGCATCGCTGCTACGCAATCTCGATCGCACGGTGGTGGTGATTACGCATGACATGTCGCTGGCTTCGGCATTCGATACACGCTACCGGTTCGACGCCGGGGCGCTGTTGCCCGAACGCGATGCAACGAGCAACACCCTGCCGGACGAAGCGCTCCATGCTTAGTCGACGCATTTCCCTATGCGCGCTCGCGTGCGCGGTCGTATTCGTCGACGCCGCGCGCGCCGACGACCTCGTCGCCATCGTCCAGCAGGCGCTCGATCATGACGCCGAGCTCGGTCAGGCGCGGGCTGCGTACGAAGCCTCGAAGCAGGCGATTCCCATTGCGCGGGCTGGGTTGCTGCCGCAGATTGCGGGCGGCTGGGGGCGTTCGTACAACCGCATCGACATGGACGGCTTTCCTCGCCAGAAATATTGGCAGAACGGCTGGATGGTGACAATGTCGCAGCCACTCTTCGACTGGAGCAAGTGGACCGCTTACCGGCAGGCAGATTTCGTCGTGGCGCAAGGCGCGGTGGACTTCGCGGGCGCGCAGCAGGCGTCGATTTTGCGGGCCGTGCGTGCGTATTTTGACGAACTCGCCGCCGAAGACGAAGTGAGGCGCGCGGCCGACTATCTCGCCGCCATCGACGCGCAGCTGGAGCAGGTGCGTCGCAAACGCGCGGTAGGCGAGGTGACGCTCATCGACCAGCGCGAAGCCGACACCGCCCGCGAGCAGGCGCAGTTGCAGCATGCGGACGCACAAGAGGAACTGCGCGTGAAGCGCCGCGCATTGCAGCAAGTGACCGGCCGGCCGTTCGCCGCGCTCGCCTCGTTGCCGCCCGGCACGGCATTGCCGACGCTGGCCGAAGGCGAGGAGACGTGGGTCGAGCAGGCCAAATCGCGCGGGTACGACGTGCAGTCCAAGCAACTCGGCTGGGAAATCGCCAAGTTCGACTCCACGAAGGCTCGAGCGGCGCATTATCCCGTCGTCAGCGTGACGGGCAGTTATACGCCGGCGGGCGCCGCGTCGGGTTACGCGCGGCCCACCACGACGACAACCGGTATGCTGCAAATTCAGATCCCGCTTTTTTCCGGCGGCGAGCTTCAGGCGCGCGTCAAGCAGTCGCTGGCGCTCGAAGACAAAGCCAAAGAGAGCTACGAGCTGGCGTCGAATCAGGCGGAAGCATCCGCTCGCGACGACTTCGCGAAGTACTTGCGCGAACGTCAGCGGACCGACGCGCTCACGCATCTGGTGCAAAGCTCGCGCGACACCTTGAGCGCCACCGAAGTCGGTTTCAAGGTGGGGAGCCGCACGGGCAACGACGTGCTGCGCGCCATCGATGCGCTGTACTCGGCCCGCCGCGATCTTCTGCGCTCCCGTTATGCGGCGGTCGTCGCGTTTCTCCAGTTGAAGGCGGATGTCGCCACCCTGAGCACCGACGATATCGCCGACATGAACAGCAAGCTGTGCTGCGCGTTGCAGACGTCGAGCGTCGACGTGCGCTAGACGTCGCGCATCATTCGGCGCTCGTCGCTGCGCGCTTCACCGCGCGAACCACGCGGGCGAGCGCCTTCAATGAATCGGCGGGGGCGCCGGCGAATTGCGCCGCGACGATTGCGCCGTCCACCGCCAACGCGAGCGCCTGCGCGTCGGCCTTCGCGGTGCGTGACGGCGGCATCAGCGCGCGAATCGCGGCGGTCATGTCGCGCTTGTGCCGCCGCGCGATCTCGACGGCCTGCGGCAGCGTACCGCCGACTTCGACCACCGAATTGATAAACGCACAGCCGCGATAGGCGTCGCCGCCGAACCACTCGGCGAGGGTCGGTACGAGCGCCGAGAGTGTGCCGCCGTGACGCGAAAGGCCGTCGCGGAACCACGTCATCCAGTTGTCGTGCCGGTATTCCAGAAACGCGACGATGAGGTCGTCCTTGCTCGCGAAGTATCGATAGAACGTTTTCTTCGCCACGCCCGACTCCGCGATCACCCGGTCGATTCCCGTCGCGCGGATGCCGTCGCGGTAGAAGAGGTCGTGCGCGGTGCGCAGAATGCGGGCATCCGGTGGAAGCTCGGTCGAGTCGGCAGGGGAGGCGATGATGTTCATGCAGCCAATTGTAGACAGGTCTGTCTACCTACGCTAGAGTGCGCTTCAGGTAGACAACCCTGTCTACCGCGCGCAACGTCAACAGGACATGCCATGGACACCAGACCGCCTTTCCCGCCGTTCGACGCTGAAACCGCCGCCCTCAAGGTTCGTCTCGCCGAAGACGGCTGGAACACGCGCGATCCCAAGCGCGTCGCGCTCGCGTACACCGAGGACACGCGCTGGCGCAACCGCGCGGAATTCGTCAACGGACGCGCGGAAGTCGAGGCGTTTCTGCATCGCAAGTGGGTGCGCGAGCTCGACTATCGGCTCATCAAGGAGCTGTGGGCGTTCACCGGAAACCGTATCGCCGTGCGCTTCGCGTATGAATGGCATGACGATTCGGGCAACTGGCACCGCAGCTATGGCAATGAGAACTGGCAGTTCAACGAGGCCGGGCTCATGACGCATCGGCATGCGTCGATCAACGATCTGCCGATCGAAGAATCCGAGCGCAAGTATCACTGGCCGCTCGGGCGTCGCCCCGACGATCACCCGGGACTGAGCGATCTCGGGCTTTAGCCAGAACGAGGCGAGCGACGCTCACATATCGCGCCGCCGGCGGAACGCCCACCATCCGGCGAGCACGGTGAAGCTCGCGACGATCGCCACGAGCAGCCAGAAGCCGTGATGGTTCTCGGCGAGCGGTATGCCGCCGACGTTCATGCCGAAAAAACCGGCCACGATATTGATCGGCAACGCGAGCACCGTCACGAGCGTCAGCGTAAAAAGCGTGCGGTTGCTCTGCTCGTCCATGCGCGTCGCGATTTCTTCCTGTAGGAGCTTGATACGCTCGACGAGCCCGGCGAGGTCGTTGAGGACGAGCGAAAATTCCTCGGTCGCGTCGCGCAGGTCCTGGATGTCCTGCGCGTGCAGCCAGCGCGGCGGGCGCGCGAGCAGCCGGAACACCGAGCCCGGTTCGGGCGCGAGCAGCCGTTGCAGCCTCACGAGCACGCGCCGCTGCGCGCCCAGATCGGAGCGGGTCGTGGACGCGTGCGTCGACAGAAAGCGATCTTCGATGCCGTCCACTTCCGCGCTCGTCCGCCGCACGATCTGCACGAGCAGATCCGCCTGATCGCGCAGCAGGTGTGCAAGCAATTCCGCCGGCGCACGGAAGACTTCGCCGCGCCGCACGGACTCGCGCAGCGAATCGATGGAACGCAGCGGCTTCATGCGCGCCGTGACCAGCAGCTTCTGATGCGTGTACACCCAGAGCGTCGCAATCTCCGAGGGCGTCAACTCGAAATTGAACATGACGTCGTTGATGACCGCGAACAACGCGCCTTCCTGATGCTCGATGCGCGTCGAATGCGAGCCCTCGTGCAGCGTGTCGAAGAACGCGTCGGGTAAGCCGAGCCGGGTCTTGATCCAGCGCTCGCATGCGCTGTTGGCGAGATCGAAGTGCAGCCAGAGGAACTCCTTGGCCGTGTCGTCACGGCCGAGCCAGTCGCTCGCCTGTTCCGAATCGATGGGCTCGCCGGGTTGATCGACGCGAAAGCGGAAGCCGCAGACGAGCCCGGTGAAGTCGGAACCGTAGAGCGATGTTTGCGGGATAGCGGTTTTCATGCGGTCGTGATGTGCGGTCGAAGACTGGCGGCTGCATCGTCAGGCGCTAGTGTGCCACCGCTCGGGGCACGCGACGCAGGTTCGGCGCGAATCGCCCGTGGAAACAATGGCGGCATTTGTGCTGCGGAATGTAAGAATAATTGTCATATTGACAGCGTATGATGATCGGACACGCGACGATAGCCGCCGGACCGGCGCGCGCCGACTGTCGAACTTGGGGAGAAGGGTTGTGGATGATGACCGTGACGATCTGGATGGCGCGACGCAAACCACCGCGGCGGGACTGATACGCCTCGCATCGGTGATATCCGGCCTGGCGCGCGACGGCGCGCTCGACACGCGGTTCGGCGCGAAGCTCTTCAAGCGGCTCGACAAAGAAGCGCGCCGCGTGGCGGCGGGCGGTGAGCTGGCGTGCGAGCAGGCCGACCGCGATGCGCTCGTGGCCGCGCTCGGCGAGCTCGACCTGGCGCTGCGGCAGCGCGACGCCGCCTCGCTGGTTCAGGCGAATGCGCGGCTGCGCGAGAGCGAAGAGAGCGCCGCGAAAGGGCGCAAGGGCAAGCGCGAAGCGGGCGCATGACGGATCGCGCGACCGGGCGTGATTCGTGCGGTACGGCGGTCAGATGAATATCGCGACTTGCCATGCCCGTGAATTTGCATTCGCCCAAATGCGCTCTCTGGACCAACCGCAGTATCGAAGTCGATCTCCCGTGCTGGCGGATTCTCGTCGTCGATGACAACGCTTCCAGCGCCGAGGCGCTCGCCGCGGCCCTCGCCGCCGACGGATTCGAGACGCGAGTCGCCCTGTCCGGCGTCGATGCGCTCCATGCGGTCGACGGCTGGGTGCCGCACATCGTCATTCTCGATATCAGCATGCCCGAGCACGACGGTTTCGCGACTGCGCGTGTCCTGCGGCGTATCGCTTGCACGCGCGACGCGGGAATCATCGCGTTCACCGCTCTCGGCGAGGAGCTCGTGCGCACGAAAGGGCTGCACGCCGGCTTCGACGCGTACTGCCAGAAGGGCAATTCGCCTGCGACGCTCGTCCATCTGATGCAGCGTCTCGTTCACTGATAACGTCCCGAACCGCGCTTCGGCAACGCCGGCCGGCACGAAATTGTTCTGTCCCTAGCGAACAGCATCATCGACGCCTGTCACGCTCCGCGCTTTATGGGGCGCGGCTTTGCGCGATTTCGCACGCCCGTGCGGCCAGCGATTGTTGGCGCTGGATGAAAAGTGTATTGAAATATATCGGGATAAAAAAACGATAGTAGGGGTATACACTGCTTTCCATCGACGTGGCAGACAGTTTCTCGCAAGACCGCTGCGGCGCTTTCTGATTGAACGTCAACCGTCTTTGGAGCACACCATGAAACGCAATCTTCTCGCTACCCTTCTTATCGCCGCTTCCGCCACCCTCGCTGCGCCCGCTTTCGCAAGCGGCTACGGCCCGGCTCCGTTCTATCGCCCGGCTGCCGGCGCTCCGACGTCGCAACAAGGCCCGAGCGCCCAAGCGATCGCTGCTGAAGAGCACGCACACGGCGTCGATGCCAACGCCTACGGTGGTTCGCGTGACTCGCTGGCTCAGTCCGGCGCCCGCACGCAAGCAGCAAACAGCACCAACTCGGTCTTCTTCGGTCACTGATCGAGCCGGTCCGGCCGGCTTATCCGCCGGCTCTCACGACTGAAGCGACCCATTCGGCGCCCGGCGCGGCAGACTCACAAGGTCTCCCCGCTCCGGGCGCCGATGCATTTGTGCCGCCGATTCACGCGTTGACGATCGCGCCGCGCATCACGCTGGCGAGTTCGGAGGCCTCGAACTTCGAGACATACGCGTTCGCGCCGACCTTGCGCACGTGCTGCTCGTTCGCCGAACCCGACAGTGACGAGTGAATCACCACCGGAATGTGCTGCAAGCCGCTGTCCGCCTTGATGCGGCGCGTGAGCGTGAAGCCGTCCATCTCGGGCATTTCGAGGTCGGTGAGCACGAGCGCGATTTCGTCGGAGACCTCGGTGCCGTGCTTCTGCGCCTTGTGCAGCGCGGCTTCGAGCACATCCCACGCTTCCTGACCGGTCTTCGTCATGACGAAGGGCACGCCCATCGCGGTCAGGCTTTGTTCGATCAGCGCCCGCGCGACGCCCGAATCGTCTGCCGCCAGCACGCGTGCGCCCGGCTTCAGTTGCAGGCGGCCGGTGCGCGCTTCCGTGATGTCCGTTTCCTGGCCCGGCAGCACGTCCCGCACGATGCGCTCGACATCCAGCACCTGCGCGAGCCGCGATCCGTCGACGTTGCCGTCGAGGCGCGCGAAACTCGTCACCGTGCGGCCGCTCGAATGCGACTCCGCCGACAATACCTGATTCCACTCCAGCCGCACGATATCGTCGACTTCCTCGACCGCGAAGCCCTGCGTCGTGCGCGCGAACTCGGTCACGAGCAGAATCTTCGGGCCGTTCTTCGGGCGGCAGCCAGTGATGCGCGCGAGGTCGATCACCGGAATAATCTGCCCGCGAATGTCCGCGACGCCGAGAATCTCCTCGCTCGAACCGGCGACGGCGGTGATCGTCGGCATGGCGAGAATCTCGCGCACCTTGAACACGTTGATGCCATAAAGCTCGCGCTGCTCTGAATCCGGCGCTTCGCCCAGCCTGAAGAGAAGCAACTCGAACATGTTGCTGCCCGCGAGCCGCACGCGCTGCTCGATATCCTGTTGTGAATTGCTCACTTCTTCTCCTGTGGTGTGGGCGCTTGCGCCGCGTAGTCCTGGCGGAAGACGGAATTCCCGCGCGATGCCTGATTAGCGGCAGAAATCGGCGAAACTGAAGGCAGGGTAAGCACACGTGCGGCGCGGCGCGTGTCCCGCTGTGTGTCCGCTGTGTGTCCTATACTCTTCGCGAATGGTCGGGTTAATGCCGATGAATGCATCGCACGGAAGCCTTACGCTCATACAGCGCAGCAACGTGTTCCGGATACAACGCAGCGCGCCCGGCCGTCCACGGGGACGGCGAACGGCGCGCAAGTCAGACGGAGGCGGTCGATGGCAACAGTCGCAAAGGTTCTGAGCTCGAAACCCGAACAGACGGTCTATACGATCGCGGACACGGCGCCGGTCTTCGACGCGATCAAGCTGATGGCCGACAAGCACATCGGCGCGGTGATCGTCACGCGCGGCGATGAGATCGTCGGCATCATGACCGAGCGCGACTATGCGCGCAAAGTCGTGCTCATGGACCGCTCGTCGAAGGACACGCCGGTGCGCGACATCATGACTTCGCACGTGCGCTACGTGCGGCCCGACCAGACCACCGACGATTGCATGGCGCTCATGACCGACAAGCGCATGCGCCATTTGCCGGTGATCGACAACGGCAAGCTCGTCGGCATGATCTCGATCGGCGATCTGGTCAAGAACATCATCTCCGAGCAGCAGTTCACCATTCAGCAACTCGAGTACTACATTCGGGGCGAACACACGTAAGCGTCCCGCAGTAGACGTCACCCCGGCGCGCTCCCGTTGTAAGGCTTTCGTTATAATCGGCACGCTCGCCGGCCGCTCCTTGCGGTTCGGCGCACGCACTTATGCGACGAACCGCAAGGAGCGCAGCCGATGACCGTGTCCGCACCTTTGGCCGATGCGTCGGCCGCCGCCCGCGCGCTCGCGCCCGACGCGCCGTTTTTCATCGTGATGAACGCCGGTTCCGGGCGAAAGCAGGCGGACGAAACACGCGCGGCGTTGGCACGCGAGTTCGGCGCGGCGGGGCGGCGCTTCGATCTGCGCGTGGTCGATAAGCCCCGGAGTCTCGCCGCCGCCGCGCGCGAAGCCGCCGAGCAGGCCCGCGAACAACGCGGCGTGCTCGTCGGCGCGGGCGGCGACGGCACGCTCTGCACCGTTGCCGAAGCGGCTTTGAAAGCGGACGTGCCGTTCGGCGTGCTGCCGCGCGGCACCTTCAACTACTTCAGCCGGGACCACGGCATTCCCGCCGATCTGGACGCATCGACGAAACTGCTGCTCGACGCGCGCGCGTATCCGGTGCAGGTCGGCTACGTGAACGACCGCATGTTCATCGTCAACGCGAGCCTCGGGCTGTATCCGACGCTGCTCGAAGACCGCGAAGCCTATAAGCGGCAATTCGGCCGGAGCCGGCTCGTTGCGCTGTGGTCGGCGCTTTTCACGCTGTTGCGGCGGCATCGTCATTTGAGGCTGCATATCGAGCATGAGGGACGCACGCGCGAATTGCGTTCGTCGACGCTCTTCGTCGGCAACAACCGGCTCCAGCTCGAACAAATCGGCATGGCCGAGGCTCGCGCAGTGGAACAGGGCTTGCTCGTTGCGATTGCGCCGCGTCCGATCGGGCGGCTCGCGCATCTGCTGCTGTCCCTGCGTGGCGCGGCGGGACGTCTCGCCGATTCCGACCACGTCGAGAGCTTCACCTTCGACCGAATCACGGTGACGCGGCCGTCGCGTGGCATGCGTTCGACGGGCAGACGCCGCACGAAGGTGGCGACCGACGGCGAGATCGCGTGGCTCGACATGCCGCTCGAATTCCGCGTGTCCGAACGGCCGCTGCTGTTGCTCAAGCCCGAGCCCGCCGTGGCCGAAGCCAATCGCTCATGACCGTATTGCTGCATATCTCCGATCCGCATTTCGGCACCGAGCGGCCCAAAGTCGTCGCGGCGCTGTTGCGTCTCGCCGAAGCGGTGCTGCCCGATGTCGTGATTCTGTCGGGCGATATCACGCAGCGGGCGCGCCGCTATCAGTTCGACGAGGCGCGTGCCTTCATGAATACGTTCGGCGCGACGCCCGCCGTGATCGTGCCGGGCAATCACGATATTCCGCTCTATGACGTGCTCACGCGGCTCGTGCGCCCGTACGCGAACCATCAACGCGCGTTCGGCGCGGAACTGGAGCCGTCGTTCGAATCGCGCGATGTGCTCGTGCTCGGCGTCAACACGACGCGGCCGTATCGCCACAAGGACGGCGAAGTGTCGATGCCGCAAATCCGGCGCGTCGCTGCGCGGCTGGAGGCGGCGAGCGCGGCGCAGTTGCGCGTCGTGGTCACGCATCAGCCGGTGGCGGTCTCGCGCGCGAGCGACGAGACGAATCTGCTGCACGGGCGCGAGCGCGCGGTGCCGCGCTGGGCGCGGGCGGGCGCTGACCTGATTCTCGGCGGACACATCCATCTGCCATACGTGCTGCCGCTGCACGACACGTTCGCCGACCTGCCGCGCCGCATGTGGGCGGTGCAGGCGGGCACGGCGCTGTCGTCGCGCACGCGGGCCGCCGTCGGCAATTCCGTCAACGTGATCCGCTACGCGTGCAACGCGGCCGGACGGCGCGCGCGCGTGGAACGCTGGGATTATGCAGAGCCGAGCGGCCGCTTCGAACAGCTCGCGTGTCATGATCTCGCGCTCGACGGTGCGCCGCAGGCTGCGGCGCTGACATCGGCCGAATGAAGCCCGCGCATGAAAGAATAGACGCCCGACAGGAGACGCCATGAGTTTCGAACTGACGATGCTGGCCTGGACGCTCGTGCTCGCGCTGGTGCAAGTGCTGCTGCCGGCGCTCTTGCGCAACCGCGAAACCGGCATCCGATACAACACCGGCCCGCGCGACGGCCCCGCGCCGCCGCCGGCCAAGCTCACCGCGCGTCTGATGCGCGCGCAGTCGAATCTCTTCGAGACGCTGCCGGTCTTCGCGGTGGCCGTGCTGATCGTCCACGTGACCGGGCGCGAGAACCCGCTCACGCATTACGGCGCACTGGCTTACTTCGTCGCGCGGGTGGTCTATGTGCCGCTGTACGCTGCGGGCGTGCCGTTTTTGCGCTCGCTCGCGTGGCTGGTTTCCGTGGTGGGCATCATTCAGATCCTCGTTCCCATTATTTAGAGAGAAGTGCTCATGAGCGATTCACCGTCGGTGGTGGAAATCGAAACTGCGCCGAATCCCGAATTCGCCGTCATTCTGATGCACGGCCTCGGCGCCGACGCGAACGACTTCGTGCCGCTCGTGCCCGAACTGCGCCTCGCGGATGCGCCCGCCGTGCGCTTTGTCTTCCCGAACGCGCCGGAGATTCCGGTCACGGCGAACAACGGCTACGTGATGCGCGCGTGGTACGACATCCTGTCGTTCGAGGGCATCAACCGGAAGGTGGATGAAGCGGGCATCGAAGCGTCGGTCGAGCGCGTGCGGGAGCTGATCGCCGGGCAGAACGCGCGCGGCATTCCGACCGAGCGCATCTTCATCGCCGGCTTTTCGCAGGGCGGCGCGATGACGTATCACGCCGGTCTCACGCATCCGGAAAAGCTCGCGGGCCTGATCGTGCTGTCGGGCTATATTCCGTCGCCAGGTCTGATCGACGCCTCGATCAGCGAAGCGAACCGCGCCGCGCCGGTGTTCGCCGCGCACGGCAGCTTCGACGACGTGCTCGACGTGCGGCTCGGCGAGGAAGCGTGCGAGTTCGCGCGCGGCCACGGTTGCGCCGTGGACTGGCACGCGTACCCGATGGCGCATACGGTCTGCATGGAAGAAGTCGAAGCGCTGCGGGCGTGGTTCGCGGCGCGGCTCACCGGCCGTTGAACGCGTTCGCCTCGATCATCGACACCATGCCGCGACGCAGTTCGGCCGGGCTCACGGGCTTGCTCAGCACGTCGTGGTCGCAGGCGAGCGGCACGATGGTCGCCGCCGGCTCGCCTGTCACGACGAGGCAAGGGCACGCGCGCCCAAGCTTGCGCGCGCCGAGCATCGCCACTTCGCGGGCGGTTTTCGCATCGCCTAAGCGGTAGTCGGTGATGATGAGATCGGGAAAGCGTTCGATGGTGGCAAGCATCGCTTCGTATTCTTCGAAGGTCGCGGCCGAGTCGTAGAGCACGCCCCACTGCGAGAGCAGCGCCTCGGTGGAGGCGCGGACGAGGCCGTCGTCTTCCACGAGCAGCACATAGCGCCCGTCCAGCTGCGCAGCTTCCGCGGCCTCGGAGCGCGCCGGCGCGCGCGCGGACGGCTGATCGGGAGACGGCCCGCACAGTGGAATATCCACCGAGAAGCGCGAGCCGCGTCCTTCGGCGGACTTTAGCTCGATGCGATGTTCGTCGAGCATCGAAATCACCGCATTCACGATCGACAGGCCGAGCCCCAGCCCCTTGTCGCGATCCTGCTCCGGATTATCGACCTGAAAGAACGGCTGAAAAATGGCGTCGAAGTAGTCGGCCGGTATGCCGATGCCGTTGTCGAGCACGTCGATACGCGCGCGCGTCGGCGAGCGCACCACGCCGACGATCACCGTCGGCTTCGCGCGCTTGGCGGTATCCGCGTACTTGATGCCGTTCGACACCAGATTCGCCACCGCGCGGCCGAGCCAGTGCGCGTCGCTGCGCACGCATACGACATCGTCTTTCGGCAGGCGCAGGCGCAAGTCCACGCCACGGCTGCGGGCGAACGGGCGCAACTGCTCGGCGGCTTCCTCGACGATCTCGCGGACATCGAAGACGTGATAGCGCGGCACGACGCGCCCCGATTCGAGCCGCGACAAGTCCAGCACGGCGTTCAGAAGGCGCGCGAGAATCACAGACGAGCGCCCGCATTCGTTGATGAGCCGCTCCGCCTGATCGAATTCCTCGTTGCGAATGGCTTCGGCGGCCGCTTGCAGAAAGAGATTGAGCGCGTGCATCGGCTGCCGCAGGTCGTGCGTCGCGGCGGCGAGGAAGTTGGATTTCTCGCGGCTCGCCGTCTGCGCGGCGATCATCTGCTGTTCGCGCAGCGCGAGCAGCGCGTTGGTCTTCGTCTCCTGATCCTTCTTCGCGATTTCAAGTTCGCGGTTCTTGCGTTCCAGCGAACCGTTCGCGCCGCGCAGTTCGTCGTTGAGCGAGGCCAGCGCGCGCTCGGCCAGATAGCGTTCCCGCGACACGCGCTCGGCGTGCGCGCAGACGCCGTGCCCGACCACCACGACGTTGAACATATAGAAGAGCCCGGCGAAGAAATCTTCCGCGTTGAGCAGCCCGACCGTGATCTGCATGAAGACGACGGAGGCCATCGTGATGACGCCGACGATCAGCGCGGCGCGCGAACGCAGATAGAAAAAGCTGAACTGAAAGAAGAGCGCGAGGTACAGGCCGATGAAGTATTGCGTGTAGTTGTACGGCGCGGGCGTGATCGCCACCATCGTCAGGATGAGGCACAGCAGGCCGTAAATGCCGGTGAGGATGACGCGGTGCGCCGTCGCGTGCGAGCGAAACGACGGCCGCAGCACCAGAAAGCCGACGCAGATCAGGAGCGCGACGCCGGCGAAGCGCAGCGCCAGAATGTCGGCGAGCCGCACGTTGAGCGCCTTGTTGCCGCGCACGAAGCTGAAATCCCACCACAGAAAGCATGTCCAGATGACGAGCGCGAGCAGCGCCGACGCGCGCCGGAACGCGCAGAACCGCTGGCTGTGGTCTTCGAGAAACTGCGCTTCGAGCGCGGCGTCGGAGAACGGCGCCGGGATCGACAGGTTGCGCACGAGACTCGCGCCGGCTTCGCGGGCGGCGGCGGTCAGGATTCCTTCAGCGCGCACGGAGGCGGCGCGTGGCGGGACGGCCATCGTCGGGATCTCGAAAGAGCGGTGCAAGGGAGGTTAACTACTTTAGATGAACGCTGCCATGTGGCAACGCCTTTTTTGCGGGCACATCCGCTGCGTGCGGCAAAAACTGCGGTCTCGGAGATCGGGCGGCGCAGGCTCTAAGCGGACCTCAGAAAGCCGAACGGCGAGCGGACCGATTGCTATGGCTTGCCGCTCGCCGCTTCGAAGGACAGCCGTGACCGATCCCCGCGCGGTCGAGCGCGGTACCAGCCGGCCACTTACGACTTCGGTTTCGCTTTCGTGGTGCGCTTGCCGACGCTCATTTCCTTCGCGCCGGCGGTCTTCGCGGTGGACGCCTTGGTGCCGGCGGTTTTCTTGCGGCTCGACATTTCCGTGTCGGCGGGATGGCTCGCTTGAGCCTTACGCGGGGATGGCATGGTGGACCTCCTTCAGTGAGTGTCGAAGCGACACACTGATAACCTTAGGACGCGTGCAGCCGCTATTCAAGCGATCACGAGTCCGGGCGCGAAAACGCTTCTGAGAGCGAAGCAATTAAATGCCCGGCGCGCGAGCCGTTCAGCCGATCAGCTTGAGCCCCGCCGGCAAGGTCTCGCCGAACACGCGGCCTTCGTCGGCGCGATCGAGCGCGACGGTCTCGCTCACCATCGCGATCCACGATTGCGCGGCGCCTAGCGTCGTGAGCCGTTCGATGACGGCGGCGCGCACGTCGTCCGCGACATCGCGCGAGCGGTCGCCGGTCATGCGCGCGATCTGCACCGCCGCGAATGCCGCAGGCTCGACCTTTTTCCAGTCGAGCGCGAGGATCGCATGGAGCCAGCGCGCGGCGACCTCCGGCGGCACGACGCCATGCGCGCTGCCATAGAACGGCTGCCGCGCGCCGATGCGCCCGACCGCCCACCAGCTTTGCAGATTCTCCGAAGGCTTCTTCAGGCGCGTGAGCAGCCACTCGCCGACCTCGATCTTGCGCTCGACCGGCACGCGTTCGAGCGATGCCGCGAGCCGCACCATGTCCTCGTAGCCCGCGCGGGCCGCGCCCGCCGCGCGTCGATAACGGCTCGTGCCGGGCGGCTGGAGCACGAAGGCCATGTCGTCGAGCAGGCGCAATTGCGCGGCTTCATCGAGCCCGCCCGCCGCGCGCCGCCAGAGCGTCCACCATTCCGACCAGATCTGGTTTTCGTTGACGTACTGAATGCCCTGATCGAAGAGCGTCCACAACTGCTCGACGCGCCATTCGTCGAGCGGATGCCCGAAGCCGGGACGCACCGCGTAGCCCGCGAGGTTCAGCCACAGGCGTTCGTGGTCCGCGCTGCGCCGACGCTTCTTCGCGCGGTCCCAGAGCGCGCCGAACAATTCGCGCAGGAGCGCGATGTCCCATGTGTCACGCGGGCCGAGCGCCTGCTCGAGCTGGGCGCGCAGCCGCTTCACTTCCTTCGGGGCGACGTCCTGCGCGCGCGTGCCGAAGGTGCGGTCGATCAGTTCGATGGCTTTCGGCAGCGCCGGATGCGTCTCTCCGACGGCGGCCTCGCCCTTCGGTTCTTCGCGGCGCAGCTGGAATTCGAGCAGCCAGCGTTGCGCGGGATCGTCGGTGGCGATGCAGTGCATCTCCAGCGTGCCGACTTCCGTGAGCGATGTCGTGAGCTGCACAGGCGTCTCGCTGGGCTTGCCGGCGCTCGCGTGGCCGCGCGGATCGACGACCGTCGCGATCGGCGGCAGGCGCACGAAGTCGCCGGCCGAGGCGCTGACATCGGCGATTTCGCCTGCCCGGTACGCGGTATCCGCCACTGACGAGACGAGGTGAAAGCGCACGGGCGCGCCGAGTCGTAGCGCGAAGGTGCGATCGGCGAGATGGATCGCCAGGCCTTCTTCTGTGCCGCGCGGAAGCACGCAGACGCCGCGCGACGCGTCGCCGTCTTCGTCCAGCAGCAGAAAGTAGCTGCGCGCCGAGCCACCGCCGATCTTCGGCGCATGGCCCGCGCGCGCGAGCGCATAGGCGACCGCGCCGCGCGCGACGGCCACGTCGGGATCGTCGTTGGCGAGCACGTGCACCGGCTCGCCGCGCCAGTGACCGAGCGTATCAGCGACGCGTCGCGCGAGCGGGGCGGCGCGAAAGACGCCGCCGTTCAGAAGCAGCGTGTCGGGAACGGGCAGCGCGTCATCGGCTTTCGAAGCTTCGCGCAACGCTTCGCGCGAAGGCGTCGCATGTTGCGCGAGGAACGCCGCGACGTGTCGCGTGATCGCCGGATCGCTCGCATAAGGCAGCCCGAATTCCACGATGCCGGCGCGCGTGCGGCCCGGCCGCTCGTTCTCCGACACCAGCGGAAAGAAGCCCTCGACGATGATCCGTTCGATCTCTTCGCGCGTCACCTCCGCCGATCGCGCGCCGCCGATCAGTTTCGATCCCGCGCCGAGCAGCGTGATCGACGCCGACGCGGGCGCGTTTTCGCCGAGCAACTGCTCCTTGGCGGCGCGGCACCGCTCGACCAGCTGCGACAGCCGCGCGGCCGACAGCCGTCCGTCGCCGCCCGCGAGCTGCTTCTCGACGAGATGCGCGAGCGCGAGGTCCATGTTGTCGCCGCCGAGCATCAGGTGATTGCCGACGCCGATGCGCGTAAGACGCGGCTCTTCGCCGTCGCCGGCTTCGACCTGAATGAGCGTGAGATCGGTCGTGCCGCCGCCGACGTCGCAGATCAGCACGAGACGCGTCTTCGCGAGTTCGTCGCCAAGTGTTTCGCGGTGGTGAAAGAGCCAGTCGTAGAACGCGGCCTGCGGTTCTTCGAGAAGCCGCAGCGCGTGAAGCCCGGCCATGCGCGCTGCTTCAACGGTGAGGGCGCGCGCGCCTTCATCGAAGGAAGCGGGCACGGTCAGCACGATGTCCTGCGCTTCGAGCGGCGCGTCGGGAAACTGCTGATTCCACGCGGCGCGCACGTGCGCGAGATAGCTCGCGCTCGCGGCGACGGGCGAAACCTTGGCGACATCGTCGCTCGCGCCCCACGGCAGGATCGGCGCGACGCGATCCACCGATGCATGCGAAAGCCAGCTCTTCGCGCTCGACACGAGCCGCCCCGGCACCTGCGCGCCGAGATGGCGAGCGAGGCGGCCGACGACCGCAGGCGGCTCGGTCGCGAAAGCCGGCGGCCAGGGCAATTGCACGTCGCCCGGCGCGAGCTCGCCCGGCGCGGGGTGATACCGCAGCGACGGCAGCAGCGGCTGCGCGGCGACTTCGCCGGGACCGACCAGCTGCTCGACGGGGAACACGCGAATATCGTTCGAACCGGCCTCGGCATAGGCGACGACGGTATTGCTCGTCCCCAGGTCGATGCCGACGCGATACCGCGCGCCCGACGCCGCCGACGGCTTCTTCTTGCGCGCCGACACTTACAGGCCCGCGCCGTGATCCGCGTTTGCGCTGCCGCGGACGTCGAACTCGACCTTCCAGCGTTCCTGCGACCCGCGCGGGACCGCTTCGAGTTCCAGCGTGCCGGCTTCGGTCACGCGCGCGTGCAGCTTGACCGGCACCACCTCGCCCGGCGTGCGTCCTTCGGACGGCAGCGATGCTTCGATTTCCTCCAGTTCCTGCAATTCGTCCGGCTGCCAGTAATCGAGCAGCGTGCCGACCTGATCCTGTCTGCGCACCGACGAGCCGAAGAAGCGGAAATGCACCGGCTCGCCGACGACGAGCCCGAACTCTTGCGCCGGCAATGCCGCGTCGGTGCCTTCCTCCATGCCGAACGGCGCGACGCAGAGCGCGGACACGGGCGGCTCGAGCCCAGGCACGGCCGGCATGGCCGATTCGACCGCCACGTAATACGCCCGCGCCGTGCCGCCGCGAATGCGCACGCCCTTGCCACGCCGCACGTAGCCGTAATACGCCGCGCCACGCGCCACGGCGAGGTCCAGGTCCGCGCCTTCGAGCAGCCGCGCGGGCGGCGCGTTCTCGGCGGCGAGCCACGCGTTGAGCGTCGTCATGACGCGTTCGACGAGCAAGTGCGACTTGAACACGCCGCCGTTGAACAGCACGGCGGTGGGGTGCAAGAGCGTCGCGCCGGGCGGCACTTCGCGCTGGATGCCCTCGACTTCGGCGAGCGCGTTCACTTGCCGGCCGAGGAACGCGGCCAGATGGCGCGTGACGGCCGCATCCTGCGCATACGGCAGCCCGAGTTTCGTGAGACCGACGCGGGCGCGTGTCACCGGGCGGGCGGACGCATCCACTTGCGGGAAAAAGCCTTCGAGCAAAATCTGCGTGAGCTCGGCGCGCGTGAGTTCGGTGCGCAGCGATCCGCCGATGAGCTTCGAGCCGCGGCTCGGCACGACGAGCGGCACCGTGTCGGTATTCGGATCGGAAAGCAGCGTTTCCTTTGCCGACCGGCACGCGTAGGTCAGCGCGCGCAACTGCCACGGATCGGGCTGCGTGCCTTGAGTGGCGAGCTTGCGGGCGACGACGTGCGCGAGCGCCAGGTCCATGTTGTCGCCGCCGAGCAGAATGTGCTCGCCGACCGCCACGCGATGCAGTTCGAGATTGCCTTCGCGCTCGACCACCGCGATCAGCGACAAGTCGGTCGTGCCGCCGCCGACATCGACGACGAGAATCACGTCGCCCACCTTGACCTGCTTGCGCCAGCCGCCGCCCGACTTCTGGATCCAGCTATAGAGCGCCGCCTGCGGTTCTTCGAGCAGCGTCATGCGCGCGTAGCCGGCGGCCGCGGCCGCTTCGGCCGTGAGCTCGCGGGCGGCGGGATCGAAAGAGGCGGGGATCGTCACCGTGACGTCCTGCTGATCGAACGGCGCGTCCGGATGCGCGTGGTTCCACGCCTCGCGCAGATGCGTCAGATAGCGCACCGAGCTTTCCAGCGGCGACACGCGCTCGACTTCCTCGGGCGCGTCGGCCGGGAGGATCGCGGCGCGCCGGTCCACGCCGGGGTGGCATAGCCAGCTTTTCGCGCTCGACACGAGCCGAATGGGCGTGCCCGCGCCGCGGCTGCGCGCCAGTTCGCCGACGATGAAGGGCCGGTCCTGCGTCCACGGCAGCGTCAGGTCGCCGGGCGCGAGTTCGTTCGGATGCGGCAAGTAGAGGAACGACGGCAGCAGATCGCGCTCCTCGGCGGCGCCGGGCGCGGTCAACTGGGCGATGGACAGCACGCCCTGCGCGGTCTTTTCGCCGTCGCTCGCGGACAAATCCACGTACGACAGCGCGCAATGCGTCGTGCCGAGATCGACGCCGATCGAATAGCGCGGCGTGTTTTGCTGGTCGAAGTCGCTCATAGCTCCACCTCCGCCGGGGCGACGATGCTCGCGTCATGCGTCTCGGCGAGCTTCGGCAGGCGCGTTGCCTCGACCTTCCATCCGCGATGGCTGATGCTGCCGTTGAACGGCGGCTTGCCGACGACGTTGCCCGTGAGACGCACGGCGCTTGCGTCGAAGCCGTCTTGCAGCGTGATGCGGCTGCCTTCCGCTTCGCTGCGCACCGGCTTGATGGTGAAGTGCTCGCGTAGCACGGCGCGGCAGCCGTCGTGCACGAGGCGCGCGGCCGCGCCGATGTCGGCGTCGCTGTAATTGGCGATGTCTTCCTCGACGAAATCGATGAAGCGCGCGTCGCGCTGGAGCAGGCCCAGCAACTGGAGCGCGGCGACCGGGCTCGCTTCCTTCAAGGGCGAGGGCGCGGGCGTTGCCGGGGCAACGGGCGCTACGGGCGCTGCGGCGGGCGCGGGCGTCTTGATGGGCGCTTCGGGCGCGTCGGGCGCTTCGCGCAGACGCTGCACGCGGCCGGCGAACGCGCTGTTGCCGAGAATGCCGAAAAAGGTGCCAAAAGCGATGGACAGCCGGCCGAAAAAGGACGGATTCATGTCGGTCATGGATGATGCTCCTGTAGGCCGCGTTCGAGGACGACCTCATCCTCGGGCGGCGCGGGTGGCCGAGTTCGGTGGCTGACCGGCCACAAAGGGCCGGTTGCCGTGGATGCTGCGTCGGCGCGAGATGCATCGCGCGCCGGTGAGACGAGAGCAGGAAACGCCGGGGCGTTCGTGCCTCATCCCGTTATTGTCCATGAAGTTGCGGATCACGCGGGAAAACATCCTCGCGGGCGGGTTTGGGCTGGCCGCTCGCCGGGGGCGTCGCGCGTGGCGGCGGCGCTCATTCTCGGGATTTGCGGGGGTAAGTCAAGGCGGGGCGAGGCGGGGTGCGGGTTGGTGCGGGGGGCACGCATCGCCCGACGCGGCTCCGCACACCGATTCTTGCTGAATGCGCTATCTCCGGCGTGATCGGCGCGGCTTCAGGCTCTCACATCAAACCCACGCACATACGCCACCGCATCGCGGCCATCCCACACGCGGCCGTCGCAGAGGGTCGCGGCTTGCCCTTCCGCAGGAATCGGCACGCCCGAAGCGCCCGCCGCCTCGCGGTACAGAGCGGTCTGGTTCACGGCGGCGGCAACGGCCGCGTCGTCGCCCTCGTCGGTGAGCATGCCCCATCGACGGTACTGCGTGATGAACCACAAGCCCTCGGAGGCGCGCGGATAGTTGACCGCGCCTTCATCGAAAAAGCGCACCGGCGCGATGCCGCGCGGCGAGCCGAGCCGTGCAGCGATCAGTTCGCGCGGCACGCTCAGCAAGTCGGACGAAGCCAACGCTCGCGTAATCTCCGCGCGGTGCTCGGGTCGGTCAACCCACGCGCACGCGTCGAGCATCGTGCGCACCAGCGCGCGCGCGGTATTCGGGTAAAGCGCGACGAAATCGCGCCGGCAGGCGAGCACCTTCTCCGGATGATCCGGCCATATCTCGCTCGTATGGACGACCGTGCGTCCCGCGCCGCGCGCTTCGGCGACACCGTGCCACGGCTCGCCCGCGCAGAAGCCGTCGAGCGTGCCTTCGGCGAGCGCCTCGGCCATGCGCGGCGGCGGAATCACCACGCTGCGCACGTCGCGCAGCGGATGCACGCCATTTGCCGCCAGCCAGTAGTAGAGCCACATGGCATGCGTGCCGGTCGGGAACGTCTGCGCGATAACCGGCACGCGATCGAGCGATGCCAGCGCGTCCTTCACGCTTGCACCTTCGCGGATCGCGTCGGCAATCGGATTCGACAGCGTGATCGCCTGCCCGTTGCGATTGAGCACCATGAGCACGGCCATGTCGGCTTGCGGCCCGCCGATGCCGAGCTGCACGCCATAGACGAGCCCGTAGAGCGCGTGCGCCGCGTCGAGTTCGCCCGACAGAAGCTTGTCGCGCACGACGGCCCACGACGGCTGCCGGCACAACTCGATTTCGATGCCGTGGCGCTGTCCCATCTCGCGCAGCGCGGCGGCGGCGAGCGGCGCGGCGTCGCTGAGCGCGACGAAGCCGAGCCGCAGATGCGTGCGTTCGGGCGCGTGCGTGGCAGATGAAGCGGATTTGGGCGAATTCATGACTTGATTGGGAGTACTGTCTAACCGAGCAGGTCGGCCACGGAAAGAAGCTGACGGGCGATTTCCGCGACTTTCATGCCCTGATCCATCGCGCGTTTGCGCAGCGTGGCATAAGCGTCGTTTTCCGACATGCCGCGCCGTTCCATCAGCAAGCGCTTTGCGCGGTCGATGAGCTTGCGTTGCGCGAGTTCGTTCTCGACTTGTTCCAGCCGCAGCCGCAGTCGCGCCTCGTGAGCGAAGCGCGCGAGCGCGACTTCGATGATCGGCGCGAGCCGCTCCGGCGCGAGGCCCTCGACCGAATAGGCTGTCACGCCCGCGCCGACGGCCGCGCGGATGAACTGCTGGTTCGCGTCGTTGCTGAACATCAGCACGGGGCGCGGCGCGGCCTGGTTCATCACCGCGAGCTGTTCGAGCGTGTCGCGCGAAGGGGAGTCTGTGTCGATGATGACGACATCCGGCTTCTGGCTCTCGACGGCCGCATGCAGCATGGCAGGCGCGGCGACCTCGGCGAGCATCTCATAGCCCATGCGGGCGAGCTGATCGCGAAGATCGCCGATGGGCTTGGCTGTGTCGGTGACGAGTAGGACGCGAAGCATCTGTTGAACGGAAAGCGGTGTTCGGGGTATCGGTGGATTCGACTCTAACGCACGGCGCCACGAACGAAAACCTGGCCGAATGGCATAGGCCGCATGACGGCGTCGCTCAGGCCGCGTGAGCGAAACCGGGCTCGCGGCGCGCCGCAAACTCGACCGCTTCGCCGATCGCTCCGCCCACGAAGATCACTGCCGGGCTGCCAAGCCCGGCTGCGGCAGCATCGCTGGCAAGGCGATCGAGCGTGGTCACGAGCCGCTGCTCATGCGCCGAGCCCGCGTGCTGCACGACCGCCGCCGGCGTGCCGGCGGGCAGCGCGTCGAGCAGCGTCGCCGCGATGCTCGCAATGCGGCTCATCCCCATGTAGATGGCGAGCGTCATGCCGGTGGCCGCAAGCGCGCGCCAGTCCGGCTCGCCGTGGTCCTGCATGTGCGCGGTCACGAAGGTCACGCCCTGGCAATGGTCGCGATGCGTGAGCGACACGCCGAGACTCGCCGCCGCCGCAAAGCCCGACGACACCCCGTTCACGATGTCCACCGGAATGCCCGCGCCGCGCAGCGCGGTCAACTCCTCGCCTGCGCGACCGAACAACAGCGCGTCGCCGCCCTTCACGCGCACCACGTGCAGGCCCTTCTTCGCGTAACGCTGCATGAGGCGCTCGATGAACGCCTGAGGCGTGGACTTGCAGCCGCCGCGTTTTCCCACGCGAATCACGCGAGCGCGCGGCGCCAGCGTGACGATGTCCTGATTCGCGAGGTCGTCGAGCAGAAGTATGTCCGCTGCGGCGAGCACGTTGGCGGCGCGGATGGTCAGCAGATCGAGGTCGCCCGGGCCTGCGCTCAGCAGCGTCACTTTGCCTGGGTTCTTCGCGGGAGTGGTGCTCATATTCGGTCCTGTATCGCATGTTGCTGGAATCGGCGCGGCGAACGCGGAAAGCGTCCGCTCGTGTCGGGCACGAGGGACGCCGTTGTCCGTGGTTCGCAGTCGGTGCGTTCGATCCGTCAATACTCATGCGCCAACGGCGCCGTTGCCGTGGCGTTCTTTCCAATGCAATAAGCGGGCCATTTTCTGTGTGGATGCCATCCGCCATGAAGAAGTCGCGTGAACAGTGGAGATCAGCGTGCGCTAACCGGTGCGTACACACGAAGCAGCGAATCGCCCTTCGCACGCGATGAGTGCTGCGTCGCACCATCGCTGTGCCGGCGTGCATCCGAATGCGACGCGCGATGGATGCACGCAACGAGTGCGCCTTGCGCTCACAGCCTTATGCCGCAAGCGAGAGCGGACGATGCCACGCGCATGGCATAGCCCTTGCCTTTAGTCTCGCCATCGGATCAACGGCGATCCGTCCTGAACATAGCGCCCGGCGAATTGAAGCCAAGTGGGCACGGACAACGGCGTCCCCTGCATCTGGCCATCGGCCGGATGCGCGGGACGCCTTTCTTTTTGCGGAAAGACGATGGATAAAGCCACCCGGATCGATCTCTTCAGCTTGCGCACGGCGCCGATGCGCGCCTTCCATCTCACGTGGATGGCGTTCTTTGTGTGCTTCTTCGCGTGGTTCGCGTGCGCGCCGCTCATGCCGCTCATCAAGCATGAATACGGACTCAACGCGGACCAGATCGCCAACATCAACATCGCAGCGGTCGCGGTGACGATTCTCGTGCGGCTCGTGGTCGGCCCGATGTGCGACCGCTTCGGCCCGCGCAAGGTGTATAGCGCGCTGTTGCTTGTCGGCGCGGTGCCGGTCATCGGCGCGGCGCTTTCCACGGGATACGACAGCTTTCTGTGGTGCCGTCTCGCGATCGGCGCGATCGGCGCGAGCTTCGTCATCACGCAGTACCACACGTCGGTGATGTTCGCGCCGAACGTCGTGGGCACGGCCAACGCGACGACCGCGGGCTGGGGCAACGCAGGCGCGGGCGCGGCGCAAGCCGTCGTGCCCTTGCTCGTGGCGGCGGCGATTGCATTGGGCGCAGGCGAAGCCTCGGCATGGCGTATCGCGCTGATCGTGCCGGGCCTGGCGATGCCTGTGATGGCCTTCTTCTACTGGCGCTATACGCAGGACTGCCCGCAAGGCGACTTCGCGCAATTGCGTCGCGCCGGCATCGCCATCGACGGCGGCAAGAAGGGCGGCTGGCAGAGCTTTCTCACCGCCTGCGCGAACTATCGCGTATGGATGCTCTTCGTGACGTATGGCGCGTGCTTCGGCGTCGAGGTGTTCATCCACAACATCGCGGCGGTCTATTACGTCGATCACTTCGGGTTGTCGCTCGGTCAGGCAGGCATGGCGGCGGGCAGCTTCGGTTTGCTCGCACTGTTCGCCCGCGCCCTCGGCGGCTGGCTCTCGGATAAAGCCGCCGCGCGGCGCGGCCTCGACATACGCGCGACGCTGCTCTTCGTGCTGATCGCGGGCGAGGGCGTCGGTCTCTATGCGTTCGCTCACGCGGACAGCATCGCGCTCGCCGTCATCGCAATGATCGCGTTCGGTCTCTTCACGCACATGGCATGCGGCGCCACGTATGCGCTCGTGCCGTTCATCGACCGCAAGGCGCTCGGCGGCGTGGCCGGCGTGATCGGCGCGGGCGGCAATGCGGGCGCGGTGGCTGCGGGCTTTCTGATGAAGGGCGTCGGCAATGTGCAGCAGACGCTCTCGCTGCTCGGCGTGCTGGTCGCGGGCTCCGCGCTGTGCGCCATCGCCGTGCGCTTCTCTCCCGAACACAAGGCCCGCGAAGCCGCGCTGCGCGAAAGCGCGCTCGCAGTCAATAACGGCGTTGCCCACTGAGGAAAGGTCACTGTCATGAAGATCATTGTCATCGGCCACGGGATGGTCGGCCACAAATTCCTCGAATGCCTCGCTGAAAGCGCCAATGAAGCACTGCATGTCACGGTGCTGTGCGAAGAACCGCGCGCAGCGTACGACCGCGTGCATCTGTCGGAGTTTTTCGCGGGCAAGTCGGCGGACGACCTCTCGCTCGTCGAAGCGGGCTTCTTCGAGCGTTCCGGTTACGCGCTGAAGCTGAATGCGAGAGCCGTCGCCATCGACCGCGCGGCGCGCACCGTCACGACATCGACCGGTGAGACGCTCGGCTACGACAAGCTCGTCCTGGCGACCGGATCGTATCCATTCGTCCCGCCGGTAGAAGGTAAGGAGCGCGAAGGATGTTTCGTCTATCGCACGATCGAAGACCTGCAAGCGATGCAGGCGTTCGGCGCGCGTGCGAAGACGGGCACGGTGGTGGGCGGCGGTTTGCTCGGGCTCGAAGCCGCGAAGGCGCTGCGTGACATGGGGCTTCAAACGCACGTCGTCGAATTCGCGCCGCGCCTGATGGCCGTGCAAGTGGACGAGGGCGGCGGCCGCGTGCTGCGAAGCAAGATCGAGGCGCTCGGCGTGACGGTGCATACGAACCGCAATACGCTCGCCATCGTCGACGGCGAGGGTGCGGTCAACCGCATGAACTTTGCGGACGGCGCCCATCTCGACACGGACATGATCGTGTTCTCCGCAGGCATTCGTCCGCGCGACGATATCGCGCGTGCCGCAGGGCTCGAAGTGGGTCCGCGCGGCGGCATCGTGATCGACGACACCTGCCGCACAAGCGACGAGCATATCTACGCGATCGGCGAATGCGCATCGTGGAACGGCCAGGTGTTCGGCCTCGTCGCGCCGGGTTACGACATGGCGCGCATCGTCGCGAAGCAGTTGTCGGGCGAAGAGGCGTCGTTCGCGGGCGCGGACATGAGCACGAAGCTCAAGCTGATGGGCGTGGATGTGGCGAGCATTGGCGATGCACATGGCAAGACGCCGGGCAGCCGCGCTTATCAATTCAGCGATGAACGCAAGCAGGTCTACAAGAAGCTCGTCGTATCGGATTGCGGCAAGTATCTGCTCGGCGGCGTGATGGTCGGCGATGCGACCGAATACGGCACGCTCCTTCAGTTGATGCTGAACAAGATGGAACTGCCCGAAGCGCCGGAATTCCTCATTCTTCCGCAGGCAGACGGCAAGGCCAAACCGGCGCTCGGCGTCGAGGCGTTGCCGGACGCAGCGCAGATCTGCTCGTGCAACAACGTGAGCAAAGCCGAGATCTGCGCGGCGGTCTGCGCGGGCGCGACCAGCATCGGCGCATTGAAGAGCGCGTGCAAGGCGGGCGCATCGTGCGGCGGCTGCGTGCCGCTCGTCACGCAAGTGATGAAGTCGGAGATGAGCCGTCAGGGCCTGGCGGTGAACAATCACCTGTGCGAACACTTCGCTTATTCGCGGCAGGAGCTGTATCACATCGCGCGAGTCGAAGGACATCGCACGTTCGCGTCCCTGCTCGCGAAGCACGGCAAGGGGCTTGGCTGCGATATCTGCAAGCCCGTGGTCGCAAGCATTCTCGCTTCGTGCTGGAACGAATTCGTCCTGAAGAAAGAGCACGCCAGCTTGCAGGATTCGAACGATTACTACCTCGCCAACATTCAACGCGATGGCACGTATTCCGTCGTGCCGCGCATGGCCGGCGGCGAAGTCACGCCCGACGGCCTGATCGCCGTCGGTCAGATCGCGAAGAAGTACGGGCTCTACACGAAGATCACGGGCGGGCAGCGCGTCGATATGTTCGGCGCGCGCGTCGAGCAGTTGCCGCTCATCTGGGAAGAACTCATTGCGGCCGGCTTCGAGTCCGGACATGCGTACGGCAAGGCGTTGCGCACGGTGAAGTCGTGCGTCGGCTCGACGTGGTGCCGCTACGGCGTCGGCGATTCGGTCGGCCTCGCCGTGCAACTTGAAAATCGCTACAAGGGCTTGCGCACGCCGCACAAGATCAAGTTCGGCGTATCGGGCTGCACGCGCGAATGCGCCGAAGCGCAGGGCAAGGATATCGGCGTCATCGCGACCGAGAAAGGGTGGAACCTGTACGTCTGCGGCAACGGCGGCATGAAGCCGCGTCATGCGGAACTGCTCGCGTCCGATCTGGATCAGGCGACGCTCGTGCGTTACATCGATCGCTTCCTGATGTTCTACGTGCGCACCGCCGACCGCCTGCAGCGTACGAGCGTATGGCGCGACAACCTCGAAGGCGGCCTCGACTATCTGATCGATGTGGTCGTCAACGACAAGCTCGCTATCGCCGATGAACTGGAAGGCGAGATGCGACTCGTCGTGGACACGTACGAAGACGAGTGGAAGAAAGCCGTCACCGACCCTGAAACCCGCAAGCGCTTCCGTCATTTCGTGAACAGCGACAAGGGCGATGAAACCGTGACCTTCGTGGAAGAGCGCGGTCAGATCCGGCCTGCGACGCCGGATGAGCGCAAGACGAAGCGCATCGAAATTCCCGTGGTTGTCGAAACCGTCTGATCTCAGGAGCACATCATGAACGACCGCATCGAACCGGACTGGACCGCCGTTTGCGAACTGAACGATATCGTCCCCGACACGGGCGTCTGCGCGCTCGTCAACGGCGCGCAGGTCGCCGTGTTTCACGTCGCGGCGGATTCGAACACGGTGTACGCCATCGACAACGTCGACCCGCATTCGCAGGCCGCCGTGCTTTCGCGCGGCATCGTCGGCAGTCTCGGCGAACGGCTCGTCGTGGCCTCGCCGCTCTACAAACAGCACTTCGATCTGCGCACCGGCGAATGCCTCGAAGCGCCGGAGCGTTCGGTCAATGCGTATCGCGCGCGCGTCGCGGGCGGCAAAGTCTGGATCGCGGCATGAGAACCGAATATGCGGTTGCGGCTGCGGCGGGCGCGGCTCGCGTCGAGAGGCAAAAGCTCGTGGTGATCGGCAACGGCATGGCCGGCATGCGCACCGTCGAAGAGCTGCTGAAGATCGCGCCTGAGCTGTACGACATCACCGTGTTCGGCGCCGAACCTCACGGCAACTACAACCGCATCATGCTCTCGCCGGTGCTAGCCGGGGAAAAAAGCATCGACGACATCGTCATCAACACGCGCGAATGGTACGACGCGAACGGCATCACGCTGCATGCGGGCGATGCGGTCGTCGAAATCGATCGTGCGCGCCGTATCGTGCGATCGGAGATGGGACGCGAAGCCCGCTACGACCGCTTGCTGATCGCGACCGGATCGACGCCGTTCGTGATTCCCGTGCCCGGCCGCGATTTGCCGGGCGTCATCGCGTTCAGAGACATTCAGGATGTCGAAACGATGCGTGAGGCCGCGCGTTGTCATCGCCGCGCCGTTGTCATCGGCGGGGGACTACTCGGGCTGGAGGCGGCGAACGGGTTGCAGCGACAGGGCATGTCGGTGACCGTCGTGCATGCGAGCGATAGCCTGATGGATCGGCAGCTCGACGCGAGCGCGTCCGCGCTGCTCAAGCGTTCACTCGAAGCAAAGGGCCTGTGCTTTGCAATGGCCGCGCAAACCACCGAGATCGTCGGCGACGAACGCGTGCGAGCGGTCCGCTTTGCCGACGGCACGGAGATCGAGGCGGACCTCGTCGTGATGACCGCGGGCGTGCGCCCGAATATCGCGCTGGCCAAGGCTTCGGGTTTGCACTGCGATCGCGCGATCGTCGTGGACGATACGCTGCAAACGTTCGATCCGCGCGTGTACGCGGTGGGCGAATGCGTGCAGCATCGCTCGGCCACGTTCGGTCTGGTCGCGCCGATCTGGGATCAGGCGCGCGTGGCCGGCGCGCATCTCGCGGGCGCGGGGCATCGGCGTTACGTGCAACGTGCCACCGCGACCAAGCTAAAAGTGACCGGCGTGGACCTGTATTCCGCGGGCGATCTCATCGGCGGCGCAGGCAGCGAAGATCTCGTGTTGCGCGACCCGCGCCGCGGCGTGTACAAGCGACTCGTGCTGCAAGCGGGCCGCGTAATTGGCACGGTCTTGTATGGCGACGTGAAGGACGGCGGCTGGTACTTCGATCTGATTCAGAGCGGCACAGATGTTTCGCGCTATCGCGACCGCTTGTTGTTCGGCAAGACACTTTGCGAAGGGGCCGCATGAGTAGCATGGACATCATTCCTATCACGCGCGCCGATCCGGTCGGCGTGCGCACGACATGCCCCTATTGCGGCGTAGGATGCGGCGTCGTCGCGACACGGCGCACGCCGGTCGACGTTGCGATTGCAGGCGACGAAGCGCATCCGTCGAACTTCGGCCGTCTGTGCGTGAAGGGCTCGGCACTCGGCGATACGGTCGGCCTCGAAGGGCGGCTGCTGTATCCGAAAGTGCGCGACAAGGCGACGGGCCAGCTCAGCGACGTGTCGTGGGACGATGCGATCGGCACGGTTGCCAGCGGCTTTTCGCGCATCATTGCCGAACACGGGTCCGATGCCGTCGCGTTCTATGTGTCGGGGCAACTGCTGACGGAGGACTATTACGTCGCGAACAAGCTCATGAAGGGCTATATCGGCAGCGCGAACATCGATACGAATTCGCGGCTCTGCATGTCGTCGTCGGTGGCGGGGCACAAGCGCGCGTTCGGCGAAGACCTGGTGCCGATGAACTACGAAGACCTCGAACTGGCGGACCTGATCGTGCTTGTCGGATCGAATACGGCGTGGTGCCATCCGATCCTTTTTCAGCGCATGATGAAGGTGAAAGAAGCGCGGCCGGACGTCAAGATGGTGGTGATCGATCCGCGCTACACCGCGACATGCGAGATGGCAGACCTGCATCTTCCATTGAAGCCCGGCAGCGACGTCCGGCTTTTCAACGGCCTGTTGGCGTTTCTCGCGGCGCATGGGGCAACGAATGCCGCGTTCGTCGACGCTCATACCGATGGCTACGACGCGGCGCTCTCGGCAGCGGGGGCCGCGGACATCGAGCAAGTGGCGCGCGATTGCAAGGTCGATGTGCATGACCTGCTCGCGTTCTATCGACTCTTCACGCGCACCGAGCGTGTCGTTACGGTCTATTCGCAAGGCGTCAACCAGTCGAGCGCGGGGACGGACAAGGTCAACAGCATCATCAACTGTCATCTGGCGACGGGGCGCATCGGCAAGCCGGGCATGGGGCCTTTTTCGTTCACGGGCCAGCCCAACGCGATGGGCGGCCGCGAAGTCGGCGGCCTCGCCAACACACTCGCCGCGCATCTCGAACTGGATAACGCGATGCACCGCGAGATGGTGCAGACGTTCTGGACTTCGCCGCGCATCGCAGCGCGCGGTGGCCTGAAGGCCGTCGAACTGTTCGATGCCATCGAAGCAGGCCGCGTGAAGGCAGTGTGGATCATGGGCACGAATCCGGTGGTGAGTCTGCCCGACGGCGATCGCGTCAAGCGGGCGCTCGACAAGTGCGAACTGGTCGTCGTATCGGACATCATCGAGAAGACGGATACCAATGCCTTCGCGCATGTGCTGTTGCCCGCGCTCGGATGGGGCGAGAAGGAAGGAACGGTGACCAACTCCGAGCGGCGCATCTCGCGTCAGCGCGCGTTTCTGCCCGCCCCGGCACAAGCGCGCGCCGACTGGCGCATCATTTGCGACGTCGCGCGGCGCATGGGCTTCGATGGTTTCGACTTCGACGCGCCGCATGAGATTTTCGATGAGCACGCGCGTCTTTCCTCATATCGCAACAATGCGGAAAGCGGCGTGTATCGAGCATTCGATATCGGCGGATTGAGCGATCTGACACGCGAGCAATACGATGCACTGGAGCCGGTGCAATGGCCGCTGCGCCCCACCCAAGCCGCAAGCGGCATGCGGTTGTTCGGAACGGGCCGATTCAGCCATGCGGACGGCCGCGCGCGTTTCATCGCAACGCCGCCGCGCGCACCCGTCAATGCGCCTGATAGCGAATACCCGTTCGTGCTTAATACCGGACGCGTGCGCGACCAGTGGCACACGATGACGCGTACCGGTCGTTCAGCGAAGCTCGCAGGACACATCAGCGAGTCGTTCATCGACATGCATCCGCAAGACGCGCTCGGATGCGGCGTGCGTGAAGGCGAACTGGCGCGGATCACGAGCCGCTGGGGTTCGATGATCGCTCGCGTGCAACACAGCGGCGGCATGCAGCGCGGCAGCGTCTTCGTGCCGATTCACTGGAGCGACCAGGTTGCATCGGATGCGCGGGTGGGCGCAGTGGTGAATCCTGTTGTCGATCCGGTGTCGGGTGAGCCCGAGTTCAAGCATACGCCCGTGGCCGTCGAGAAATTCCATGTGACGTGGCACGGCTTCTCGCTTTCGCGCAGCACGCCGGCGATCGATTCGGTCACGCACTGGACGCGCGTTCATGGCAACCGCTTCATGCGTTATGAACTCGCGGGACGCAATCGCTTCGATGCCTCGCATGGCAGTCATCACGACTGGGCGCGTGCGTTCCTCCGCGTCGACAATCCGCACGCCGACTGGATCGAGTACGAGGACAAGAGCGCGGGCGTGTATCGCGCGGCGCATGTGGTGAATGATCGCATCGAGAGTTGCGTGTTCATCTGCGAGCGCCCGGACCTGCCGGCGCGGGCATGGCTCGCAAGTCTTTTCGATAAGGACCGGCTGACCGATGAAGACCGCGCGAGCCTCTTGCTTGGCCAAGCGATCGGCAAGGGCGAGGACACGGGGCCGACGGTGTGCTCGTGCTTCGGCGTGGGACGCAACACGATCTGCAATGCAATCCGCGAGAAAGGGCTGAAAACAGCGGCGCAAGTCACTGCATGCGTGAAGGCAGGCGGCAATTGCGGGTCGTGCGTGCCTGAGTTGAAGAAGCTCATCGTGGAAACGGAGATGGCGCAACTGAGCGTCGGCTGACGCCTCGCCCCGTCTATCCGGCGGGCCGCACGCCGATCTTGCCTTCGCGTGTCGGCGATGAGTGCGGCGCGCCGTTCTTCGCGAGGGCATGCGCGGTGCCGTGCATGCGTAGATCGTGCATCGGCCGATCGTCGTTGCCGAAGCGTGCGACGGAGAACGCGAATGTATTGATGCCGCTCTCGCTCGTCGCCGACACCGTGCCGCGATGCATCTCCGCGACCGCTTTCACGATGGCAAGCCCGAGCCCGTGATTCTCGCGGCTATTCGTTCGCGAACTCTCCGCGCGATAGAAGCGGTCGAACAGATGGTCCATGATGTGCGGCGCAATCGGCTCGCCAGGATTGGCGACCGCTATGCGCACGCGCGTCTGCTCCCGCTTGATCGACACCGATATGGTCGCGCCCGGCGCGCAATGCTGAATCGCGTTCATCACGAGATTCGACAACGCGCGTCCGAATAGCGATGTGTTCACGAAAGCACGCGCATCTCCGCTCGATACCGCGCGCACTTGCGCTTCCTCCAGCGGAATCTCCAGGAAATCCAGCGTGCGTTGCACTTCTGCGGCAAGCGACACTTCCACTAGGCCTGTCGCGCGTTCGCCCTGATCGGCGCGCGCGAGGAACAGCATGTCGTTGATGATCGCGCGCACGCGCTCGAATTCCTCGAGATTCGACTGCAACGTATGACGCAGTTCTTCTATCGGACGGTCCCGCGTCAATGCCACTTCGGTTTGACCGATGAGAATGGTGACAGGCGTGCGCAATTCGTGCGCGACATCGGCGTTGAACGCTTCGAGACGTCCGTATGCATGATCGAGCCGTTCGAGCGCGCCGTTGAACGACTTCGCGAGGTCTTCCAGTTCCAGCGGCAACGAACGCGTGTTGAGCCGTTGCGAGCGATTGTTAGGGCTCACGCTCTGGGCATCGCGTGTGAGCCGCGTGAGCGGCGCCAGGCCGAGCCGCGCGACCGAGTAACTTAGCAGCAATACAGCGACCGTCGCGAGCGCCGTGAGCGCGGCGAGCGCCACGCCGAATACGCGCATGGTGCGCACGTTCGGCGAGCAATCCACCGCGACGAAAAGCTGTAGCGGCGGACGGTCGGCGTTGGGCGGGATCGTGAGCGTGGTCATCAGCATGTCGTACGCACGGCCTTCTGGCTTGAAGCGCGCATAGCCGCCAAGCACGCGTTTGGTGACGTGCCCCGCAGGCGGCGTGCCGTAGCTGAAGCGCGCATCGTTGCTCGTCACCGCGAAAAGCGTGGAGCCGTCGCGCGGCGTGATATCCGCGAGCTTCTCTTTCGCGATCTTCCACTTGTCCGCGTTGGATACATGTGTGACGATGAGCCGCGCGATCTCTGCGCGGTTATCGAGCGAATCGCGCAAGTGCTGTTCGAGCTGCACGCGAAGCACCAAAAAAAGCCCCGAGCCCACGAGCGAGAACACGAACAGCGCGACCAGCGCGAACATGACCGCGAGCCGCCGCGCGATGGAGCGCTGCGAACGCGGCAGGTTCTGTGCGTGCGGACCCTCCTGCGATGCTGCCCACGGAACGTTCATGATGGCCTCGCGTCTTCCCTCGTGTCGCGTGCATCGCGCGGCTCGCGCACTTCCAGCACATAGCCCATGCCGCGCACCGTATGCAGCAGCTTCGTGCGAAACGGTCCGTCGAGTTTCGCGCGCAAGCGTTTGATCGCCGTCTCGACCACGTTCGTATGGCTTTCGAAATCCACTTCCCATACGAGCTCGGTGATCGCCGTCTTCGACAGGATATCGCCGTGACGACGCGCGAGCACGCTCAGCAGCTGGAATTCCTTCGCGGTCAAATCGAGGCGCACGCCGTCCCGCGTCGCGCGTCGTCCGATCAGATCGACGTAAAGATCTCCGACCGAAATCAGTGTGGATTCCTGAGCGCGCGTGCGCCGTGCGAGCGCATGCAGCCGCTCGACGAGTTCCAGAAAAGAGAACGGCTTCGTGAGGTAGTCGTCCGCTCCTTCGCGCAGTCCGCGCACGCGGTCATTGATGTGATCGCGCGCGGTGAGCATGATGACCGGCGTCGATTTCTGCATGCGCAGTGCCTTAAGCACGGCGAAGCCATCGCGCCGCGGCAGCATCACGTCCAGCACGATCACGTCGTAGTCGTATTCGACGGCGAGATGCGTGCCTTCTTCGCCATCCATTGCGATATCGACGACCCAGCCCTGCTCGGTCAGGCCGGAACGCAGGTAGTCGACGACCTTGTGTTCGTCTTCCACTATCAGGACTTTCATGCGTGCACCTGTGTGTTCAGTGTGTGCTTATTGTGCCGCGGCGGTATTCACTTGGCCTGCGCGTCGGCGACATCTTGCGTCTGCGCCGGCTCGTTCACATTCCATCCGCCGCCCAATGCCTTCACGAGCGCGACCGATACCGTATGCTGCTGGCCGCGAATCTGCACATCCTGCCGCTCGCTCGTGAGCAACTGCTGCTGCGCCGTGATGACATCGAGATAAGCGACGAGGCCGCCGGAATAGCGGTCATTCGCGAGCGAGAGCAGACGCTGCGCATCCATCACGGCGGCATGCGACTGCTTCGCTGCGCCGTCCAGCACGGAGAGCCCGACGATGCCGTCCTGTACTTGCTGGAACGCGTTCAACACGGTCTGACGGTAATTCGCTTCGGTTGCGCGATAACCCTCGCTCGCGAATGCGACCGCCGCCGAGCGACGGCCGCCATCGAACACGACCTGGCTCGCCATCGTGCCGATGGTCCACAAGAGACTCGGCGCAGAGATCAGGCTCGTGAGCGCGGTGCTTTCCCAGCCGATGGAGCCGTGCAACGTGAGGCTCGGAAAGAACGCGGCCTTCGCGACCCCGATCTGCGCGTTGGCGGCGGCCATCGCGCGTTCCGCGGACGCGACATCGGGCCTGCGTTGCAGCACGTCGCTCGGCACGCCGAGCGGTATCGGCGGAATCGGGCGTTCATCGACTCTCGCGGCAATCGAGAACTGCGGCGCGGGCGTGGCGACCAGCGCGGCGATCGCATGCTCGTATTGCGCGCGCTGATTGAGCAGCAGTTGCGCTTGCACACGCGTCGAATCAAGCTGCGATTGCTGTTGCAACACATCGAGGCCGGATACCGCGCCGAGACTGTGCTGCGTGTTCACGTAGTCGAGCGCCTTCTCCTGCAACTGCACCGAGCGATTGAGCACGTCGATCTCGGCATCGAGTTCGCGCATCGAGAAGTAAGCGCTCGCGAGGTCGGTGGTCAGGACGAGGCGCGCGTTGGCGAGGTCATCGCGTGTCTGGTCTTCCGATGCCTGCGCGCTTTCCACTTCGCGGCGAATGCGGCCGAAGAGATCGAGGTCGTAATCGACCGTGGGCGCGAGCTTGAGATCGTTCTGCACGGTCGACATGCTCGGCGTGCTGTAGTTGTTCACCGGGCGATTGCGCGAGGTGCGCGTGCGTGCCGCCTGTGCGCCGAGATCGACTTCGGGCAGCGCGAGCGATGACGTCTGCGCGAGTGTCGCGCGAGCCTGCTCGTAATGGGCGCTCGCGGCGGCGAGCGTCTGGTTCTGCGCGAGCGCCTGCGATTCGAGCCCGTCGAGAATGTCGTCATCGAAGCCGCGCCACCAGTCGAGAGCGAGCGGCGCATGCGAAGGCTCGGCCACGCGCCAGTAGGAGTCCGTCTTCCATGTCGGCGGCGTCTCTGCAAGCGGGCGCTGATAGTCGGGGCCGACCGTGCAGGCCGCGAGCATCGACAGCAACGCGATAGAGGCGATGCGTCTCATGATGCGGCCTTCTTGTCGCTCGCCTGCTGCTCGGGTTGCTGGGGTTGCTGAGGTTGCTGCTGCTGCTCGTGCTGCTGGCCTTGTTGCGGCGCGATCACCACATGATCGCCGTCCGCGACCGAGTCGCTCGGGTTGATGATGATCTTGTCGTTCGCTTCGATGCCGCTCTCGATCTCCAGCGTCTGCCCGAGGTCCTGCGCGATCACGATCTTGTGGAGATGCACGTGTCCGCTCGAATCGACGACGGCGAGGCGCGGACCTTCCGAGCGAAACAGCAACGCATTGCCGGGAACGATCAGGCGCGCATGCGCGACGGACGGCACCGCGACCTGCACATACGCACCGGGGCGCAGACGTCCATCGGCATTGGGCAGCGTCACTTCGATTTGCAGCGAACGCGTGGGCACGTCGATCGCGCCGGAGATATGCGTGATCTTGCCGTGAAACTGTTGCCCCGGCAGCTCGGCTTGCGTCACGACCACCTGCTGCCCGACAGACACGTTTTGCGCGTAGGCCTGCGGCAGCTGCACATACACGCGCAACGGATCGGACTGCGCGAGCGCGAAGAGCGCGCGGCTTGCGCCACTGCCTGCATCGATGAGATCGCCGACATCGACGTTGCGCTGCGTGACCACGCCAGCAAACGGCGCCACGATACGCTTGAACGATTCGAGCTGGCGCAGGCGCTTCACGTTGGCATCGGCTGCCGCAAGATTGGCGACATCCTGGTTGAAGGTGCTCTGGCGTTCATCCAGTTCCTGTTGGGAAACGGCATCGCGTTGACGCAATTGCTTCCACCGTTCAAGCGATGTCTTCGCAAGCCCGAGGCTCGATGCGGTCTGGTCGCGTTGCGCGACGGCCTGCGCGAGTTCCTGATCGATCTCGGGCGTGTCGAGATCAGCGAGCACTTGTCCCTGCTTCACGCGCGCGCCGATATCGACGTACCAGTGCAGCAGATAACCGGTTGCGCGCGCGTAGATCGGCGACTCGACGAAGCCGCGCAGCGTGCCCGGCAGCGTGGTTTCGCCGCTGCCGTCCGTCTGTGTCGGCGAAGCCACGTTGACGTATTGCTGGGCGTTTTGCTGCGTGCGCGTGGCGACCGAACGGTTATGCATGAGGTCGCTCACGACCGTGCGAGCGGCGCCTATCGCCAGCAGCGCGAGCACGATGACGATCGCAATCTTCGCGCGCTTCCATTCGAGGTTGCGCGGCGGCAACGCCGGACCTTCGTCGGGATCGCGAGCGGGAATGGCCAGCGATGCGTGGTTCTTTTCAGTCATGTTCGGCTTTGGGCGTGATGCGGTTCAATGTTGATCGCGATGCTGCGCTTCGTCTTTGCGCCGTGCGCGGCGTGCGAGCCGCGCGTGAATTCCGGCGAACACGAGCGGCACGAAGAAGAGCGTCGATACGGTTGCGAAGAGCAGGCCGCCGATGACCGCGCGGCCGAGCGGCGCGTTCTGCTCCGCGCCTTCGCCGAGGCCGAGCGCCATCGGGATCATGCCGATGATCATCGCGAAGGCGGTCATCAATACAGGGCGAATGCGGCTCGCGCCGGCTTCGAGCGCGGCCGTGAGCGGCGGCGCGCCGGCCGCGAGGCGTTGGCGCGCGAACGACACCATCAAGATGCTGTTGGCGGTGGCGACGCCCATCGTCATGATCGCGCCGGTCAGCGCCGGAACGGACAGGTGCGTGCCCGTGAGAAAGAGCATCCAGATGATGCCTGCAAGCGCGGCAGGCAGTGCGCTCACGATGATGAGCGGATCGATCCATGACTGAAAGTTCACGACGATCAGCAGATACACGAGCACGATCGCCATCGCGACGCCGACACCCAGGCCGAAGAACGATGTGCGCATGGTCTCCACCTGTCCGCGCACGGCGATCTGGCTTCCGCGTGGCAGCGTGCCGCGCGCCTGATCGACGAGCTCGTTCACGCGACGCGCGACGCTGCCGAGATCGCGTCCTTCCACGCTCACGAAGATGTCGATGACAGGGCGGATGTTGTAATGCGACACGACCGCGAACTGACTCTGCGGCGACAGGCGCACGAGGTTGCCGAGCAATTGCGTCGGCCCCGTGCCGGGCGCGGATACGGGCGTGCGCATCAGTTCATCGATCGACGATATCTGATACTGCGGCGTCTGCACCGCCATGTTGTATTCGACGCCGTTGCGCGGATTGAACCAGAAGCCAGGCGACGTCTGCGAACTGCCCGACAGCGAAATTAGCACGTTCTGCGCGACATTGCTCGCCGACAGATTGAGTTGCTGCAAACGCGTGCGGTCCATCAGAAGATTGAGCGTGGGTTGGTCGAGCTTCTGCTGGATATGCGTATCCACGTTGCCGGGGATCATGCGTATCTGCTTCATCAGGTTACTGGCGACCTGAAAATTGCCTTGCTGATTTTGCCCCTGAATTTGCACGTCGATAGCAGCGGGCAGACCGAAGTTCAGGATTTGCGTGACGATATCCGCTGGCTGAAAGAAGAATTCGACACCGGGAAAAAGGCGCGGCAGCAGGGAACGCAACTGGTCGATGTAGGTTTGCGTCGGCGCATGATCGGGCTTGAGCGCTACCTGTATCTCGCCATCTAGCGTGCCGATCGTGCCCGCGTTGCTATAGGACAAGTTGATGCCGCTATAAGGCAGACCGAGGTTGTCGAGAATGGTGGCGAGTTCGTCCTGCGGCACGACCTTGCGCACGACCTTCTCGACTTCGTCCGCGAGACGCGCCGTTTCCTCGATGCGCGTGCCCGTCGGGGCGCGCATGTGCATGCGGATATCGCCTGCATCCACGCTCGGGAAAAAGTCTTCGCCGAGCACGAAGACCAGTCCCGCCGACAACAGACAAAAGCCGAGAAATAGCGAGCCGAACACGCGTCGCCGTACGAGCAGGCTGCTCAGAATGACGATGTAGGCGGCACGCATGCGTTCGAAGCCGTGATCGAACCGCCGATGCAGCCGTACGAAAAGATTTGGTCGGGCCTTCGCATCCGGTGCGTGCGCGTGGCCCATCAGAAGCATAGCGAGCGTCGGCACGAGCGTGCGCGACAGGACATACGACGCGAGCATCGCGAAGACGACGGCTTCCGCGAGCGGCACGAACAGGTAGCGGGCTACGCCGGTCAAGAAGAACATCGGCACGAACACGATGCAGATGCATAGCGTGGAAACGAGCGCAGGCACGGCGATCTCGCCCGCGCCTTCGAGAATTGCTTCGTGCAAGTCGGTGCCCATGTGCAAATGACGCTCGATGTTCTCGATCGTCACGGTCGCGTCGTCGACCAGTATGCCGACAGCAAGCGCCAGGCCGCCGAGCGTCATGATGTTGATGGTCTGCCCGAGCGCATGCAATGCGAGCAGCGAAGAAAGAATCGATAAGGGAATCGAGACGGCGATGATGCACGTGCTGCGCCAGTTGCCGAGAAAGAGCAGGATCATCGCGGCGGTCAACGCGGCGGCAATCAACGCTTCGCGCACCACGCCTTCGACGGCGGCCTTGACGAAGACGGACTGGTCGAAGAGCGCGGTGATCTTGAGATCTTGCGGCAGCGCGGCGCGCGCTTGCGGCAAGAGGCTATGCAACGTATTGACGATGGCGAGCGTCGACGCGTTGCCGTTCTTCAGGACGGAGATGAGCACGCCGCGTCGACCGTCCTGCCGCACGATATTTGTCTGCGGCGAGGAGCCGTCGCGTACGTGCGCCACTTCACGCAAGTACGTAGTGGCGCCGTTCACCGTACGAACCGGGATGTCGTTCAGGCCCGCAACCGTCGTCGGCGAGCCGTTCATATTGATCGTGTATTCCTTCGAGCCGATCTTCGCGGTCCCGGTCGGAAGGATCAGGTTCTGCGCGTTGACGGCGCTCACCACGTCTGTCGGCGTGAGGCCCTTGGCTAGAAGCGCGCGCGTGTTCAGGTCTACGGAAATCAGGCGCGTCTTGCCGCCATACGGATACGGCACGGCCGCGCCCGGAATGGTCACCAGTTGCGGGCGCAGAAAGTTGAGCGCGGTGTCGTTCAGTTCCTGCTCCGACTGCTTGGGACTCGACAGGCCGAGCTGAATCACCGGAATACTCGACGCCGAATAACTGATGACGAGCGGCGGCGTCGCGCCCGGCGGCATCTGCTTGAGCTGCGCCTGCTCGACTGCTACCGTCTGCGCAATCGCCGTCTGAATGTTGGCGGTCGGCTGCAGGAACAGCTTGATGATGGCGATGCCCGGAAGCGACTGTGACTCGATGTGCTCGATGTTATTGACCGTCGTCGTCAGACTGCGCTCGTTGACGGACGTGATGCGATTGGCAATGTCCTGCGACGACAAACCCGTGTACGTCCAGATGATGCTGACCACGGGAATGTCGATCTCGGGTAGCACGTCTACTGGCGTCGTCAAGAGCACGAACGGCGTGGCCAGCACGATCATGATGGCCATGACGATGAACGTATAAGGGCGCTTCAGCGCAACGTTGACGATCCACATTGAGTCGTTAGGAGAGTGCGGGGAAGGGCGCCGGTATCGTGCTTGTCAGCGCGCGGCGTACCACGAAGAGGCGGGCGCCTTGCGTTCGGTGCCGCTATGGTAGTGCGCGGGCACCAACGTGATAATGACGCGAAAATGGCGCTCCCGTCATTTTCCGTCAGTTACGCGCGAACGTTCGGACATTCATCGACTGCGGAGCGACCGCGCGAGCCGATCGCTCCGTGACGGGATCAGTTCATGATGCCGTTCGTGTCGTTGGCTGGCGATTGCGGAGCCGCCGGGCGATACACGCTTGCGCCGGTATAGATGCCCTCGCGTCGGTCGAGGAAGCTGCCGGGATACCGTTGATCGTCGACGCCCGGAAAGTATCCGGCCCGCTCGGCTCGAATCAGGTCGTCGCGGACCTGCTGCCGCGTCAAACCGTTCGACTGCGCAGCGGCGGCAAGCGGCGAGAGTGCGAATACAACGATGGCAATGCGCGTGACTGGCTTCATGGCGAACTCCTCATGCAGATGATGGACGGACGCAATTCCAATGCGCGTCCACGGCAGAGTTGCCGTGGACCGGTCCATTGTAAGCACGGGCAGTTGCGAGAATTCGCCTGTTTGCGGCGGTTTTATCGAAGACTGCGAAGGAGGGTAGTGAACGAATGCGCGGACTATTGCGGCATCTGCTGTGAAGGCGTGTTCGACATCGTACCGCCCGAGGCCGACGTGCCTTCCGGCGATGCGCCATACGCCGTGCCTTGATGCACGCGCGCTTCGGCGGCCTCGATGTCATTGGGATAGAACGCCTCGCGTGCCGCCGGCCGATAGCCGGCCTGCTCCAGTTGCTGAAGGTCCTGCTTGACCTGATCGCGTGTCAGGCCTTGCTGGGCCATTGCGGCGACGGGTGAGGCGATGAGCGCGGCGGCGACGATACGCATGACGAGTTTCATGGCGAACTCCTGATACGGGTGAATGGCGATCGCGGCATGCGGTCGGGAACGGTGAGCGAGAGCCGCGAACAGGGCTCTCGCCACGGCTGAATTCTATTTGTCGTACCGTGACGAGATGCTGGCGCGCACATGACGTTTCGGTCAGCGGCGCGCGTGTCGGCTGCCTGAAAGACGGCGCGGCCAGTGATAGACTCGCCTGCGCGCGAGGCCCGCCCATCGGACGGAGCGCTCGACGCCCGCCTCTTCATCGAACCGGATACGATCAATTGCCGTTCAAGCTGCCGACTACCGCTACCGCTCCGTTCTGCCCATCAGAAGTCAAAGGCTCCGTCGTCGTTGCGCCGGGCACTCCGCTCTGGAAGAAGCTGCTGCAATTCGCGGGGCCGGGGCTGCTCATCTCTATCGGCTACATGGACCCGGGCAATTGGGCAACCGACATCGAAGCAGGCTCGCGCTATGGCTATAGCCTGCTGTTCGTCGTCGTGTTGTCGAGCATCGCGGCGATGGTGCTGCAATGTCTGTCGATGCGCCTTGGCATCGTCACCGGCCGCGATCTCGCGCAGTTGTCGCGCGAGCGTTACGCGAAGCCTGTCGCCCATGCGCAATGGATGCTCGCGGAGTTGTCGATCATCGCGTGCGATCTCGCCGAAGTGCTCGGCGGCGCACTCGCGTTTCATCTGCTCTTCGGCTGTTCGCTGATGTGGGGCGTGGTGCTCACGGCATTCGATACGCTGATCGTACTGGGGCTGAAGGGCAAGAACTTCCGCGACCTCGAAGCGATCATGCTCGGGCTCATCGCGACCATCGGCGTGGGATACATCGTGGAGTTAGCGCTCGTCAAACCGCACTGGCCGTCCGTCGCGGCGGGACTCGTGCCATCGTTCAACGTGCTCTCCGAGCGCGAGCCGCTTTATCTCGCCATCGGCATACTTGGCGCGACCGTGATGCCGCATAACCTGTATCTGCATTCGTCGATCGTGCAGACACGCGTGGTCACTCGCGAGCACAAGGACCTTGCTTTGTCGATCAGACTTTCGCGGCTCGACACCGTTGCGTCATTGATGCTTGCGCTCCTGATCAACGCCGCGATCCTGATTCTCGCGGCTTCCGCGTTTCACGCGACAGGTCATACGCAAGTGACCGAAATCGAAGACGCATACAAGCTGCTCGCGCCCATCGTCGGCAGCGGGCTTGCCGCAATTCTGTTCGCGGTGACGCTCTTCGCGTCGGGGCAAAGCTCGACCTTCACGGGAACCATTGCAGGGCAGGTCATCATGGAAGGCTTTCTGCGCCTGAAGATTCCGTGTTATCAGCGGCGCTTCATTACGCGGGCGCTCGCACTCGTGCCCGCGCTGATCGGTGTCTATATGCTCGGCAACGGCGCGGTCGGCAAGCTGCTCGTCGCGAGCCAGGTCGTGCTGAGTCTGCAATTGCCGTTCGCGCTGTATCCGCTGATTCGCATGACGAGCGATCGCACGCTCATGGGCAGCTTCGCGAACGCGGCGCATACGAAGGTTATCGCGTGGCTGCTTTTCGTCGTGATCAGCGCCGCGAACATCTGGCTCGTCGTGCAGACCGCGACGGAGTGGTTCGCGTAAGCGCGAGGCTTGCGCGAACCTCTTACTGCCTACTCCTTACTTGACGACAGCGACCGGCGTATTCGATTTCGCCGCGACGGCAGCGGGAATCGCAGCGTCGGCGGGCAGTGCCTGATCGACCGTCGTGCGTCCGCCATCGCGGAAGAACGCGAGTTCAGCCGCCTTGTTCAGCACGAGAATGCTGATACGTCGGTTCGTCGGCTCGTCGATGACGTCCTTGTTGAGCGGCAGGACGTCGGAGAGACCGCGCACTTGCAGCACCTTGCCTTCGTTCATGCCACCCGCGACCAGCGCGCGCCGCGCGGCGTTCGCCCGCTCGCTCGACAGTTCCCAGTTCGAATAGCCTTTCTGATTGCCGGAGTAGGGCACGGCATCCGTATGGCCTGCAATCGACACGCGATTGTCAACGTCGTTGAGCGATGCGCCGATGTTGGACAGAATCGTCGTCACATAGCTTTCGAGCTTCGAGCTGCCCGATGCGAACATCGGCCGCTTGAGCGAATCGACGATCTCGATGCGCAAGCCTTCGCTCGTGATCGCAATGCGGATCTGATCCTTGAACGCGCGCAATGCCGGCGTGTTCTCGATCAGCGCGGTCAGCTTTTGCTTCAGTTGTTGCAGACGCTGCATGTCGTCGGCGGCGACGGCCGCGCGCGCGATGGAGGGCGGCACCGGCTGCGTCTGGCTCTTGTTGGCTTCGCCGGGACGCGAGCTGGACAGGTCCTTGCCGCCGCCGTTGACGACGCTCGTATGGGCGGAGGCGCCGCCTTCGTTGCCGAACAGCGCCGAGAGCGGCGTATTGAAGTATTGCTCGATGCCTTCCTTGTCGTACTTCGACGTGGAGCCGAGCAGCCACATCAAGAGGAAGAACGCCATCATTGCGGTCACGAAGTCCGCGTAGGCGATCTTCCACGCGCCGCCATGATGGCCGCCGTGGCCGCCGCCCTTCTTCTTGCGGCGCACGACGACAGTGGGCGCGAGCACGGATTGCAACGGGTCGCGTGACGGTCTTTCAGCCATGAACGATGCTCCTTGTGTCTACGCAGCAGCGGGTCAGGCCGACTTCGGCGTCTTGGTGGCGCGCACGGCGTCGTCCAGTTCCTTGAAGCTCGGACGGTCCGCCGTGAAGAGCACCTTGCGGCCGAACTCGACAGCGACCGTCGGCGCGTAGCCGTTCATCGATGCGAGCAGCACGGACTTCACGCACTGGAACGGCTTGGCTTCTGCCGCGCCCTTCGCGTTGAGCAGGTCCGCGAGCGGGCCGATGAAGCCGTACGCGAGCAAGATGCCGAGGAACGTGCCGACGAGCGCACCCGCGATCATCTCGCCGAGCACGGCGGGCGCTGCGCCGACCGAGCCCATCGTATGCACCACGCCCATCACCGCGGCCACGATGCCGAATGCCGGCAAACCATCGGCCATCTTCTGAATGGCGTTCGCGGCCACCGCGCTTTCCGTGTGATGCGTCTCGAGTTCCTCGTCCATCAGGTCCTGCAATTCGAGCGCGTTCACGTTGCCCGCCGACATCATGCGCAGGTAATCGACGATGAAATCGAGCAGGTGATGATCCGCCATCACGTGTTCGTACTTCTGGAAGACCGGGCTGGACTCGGGCGCGTCGACATCTGCTTCGAGCGCCATCATTCCTTCCTTGCGGGCCTTCTGCAGCAGTTCGTACAGCAACGCGATGAGCGACAGGTATTTCTCTTTGCTATACCCGCCGCCTTTGAAAACCTTGGGCAACGCCTGCAAGGTTTTCTTGAGCGTGGACGTGGGGTTCGATACGACGAAAGCCCCGATGGCCGCGCCGAAAATACACAGCAATTCAAAAGGCTGAACGAGGGCCGCCAGGTGACCGCCGACCCCCATGAAGCTCCCGATGACGGAGCCGATGACGAGTACCCATCCGATAACGACAAACATGATTTCTCCGCAAATGTCCGGGCGTTGCGAGCCGTGCGCGCTCGTTAGCGAAACACGCACGGCTCGCAATGCATTGTCTGCATGATGCTGGGCTTTTTAACGGCGCAGTACACGCCGACATTTAGGGTGGCTCCCGCAAACATTTCGACGCTCCCACCCTCAAGGTAAAACTTACACGCGCGATTTACGCGCAAGGTAATGGATTGCTGCCATGCGCTTCGTCTAACATCGGCGCATGGACACGACACTGACAGAAGCCAGGCCGCGCGCGCCGGGCAGCACGCCTGCCACGGTGGGCATGCTGCTGCGCGAATGGCGTCAACGCAGGCGCATGAGTCAGCTGGAACTTGCTTGTATAGCGGACGTTTCGACGCGCCACTTGAGCTTTATCGAATCCGGTCGCTCAGTGCCGAGCCGCGACATGCTGATCCGGCTCGCCGAGCAACTGGGCGTGCCTTTGCGCGAGCGCAACGCGCTTTTTCTCGCAGCGGGATATGCGCCGCTGTACAAGGAGCGGCCACTCGCGGACCCGGACCTCGAACCCGCGCGGCGTGCCGTCGAACTCGTGCTGAAGGGCCACGAGCCGTATCCCGCGCTCGCGGTGGATCGTCACTGGACGATGATCGCCGCCAACGCCGCGCTGCAACCGCTCGTCGCGTCGGCGGATGCGTCGTTGCTTGCGTCGCCGGTCAACGTGCTGCGCCTGTCGCTGCATCCGGGCGGGCTCGCGAGCGTGATCGAGAACTGGCACGAGTGGCGCGCGCATCTGCTCGCGCGGCTGCGTCGGCAGATCGACGCGTCAGGCGACACGACGCTCGCCGCGCTGCTCGACGAACTCGAAGCGTATCCCGCGCCGCCGCACGCGGGACGCGCCGAACGGGGCGGAACCGATCTCGTCGCCGTGCCGCTGCGCTTGCGCACGGAGCTCGGCGTGCTGTCGCTCATCAGCACGACGACCGTGTTCGGCACGCCGGTCGATATCACGCTTTCCGAGCTCGCGATCGAAGCCTTTTTCCCCGCGGACGACGCCACTGCGCGCATACTCCATCGGGCGCACGGCGAGCGTCGCTGACGCGTGATGTGGAACCTGCTGCCGCCGCGCGAATCAATCAACAGGAGGGGAGCGGCGCGCGCTGCCAACGCGCGCGCCGGTGCCTGCGTCAGCTTTTGTCCAACCAACGCAGAAGGCAGCCATGATTCAGACATTCGAACACGTGATCGGCGGCGAGCGCATGCAGTTTTGCGCGAGCATCGCGGAAGGCGGCGGACCGCAGCGCGTTATCATCAGCCGGGCGGACTCGGCGGAGTCGCTCGTCATCGTCCAGGCCGATGGCATCATCGGCACGATCAGGGCGGAAGTGGAAGCGCCGGATACGTTCGTCGCGGACGCGGTGCGCAAGGCGCAGCAGGAAGCATTGATCGAACGGGCGCTGGAAACTGGCGAGGTTCAGACGACGAGTCTCTGATTTTCTTCGATAAAGCCATGCCCGCGCGGCCCGAAAGGCTGCGCGGGCATGCGCGTCTTGCGGCCACAGAAAAAAGCTACGAGCAGCCGCTACATGCGCGGCTCGCCGTTCTTCGGATCGGCCGGGACGAGCGGCATTGCCGAATCGGGACCGTCCGGCATGTCGGGATCGTCGGGATTCGGCGCCGCATCCGGATCGAGCAACTTGTCCGGATCCGGTTCGACGGTTTCTTCCGGTGCGTGTGGCAGGTTGGACATGATGCGGGTTCTCCTTGAAATGGCCTGAGCCGGTTCGCAACCCGTGTTCCCGCCGATGCGCACGCGCTATTTCACCGCGCGTCGCGGCCGGTTCGCGGCTTCTTTGCCGTCCGCCGCCGTGCTGCCGCGCACGCCGCGCGCGATGACCGCCGCGCACGCCAGCATCGCCACTGAAGCAGCCGCCGACCAGCGCACCGCATCGACGATCTGCGCCGATGCCGCCGCGCCTCCCGCGTGGCCCGCCAACGCGCCGAACGCGGCCACGCCCATTGCGCCGGCGGCCTGCCGCGCGGTGTTCAGCACGGCCGACGCCGTTCCCGCGCGCCGCTGGCCGACGGTGCCGAGCAGCGCGGTCGTCATCGCGGGGACGGCCACGCCCATGCCCGACGGAATCAGCAGGAACGGAAGCAGCAGAGCGACCGTCGGCGTATGGGCATCGACGAATGCGAGCGCCGCGAAACCCGCCGCGTCGAGCAATGCGCCGGCGATCATCGGGCCGCGCGAGCCGAAGCGCGCCACCACCGGACCGCTCGCGAGATTCGACAGCAGGAAGCCGCCCGTGAGCGGCAAAAACGCGAGGCCGGTCTGCAACGGCGTCTGGCCGAGCACGCGTTGCAGATAAAGACTCAGCACGAACACGCTTCCATAGTAGGTGAAGTTCACGGCGATGCCGAACAGCACCGCGGCGCTGAACGTGCGCTCGCCGAAGAGCGCGAGCGGGAGCATCGGCGCGCGGCTTCTCCTTTCGACTGCGATGAACGCGGCCGTCGCCGTCACCGCGATAGCGATTGCGCCAATCACGAGCGGATGCGACAGCCCGAGCGGCCGCGCTTCGATCACCGCGCCGACCAGCGCCGTGAGCGCCACGATGGCGAGCGCCTGGCCGCTCACGTCGATGCCGTCGCCGCGCCCGTGCGACGGCGACTCGTCCACCCATGCGAGCGTCGCGGCGACGCCCGCCGCGCAAATCGGCAGATTGACCCAGAAGATGCTGCGCCAGCCAAACGCCGCGATCAGCGCTCCGCCGACAATCGGGCCTGCCGCGATGGACACCGCGCCCGCCGCCGTCCATAAGCCCACTGCGCGCGCCCGCACGCGCCGATCGTGGCCGCACGCGGCGTTCAGCAGCGCGAGGGAATTCGGCAGCATCGCTGCCGCGCCGACGCCCTGAATGGCGCGGGCAGCGATCAGCTGCGCGGCATCGCGCGAAAATGCGCAGGCGAGCGAAGCGAACGCGAACACCGCGAGTCCGCCGACGAACAGCCGCCGCGCGCCGAGCCGGTCGCCGAGCGAGCCGGCCAGAAGCATCAGTGCGGCGAATGCGAGCGCGTACGCGTCCACGGTCCATTGCAGGCTCGCGACGCTCGCGCCGAGATCATGTGCAATGCTCGCGAGCGCGACGTTCACGATCGACACGTCGAGTTGCGAGACGACGAAGCCGACGCTCGTCGCGGCCACGACGCACAACTGGCGGGAAGACAGGTTCGAGTTCATGCCGTTCATCGTAGGCGCATGCCGTTCCGGATGTTTCGGCCTCGCCTGAAATGAAAATGGCGCACCGCCGGGGCGTGCGCCATTGTCTTGCCGTCACAACGAAACGGCTTGCGGCTTCAGCGCGCTTCCCTGATGAACAGCGCGGTCACCGCGCCGACCACGCACAGCGCGCCGACATAGAGCGCCGGCGCGGCCGGGCTCGATTTCATCATCAGCGAAACGACGATCGGCGTAAGTCCGCCGAACACCGCATACGCGACGTTGTACGAGAACGAGATGCCCGAAAAGCGCACGGCGGGCGGGAACGACTTGACCATCACGAACGGAATCGCGCCGATCACGCCGACAGTGAAGCCCGTGAGCGCGTACCACGGCAGCAGCGTCGATGCATCGACCGCGACTTGCTGGAACAGCGCGTAGTACGAGCCTGCCAGCAGAAACGCGCCGACGAAAAGCGTCTTGCCCGCGCCGATGCGGCCGGCAATCGCGCCCGCGAGCACGCAGCCGACCGTGAGGCAGAGCGTCGCGGCGCAGTTCGCGATCAGCACCGTGGCCGGCGCAATGTGGAACTGCTTCTGGAGCAGCGTGGGCGTCATCAGGATCACGACGACGATGGCGGCCGAGAGCATCCACGTGAGCAGCATCGACACGATGACGGCGCGGCCGTGGTCGCGCAGAACGGCCTTCAGCGGGAGTTCCGCCGCCAGCGACTTGCGCTTCTGGAGTTCGGCGAACACCGGCGTTTCATGCAGCCAGCGGCGCAGATAGACCGAGCAGAGTCCGAACAACCCGCCGAGCAGGAACGGCAGACGCCACGCGAAGCTCGCGACATCGGCAGGAGAAAACGTCTTGTTGATGGCCGTCGCGATCAGCGAGCCGAGCAGAATGCCCGCGGTCAGGCCCGCCGTGAGCGTGCCGCACGCATAGCCGATATGACGGCGCGGCACGTGTTCCGAGACGAAGACCCACGCGCCCGGCACTTCGCCGCCGACCGCCGCGCCCTGCATCACACGGAAAACCAGCAGCAGAACGGGCGCCATCAGGCCGATGGACGCGTAGGTGGGCAAGAGGCCCATCAAGAGCGTCGGCACCGACATCAGCAGGACGGAAAGCGTGAACATCCGCTTGCGTCCGAGCAGATCGCCGAAATGCGCCATCACGATACCGCCGAGCGGCCGCGCCAGATAACCGGCGGCGAAGATGCCGAAAGTCTGCAATTGCCGCAGCCAGTCAGGAATGGACTCCGGGAAGAACAGTTGGCCGATGACCGGCGCGAAGAACACGAAAATGATGAAGTCGTAAAACTCGAGCGCGCCGCCGAGCGCGGCGAGCGCGAGCGTCTTGTAATCGCCGCGCGTGAGGGCGCGGCCGGCGGCGTGCGACGCGCCGTCGAAAGGTGTTGCCTGCATCGAATGAGAACCCGTAATGAGAAAAGCCACGCGTGCAGTGGAGCGACGCATGGGACGAGGCGATGTCCTGCGGGATGTCCGACGCGCCGGGTGAGCGCGAAAACGGGAACGACTGGGGCGCGGTCCGAAACCGCGCCCGTCACCGCGCTGCGCATGCCGGCGGACAGCCGTGTCGCAGCTTGCGCTCGCGCCGTCTCTGTAAGGCGGCGGAAGCGGGGACTTTCGGCTCGATGTACGCCGAAGGCGGCATGTTACAGGATGTAAGTCGCCACTACACAAAAAATCACGTTTAGATGTCGCGCGCTCGCGCCATTGGCGGCGTGCGTCGGTTACATGCGTTGACATTTCGGACGAGTCCGATGGGAAAGGGTGGTCGCGCTGACCAGAATGCGTGCCTGTATTTGCCGTCTCTTTTTGTAACGAGACGCCCGGGGAAATGCCGCGAGAAGCGGTATCGGCCCATGTCCTCAGACTCATCAGGCTTGACACTATGCGCGTCGCCGTTTTGCAAACCGACCCAAGTTACCGAAATCTCATCGCCGAAGTCGTCAAACGACTCGGACACACTGTCGTCACCTTCGGCGACGGCTTGCTGCTTTCCAAGGCACTGTCCCGCTCGACCGTGGATCTGCTGATCCTCGACTGGAACTCCACGGGCCTCTGCGGTCTCGATCTGCTCAAATCCGTGCGATCGAGCTTCGGCGAGCGTGTTCCGGTCATGTTCGCCACGGCCGATGGCGCCGAGCACAACGTCGTCTGCGCGCTCACGGCGGGCGCGGACGACTTCGTCGTCTATCCCATCCGTCCGGGCGAATTCGGCGCGCGTGTCGAAGCGTTGCTGCGCCGCGCGTACCCGACGACTTCCAGCGCGTGCCTGGAGATCGGGCCGTATCGCTTCGATTCTCGTCAGCAGACCGTCACCGTGCGCGGCCGCCCGGTGCAATTGAGCGGCACGCAGTTCAGGCTGGCGCAGCTTTTCTTCTCGAATATCGGCCGCGTGTTGTCGCGCGATCACATTTTCGCGATGGTCTGGGGCCGTGAATTCCGCGAAACCACGCGCACTATAGATAGCCATGTGTCGCGCCTGCGTCTCGCGCTGGAAATCGAGCCGGTGAATCACTTCCGTCTGCAGCCGGTATACAAGAGCGGCTATCGGCTGCTCCATCTTTACGACGACGGCGAGGACGCGGGCGACGATCGCGTGGAAACGGAGCACGCGCGAATCGCTGCTTGAGGCGTGATTGAACGAAGCTGAATGAGAATGCCGTCGCGAGACGGCATTTTCGTTTCTGGAAGCCGGATGCAGCGCTTTGGCTTGCGATGTTCGTCGCACGCGAGCGGCAAGCGCGGCGGGCGTTTGCGCTCTCTCGCCGGGCGCTGAATCCGGGAAATTATCAGCGCGGGCGTTCGCCGGGGCTGCGCGCGCCGTGAGACTTCGCGGCGCACAGTGCGTTGATCGCAGTGACCTAGGCGCGGCATCGACGGCGGCGCGATGGCGGCCAGCATGAGCTACATCGCCCCGACCAAGGATGCGCCCGCCCAGCTCGCGGTTTCCCGGCTCGCGCGGCGCCGGGGGCCCGCGCTGCGTCGGACTTCCGCGAACGCGACGCCTTGCCCGCAGTGGCAGGCTCTTTTCGACGACGGGCGGGCCGAAGTACTGCACACCGCCGCACTGCGCCAAGGCCGGGTAGGTGCAAGCCGGTGATCCCTCAGCCGTTCGCGACTGGCCCAATGCGCGGGATTAGATAACCAAGCCGGGTAAATCAAATGCAGCCGTCCACTTGTTCAGACCTTGTACTGCGACCCAGCTCAGACACTGTCTCACGCGCTGATTACCGCCACCGCGGTCAGCACGATAATCGCAATACCGAGAAGCCACGCGGCAACGGGGTTCGTGCCTCCACGACGAACTAACTCAGCGTCGCGTATGTCAGCCGGTAAGGGAGAATCGCTTACCTTCTTAATGACTTTCTCGGCGTGCGCAAGGTAAATGGAATTCCCGCACATCCCGATTGCCACCGGGAAGGCGTAGGAGAGCGCATGATTAATGCCCTCACTGAGCAAAGACGTCGCTAAACTACAAACCAGAGCAATTGCAATGTATGCGGCCGCTTGCCAGTGCATTTTCCTGTACACGAGCCAGACCGGCCCTAAGAGGAACGCCGCGCCGTTCCAGGTTCGCTTCGACGTGCGCGGGTTTTGAATCACCCATTTGCGACTGTAATAATCAATGTTCTTTCCCACGAACACTGCCATGTCGCGGTCAAGCTGAAACGGTGCGGAGCGTGCGTCGGTTTCTGGTGCGGCTTGCTCATTGATGTCATTCATCGGCGATTTTTTATTGTATTAATCAAAGGAAGCAGCTTCGCACGATCAGCGTAGCGGCGTCCATGTGTTCGCTTCGGTTTGATCAAATGTTTTAATTCATTAGGCAGGCTAAACGACGATAAAAAGTTAATTCAGAGCTCCGTCGTGCGAAGCCATGCGCCCGTCGATTAATGGAAAAGCGAAGTGAGCAGACGTGCAAGCGTCTCGAGCATCGTCGTCGGAACCGCGTGGTTAAGAGAATTGCGGCGCAGGTCGGATTGGCGGGACAAGGCTGCAACATCGATCAAGAAGAAGGGGCTCATGATTCGTTACCTCGGTTGCGTTTGTGACAGGTTTAATTTTGAGATAGCGTGCTTGTCCTTGCCATCGGACGTATCTCAAAATTGCGCCGGCGTTGCGCAACGGACGAAAACGCGCCCGGCCAGGACCAGTTACTTCTGATCTGGCGAGCATTGGCCGCGAAGCAGCGCCCAATCCTCGCACGACTTGCCGTTCGGAAAGCGGCACATGCCGATCTGGCCGTCGTCACGGTCGACGATTTGCGGCGTCCCGCCTCGGTGGATGCAATTGGTGGAAGCCGGGTTGGGAAGTCCTACATGCGAATCGGGCCGCGAGGCGGGCTGGTCTGCAGGAACGCCGGTGGCGGAAGGGACGGGCGACATGCACGCTGCCAACAGAGTAGCAACGGTAAATGAGGTGGCGAGCCTGAACATGGACGAGCGACTTCGATCGGAAACCTGAGCGCCGCGAATATATCAAGCGCTCCCGGCGCCGTCGAATTTTCGCGCCGTGGGTTCCAGTCGAGCGGCGCGTGGCGGGCGCCGCCCGCCAACCTTCAACCCGTCTGCTCGACCGGCGTCACGTCCACATCGATCATCTGCGTGCCGCGCAGCACCGCGACCTTCACCGCCCGTTCGATCCGCGATGCATCCAGCGCGCGCTGCAAACCGTCGACGCTATCGATGCTCACGCCATCCACCGCGACGATGCGGTCGTCCGTGCGCAGCCCGCCCAGCGCGGCCGGGCTGCCCTTGACGACTTCCATGACGTGGACCGCGCTCGCCGACGTCAGCCCGAAGAAGCGCTGCACGCGCCGCGATACCGGCGCCGTCGTTCCCGCCACGCCGATATACGCGCGCCGCGCGCGTCCGTACGCGAAGATCTGCATGATGACCCACTTTGCCGTATCGATGGCAGTCGCGAACGAAATGGCCTGCGCACCCGAAATGATGGCCGTGTTCACGCCGATCACCTGTCCCGCCGAATTGATGAGCGGACCGCCCGAGTTGCCGGGATTGAGCGCGGCGTCGGTCTGGATCACGTCGTAGATCATGCGGCCGGAGGTGGAGCGCAGCGACCGTCCAAGCGCCGAGACGACGCCGGTCGTCACCGTCTGAGCAAGGCCGAGCGGATTGCCCACCGCGATCGCGATCTGGCCGACGCGCAGATTTCCCGATTCCCCGAGTTCGACGTGCGGCAGCGGCTCCGGCGAGCCGATGCGCAGCACTGCGAGGTCGCTGCCCGGATCGTCGCCGACGAGATCGGCGTGAAAGTGTGCGCCGTCGGCGAGCGTCACGGTAATGCGGGTGGCGCCGTGAACGACGTGGCTATTGGTCAGCAGATAACCGTCGGGCGTGAAAATGAAGCCCGAGCCGGTGCCGCCCGCCTGACGGCGCGCGCCGCGAGCATCGGCCAGTTCGCGCTCGACCGAGATGAAAACGACGGCCTGCTGCACGCGTTCCAGCGCGCCGATCACGGTGCGGGAATACGCATCGAGCAGCGCGGTGTCGTCGAGCGGCCGCGGCCGCGGCTGTGGCTGCGGGGCGTCTTGCGAGCCGCGCGCAAGATCGTCGATGAATTGTGGTCGGCTTCCCATGTTGGACTCCCGATATTCGAGAGGCGACATGCGGGCCGCGCCGGCGCTTTTCAAGCCCGCGCGGCGCGGGCGAGCAGGTTCATCGGCCCGAGCGTTTCGACGATGCGGCGCTGGGCGTCGTCCCGCACGAAGAGCGAGCCGGCGAAGCCGAGCGCGTTGATCGCGATGCCTTCGACATCGGCCACGGTGCGCGGCACCGCGAGCATCCAGCGGCGCGTGACGAGCAAGTTGTACGGCGCGGCCTGATGCGTTGCCCCGGCGACATCGAGCGGCTCGACGCCGATCGCGTCGAGCAGCCGCCGATACAGGTCGTGCGCGCGTGGCGGCGTGTTGTCGGACGGGGCGTCGAGCCAAGCCGCCGCGTGACCGAACGCGAGCCCCGGCACGCGAAAAATCGCGCCGTTTCGCGCGTTTTCGATCAACGGCTCAATGGGCGCCGCGAGACCGTCGAGCGGCAGCCGCACCATCTGCATGTGTTTGTGCGGCTGGCTCGATCCGGCGACAGCGCCGCCGTTGTAGAAGCCGAGTCCGTCGAACTGGTTCAGGCACGCGAGGAGGGCGGCGAAGTCGTCGGTATTGAGCAAGGCTTCTTGCGGCTCGAACTGCGTGGTCACGATCAGCAGATGGTGCGCGAGGACATTGAACTTGTTCAACAACAGAAAATGCCGCTCGCCGATATCGCCGACGCGCAGCGCGTCCTCGCACGGCGAGAACGGATCGCGCCACGCGCTTGCCGCATCGGTGGCAGTCTTGGCCGCGAGCTTCGCGGCCTCTTCCTTGCGCGCAAGATTCGCCGCTTGCCGGACGAGAAAGCGCACGCCGCCTTCCTCGACGACGTGCTCGATCGTCTCGAACGGACGCAGCGCGCCGCACGCGAGCGCGCGCGCCGTCTGCTCGACGACGGCTTGCCATGAAGGCGCTTCTGGCAGTGAAGTTGAGCTCATGTTTCTCACGAGTGTTGCCGGAATGAGCATTCTGCTGCCTTTGCGCACATTGCGTGCGGGAGCTGTTTCCGGGCGGCTGCTAAAGAACGTCTGCGCAGCGAAATAGCACAGAGTGGTTTCGATAGTTCAGACTTTTCGGCGTTCAGTTCCGGCGGCGACTTCGATAGACTTTCTCCCACTCAGTCGTTCGCGAATGCAGTCATTGGTTCGTTGTACATAGCGAATAGTCGTCATGACTGAGGTCCACGCTGCAAGGGTTCGGGCGCCAAGCGCGAATCTTCTTTCCGGCGTATTACCTACTTTTCTCAGTTTTCAGCGAGAGGCACTCTCATGCAAAAAATCGAACGCGCAGCTCTGGTTCAGGCAAACATCGCTGGTGGCACCGCCAAGGCGTCGAGCACGTCTTCGTCCACCACCAACGTCTCCGTCACGATCACGGCTTAAAGCTGCGATTTCGGCGTTACCGCACTATCGCTTCAACCGTTATTCAAGAAGGTATGCACATGCAAAAGATCGAACGCGCTGCTCTGGCTCAAGCAAACATCGCTGGCGGCACGGCCAAGGCGTCGAGCTCGTCGTCGACCAACACGACCGTCGAGATCAACATCTCGGCGTAAGGTTGCCGCTCTCCTCGTGAGAGCGTGACCCGGTTGTTCGAAGGCTCCCACTCTGGGAGCCTTTGCCGCAGAACAATTCACGCCCAGTCTTCTTCGCCGTTCTTCGGCTCCGGCAACGTCAGACCGGACGCGGGCAGCGGCAGCGCCGTTTTGTAGCGCACCTGCTTGAGCGCGAAGCTCGAGCGAATATTCGACACGCCCGGCATCTTCGTGAGCCGCTCCAGGATGAAGCGCTCCAGCGCCGCCACGTCGGGCAGGACCACGCGCAGCAGATAGTCGGCGTCGCCCGTCATCAGATAACACTCCATCACCTCCGGTCGCTCGCTGATCGCCTGCTCGAAGCGCGCCAGCGCGTCCTTGATCTGCTTCTCCAGACTCACCTGAATGAACACGTTGATGCTCAGGCCGAGCGCCTCCGGACTGAGCAGCGTGACGTGTTGCCTGAAAAGCCCGGCTTTCTCCAGCGCCCGCACGCGATTGAAGCACGGCGTCGGCGACAGGTTGACGGCGCGCGCAAGCTCCGAATTCGTGATGCGGGCATTGTGTTGAAGCTCGTTGAGAATGCCGATGTCGATGCGGTCGAGCCGCTGCTTCGTCTGAGAGCTCATAGTTCAATCATTCCTGTTTCACGCGTTTCGGCAGAATAAGAACACTACCGCAAAGCGATCTCGCAGCCAAATGAGATGCACATTCTTCGGGCGAGTGGTTATCCTCGACTGATACCAGCCTGCCAGCGGAGCCGCGCCATGACCGACTTGTCGAACGGAACCAGTCAGCTTCTCTCTCTTGCGCGGGGGCGTGAAGACGCGGACCCCGGCGAAACAGCCGAGTGGCTCGATGCGCTCGACGCGGTCGTTGCCCACGTCGGCAAGGAGCGCGCGCAGTATCTGTTCGACCGTCTCGCGGAGCATGCGCTGTCGGTCGGCGTTGAATCGGCGCGGGCGCGCGCGACGCCGTACGCCAACAGCATTCCTGTCGAACAGCAGCCGCCGTATCCGGGCAACTTCGATATCGAAGAGAAACTCGCCGGCGTGCTGCGCTGGAACGCGCTGGCGATGGTGGTGCGCGCGAACCGCGCCTACGGCGAACTGGGCGGCCATATTGCAAGCTACGCGTCGGCCGCCGATCTCTTCGAAGTGGGCTTCAATCATTTCTTTCGCGCGGCGGGCGACGACCACGGCGGCGATCTCGTCTACTTTCAGCCGCACTCGTCGCCCGGCGTGTATGCGAGGGCCTTTCTCGAAGGCTTCCTCGATGAAGCCCATTTGCAGCACTACCGGCGCGAGATTGGGGGGCCGGGGCTGTGCTCGTACCCGCATCCGTGGCTGATGCCCGATTTCTGGCAGTTTCCGACCGGCTCCATGGGCATTGGGCCCATCAACTCTATCTACCAAGCGCGCTTCATGCGCTATTTGCAAAACCGTGGCCTGAAGCAGACGGAAGGGCGCAAGGTCTGGGGCTTTTTCGGCGATGGCGAGATGGACGAGCCCGAGTCGATCGGCGCCCTGTCGCTGGCTTCGCGCGAACGGCTCGACAACCTCGTGTTCGTCATCAATTGCAATCTGCAGCGGCTGGATGGACCGGTGCGCAGCAACGGGCGCATCGTCGACGAACTCGAAGCGCAGTTCACCGGCGCGGGCTGGAATGTGATCAAGGTGCTGTGGGGATCGGACTGGGATGCGCTTTTCGCTCGCGACCGCACCGGCGCATTGCTGCGAGCGTTCGCGCATACCGTCGACGGCCAGTTTCAGACGTTCTCCGCCAACGACGGCCGCTACAACCGCGAGCGCTTCTTCGGCCAAAACCCCGAACTGGCTGCGCTCGCCGCGCATTTGTCGGACGAAGACATCGACCGTCTGCGGCGCGGCGGCCACGACGTGCGCAAGCTGCATGCGGCGTACGCCAAAGCGCTCGCTCACACGGGCCAGCCGACGGTGATCCTCGCGAAGACGATGAAAGGCTTCGGCATGGGAACGGTCGGGCAGGGCCGCATGACCACGCATCAGCAAAAAAAGCTGGATCTCGACGACCTCAAAGCGTTCCGTGACCGCTTTCGCCTGCCGCTTTCCGATGCCGACGTCGAGGCCCTGAAGTTCTACAAGCCCGCCGACGACGCCCCGGAAATGCGCTATCTGCACGAACGCCGCGCGGCGCTCGGCGGCTACCTGCCGCGGCGACGCGCGAAGACGTCGGAATCGCTCATGCCGCCCGCGCTCGGCACCTGGGCGCAGTTCGCGCTCGAAAGCGCCGGCAAGGAGATGTCCACGACCATGGCGTTCGTGCGCATGCTCGGCAGTCTGATGAAGGACGCGACGCTCGGCCCGCGCATCGTGCCGGTGGTGGCCGACGAGGCGCGCACCTTCGGCATGGCGAATCTGTTCCGGCAAGTGGGCATTTATTCGCCGCTTGGCCAACTTTACGAGCCGGAAGACATGGGCTCGATGCTGTACTACCGCGAGGACACGCGCGGGCAGATTCTGGAAGAGGGCATCTCCGAGGCGGGCGCGATTTCGTCGTGGATCGCGGCGGCGACGTCCTATAGCGTCCACGACCTGCCGATGCTGCCGTTCTACATCTACTACTCCATGTTCGGCTTTCAGCGCATCGGCGATCTCATTTTCGCGGCGGCGGACCAGCGTTCGCGCGGCTTTCTGATCGGCGCGACGTCCGGGCGCACGACGCTCGGCGGCGAGGGCTTGCAGCACCAGGACGGCACGAGTCATCTGACGGCATCGACCATTCCAAACTGCCGCGCCTACGATCCGGCGTTCGCGTACGAAGTCGCGGCGATTGTCGACGAGGGCATGCAGGAGATGTTGACGCGCCAACGCGACGTTTTCTACTACCTCACCGTCACGAACGAGAACTACGCCCAACCCTCCGCGCCCGGCAAGACGCTCGATCCGGCTACGCGCGAAGGCATTCTGCGCGGCATCCACCGCGTTTCCAGTGATGAGGAGGCGAGTGGCGCTCAAGTGCAACTGCTCGGTTCGGGCGCAATCCTGAACGAGGCAATCGCTGCGCGCGCCATGCTCCAAGCCGACTGGAACATCGAGGCGGCCGTGTGGAGCGTGACGAGCTATGCGGAACTGCATCGCGATGGCGCGGCGTGCGAGCGCATGGACCGCCTGTCCGACGACGCGCCGACGCCCTATGTGACGCGCGCGCTGCAGGCATCGCGCGGGCCGGTGATTGCCGCGACCGACTACGTGCGCGCGGTGCCCGAGCTGATCCGCGCGTATGTGCCGCGCCGTTACGTGACGCTCGGCACCGACGGGTTCGGGCGCAGCGACACGCGGCAGTCGCTGCGCGCGTTCTTCGAGGTGGACCGCGTGGCCATCGTGCTCTCGGCGCTGAAGGCGCTGGCGGACGACGGCCTGATCGAGCGAGCGGTGCTGCGGCTTGCGCGGGAGAAGTACGGCGCGACGCACGTCGAACGCGAGGCGCCGTGGACGCGCTAGGCGCTCAATCCCAGAAGCGCGCGCACTTCGTCGTCGCTCGTCTGCTCGAAGTCAACGTAGAACTGCCCGACGCCAAGAAAGTGACGCGGCTGAAGCACGCAGACGCATGAATCGACGACTTCGGTGAAGCGCGACGCCGCATCCAGCGGCGCGACCGGCAACGCCGCGATCAGACGCGCGGGCGCGGCGCCGCCGTTGCGCAGCGACATCGCGGCGGCGCGCATGGTTGCGCCAGTGGCCATGCCGTCGTCCACGACGATCGCGACCTTGCCCGCGGTATCGAGCGGTGGACGCGATCCGCGATACATCGCCTCGCGCCGGGCCAGTTCGGCGCGCTCGCCTTCGATCACGGCGACGAGTTCGGGCTTGCTTACGCCCGCATAGTCGACGATGCGCTCATCGAGATAGAAGGCGTCGCCGGATGCGATCGCGCCCATCGCAAGCTCAGGCTGCGACGGCACGCCCAGCTTGCGCACGATGAGCACGTCCAACGCGGCGCCAAGCGCGCTCGCCACTTCGAAGGCTACCGGCACGCCGCCGCGCGGCAAACCGAGCACGATCACGTCGTCGCGGTTCGCGAACTCCGCAAGCAGCGTGGCGAGTTCGCGGCCGGCCTCGCGCCGGTCCTTGAAGAAGGAGTTCATGTGGCTTGGGTCCTGTCGGCGCGGGAGGCTGAGTCGTCGTGATCGACATCGCGCCGAGGCACGCGTGATGGCCGCACGGCGCGGGTCGCCGGGCGTTTCGCGCGCATCCGCCTAGGGAGCTTCCCTACATCGTAGGCGATAAACCTGTTGTAGCCCATGTCCACGAACGCGCGCGCGGACGACAAGGGGACTGGGCGTGCTCGCGCGCGCCGACGCCCAGAGGCACGACGGCGCGCAGCAAAGCAACAGGCGAAAAAAAAGCGCCCCGACTCAGGGGCGCTTTTGCATGAGGGATTCGAACGCTCAGAGATTCGCGCGCACTGCGTCCCTGAGAGCGTCCATCACGATGCCGTAATTGAGCGGAATGTCCAGCGAGTCCGAGTAGCCCGTTTTCTCGGCTGACTCGGCGGGCGCAGCGCCGACCGGAATCGGCTCGTAGGCAGTCTCGCCTGCCGGATTGTTGCGTCCTTCGATGGCACTCTGCAATTGCGGATTCTTCACGATTAACTCCTTTCCGGTAAGGGAGCGGCGAGGACCTGCAAGATAAACCAGTGTCGTGACAAATTGACGACTTCGACTGATCGCGCATCCGAAACATACGCGTCCGGCGCGCCGGTATTCGCCGTACTGACGCAATGTCAAAGAGCGCGGGGGCTCTAGTGTAACGGCGGCGCGCGTCCGGCGAGGCGATTTTTTCTTATAACGCCCGCACGGCAGTATCGGATGCGGGCGTGACAAAGCGGCGCGGAAATTGCATCCCCGCATCGGGCACGTTGCTCGGCTCAGCGCGTCCCGTACGATCGTTCTCGCCAACGGCTGTTCGCGGGAAGGAATCCGAACCATCAGGACCGCTCACTCGACGTTCCTTTTCGGCATCCGGCGCGGGAGGCGCGCGCGACGACCATCCGCACGCGGTAAAACAAGGAGAAAAGAAACATGAGCAGGATCGCGATCATCGGCGCTACCGGCAATGTCGGAAGCCGGCTCACGCATGAAGCGTTGCGGCGCGGACACACCGTGACGGCGCTCGCCCGCGACACGTCGAAGCTAGAAAAGCGCGAAGGTCTCGACGCGCGAGACGTGGATGCGCTCGCTCTCGACGCGCTCGCCGATGCCATCGCCGGACACGACGCCGTCTTCAGCGCGACGCGTTTTTCGAGCGTGCCCGAGAACGCGATCGTGGGCGCGGTGAAGCGCGCGGGCGTGGAGCGGCTGCTGGTGGTGGGCGGGGCGGGCAGCCTCTATCTGGCGCCCGGGCAGCGCCTTCTCGACGCGCCGGGCTTTCCCGACGCCTACCGCGCGGAAGCGACAGCGGGCGCGGCGTTTCTCGACGCCCTGCGCCGCGACCGCGAGCTGAACTGGACGTTCGTGTCGCCGTCGGCGGAGTTCGTGAGCGGCCCGCGCACGCAGCGGTTTCGCACGGGCGTAGACGAACTGCTGGTCGATGCCAACGGCCGGTCCTGGATTTCCTTCGACGATTTCGCGATCGCGTTCCTCGACGAGCTCGAACGCGGAGCGCATATCAAGCAGCGGTTCACGGTCGGCTATTGACCGCAGGCGGCTGCACGGAGCGCCGCCTGCGTCGGTCAGCCGTGGACGTCGGCTTCGACTTCCTCGGTCTTGGGCATGGCGGCGGCGAGAATCATCGCCGATGCGTTCTGGGGCTTCGGATCGCGCTGCGACGGCCGATAAACCTGATCCCCGCGATGAATCGGCATGCCCGAGAGCGAGCACACGCCGTCGCCGGACGCGGTGGTGGCGCGCCAGCCCTGATAGCCGTAATGGCACGTTCCCGGGTCGGACCAATAAACGAGCGCCGTCGCGCTGCTCGGGCGCTCGATTACGCGCACGATGGCTTGCGGGAAAGGCAAGCGGTCGCTCGACTCCCGCGGATGCGTGCGATTCCAGTCGCGGGTCAGGCGTTCGACGAACGCGCTTTCGGCGCGAGCCGTCTTCTGCGACGGCGCCGTGCGCCCCGACTCGACGGGGATCGTTTCAAGTTGGTGGACGGTCTGTGACCACGGGTCCGCTCTTTTCGAAAAAGCTGTCATGGCATTGTTCCAGGCTTTGACTCGACCTAGAACGTACGTCATTAAGCATATTCCGATAAATACGGGATAGGTGAAAACACTGTCCCGTTAGTGCGAATAATCCGAAAGGGTAGAGGGCGGGCGTCGGGTGCGGGCCACCGGACTGGTATCTGGACCCACGCGGAGGCTTACGTGGCGGGGCTTTGCGGCGGGCCACGCCATTGACCAAAGGCCGGACGGCGCGGCCCTGTTTAGTCGCGGTAGGGAGACAAACGGCGCGCTTCTCCGTACGGGCGACGTGGGTTTGTGCGGCCGAAAAGCCGCGCGCCGCCCGTGAGGAGAGCGCCACCGGGCGTTTTCGATTCGGCGCTTGGTCTGCGCATCGCGGGTGAGGCACAGGAAGTCGACCGACCGCGCGGACCTGGATGGCTACCGGCGGCCCCACTCCGATGCTTATCGAACAAGGCCGCGGCGTGGTCCACCGGCACTTTCTCGGCCCACTGCCTCGCACCTGAACTGACGTCCGAGCGCGACCAGACGCCCGTCGGAGACGGGATGCACAAGTGCGTGTGCGGCAATGTCCGCACTTGACGCTTGCTTAGGCGATCCCGTTTAGTCGCTCAGGCGACGAAGTGCGACGACGCGTTGATTTAGGAATGGCTGCGGACGCGAAACGAGCACGAAAGCAAACGACGCGAGAGGACCGCAGCGCGGGCGAGCAAGGAGAGGCGCCTTGCCCACAAGGCCGGATGAGCGCGCAGAGTCTACGCCCGGCGGCGAACGCCGCCGTGGGCTCGGTCCCGGCCATAGTGAGGGCAGCATTCAGCGGGCGTTGAGATCGAAAGGAACAGACCCTGGTGCGGGCGCGTGGCCCAGGGCGGACGCCCGCCATATCAGCCTGCGTTCTGATCCACCGCCAAGGCCTCGGACGTAATCACCCGGGCCCAAAAGCTCTGCGAGCGCAAGTCGAAACAATACTCGGCGGTAAGCCGTTTCGCGCCGGAACCGCGGTTTGGCTCGCTCAGGCAGAAAGAGCGAGCACCGCCGTGGGCTCGGTTCGGGCCATACTGTGGGCGGCATTCAGCGGGCGTTGGAACCGAAGCGAACAGGCCCTAGTGCGGGCGCGTGGCCCAGCGCCGAAGCCTGCCGTATAAGCCGGCGTTCAGATCCACCGCCAAGGCCTCGGACCGCAATCACCCGGGCCCAAAAGCTCTGCGAGCGCAAGTCGAAGCAGTACTCGGCGGTAAGCCGTTTCGCGGCGGAACCGCGGTTTGGTCCTCTCGGGCGAGAAAGAGCGAGCGCCGCCGTCTGCGGGTTCCGGCCATAGCGCAGGCCGCATTCAGCGGGCGTTGGGACCGACTCGAAAGGTACAGGCCCTAGTGCAGGCGCGTGGCAGAGCGCCGGAGCCCGACGGATAAGCCTGCGGTCTGGTCCACCGCCGCGGCGTTAGACCGCTATCGCCCGCGCCGAAAGCCATGCGAGCGCAATAAAAGCAACAACCGGACGGTAAGCCATTTCGCTGCCGAAATGCAGTTCGGCCCGCTCAGGCGAGAAAGCGCGTGACGAGGACTTCAGCGAGGAGGGCAGCCAGCAAGGCCAGCGCGCCCGACGGCATGGCGGGCAGAACGGCGGCAGCGCCGGGACTGCCTTTCTGCTCGACGTACTGAGACCACCCAAGACACCTTCGCAACAACTCCCATCACGCGACTACGATGCCGCCGGCGACCGCCGCATGCCCGGTCATCCCCGAGCCGGACGCGCAGATCGCGCCCGCGCCCGAGGAACGCGTAGGCGCGATCGAGCCTGCTCAGGAAAGCGCAGCATATTCGCCGCATTCTTGCGCGGCCTGCAACGCGTCGGTCGATGCCGGCTGCACGAACGGCCGCCACACGGGCGCAGTCGGCGCGAAATCGTCGAGCATCGAGAATTGTTCGAGCGACGTGTTATCGAACATGATCGACCTCATTTCTATGTAGTTAGTTAAGCGAAGTAAATCAACGCGCGACGACATTGTTTCGCACCGGCGAACCATTCGCATACTCGACGATCCCGCGATTGCGCGCTTCCGCCTGAGCGGCGACCGCATCGCCCCACATGCTGCGCGACGGATAGCTATTGCGATTCAACGCCGGCAGCGAGCCGTCGGAGTAAGCCGCTGCAAGTTCCGCACGGACCTGCGCGCGAGTCTTCGGTGCTTCGCTCGTGCTCGACGTGGTCTGAGTCAGATACGTTCCCGCACGGCCAATGCCTTGCCCGCCTTCAGCGAAAGCCGTGCTCGAAATGACGGCAGAGATAGCGGCAAGCGAGACACTCGCGACGATAAAGCTTTTCATGTTGCGACTCCTTTCGATCCGTTCCATATGCATCGGGATACGGCGCATTGTTCACATTCAGCGATGCGTCGTGGCAGGACGAAATGTAGTCGCGCGGTGCCGGCGGATAAATGCCCCATCCGCGAATAGATTTATCGACATCCGCGAATAATCGCTCGCGGCGTCGTCATTGAAGTAAGCGGGAAACGAGAGAAATGCTTTCCATCATGGCGATGGAAAGCATTCGAGAAACGAGAAGAACAGCGATGCTTCGTTAAACCACGACGTCTGCCGTGCCTGCCACTTCAGGCGTGCCATGACGCACGATCATCGGCGATGCGGTGCTCGTCGGCAGGCAACGCTCTTCCGCATCCTTCTGTCCTTGCAGCAGCGGGCAGCGTTCGAATAGCTCGGCGACCCAGTCCACGAAGACGCGCACTTTCGGCGACAAATGCCGGTTGTGCGGATAGACCGCGGAAATAGGCATCGGCAGCGGATTCCATTGCGGCAAGACTTCGACGAGTTCGCCCGAGCGCAGATAAGGCAGCGCCATGAAACGCGCGACCTGCACGATGCCGACGCCCTTCAGCCCGCAACTGAGATACGCTTCGGCGTCGTTCACCGCGATCATGCCGCGCATCTTCACTTCGATGGTTTCATCTTCCACGACGAAATCCATATCCATGATGCGGCCCGTGCGGCTCGAGAAATAATTCACTGCCGTATGGTTCTGCAAATCATCGAGCGTCTTCGGCGTGCCGTGACGCTCCAGATATTGCGGACTCGCCACCGTCACGCCCTGGAACACGCCGATGCGCCGCGCGACGAGACTCGAATCCTGCAGCGTGCCCACGCGAATCACGCAGTCGACGCCTTCCTGAATGAGATCGACGGGCTTGTCGCCGAAGCCCATCATCAACTCGATATCCGGATAGCGCGTGTGGAAATCGCATAGCTGAGGCATCACGATCAGACGCCCGATTGCGCCGGGCATGTCCACGCGCAGCTTGCCGTGCGGACCTTTGCCGTTGTTCGCGAACGTGCTTTCCGCCTCTTCGATATCCGCGAGAATGCGCACGCAGCGCTCGTAGTAGGCCGCGCCGTCCGGCGTGAGATTGAGCCTGCGCGTCGTGCGCTGAAGCAGGCGCACGTTGAGAAACGCTTCGAGGTTTTGAATGATCGTCGTCACGGACGCGCGCGGCAGATTGAGCGTATCCGCCGCCCGCGAAAAGCTGTTCGTGTCGACGACGCGGGTAAAGACCTGCATTGCTTGTAGCCGATCCATGTTCTCGTACCTTCGATGCTGAGTGAGCGAGGAATTAAGCGGGTGGCTAAGAAAATGAATTGCGCGGTCTAGCCACGATTGCCCCGATTGTTCGGGGCGACCGAATTGTGTTGCCGGATTATAGGCATTTATCTAAGAAGGCGTGGACTCCAGAATTCGCACCATCGCAACTCATGCGCGGACGCCTTGCACGCAAGGCCGTGCGAACGGAATAACCATGGCAACACTGCTGGATCAGGAGCAACGCCCGAGACTGTGCATCGAAGAGGTGCATATCGCAGGGCACGTCCAGCCAATCGTGCTGCGCAGCTATCGCCCGGCATCCGATGGCACTGTCTTGCCCATCGTGCTCTATTTTCATGGCGGTGGTTTTACACACGGCAATCTGGACGATGCCGACATCGCCGCTTCGACCATTGCACGCGATACGCCGGCGTGGGTCGTGTCCGTCGGCTATTCGCTCGCGCCGGCCTATCCGTTTCCCGCTGCGCCGGAAGACGGCTATCGCGCGGCGCAATGGGCCTTCGCCCATGCACGCGGCCAGCGCGCGGACCCGCAGCGCATGGGTGTCGCGGGCCACGATGCAGGCGGCAATCTCGCGACGTGCGTGGCCGCCATTGCTCGCGATCGCGGGGACATTCGCATGTCGGCGCAGGCGCTGCTCGCGCCGCTGCTCGATCCGAGCATGACGCGCGTGGCCGACGAGCGCAAGGTTCTGTGCCCCGATCTCGAACTGAGCGAATGCGCGCGGTGCTATCGCGCGTACTTGCCGAATCCGTCGCAACGTTTGCATCCGTACGCCGCGCCGCTCGAATCGCGGCGTCTCGCTGGCTTGCCTCCTGCATTGATCGCGAGCGCGGAGCACGACCTTCTGCATATCGAAGCCGAGAAATACGCGGCCGAACTCATTGCGGCAGGCGTGCCGACTGAAGTCACGCGCCATTGCAAGGCATCGCACCAGGCGCTCGCCGCGCATGCGGCGGCATTGAAGGATGTCGTCGCCTTCTTCAGGAAACGGCTCGCGCGCACCACATAAGCGCAAAGCCACGCACCACAAAAATACGAACTCAACGCAACCGGAGCTTTCCATCATGATGTTCACTCGCAAACGCATCTACGCCGCGCTAGGCGCGACGCTGATCATCGCAGGCGCGGGCGGCTATACCGTCTGGCGCGGCCAGGGCGACGCGGCCATCAATCAGGCGCGCGCCGCGGCACACAGTCCGACCGCCACCGAAGTGGACGTGGCGACCGTCTTGTCGAAGACCATCACGGATTGGCAAAGCTATTCCGGCAGGCTCGAAGCGGTGAATCACGTGGACATTCGTCCGCTCGTGCCCGGCACCATCGTCGCCGTTCATTTCAAGGACGGCGCGCTCGTGAAGAAGGGCGATCCGCTCTTCACCATCGATCCGCGTCCCTACGAAGCCGAAGTGGATCGCGCACAGGCGCAGCTCGCGGCAGCGCAGGCCCGTAACGGCTATACGTCTACGGACGCGGCGCGAGCCGAACGTCTGCTCTCGGACAACGCCATCGCCAAGCGCGACTACGACGAGAAGCAGAACGCTGCGCGCGAGGCCGTCGCGAATCTGAAGGCCGCGCAGGCCGCGCTCGAAGCCGCGAAGATCAATCTAGCGTACACGCATATCGTCGCGCCGGTGTCGGGCCGCGTCTCGCGCGCGGAACTGACGGTCGGGAACATCGTGTCGACGGGCGCGAATGCGCCGCTACTGACAACGCTCGTCTCTGTTTCGCCGATCTACGCCTCATTCGATGTGGATGAGCAGACGTACCTGCGCTATCTCGGCCGCGATGCGGGCAGCACCGTGCCGGTCTCGCTGGGCCTGGCGAACGAGGACGGCTATTCGCGCGAAGGCGTCGTCGATTCGGTCGATAACCGTCTGGACACGACGTCCGGCACCATCCGCGTGCGCGCGCGCTTCAACAACCCGGATGGGTCGCTCGTGCCGGGGCTCTACGCGCGCATCAAGGTGGGCGGCGGCACCCCGCATCCGGCGGTGCTCGTCGACGACGCCGCCATCGGCACGGATCAGGACAAGAAGTACGTGATGGTCGTGGACAAGGACAACCGCGTGCAATACCGCGAAGTCACGCTGGGCCAGACGCATGACGGCCTGCGCGTGATCGCTAAGGGACTCGCTCCGGGCGAGCGCATTGTCGTGAACGGCCTGCAGCGCGTGCGTCCCAACGATGTCGTGAAGGTTAACGCCGTCGCCATGAACAACGCCGGCGATGTGCCTGCGGTGAAGACGGCATCGGCACAGTGATGCGCGTCATTCGTAACGAACAGAACCCGTCATGAACATATCCAAATTCTTCATCGACCGCCCGATTTTTGCGGGCGTGTTATCGGTGGTCGTGCTGCTGGCCGGGATCATCGCAATGTTCAGGCTGCCGATCTCCGAGTATCCGGAAGTCGTGCCGCCTTCGGTGGTCGTCCATGCGCAGTATCCGGGCGCGAATCCGAAGGTGATCGCGGAGACCGTGGCCTCGCCGCTCGAAGAGCAGATCAACGGCGTGGAAGACATGCTCTACATGCAGTCGCAGGCCAACAGCGACGGCAACCTGACGACCACGGTCACCTTCAAGCTCGGCACCGATCCGGACAAGAACACGCAGCTCGTGCAGAACCGCGTGAATCAGGCGTTGCCGCGTCTGCCGCAAGACGTGCAGCGGCTCGGCGTCACGACGATCAAGTCGTCGCCCACGCTCACGATGGTCGTCCACCTGAACTCGCCCAACGGCCGTTACGACATGACGTATCTGCGCAATTACGCGCTGATCAACGTGAAGGACCGGCTCGAACGTATCGCCGGCGTCGGCGAAGTGCAACTGTGGGGCTCGGGCGATTACTCGATGCGTGTATGGCTCGATCCGCAAAAGGTCGCGCAGCGCGGCCTGACGGCGACCGATGTCGTCAACGCCATTCGGGAGCAGAACGTGCAGGTCGCGGCAGGCGTGATCGGCGGTTCGCCGACGCTGCCTAACGTGCCGCTGCAACTGAACGTGAATGCGCGCGGTCGCTTGCAGAACGAGTCCGAGTTCCGCGATATCGTGCTGAAAACGTCGCCGGACGGCGCGGTCACGCATCTCGGCGATGTCGCCCGTGTCGAGCTCGCGGCGTCCGAATACGGCTTGCGCTCGCTCCTCGACAACAAGTCGGCCGTGGCTATCGCGATCAATCAGCAGCCTGGCGCGAACTCGCTGCAAATCTCCGACGAAGTGCGCAAGACGATGAAGGAACTGCAGGCGGACATGCCCGCAGGCCTCGAATATCAGATCGTCTATGACCCGACGCAGTTCGTGCGTTCCAGTATCGAAGCCGTCATCCATACGCTCGCGGAGGCCATTGCGCTCGTCGTGCTCGTGGTGATCGTGTTCTTGCAGACGTGGCGCGCGTCGATCATTCCGCTGCTCGCCGTGCCGGTGTCGATCGTCGGTACGTTCTCGCTGTTGCTCGCATTCGGTTTCTCGATCAACGCGCTATCGCTCTTCGGCATGGTGCTCGCTATCGGTATCGTCGTGGACGATGCGATCGTGGTGGTCGAGAACGTCGAGCGCAACATCGAAGCGGGCTTGTCCGCGCGAGAGGCGACGTATCAGGCCATGCGCGAAGTGAGCGGGCCGATCATCGCGATTGCGCTGACGCTCGTGGCCGTATTCGTGCCGCTCGCGTTCATGTCCGGCTTGACGGGCCAGTTCTACAAGCAGTTCGCAATGACCATCGCCATCTCGACGGTGATCTCCGCGTTCAACTCGCTGACGCTGTCGCCCGCGCTGGCCGCGCTGCTGCTCAAGGGTCATGACGAGCCGAAGGACTGGCTCACGCGCGGCATGGATCGCGTGTTCGGTGGCTTCTTCCGGCGCTTCAACGCAGTGTTTCATCGTGGTTCCGAGTCCTATAGCAAGGGCGTGAAAAGCGTCATCAACCGCAAGGCGATCATGATGGTGCTCTATGCGGTGCTGCTCGGCGGCGCGGCATTGATGGGCAAGATCGTGCCGGGCGGCTTCGTGCCCGCGCAGGACAAGGAGTATCTGATCAGCTTCGCGCAGTTGCCGAACGGCGCATCGCTCGACCGCACAGAAGGCGTGATCCGCGAAATGAGCGCCATCGCTCTGAAGCAGCCGGGCGTGGAAAGCGCGGTGGAGTTTCCGGGCTTGTCCGTGAACGGATTCACGAATTCGTCGAGTGCGGGCATCGTGTTCGTCACGCTCAAGCCCTTCAAGGACCGCGTGCATGACAAGGCGCTTTCCGCGAACGCGATCGCAGGCGCGCTGAACCAGAAATACGCGGGCATCAAGGGATCGTTCATCGCCGTGTTCCCGCCGCCGCCGGTGCTCGGCCTGGGCACGCTCGGCGGCTTCAAGATGCAGCTCGAAGATCGCGGCGCGCTCGGCTATGCTGCGCTCGCCGATGCCACGCAAGCATTCATCAAGCGTGCATCGCAAACGCCGGAACTGGGCTCGACGTTCTCCAGCTATCAGATCAACGTGCCGCAGCTGAACGTCGATCTGGATCGCGTGAAGGCAAAGCAACTGGGCGTCTCCGTCACCGATGTGTTCGACACGATGCAGGTCTATCTCGGCTCGCTGTATGTGAACGACTTCAATCGCTTCGGCCGCGTGTATCAGGTGCGCGTGCAAGCGGATGCGCCGTTCCGCGCGAATCCCGAGGACATCGGCTTGCTGAAGACGCGCAATGCGAATGGCGACATGGTGCCTTTGTCGTCGCTCGTGAGAGTCTCGCCAACGTATGGCCCCGAAATGGTGGTGCGCTACAACGGCTATACGGCAGCGGACATCAACGGCGGTCCCGCGCCCGGCTATTCGTCGGGACAGGCGCAGGCGGCGGCCGAACGCATCGCAGCGGAAGTGCTGCCGCGCGGGATCAAGTTCGAGTGGACCGATCTCACGTATCAGCAGATCCTCGCGGGCAACGCTGCGCTGTGGGTGTTCCCGATCAGCGTGCTGCTCGTGTTCCTTGTGCTTGCCGCGCTGTATGAAAGCCTCACGCTGCCGCTCGCGGTCATTCTGATCGTGCCGATGAGTATCTTGTCCGCGCTGCTCGGCGTATGGCTCACCGACGGCGACAACAACATCTTCACGCAGATCGGCTTGATGGTGCTCGTGGGCTTGTCCGCGAAAAACGCGATTCTGATCGTCGAATTCGCACGCGAACTGGAGATGCAGGGGCGCTCCATCGTGCAGGCCGCGATCGAAGCCAGCCGCCTGCGTCTGCGCCCGATCCTGATGACGTCCATCGCGTTCATCATGGGCGTGGTGCCGCTCGTCTTGTCGTCGGGTGCAGGCTCTGAAATGCGGCACGCAATGGGCGTCGCGGTGTTCTTCGGCATGTTGGGCGTGACGCTCTTCGGCCTGATGCTCACCCCCGTGTTCTACGTGATTCTGCGCAAGCTGAGCCGCACCGAACATGTGACGGACAAGCATGGCACGCATCCGCAGATGCGCGGTATCGGCGCTTCGTACGAGGCGCAATGAGGTCGATAATGAACAAGATGCCTATACAAAAATGGCTGGGTTTGCCCGCGCTGATGAGCGCATTGCTGGTGGTCGCGGGATGTTCGCTCGCGCCCACGTATGAAAAGCCGGACGTGAACGCGCCGAGCGCCTATAAGGAAACGCCGACGCTCGCGCCTTCGGAAGCGGGCACCTGGAAGACCGCGCAGCCTTCGGAAGAGATGATGCGCGGCGAATGGTGGACGCTTTTCGACGATGCCACGCTCAACGATCTCGAACGTCAGGCGCAAGAAGCGAATCAGAACCTTAAAGCCGCGGCGGCGCGCGTGAAGGAAGCGCGGGCGATCAATCAGACTGCGCGCGCAGGACTCTTTCCGACGCTCGACGCAGGCTTCGGTCCGACGCGCGAAAAGTTCTCGCCCGCATCGCAGTTCCTGCCTCCGAACGCGAACGTTCCGGCGCAGACCTTGTGGCGCGCGCAGGCCAGCGTGTCGTACGAGGTGGATCTGTTCGGGCGCGTGTCCAATACCGTGCAGGCCGCCAACGCCGACACGCAGCAAAGCGAAGCGTTGTTCCGTTCTGTGCAGCTCGCGTTGCAGGCGGATGTCGCGCAAAACTATTTCGAACTGCGCGAGCGCGATGCCGAACTGGACGTGTACACGCGCACCGTGACGTTGCGCGAGGAGGCGCTGAAGCTCGCAGAGCGACGGTTCACCGAAGGCGATATCAGCGAGCTCGATGTGGCGCGCGCCAAGTCGGAACTCGCGACCGCGCGTTCGGATGCGATGACCGTACAGCGGCTGCGCGCGGCATCCGAGCATAGTCTCGCGGTGTTGCTCGGCAAGACGCCCGCCGAGTTTTCGATGGCCGCTAATCCGCTCAAGCCTGTCACCGTGCACGTGCCGCCTGGCTTGCCGTCTTCGTTGCTGGAGCGTCGTCCGGACATTGCGGCTGCCGAGCGGTCGATGGCGGCGGCGAATGCGCGCATCGGCGTGGCGAAGGCGGCGTTCTTTCCGTCGCTCAACCTGACGGCATCGGGCGGCTTCGAGTCCGCCACGCTCGGCGATCTCTTCAACTGGTCGAGCCGCACGTTCCTGCTCGGACCGTTTGCGGGCACCATGCTGAATCTGCCGATCTTCGATGGCGGCCGTCGCAAGGGCAATCTCGCCAATGCGCGCGCCATCTACGAAGAGGACGTGGCGAATTATCGCCAGCAAGTGCTCGTGGCGTTTCGCGAAGTCGAGGACAACCTGTCTGACTTGCGCATTCTGGAGACGCAGACGGCGACGCAAGCGGATGCGGTGAATGCGTCGGTACGCGCCGCGCAACTGTCGCGCAGGCAGTACACGGAAGGCGCGGTGAACTATCTCGACGTGATCGACGCGGACCGCACGGTGCTGCAATCGCAGCGTGCGGCGGTTCAGCTCGCGGGCGCGCAGGCGGTATCGACCGTCAATCTTGTTCGGGCTCTGGGCGGCGGCTGGGGCGATGCAATGCCCACGCCCGTGCCTGAACCGAGCCTCGCGCAGAAGTAATGCGAACGCACAAAGCCCCGCTCGAAGCGGGGCTTTTGTTATGAAGGCGATTGTTCGTCGCGAGGAACATATGTCTTCACCTGGCGCCCATTTATCCCATGCGACGCGATCCCTAGAATCTCAATCATGGGAACGGGAGCGTGCAATGAGAGCCTTGATCGAAAGACAGCTATATCAACCGTCAGTGGTCCTGCCACTGCTTCTTCTAACGCGCCTGATGGTGTCGCTCGACTTCAACCTCGCGCAAGTCGCATTCGTGGTGCTGCTGAGAGGCTCGCAGCAGGCTTATCATTTCATGCATCGGGCGGCGCTGCGTCAGCGTGACGGCGCGGCGGTGGGGCGCATTGCCTGCCGTCACTGCTGCTGACCGTACTCAATACACTTCGGGGACATACATCGATTCCGGCACGGGCTGACGCAGGTAATCGGGATTGAACACGCGTTCAGGCAGCGTGATCTGCGGGTGTTCGATCTCGTGATACGGCACCTGGCTCAACAGGTGATGAATGCAGTTGAGGCGCGCGCGCTTCTTGTCGACGGCCTGCACGACCCACCACGGCGCTTCGGGAATGTGCGAGCGTTGCAGCATGACTTCCTTCGCCGCCGTGTACGCTTCCCAGCGACGGCGGCTTTCCAGATCCATCGGACTCAGTTTCCATTGCTTCAGCGGATCTTCAATTCGCGCCTGGAAGCGCACTTCCTGTTCGTCGTCGGTGATCGAGAACCAGTACTTGATGATCTGGATGCCGCTACGCACGAGCATCTTCTCGAACTCCGGTACCGAGCGAAAGAATTCCTCATACTCTTCGTCGGTGCAGAAATGCATCACGCGCTCGACGCCCGCGCGGTTGTACCAGCTCCGGTCGAACAGCACGATCTCGCCGCCCGCCGGCAAGTGCGAGACGTATCGCTGAAAGTACCATTGCGTGCGCTCGCGATTGTTGGGCGCGGGAAGGGCGGCGACGCGGCAGACACGCGGATTGAGCCGCTGCGTAATGCGTTTGATCGCCCCACCCTTGCCGGCGGCATCGCGCCCCTCGAAGATCACGACAAGCCGGTGGCCGGTATGGACCACCCAGTCCTGTAGCTTCACCAATTCGCCCTGCAGCCGGAACAACTCTCGGAAATAGGTCTTGCGAAGCTGCCGCTCTTCGTCCGAGAAAGCCGCTTCGCCATCGAGGAAGCGATCGTCGATTTCCATCTCGAACTCTTCGTCGTAGCTGTCGATCAGGTCGGCGTGAAAGCGGCGCTGCTTGTCCGTCGTGGTCATTGAATGCTCCATGTGCGTGCTGTGGCGTGCTTCCTGTGTGCAGTGTGCGGGCGGCGCTGAACGCCCGATGGTGACGTCCCCGCATGGCAGTCGTGTGACACCGCCTTCCGCGTCATTTCGCGTCATTCATTGTATGAAGCCGCGCGCTTTATGACACGAGCCGCGCGGCCCGTAGAATGGTCGAGCGTTTGAGGGCATGACGATGGCACAACCATTCCTGAGGCGAACCGCACGATGATCGACACACCTGGCGCAATTCCCATTTTCGACGCGGCGCAAACCGCGCGCCTTCTGCCTTACGACCGCTTGGCGGATACGCTCGCCGCGACGATGCTCGATTATGCAACCGGCCGCATCGAGAGTCCCGAGCGGATGGTGGTCCCGCTCGCGCACGGCGGGGTGATGCTCTCTATGCCCGCAACGGCCGCCGATATTGCCATGCACAAGCTGGTAAATGTGTGCCCGGGAAATGGCGCGCGCGGCCTGGCGACAATTCACGGTCAGGTCACCGCTTTCGACGCCACGACAGGCGTGCCCCAGTTCATGCTCGACGGTCCTACGGTCACCGGTCGCCGCACGTCTGCGGTCTCCATGCTGGCGATACGCGTGCTGGCCGCCGATATCCCGCGCGAAGTCCTCGTGATCGGCACCGGAAAGCAGGCGGCGTCGCATGTGGAAGCGCTTGCAAGCCTGTATCCGGAAGCGCGCCTTTTTATACTCGGCTCGCGTGCGGGCCGCGCGAGTGCTTTTTGCGCGGACTATGCCGCGCTTTCGCCGAATCTCGTTGCGCTCGAAGGGGCTCCGATACCGGACTCTATTGACGTGGTGATAACCACGACCACCAGTAAGACGCCGGTGTACACGCTTGCGGCCAGCGCGGCACGACTCGTGATAGGCGTAGGCGCTTTCACCGCTAATGCCGCCGAAATCGCGGCGTCTACCATTCAAGCCAGCGCCTTATTCGTCGACGATCTCGCAGGCGCGCGCCACGAAGCGGGCGACTTCATCCTCGCCGGAATCGACTGGAACACCGTGCGGCCGCTCGCGACGGCGCTTGCATCCCCCGAAAGACCCGACGTTCCGGTGGTTTTCAAGTCGGTCGGATGCGCGGCCTGGGACCTCGCAGCCTGCCGCGTCGCGAGGGCGGTCTTGTCGGACCAGGGCCAAGCCGGGTGACAGGTGGAACAACCTTTGCTGTAAGTTTGCTCAATGACGATTGCGCGTCGGCGCTCAAGCACTCCAGCGAATGAACAGATCAATGAACAGTCGAAACGACACCGACCGGGCAGCGTGGCCGGCTGTATACCGAACCGCCCATAGCAACGAACTTGCGGTTTCCCGCGCGCCGGCGCCTTCTGCGCAAGGCCGCGCCGCGCCGCCCGCCGCTTACTTTATCTCGGTTCTCGAAATGGCAACCGGCGAGCAGCTCGCCAAGGAGGAGCGCATGCGCGCCGTCGCCATGCTGGAGACCGAATTCGGCGCCGGACGGCCGCGAACGCTCAAAGAGGCGGTGCGCATTTGCGCCGCCGCCATCGACTCCTCTACGTTGCAGCGCATGGCGCGTGGAGCGAAGGCCTGAATTCAAAGCACGGAAAGCAGTCGTAGTAGACGCTCTTTAAGCACATTCTTTCATCAACGTGTAAAAGAGACGTGCTACTTGACGGTCTGAATGACTTCGAAGCCTTCGAATTCAGGGTGCCCGAGATAGAGCTGGCGCGTCTCGCCGCCTGCGTTGCGGTGTGCGGCGCGAAAGGCGTCGGACCGCGTCCAGTCTTCGAACGCCGCCCGATTCGCCCAGATCGTGTGGCTCGAGTAAAGGACGTGGTCGTCCTTGGCCGGCCCTTTCAGCAAATGAAATTCGACAAAGCCGGCGACGTCTTTGAGATGCGTGTCGCGGCTCGTCCATAGGCGCTCGAAGTCGGCTTCGGCGCCGGGCACGATCTTGAAGCGATTCATGGCGATATACATGTCGATACGTTCCTTCTTGGTGATTAAACAAACGAAGACTTAAGAGCGCGCCAGTTCGACTATCGTCGCAAAGCCGCCGAAGAACATGCGCTTCGCATCGAACGGCGGCTCGCCGTGTTCCATCATCGCCTTCAGTCGCGGGTCATTCATGACCTTTGCGTTGACTGCGTCGCGCTGCTCGCGCGATTCATAGAGTATCCACGAGAAGGCAATCGTTTCACCTTCTCTCAATTGCACGCTTTGCGGAAATGAAGTGACTTCCCCTGGCTTGACGTCGTCGGCAATGCTCTCGACGAACTGCAGTGCGCCGTGCTCCAGCCAGATCTTGCCGGCCTGTTCGGCCATGACGCGATACGCGTCGATCTTGCCGGTGGGGACAGGTACGACGAATCCATCTACATAGTGCGCCATGTGAGCCTCCTTGAGCGGTATCGACAGCGTCATGCCGTCAACTGCATTGGAGCCTGAGCCGCAAGACGAAGTTCAGGCCACGGTCCAGACTCCGCACGGTCGGTCATAGTCGAGCGATACGGACGACAGGGGCGCAAAGTTCATCGCAAAGATGGATTCGAGCGGGTCGCCTCGCACATGCGCCAATGCAGCTTTGACGACGATGGCATGCGTGACGATCAAGTATCGTTCGGTACGGGCATCGTCGCAAATCAGGGTCGCGAGCGCCTGCGCAATGCGTTCGGACAGCATGGCAATACTCTCGCCGCCGTGCGGCCGCGCGGCGACTTTCGAGAGCCATGCGCTCATGCCTTCAGGCTCCTTTTCGGTGATGGCGCGTATCGCAAGCCCGCGCCAGCGGCCGTAGTCGATATCGCTGAAGGCGACGCTCGTTTCGACACTGCTTGCTATCCATGCGGCCGTCGCGCGGGCAGCGGCTGCGGGACTCGCGATCACGCGGCCGTCGAAATGCGCAAAGCGCTGCGCAAGAGCCGCGCGGTTATCGCAGGCAGGCGGCTCGTCGCCCGTCGGAAAGCGGGCGGTTTTCATCGCGTGCGTGGCGGCGTGGCAGAGAAGCGTTACGTTCAATGATGGAGGCAATGGGCGCATCGTTGCTTTACTTTGCCCGCAATCGTCCTAGAATGGCAAGCTTGCAGTGCGAGGAAGCCGGTGCAAGCCCGGCACGGTCGCGCCACTGTAAGCGGCTTTCGTGAAAACGACGGTTCGCGAGTCAGACCCCGCTGCAAGTTCTTTCGTCTATCGGGACGCGCTTTTCCCTCGGAGAAAATCAATGAATGTCGCTCACGCGCCGGTCGATGCCGCCGCCTCTGTTTCGCCCGCCCTCGACGCGCCGGTGCCTATTCCGGTACGTGAACTATTGCCTTGGGCCGTGTTCATCGGCCTGATTCTTTTGATCGCCATTTATTTCGTCGGCGCGGAGCAGGGCGCGACGTCCATCTTTTCCGGCATGTACGTTCACGAATTCGTGCATGACGGCCGGCACTTGCTCGGCTTTCCCTGTCACTAAGGGCGCGCCATGATTCGCAGCTTGTTGATACGCGGCATGATCGCGGGTCTCGTCGCGGGCGTGCTCGGCTTCGGTTTTGCAAAGCTCGTCGGTGAGCCGTTCGTTGCACAAGCCATCGCGTTCGAAGCAGAACATGCGCATGGGCATAACCATCAGGAAGCCACGGCTCATTCACACCATCACGACGGCGACGAAGAACTGGTGAGCCGGGACACGCAGGCGGGTCTCGGCCTCTTTACCGGCGTGGCGGTATTCAGCGCTGCGCTCGGCGGCATTTTCTCGCTCGTCTTCGCGTTCGCTTATGGACGGCTCGGCGCATTGCATGCGCGCGGCACATCGGCATTGCTGGCGATGCTCGGCTTCCTGAGCGTGGCGGCCGTGCCTTTCCTGAAGTATCCGCCGAACCCGCCTTCGGTCGGCAACGCGGCGACGATCGGTCCGCGCACCGCGTTGTTCTTCGGCATGTTGGCCATCTCGATCGCGGCAGCGGTGATCGCCGTCGCGCTGCAACGGCGGCTGCGCGTGCGGCGGGGCGAGTGGAACGCAACGATGTTTGCAGGAGCTCTCTACATCGCGTTGATGCTGCTCGCGCAGTTCGCGCTGCCGCGTGTCGAAGAAGTGCCGGCCGGCTTCTCGGCGTCGTTGCTGTGGAACTTTCGCGTCGCGGCCATTGGTATTCAGGTCATCATCTGGACGACGCTCGGGCTCGTGTTCGGCGCGCTCGCTGCCCGCGAACTCGAGCGGCCCGCGTTGCGCAAAGTGCCCGCCGTCTAAGCGTTTTCTCGCGACAAGGCCGCTTGCCTTGCGGGCAATTCCTCCAATAGCGCGAGTTTCGCGGCATCGTCCATCGAGCGGAACGACTTTATCTCTTCGCGGCTCCTGAAGCATCCCGCGCACAAACCGTGTGCGGGATCGAGCTTGCATACGCCGGTGCACGGCGAACCGACCGGCTCTTGCGACTTCGCTCGCGCAATGGTGAAGGCGAGGTCGATGATCGTCATAGCGCTTCACCGCGAAAGAGTGCCGCGGCGGCGGCCGGATTCGATGGCCAATACGCGTGCATATAGGTGGCCGTGATCGGACCGTGGCGATAGAGGGCTTCGCCTTCGGCGCCTGTCGTTGCATGCTTCGAGGTCAGATGCGGCTGCATGGGTGTATCGAGCGTGGAGTAATGGAACGTGTGGCCGGTGAGCGCGCCATGCGCGGTATCGAGCCTTTGCATTGCAAGACGCGCGAGGCGGCGCTGCATGTAGGCGTTGCCCGGGAGAATAGCGAGCATCGCATGCTTCGTGCCTTCAACGTCCGTCAGCGTATCGAGCAGATACAGCATGCCGCCGCATTCAGCGACGACGGCTCTGCGACGCGCCACATGCGCCTCGATCGTTGCCCGGGTGTGAAGGTTCGCGGCAAGCGTCGCCGCATGCAGTTCCGGATAGCCGCCGGGAAGATAGACCGCGTCGGCATCGGCGGGCACGGGTTCGTCGGCGAGCGGCGAGAAGGTACTCACGCGCGCGCCCATTGCGTGCAGCAAGTCGATATTGGCCGGATAGACGAATGAAAACGCGGCATCGCGCGCCACGGCGATATGCAAGCCTTCGAGCAAACGCGGCGGCGCTTCCGGCTTCGCGTCCTCGAAGTGAACAGGCGGCGGTAGATCCGCCAGCGCGGTAGCTGCAATGGCATCGGCGGCGCGATCCAGACGCGCGTCCAGTCCCGCCACTTCTTGCGCTTGCGTCAGGCCCAGGTGACGCTCGGGCAGTGCGATATCGTCTGCATTCGAAAGATGCCCGCAATAGCGCAGTCCATCGGGAATGGCTTCGGCCAGCATCTGCGCATGCCGCGCCGATGCAACGCGGTTGGCGAGTACGCCATGGAACGGCACGTCCACGCGATAACGCGCGAGACCGAACGCCACCGCGCCGAACGTCTGCGCCATGCCATGCGCGCCGATCACCGCGAGCACGGGCACGTTGAACGCGGCGGCGAGATCGGCGCTGCTCGGCGTGCCGTCGAAGAGACCCATGACGCCTTCGATCAGGATCAGATCGGCTTCACGCGCGGCCTTTGCGAGCAACGCGCGGCATGCGTCGAGACCGACCATCGACAGATGCAGCGAATAGACGGGCGATCCGCATGCGCGTTCCAGAATCATCGGATCGAGAAAATCAGGGCCGGTCTTGAATACACGCACACGAAGGCCACGCCGCGCATGATGACGCGCAAGCGCGGCCGTCACCGTGGTCTTGCCTTGATGCGACGCGCTCGCGCCGATAAAGAGTGCAGGGCAGGACGCCATAAGCTCAGTACTCGACGCCACGTTGCGCCTTGACGCCTTGCTCGCGATACGGATGCTTCACGAGCCGCATTTCCGTGACGAGGTCCGCCAGTTCGACGAGCGCATCCGGCGCATGACGGCCCGTCACGACCACATGCAGCATCGCCGGGCGCGCCTTCAACACATCGAGCACTTCGTCGAGCGGCAAGTACTCGTACTTGAGCACGGTGTTGAGCTCATCCAGCACGACCATCTGATATTCGCCGCTCTCGATCATGCGCCGCGCTTCGTTCCAGCCTTTGCGCGCGGTCGCCATGTCGGCCTCGCGGTTTTGCGTGTTCCATGTATAGCCGTCGCCCATCGTCACGAAATCGCAATTGGCGACCGCGCTCAGGAAATCGCGCTCTGACGTATGCAGCGCGCCTTTGATGAACTGAACGACGCCGAGCTTCATGCCGTGCCCGAGCACGCGCACCGCCATGCCGAAAGCGGCCGTGGTCTTGCCCTTGCCATTGCCTGTATTGACGATCAGGAGACCCTTCTCGTGATCGGCCGCGGCCTGCTTCTTTTCGTGGCCTTCCTTGCGACGCTGCGTCATGCGCAGATGCGATTCCATATCGGTTTTCATGGGCTCTTTCAGGCTTTCTTCGTAGCTATGGCGACGGTCACGTGACCGTCGATCATCTTCGGCACCACAAGCTCTCCGCCCTCGCTCGCAAGCAACGCGCTAGGCTCGCATACGCCCTCGGCGGGCATGTGCGCGAGCTGGTCCGCGCGATAGAAACGCAATGGCAGGGCATGACGCTCGCAGAACACACGCAAGCCCGCCTCGTCGTGTTTGATGTCGATGCTGGCGATCACCGCGACGTGCGCGAACGTGAGTTCCGCTGCTCGAAGCGCACGAAGCACGGCCGCTTCTATCGCATCGGCGCTTACGCCGCGTTTGCAGCCGATGCCGACCGCGAGATGGCGCCGGCTCACGCAAGGAAGCATCATCGAACGAATGGACGGAGTGCTTGCGCCGCGCATGCGTCCCTCGCGGATGGCGGCGTTCGGCGAAGGCATCGCCATGGCGAGATGCGCTTCGTCCCCTGCGCTGGCCGGTATCCGGGCTTGCGGCCGTCATCGCGCAGCCTTCCCACCGTGAACGGGCAGTGGCCGTGTGCGCCATGCGCGATATCGTGCAAGCCGATACCGCCGGTCGGGTACCGTTGCGGGGACAGCACAGGTTGGCGAGCGCTTGCATGCTTGTGAAGACGCCGCTTCCTGTTTCCCGTTTAACTGCGCGTTTCGTGCGAACGCGCGAGCACCAGTCGCGCGCCAACGATACCACATGCACCGGTTTCGGCGCCGGCTTCCTTGACGCTCTTTCGCAGGCAGCCTAGACTTCACGCAGTTCTGGTGCCCGCGTGCGAGCTTCTTTCGCACGCAGTTAAACGGGAAGCAGGAAGCGCATCGGTCCATGAAGCGAACGGACGCGCGCCAACCTGCGCTGCCCCCGCAACGGTAAGCGACCGGCGGTATCGGCTAGTACGATATCGCGCGCTGCGCACGGAGCCACTGTCGATTCACGGCAGGAAGGCTGCGCAACGAGGTCCCAAGCCCGGATACCGGCCAGAATTTCGCAGGGCCCACGCCGCGGGGATGCGGCATGTCCCATGATCCATCAGTCGTGCGCTTTTTCCCCGCAGATCTCGCCGGCGATACCTTCCTCGCGCGACGCACGCACGACGCACGCATACACGAGCCACGGAGCGACGATGCAAACCCGCAAGATACCCGTCACGGTCGTGACCGGCTTTCTCGGCAGCGGCAAGACCACCTTGATGCGCCACATCATGTCCAATGCGCAGGGCTTGCGCCTTGCTGTCATCGTGAACGAATTCGGCGAGCTCGGCATAGACGGGGAAATCCTGAAGGGTTGCGGCATCGGTTGCGACGACGAAGCCGGGTCCTCGGAGCGCAATTTCTATGAACTCGCTAACGGGTGCCTGTGTTGCACCGTGCAGGAAGAGTTTTATCCGGTGATGGAGCAGTTGCTGGAACGCCGCGAGCGCATCGATCATGTGTTGATCGAGACGTCGGGCCTCGCGTTGCCCAAGCCGCTCGTGCAGGCATTCAACTGGCCGTCGATCAAGAATGCCTTCACGGTGGATGCCGTCATTACGGTGGTCGATGGTCCTGCGGCCGCAAGCGGACAGTTCGCCGCGAACCCCGCAGCGGTCGATGCCCAACGCAAGGCCGACCCGAATCTCGACCACGAATCGCCGTTGCACGAGCTATTCGAAGATCAACTGTCTTCGGCTGATCTCGTGATCGTCAACAAGACGGACCTCATGGACGCCGATGCACTGCGCCGCGTGGAAGCGCTCGTGCGGCCCGAGATTCCGCCGCAAGTGAAGGTCGTGCCCGCGCAGATGGGCAAGCTCGATCTGCATGCGCTGCTCGGTCTGCAATCCGCGTCCGAGGACAGCATTCATCTTCGCCACGATCATCACCATTCTGCCGACGACGAAGGCCACGTGGACCATCACCATGACGAATTCGATTCCGTCGTCGTCGAAGCACAGGTGGAATCGCGCGAACAGGTCATTGCCGCATTGCAGGCGCTCGTGGAGAGCCACACGATCTATCGCGTGAAAGGGTTCGCCGCGCTGCCGGGCGCGGGCATGCGTCTCGTGGTGCAAGGCGTGGGCCGGCGCTTCGACAGCTATTTCGACCGGCGCTGGAACGAAGGCGAAGCCGCGAGCCGCTTCGTGCTGATCGGAGAAGACCTCGATCGTCAAACCCTGCAGGCTGCGTTGCACGCGGCGCTTGCGAACGCGCTCGCGCAGGCTTGACGCGATGCATCTGCTACGCACGACGCCGGGAGGTTTTGTCGATGACGCGGCAGGCGTCACGCGTATCGAGCAGACGCGCGCACCGATCGTCGTGCTAAGTTCGGCCGATACCACGCTTGCGCTGCTTGCAAGCGTGTTTCCGCGTCTGGAGCCGGGCTTTCCCGAAGTGCGGCTCGCGAATCAATCGTTTTTGCGGCAGCCCGCATCGGTCGACTTCTATGTCGACGATGTATTGCGTCATGCGCGGGTCGTCATCGTCGATCATCTCGGCGGTGAATCGTACTGGCCTTATGGCATCGAGCGAATCGTGGCGCTCGCCGGGCGCGAGAAGCAGATGCTTGCCATGTTCTCGGGCGATCTCACCGAAGACCCGAACCTGATCAGCAAGAGTACCGCGGATGCCGCGTTCTGCCGTGAATTGTCGCGCTATCTGCGCGAAGGCGGCGCGGGCAATGCCGAAGAATTCCTGCGCGCGATGGGTCATCGCGCATTCGGCTTCGGTCGTGCGCCACAAGCGCCGCGTCCGCTGCCTGCTGTGGCGATCTATCATCCCGAACGCGACATCGCGGCAATCGAGGACTGGCGCGCGCGATGGACCGACGGCGCGCCCGTTGTCGCAATCCTGTTTTATCGCGCGCATCTGCAAGCGGGCAACACCGCTGTATTCGATGCGCTCATCGAAGCGCTCGAAAAGGAAAGGCTGAATCCGCTGCCGATTGCGATCGCATCCCTCAAGGAAACCGTGAGCCGCGAAGTGATCGCGCGCTTATGCATGGAGCATCGCGCATCGCTCGTATTGAACACGACCGCGTTTGCAGCAAGCGTGATCGGCGAAAGCGAAGACTTCGACATTGCGGGCGATGCGCCCGTGCTGCAAGTGATATTGAGCGGCGGTAATCGCGAAGACTGGGAAAAGGACAACCACGGCCTCAATTCGCGCGACGTCGCGATGCATGTCGCGCTGCCCGAGGTCGATGGCCGCATCATCACGCGCGCGGTCAGCTTCAAGGGACTCGCCTATTACTGCGAGCAGACGCAAGTGGACGTGGTCCGCTATCAGGCCGATGCCGAACGCGTGCGCTTCGTCGCCGAGTTGAGCCGCCGCTGGTGCAAGCTGCGGCATACGCTCAACCACGAGAAGCGCATCGCGCTCGTGCTCGCGAACTATCCGGCGAGCGAAGGGCGCATCGGCAACGGCGTGGGGCTCGACACGCCGGCATCCGCGGTCGGCATCCTGTCGATGCTTGCACGCGAAGGCTATCGCCTGGGTGAATTGCCGGAGAGCGGCGACGCGCTCATCGCCGCTTTGACGCAAGGCGTGACGAACGATCCCGTGGTTCGCGACATGCGGCCGGCGTTGCAAAGCCTCTCGCTCGACGACTATCTCGACGCTTATCGCGCGTTGCCCGCCGATGCACGTGCCGCGCTCGAAAACACGTGGGGCGCGCCGGAAGACGACCCGACATTAAGGCGCGGCCGCTTTATGATCGCGGGCTATCGCTGCGGTGAAGTGTTCGTCGGCATTCAGCCGTCGCGGTCGCGCGAGCGCAACGACTACGCGAGCTATCACGATGCCGAACTCGTTCCGCCGCATTCCTATCTCGCGTTCTATTTCTGGCTTCGCATGCGCTTCAACGCGGACGCGCTCGTGCATGTCGGCAAGCACGGCAATCTGGAATGGCTGCCGGGCAAGAGCGTCGCGCTGTCGGCATCGTGCTGGCCTGATCTGATTCTCGGGCCGATGCCCCATCTTTATCCGTTTATCGTCAATGATCCGGGCGAGGGCAGTCAGGCCAAGCGGCGAGCGCAGGCGGTCATCATCGATCATCTGATGCCGCCGCTTACACGCGCCGAGAACTATGGTCCGCTGCAAGACCTGGAGCGGCAGGTAGATGAGTACTACGAAGCGTTAATGGTCGACGCTCGACGCGCGAAGCTGTTGCGCAAGTCCATACTCGCGAGCATCGTCGAGAACAAGCTGCACGAAGAACTCGGCCTCGATGCCCCGCGCGATACATCGGGCGAAGACGCGTTGCTCACGCGCGCCGATGCGTACCTGTGCGAGCTGAAAGAGGCACAGATACGCGATGGGCTGCATGTTTTCGGCGTGTCTCCGCAAGGCGCGCAGCGGCGCGATACGCTGCTTGCGCTCGGGCGTTTTCCGATCGGTGACGGTCAGGGCGCGAATGCAAGCCTGATCACTGCGCTCGCACGCGACCTGCAACTAGGCGACGACTTCGATCCGCTCGACGCTGACTGGGCCGCGCCGTGGAAGGGACCGCGTCCGCAGGCATTGCAGTCGATCAATGATGCGCCCTGGCGTCATCACGGCGACACGCGCGAGCGGCTGGAATGCCTTGCATTGCAACTGCTCGAAGGCCATGCAGCCGCACCCGGTCCGCATACGGAACGCGTGCTCGAACGCTTGCATGGCGATGTGCTCGCGCGGCTCGATGCATGTGGACCGCACGAGTCGCTGCAACTGAAACGCGGTCTCGAAGGCCGTTTCGTTCCGCCGGGGCCGAGCGGTTCGCCATCGCGCGGCAGACCCGACGTGCTGCCGACGGGGCGTAACTTCTATTCGGTCGATACGCGCGCATTGCCGACGCAAGCCGCCTGGTCGCTCGGGCTCAAGTCGGCGAACCTGCTCGTCGAGCGGCACGTGCAGGACCATGGCGATTTTCCGCGCGCCATCGGTCTGTCGGTGTGGGGCACGGCCACCATGCGCACCGGCGGCGACGACATCGCGCAAGCGTTCGCGCTCATCGGCGTGCGGCCGAAATGGGCGGCGGGCAGCCATCGCGTCACCGACTTCGAGATTCTGCCGATCTCCATCTTCAACCGGCCGCGCATCGACGTCACGCTGCGCGTATCCGGTTTTTTCCGCGATGCGTTCGCCAATCTCATGCATCTGTTCGATGCAGCCGTGCAGGCCATAGCGGAACTCGAAGACGAGCCGGAAGACGTCAACCCGATTCGCGCGCGTATTCTGCGTGAGCGGGACGAGTTGATCGGACGCGGCGTCGATGCCAGAGAAGCTCGGCTTCGTGCCGGCTGGCGCGTGTTCAGCACGAAGCCGGGCGCGTACGGCGCGGGCTTGCAGGAGCTCATCGACCTGAAGCAATGGGAAACCGATGCCGATCTGTCCGCCGCTTATCAAAGCACGGGCGGCTATGCCTATTCGCAGGCCGGCGATGGCGTCGAAGCGCGTTCGACCTTCGGCGCGCGGCTCTCGACACTCGATGTGGTGCTTCAGAACCAGGATAACCGCGAGCACGACTTGCTCGATTCGAACGACTATCACCAGTTTCAGGGCGGAATGATCGCGGCGGTGCGTTACTTGTCGGGCGTGCAGCCGCAGGCGTACAACGCGGACCACAGCAACCCCGCCGCGCCGCGCATGCGCACGCTGAACGAAGAAATTTCGCGCGTGGTGCGCTCGCGCGTGGTCAACCCCAAGTGGATCGACGGCGTGAAGCGGCATGGCTACAAAGGCGCGTCGGAACTCGCCGCGACGGTCGATTATCTCTTCGGTTACGATGCCACCGCGCGCGTCGTCTCCGATCACCAATATGCGCTCGTCACGGATGCATACGTGAACGATGCCGGTACGCGTGAATTCATCGCGCGACACAACCCGCACGCGCTCCAGTCGATCTGCGAGCGCCTGCTCGAAGCGATGCAGCGCGGGCTGTGGCAGGAACCCGGCGACTATCGGCAGTCCGTGACGCAGCATCTGCTCGATGTCGAGCAGCAACTCGAAGGCCGACAGACTTGAACGAAACCTCTTTTTTTCCCGCGTTTCCTTTCACCGCGCTCGTCGGGCAAGCGCCGTTGCAACAGGCGTTGCTGCTCGCGGCTGTCGATCCGTCATTAGGCGGCGTGCTCGTGAGCGGACCGCGCGGCACGGCGAAATCCACGGCGGCGCGCGCGCTCGCTGAACTCCTGCCGGAAGGGAAACTCGTCACCCTGCCGCTCGGCGCGAGCGAAGAGCAACTCATCGGCACGCTCGATATTCAAAGCGCATTGCGTGATGGCGGCGTGAAGTTCTCGCCGGGCTTGCTCGCGAAAGCGCATCGCGGTGTCCTGTATGTCGACGAAGTGAACCTGCTGCCGAATCCTCTCGTCGATCAACTGCTCGACGTGGCGGCGAGCGGCGTGAATATCATCGAGCGCGACGGCATATCGCATCGCCATGACGCGCGGTTCGTGCTGATCGGCACCATGAATCCGGAAGAAGGGGAACTGCGTCCACAATTGCTGGATCGCTTCGGGCTTGCCGTCGAACTCGCGAACTGCTTCGACGCCAACGTGCGTCAGCGGATCGTCAAGGCGAGACTCGCATTCGATTCGGACGCCGAAGCGTTTCGCGCGCGGCACGCGGATAACCAAGCGGCGCTGGCCGAACGCATCGAGGCGGCGCGCGGCGCGCTCGACGAATTCGATTTCGATGACGTCGTGCATGCGCACGTGAGCGAACTGTGCATTGCGGCCAACGTCGACGGCCTGCGAGCCGATCTCGTGATGTTGCGCGCGGCGCGTGCGCTCGCGGCGCTGGAAGGCGCGGAATACGTTGAAACGAAGCATGTCGATTGCGTGGCCGATGCGGTATTGCGGCATCGCCGGCGCGAGCCTGAAGCGTCGTCTCGCGAGTCATCGCGGCCGGAAGCAAGCGCCAATACCGCGCAAGGCGGCGACTGGGGTTACATGCCGCCGGAGCCCGTCGGCATCGCGAAGGTCAAGCAGGTCAGGCCGCTCGCCGCAAAAAAAGCCTGAGCCATCGAAGGCCCGACGCCGATGCGAACGCGCATCGTCTTCGATGGCAGGAGGCGCGCTCCCGTGGGCGAGAACATGCGCGTGAGGGACTCGCGACGACATCGGTCGACTGGATGGCGACGCTGCGCGCCAAAGGCAATGCACGCTTCGATGTCGGCCACTTGCGCTTTCGACGCGGCCAGGGCGAAGCATCCGCGCTGCATTGCTTCGTGCTCGATTGCTCCGGCTCGATGCTCGGCGGCGAACGTCTCGCGCGCGCGAAGGGCTTGCTGATCGCGCTGTTCGACCGCGCCTATCGCGAACGTGCGGAGGTCGCGCTGGTGTGCTTCGGCGGGGGACGCGCCGAAGTGCGTCGTCAGCCGGGGACGGCGCATTGGTTCAATGACCGCTGGATCGCGCCGATTGGCGGCGGAGGCGGCACGCCGCTCACGCTGGGGTTAGCGACGGCATCGACCGTGCTTGCGCGGGCTGCGCGTCGCAAGCCTTCGCAACGCCGCTGGCTGTGGCTGTTGAGCGATGGACGCACGAACGAACGGCCCGCAGCGCCCGCGCTGGCGGACCGTATCGTCGTGGTGGATTTCGAGGAAGGACGCGTGCAAGTCGGCGGGGCGCACGCGCTGGCGCTCGACTGGCGCGCGCAGCACATATCCGCCGAATCGCTTCAATACGAGCGGGGCGTGTAGACCCATTCGCCGTTGCCGATCACGCGTGTCTTCGTCGACCCGACGATCACCATCGTTCGCATGTCGACGAGACCGCCGTGCAATTCGCCGAGCGTCACGACCCGCATCGTTTCCGCCGGACGTCCCACGTCGCGGCCGAGCACGACGGGCGTCGCCGCGTCGCGATGCTCGCGCACGATATCGATTGCGCGATCGAACTGCCAGGGCCGCGCCTTCGATAGCGGGTTATAGAACGCCATGACCAAATCCGCTTCGCTTGCATGCCGGATGCGATGCTCGATCACGTCCCAGGGCTTCAGGTTGTCGGAGAGCGACAGCACGCAGAAGTCATGGCCGAGCGGCGCGCCCGCGCGCGCGGCCGTTGCGAGCGACGCGGACACGCCCGGCACGATAGCGAGCTTCACGGCGGCCCATTCGGCATGCGTCGCGCGTCCTTCGTCGAGCGCTTCGAGCACGGCGGCAGCCATCGCGAAGACGCCTGGATCGCCCGACGATACGACCACGACCTTTCGCCCTGCGCTCGCGAGTTCGAACGCATGGCGTGCGCGTTGCAACTCCTCGCGGTTGTCCGTCATGTGAACGCGCTGGTCTGCGCGAAACGGGCCGGCCATGCGTACGTACGTTTCATATCCGAGAACGTCCTGCGCGGACGCGAGCGCGGCTTTTGCGGCAGGCGTCATCAAGTCGGCGCTGCCGGGGCCGAGTCCGATGACCGTCAACCTGCCGCGCGCGCGACCGATGGATTCGACGTCGATCGGCGCTTCGGCCACGCTCAGCGCGACTCCGTGGGCGCGAAGCGCGTCATTAGGCGGCTGTTCGTTGCTGAAGCGAAGGGGAACGTCGAGCGTGTTGGCAGCATCGCTGAGCGCATCGAACGTCATGCTCTCTGTCGGTGCGACGAGCGCGGCCAGCGCAAGCGGTGACAGCCCGTGTTCGCGCAACGCGCGCTGAACGCGATCAGCAATCGCATCGTCCGGCGCTTCGATCCATGCGGCCACGCAACGCGGATGAATCACGAGACTGCTCTCGTCATTCATCACATACGGCGTGATGCGCACTGCAAGGCGCGCGTCATGAGCGCGAGGCAAGTCGGCCTCATGGAGCCACGGTGCATGACCTTCGATGCGCGTCGTTTCGCCCGCGAGCAGGCCGGACACGAAGCGCTTGCCGCGCTCCATATCCGCCAGCGCGTAGCCTTCGGGCGGCGCGAGCAGGCACATGCCGAAGCGCAACTCGCCGCTCGTCGTGATCGCGGGCGTGACATCGAGCGCCGCGGCGAGTTCGCGCGCCAGCACATTCACGCCGCTCGTGCCGCCGAGCAGCGGCACCACGGCGCTGCCATCCTGCGCGACCGCGAGCACTGGCGGCTCCGCGCTTTTGTTCGTGAGACAAGGCGCCAGCGAGCGAATGACGATGCCTGCCGCACACAGCGCGACGATCGGCGTGGCTGCAAGATAAAGCGCTCGCAAGTGCGCCCCAAAATCGTCGTAGGCGATATCGGCATGAACACGGTTGGCGAAACCATGCACGAGCGACCCGGGATAACGCGCCTGAATGCGGCGCGCGACAGGAAGCGCGCTTTCGCCGAGCACGACGATCGCGATGGATGACGCCGCCTTCATGCCTGCCATTTCGTCCCCGGCACGACGAGCAGCGAGAAATAGGGCGACGCCATCGGATCCACTTCGTCGAGCGGCACGATCCGTTGATTCGCCATCGTCGCGCGCTCGACATAGAGCGCGCGCTTGTCCAGTCCCAGATCGGTGAGGACGCGCCGCACCTTGTCGAAGTTGCGGCCGAGCTTCATCACGACGGCTGCATCGGATGCTTCTAGCTTGCACTTCAACTCGTCTTCCGGCAGCACGCCGGACAGCACGCAGAGACTCTGATTGCGATAAACGAGCGGCACGCCGAGCACGGACACGCCGCCCAGCATCGAACAGACGCCGGGCACGACATGCGCATCGAAACGTCCGGCGAGACGGTCGTGCAGATACATGTACGAACCGTAGAAGAAGGGATCGCCTTCGCAGATCACGGCCACATCGCGGCCCGCTTCGAGATGATCTGCAATGGCGAGCGCGGCTTCATCGTAGAACGCGCTGATGATCGTCTCGTAGCACAGCGGCGGTTCGAGCACTTCGGTCGTCACCGGGTACACGAGCGGCAGGCGCGTCTGCGCGTCGTCGAGATGCGCTTCGATGATGCTGAACGCGTTGCCTTTCTTGCCCTTCGCGACGAAATACGCGACCACCGGCGCGGACTTCAGAAGCCGCAGCGCTTTCACGGTGATGAGTTCGGGGTCGCCCGGACCGACGCCGAGACCATACAGGCGTCCGCTCATCATTCGTTTTCCGAAGCAAGTGCGTTGACTGCGGCGGCGGCCATCGCGCTGCCGCCGCGTCGTCCCTGTAATGCGACGAAGGGCACGCCACGGCTGTCGGCTGCGAGCATCGCCTTCGATTCCGCCGCGCCGATGAAACCGACCGGGAAGCCGAGAATGAGCGCGGGCTTCGGCGCGCCGGCATCGAGTATGTCGAGCAGATGAAAGAGCGCGGTGGGCGCGTTGCCTATCGCGACGACCGCCCCTTGCAGATGCGGCCGCCAGAGTTCGAGCGCAGCGGCGGAACGCGTGTTGCGCATCGCGCGGGCGCGCTCGGGCACGGACGCATCGCCGAGCGTGCAGATGATGCGGTTATCGGCCGGAAGACGCGCCTCGGTGATGCCGTGCGAGACCATGCGGGCATCGCAGAGTATCGGCGCGCCGGCTGCGAGGGCCGCGCGTCCCGCGTCGCCCGCGCCGGGAGAGAAACGCAGATCGTCGACGATATCGACCATGCCGCAAGCATGAATCAGCCGCACGGCGAGCTTTTCGAGGTCGCGCGGAATGGCGCTCAGGTTTGCTTCGGCGCGGATTGTCGCGAACGACTGGCGATAAATCTCGGCCCCGTCGCGGATATAGTCAAGCATCGGCATGGCTCCGGGCGAGCCACGCGGCCGCCTCTTCGATGGATACGTTTGGCGCGACGAGGCGCGCGTCGACATGCAAGTCATAGCGTCCGGTCGACACCGCGATCAATGTGTTTGCGACGGGATGCGCGGCGGCGCACGAACGTTCGCAGCCGCTTAGATGCACATCCTCGTGCACAGACAGCAGAGCGGCGAGGCGGTGAGCGTCGGCTTTGGTATCGGCGCGACTCTTTGCGCAGCCTGACGAACCGGCGCACGCGATGAGACGCGCGAGCGGATGATCCGCGCGCGTGACGAGGCCGAGCGCGTTCATGCGGTCGAGCACGTGTTCAGCATGTTGCGGCATGACGCCGGGTACGAGCACGCCTTGCCAGGGCGTCATCAAGAGCCGGCCTTGCGCGTGCGTCGATGCCAGATTGGCGAGCGCGTCGAGCGTGGCGGCGTCGAGCCGTCCGAGTCGCGTCTGCGCGCCGACATGCCAGTGCCCGCCGTCCGGCATCGGATGCGCGCCGAAGCGCAGCGCGTCGCTGACAGGCGCGCGACGCCAGGCAGTGTCGAGGGTATCGAACGAAAGCATTGCGAGAAAGCGCGTCACGCCGATTCGCGCGAGCAGGTCACGCATGCGATGTTCATCCTTCGACGCGAGCGCAACGAATGCGCGCAGCGCCGCGATCACGAAGTCCACGACCTGTTCGCGCGCGATGCTGCCGAGCGCGGGTAAGTCGCTATCACGATGCGGCATCGAGCCCGCGAAGCCGAACGCGTAACGCGCGTCGTCGTCGAGCGCGGAAAGCCAGAGATCCTGCGGATGATCGAGCATGGCGAGCCGTTCGCCGCCGTCCAGTTGCAGCGCGAATTTCGGCGACAACGCGTGCAGCGCGGCATCGCCCTGCAGCGCGGTGACGATGGCGGCGGCAAGGCGGCGCGTGGCGTCGCTCGCAAGCGGACTCAGCATCACGTTGCGCAAGTCGTCGCCGCCTTGGGCTTGCGGACCGAGGCCCGCGTTCAGCGCGATATCGACGAGTTCCGCGTGGGCATCGTCGCGAATGCCGCGCAGCTGCAGATTCGCGCGATTGGTCAGTTCGATGACGCCGGAGCCGCACCGTACGGCCGCGTGCGCGACGGCATGCGCCGCGTGCGCGCGAAGTTCGCCGCCGGCAAGACGCAGGCGCGCGAGCCCGCCGTCGCGCGCCTGCACGATGCGCATGAGGCCGGGACAAGCCGATGGCCGCGGTGTCGGAAAAGAAGCGTTCAAAAGCGTGACCGGTGCGATTCTCGCTTCGGGCAATGCCACCGGTACACCCCGCCCGGACGGCGTCGCGCGAATAATGCGTGTGAAGCGTGCTGAGCGTGGAAAGCGTGAGTCGGCAGGTCTCTTGGCTGGCAGGTCTGCGCCCGCGCCGGCCTTCCCGGTATAAACCAGTGGCAGTGGAGCGCGGACTCGCTGCGTACAATTGCGGGGGCAGCCACAGTTTCGCTGTGTTCCCTGTTAGGCCCGCGGGTTGAACCGTTGGGCACCGACGTACCGATGTATTATGCCCGCTTTTATCGACCATCAGAACGCTTCGTGCAGGGTATCGTCGCATGAAGCGCGTCGCGAACCGCAAGGAGGGCACGCCCCATGTCGAGCTGGCTGACCGTGGTAGGCATCGGCGAGGACGGCTGGCAGGGCCTCAGCCGCGCGGCGCGACGCGCGCTTGTCGAGGCCGGCGCGATCCACGGCGGCGAGCGTCATCTCGCGCTCTTGCCTGCGGGCATCGCCGCGCGCCGCGTGCCGTGGCCCAGCCCGTTTTCTCTCGATGCGGTGCTCGCCGAGCGCACGCGCGGCAGGCCTGTATGCGTGCTCGCGAGCGGCGATCCCATGTTCTTCGGCGTCGGCGCGACGCTCGCTCGCGAGCTTTCCGTCGACGAGATGCGCGTGATTCCCACGCCTTCGTCGCTGTCGCTCGCCGCTGCGCGTTTGCACTGGGCGTTGCAGGACGCGTGCTGCGTGTCGCTTGTCGGGCGGCCCGTTGCCTCGCTGCTTGCGCATGTCTTTCGCGGCGAGCGCCTGCTGGTCCTGAGCGCGGACGGCGCGACGCCCGCTGCGATTGCTTCGCTCTTGACGGCGCATGGCTTCGGCCCGAGCCGCATGACCGTGTTCGAGCATCTCGGCGGCGTGAACGAACGCCGCATCGACGAGCGCGCGGACGACTGGCGCGAGCCGTTCGTGGCGTCGCTCAATCTCGTGGCCATCGAATGCCGCACGCATGCGGGTCATGCCGGTCCGCCGCTCACGCCCGGCCTGCCCGACGACGCGTATCGTCACGACGGCCAGTTGACCAAGCGCGATATGCGCGCCGTCACGCTCGCGCGCCTTGCGCCGCAGCCGCACGAACTGCTGTGGGATGTGGGCGCGGGCTGCGGCTCTATCGGCATCGAATGGATGCGCGCGCATGTGTCCTGCCGTGCCATTGCCATCGAAGCGAACGAGGGCCGGCAGCGTCTGATCGAACATAACCGCGATGCGCTCGGCGTCCCCGCGCTCCAGCTCGTCAAGGGCGAAGCGCCCGCCGCGCTCGCGGGCCTTCCCGCGCCCGACGTCGTGTTCATCGGCGGCGGCGTGACCGTGCCGGGCGTGCTCGATACGTGCTGGTCGCGGCTGCGTCAGGGCGGGCGGCTGATTGCGAACGCGGTCACGCTGCAAAGCGAAGCCGCGCTCGTCGACTGGCGCGCGCGGCATGGCGGTGAACTCGTGCGCATCGGCGTGGCGCTCGCGGAGCCGCTCGGCGGCTTCGATACGTGGCGGCAAGCGTTGCCGATCACGCTGCTCTGCGCGAGCAAGCCTTGACCGCATTCGACGCCCATCATGCGTGACGAGACATCGGAACAACCCGCGCCGCTCAGAAGCGGCTACACGACCGGAAGCTGCGCGACGGCGACGTGCCTCGCAGCCGCGCGTCTGTTGTTGACCGGGCAGGCGAGCGATCGCGCGGAGATCGTGTTGCCCAAGGGCCAGCGCGTCACGATGAAGCTCGAATTCTGCCGCTTGATCGACGGCATGCGCGATGCGGCGGAAGCGGGCGTCATCAAGGATGCAGGCGACGATCCGGACGTAACGCACGGCGCGCTCGTGTTTGCGCGCGTGCGTCTCTCGGCGGATCAGGGCGTGCGCTTTCACGCCGGACCGGGCGTGGGCACGGTGACGCGAGCGGGCCTGGCGCTCGCCATCGGCGAGCCGGCCATCAACCCCGTGCCGCGCAAGATGATGACCGAGCATCTCCTCGCGCTCGCGCCGCTCGCGGACTATGCGGGCGGCTTCGATGTGACGATAGGCGTCGAGCATGGCGAAGCGCTCGCGCAAAAGACGATGAACCCGCGGCTCGGCATTGTGGGCGGCTTGTCGATTCTCGGCACCACGGGCATCGTCCGGCCGTTTTCGTGTTCGGCGTATATCGCCTCGATTCATCAGGGCATCGACGTGGCGCGCGCGAACGGCGTGCGGCATATCGCGGCCTGCACCGGCAATCAGAGCGAAGACGCGATGCGCGCGCGCTACGGCCTGCCGGATATCGCGCTGATCGAAATGGGCGACTTCGCGGGCGCGGTGCTCAAGCATCTGCGTCGCGCGCCGGTCGAGAAGCTCAGTCTGTGCGGCGGCTTCGGCAAGCTCAGCAAGCTCGCGGCGGGACACATGGACCTGCACAGCCGTAGCTCCAGCATCGACTTGCCGCTGCTGGCCTGCCGGGCCGCGGAGGCGGGCGCGAGCGCGGCGCTTCAGTCGGCCATCCGCGCGGCGAATACGAGTCAGGAAGCGCTGAAGCTGGCGCGCGCCGAAGGCATTGCGCTGGGCGACCTCGTCTGCGCGCGCGCCCGCGACGTGGCGCTCGATATCGTGCCGAGCGGCGTGATCGTCGAGGCGTTCGCAATCGACAGGCAAGGCGTGATCGTCGGGAGCGCCGCATGACGCGCGCGTTGCTGCTCGGCGGCACGGGCGACGCGCTCGCCATCGCGCGAAACATGGGCGCGCCGCATGTCTATAGTCTTGCAGGACTCGCTCGCGTGCCGACGGATCTCGCCTGTGCGGTGCGCGTGGGCGGCTTCGGCGGCGTGGCGGGTCTCGTCGATTATTTGCACGCTGAACGGATCACGCTCGTCATCGACGCGACGCATCCGTATGCCGCGCAAATGAGCCGCCATGCGCGCGAAGCCTGCACGCTTGCGAAGGTGCCGCTGTGGGCCGTGCGCCGGGCCGCGTGGCAGCCGCAAGCCGGCGACGACTGGCGCGATGCGGCTGACTGGCGCGGCATCGTCGAGCGTATCGCGCCGTTTCGCAGGCCGCTGTTCACGCTCGGACGCGAGCCGCTTAAGCATCTGAACGAGATCCCCGCGTCGCAGCACTGGACCATTCGCTGTCTCGGGACGCATGAAGGGACGGCGCGCGCAAGCATTCTCGATGCGCGCGGACCGTTCGATATCGACGGCGAGCGCGCATTGTTCGACGCCGCGCGCATCGATGTCGTCATCAGCAAGAACAGCGGCGGCAGGGCGACCGAGGCGAAGCTCGCGGTGGCGCGTGAACAGCAGTTACCCGTGGTGATGCTCGCGCGGCCGATGCTGCCCGAAGCAGACCGCGAATTCGACGACCCCGCGAGCGCGCTTCACGCGTTGCTCGCTCTCGACTCTCACTGACATGACGGTCTATTTCATCGGCGCGGGACCGGGTGATCCGGAGCTCATCACCGTCAAAGGGCAAAGGCTGATTCGCGCTTGCCCCGTGATTCTCTATGCGGGATCGCTCGTGCCGGAAGGCGTGCTCGAAGGGCATAGCGCGCACCGCGTCGTGAATACGGCGGAACTCGATCTGGATGCCATCGTCGCGTTGTTGCAGCAAGCGCACATGAATGGCGAGGATGTCGCGCGCGTGCATTCGGGCGACCCGTCGCTGTACGGCGCAATTGGCGAGCAGATTCGTCGACTGGAAATGATAGGGATTCCTTATGAAGTCGTGCCGGGCGTGACGGCAACGGCGGCTTCGGCGGCGGCGCTCGGGCGCGAACTGACGCTGCCGGGCATTTCGCAGACGGTGATCCTCACGCGCTATGCGGCGAAAACGTCGATGCCGCCCGGCGAATCGCTCGCGGACCTCGCGCGTCATCGCGCAACGCTCGCTATTCATCTCGGCGTGCGGCATATCGAGCGCATCGTCGCTGATCTCCTGCCGCATTACGGCGAGGACTGTCCGGTTGCCGTGATCTTCCGCGCAAGCTGGCCGGACGAAGAACGCGTGCAGGGCACGCTCGTCGATATCGCGCAGAAAGTGCGTGCATCGGGCATGGAGCGCACGGCGCTGATTCTCGTGGGCCGCGTGCTCGACGCTCGCGATTTCGCCGATTCGACGCTCTACGCGAAGGACTGAGCGTTCATGCGCAATCTCGACGCCGTGTTCGATGCGCTCGCGAAATCCGCGTTTCGCCGGCGATTTGCGCTCGGCGTGCGCGAAGGCCGCTATCTGCGCGAGCGCGGCGTTGAAACGGTGGTCGCGCAGGCGCATGAACTGATCGCGAAACGCCTCGCGCCGCAGGCGCCGCTCAACGACGGCAAGCAGACGCCGTTTCGCGGGCATCCCGTGTTCATCGCGCAGCATGCGACGGCAACGTGCTGCCGGACATGTCTCGCCAAATGGCACGGCATCGCGGCGGGAAAAGTGCTCGACGATGCCGAGCGTCAGCATGTGGTCGATGCCATCGAGCGATGGCTGCGCGCGCAGCCGATGCCGCCTGCCGCTGAAAGCACCGAGGACAACCCGCAGCGCGAGTTGCCCTTCTGACGCTCAATGCGGCTTCTGCTCGCGCGGCACCGCAACGCGGCGCTTGCTGCTCGCGCGGCGCGCCAGCATGTTCAGTGCTTCGACCAGCGCGGAGAACGCCATCGCGGCATAGATGTACCCCTTCGGTACGTGCGTGCCGAAGCCTTCCGCGATCAGCGTCATGCCGATCACCAGCAAAAAGCCGAGCGCGAGCATCACGATCGTCGGATTGCGTTCGATGAAGCGCGAGAGCGGCCCCGCCGCGAACAGCATCACGGAAACCGCCGCGATAACCGCGACGAACATGATCGGAATGTGCTCCGTCATGCCGACCGCAGTCACGATGCTGTCAATGGAAAACACGAGATCGAGCAGCAGAATCTGGCCGATGGCCGACAACGGCGTGAGCCGCGCGCCGGAAGCGGGCCCGGCGTGGTCCTCGGCGTCGTGCGTGACGTGATGATGAATTTCGCTCGTAGCTTTCCACACGAGGAACACGCCGCCGGCAATCAGAATCAGATCGCGCCACGAGAAACCGTGACCGAACGCTTCGAAGATCGGCGCGGTGAGCCGCACGATCAGCGCGACGGTGCCGAGCAGGCCGAGCCGCATCACGAGCGCGAGCCCGATGCCGATGCGCTGCGTGCGCGCCCGGTGCTCGGCCGGCAGCTTGTTGGTCAGAATCGAAATGAAGATGAGGTTGTCGATGCCGAGCACGACTTCCATCACGACGAGCGTCGCGAGGGCTGCCCAGGCGGCGGGGTCGGTGAGAAGGGCGGCAATGTAGTCCATGCGATGCGTTGTTCGTGGGAGGGAAGAGGCGTGATCTTAGCCGGTGCAGCCGCTATTATGAAAGCTATTTGAAACCTTCGTCGGCGCTTGGTTCCGCAGAAGTTCGCTCGAGCGGTAACTTCGCCGTCGAAATCCGACAAATAACCGAACTAAGGCGGAAAAGTCCTCCTGTTCCGATGATGCACCGCAACGAATACGGGTAAACTCCGATGCTTCGATGCGGCCGCTGTCGAGCCGCCCTCCGTCCACCTACTGCATCGCGCAGCACACACGGTCACGCCGCATGTCCGGACAATCCCAACGTCTCGTCGAGCTCGACTTCTTCCGGGGGCTCGTCCTCTTGATCATTGTCGTCGATCATATCGGCGGCAGCGTGCTGTCGCACTTCACGTTGCACGCGTTTGCGCTGAACGACGCGGCCGAAGTCTTCGTATTTCTCGGCGGCTTCGCCACCGCGACCGCTTACGCGTCCCTCGCTCAGCGCCGGTCGGAGCGCGCCGCGGGCCTGCGTTTCGTGCGGCGGGCGTTCGAGATCTACCGCGCGTTCCTGATCACCGCCGCGCTGATGCTCGTCGCCACCTTCCTGCTGCGACCGTTCTATGGTCACGCGCCGAATCTCGTCCTGCACGACCTCGACACGCTGACGGCGGCACCGGTGACGTCGATTGCCCAGATTCTGACGTTCGAGCGCCAGCCGTATCTGGCCGCCGTGCTGCCGATGTACGCGTTGTTCGCGCTGGCGGTGCCGCTCGTGTTGCCGCTCGCGCGCACGAAGCCGTGGGTGCTGCTGGGCCTGAGTCTCGCGCTGTGGTCGTTCGCGCCCGGCATCGGGGAATATATGCCGTCCGTCGACGATAACCTCTGGGACTTCAATCCCGCCGCCTGGCAACTCATGTTCACGCTCGGCGTGCTCGCGCGCTGCCAGCCGGTCTATCAGCGCGTGGCGTCGCACCGCTTCGGCTGGACGATCAGCGCCGCCGCGCTCGCGGTGATCGTCGGCATGGCGTACTACAAGCTGCTCGTGCTGCCGCCCATACTCGACAGCGCGTTCAAGCGCGACCTGGCGGGCGCGCGCGTCGTCAATTTCCTTGCGATCGCGTGGATCGCGACCAACCTGGCGCGGTACGGCGTGGTGAAGGCCGTCGCCAGCCGTTTGCCGTGGATCGGCGCGATAGGGCGCGACGGCATGGTGTGCTTCGTCGCGGGCGCGGTAATTTCGCTCGTGGTCGATTCGATTCTCTTCACCGTCACGGACGGCCTCGTGAACGTGCCGGCCGGTCTGGTCGGCGACGCGGTTGCAATCATGGCGCTGCTTTCGGTGCCGCGCTTGCGCCAGCCGGTGGCGAACTGGCTCGGCGTTCGGACGCGCGTTCCTGCGGCAAGCGCTGCCGTGGTTGCAGCGGCGGAGAATCCGGTGCGCGTGCAGTGATCTGGAGATTAGGCACCGTCTCTTGACGGTGTTTTTTTATTCGCTAAATCGCAACTAACGGTCTTTTGTTTCAGCGCCTATAAATCGGCGCGGCACGAGGCTTGCAAGCAGCCCGCTCATTCACAACAACGAACGGCTCTTCCATGCTCAAGCTCGCTATTCTCTTCGCGGTCATCTCGGTTATCGCCGGCTTCTTCGGTTTCGGACGCGTGTCGTCGGGCGCGGCCGGCATCGCGAAGATCTGCTTCTTCATCTTCCTCGTGCTGTTCGTGATCTTCCTGGTCGTCGCGATTTCGGCGGGATCGCTCGTGCTTTGACGGAGCTCGTGCATTCGGTGGCGACGCGCGCGGCGAGAAAATTTCTTTTCCTCGCGAAGGAGGCTGTGCTTTCGTCGGCGCGGTTTAGGCGAGGTCGCTCGTACTTTGCCGCGGCGAGTTAGCGATAGCGACGCGCGCACCGAGAAAAAATGTCTCTTTCTCGCGAAGGAGGCTGTGGTTCTCGTCGGCCCGGTTTCGGCGGGGTCGCTCGTGCTTTGACGCGGCTCGTGCATTTGGTGGCGACGCGCGCGCCGAAAGAATGTCTTTTTCTCGCGAAGGAGGCTGTGGTTCTCGTCGGCCCGGTTTAGGCGAGGTCGCTCGTGCTTTGACGCGGCGAGTTATCGGAAGCGACGCGCGCGCCGAGAGAATTGTCTCTTCCTCGCGAAGGAGGCTGTGGTTTTCGTCCGCGCGGTTTAGGCGAGGTCGCTCGCATGTGTTCACCTTCTGACTTCGACCGCCGCGCCAAAAAGGCGGCTGGATGACGAATAATGGTCGCTTCCGAAGGCGCGAGTTTGACGGCTCGCTCGCGCCAGAAAGAGTCCGCGTCATGTAGACCGACGGCTAGCCTGCGCGTTTAGTTTCGAAACCCGCGTAGCCTTGAAGCGGAGAGACAGGAATATGCAGTGCCGTCCAGCATGCCATGAACTGCTCGCCCGACGCGGCGAAAACAGGCCGAAACGTTTCACACAAACGGCAGGCGCTCCCGACAAGCCCCGCTCAGCGTTCGCCCTCGATCCGCCCCGCGCCCGCAGGCGACGGCAGCACGCCGCTGCGGTCTTTCAATCCGACGCCCGTTAACCCGAGCCGCCGCGCTTCGTTCAGCAGCCAGTGCAGCTTGAACGCGGCGGCATCGTAGCCGAGTCCGTCGGGGCGCACGTTCGAAATGCAGTTGCGCTCGGCGTCCATGCGCCCGGCGCGTGGCTCATACGTGACGTAAAGCCCGAGGCTGTCGGGTGAACTGAGGCCCGGCCGCTCGCCGATCATCACCACGACGATCCGCGCCCGCAAAAGCTCACCGATGCAGTCGCCCAGGGCGACACGCGCCTGCGTCGCGATGACGACGGGGCCGACGTTCCAGCCGTCGAGCATGACGCGCAGCCTGGACAACAGCGGCGCGGCGTGGCGCTGGGCGGCGAACGCCGACAGGCCATCGGCGGCGACGAACACGACATCGGGCGCATCGCCGTGCTCGGCTTCGTATGCGGCGAGACGCGCGGCGCTGGCGTCGTCGAGCACACGGCCCATGTCAGGCCGACGCAGATAGTGCTCGCGATCCGGCGCGGCGCTCGCGACTTCGAGCGTCGCAAAGCCGGCTGCGCGCAGGGCTTCGCCGAGCGACGCCGTGTCGAGCGGCTGATGCACGGCATCGCGCGCTTGCGCGTGCGCCAGTTGAAACGCGAGAAGGGGCGCCGTCGGCAGACTGTCGCCCGCGCGGCCGAGCGCGATCCGTGCGTTCGTGAACCGCTTGAGCGCGTCCCAAGGGTCCGCGTCGACCGGGCTTGGCGTGGCGTCGTCGGTCATGAGTCGATCCAGTCGAGAAGCGGTTGTCGCGTTGCGCCGGATGAATGCGGAAGCAGTGCGCCGTGCGCGTCCGTGACCCGCATTCGCGCGAGCCACGCCTCGAACTCCGGCGCGCGCTTGAGATTCAGCACGAGGCGCAAGTACAACGCGTCGTGGAACGACGTGCTCTGATAGTTGAGCATCACGTCATCCGCGCCGGGCACGCCCATGATGAAATTGACGTTCGCGACGCCGAGCAGCGTCAGAAGCGTGTCCATATCGTCCTGATCGGCCTGCGCGTGGTTTGTGTAGCAGATGTCGCAGCCCATCGGCACGCCGAGCAGCTTGCCGCAGAAGTGGTCTTCGAGACCCGCGCGGATGATCTGCCGCCCGTCGTACAGATATTCCGGGCCGATGAATCCGACCACCGTATTCGTCAGAAGCGGCCGGAAGTGTCGCGCGACCGCGTAGGCGCGCGCCTCGCATGTCTGCTGGTCGACGCCATGATGCGCGTTCGCCGAGAGCGCGCTGCCCTGACCGGTCTCGAAGTACATGACGTTGTCGCCGACGGTCCCGCGCGCGAGCGATTGCGCCGCGTCGTGCGCTTCCTGCAACAGCGCGAGCGACACGCCGAAGCTCGCGTTGGCGCGCTCCGTGCCTGCGATCGACTGGAACACGAGATCGACGGGCGCGCCGTGCTCGATCGCGGCGAGCGTGTTGGTCACATGCGTGAGGACGCACGACTGCATCGGCACGTCGTAACGCTGGCGGAAGTCGTCCATCATCGTGAGCAGCGCGGCGATGTCCGCGGGCGAATCGGAGGCCGGATTGACGCCGATCACGGCATCGCCGCAGCCGTAAAAGAGGCCGTCGAGGATGGAGGCGGCGATGCCCTTTGGATCGTCCGTCGGGTGATTCGGCTGGAGGCGCACCGACAGCCGGCCCGGCAAGCCGACGGTCGTCCGAAAACGCGTGACCACAGGGCGCTTTCTCGCGGCGAGAATCAGATCCTGATTGCGCATGAGCTTGGAGACGGCGGCGGCCATTTCGGGCGTGAGGCCCATCTGCACGGCTTCGAGCGCGGCGGTGTCGGTCGCATTTGACAGCAGCCATTCGCGCAATTCCCCGACCGTCAGATGCGCGATGCGCGCGAACGCGGCGGCGTCGTGCGTATCGACGATCAGCCGCGTGACTTCGTCCGTTTCGTAGGGGATCAGCGGCTCGTCGAGGAATGCGCGCAACGGCAGGTCGGCGAGCGCCATCTTCGCGGCGACGCGCTCTTCTTCGCTGGCCGCCGCGACGCCTGCGAGTTCGTCGCCCGAGCGCTGAGGGCTCGCGCGGGCGAGCAGCGTCTTCAGGTCGTCGAAACGGTAGCGCCGCACGCCGATAGTTGCCTGATAGCCCATCGATTCTCCTGCCCGCATGACCGGATTCGCGATGCCCTTACTGTAACCGCATCACGGCGCGCGCAAAAATCCGCCGCAAAACCGAATTCGCTGCCCGTGCGATAATTTCGGGCTTCGCCGCCGCCGAATTGCGCTCAAATTCCGTGAAAAACCTGCTCGTTTCAATCGACCGTCTTCAGGATTTCGATGAAATCGTCGATGTCCGCACGCCGCTCGAATTCGCCGAGGATCACATTCCCGGCGCGATCAACGCGCCGGTGCTCGAAAACGAGGAGCGCGTGATCGTCGGCACCATGTACAAGCAGGTGTCGCCGTTCGAGGCCACGCGCGTCGGCGCGGCCATGGTCGCGCGCAACATCGCCCGTCATCTGGACACGATCTTCGCGGACCGCCCGCGCAACTGGCGGCCGCTCATCTATTGCTGGCGCGGCGGCAAGCGCTCCGGCTCCATGACGACGTGGCTGAACATGATCGGCTGGCAGGCGCGGCAGCTCGATGGCGGGTACAAGAGCTACCGGCGCGACGTGCTCGACAGGCTCACGGCGTTGCCGCGGCAATTCCGCTTCATCGCGCTGATCGGCCACACGGGCAGCGGCAAGACGCGGCTTTTGCACGCACTCGCGCAAGCCGGCGCGCAGGTGCTCGACCTCGAAGGGCTCGCGGCGCATCGCGGCTCGCTGCTCGGCGCGCTGCCGGGGCACGCGCAGCCATCGCAGAAGGCGTTCGATTCCGCGCTTGTCCATGCGCTGCGCGGCTTCGATCCGGCCAAGCCTGTTTTCATCGAGGCGGAAGGCCGGCGCATCGGTTCCATCTCGACGCCCGACTCGCTGCTCGACAGCCTGCACGCGGCCGCCTGCGTGGAAGTGGAAGCGCGCCGCGAGGACCGCATCGCGTTTCTGTTGCAGGACTACGCGCATCTTTTCGACGAACCGGCGTTCTTCAAGGCGCAGTTGGGAAAGCTCGTCGCGCTGCATAGTCGCGAGCGCGTGGAGCATTGGCATCGGCTGATCGACGAGGGCGAGCGCGCCGCGCTGTTCGCCGAGCTGATCGACCGTCATTACGATCCGGCGTACGGCCGCAGCAGCCGCGCGCTCTATACGCAATTGCCGCACGCGGCGCATATGCTGTTTCGTCCGACCGACGCCGACAGCGTCGATCAGGCAAAAGCGCTGCTTGCGCAGTTGTCCGAGACGACGCCCGCGCTCGGCTGATTTTCTTTTTTCGATTCGACCAAGAATATGACCACGCTTCGACAACCCCGTGTCGCGCTCGGCTGGCTGGTGTTCCTGCTGATCGCCGTCGCGGGCCTTTTCTACGTCAAATGGTTCCCGTACTACAACCGCGCGTTCGTCGCGGCGAGCCAGCATTCCATCGGCAAGTCCATTCTGATGGGCGTGTCCGCGAGCGCGCCGCAGCCGTCGTGGCAGGCGGCGCTGGATTACGCGATGGCCTACGGCAAGGCCATCTGGCAGGCGATGGTGCTCGGCCTGTTGCTCGGTTCGGCGGTGCAGGCGCTGATCCCGCCGCAATGGGTCGCGCGCGCGCTCGGGCAGCACAGCTTCGGCAGCGTAATAAACGGCGGACTAATGTCCTTGCCCGGCATGATGTGCACGTGCTGCGCGGCGCCGGTCGTCGCGGGCCTGCGTGCGCGTCAGGCGGCGCCCGGCGCGGCGATCGCGTTCTGGCTCGGCAACACGGTTCTGAATCCGGCAGCGCTGGTGTTCATGGGCTTCGTGCTCGGCTGGGAGTGGACCGGTTTGCGTCTCGTGCTCGGCGTATTGATGGTCTTCGGCCTCGGCTATGCGGTGAATCGCATGGTGACGCCCGCGCAGGCGGCGGCATCGCGCGAGGCGCTCGCGAAGCTGATCGAAGAAGACGAGCCGGGCACTGCGTTCTCGCGCTGGATCAAGATTCTCGGCCGCATGACGCTCCGGCTCGTGCCCGAGTACGTTGTGCTGGTGCTGCTGCTCGGCGCGGCGCGGGCGTGGCTCTTTCCGCATATCGGGCCGGATATCGGTAACGGCGTGCTCTGGATCGTCGCGTTCGCGGTGGCCGGCACGCTGTTCGTCATTCCGACGGCGGGCGAAGTGCCCATCATCCAGGCGATGCTGTCGCTCGGCATGGCAGCGGGACCGGCGGGCGCGCTCCTGATGACGCTGCCGCCCGTGAGCGTGCCGTCGATGGCGATGCTTGCCCGTTCGTTTCCGCCGCGTGTGCTTGCGTTCGTGGCGGGGGCGGTGGTGGTGTTCGGCGTCGTCGCGGGCACGATTGCGGCGGCGTTCTTCTGACGTTCGCCGCAACGTGCACGCGGTTCAATGAATCGCCGTCCCGAGCCGAATCAACAGCTTGAACGGCAGCGCGAGCAGCATCGCGCCGCCGACGCCCGTCATCCACAGCGCGACGAACCAGAACAGCTTCGTCGCACGCGTCATTGCAGTCTCGCCGCCGCGCTCAGTGGTAGTGATGTTCGCCATGACGCACCTTTCCTCTGAATACCCAATACCCCAGCGTCGTGTACGCGATGATGACCGGCAGAATCACCGCCGCGCCGACAATCGTGAATAGCTGGCTCGACCGCGGCGAGGCCGCATCCCAGATCGACACGCCGGGGAAAATATCGTGCGGCGAGATGCTCGCGACCAGTCCCGCGTAGCCCAGCACCACGAACCCGAGCGCCACGGCGAACGGCCGCTTCTCGTGGCGCGACAAGATGGACCGCCGCATCGTCCAGGCGCACGCAAGAACGAGTAGCGGCGCCGGCAGCATGCGATAGAAAAGCGGCGAATCGAACCAGCGCGACGCGATGCTCGCATCGAGCAACGGCGTCCATACGCTGACGACGGCAATCGTCGCGAGTTGCAGCAGCGTCAGCGGCCACACGACGCGGTACATGCGCCGCTGCAAGTCGCCTTCGGTTTTCGCGATCAGCCAGCACGCGCCGAGCAGCGCATATGTGACGACGAGCGCGCCACCCGTGAACATCGAGAATGGCGTGAACCAGCCGAAGGCATCGCCGGAAAAACGGCCGTCCGCGACCGGAATGCCGTCGAGGAACGCGCCCAGCGCCACGCCCTGAAAGAACGTCGCGCCCGCCGAGCCGCCGATGAACGCCAGATCCCACATCGGCTTGGTGCGCGACGCCTTCGCGCGAATCTCGAACGAGACGCCCCGGAAAATCAGGCATACGAGCATGAGCACGAGCGGCAGATAGAGCGCCGAGAGCACGGTGGAATAGACCATCGGGAACGCGGCGAAAAGGCCCGCGCCGCCGAGCACGAGCCACGTCTCGTTGCCGTCCCAGACGGGCGCGACGGTGTTCATCATCACATCGCGGTCGTGCTGGTCCGGGAAGAACGGAAAGAGAATGCCGATGCCGAGGTCGAAGCCGTCGAGCACCACGTACATCAGAAGACCGAGCGCGATGATCGCGGCCCAGGCGAGTGTGAGGTCCATAGTCATGCTCCTTCGATGGACTGATTGGGCAACGAAAGCGGGCGGCGGGCAGTTCCCGCCGACGAAGCCGGCGCGTGCGGCGTCTCGCCGGGCAGCGCGGGGCCGTGGCGCAGCAGCTTCAGCAGGTAGTAGATGCCCGTGCCGAAGACGATCGTGTAGACCACCACGAACGCGAGCAGCGACACGCCCACCTGCTGCGCGGTAACGGGCGAGACGGCATCGGCCGTGCGCATCACGCCATAGACCACCCACGGCTGACGGCCGGCTTCGGTCGTGACCCAGCCCGCGAGCAGCGTGATGAAGCCGGTCGGCCCCATGACGAGCGCGAAGCGATGGAACCATCGCGCGTCGAACAGCTTGCGCTTGCGATGCAGCAGCCACCCGGCGACGGACATCACGATCATCAGCACGCCGAGGCCCGCCATCACGCGAAAGCTCCAGAACACGATGGTCGAGTTGGGGCGTTCATCCTTCGGGAAAGACTTCAGGCCGCGAATTTCGCCGTTCCAGCTATGCGTGAGGATCAGGCTGCCGAGATGCGGAATCTGAACCGCGTACTTGGTCGTTTCGGCCTGCATGTCCGGGATACCGAACACGTTGAGCGCCGTGCCGCCTTTCTCCGTGTCCCAGATCCCTTCTATCGCCGCGATCTTGGCCGGCTGATATTCGCGCGTGTTGAGGCCGTGCGCGTCGCCGACGAGCGCCTGAATCGGCGTCAGCGCGAGCAGCAACCACAGCGCCATCGAAAACGTCTTCTTGATAGCCGGATCGCGCCGGCCCTTCAGCAGATGCCAAGCGCCCGTCGCCGCGACCACGAGCGCCGCCACGATGAACGCGGCAATCGCCATGTGCGCGAGCCGATACGGAAACGAAGGGTTGAAGATGATCGCGAACCAGTCGACCGGCACGACGTGATCGCCTTCGATGCGAAAACCTTGCGGCGTCTGCATCCAGCTATTCGAAGCGAGAATCCAGAACGTGGAGATGAGCGTGCCGATGGCGACCATCAGCGTCGCGCCGAAGTGCGCCTTCGGGCCGACCTTGTTCCATCCGAACAGCATGATGCCGAGGAAACCCGCTTCGAGAAAGAACGCGGTCATCACCTCGTAGGTCAGCAGCGGGCCGGTGACGGGACCGGCGAAGCTGGAAAAGCCGCCCCAGTTGGTGCCGAATTCGTACGCCATGACGACGCCCGACACCACGCCCATGCCGAAGGCGACCGCGAATACCTTCGACCAGAAGAGGCACAGTTCCTTGTAGACCGGTTTGCCGGTTGTGAGCCACGCGCCTTCGAGCACGGCGATAAAGCTCGCGAGCCCAATGGACAGCGCCGGAAAGATGATGTGAAACGATACGGTGAACGCGAACTGAATACGCGCCAGATCGAGTGCTTCAGGAGTCGATTGCATGATGACGTCTGCTACGTTGCGTGTCCGGGCCAGGTCGGCCGTGATTCGATTTGCGTTGGTAACGAGGCAGAGCGTAGCGCTGAATCGCGCGGCGTGTTGCACTGCGTCAGCAAGGCCAGCTAGCGCCGAAATGCCGCAGTTTTGGCGCAAGAACGCGTCTATTTGCTTGATAAGTCGACGTTTTCGAGATGGCGGGCGCGAACGGCATGACGGACGCGAGCAAGCATTGTCGCGACAATCGACCGCACTGCATCACGCGCTTTGCGAGACATTCGGCAATGCGTTTGCGTCGAAACAGGCGGACGAACTTTGACGGAGCCGCCGTGTAGAGGAGGGCGCCGGCGCGGGTACGATAATCGCTTTGTCAGCAGCGCGCGACGCGCCAACTAAACGGAGAAAGCAACATGCGCCTCGATGATGAAGCGGAAAGTCAGAACGTCGAAGACCGGCGCGGATCGGGCGGGTTCAGCATTGGCGGCGGGTCGATCGGAATCGGGACGATCATCGTCGCGCTGGCGGCGTCGTATTTTTTCGGCATCAATCCGATGACGATCATCAACGGCGCGCAGGTTTTGCACGGCAATGCGCCGCAACGCCAAGCAGCGCCGAGCGACGCGCCGCCCGCCAACGACCCGGGCGCGGTGTTCGTGCGCCGCGTGCTCGGCAATACGGAGCGCACGTGGGAGCACATCTTCCGCACGCAGTTCAATCAAGACTATCCGGCGCCGAAGCTCGTGCTGTTCTCGGGCGGCACGCAGACGGCGTGCGGCATGGGCCAGGCGGCGATGGGGCCGTTCTATTGTCCGGCCGACCGCAACGTTTATATCGACTTGTCGTTCTACCGCGAACTGCGCGACCGTTTCGGCGCGGGCGGCGACTTCGCTCAGGCTTATGTGATCGCGCACGAGGTGGGGCATCACGTGCAGAACGTGCTCGGCATCTCGGACAAGGTGGACCAGGCGCGTGCGCGGATGTCGCGCGAGCAGGCCAATGCGTTGTCCGTGCGCGTCGAATTGCAGGCGGACTGTTTCGCCGGCGTCTGGGCCGCAGTGGCGCAACGCGACAATGCAAAGCTCATCGAACCGGGCGACTTCGAGCAAGGCCTGAACGCGGCCGGCGCGATCGGAGACGATCGCTTGCAGCAGCAGACGCAAGGGCGCGTGGTGCCCGAAGCGTTCACGCACGGGACAAGCGCGCAGCGGCAGCGGTGGCTGCGGCGAGGAATGTCGACGGGGGATGTCAGGCAGTGCGATACGTTTTCGGCGCAGGGGTTGTAGGGCGGCTTAGGTTTATGCGCATAACGTCGAGCGGAAAGTGACCGCTCGACGCTGAAACCGCGGCCTTTGTCGGGTGGATTATTCCGAAACCACTTAACCGCCGCGCGTTCAGCAGCGACGATTCCATCGAATTGATAAGAATCGTCGGACCAATGACCGCGCGTTGCGCTTCCCCGGTCCTCCGGCTCTTGTCCGCCACGCCGTTAGCGACATCCCGCTGAACGCGCCCCTCGGACCCGACGGCGCGCTGCTTTTCAAGGCAGACGTCGTCATCCCCGACGAAACCACTCGCGATTTCGTGTATCGACAATTCGAGCCGTACCGCGCCTCTGACGCGCTTCTGCTCCTGGAACCGAGCAGTGATGCAGAGCGCGAAGCGCCACTTACGCTCGACGACATGGGGCTGTCGATCGGCGGGCGTGTCGGTCTGCGCGGCAGCGGGTGTCCGCGTCCGCGATGTACGCGAGCCGCGTCATCGGATTCTCGGCTGTGCGGCGCAACGGCGAGCGGTCGCTCCTCGTCACGCAGCCGGTGATGCAGGGCGTCGCACCGCTCGAACTCGCGCACGGCGAGACGGTGGAGTTCGGCGCGCTCAGGGGCCGCGGTGTATTTGGCTTCGCGTGCACCGTCGATGCGACGAGCCACGAGCCGTTCAGCTATGTTGTGTTGTCCGGGCCGGGCGCGATCCCCCGCCTGCACGCGGCAAAGTTCGCCCGCATGCCGACGCGGCTAGCAGCCCTGGATTCAATCGAAGGTCAGCCGAGCGCGTCCCCGCAACTCGGCCGCGTGAGCGACATCAAGCCGTACGGCATGTCGTTGACCGTACCCGTGCCGAGCGCGCACACAGGCGACCGCCTGCGCGTGTCGTTTCGCTTCAGCCCAGATGTCATCGACGTCGAGATCGACACCTCAGCGTTGGTGCGCCACGTCGACGCGGCGGAATCCGGCGACGCGGGCATCGCGTACGGACTCGAGTGCGAAACGCTGGAACCGTCGCAGCGTATCGCGCTGAAATCGTTCATGGCGGAGCACCGCTGCTAGCCGATTCCCAGCGAGCGTATCGGCTCAGCTGCCGGGAAAGCCGTCCGGAAACAGCCGCTCAATAGCCGCTTCGAAATGCTGGACCGGCGCGGCGCCGCGCAGGGCAATGGGCGGCGGCGGCTCTTTCCCGGGTGCCGGCTCGCGCGACAGCACCGCGAACGGAACGCCGGTCACGCCGATTTTCTTCGCGAATTCTTCGTCTTCGACGACGAGATCGGTGTACGTGCCTTCATCGAGCGCTTCTTCAAGAAGTTCCGGATCGACGCCACAGGTCGCGGCGATGTCCAGCAGCGCGTCGGTGTCGCCGATATCAATTCCTTCCTCGAAATACGCCTTGAAAATCGCGCGATGCACGACATCGTAGCAGCCGGACTCTCGCGCGAAGAGCGCCGTCTCGAACGCCTTGCGACTGCGCGGCGCGACGGGCGGCATGCGCATGAGCAGGGCACGCTCGTCGGCGAGCGGCCGCACCGACTTCTCCCACGACTCCGCGATGTGATCGCTGTTCGGGTCGAGCAGCGGCGCAGGCTCCGGACGCAGCTCGAACGCGTGCCAGCGAATCTCGACCGCGTCCCCGTAAGCGTTGCGCAACTGGTCGAGCACCGGCGTTTCCAGATAACAGAACGGACAGACGAAGTCCGACCAGACGTCGATGAACAAAAGGGGCGTGGATGCCATGAAAGCCTCGAAACGAATGAAGTGCGGCGGCGTCGCCTGCGAATCCGGTATGTTAGCGCGTGCCGCCGCGCGCCGCGAAGGCGCCTCATTCGTCAGAAGCCGCCGTCGATCTCGATCTTGCTGCCGTCGAAGAAGCGCGACAGACGGAACGCATGCGGATCGACGAGCGGCGCGTCGTTGGCGACGATATCGGCCATCAACTTGCCCGCGCCCGGACCGATGCCGAAGCCGTGCCCCGAGAACCCCGTGCCGATGAAAAGCCCCGGCACGCGCTCGACGCCCGAGATGACGGGCACCGCATCCGGCGTCACGTCGATATAACCGGCCCACGACTGCTCCACCGTCACATTCGCGAGCGAGGGGAAGATCGCGCGGAACTCGGCGAGCGCGGTTTCGTTGAAGGCGTCGACGGGCGCAGGGTCGATCGTGCGCACGCGCTCGAAGACCGTCTCGCGGTCGAGCGGCCAGCGGCGCGGGCGGCGCAACTCCTCGAAAAAGCGCGCGTTGAAGCCGAGCTTGATGGAACCCAGCTGGCTCTTGAGCGCGGGCAGGAACTTGCCGAACAGGCGAAAGCTGTCAGGCGTGATGTCGCTGTAGCTGCGAAACGCGTTCGCAATCGAATAGCCGCCGTCCAGCCGCCTGCGATAGCCGACCGACTGATTGCACGCGCTCACTTCCGGGCCGCCGGGCAGCGGCGCGGTGCGCACGACCGACGAGCGCACCATCAATTGCGGCACGTCCACGCCAAGATTGCCGGCGAAGAGCCGCGTCCACGCGCCGCCCGCGATCACCGCGCTGTCGCAGCGAATCCGCCCGTATTCCGTCACGACGCCGCTCACCGCGCCGCCGCTCGTTTCCACGCCGCGCACCGCGCAGGGCAGCGCGATCTTGACGCCGCGCGCGCGCAGCGCGGCGGCCATCGCAGGCACGGCGCGTTGCGGTTCGGCGCGGCCGTCGCTCGGCGTGTAAATGCCGCCTGCGAAGCGCCGCGCCGCGCCCGGCATGAGCGCGGCAGTTTCATCGGGCGACACGATGCGCGAATCGAGCGCGCTGCGTCCGACCTTGGCGACGGCGCGCGCGAGCCACGCTTCGTGATCGGCGAGGGCATCCGCGTCATCGGCGGCATACAAAATGCCGCATTCGCGATAGCCGCTGTCGATTCCCAGATCCGCGTCCATGCGACGCCACAGCTTCAGGCTTTCGAGGCTGAGTTCGAGTTCCCGCAAGTCGCGGTGCGTTGCGCGGCACCAGCCCCAGTTGCGGCTCGACTGCTCGCCCGCGACGTGGCCCTTTTCGCACACCGCGACCGAAAGCCCTTTCTCCGCGAGAAAGCGCGCGGTGCTGATGCCGATCACGCCGCCGCCCACGACGACCACATCGACGCGCTCGGGCAGCACGACATCTTCGGCAATGCGTTCGGTCGGCGGTCCCATGCTAGGCCGCTCCCCGGGTCGCGGCGCGTCGTGCGAGTGGATTCATGTTTTAAGCATGCAGAGAGTTGAACGAGCCCACGCATGCTAAGTGAATCGGCGGTGCTTCGCCATCTGAACAAAAGTCGTGCGGCTGCGCGCTTCCTGCGCCGCGAGCACCGATCCGCTACGATGGACCCGACGCGTCCCGCAGTGCTTCGGCGCGACGCGTTCATCGACAAGCGTCATCGATGACCGCGCGCCGCGCGCGCCCGGTCGAACCCATGGCAACCAATCAGCAACCATCTTCACGGAGAACTCTCGTGCAAAAGACTGCATCGGCAAAATGGAGCGGCGGCATCAAGGACGGCAAGGGTTTCATCTCGACGCAAACCGGCGTGCTCAACGAAGCGCCGTACGGATTCAAGTCGCGCTTCGAGGAAGGTCCCGGCACGAACCCCGAAGAACTGATCGGCGCGGCGCACGCCGGCTGTTTCACGATGGCGCTTTCGCTGCAGCTCGAACAGGCGGGCATGAAGGCGGAAAGCCTCGAAACCAAATCGACGGTCACGCTGGAGAAAGACGGCGAAGGCTTCACGATCACGTCCTGCCAGCTTGACCTGAAGGCGAAGATTCCCGGCGCGGACAAGGCCGCGTTCGACAAAGCCGCTCAGGCGGCGAAAGAAGGCTGCCCGGTGTCGAAACTGTTCGCCGGCAATGCGAAGATCACGCTGAACGCCGAACTCGAGTCGTAATTCCCCACCGAACGGCGCATCGCGGACGGCTCAGGCCGTCCGTTTTGTTTTGTGTCGCGCAATTGCGTTTTGTCGTCGGCGCGCTGTCCGCCCGCTATCATGCCGATGGTTCGTCGCCGTAGGCCGACGATCCCATTCACCCGATCAGCCCGGAGCGCCGATGAAACTCAAGCTCGACTGGACCCTCGTTGCGCCGATCCTCGCGCTCGTCGTGCTCGGCGCGGCCGCGCTCATTCACGGCGCCGTACTGACCGCGCTGGCGGCGGTCGCGCTGGCGTTTGCCGTGTTCGCGGCGGTGCATCACGCCGAGGTGGTCGCGCATCGCGTCGGGGAGCCGTTCGGCACGCTGGTGCTCGCGGTCGCGGTGACGGTGATCGAAGTGGCGCTGATCGTCTCCGTCATGCTGTCCGGCGGTCCCGAGAAGGCGGCATTGCCGCGCGATACCGTGTTCGCCGCCATCATGATCTGCGGCAACGGCATCGTCGGGCTGTGCCTGCTGATGGGCGGCTTGCGGCATCACGTGCAGGACTTCCAGCTGCAAGGCGCGAGCGCCGCGCTCGCCATTCTCTGCGCGCTTTCCGTGCTGACGCTCGTGCTGCCGAACTTCACGAGCACGGTGGTCGGACCCGCACTTTCGACGTCGCAACTCATTTTCGTAGGCGTGGTGTCGCTCGTGCTGTACATGATGTTCGTGTTCGTGCAGACCATCCGCCATCGCGATTATTTTCTGCCGTTCGCGCCGAAGGCCGCGAGTTCGCCCGATGCCGCCGACGACGGCCCGCACGCGCCGCCGCCGAGTAACGGTGAAGCGTGGCTCGCGCTTGCGTTTCTGATGCTGTCGCTTGTCGCGGTGGTCGGGCTCGCCAAGCTGCTGTCGCCGGCCGTCGAGGCGGGCGTGGCGGCGGCAGGCGCGCCCGAGGCGGTCGTCGGCGTCGTGATCGCCGCGCTCGTGCTGCTTCCCGAAGGCTTCGCTGCGTTGCGCGCCGCGCGGCTCGACCGCTTGCAGACGAGCCTCAACCTCGCGCTCGGCTCGGCGCTCGCCAGCATCGGATTGACGATTCCGGCGGTGGCAATCGTGTCGATCGCCATCGGGCAGCCGATCGCGCTCGGCCTCGCGCCGAAAGAAATCACGATGCTCGCGCTGACGCTCGTCGTTTCCGTCATCACGCTTGGCACGGGCCGCTCGACGGTGCTGCAAGGCGTCGTGCATCTCGTCATTTTCGCGGCGTTTCTGTTCCTTTCTGTCGTGCCGTGACGCATCGCGTTTGCTACCATTCAGGGTTTTCCCGAAAGGGGCCACCGCGCGCCGCGTCCGCATTCGTGCAGCACGCGAACGCAGCGCGCCAGCAATCACCGCAAGTCTCGAAGGATTGGAATGTCGCAGAAGAAGTTCGTCAGCAAGTCCGCATCGTTCGCTCTGCGCGCGATGCTCGCCGCACTTGCCATCACCTCGTTCTCCGCGCACGCGAAGGACATCACGCAAATCCGCTTCGCCGTGGATCCGTCGTATCCGCCGTTCGAATCGAAGCAGCCTGACGGCAAGCTCGTCGGGTTCGACATCGATCTCGGCAACGCCTTGTGCGCGCAGATGAAGGTCAAGTGCGTCTGGGTCGAGAATAATTTCGACGGCATGATTCCGGGCCTGAAAGCGCGCAAGTTCGACGCCGTGCTCTCCGACATGGGCATCACCGAAGAGCGTTTGAAGCAGATCGACTTCACGGAGCCGCTATACGACACGCACGCGCAACTCGTCGCGCGCGCCGGCTCGGGCATTCTGCCGACGCCGCAGGCGCTCAAGGGCAAGCGCGTGGGCGTCGAGCAGGGCACCGTGCAGGAACGCTACGCGAAGGCGAAGTGGGAACCGCAGGGGGTGACGGTCGTCGCGTACGGCGATCAGGAACAGGTCGAAGGCGACCTCGTCGCGGGCCGTATCGACGCCATGTTCACGGACGCGGCGCAGGCAGCCATCGGCTTTCTGAAGAAGCCGCAGGGCAAGCCGTTCGCGCTCGTCGGGCCGATCGTCGAGGACAAGGCGCTCATCGGTCCGGGCACAGCCATCGGCCTGCGCAAGGGCGACGCCGATTTGCAGAAGGGCCTGAATCAGGCGTTCGACGCGATCAAGAAGGACGGCACGTTCAAGCGCATCATGGCGAAGTACTTCGCGACCGACGTTTCTATTCAGTAAGCGCGCAAGCGTCGCGCATACGGTCAAAAGGCATCGCTCGCGGTGCCTTTTGCTTTTTTCAGGCGGCAGTTTCGAAGGTCAGGCGCAATGCAGATTCACGATCATCCGCTCGTCGGCGCCGCGCCCGGCACCCGGCGCGCGATCAGGAGCTATTCGTTCGGACCGGGCGACAACGCCGTGCCGAAGGTCTATATCCAGGCATCGCTGCATGCCGACGAGTTGCCCGGCATGGTGGTCGCGTGGATGCTCAAGCGCCGCTTCGCCGAGCTCGAAGCCGCGGGGCTGCTCAACGCGCGGATCGTGCTCGTGCCGGTGGCGAATCCCGCCGGGCTGAATCAGCATTGGTTCGGCACGCACATGGGCCGCTTCGACATGCAATCGGGACAGGACTTCAACCGGCGCTTTCCCGATCCCGGCCCGGCGCTCGCGACGCAACTCGAAGGCCGCCTGACCGACGACGCCGCGCGCAACGCAGACCTGATCCGCGCCGCGCTGCGCCGGCATTTCGCCACCAGCGAAGGCGCGACGGAACTGGAGTCGCAACGCATTGCGCTGATGCGTCTCGCCTGCGACGCGCATCTTGTCATCGACCTGCATTGCGACTGGGAGGCCGTCGCGCATCTTTACACGACGCCCGATGCGTGGGCCGCCGTCGAGCCGCTCGCGCGCTTTATCGGCAGCGAGGCGCAATTGCTGGTCGACGTGTCGGGCGGCGAGCCGTTCGACGAAGCGTGCACGTCGGCGTGGTGCTTCTTGCGCGATGCGTTCGGCGCGCGTTTTCCGATTCCGACGGGCGTCACGCCGGTCACGCTCGAACTGCGCGGCGTGCGGGATGTATCCCACGAGACGGCGGCGCACGACGCGCAAGCGATCGTCGATTATCTGACGCACGCGGGCTTTGTCGCGGGCCGCGCGCCCGAGCCGCCGCCGCTCTGCCACGCCGCGACGCCGCTTGCCGGCTGCGAGTACCTCCATGCACCGGCGTCGGGCGTGATCCTGCATCGCTGCGAGGTCGGCGAGCGCGTGCGTGCCGGCGAGACGATTGCCGACATCCTCGATCCGCTCGAAGACCGGCTTGTTCCGCTCGTCGCGCAGACGGACGGCGTGCTGTACGCGCGCCACTGGACGCGCTTCGCGACGACGGGAATGCTCGTCGCGCGGATCGCGGGGAACGGACCGGCGCGTCACGGCGAACTGCTCGCGAAGTGAATAATCGGAAAATGCGACCGGGAGATCGACGAGAGACGGTGTAGCTTTTTTGAGAATTGGTTGCAAGGCAGCATGAAAAGCGTATAGTTAGGGTTATCCCCTAGCTACTTACCCTGAGAGCTCTCCATGAAAACCACCGCTCAACAATCTGTGCTCGTTTCGTTCGGTTCGTGGATGCGCGCGGCGAAGGCTGCGGTGCGTCGCGAGTGGAATCGCGCGCTGCAATTGCATCTGCAGAACTGCGAGATTCTCGTCGAATCGTATCGCAAGTAAGTCCGAGTCTGCCTCGGCCTGACGCCCGGTCAAGCGCATCAGCATTGGACAAAGCCCCGGAAGCGAACGCTTTCGGGGCTTTGTCGTTTCAACGCATCGTTTAGATAGCCCAGCCGCCGAGATAAAAGACCGCGAGCGCCGCTGCGATCGCCACCGTTCCTACGTTCAGCTTGCGAATCTCGCCCGCGACGACGCGCCCGATCACCAGCGTGCAGAAGCCGAGCATGATGCCGGTCACGATGTTCGCCGTCAGCACGATAAACACTGCGCAAACGAGTCCCGACATCGTGTCCACCGTGTCGTCCATGTGCAGCTTCGCGACGTTGCCGAGCATCAGCAAGCCGACGTACATGAGCGCGGGCGCCGTCGCGTAAGAGGGCACGAGGCTCGCGAGCGGCGAGAGGAACATCACCGCGAGAAAGAGCGCGCCTACGACGCTCGCCGCGAGACCCGTTTTCGCGCCCGCCGCCACGCCTACCGACGATTCGATATACGCCGCCGCCGGCGCGCCGCCGAAACACGCGGAGAAGATCGAACTGATGGAATCCGCCGTCAACGCGCGGCCGCCGTTCACGATGCGTCCGTTCGCGTCGATCTGGCCTGCCTGCCCCGCGACCGCGCGGATCGTGCCGGTGGCGTCGAATACCGCGGTCATCACGAGGGCGAGCACGCTCGGCAGCACGGCCATCGACAGTGCGCCTTTGATATCCATGGCGCCGATCAGCGACGCATGACCCGGCGCGGACAGCGACGGCAGGGCGAACACGCCGTGGAAGCGCACGGACGGGTCGATGACGAGGCCGATCGCCGAAAGCCCGACCACCACCAGGAGAATGCCGCCCGGCACGCGCCGGCGCTCCAGACCGAATATCGCCGCGAGCCCGGCCACGGACATCAGCACGGGCAGCGCTGTAATGTGACCGAGCGAAACCGGCATGCCGGGCGCGGGGTTCTTCACGATCAGGCCGACATCGTTGGATGCGATCAGAAGCAGAAACAGCCCGATGCCGATGCCCGTGCCATGCGCGACGCCCGTCGGCAGATTGCGCAAGATCCACGAGCGCACGCCCGTCACGGAAATCGCCGTGAACACGACGCCCATCAGAAACACCGCGCCGAGCGCGATGGCGGGCGAGAGCCCCTTGCCGAGCACGAGGCCGAACGCGGTGAACGCGGTCAGCGAAATGGCGCAGCCGATGGCGATCGGCAGACGCGCCCACACGCCCATCAGCAGCGAGCCGAACGCGGTCGTGAGGCACACGGCGACGAACACCGCGCTCGTATCGAAGCCCGCTTTGCCGAGCATGCCCGGCACGACGAACACGGAATAGACCATCGCGAGGAAAGTCGTGACGCCGGCCACGACTTCGCGTTTGGGTGTGCTGCCGGCTCGCGAAATGCCGAAGTAGCGGTCGAGCACGCCGCCGTTGGCTGTCTGAACATCCTGTTCCCGATTGATGGGCGTGATATCGCCAAGCTGCTGGGCGGGGGATTCCAACATGAGCTGCTCCTTTATCAGCACGCTGAAACGAATGGCCGTGCGCGCGTCGACGCGCACTGCGGGTCCGTCGTCAGGGTCGTCTCGTATGTAGTTCTGGATGGGCCGGGTGCGTCGCGCGCAGCGGCGCATGGTGCACTCGGTCAGGACAGAGACTAGGGGAACGAAACGCGCGGTCCAATCCCAAGCGAAACATGCCGCTCATGCCAGCATTCTTATATTTCTGAGAATCCCGCAGGGGACGGGCGTAAGAGCGCGACCGGCGAAATCCGGACTAGGGCAAATGCCTAGTCCGGACCGAGCGCGATACTTTCACGCTGTAAGCGTCGGCGTGCCTTTACTGAATGACGCGCGACACGCCACGCCCGCGCGGATCGGACATCGGCTCAGGCGTTTCGCCGTTGATGCGGATAGCCTGAATGTCGCCGTTGAAGCCTTGCATCGAGAAGGTGTAGCCCTTCGCCTCCAGTTGCTTCACGACCTCCGGATCGAGCTGATGGAACGGCTCCTGATAGATCGTGTTGGGCGGGAGCAGTTGATGGTGAAAGCGCGTCGCGCCGACGGCTTCGGCCAGCGGCATCTGGAAGTCGTACACGTTCGACAGCACCTGGAAGATCGACGTGAAAATGCGCGATCCGCCCGGCGTGCCGATCACCATGGCGACCTGGTCTTCCTTCGTGAGAATGGTCGGCGTCATCGACGAGAGCGGGCGCTTGCGCGGCGCGATGGCGTTTGCGTCGCTGCCCACGACGCCGAACATGTTCGCCACGCCCGGCTTCGCGGAAAAGTCGTCCATCTCGTCGTTCAGCACGACGCCGGTGCCTTCCGCGACCACGCCTGCGCCGAAGTAACCGTTGATCGTGTAGGTGTTCGACACCGCGTTGCCCCACTTGTCGACGACCGAGAAGTGCGTCGTCTCCGCCTTCTCGGGCATCGACGTGCCGAGCCCCGGCTGCACGCTCCTGGTATCGGACGGCGTCTCGGGATTCACTTCCTGCGCGCGCTTCAGAATGTAGTCGTCGTCGACCAGTTGCGCGACCGGCACCTTGTAGAAGTCGGGATCGCCGAGATACTGCGCGCGGTCGGCGAACACGCGCTTCTCGATCTCCGCGACGAGGTGGATGTACTGCGCGGAATCGAGCGGCACGCCTTCGAACTTGTCCTTCAGGTCGGCCTTCATCTTGAGCAGCTGCACGAGGCCGACGCCGCCCGAACTCGGCGGCGGGGCGGTGATCACGCGATAGCCGTTCCAGCTCGCCACCACCGGCTGCCGCCAGACCGCCTTGTACTCCTTCAGATCGCGCGTGGTGATGAGCCCGTGTCCGGTCATCGACGTGGCGATCAACTCCGCGGTCTTGCCCTGATAGAAGCCTTTCGCGCCCTTGTCCGAGATGCGCTGCAACGTCTGCGCCAGATCCGGCTGCTTGAACACTTCGCCCGCTTTCATGCCGCCGAAGTAGAGGTCGAAGTTCGTCTTGCCGGCGAAGTCTTTGGACGCGCGATCGCGCCGCTCGATCAGTTGATCGTCGACGACGAAACCGTCCTGCGCGTACTGGATGGCGGGCGCGAGCACCTGCTTCCATTTCAGCCTGCCGAAGCGCTTTTGCGCTTCCCACATGCCTTCCACCGTGCCCGGAACGCCGACCGCGCGATGCCCGTACAGGCTCATGCCCTTGATGACCTCGCCTTTGTCGTCGAGGTACATGTTGCGCGTGGCGGAAATCGGCGCGCGCTCGCGGTAGTCGAGGAAGTAGGGCCGATGGTCCACGTAAAGCGTCATGAACCCGCCCCCGCCGATGTTGCCCGCTTCCGGATACGTGACCGCGAGCGTGAACGCGATGGCGACGGCCGCGTCCACTGCGTTGCCGCCCTGCTTGAAGATTTGCTCCGCCGTGTCGGCGGCGTACTTGTCCGCGACGGCGACGGCGGAGGCGGTCAGGACTTGCGGCTGCGTGTCCGCTGTCTTCGCATAGGCGGGCGACGTTTCGACGAAGCCCGCGACGCTAAACGCGGCGACGGCCGCGGCCGTCAGCGCGAGGGACCGAAAGCGATGTTCCTGTTTCAACGGCATCTCCTGCATTCTCCTTTTCTCGGTATCGACTAGCGCCTTATAACACGGCCGGCGCGCCTCACGGCATCAACTGGCCGCCGTTGACGTCGATGATCTGGCCGGTCACGTAGCGCGACATCGCCTCCGACGCGAGATAGAGGAACGCGCCGCTGCAATCGTCCGCTTCGCCGATATAGCCCATCGGGATCGACTTGCGGAAGGCTTCGAGCTGCTCGGGCGTCGAGAAGCGGTCGTGGAACGGCGTGCCGATCACGCCCGGCGCGACCGCGTTCACGCGAATGCGGTCGGCGGCGAATTCCTTCGCCATGCCCTTCGTGATGGTGCTGACGAAGCCTTTCGACGCCGCGTACAGCAGCGCGCCCGGACCGCCGCCGTTGCGCGCCGCCACCGACGTCACGTTGATGATCGAGCCGCCGCCCCCCGAGCGCAGCGAAGGCAGCGCCGCCCGCGTGAACGAGACGACCGAGCGCGCATTGATGTTGATGATGTCGTCGAAGAGTTCGTCGGTCGCGCTTTCGAGCGGCTCGCGCTTCACGAGGCTGCCCGCGTTGTTGATGAGCACGTCGATCTTGCCGAACGCATCGACCGTTTGCGCGACGGCGGCCACGATCGCCTTCGAGTCGCGCACGTCCGCCCCGACGGTGATCGCGCTCACGCCGAGCGCGCGCACGTCTTTCGCGACTTCCTCGGCCTGGTCCTTCGAACTGTTGTAATGCACCGCGACATTCGCGCCGTAACGCCCGAACGCGCGGGCCGCCGCCGCGCCGATGCCCGTGCTCGCGCCCGTGATGAGGATCGACTTGCCTTTCAGATCGTGCATGAGTGCTCCGTTTGATGGGGAAGTGGGACGTGCTTCGACCGAGAGTATGAAGCGAATAGTGAAAACTTGTTAAGGGCGCGTCGCGGCGCTTTGCGGCGCTCGCCCAAAACCGGCACCATCTGATGTGCGCCGCGGGTGGCGAATGCGGCGTCCGCTAACTTTGCCGAGTTCAGGAGGCATTCATGAGTGCACCAGTCGATCCCATCCCCGAAGGCCGTCATGGGGTGATTCCGTATATCGCGGTGGCGGGTGGCGTCGCGGCCATCGACTTCTACAAGAAAGCGTTCGGCGCGACCGAAGTCTTCACCATGCAGGAGCCGGGCGGGCGCGTCGGGCATGCGGAGCTGCTGATCGGCGGCAATCCGTTTTATCTGAGCGACGAATTCCCCGAAATGGAGGTGAGAGGTCCGCTTGCCATCGGCGGCACGCCGGTGATGCTGCATCTGTACGTGGAAGACGTCGATGCCGTGGTGCACCGCGCGGTCGACGAAGGCGCGACCATTCTGCGCCAGGTCGAAGACCAGTTCTACGGCGACCGCGGCGGCAAGGTGCGCGATCCGTTCGGCCATGTCTGGTGGATCGCGACGCACAAGGAAGACGTATCGCCCGAGGAATTGCGCGCTCGCGCGGCACGCCTCTTCGGCGGAGCCTGATTTTGCGGTGCGCGTGTCGTCGCGCGATTTCCGCGACGACACGCTGCGGTCCGTTCGGTGGAGCCGCCGCAGGATCGCACCGGCCTCAGTCGCTCATTCGGGCGATATTTCGAAACATTTCGTCATCAAGCGCGATTGCGGGTGGCATCCGCATGACCGATGCGAAATACTCGTTGCCAGCCATCAAGCGCGCCGAGGCCCGCTCGGAAATCTTCGGGACAGCGGTGCATGCCTTTGGCATTCATCAGTGATGCTAAGTGTTAGACGCCGCTTCGTTTAGCCATACGCGGCTAAACGCGGCGTCATTCAAGCAACGAGAAAAAGCAATACAACGAGACAAGAAGGAATTTTATGAAGTCGTTCGCCGCTTTCACTTTCCTCCAACGCGCGTCAGTCGCTGCGGCCAGCACCGCGTTCCTGCTTGCGGCGATGCCTGCCGCAGCCGCCATCGTCCCGCCCGGCGTGACGCTTGCCGCCAAGCAGGAACTGGTGCGCAACAACGGCTCGGAAGTGGAGACGCTCGACCCGGCGCTCGTCGAATCGGTCGGCGCGGCGAACCTCGCCCGCGACCTCTTCGAAGGGCTCACGGCGACCAACGGCGACGGCGCAGTCGTTCCCGGCGTCGCGGAGAAGTGGGAGCAGAAGGACCCGACGACGTGGATCTTCCATCTCCGCAAGAACGCGCGGTGGTCCAACGGCGACACGGTGACCGCGAACGACTTCGTCTACGGCTGCCAGCGTTTCATCGATCCGAAAACGGCGTCGTCGTACGCGAGCGTCTTCGGTCCGTTCCTCCTGAACGGCGCGGAGATCGTCGCGGGCAAGAAGCCGGCGAGCGCGCTCGGCGTACGCGCCGTCGACGCGACCACGCTCGAAGTCAAGACTTCCGGGCCGGTGCCGTTCCTGCCGGAATTGATGTCGAACGCGAACTTCGGGCCGGTGCATCGCGCGACGGTGGAGAAATTAGGCAAGGAGTGGACGAAGCCGGGCAATCTCGTCAGTAACGGCCCGTTCCAGTTGAAGGACTGGCAGGTCAACAGCAAGCTCGTGCTCGCGAAGAACCCGAATTACTGGGACAAGGAACACGTCCAGTTGACGAAGGTGACGTACTTGCCGGTCGAGGACGAGAACACGGACGTCAAACTGTTCCAGTCGGGCGAGAACGACATGACGTATCAATTGCCCACCGGCACGTACGCCAAATACCGTCAGCAATTCCCCAACGATATCCGCAACTCGCTGATTCTCGGCACGCGCTACTACAGCTTCAATAACCGCGATCCGCTCCTGAAGGACGTGCGCGTGCGAAAGGCGCTCTCCATGGTGATCGACCGCGATCTGCTTGCGCAACGCGTGACCGCCGACGGCCAGACGCCGAGCTACGGCCTGCTGCCGAAGGGCGTGAGCGGCGCGGACGTATCGGCCTATGAATGGGCAAGCTGGCCGATGGACAAGCGCGTCGCGGAAGCGAAGAAGCTGCTGGAACAGGCGGGCGTGAAGCCGGGCACGACGCTGCGCTTCGCGATGAACACGAGCGACTACAACAAGAAGATGGCGATCTTCGCGGCCTCCGAATGGAAAACGAAGCTGGGTCTTGCCACCGACATCGAATCGATGGAATTCAAGGTGCTGCTGAAGAAGCGCCATGACGGCGACTATCAGATCGCGCGCAACGGCTGGGTGGCGGACTACAACGACGCGACGACCTTCCTTACGCTCGTGCAGTGCAAGTCCGAGCAGAACGACAACTTCAACTGCAATCCGAAGGCCGACGCGCTCGTCAAGCAGGCAAGCGAAACAACGGATCTCGTCAAGCGCAAGCAGTTGCTGACCGAGGCAGCCAAGCTCGTGATGGACGACTATCCGATGCTGCCGCTTCTGCAATACGGCCTGCCGCGCCTCGTGCGCAGCACGGTCGGCGGCTATTCGCTCAAGAATCCGGCGGACCACTACGGCAGCAAGGACCTCTACATCGTCAAGCATTGACGCCAAGGACGCGCTCTCATGTGGTCATATGCCCTGCGTCGCGTGCTGCTCACGCTGCCGACGCTCCTGATCGTCGTGACGGTCTGCTACCTGCTGCTGCACGCCACGCCCGGCGGTCCGTTCGACGGCGAGCGCAAAGTCTCTGCCGAAGTGCTCGCGAATCTGCAGGCGAAGTATCACCTCGGTGAGCCGTTGTGGAAGCAGTATCTGCTCTACCTCGACGGCCTTCTGCACGGCGACCTCGGCGCGTCGTTCCGTTACGCCGACTGGAGCGTGAACGAACTCGTGCTGCGCGCGCTGCCGGTGTCGCTGACCATCGGCGGCGTGTCGATGGCGCTGGCCATCGTCATCGGCGTGCTGCTCGGCGCGGGCGCGGCGCTGCGGCGCAATAGCATCGCCGACTACGCGCTGATGCTGGTCAGTAACGCGGGCAACGCGTTTCCGTCGTTCGTCATCGGGCCGGTGCTGATTCTCGTCTTTGCCATCGGCCTCAAATGGCTGCCCGCGGGCGGGTGGAACGGGGCGGACGCGCGCTACATGGTTCTTCCGGTCGCGCTTCTCGTGATGATCAACGTCGCGACGGTCGGACGCGTCACGCGCGCAAGCCTCATCGAGGTGATGAACACGCCGTACATTCGAACCGCGCGCGCGAAGGGCTTGCCGATGCGCGCCATCGTGCTGCGTCATGCACTCAAGCCGACGCTGATTCCGGTCGTCTCCGTGATCGGGCCGCTCGCCATCTCGTCGATCACGGCGGCGGTCGTCACGGAATCCGTGTTCTCGCTGCCCGGCATCGGCAAGCTGATCGTGAACGGCGCGGCCAATCGCGATTACACGCTCGTGCTCGGCCTCGTCGTGCTCGTCACGGTCGTGGCCGTGCTGCTTAACTTGCTGGTCGATCTCGCGTACGCGTGGCTCGATCCGAAGATCCGCTATTGAAAGGGCGCGCGATGAAATCTGCTTCTCTGGCGCCTTTGCTCGAACAGGCGGTCGCGGGCCGCAGTCCGTGGCAGGACGCGCGCGCGCGATTTCTGCGCAACAAGGCGGCGGTCGTGAGTTTGGCGCTGCTCGCCGTCATCACGCTCGCGTGCATCGTCGGGCCTTGGCTGTTGCCCAACGCGTTCGATTCCGCCGACTGGAACGCGATGAGCGCGCCGCCCGCGTTCGCTCACTGGCATCTCTTCGGCACGGACGAAACCGGCCGCGACCTGCTCGTGCGCTGTCTGGTTGGCGGGCGCGTCTCGCTGATGATCGGCGCGCTTGCCACGCTGACGTCCGTGACGCTCGGCATCGTATGGGGCGCGATTGCGGGCTTCGTCGGCGGACGCGTCGACAACGCGATGATGCGCTTCGTCGACATGATGTACGCCATTCCGTACCTGCTCATCGCCATTCTGATGGTGACGCTGCTCGGCCGCGAGTTCTATCTCGTCGTGCTGACCATCACCGTGTTCTCGTGGATGGACATGGCGCGCGTGGTGCGCGGCCAGACGCTCGCCATCCGCTCGAAGGAATTCGTGGAGGCGGCGCGCGCCATCGGCGTGCCGACGCGGCGCATCATCGCGCGGCATGTGGTGCCGAATCTGCTCGGCATCGTCGCGATTTATACGACCGTCACCGTGCCGGGCGTAATTCTCACGGAGTCCGTGCTGTCGTTCCTCGGGCTCGGCGTGCAGGAGCCGATGACCAGTTGGGGCGTGCTCATACAGGACGGCGTCGGCGTGATGGAAGCGTCACCGTGGATTCTGCTGTTTCCGGCCGGGCTGCTGTCGGTGACGCTCTATTGCATCAATTATGTCGGCGACGGGCTGCGCGATGCGCTCGATCCGAAGGACAGGTGAGCCATGCCGCTAGTCGAAATCAACGATCTGCGCGTCGAGTTCGCGACACACGACGCCACCGTTCGCGCGGTCAACGGCGTGAGCTTCACGCTGGAAGAAGGCGAAACGCTCGGCATCGTCGGCGAATCGGGCTCGGGCAAAAGCCAGATGGTGCTCGCCATGCTCGGGCTGCTGGCGTCGAACGGGCGCGCAAGCGGGCGCGCGATGTATCGCGGCGAGAACCTGCTCGGCATGTCCGCGAAGGCGCTCAACCGCATTCGCGGCAACCGCCTCTCGATGATTTTTCAGGACCCGATGAGCTCGCTCAATCCGTACCTGACGATCGAGCGGCAAATGACCGAAGTGCTCGAACTGCACAAGAACATGACGCGCCGCGAGGCGAAGAAGCGGGCCATCGCCATGCTGGAAGCCGTGCGCATTCCCGAGGCGGCGCATCGCATCGGACAGTATCCGCACGAGTTGTCGGGCGGCATGCGGCAGCGCGTAATGATCGCGATGGCGCTCTTGTGCGAGCCCGAAGTGCTGTTCGCGGACGAGCCGACCACCGCGCTCGACGTCACCGTGCAGGCGCAGGTGCTGCAACTGCTGCGGGATTTGCAGCGCGATTTCGGCACGTCCATCGTGTTGATCACGCATGATCTCGGCGTCGTCGCCGGCCTGTGCGAAAAGGTCATGGTGATGTACGGCGGCCGCGTGATGGAACAATGCGACGCCGCCACGCTGTTCGCAAAGCCCTCGCATCCGTACACCATCGGCTTGCTGCGCGCGTTGCCGCGCCTCGACCAGCAGGGTAGCGAACTCACCGGCATTCCGGGCAATCCGCCGAACATGGCGCATCCGCCGGCGGGCTGTCCGTTCCACGGACGTTGCGCCGATGCCGCCGCCGAATGCGCCGCGCGCGCGCCCGCGCTTACGGCGGTCGACGGCGCTTACTGGCTGCGAGCATGCCATCGGCCCGTGGATGCGCTGAAGACGCGTTATCGGGAGGCGAGCCATGTCTGACGCGGCATCGACCATTCTTTCCGTGCGCGACATGCGCGTGCATTTTCAGGTGAAGGCAAAGAGCCGGCTGCCGTGGGCGCCAGCGCGCACGCTGAAGGCTGTCGACGGCGTGAGCTTCGATCTTCGCGCCGGTGAAACGCTCGGCGTGGTCGGGGAGTCGGGCTGCGGGAAGTCGACGCTTTCGCGCGCCATTCTGAACCTGATTCCGGCGACGAGCGGCGACATCGTGTGGATGGGCACGAATCTCACGCGGGCCTCGCAGCGCGAATGGCATGCGGCGCGCGTCGACGTGCAGATGATTTTTCAGGACCCGCTCGCATCGCTCGATCCGCGCATGACGGTCGGGCAGATCATCGCGGAGCCGTTGACCGAGCATCGGCCGGGCATCGGCAAGCAGGAAAGCCAGGCACGCGTGCGCGCGATGATGGCGAAAGTCGGCCTGCGCGAGCAGATGATCAACCGCTACCCGCACGAGTTTTCGGGCGGGCAGTGCCAGCGTATCGGAATTGCGCGCGCGCTGATCGTGGAGCCGAAGCTCGTGATCTGCGACGAACCCGTTTCCGCGCTCGACGTCTCCATTCAGGCGCAGATCGTCAACCTGCTGAAGTCGTTGCAGTCGGAGATGGGGCTGTCGCTCATCTTCATCGCACATGACCTGGCGGTGGTGCGCCATATCTCGGACCGCGTGATGGTGATGTGTCTGGGCCGCGTGATGGAGCTTGCCGACAAGCAGGCGCTTTACAAAACGCCGCGGCATCCGTACACGCGCGCGCTGCTTTCCGCTGTGCCGGTGCCTGATCCGGCGGTCGAGCGTGGCAAGACCGTGCAGATCTTGTCGGGCGATATCCCGAGTCCCATTAATCCGCCTTCCGGCTGCGTGTTCCATACGCGTTGCCCGATGGCCGAGGCGCGATGCGCGTTGGAAACGCCCGAAATGCGCGCGCTCGATAACGGCGCGTCGGCCGCGTGCTTTTTCGCCTGATGCGCAAGTTTCCATAGCCCACGACATGCATGCGTAGGAAGCCTAAGCGCGCGTCGCTCGTCCCGACCGTTTCGGTCGCCGGGCGCGGCGTGTTGCAGCCGTCGATTTCGTTAGTTGGTTTGTGTAGTCCGCAGGTTGAGTCAGTTGTTGGAGATACTTTCGTGAAAAAAGAAAAAATTTCAGTCGCACTTTCGATTTTGCTTTTCAGCGGCGCGATGGCAGCGACCGTGGCCGCCTACGGCCAGGAAGCCGATACGGAGCCGCTTTCCCGACATACCGAAACCGTCCCGAGTTCGCCGCCCAATACTGAAGCCGATGCGCCCGTGAGCAGTCAGGCGAAGTCGAAGGGCTTTATCGAGGACTCGCACTTCAATTTGCTCGGCCGCTCTTTCACCGAACATTTCGAACCGGAGGGTGCAAAGAAAAAAGACGCGTGGGTGCTTGGCGCGCAGGCCGTGTTCGAATCGGGCTTCACGCGCGGGCTGGTTGGGCTCGGCGGCGATGTGTCGATGTTCGGCGCGTTCAAGCTGAACGGCGGCAACGGCGCGGGAACGCGCGTGCATGTGGGCACGGACGGCGGCGGGGCGAATCAGCTTGCGTGGGCGTATCCGGGCGTGTGGGACGTGAAGGCGCGCGTGTCGAACACCGTGCTCAAGTACGGCCAGCAACTCTTCGACAACCCGTTCCTCGTGCCGCACGACAATCGCGCGTTGCCGCCGACGTATCGCGGCTTCTCGCTTGCCAGCGAGGAGGTCAAGAATCTCACGCTCAAGGCCGGCACGGTGGATGGCGTAATATCGCGCGGCATGACGACCGTAACCGGGCTCTCGACGGAATATGGCGGTAAGCACGTTTCGCAATTCACGTACTTCGGCGGCGACTGGACGCGCGGCGACGATACGGCGGTCACGCTTTACGGCAGCATCGCGAATAACGTATGGCAGCAGTATTATCTGTCGGCCACGCAAAGCATCGGCGACGCGAAATCCGTGCGCTGGACCGGCGCGCTCAACTATTACTACACGGGCGCCATCGGCGACAAGCGTCAGGGGCCGATCAATAACAATGCGTATAGCCTGGCGCTCGCCGGCACGCACGGCGCGCATACACTGCAATTCGCCTTTCAGCAGATTCTCGGCGACCAGATGTTCGACTACATGCACGAGTCGGGGGGCGATTATCTTTCCAATTCGCTGGATGTCGACTATAACCAGCCGCACGAGAAGTCAGTCAGTCTTTCGTATTCACTGAATCTTAAGGACTACGGCATGCCCGGCTTCAAGGTGACGACATGGGTCGCCTATGGGTGGGGCGCCGACGGCAGTGCCATGGCCAATAGCGGCACGGTCAACGCGAGCAGTTATATTGTGAACGGTGAACCCGTGCACGGCACGCATCACGAATTCGGCATTATTCCGAGTTACACAGTGCCGGACGGCAAGTTCAAGAACACGTCGGTCAAGTTCTATTACATGCATCACCAAGGCAGCAAGTATTATTCGGACGGAACAAGCGACATTTATCGGCTGATGGTGAATGTGCCGTTCAATGTGTTTTGAGGCGGGAGGTCGGCGGGGCGGGGTGTGGTGCTGCTGACGGTCGCGGGAGTGAGTGGCGGGGGGGGGGGGGGGGGCGCCCCCCCCCCCCCCCCCCCCCCCCGCCCCCGCCCCCCCCCCCCCCCCCCCGCGCGGGGGGCTCCGCTCCAGCACCCCCCCCAACACCCCCCCCACA
>NZ_JALQEM010000029.1 GCF_023630705.1 Caballeronia sp. GAFFF1
GCGCGGGCGACGGCGCGGGCGCGGGCCGCGTGGCCGGCGCGACGTACATGCCGGTCGGCGCGGCGGGGGCGACATACATGTCGCCCTGCACGCTGCTCGGCGCGACATACATGCCGTTGCTGTTCGGCGGGCTTGTCGCGACGTACATGCCGTTACCCGACTCCTGAGCCTGCGTCGGCGCAGCGGTCGACGGCCTGGCCGCTGCCGGAGCGGCGGGCGCGGCGGCGACAGGCTCGGTCGCTGCGGGCGCGGCAGGCTTGGGCGGAGCTGCGACACTGGGCGACGGCGGCAGAATCGTGGCCGCGACCATCGCGTTCGTCGCGGCTTGCGCGCGGGCGATCTTCTCGGCGCGCGACGTGTATTCGGCGGCGCGGGCGTCGTCGAGCGCGGCCTGGCGGGCAGCGGCAGCAGCGGCCGCCGCCGCCGCGTTCGCGTTCGCGTTACGTTGAACGTTGCGCTTCTCGGGCGCGGGCTTCGCGGCCTGCACGTCGGTCTTGTCCGCCTGCGGAGCCGATGCAACGTTTGCCTGCGCAGCAACGGCGGCGGGCGGTGTCGCAACCGCAGCGGGCGCTGGGGTGACACTGCCGGCGACGGCCGTGCCGGTATTCGGGACGTCGGTGGGACTGCCGGCCGTTGTGCCTTTCTTTGCTCCTTGCGGTGTCGCGACGAGCCAGCCGGCATGCGTGATCACGCGCTCCAGCATGGCTTGCGACTCGGCATTGCCGCCATCGAGCGCCAGCGCCTCGGCGGCGTTCTGCTGCACGCACGCCCACGCGGACGTGCGTTCGCAGGCGCGCGCCAGTTGCAGCGCCGCGTCGCGTTGCTGTTCGCGTTTGACCAGTTCGTCTTTCAGCGCGTCGAACTCGGGACGCGCTTGCTCGCGAGCCGGCAGCGCCTTCATCCGGGCGCGCGCCAGCGTCAGATCGTGCTGGTCCAGCGCCGCGCGCGTACCTTGCAGCGGGTCGCCGGGAGCGAGCGTCAGCGCGGCTGTTTTCGCGGCGCCGGGAGCCTGCTGCGTGAGCGCGTCGGCGGAAGTGCTGGCGTCGGTTGAATCGGACGCATCGGTGGCGCCGCGCCCGAACGGACCGAGTTTCGCGTCGATCGCACCGGACGCGCTCCGTTCGCCGGAAGCCGCGCGGTCGTCCGTGCCGTATTGCATATAGGCGACGCCGCCCGCCACGAGCGCCAGCGCGCACGCGCCGGCGATGAGCGTCTTGCTGCCGCTCCATCGGTCGGGGCGGGGCAGGGCGTCTGGATCGTTGCTCGGATCGGCGTAAGCGTTGCGCGCGGATTGCTCGACGCGCTTTGCCCGGTGCTCGGCGGCCTTTTGCGCGATGCGTTCGCTCGCGCGCTTCGGGTCCCAGCCGCCGGGCCAGCCGGAGTGCATGCCGGGTTCGCCGTCGTCGACAGGCGTGGAAGCGGACGCCGAGACGAAAGGCGGATTCGACATCTGTTGCTCGAACATGTTGGCGCGCGGGCGTGCAGCGCCGCCGCGTTTGCGGCCGAAAGCCGCGCTGCGATCGGCGCCGCAGTTCGGACAACTGTCGGCGTTTTTGCGCACGGTGCTGCCGCAGCGCTGGCAGACGACGGAGAACATGGATGCGGGAAACGTCAAACGCGTGGTCATGCTGAAGCCCTCGAAGGACATGTGCGATAACGTGGCCGCCGTGCGCCCGGCTCGTATGTACACCGGGCCGTCCGGGCGGCAGCAATCCTTCGTATTGTTTCCTCTTCCGGTCAAGCTGGCCGGCGGAAGACGAAATCCGAATATGGCGTCAACCAACGACGCACGTCAATTGCGTTTCGCACCTACTTCGGGCCGCCCGACTGCGGCTGCGCGGTGGCTCCGTGCTGCGTGTCGTCTCGCGCCTGCCGGTGAAACGGCAGCGCATGGCCTTCGTGGGATGCGAATGCGCAATCGATGCAGCCGCGACACCGTTCCGGTGCGCGCCCAGCGCCACGCTTCGCTACTCTCATCAGGATATTCTGGGCGCGGGGCAGCGGCGGTGAGACGCCATTCTTTAGCCGAAAACCGACAATGCCCGGCGGCCGCTCGCTAAGCCGCTGATGCGAAAGGCGTTCCGGTGCGCGCGCCGTGTTGTTTTTCCATCGCATCGGGCGCGGCGAATGCTAGGGCGTCAAATAACAAGGATTCCGAACTATTGCCGGTCCACAGACAAAGCGCCCCGAGGGGCGCTCCGTGGCAGCGATCAGCTGGCCAGTTGCAGCTTGCCGTCGATACGGCGGTTCAGGCCGAGCGGATTATCCGACTTTACCGGATCGGGCAGCAGCGCCTCCGGCAGGTCCTGATAGCTGACGGGCCGCAAGAAGCGGTTGATGGCGAGGCTGCCGACCGACGTCGAGCGGCCATCGGCGGTCGAGGGATACGGGCCGCCGTGGACCATCGCGTGGCCCACTTCGACGCCCGTGCCGAAGCCGTTCACCAGAATACGGCCCGTGCGACGTTCGAGCGGAGCCACGAAGCTGCGCGCGTCGGCGTAATCGGCTTCGTCGATCTGCAGCGCGGCGGTGAGTTGACCTTCGAGCGATTCGATCAGATCGCGCATCGTGGCGAGGTCCGGGCAGCGCACGACGAGCGACGACGCGCCGAAAATCTCGTCCTGCAGCGCGTGGTTCTGGCGGAATGCGTCGGCGGTCGTGACGAAGAGCGCCGCCTGACCCTGATTGCCGCCCTGCGCCGGCAGGCCGCGAGCGGCGGTGTTGACGCCGTCGTGCGAGGCAATCTTCTCGACCGCGCCTTCGTATGCCTTGTGGATGCCTGGCGTAAGCATCGTCTGCGCGGCGGTTTCCTTGAGCGCGGCCGATGCCGCTTCGATGAACTTGTCGAGGTCCGGGCCGTCGACTGCGAGCACCAGGCCGGGGTTCGTGCAGAACTGGCCAGCGCCAAGCACGAGCGACTGCACGAAACCGCGCGCGATCGCTTCCGTGCGGTTAGCGAGCGCTGCCGGGAACAGCAGAACCGGGTTGATGCTGCTCATTTCCGCGTAAATCGGGATAGGCTCGGCGCGTTCGGCCGCGAGCTTCATCAGCGCGGTGCCGCCGCCACGCGAACCGGTGAAACCGGCCGCCTTGACGCGGTTGTCCTTCACCAGACCCTGGCCAATGTCGCGGCCGCTGTCGAAAAGCAGCGAAAACGTGCCTTCCGGCATGCCACAGTCCTTCACGGCTTTTTGCACCGCGCGGCCGACGAGTTCCGCCGTGCCCGGATGCGCCGAGTGCGCCTTCGCGATCACCGGGCAACCCGCGGCCAGCGCGGACGCCGTGTCGCCGCCGGCGACGGAAAACGCCAGCGGGAAGTTGCTTGCGCCGAACACGGCGACGGGACCGACGCCGATATGACGCAGGCGCAGATCCACGCGCGGCATCGGCTTGCGGTCGGGCTGCGGCGGGTCGATGCGCACGCCGAGGTAATCGCCGTTGCGCACCACATCCGCGAACATGCGTAACTGACCGACCGTGCGGCCGCGCTCGCCTTCCAGACGCCCGCGCGGCAGGCCGCTTTCGATCATGCAGCGTTCGATCAGGTCGTCGCCGATATCGAGGATGTTTTGCGCGATCGCTTCGAGAAACTTCGCGCGGGCTTCCGGCGCCGTTTCGCGATAAACGTCGAACGCGGTCCATGCGAGCGCGCACGCGCGGTCGAGATCGTCGAGCGTTGCGCCGCCGAATCCTGGTTCGATGGCTGCGCCCGTCGATGCGTTGACGGCCTTGATGGTGCCGTTCGTGCCGCGCACCGATTGCTGGCCGATGAGCAGGTTGCCTGTGAGTTCCATGGTGTCTCGTCCTTCCGTGATAGAGGGTCGCGACGCTTCCTTGGCGAGCGTCGTGCTGCGCCGACTATACGACCCGGCGAACGCGCCTGTATAGTGAAAGCTTTCCATCGCTTGATCGCTTTTTGGAATCACCCGGCGCTTTTTTTCTTACGATGAAGACAACTCTCGATGTCCTGATGTCGCGGCTGCGCATGAAGCAGCTGCAACTGCTGATCGCGCTCGACGATCACAAGTCGCTGCACAAGGCGTCGAGCGCGATGGCGATGACCCAGTCTGCCGCGAGCAAGGCCCTCGCCGAACTGGAGTCGATGCTCGAAGCGCCGCTTTTCGAGCGCGCGAAAAGCGGCCTCATTCCGAATCCGTTCGGCCGCTGCGTGGTGCGCTATGCGCGGGTGCTGGCTGCCGATTTGTCCGCGCTCTGTCAGGAAGTCGCGCAGATTCGCGCGGGCACGGGCGGGCGGCTGACCGTCGGCACGATCATGGGCGCGGTGCCGGGCGTCGTCGCGCCGATGGTCAACGAGATGCACGCGAAGCATCCGGATCTGGCGGTCGAGATCGTCGAGGACACGAGCGCCAACATGCTGGCGATGCTGGACGACGGCCGCGTCGATCTCGTGATCGGCCGCGCGAGCGTGTCGGAGCAGCCGTCGAAGTACCACTATCAACCGCTGACGGACGAGCCGCTGTGCATCGTGGCGGGACGGGCGCGCGGCGACGGGCAGGGGCGCGAAGTCGCGCTGGCGGATCTGGCAAACCGCCGCTGGGTCACGTACCCGAGCTATTTGCCGATGAGCGCGCTGCTCGAGCGCGAACTCGATCTCGCGGGCTTGCCGATGCCCGCCAATCCCATTTCGACGGCGTCGCCGTTCGTCACGGTGACGCTGCTGCAGGAAAGCCCGGAACTGGTGTCGATTCTGCCGGCGAGTGTCGCCCGCGTGTTCGAGCGCCACGGCATGCTGCGCGTGCTGCCGATTCGCATGAAGCTCAAGTCGCAGACGTATGGCGTCGTGACGCGGAAGGGCGGCGCGCTTTCACCGGCGGCGCGTCAGTTCGTGCAGATGCTGCGGGACAACGGGCGGGCGCAGTAATGCGGCATCAGCGCGTCGCGACGAAGAAGAGGCGCGGGAACGGCAGCAGCACGGTGCCGTCGGCGAGAACCGCATAGGCCGATTTCAGCGCTTGGCGGTACTGGTCCAGAAAGGCGGTCTGTTCGTCCGCTGAGAGCTTCGCGAGCATGGGCCGCAGCGCGCTGCCCTTGAACCATTCGATCACCGCATCGATGCCGCCGGCGAGCGGATGATGATAGGTGGTGCGCCACACATCGACGCGCTCGCAAAGCGGCGTGAGTCGCGCGTAGTACCACTGCGCATCGTGGCGGAGCGCGCGCTCGGTGCCTGCAAGCCGCTCGCGCCACGGCCCGTTCGCCGCCACCTCGCGCATGAGCCTGTGAGAGGGCTCGTCGAGATTGTCCGGCATCTGCACCGCGAGCCGTCCGCCGGGCGCGAGCAGGCTGACGAGTCGCGGCAGCAGCGTCTCGTGATCGGGGACCCACTGCAGAGACGCGTTCGCCAGTATCAGGTCGTACGGACCGGCTTCGTTCCAGGCCGAGATATCCGCTAGCTCGAAGCGCAACTGCGGCAGACGCTTGCGCGCGGCGTCGATCATGTCGGCGGAACTGTCGATGCCCACGATGCTTGCCTGCGGCGCATAGGCAAGCAGCGTCTCGGTCGAGTTGCCGGGTCCGCACCCGAGATCCACCGCCGCACGAACCGTCGCGCCCTGCGCCGCGTGAAGGAGATCGCGGACCGGCCGCGTGCGCTCCGCTTTGAAGACACTGTACTGCTTCGCTTCCCAGCCGCCCGATGAGGTCATTTTCTCTCCTGCCATGGTTGCGTCACGCATGACCGTGCAATCTTGCACGATGACGCAGCCGCGCGAGCGCACGAAGGCGAGCGCCGCAGGTAAAGCTTGACGCAAGTGGTTGAACAGACCGGTCGGATTTGCACTGGACACACATCTGTCGGCCTATACTGCCAAGGTATGTGCCGCCCTGTCGCACTGTCGCACTTCCGGTCCAACGGCCGGTCCTTTAGCGCCGTCTCCGGCGCACGCAAATCGGAGAATCGCACATGCGCGACATTCCCGCCGACGGCATGAACGGACTCGTGGCCGCGCTGCGCACGCAGCAGGCCGCGCTGACCGAGAGATGGATGAAGCTCGTCTTCGGCGATCAGGAAGTCGAGCATTCGGACCAGCTCACGTATCGGCAGCTTGCGGATCATCTGCCGAGCATCCTCGAAGAAATCTGCAACGTGCTGGAATCGCGCAACCTGAGCGGGCAGGAAGGCGCGCTCGAGCACGACGCCCGCCAGCACGGCCAATGGCGCTGGCAGCAAGGCTATCGCATCGACGAACTGGTGCGCGAGCTCGATCTCTTCAGACAGGTTCTGTTGTCCGCGATCGGCGAGTACGCGGCGTCGCATGAAGATTTCAGCCGCGTGGACGAAGAATACGCGCGCCTCATGACCGACGAAGTGGTGAGTCTCGTCACGCTGGCATCGGTTCGCGAAGCGGTGACCGAGCGCGACCGCAAGATCGACGAATACACCGGCATGCTGGAGCGCGCGAATCAGGAACTGACGCTGCGCCAGCAGCTTATCGGCGATCTTTACGAGTCGCGCATGCAGGTCACGCGGCGCGTCGCGCACGACCTGCGCAATTTCCTGAACGTGTTTTCGACCGCGCTGCAACTGGCCGCGCGCTCGCCCGGCAGACGCGACACGGCGCTCGGGCTCGCGAACAGGCAGGTGGTGGACATGGCGACGCTCGTCGACGAGATGGTCGAATACTCGAAGCTGCTAAGCGACGATTCCATGCTGACGGTCGACAGCTTCGATCTGGCAAGCCTGTTCGACGAACTGATGCAGTCGAGCCGCGTCGCCACCGAGGCGAAAGGGCTCAAGCTGACCGGGCATCTGGAACCCACGCTGAGCACCGTGGTGTCGAACCGGCTGAAGGTGAAGCAGGTCGCGCTCAATCTGCTGTCCAATGCGGTCAAGTACACGTCGTCGGGCGAGATCGTGTTATCGATCACCGCCGCGCCCGAGGACCGCTGGCGGCTGCGCGTGGCCGATACCGGCGTCGGCATCAGCGAAGCGGATCAGGAGCGCGTGTTCGAGGAATTCCAGCGCGCCGCCGGGGACGATATTCCCGGCACCGGGCTCGGCCTCGCCATCGTCAAGGAACTGACGCGCACGCTCGATGGCGAATTGCGCTTCCATTCGTCGAAGGGACACGGAAGCGTGTTCGAAGTCACGTTTCCGCTCGTTCTGACGCCCAAGTCGGCAAACGCGGAGTGACTCGGGCGCGCCAATGAAGAAAGGCGAACGGATCGCTCCGTTCGCCTTTCGTCGACTGTGACCGCTGACCGCTGTCTTACTGTCTTACGCGGCGACTGCTTCCTCGGCCGGCGCTTCGTCTTCCACCGATGCGCGGATCAGGTGATCGAATGCCCCGAGCGATGCCTTCGCGCCTTCGCCCACCGCGATCACGATCTGCTTGAACGGCACCGTCGTCACGTCGCCGGCGGCGAACACGCCCGGAACCGAGGTCGCGCCCTTCGCATCGACAACGATCTCGCCGTGCTTCGACAGTTCCACCGTGCCCTTCAGCCACTCCGTGTTCGGCACGAGACCGATCTGCACGAACACGCCTTCCAGCTCCACGCGGTGGCTCACGCCCGTCGCGCGGTCCGTGTAGTTCAGGCCGTTGACCTTCTTGCCGTCGCCGGTGATTTCCGTCGTCTGCGCGCTCGTGACGATGGTCACGTTCGGCAGGCTGCGCAGCTTCTTTTGCAGCACCGCGTCAGCGCGCAGTTCCGCGCCGAATTCGATCAACGTCACCGCCGCAACCACGCCCGCCAGGTCGATCGCTGCCTCGACGCCCGAATTGCCGCCGCCGATCACGGCAACGCGCTTGCCCTTGAAGAGCGGGCCGTCGCAGTGCGGGCAGTACGCCACGCCGCGTCCGCGATACTCGCGCTCGCCCGGCACGTTGATTTCGCGCCAGCGCGCGCCGGTCGCCAGCACGATGGTCTTCGCCTTCAGCACCGCGCCGCTCGCCAGTTGCACTTCGTGGATGCGGCCCGGCACGAGCTTCTCAGCGCGCTGCACGTCCATCACGTCGACTTCGTAGCTCTTCACGTGCTGTTCGAGCGCCGTGGCGAACTTCGGTCCTTCCGTTTCCTGCACCGAGACGAAGTTCTCGATCGCCATGGTGTCGAGCACCTGACCGCCGAAGCGCTCGGCGACGACGCCGGTCGCGATGCCCTTGCGCGCCGCGTAGATCGCCGCTGCCGCGCCGGCCGGCCCGCCGCCGACGATCAGCACGTCGAACACGGGCTTCTTCTCCAGTTCCTTCGCGGCGCGGGCGGCCGAGCCGCTATCCAGCTTCGCGAGGATTTCCTTCACGCCGCTGCGGCCCTGGCCGAAGCTCTCGCCGTTCATGAACATCGTCGGCACGGCCATGACCTGACGCTCTTCCACTTCGTTCTGGAACAGCGCGCCGTCGATCGCAACGTGCTTGATGCGCGGATTGATGATCGCCATCACGTTCAGCGCCTGCACGACTTCCGGGCAGTTCTGGCACGACAGCGAGAAATACGTCTCGAAGCGATAGTCGCCCTCGAGACTGCGAATCTGTTCGATGGTCGCGTCATCCAGCTTGATCGGGTGGCCGCCGGTTTGCAGCAGCGCCAGCACGAGCGACGTGAATTCGTGACCCATCGGAATGCCCGCGAACTGAATGCCCGCGGCCTTGCCCGGCTCGCCGATGGTGAACGACGGACGACGCGCGGAGGCGTCCTCTTTCTCGACGACGCTGATCTGCGTCGACAGCGAAGCGATTTCGTCGAGCAGGCCCTTCAGCTCACGCGACTTGTCGCTGTCGTCGAGGAAGGCGACGAGCTCGATGGGCCGGGTGACCTTTTCCAGATAGGCTTTCAACTGATTCTTGAGGTTGGCGTCCAGCATGGCGTTGTCCGTTCCGTGGCGTTGTTCTTGGGATGTTGCGGACACGCTCCGACACGGCGCGCGAAGCGCCGCATCGAAAGCGTGTTTGGAGCGTGGGACCCGCCGCCGTTTCAGCGGCGAGGTCCGTGGTGCGCTCGTCGAAAGACGAGGCTTAGATCTTGCCGATGAGGTCCAGCGACGGCGTCAGCGTTTCAGCGCCCGGCGTCCACTTGGCGGGGCAGACTTCGCCCGGGTGCGCTGCGACGTATTGCGCGGCCTGCACCTTGCGCAGCAGCTCGCCTGCGTCGCGGCCGATGCCGTTGTCGTGGATTTCGCACAGCTTGATCTCGCCTTCCGGGTTGATCACGAACGTGCCGCGCAGCGCCAGACCTTCTTCCTCGATCAGCACGTCGAAGTTGCGCGAGATCGTGAGCGTCGGGTCGCCGATCATCGGATACTGGATCTTGGCGATGGTTTCCGACGTGTCGTGCCATGCCTTGTGCGTGAAGTGCGTGTCGGTCGAAACGCCGTAAATTTCGACGCCCAGCTTCTTGAATTCTTCGTAGCGGTCAGCCAGATCGCCGAGTTCCGTCGGGCAGACGAACGTGAAGTCGGCCGGATAGAACACGAACACGGACCACTTGCCCTTCAGGTTTTCGTCGGTGATGGTCACGAAATCGCCGTTGTGGTAAGCGGTGGCCTTGAACGGCTTGACTTGGCTGTTGATGATCGGCATTTAGCAGATTCCTCTAGCTGTGTTGTTGAAGGAGTGAATGGATTATGAACTAAAACTATCAATCCTTGGAAGTGGATTGATTTTATCATTCTAATTGATCTGGGCTATTGTGTCGATCCACCCGTTGCCGCGCGGCGGCGGCATCCGGTTTGCGAAGAGGCTGTCTCAATCGTCCATCAAGAGGTGTTCATGAAGATCGGAATCATTGGAGCAGGAAACATCGGACAGGTTCTGGCCGAGCATTTCACGAAGTGCGGCCATGACGTGAACATTGCCAACTCGCGCGGGCCGGCTTCGCTCGGCGACGTGGAGCGCACCACCGGCGCCACCGCCGTCGAGGCGAGCGACGCGGTGAAGGGCGCGGAACTCATCGTCGTGACGATTCCGGAGTCGAAGGTGCCGGATCTGCCGAAGAATCTGTTCGCGGGCGTGCCGTCGAACGTGGTCGTGGTCGATACCGGCAACTACTATCCGCAGCAGCGCGACGGGCGCATCGAGGAGATCGAGAAGGGCATGCCAGAAAGCCGCTGGGTCGAGCAGCAGATCGGCCGGCCGGTGGTGAAGGCCTTCAACAACATTTACGCGGCGCATCTGCGCAAGGGCGGCAAGCCGGCGGGCACGCCGGGACGCATCGCGCTGCCGGTGTCCGGCGACGATCACCGCGCGAAGGGCATTGTGATGAAGCTGATCGACGAGATCGGCTTCGATGCGGTGGATAACGGCGAGATCGACGATTCCTGGCGCCAGCAGCCCGCGACGCCGGTCTACACGGCGGACCTCGACACAGCGGGCGTGCGCGAGGCGCTGAAGAAGGCCGATCCGGTGCGCAAGCCCGAATGGCGCGCGACCGACCGCAGTCCCGGCACGTTCGAGAATCCGGCGTAAGCGTCGACTAAGGGAAAGGAGTAAAGCCGGCGCGCGCCGTGCGACAATCTGCAAACTTTCCCGATGGGCCTTACCATGACATGCCGGGCCGGCGCGGCGCACACCGCCGCCATTCCCGGCATCGTGGACTCGCTGATTGACTATGAAAACCGCTTCTCCCTCGCAGGACGTACAGAACTCTCATCACCGCTTCGGCGAATGCGCCGAATGCGCGGACGTCGAACTGGCCGCGACCGCCACCATTCCGACGCGCTATGGCACCTTCGGTTCGTACGTTTATCGCGTGAAGGAGACGGATGTCGAGCACATCGCGTTCGTCATGGGCGACGTGAGCAACGGCGAATCCGTGCTCACGCGCCTGCATTCCGAATGCGTGACCGGCGACGTGTTCGGCTCGTACCGCTGCGACTGCGGCGAGCAGCTCGACCTCGCGCTGCGCTATATCGCCGCGGAGAACCGCGGCATTCTGCTGTATCTGCGCGGACACGAAGGGCGCGGCATCGGCCTCGCGAACAAGATTCGCGCGTATGCGTTGCAGGAGCAGGGGCTCGATACGGTCGATGCCAACCTGCACCTCGGCCTTCCCGACGACGCCCGCGAGTACGACTCCGCCGCCGCCATCCTGCGCGCGATGAACGTGAAGTCGGTGCGGCTGATGAGCAATAACCCGTCGAAGTTCGACACGCTCCTGCGCCACGACATCCCGGTGAGCGAGCGCGTGGCACTGGCCATTCCCATGCGCGAAGAAAACGAGCGCTACATCAAGACGAAGCAGGCGCGCTTCGGTCATTACTTTGACGAAAACGAATAAGGCGCTCGTGCTCGCCTTCGCGACTCAACGCGCGTCGTGAAAAATCACGCCGAGCATCTGGCGCTTGCCTGACCGCAGGCGGCTGACGCCGTGCCGCATATTGACGCGATACGCGCCGCGCGTACCGTTCACCGGCCGTTGATGCACCGCGAAGAACACCGCATCGCCTTGCGCGAGCGGCACCACTTCCACCCGCGACTGCATGCGCGGCCGCTGTTCCGTCATCACGAACTCGCCGCCGGTGAAGTCGCGTCCCGGCGCGGACAGCAGAATTGCCATCTGAATCGGGAAGACGTGCTCGCCGTATAGATCCTGATGCAGGCAGTTGTAGTCGCCCGGCACGTAGCGAAGCAGGAGCGGCGTCGGGCGCGTCTGCCCCGCGCGATGGCATCGCTCGATGAACGCCGTATGTTCGTCCGGATAGCGCGTCTCGATGCGCATGACCTCGTTCCAGCGATTCGCGATCGGCGCGAGATGCCGGTAGGCCGCGTCGCGCACGGCATCGAGCACGTCGGGCAACGGATACGCGAAGTACTTGTACTCGCCGCGCCCGAAGCTGTGCCGCTCCATCACCACCCGGCTGCGAAAGCGCGCGTCGTCGTCGTACAGCGCGGCGAGCGCCGCGCATTCGTCGCGCGAAAAAAGGCCCGGCGCAACGGCCGAGCCTTGGCAGTCGAGTTGCGTGCCCAGATCGTCCCAGTCGAGCGCGTCGATGCGCCCGGGAATGTCCGCGCTCGCATCGGGTGCGAGCGCGCTGTCCATCGCCTTCATGCAGTTACTCCGGATGTGCGTGTGCCGGATGCCACTGTGCGCCTCAGGCGCCGCCCGCACACTCCGGGTCTTGCTGCGCCATTCAGCGCGGCGTCGCCACTTCGGTGATGCGGTTCTGCAGCTCCGTCTTGCGCGCCTCGATCTTCTGGCCGAGCGCCGCGACGTCCAGCTTCGTCTTGCGAATTTCCTTGAAGAGCTCCGACTCCTCTTCCTCGACGTGATGCATCACGTTTTCCTTCAGCACGCGGAAGGTCGCGTCGAAGCCTTCGTCGCCGGCCTTCAGTTGCGTGAACTTCTCGATCAGCGTCTTGACGAGAAAGTGCTCGACGTAGGCTTCCTCGACGTCGATCTTCTCCTCATCGCTGCCGAAGGCTTCGCGCGCGGCCGGATAGAGCAGTTCTTCTTCGACGATCGCGTGAATCGTCAGCAGTTCGCAGGCGCGCTGAACGAGCGTCGACTTGCGTTCGAGATCGTCTTTCGGCGCACGGTCGAAGGCTTCGAACAACTGTTCGACCGCGCGATGGTCTTCTTCGAGAATCTTGAGCGCGTCGAGCGAGTCTTGTGCGGTGGACATCGGGCTTCTCCTTATGTGTGGCCCGGGCTTCGGACAGCCGCAGGCTCATGGGGTGCCGTCAACCAGCAAGGAGGATGCCCGCTGCGTCCCGCTCGCGCAGCAGCTTGACGTCCCACCACGCCGGCAAAAGGCGCCGTACGTCGGCGCGGGCGAAACGGTCGTCGATCAGATACAGCACGCCGCGGTCTTGCGGGCCGCGAATCACGCGGCCCGCCGCCTGCACGACCTTCTGCAGGCCGGGAAAAAGATAGGTGTAGGCGTAGCCGTCGCCGAATGCCGCGTGCATGCGCGCCTTCAGTTGCTCGTTCACCACGTTCAGTTGCGGCAGCCCGAGCGTGGCGACGAATGCGCCGATGAGCCGTGTTCCCGGCAGATCGATCGCCTCGCCGAACGCGCCGCCGAGCACCGCGAAGCCGATGCCGCGCCCGTCCGGTTCGAAGCGGGCGAGGAACGCCTGCTGGTCGGCCTCGCTCATCCCGCGGGACTGTTGCCAGCACCCAATCGACGGATGACGCCGTTCGAGCGCCGACGCCACTTGCGCGAGATAGTCGAAGCTGCTGAAGAAGCTCAGATAGTTGCCCGGCGCGCGGACGTATTGAGCGGCGATCAGGTCCGCGATGCGGTCGACGGATCGTTCGCGGTCGCGAAAGCGCGTCGATACGTCGGCGACGGCGCGCACGTCGAGCTGATCGGCGGTGAACGGCGGTTCGACGTCGATGCGCACGGTCGTCGCGGGCAAACCGAGCGTGTCGGCGTAGTAATGCGCGGGCGTGAGCGTCGCCGAAAAGAGCGCGACGCTATGGGCGCGGGCAAAGCGCGGCGCGAGATGCGGGCCGGGAATCACGTTGCGCAGGCAGAACACCGCGCGGCCTTTGCCGGACAGCGTGATGTCGAAGATGGAATGCGCGCCGAAACGCTCGGCGATGCGCGTGAAGTGCAGCGCGTCGAAATAGAAGCGCAGCACGTCCGGCGTGAACGCGTCCGGCTGCTCGGCCATCGTTTCCGTGAGCGCCGAGATGGCGTGTCCGAGCGCGCTCAAGAGCGCCGCGGGCGGCTCGTCGTGCGCCGCGTAGTCGATGCCCGCCGCCAGTTGATCGCGGCTCGCGTCGCTGAAACTGCGGCCGACGCGCGCCAGCATCCGCTTGAAAAAGGGCGGCGCGCTGCGGCGCATCGCGTTGAAAGCGGCCTGATCTAGTGATGCCGAATACATGCCGCGCGCCCGTTCGACGAGGTTGTGCGCTTCATCGACCAGCACGGCCACGCGCCAGCGATTCGCCTCCGCGAGCGCGAAGAGCATGGCGCTCGTGTCGAAGTAATAGTTGTAGTCGCCGACGACGACATCCGCCCAGCGCGTCAATTCCTGACTCAGGTAGTACGGACACACGGCGTGTTCGCGCGCCGCATCCGCCACCGACGCGCGGTCCAGATGCGCCCGTTGCAGCGCGGCGGCGCGCGCAGCCGGCAGGCGATCGTAGAAGCCGCGCGCCAGCGGACACGACTCGCCGTGGCACGAGCGGTCCGGATGCTCGCACGCCTTGTCGCGTGCCACCAGTTCGACCACGCGCAGTGACTTCGGCGCGGACGCGCCGAGTGTCGCCAGCGCGCCGAGCGCCAGCTGGCGGCCCGCGCTTTTCGCGGTCAGAAAGTAAATCTTGTCGAGCTGCTGCGCGGCCCACGCCTTGAGCAGCGGAAAGAGCGTGCCGATCGTCTTGCCGATGCCCGTCGGCGCTTCGGCGACGACGCATCGGCCGGACACCGCCGCGCGATAAACCGCTTCGGCGAGCGCCCGCTGTCCGGGCCGGAACGCGCCGTGCGGAAAAGAGAGCCGGCCAAGCGCTGCATCCCGCGCTGCGCGATGCTGCACTTCCTGCTCCGCCCACGCGATGAACTGCTCGCATTGGGCGTCGAAATGTTCTTTGAGCGCTTCAGCGGTTCGCGTCTCCGTGAGCACGGTTTCCGTCTGATCGACGATATCGAAATACACGAGCGCGATTTCCATGCTGTCGAGCCCGAGCTTGCGACACATGAGATGGCCGTAGACGCAAGCCTGCGCCCAATGCAGATGCCGATGATTCTGCGGCATGGAATCCAGCTTGCCGCGATGCGTCTTGATTTCTTCGAGCCGGTTCAGCGCGGGATCGTAGCCATCCGCGCGGCCGCGCACGTGCAGCGGGCCGTAGTTTTCCGACAGCGCAATTTCTTTTTGATAACCCGCCGGGCGGCGGCTCGTGACGGTGACGTGGCCTGCCACGCCTTCTTGCGCCGTGGGCGTAGGCGTGAAACGCAGGTCGAGATCACCTTGCTTCGCGGTGAATTCGCAGAGCGCGCGCACGGCGACGGTGTAGGCGGGCTCGGAAACTGTACGCATGTACAGTAGTCTAGCACGCGGAATAACCGGCTCAGGCGGCGCGTTTAGTGGATGCGGCGTCGATCATGGCCGCCGTCCAACGAACGGAGGCATCTTATGAAGCTCGCAAGAATCGTCGTGGTCGCTCTGGCGCTGCTTACGGCCGCGCTTGCCGGTTGTCAGACGGACGGCAGCGGCGCGTCGTATAACCGCTCGTCCAGTGGGAGCGGCAGCGGCGGCGCGTATTAGAATCGGACGTCTATCGACTCACGACGGATGGATCGAACGATGGGACCCGACAACGCGCCCTCGGTATCAGGCTGGCATGCGCATGTTTATTTCGACGCCGCAAGCCGCGACGCGGCATGGCAGTTTCGGCAGGTGATCGCAAAGCAGTTCGCTGGCGACCTCGAAATCGGCGCGCTGACGCTCGGCCGCTTTCACGAACGTCCGGTCGGACCTCATCCGCTATGGTCGTTTCAGCTCGGCTTCGGCAGCCAGCGACTGACGCCGATGCTCGAATGGCTCGCGCTGAATCACGGCGAACTGGATGTGTTCATGCATCCGAATACGGGCGACGATCTGCGCGACCATCGCGATTCGGCGGTGTGGATCGGCCATTCGCACGAACTCGTGCTCGCGGCCTTTTCCCGCTAGCGCGCGAAGCGGAGCGCGTCCGCCTCGCGCGCAATGCTTACTTCTTCGTGCCGGCCGGCTTGTTGGAGACGACGCGCACGGCGGGCGGCGTCGGCAAGCTGGCGGTCGCGGTTGCACTCGCCTCGGTCTGCGCGGCCTCCACGACCTGGCGCGTCGAAGTGCGCGCCGCTTCGTAGGCCGAGTTCGCCGACTGCGTGGCCGAGTCGATGACGGATTTCCACGCCGACACGACCGCCTCGCTGCCTAGCGGCGCGCTGGTAAAGAAGCTCTCAACGAACGCCTGCGCGTTGCGCTGCGACTTCTCCAACTGGTCTTGTGCCGCTTGCATGTAGGCGCCACGCACGCCGGTAGCGATTCCGTTGACGTCTTGCCAATAGGCTTGTGCGCGCTGCGCGTTCGCTTGCATGCGGGCGTTCTGAACGGCGAAGAACTCCTGAAAATCGCGGACGGAGAAGCTCTTGCCGATAAATTCCTGCTGTTCCGAAAGAGCGGTTCGCAATGTGCGGACGTTCAGGTCGATCAGCTTTTCGAAGCCCTGAACCGCCTGAGTGGCGAATCCGAAGGTGGCATCCAAGCCGGCCCGCTGGGTCGCGAGAAAGGTTTCTGGCGCAAGACTGCTCATGCTGGACTCCATTAAAAGTTGCCTCTGGTACGCGTGATTGTGCAGCGCAGCGAACGACTCATTCTAGAGAAAAGATAATGCCTGTCAATTCCCATCTTCCGGCATCACGATAATCGGCTGATTGCGTGGACGACTTTGGCTTGGATTAATCGGTATTAAGCGGTGATGTAATTCGCAGGCGATTTAATTGAACGATCGTCCGTATCGAACGGCGAAAGCCGCCTAAAGACGGGAAAGGGTAAACACCGAGACCTTCACGTGCCGATGCGTTATTTCCCCACTTGACGCTTCCCCTTGCTGCTTGAAAGAATTCGGCCCTGCGTTTTGCAGCACGCACGCAGCGAGGAATCGCTTGTCACTGAGCCGTCACCGTGATTTCGTATGATTCCGACCTGCGCGAATATCAGCCGGCGCTGAACGGCGAAAATATAAAACGAGAGAGTTGAAGCAACATGGGCCGACATACCCAAACCATCGGACACCTTGAACGTAGTCACGAAGACAACACCCTGCGGCGCGCAATGGCCGCGCGACTCGACCGCGCGATGCAACGCGCCAACGTAAGCTCCGCCAAAGCGGCCAAATGGGTCGATGCGAGCGAGCACGACGTGCAGTTCTGGCGGCGCGGCATTACGGTGCCGCCGCTTCACGCGTTCAACCGCATCGCCCATGCGCTCGATGTCGATGTGCATTGGCTGTGCACCGGCCAGACGCACGCTGCCTGATACGTCGCTCCCAGAAAACGGCGGGCGTCGGTCCGCCGCTTATTCGCGGCCGTGCATCAGCACGGTGCCGATTCCACTCGCGGCGATCACGCACATGCCGGCCGTCATCCATGCGTCCGGCGCCTGTCCGAACAGCAGCCAGCTAAAGCACGATGCGAACGCGAGCTGCGCGTACGAAAAGGGCATGAGCACCGCGAGCGGCGCGCGACGCAACGCCTGAAGCATCAGCAATTGGCCGCCGGTGGCCATCGTCGCCATGAACGCGACCAGCAGCCAACTGCCGGCGCCGACGCGTGCAAGTTCAGGCAGCAGCTGCGCCTGATCGGCCCACACCAGCGCGCACAGCACGACGGTGGCGACAAGCGCGGTCAGGAAGTTGGTCGTGATGGCGTCGTCCACGCGCGACAGGTGGCTCGATACCACCTGAAAGCACGCGAAACTCGTCGCTGAACCGATCGGCAGGATCACCGACCAGGTGAAATCGCTGCCGCCCGGCCGCACGATCAACAACATGCCGACGAAACCGAGCACGACCATCGCCCATTTGCCGCGCGAGACGTGGTCTTTCAAAACGAGCGCGGCGAGCAGCGTCGAGATCAGCGGTGCGAGCATCGCAAGGGAAGTCGTGACGGGAAGCGGCAAGTAGCGAAGGGCGGCGAACGTGCATGCCGAGTTCGTCAGCAGCAGCAGCGCGCGGACGATTTGCAGTTTGAGACTGCCGGTGTGGAAGGTGCGAAAGAGGCCGAACGCGCCGCGTCGCGCCTGCCAGACGCCGAGCACGATCATCTGAAACAGATAGCGGACCCACAGCAGCGCGACGACCGGGACCGCAGCGCCGATCAGCTTGACCGTGGAATCGCTCGCCGCGAAGGCGGCCGTGGTGAGAATCATGACGGCGATGCCGGCACCGGCGTTGTCCGCAGCCACCGCGTACCGTGCTTTGCCGTCTAAAGTCGCCATCGAGTGTTCACCGGTAGGTCATCCGTGAATCAGGACGGCGCTTTTAAGCCGTTGCTTCCATTCTGCGTACATCGACAGAAGCTGGCAAGGCGACAGTCAGGTTCCGCGAGGGGCTGTTGTGCGGAGGTCACGGCACTAAAAAATGTACTGGACGGTTCACTTCGATTGATTTTGCGATCTCCCGTGCCTCGAGAAAAGCTGAACGCCGCACGCGATTATGTTGCGCGAAAAGCTTTCCCATCCACGGATTGCCGCCTACACTTAAAGTAATTTCTCAACGCTGCGGCGGGGAGGCGACGATGAGAGCCAGACCAAGAGAAATGGTGCGTCTGCTTGCCACGCTCCGACGTTCCGCGCAATGCCGCGCGCTGCGCGCAGCGGCGGCACAGGAGGCGGTGCGTCTTGCGCAGCAGGAAGCGGTAGAGGAAGACGCCGATGAGGCCGAGCCCGATTCGGCGTCATCTGGCGAAGCCGGCGCGACTGGCGTCGAGACCGCGCACCGACGCATGCATTAAGAGCTGCGAACGCCGCGCTTCAGGCGCGCGCGTGGTTTCTGTACGGTGAAAAGCGCCAGTGACCGGCCGGGTCCTTCACGGCAACTGCGCCGTGCTCGTGCAGCATGTCGCCGATCGCGCCGGGTTTGATATCGTCGGTCATACGGATGACGAGCAGCGTCCGCTCGCGGCAACTGTCGTCGGATGGCCTGGGAGCCAGCGGCCGCGGCGAGAACGGCTCGCGCGCAGCGAAGCGGTTGTGCGCGCCGACCACGCCCTGATGTTCGCCATGCGCGACGTACTCGGCTTCGTCTTCTTCGTGCGATGGCATCGCGAGAGCTTCAAGTTGCGTGTCGCCGTGGCCCGCGCGATACAAATGCGCGTCGTCTCGCGACAGTCCCGCCGTTTGCAGCGCGCGCAGCGCCTCGTGTCCGTCGCGATACGAGTCGAACACGCCTACGATTACCTGATTCGTCTGGTTTGCCGTCTGATGCATCGTCGCCCTCCGTCGGCCCGCGCAAGCACAGGCCGCCTGTTCGCGCCGTTGTCGCGGGCGGGCGTCGCTGACCGATGATCGAACGACGGCGCCTGGCGATACGTGCGCGTGTGTTGATCGTAATACGAATGGAGCAACGGCCGTTCCCGCACGGGTGTTCCTTGGTCGCCGCTGAACTGGCGGTTTGCCGGGTTGCGACCCCTTCGTGGATCGCCTAAAGTGTCTACCTTCTTTCAGACTCCGCGTGCCGCCAGCGGCGCGCTCTTCGCGAGGCCCGAATGACGGCGAAAGCGTGCGCGTGGATCTTCGTGCTGGGAGCTGCGGGCGCGGGTCCGGCGTGGGCGGCGCAGTGTTACGCCGACGGCGATATCGTCACGCTCGAAGGCACGGTGACGCGTCAGGCCACGCATCAGGCCGACCCGGCAGCGAAGCCTGCGTGGGTGCTGTCACTGGCAAGCCCGGTGTGCGTCGTCAATGCGGGCAGCGGGCAGGGCGGACGGCAGCAGTCGAATGTGTCGGCAGTGCAGATCATCGACGCCGAGCCCGGCGAGAACGCGCGCGTTCAACTCACGGGCAAGCTGGTCACCGGCAACGTGAGCGCGTACTACGCGGTGCCGACGGCAATCTGGGTGCTCAAACAGCGCGTGCTATCGGGACAGCAGTAATCGTGGCCGTCAAGCGGCTTTTGCGCGGGCCCGGCAGTACTGCGCGACGACCCATTGCAGCGGGCGTTCGTCGAGCTTGCGCTCTTCGGCGAATCTCATGATGGCGTCGAGTTGCTGGCCGCTACAACGAAAGGCCTCGCGGCGCGGTACGGAATGTTTGTTGATGTGCTTGGTCATGGCAATCCCTTTTTGCTTGGTTCTCAACGGACCTTGGGACCTTCCCCGGAGGGCAGGCTGGCCGAACGGTGACCCGTCCGTGCGCCTGCTGCTTTCGTCATTAGGCCGGATCGCGGCGATCCTGACCGGCTGCTAGCGCACATTGTCACCAGAACACTTGACTTTCCGCAAAGCGTGGGCCTGAGGCCGCACTTGACGTTGGCGCGCGTGGAATTTTTTAATGCGCTCAGTCGTTTAGCACTTCATCAGGGCGACGAGAGATGCCGTCGCGGGCATGCGGCGGCCGACTGAGAAGAGCAGGCGCGGGAGACCGGAAGAAGGGAACAAAGGCGCTCGAAGGCGGCGGACATCGCAAGGTGGCCGCCGCCCTGGCGCATCTGCCGAGCGCTAGCTGTGGTCATCGCGAGCACTGCTGCATTCGTCGATAGCGCGGTCATGCGGCGGCCGTGGATTGCGCGGGTCGACGCCTCCTCCGAAGTTCCGCGTCACCGGAAACATAGTGGGGAGAGCGCCAATATTGGCGTCGTTTTCGCGCCTCTATAATCGGCGCCATTCCGACTTGCGCCCCGAAACGCACCGATGAGCACGACCGCACCCCTTGCCGGCAGCGCCTCGCCTCGCGCGTTCGAGGACATCGCGTCACCCCGTGCATCCGCCTTGCAGGACATGCTCGCGCATTTCGCGCTGCTCGCGCCGGTTTTCGACGCCATGCCTGACATCGTGTTCTTCGTGAAAGACCGCGAAGCGTGTTACGCCATGGTCAACAGCACGCTCGCCCGGCGCTGCGGTCACAAGGACGACAAGACCGCGCTCATCGGCAAGACCGCCGAAGACGTGTTCCCCCGCCGCTTCGGGCGAATCTACACGGCGCAGGATCAGGCGATCATCGCGCAGGGCGTGCAACTAATCGATCAGCTGGAACTGCATCTGTACCCCGGACGCGAGCCCGGCTGGTGCATGACCTGCAAGCAGCCGCTGCACGATGCGGAGGGGCGTATCGTCGGGCTGGCCGGCATTTCGCGTGACTTGCAGGCGGCCGAAAGCACACACCCGGCGTATAGCCGGCTCGCGGCCGTCGTGCAGCACATTCAGGAAAATTACGTGCAGCCGCTCAACATGCGGGACCTCGCCAGAATGGCCGACATGTCCATCGCGCAACTCGAACGGTACTTTCACAAGGTCTTCCATCTGACACCGCGGCAGGTGCTGCTCAAGACGCGGCTCGATGCCGCCACCGCGCTGCTGGTGACGCACGACAAAGTGACCGACGTCGCCGCGTTGTGCGGCTACACGGATCACAGCGCCTTCACGCGCCAGTTCAAGGCGACCGTCGGCATCACGCCGACGGAATACCGGGCTTTGGTGCAGGGAAGCGCGCCGCGCGTCGAGCAGTATGCAAATGTCTGACGGTAGAACGGGCGCGGCGCGCGCCGGAATTACCGGCGGATGTGCCGTAACGGTGCAGGCGCATACGTCCGAAATGCGCGCGATGCGCCGCTCCACGGGGATAAAACGCACGTCGGTCCGTTTTTTGCTCGATAGGAATTGCCGAGGCACGGCGGCCGGGCAGCATTTCACGCCGGCGGGTGCCCGGACACCGCGAGACGTTCAGCACCGGCGCACGCGCGGCGAAAAATACGGTGCGTCCGGAATTCCCGCCGCGTTTTTCTGTCAATCGCCACGCAAGCGCGCGACGGTCGGCAGAGGGAAGCAAAGCGGCGAGCCGTGGAGACCGTGCGCGAGAATTCCGTTTTAGGCAGTTGAAAAGAACATGATGAACGAAGTGGCAAGACTGGGGCATGCGCGGATCGTACTCATCGAAGACGATCCCGAAAGCAGGGAATCACTGCAGATGTTGCTGGAAGAAGAGGGCGCGCAAGTCGTCGCCGTGGCCGACGCCGAAGACGGCGCGGAAACCGCGACCCGCGTGCTGCCCGATGCGGTGATCTGCGATCTCGACCTTCCTGGAATGGACGGTTTCTATCTCATTCAACGTTTGCGCGACCACGAAATACGCGGGAATCTGCCGCCTTCGGTCGCCATCGCGCTTACCGGGCACGACGGCGACGAGTACCGATTACGCAGCATCGGCGAGGGCTTTCAGCATTTCATGACCAAGCCCGCGCACCCGGACGAACTCGTCACGCTGATTCAAGACGCGCTCAACGCGCGTGTCGTGACCTGAGACAGGAAGCGCCGCGCGCGGCACGGCGCGGCGCTCGCCTTGCAGGACGCTAAGAACGGTCGCGGTTGCGCGCCCGCGTTGCGCCCGTGATGACGGCGATTCCCAGCAGAATGACGGCCACGATGGCGATGGTATGTTGCGCCACGTGCATGGCGACGAGCGCCCACGACACGCCGCCGATCAGAATGAGCCAGCCCACGAGATAGATGATCAGGGTCATCGGGTTCTCCTTTTACTTGTCGGAATAGTCAGGATAGGCACAATGCGCTGCCGCGCGCCATCCTTCGCCTGCAAGAGTCGTACCGTCCGGCACAACGAGAAGACATGCTCACCGTCCATCACCTCAACAACTCCCGCTCGCAACGCGTGCTGTGGATGCTCGAAGAACTCGCCGTCCCCTACGAGATCGAGCGCTACGAGCGCGATCCGCAGACGATGCTCGCGCCGCCCGAACTGCGCGCCGTGCATCCGCTCGGCAAGTCGCCCGTCGTCACGGATGGCGCGCTCGTCGTCGCGGAGTCCGGTGCGATCATCGAATATCTGGTGGACCGCTACGGCGAAGGACGATTCGCGCCGCCGCACGGGGCGTCGCCTGAGCGCGTACGCTACAACTACTGGATGCATTACGCGGAAGGCTCGGCCATGCCGCCTCTCCTGCTCAAGCTCGTGGCGTCGCGAATCGCAAAGGCGAAGATGCCGTTCTTCGCGAGGCCTATTGCGCGGCGCATCGGCGAGACGTTGCAGCGCGGTTTTATCGATCCGCAACTGAAGCTGCATTTCGGCTATATCGAAAGCGAACTCGCGAAGTCGGCCTGGTTCGCGGGCGATACCTTCAGCGCCGCCGATGTTCAAATGAGCTTTCCGCTCGAAGCCGGCAGCCAGCGCGCGGGCGCGAAGGATTGCCCGCATATCCGCGCGTTTCTGGAACGCATTCACGCGCGGCCGGCTTATCGGCGCGCATTGGAGCGCGGCGGCCGCTACGACTACGCGGGCTAGCCGCCCGCGCAGGAAAGCGCCGCGCGTTGCGTACAATGAAGCGCACCAAGCGCCGCTCCCTAGCCGCGCGTTTTGTCGCAAGTCCCTCACGCTCAAAGGCAACGCATGGCCCGAATCGTTCCCGACGACTGGAAGAACCTCGAAGCGACCGGTGCCGCGGCGCGCGAACTGGAGACGCTCGCGCAACTCGAAAAGCTGCCCGAGGACTACACGGTCTATCACGGCGTCCACTGGACGCGCATCAACGAAGGCTTCTCGGTTTTCGGCGAGGCGGATTTCGTCGTGGTCGCGCCGTCGGGGCGCGTGCTGATGATCGAGATGAAGGCCGGCTTTCTGCGCGAAACGGGCGCAGGGCTCGTCAAGGTCTATCTGCAAAAGGAGCGCAATGTCGCCATCCAGCTTGCGCGCACGCTGGAAAACCTGCACCGGCGCTTCACGGCGGCGTTCGGCGCGGGGACGTATCGCATCGAGGAACTGCTGTATTGCCCCGACTACACCGTGAAAGACGCGGCGATCGCGGGCGTGCCGCCGGGCCGTATCGTCGATGCAGGCCGTAAGGCGCAGCTTGCGCGCGTCGTGCTGGATATCCTGCCGCCCGACGAGCCGCGCTTCGAAGCGGCCGCGCGCATTCACCACTTTCTCGCCGATGAACTCTCGCTCACGCCGGACACCAACGCGCTCGTCGGGGCGGCGAACACGCTCGTCACGCGGCTGTCGGGCGGACTGGCGACGTGGGCGCGCCGCCTCGAATTCGAGCCGTTCCGTCTGCGCGTGATCGCGACGGCGGGCGCGGGCAAGACGCAGCTCGCCGTGCGCGTGATGCGCGACGCGCTGGCCGCCGGCAAGAGCGTGCTCTATGTGTGCTTCAACCGGCCGCTCGCGGACCATATTCGCGCCATCGCGCCGAAAGACGCGAAGATCGCGAACTATCACCAGTTGAGCGCAGCGGTGGCGCGCGATGCGGGCAGTCCGCCGGATTTCAGCCAGCCCAACGTCTTCGTGACGCTCGAAGAACGCTTCGCCGCTGTGCCCGTGCCGGAGCACTGGAAGACGGACGTGCTGATCGTCGACGAGGGCCAGGATTTTCAGGCCGCGTGGGTCGAGGCGCTCGAACGGCTGCTGAAGCCGGATGCGGCGTGGTGGTGGCTCGAAGATCCGATGCAGAACCTCTATCTGCGCGAGCCGGTGCCGCTGCCCGGCTGGACCATTCTGCGCGAGACCACAAACTATCGCAGTCCGCGCGACTTGCTCGGCTTTATCCGCAAGGTCGTCGGGCCGGATGTGCGGCTCGATGCAGGCAGTCCGTTCGACGGCTCGGACGTCACCGTTTCCACCTACGAGGACGGCCATCCGGACGAAGTCATCGAAGCCACGAAGCGCGCCATCACGCATGCGCTCTCGCTCGGCTTTCGCAAGCAAGACATCGCGGTGCTGTCGTTTCGCGGGCGCGAGGGTTCGGCGCTCACGGCCGTCGATCATCTCGGGCCGCACCGGCTGCGCGCGTTCACCGGAACGTACGATCTCTTCGGCAATCCCGAATATCGCGAGGGCGACGTACTGCTCGAGTCGATCTATCGCTTCAAGGGACAATCCGCGCCGTGCGTGATCCTGACCGAAGTCGACTTCGACACGCTCGACGACCAGGCCGCGCGCAAAGTGTTCGTCGGCGCGACGCGGGCGACGATGAAGCTCATCGTGGTCGCCTCCGAACGCGCGACGCACGCGATGGAAGCGTTGCGCTAGGCCGCGCCGCAGTCGTCTCATGCCATTCACGCAGAACCGGCGTCCGTGGCTGCGCCGCCTCTGGTATGCGGCGCTGATCGCGCTGGCGGTCGCGCCGCCGCTCGGCGCGGTCGGCTACATGCTGTACTCCGGCCTGCTCGCCCGGCAGCCGCACGGCATGGTCGTGCCCTACGAAGGCTTGTACTGGGACGCCGCGCAGTTCCAGATTGCCTACGAGCGATTCGAGAGCCAGGTGCTGCTGTTTCGCAGCGGCATCGAGGAAGATGCCGGCGCTGTCCGCGATTCGTATGCGCGCTTGCGGGCGCGGCTCGATATCGTCTCCGATGCCACGCGCACGCCCGAAGGCCACGACGCCATGCACAACCGTCAGCAGGAAATCTTGCGCCAGCTGCATACGGCGCTCGATTCCATCGAAGGCGACGTGAGTCGGCTGACGGTCAGGCAGAGCCGCGCGCTGCGGGTGATCGGCGTGCTGCGGCAAAACGCGCCCGCCGTCGCGGAACTGGCGACCGGCAGGCGGCTGATGGACGCCGCCGAGCGCGAAAGCATCGTGCGCGACTTCGAGGCGAAGCGCCGCTATCTGCTTTATGGCGGCATTTTGCTCGGCTTGCTATCGGCGGCGGCGACATCGCTGCTTCTGCTCAATGGCTACCGGCGCGCGCGCCTGATCGAGCAGCAACGCGCCGCGCTTTCAGCCGAGCATCAGGCGACCCGGGCGGCGCGCGAAACGGCTGTCGCGAAAGACACGTTCCTCGGCATGATCAGCCACGAGTTGCGCACGCCGCTGCACGCGATCGTCTCCTCCATCGAACTGCTCGGGCTGAACCTGCGAGGCGAGGCGGATCGCAAGATCATTCAGCGGCTGGAAACCGGCGCGCGTCATCTCGAAGCGCAGATGCGTGACCTGACCGACTACGCGCGCCTCGGCGCCGGCAAGCTCGAACTGCGCCTCGCCGCGTTCGATCCCGCCGAACTGCTCGATTCCATCGTCGATGCGAATCTGCCCGCCGCGTCCGCGAAGGGCCTGGAGTTGCGCGGCGAATACAGCGGCGAGCGCGGGCTGCTCGAATCGGACCCGCATCGCGTGCGCCAGATCGTCACGAATCTCGTCACCAACGCGATCAAATACACGGACGCCGGGTCCATCGACGTGCGCTTCGTGCGCGACAAGGCGCGTCTCGACATCTCCGTGACCGACACGGGGCCTGGCATCGCGCGGGAGCAACTGCCGCTCATCTTCCAGGAATTCACGCAGCTCGATTCGTCGAGCACGCGGCGTTTCGACGGCGCGGGCATGGGGCTCGCGGTCGTGCGAGGCTTGGTCGATCTGCTCGGCGGCACCGTCGACGTGTCGAGCGAAGTCGGTCAGGGCGCGGCGTTTCGCGTGAGCCTGCCCGCGGTGTCCGTCGACGAGATGCCCGAGCGCCGCGACGACGAAGCCGAAGCCTCCGGCTTGCGCAAGTCGCGCGTGCTGGTGATAGACGACCACGAGTCGATCCGCGATTCGCTGATCGAGATGCTGACGCTCCTGGGTTATTGGGCCGTGGGCATGCCGGACGTCGACAGCGCGCTCGCGTGGCTGCGCGCTAACGACGCCGACGTGATCCTGCTCGACCTGCACATGCCCGGCAAGGACGGCTACTCGTTCGCCAACGAATACCGCTCGCGGATCGCGCCGGGCGCGAGCGTGCCGATCATCGCGGTGAGCGCGTATGTGCCCGAACTCGTCGATCCGACCGCGACGGTGCTCTTCTTCGACTATCTGCTGAAGCCGGTGCGCTTCGAGGTGCTGAAGGCGGCCGTGCATCGCGCGGCGACGGCGCGGCGGCGCGCTGCTTGAGGCTCAGTTCCGCAACAGCCGCTTCGACAGGTCGGCGACCAGAATGCCGAGCCGCGCCGGCTTCTCGAAGCACGCGACGTTGTAATCGCGAATGATCTGGCTGATTTCCGATTCGCTCGCCTTGCCGGTCGTGAGCTCGCCGGTGAGCACGAAGATCGGCGCGTCGGGATTGTCGGACTCGCGCACCGCCTGTATCGCGCCCGCCGACGTGTGCGCGCCGAACAGCCAGTCGATCACCACGGCGTCGAAGACTTGCGACTGGAGCGCTTCCAAGAAGGCGTCGAGGCCGTAAAAGGCCATCGCGGTGAAGCCGGTCATCTCCAGATAGTCGTGCAGATTGTCGGCCGACGCGTGATCGTCGTCGACGACCGCGATCACGGGCTTTTCGGTATCCGCGCGGCGCGGCTGTATCTCGATTTTGTGGACGTCGCTGGCTTGCTGCAACAGCACGCCCTCGTGACGCGTGACGATCCACCGGCCGTTCACTTTCTGCGCAATGAAATCGGGCCGGCTGCCCGCGTCCAGTGCATCGCCGATCCACGCGGTGCATGGGATCTCGACCGAGCCGAGCTTCAGCACGGCGTCGTGGGCGGTGCCTTCGGTTTCGTCGGGACGCGTATCGATGCTGTCGAAAAGCTGGAGCGCGGGCTCGTCGAAGGCGTCGGCGACGCGGCGAATCTGCGCGAGCGTCCACGGGCTATTGCCGCGCAGCTTGCGATGCCCTTGCGAAAAGCTGAGATCGAGAATGCGGCACAGTTCGGCCGTCTGCTGACGCTTGCCGATGCCGTGACGGCTCATCAGTTCGCGCACGCGCTCGGCGACGGCGAGCGATTCCAGTGAAGAGGTTTCAGAGACCATGCTGCCAGGCGGATGCGGGAAATAGCTGCGAATGCGCAGCGAACCGCCCATTGTAAAGGGCAGCGGTCGGCGTGCTCGAAAATGAAACGATGAACGAGCCGCCAATGTTCAGCATAGGAATGAAAACCCGCCGGTCGATCAATCTTTACAATGTAAAAATCCGTTGACGCGGCTGTTTTATGAACGCACAATGTTTCCATTGTAAAGATGTAACTTGTGACTATCTAGCGGTCCAACGGAGAACGATCATGTCCTTGCAAGCTGTCTTGGCCGGTACGCCGGTGTGGGTCTGGGTGTTGTTGGCGGTGCTCGTTTCGCGCGGCCTCAAAGCGATGAAAGGCGGCACGGCGCCGCTGTCGAAACTCGCAGTCGTGCCGGCGATCTTCGCCGCGTGGGGCTTGCTGCATGTCGTCACCGGGCCGGACGCCGGCTGGGAACCGGCAGCGACGTGGCTGATCGGCGGCGCGATAGGCACCGGCATCGGCGCGATGCTGGCAAGAAATAGCGCCATTGCCGTGGACCGCGTGCGGCGCACCGTCATCGTGCCGGGCTCCGTCGTGCCGATGCTGCTCATCCTCGCGACGTTCGCGTCGAAATTCTTCATCGGCTTCGAACTGGCGACGGGCGCTGGCGTCGAGTCGACGTGGGCCGTGCTCAGTGCGCTGATTTCGGGCGTGGTCGCGGGAATCTTCGCGGGCCGCTTCCTGATCTACTGGCTGGCGCTGCGGCCGGCGGCAGTTGTGTTCGAACGCGTCTGATGGTCGAAAGAAAAAAGCCGTGAAGCCGATCTATCGGCTTCACGGCTTCGGCGTCGGAACTCGCGCTTACTGCGGCTGGATGTTCGCTGCTTGCAGGCCCTTCGGACCCTGGCGCACCTCGAACAGCACCTTCTGATTTTCTTGCAGCGACTTGTAGCCGTCCGCCCGGATTTCCGAGAAATGCGCGAACACATCAGGGCTGCCGTCGTCCGGCTTGATGAACCCAAAGCCCTTCGTGTCGTTGAACCATTTCACAGTGCCAGTTGCCATTATTTCCTCTTATTTTGCAGCGTTGAGCGAGGTTAGGTCTCGCTTGGGTAAGTAATCGTTAAAGGCGTCTTCACGCGAAGGCGGCTTCGGCGGGAATTTCGTCGAGCAGCGTGGAGAGTTGGCCCTCCGTCTCGCGGCCGCTGAATTCACGCAGCGTCGCGAGAAGCGTGCGCCACGGCGCGGGCCAGCGCGTTTCACGCACACAGCGGCCGGCCGCGTCGGTGATGCGCAAAAGCGTGGTGTCGGGGTAGTAGGTGAGGGTGACGGGCATTCCGTCGAGAACGCAAGTAGCGGTACAAGGCTTTGGTGTGAACATGCTGTTTTTGTTGGATAAGTGGTCGTCGGTGCGCGCGGCGCGCGCCTGGTCGGTCGACGGTGCAGAGCGTTTAGCAACGTCCGTGCCTGCTGTTCGCCGTACTGCCGTGCACGCCCAGTTCCATCGTCTTAGTTCGAAAAGTCGTTTCGGGATGTTAAGCGGCGAATGCTTCAGCTTTGTGTTAGTTAGCCGACGTTCCCCGGATACACTGCTTCGCAGCTCTGTTCGAGGAATCTCATCATGTTCGTTGCTGCGCTATTGCTTTGTCCGGTCGGTGTGGCCGCGCTTTTCGCCTTCGCCCTATATGCCGATAAGGTGTTTCGGCGCGGCAGCCGGCAAACGGCGCCTGCGCCCATACGCTTTGGGGCGACGCAGCGGCCCATCGACGATCGCCACTGACGCGTACACACTCGCCGATCCGGTTTCGTTATCGAACGATCGCCCATTCGAATTGTTGCGTTATCGCTGGCCGACTATAGTGCTATCGACAACACAAACAGGAGACAAGGCATGAACCGGATCGATCTGGCGGAACGCACTGTGGTCATCACCGGCGGCGCGCGGGGCATCGGGCTCGCGGTCGCCGAGCGGGCGCTGGCTTCGGGCGCGAACGTCGCGCTGTGGGATGTCGACGCCGAGCGGCTTCAGCGCACGCGCGCCGAACTCGCGTCGAAACACGAAGCGCGCACCGTCAGCGAGTCGGTCGTCGAACTGACCGATGAAGCGTCCGTCAATGCCGCCGTGCAATCGACGCTCGCCGCGCAAGGCAAGATCGACGTGCTCGTCAACAACGCGGGCATCACCGGCGGCAACGGTTCGACGTGGGAACTGGCGCCCGACGTGTGGCGCCGCGTGATCGACGTGAACCTGATCGGGCCGTATCTCACTTGCCGCGCGGTCGTGCCGCACATGCTGAAGAACGGTTACGGCCGCATCGTCAATGTCGCGTCCATCGCGGGCAAGGAAGGCAACCCGAACGCCTCGCACTACAGCGCGTCGAAGGCCGGACTGATCGGGCTCACGAAGTCGCTCGGCAAGGAACTCGCGGGCAAGAACATTCTCGTGAATGCCGTCACGCCCGCCGCGGCGAAAACCGAGATCTTCGATTCGATGTCGCAGCAGCACATCGACTATATGCTCTCCAAGATCCCGATGAACCGCTTCCTCATGCCGGAGGAAGCGGCGTCGCTCATTCTGTGGCTCTCGTCCGAGGACTGCGCGTTCAGCACGGGCGCGGTGTTCGACTTGTCGGGCGGACGCGCGACTTACTGACCGCGCGCTTCACTGGAGAGAGACATGGACCACTCCGCCGCGGCGGAAGGCGCTGTCACGTCCCGCGTGATGCGCCGGCTGCTGCCGTTCCTCTTGCTGATGTACGTGCTCGCGTTCCTGGATCGCGCGAACATCGGCTTCGCGCAGAAGGCCTTGCAGCAGGACACCGGCCTCACGAACGCCGCGTTCGCGTTCGGCGCGGGCGTGTTCTTCGTCGGCTACGCGATCTTCGAGGTGCCGAGCAATCTGCTGTTGCATCGCGTGGGCGCCAAGCTGTGGATGTGCCGCATCATGGTCACGTGGGGCCTCGTTTCATCCGCGATGGCTTTCGCGCATTCCGCGACCGCGTTCTACACGCTGCGCTTTCTCCTCGGCGTGGCGGAAGCGGGCTTCTTCCCCGGCATCGTCTATTACCTGACGCGCTGGTTCCCGCAGAACTCGCGCGCGCGGGCGCTCGGCGTGTTCTATTTCGGCGCGCCGCTCGCGTTTATCTTCGGCGCGCCGCTTTCGGGACTGCTGCTCGATCTGCATGGCGTGCTGGGCTTTGCCGGCTGGCAGTGGCTCTTTCTGGTCGAAGGGCTCCTCGCCTCGCTCGTCGGCGCGTGGGCGTTCTGGTATCTGGACGACGATCCCGCCCGCGCCCGCTGGCTCGCGCAGGACGAGCGCGCTTGGCTCGTCGCGCGCCTCGCTGAGGACGCCCGCGCCGCGTCGTCGCACGGGCCGCATCGCGTGCTCGCCGCGTTGGTCGATCCGCGCGTGCTCGTCTTGTGCTGCGTCTACTTTCTGATTCAGGCGGCGGTGTACGGCGTCGTCTTCTATCTGCCGCAGCAAGTGGCCGCGCTGCTCGGCACGAAAGTCGGCTTTCGCGTCGGGCTCGTCACCGCGCTGCCGTGGATCGCGGCGGTCGTCGTGACGTGGATCGTGCCGCGTTACGCGGATCGCACCGGCACGCATCGCGCGTGCGCCGTCGCGCTGCTCGTCATGTCGGGCGTCGCGATCGCCGTATCGGGCGTCGCGGGCGCGCCCATCGTCTCGCTGATCGCGCTGTGTTGCGCCGCCAGCGGATTCATCGCCGCGCAGCCGCTTTTCTGGACCTTTCCGACGCGTTACCTGACCGGCGCAGCCGCTGCCGCGGGCATCGCGCTCATCAACTCGCTCGGCGGACTCGGCGGTTTCTTTGCGCCGATGGCCCGCAACGCCGCCGACGCCGCTTTCCATTCCGCGAGCGCCGGGCTGGTCGTGCTCGGCGCGGCGAGCGTGCTGGCAGCGCTCGTGATCGTCGCGCTCGTGCGCGTGCCGGCGCGCGGCGCGGCGCCCGAATCTCGCGCCGATCGCCCCAGGCCCGCGAACGCGTCCTGACCATTCCAACATACGGAGACGAAACCATGTCCATGCCCACCATTCGCCAGGTTCGCGCTTTCGTGGTTCGCGGCGGCGGCGCCGATTATCACGATCAGGGAGCCGATCACTGGATCGACGATCACATCGCCACGCCAATGGCGCGCTACCCCGAATATCGACAGAGCCGGCAGTCGTTCGGGCTGAACGTGCTCGGCTCGCTCGTCGTCGAGATCGAAGCGAGCGATGGCACCGTCGGCTTCGCGGTGACGACCGGCGGCGAAATCGGCGCGTTCATCGTCGAAAAGCATCTCGCGCGTTTCATCGAAGGCCAGCGCGTGACGGACATCGAGAAAATGTGGGACCAGATGTACTTCGCGACGCTCTACTACGGCCGCAAGGGCATCGTGCTGAACGCGATTTCCGGCGTCGATCTCGCGCTCTGGGATCTGCTCGCGAAGGTGCGCAAGGAGCCGGTGTTTCAGCTGCTCGGCGGCCCCGTGCGCGACGAATTGCAGTTTTATGCGACCGGCGCGCGGCCGGACCTCGCGAAGCAAATGGGTTTCATCGGCGGGAAGATGCCGTTGCAGCACGGTCCGGCGGAAGGCGAAGAAGGGCTCGCCGCGAACATTGCGAAGCTCGCCGACATGCGCTCGAAAGTGGGCGACGACTTCTGGCTCATGTTCGACTGCTGGATGTCGCTCGATCTCAATTACGCGAAGCGGCTCGCCACGGCTGCGCACGAATACGGCCTGAAGTGGCTGGAAGAAACGCTGCCGCCCGACGACTATTGGGGCTACGCCGAACTGCGCCGCTCCGTTCCGCGCGGCATGATGGTGACGACGGGCGAGCACGAAGCGACGCGCTGGGGCTTCCGGATGCTGTTCGAGATGGGCTGCGCGGACCTCGTGCAGCCGGACGTCGGCTGGTGCGGCGGCATCACGGAACTCATCAAGATTTCGGCGATGGCGGATGCGCATAACGTGCTCGTCGTGCCCCACGGGTCGTCGGTCTATAGCTATCACTTCGTCGTGACGCGCCACAACTCGCCGTTCGCCGAATTTTTGATGATGGCGCCGCAAGCCGATCAGGTCGTGCCCATGTTCACGCCCTTGCTGCTCGATGAGCCGGTGCCCGTCAACGGACGCATGAAAGTGCCGGAGACGCCGGGCTTCGGCGTGCGGCTCAACCCCGAATGCGCGCTGGCGCGGCCTTATACCCACTGACGAGGCGTCACATGCTGCTAGAGAACAAAGTCGTGATCGTGACGGGCGGCTCGCGCGGCATCGGGCGGGCGATTGCGCTGGCGAGCGCGCGCGAAGGCGCGCACGTCGCGATCAATTACTGGCGCGACAACGACCAGTCCTACGGCAAGGCATCGGCGGTGGAGTCGATCGTCGGCGAGATCGAGTCGCTCGGCCGTCGCGCGATTGCCGTCGAAGGCAACGTCGCGGAGCGCGAGACGGGCTTCGAACTGGTGCGGCGCACGGTGGAAGCGTTCGGGCGCGTCGACGTGCTGTCGAGCAATGCGGGCATCTGTCCTTTTCATGCTTTCCTCGACATGCCGCCTTCCGTGTACGAAACGACGGTCGCGGTGAATCTGAACGGCGCGTTCTATGTGACGCAGGCCGCCGCGAATCAGATGAAGGCGCAAGGCACGGGCGGCGCGATTGTCGCGACGAGTTCGATCAGCGCGCTCGTCGGCGGCGGCATGCAGACGCATTACACGCCGACGAAAGCGGGCGTGCATTCGCTCATGCAGTCGTGCGCCATCGCGCTCGGGGCCTACGGCATTCGCTGCAATTCCGTGATGCCCGGCACCATCGCGACGGACCTGAACGCCGAAGACTTGTCGGATGCCGACAAGCGCGCCTACATGGAAAAGCGCATTCCGCTCGGCCGTCTCGGCGCACCGGACGATGTTGCGCAATGCGTGGTGTTTCTCGCTTCGGACCGCGCGCGCTATGTGACGGGCGCGTCCTTGTTGGTCGACGGCGGGCTCTTCGTCAACTTGCAGTGACGGCGAGCGAAACGGCCGAGTATTTGCGCAGCAATGCGATGAAGTACTCGGCCGGTTCGTTCAGCGTTTCGAACTTGCGGCGCAGCAGGCCGAAGCCCGACAGGCTTTTGCCGATCTCGACGGGCAGCTCCACGAGCAGTTGCGCGCGCAGATAGTCGCGCACAACGGACTCGGGCAGCATGGCGACGGCATCGCTGTTTTGCAGCAGTTGCAGCGTCGCGAAGATGGACGCGCATTCGACGATATCGGCAGGCGTGGTCAATCCGGCGCGCGCGAGTTCTTCCTCGAAGAGACCGCGCGCAGGACTCGTGATCGGCTGAAGAATCCACGGCCAGCCGACGAGCGTGTCCAGTTCGAGCGAAGCCTTGCTTGCAAGCGGATGCTTCGCGCGCACGACGAGGCGCATGGCTTCGCGTGCGAGCGGTTCGAAGTCGAAATCGTTGTGCTGTAGCGGCGTGGTCAGGCGGCCTAGCGCCAGATCCACTTCGCGGCGATGCAGCAGTTGCACGACCTGATCGCTCGTTTCGCCGAGTATGCGTACGTTGAGCAGCGGGCGCTCGGATTTTAGTTCGGTGACGGCCATCGCGAGCACGTCGGGCGCCGCGCCCATGATCGCGCCGACCGTCAGTTGTCCGTGACCGCCACGGCGCTTGTTGTCGAGATCGTCGGCGAAGCGCGTGAGGTCCGCCAGCGAGCGGCGCGCGTAGGCGAGCGTGGCGGTGCCGAGCGGCGTCGGATGCATGCCGCGCGCATTGCGCTCGAAGAGCTGGAAGCCGAACGCTTCTTCGATATCCGCGAGCATGCGGCTCGCGCTCGGCTGCGCGACGTTGATGTTGTCCGCGGCCTGATGAAGATTGCGCGTGTCGTCGAGCGCGACGAGCAGCGCCAGATGCTTGAACTTGAGGCGATTGACGAGCGCGACCTGTGAGACGTTCTGGTTCATTAAAGAGGCCCGCATGATGCAGCGCAACGATGTTCGCTGATACGGTTTTGCGATCGGCCAATCCTGCTTTCGGATTGTCGTGCTATCGGTCGGCGCATTATAGTCGCAGCCATAACGCGCCTGATCGCAAAGACACGGCGCATCGAACATAAGAAGGCGGCCGCCATGGAGACAGTGGCTTTTCGCATGACCCTGAAGCCGGGCATGCGCGAGGAATATGAACGGCGCCATCGCGAGCTATGGCCCGAACTGGCCGATGCATTGCATGCGGCCGGCATCCGCGAGTACTGGATATTTCTGGACGAAGCGACAGGTCTTCTCTTCGCGACATACAAGCGCACGGACACACACACGACCGACGCGCTGCCGAACTTGCCCATCATGTGCAGATGGTGGGACTTCATGGCGGAACTGATGGAGACGCATGCGGACAACGCGCCCGTCGCCGTTGCGCTTGCGCCCGTGTTTCATCTTGCGTGAATCAGCCCGAGCCGCGAGGACATCACCATGCAGGTTGTCGATCCGCATATTCATCTTTGGGACCTTTCCACGCACCATTACCCGTGGCTCGCCAATCCGCAGACGTCCTTCGTCGGCGATGCGCGCGAGTTGCAGCACGACTATCTGCTCGCCGACTTGCTGCGGGATGCAGAAGGCATCGACGTGCTCAAGCTCGTGCATGTCGATGCGAATCACGATCCCGCCGATCCGGTGGAAGAGACGCGCTGGCTGCAAGGCATTGCGGATGGCGAAGGGCGCGGCCTGCCGAACGGCATCGTCGCGGGCGCGGATCTGTCGCGCGACGACGCGCCACAAGTGCTCGAAGCGCACGCGGCGTTTGCGAATACGCGCGGCATTCGCCAGATACTGAACGTGCATCACAACCCGCTCTATGACTACGTGGGCCGCCACTATATGCACGAGTCGCAATGGCGCAAGCATTTCGCGTTGCTGAGGCGCTTCGGTTTGTCTTTCGACTTGCAGCTTTATCCATCGCAGATGCTCGATGCCGCGCAGCTTGCGCGGGAACATGCCGACACGCAATTCATCGTCAATCACGCGGGCATGTTCGTGGATCGCGCGTCGCCAGCGGGGTATCGCGCGTGGCGGGAAGGGATGCGCGCGCTGGCGGCGTGCCCGAACGTCGCGGTGAAAATCAGCGGTCTCGCAATGTTCGACCATCAATGGACCGTCGAGAGCTTCCGTCCTTATGTGCTCGAAACCATCGACACCTTCGGCAGCGAGCGCGCCATGTTCGCATCGAACTTTCCGGTGGACCGCTTGTTCGGCTCTTTCACGGCCATATGGAACGCGTATGCGCGAATCGTCGAGGACGCCAGCGCGAGTGAGAAGGAAGCATTATTCGTTCGGAATGCAGAAAGTATTTACCGCATCTAAGCAGGAGACGTCCGATGACACCAAGGCTTGAAATGCGGCACGCGAGCAAGTCATTCGGCCGCGTGCGCGCGCTCGGCGACGCGAGCTTGCAGCTTTTCCCCGGCGAAGTGCACGCGCTGCTCGGCGAAAACGGCGCGGGCAAGTCCACGCTCGTCAAGCTGCTCGCGGGCGTCTATCAGCCGGATGCGGGGGAACTGCTGGTCGACGGCGCGGCGCGGCGTTTCGCGAATCCCGCCGAAGCACGCAATGCCGGCATCGCGGTGATCTATCAGGAGCCGACGCTCTTCGCGGATCTCTCCATCGCGGAGAACATCTACATGGGACGCCAGCCGCGCGACCGGCTGGGGCGTATCCGCTATGACGAAATGCATCGCGAAGTGGATGCGTTGCTCGCCTCGCTCGGCGTCAGCATGCGCGCGCAACGGCTCGTGCGCGGGCTGTCCATTGCGGATCAGCAGGTCGTCGAGATTGCCAAGGCGCTCTCGCTCGATGCGAACGTGCTCATCATGGACGAGCCGACCGCCGCGCTTTCGCTGCCGGAAGTGGAGCGGCTCTTTGCGATCGTACGCGGGCTGCGCGAGCGCAACGCGGCGGTGCTGTTCATCACGCATCGACTCGATGAAGTCTTTGCGCTGACCCAACGCATGACGATCATGCGCGACGGCGTAAAGGTTCACGACGCGCTGACCGCGGACATGACTATCGATTCCATTGTGAGCAAAATGGTGGGCCGCGATCTCGACACGTTCTACCCGAAGGCCGATGTTTTGCCGGGGGATGTGCGTCTTTCCGTGCGCAATCTGACGCGAGAAGGCGTATTCAAGAACGTGTCGTTCGATGTACGCGCGGGCGAAATCGTCGCGCTGGCAGGTCTCGTCGGCGCGGGAAGAAGCGAGGTCGCGCGCGCGATCTTCGGCATCGATCCGGTCGATGCCGGCGAAGTCAGGGTCGGCGGCGACACGATAGAACTCGGCAGGCCGGCTGCGGCCGTGCGAGCGGGACTCGCGCTCGTGCCCGAGGACCGGCGCGCGCAAGGACTCGCGATGGAGTTGTCCATCGCGCGCAATGCGTCGTTGACCGTGCTCGGGCGACTGATGCGGCACGGTCTCATCTCGTCGCGTAGCGAAGCCTCGCTCGCCGCGGACTGGGGCAAGCGCCTTCGCCTGAAAGCCAGCGATCTGGATGCGCCCGTCGGCACGCTGTCGGGCGGCAATCAGCAGAAGGTCGTGCTCGGCAAGTGGCTGGCGACGAACCCCAAGGTGCTCATCATCGACGAGCCGACGCGCGGCATTGACGTGGGCGCGAAGGCCGAGGTCTACCGCACGCTCGCGGAACTCGTGAAGGAGGGCATGGCTGTGCTGATGATATCGAGCGAACTGCCCGAAGTGCTGGGCATGGCGGACCGCGTGCTCGTGATGCACGAAGGCCGTATCAGCGCGGACATCGCCCGCGCCGATGCGAACGAGGAACGCGTAATGAGCGCGGCATTGGGCGCGCCTGCGCATACATTGGGTCACGCGGCATGATGACACGACACTCTCCCAGCTTGCCCGCCATGCCCGCCGCGCAAGACAAGCGCGACGGCTTCGCCGCATCCATCGCGAAGAGCCGCGAGTTGACGCTCTTCGTCGTGCTGCTCGTGCTCGTCGGCGCGACGGCGGCAGTGAAGCCCGACTTCCTCAACCTGCAAAACCTGCGCGACGTATTGCTCAACGTGTCGATCATCGGCTTGCTCACGGCGGGCATGACCATCGTGATGTTGATGCGGCACATCGACTTGTCGGTGGCGTCGATCGTCGGCGTTAGCGCGTATGCGGTCGGCAGCCTGTTCGTCGTGTTTCCGCATATGCCCGTAGCCGTCGCGATGCTCGCCGGGATATGCATCGGACTCCTGATCGGGGCGTTGAACGGCGCGCTCGTCACGTTCGGCCGCGTGCCGTCGCTCGTTGCCACGCTTTCGACGCTTTATATCGTGCGCGGCGCGGATTACGCATGGGTCCACGGCGGACAGATCAACGCGACGAGCCTGCCCGATGCGTTCGCGAGAATCGCGACCGGCTCGTTGCTCGGCGTGCCGAATCTCGTGTTGATCGCGCTTGTCGTGCTGGTCGCGCTGTCCGTGTATCTGAAGCAGTATCGCGGCGGACGCGAGCATTACGCGATCGGATCGAATTCCGAAGCGGCGCGGCTCGCAGGCATTCGCGTGGACCGTCGCGTGATGATCGGCTTCTTGCTGTCGGGCGGGATTGCGGGACTTGCCGGCGTGCTGTGGCTCGCGCGTTTCGGCACGGTAGATGCCAGCACGGCGAAGGGCATCGAGTTGCAAGTGGTCGCGGCGGCGGTTGTCGGCAGCGTCGCGATCACGGGCGGCGTCGGCACGGTGGCGGGCGCGACGCTCGGCGCGCTGGTGCTCGGCGTCATCAATATCGCGCTGGTGGTGCTGCGCGTGTCGCCCTTCTGGCAGCAGGCGATACAAGGCGCGCTGATCGTCGCGGCGATCACGCTCGATACGTTGCTCGCGCGTTCTGTCGCGCGCCGCATGATGAGGAAACGCGATCATGGCTAAACCCGACTCGGCTTTGTCTATCGCGAAACGCCGTCATTTGCAGTGGGAGGCGATGCTCGTCATCGTGCTCGTCGTCTCGCTCGTGGCAGGGCGCGCGATCGCGCCCATGTTTTTGTCGTCGGCCAATCTGTCGAACATGCTGGCCGATTTCACCGAGATCGCGTTGATCGCGCTGCCGATGACGCTCGTCATCGTGGCGGCCGAGATCGACTTGTCGGTGGCGTCGGTGCTCGGCGCATCGAGCGCGCTGATGGCCGTGCTCTGGCACATGGGATTGCCGATGCCGCTCGTCATCGCCATCGTGCTCGTCGCAGGGACGCTCGCGGGGCTGCTGAACGGACTCGTCATCGTGCGCTTCGGCTTGCCTTCGCTTGCCGTAACCATCGGCACGCTCGCGCTCTTTCGCGGCCTTGCGTACGTCTTGCTCGGCGATCAGGCCATCGCTGATTTCCCCGCGTCGTACACGGCGTTCGGCATCGACACGGTCGGCGATACGTTCCTGCCCACGCCGTTCCTGCTCGTGATCGCGGGCGCCATCGTCTTCACGGTTCTGTTGCAGGCGACGCCCTTCGGACGCAGCCTCTATGCCATCGGCGCGAACCCGACAGCCGCGCAGTTCTCCGGCATCGACGTCGGCAAGACGAAGCTCAGGCTCTTCATGATGTCGGGCGCGATGTCGGCGCTCGCGGGCATCGTTTATACGCTGCGCTTCACGAGCGCGCGCGGCGACAACGGCGAAGGCTTCGAGCTGTCCGTCATCGCCGCGGTGCTGTTCGGCGGCGTGAGCATCTTCGGCGGACGCGGCTCGATGATCGGCGTGCTGCTGTCGCTCGTCATCATCGGCGTGCTGCGCAATGCGTTGACGCTCGCGGACGTATCGAGCGAAACGCTCACCATCGTGACCGGCGCGTTGCTGCTTTCGTCGGTGCTGATACCGAACCTGGTCGCGCGCTGGCGCGCAGTACGAGAGAAACGCCTGATGACGCAGACCCTATGACGAACCGTTATACCCCGCGTTGATAACCCGCGCGAAGCCTGTTTTCAGGGCCTGCGCGCAATGACAGGAGACGTTCCGACATGAAAAATCCCTATCGATTCGCACGCGGCCCGATGCTCGCAGCGGCCTTCCTGGCCGTTACCGTGGCGCTGACCGCGAGCGCCGCCGAAGTGAAAAGCGGCCTCAAGATCGCCTTCGTGCCGAAACAGATCAACAACCCGTATGAGGTGATCGCCGACGATGGCGGCATGGCCGCGATCAAGGAAATGAAGGGCGATGGCAAGGTCGTCGGCCCGTCGGACGCGGGCGCGTCGTCGCAAGTCAGCTATATCAACACGCTCATCACGCAGCGCCAGAACGCCATCGTGATCGCGGCCAACGATGCCAACGCGCTCGTGCCGTATCTCAAGAAAGCGATGTCGCAGGGCATCAAGGTCGTTACGTTCGATTCCGACACGGCACCCGAAGGCCGGCAGATCTTCGTGAACCAGGCCGAGTCGGAGGCCATCGGGCGCGGGCAGATTCAATTGCTGTCGAAGCTGGTCGGCGGCGAAGGCGAATTCGCGATTCTGTCGGCCACGCCCAACGCGACGAACCAGAACACGTGGATCAAATGGATGCAGGAGGAGTTGAAGAAGCCCGAGTATTCGAAGATGAAGCTCGTTAAGATCGCGTACGGCAACGACGATGACCAGAAATCGTTCGTGGAAACGCAGGGCTTGTTGCAGGCGTATCCGAACCTGAAGGGCATCGTCGCGCCGACATCTGTAGGCATTGCCGCGGCGGCGCGCTATATCTCCGGTTCGCCGGCCAAGGGCAAGGTCGTCGTGACGGGCCTCGGCACGCCGAACCAGATGCGCGCGTTCATCAAGAACGGCACCGTGCAGGCGTTCCAGTTGTGGGACCCGGGCCAGTTGGGCTACCTTGCGGCGTTCGCGGCTGCAAACCTCGCGTCCGGCACCATCACGGGCAAGGAAGGCGATTCGTTCGAGGCCGGCAAGCTCGGGAAGCGTACCGTGGGCAAGAGCGGCGAAGTGATTCTCGGGCCGCCGACCACGTTCGATGCGAGCAATATCGATCGTTTCAATTTCTGAAAGACGCGGCGGAGCGGCTGCATGCTCCGCCTTCGTCATACGATAAGCAAGACTAACTATCGACGCGACTTCGACAGCCGGTGCGCGAGGCCCAGGTTCGTCGCGATCTGCCAGACATACACGCGCGAGAAGCGCACGCCGAAGCGCCGCTCGATCAGCTCGCGCAGACGCGCATTGGTCCACGCGTCGCTCGGAAAGCCGTATTTGCGCGGCGAATTCTGCAACGCGGCCGCGATCCAGTCGAGCGCGTCCCGATCCAGCACGGACGTGCGCCCGCCGACGCCCATTTTCGCGAGCGCATCGAGCCCGCCGTCCGACACGATGGCGCGGTAGCGGCGCACTGTTTGCACCGAGAGATGCAATTCGTCCGCGACCGTCTCTACCGATGCGCCTTCCAGCAGTCTGCGCCCGGCGGTCATGCGCCGGACGACGCTCGGAAGGGTGGCGGGGCGGGACGGCATCGCGCTGGTCGCTCGGTCGCGGTCCGCGGCTTCTTGGCGCGGCCGGTCAGCCGCACAGCCCGGCGGCGCAGCCGCGCGCGGTGGAGAGCGCCTCGGAGGCGCAGGGCGCGTTCAGACGGGGCGCGGCGTCACGGCGTCCGTATGCGTTCATGCGTGGCTCCTTGTCGGGAGACTGCGGAACTCGATCGGGCGTGCTCAACGGCGAAAGGATGCGCGGCCGCGAAAGCCAGGCCGGCTACTTTGGGCTACCAATAAACGTTTTACGGCGCAATGGACACGCATGGCCGAAAATATTTCGGCTTGAATATTGAGCGTGAATTGCCTATGGGCGGATCGGCGCGCGTATTCGGCCCATGCACGAGGCGCGGCGAGCAACGCTGCGGGTGTCGGTTTTCGGTGGTGCGACTGATTTTCGTCAGTCGTGGACAAGGACCAAGCCTCGCGGACACGTCAAACGCGATAGAACTCGATATCCTGGCCCGCATGTACCGCGCGTTTCAACCATTCCGGCATGTCGCCGACGCCGTCCCACGTGTCGCCGCTCGCGTTTCGGAAAACCGGACTCGCGCCGTTCGATATCGGCACGGACGGCAATTTCGGCATCGCGCGATGCGGTTTCGGCGCGCCATTCGCCGCGTTCCCGTTGGTCCTGGTGAACGTGGGCGGTGCAGGAGGCGCGGCCTGCGCTTCGGCTAATGCTTCGGCCAGAGCAGTTTCGGTAATCCCGAATTCGGCCATTCGGCTGCGCAAGTACGCAATGATGCTATCTCGCTTTCTTTCGTCCACGGCTTTCCTGATTCAGCTTTTTGATTTGCAGAAGACGAACCCATGCCCCGCGCGGACCGGGGCGGTTCGATGACTTAAATATATGTATTACCAAGCGTGGCGCAGTGTTTGCCGCTCGTCAATTGGTGTATTTACCGCGAGGCTGTTTTAATCCGCCAGACTCATTGACGCATGCGCCGAATAGAGCCGGTTCGGTCCATTCACTCGCTCGAGGATCACCGCGACGGACGCACGACAAGAGTGCGTGCGGGAAGTCACGCCGAAAACCGCGATCCGCAGAGGGGCATGCCGCGCCGCCGCGACGAGGCGGCGGCCGAAAGGCTCGCTCCACTTGTATTGTATGCCGGTCTTGGCAGCGTTTAAAAAGTTTTAACGCGAATGTTGTTCTCCCGGTAATTCCGCGCCGTGCGCGCGAATCGCGGCAATGAGTTCCGCCGGCGTTATTTCATAACGGACTTCGCGATGAATGCCGGGTTTGCGTTCATCGATCTCGATCAGCAGCACGGCCTTGCCGTCAGCAGCGGGTTCGAGCTTCAACGAGCGCACTTCCTGGCCGGTGGTGTCGTCATATTCGGTCAGGAGCGTCATGGCTCCGGTGGCTGCGCTTCTCGGCATCGACATTCTTCCTCCCGTCTTGCGACGCATTTGTTGTTGTTCCGCTGCATCGCCCAGCCGCGCGCAGCGAATGGCGTGCGCGCTCCAGGGACGAAACAGGGCGGATACGGCGGACGCGAAGCGCGGCGCCTGCGCGGGCGCGCTCCGGTATCTCATTATTGCCTGTCAAATGCGCAGGCGTCCAGCGCGCGAGTTTTGCGCCCGCTTGCGCCCTCAGGCGTTGCCGGCGATGGCGTCGCGGACCTGCGCCGTGATCTCGAACGAACGCAAGCGCGCCGCATGGTCGAAAACTTGCGCCGTGACGATGAGTTCGTCCGCCTGCGTCTGGTCGATGACCGAGCGCAGCCCGGCTTCCACGTCGCTGCGATCGCCGATCACCGAGCACGACAGCGAGTGCTCGACGCCCGCGCGCTCGGCCGGCGTCCACGCAATGGATTCGACGGGCGGCGGCAGTTGTCCCGGCGTGCCACGTCGAAGATTGATGAACTGCTGTTGCAGGGATGTGAAGAGGAAGCGGGCTTCGTCGGCGGTGTCGGCGGCGAAGACGTTCACGCCGACCATCGCGTAAGGCTTGTCCAGCGTGGCGGACGGCCGGAATTGCGAGCGATAGACGTGCAACGCGGTCATCAGGTAATCCGGCGCGAAATGGGACGCGAACGCGAACGGCAGGCCGAGCGCCGCCGCCAGTTGCGCGGAAAAGAGCGACGAGCCGAGCAGCCAGATCGGCACATGCAAGCCCGCGCCGGGCACCGCGCGCACGCGCTGGCCTTCCACCGGATCGGCGAAATAACGCTGAAGCTCCACGACGTCGTCGGGGAACGAATCGGCGCTGCCTTGCAGGTCGCGGCGCAGCGCGCGGGCGGTCGTCTGGTCGGTGCCCGGCGCGCGCCCGAGTCCGAGGTCGATGCGGCCGGGAAACAGCGAGGCGAGCGTGCCGAACTGCTCGGCGATGACGAGCGGCGCGTGATTCGGCAGCATGATGCCGCCGGAGCCGACGCGAATCGTCTTGGTGCCTGCCGCGATGTGCGCGATCACCACCGAAGTGGCCGCGCTGGCGATGCCCGTCATGTTGTGATGCTCGGCGAGCCAGTAGCGCCGGTAGCCCCAGCGTTCGGCGTGCTGCGCGAGATCGAGCGAATGAGCGAAGGCGTCGGCGGCGGTGGAGCCGAGCGGAATGGGCGAGAGGTCCAGCAGCGAGAAGGGGATCATTGCGAGTTTGGCGTGCTGCAGCGTGATGGCGTGGCGGCGCGACATGCGCATGGGAAGAGCGGCCTCGACGCGGCCACGCGTTGGATATTCGATTGTGCCGAAAGTCCGCGAAGTCTGCCGAAGCGGTCGCGAGCCGATGGTCCTGAGCGAAGTATCCGCCGACGCTATGCCAGCACCGGATAGCCGCGCTCCGCCGCTTCGCGTTCGTAGCGAAGAATCGGCGCGTAATCCGCCTGCGTGAGGCGCAGGAAGCCTTTGAGCCGCAGCCGGCGCGCGAGTGCCGAGTCTTGCGCGACGGTATCGCCGAGCGCGATGGCGAGCGCATCGACGATTTCGCGCGGCACGCGCTTCGACGCGATGAACGGCAGCGCGGGCGCGCTCGCCGTCACGCCGAGCTCGCGCACGCCGGCCGCCAGTTCCGGCCGATGCGCGCGCACGAATGCGAGCGTCACGCAGTCGATGGCGGCGATATCCGCGCTTCGCTCGATCGCGACCGCATGCAGCGACGCGAGATGTCCGCCGCTCTTCGCCACGGAATCGAAGAAGCGCGAGCCCTGCGCAAACGGCGCCACGGCATGACGGAAGAGGTTCATGCCGCTATTCGAATCGTCGTCGTTGTAGACGGCGCGCAGCCCGCGGCAGTCGGCGAGCGACGCCGCGTTGACATGCGCGCCCGCGACGAGCACGCTGCGGTAGCCGCCGTTCTCGCAGCCGGGTGCGTCGAAATCGGGCGTGGCGACCAGTTGCACGCGATCATCGAGCGCATGCAGCAGCGGATAACCGCACGTCTGCGACAGCAGCAGGTCCTCGCGCAGCCAGAAGGCGCTCAGGTCGGAAACGGCGTCGGCGATGCCGAGCGTATCGCCGCGGGCCTTCAGCCTGTCGGCGAGCCGGGCGTGCACGGCATCGAGCAACGCGCGCCAGTCGGCGGCGAGCGCAGGCGTGACGTTGTACATCGGCAGGGCGGCGGTCCAGTGCATCGTCGGGTACTGGCAGGGGATGTCGCATCGTAGCGGTATTCGCAGCGGCGCGTCTCGCCATGGAAGGACTAGGCCTGCGGCGTCTCCGTCTTCGTAACAGACGGTTTGCCGTGCGGCCGTCGAGGCGATGCAGCGTCAAGCCTGCCGAACGGACCGGCCGGTCCCCGCGTCACAAGCCGCCCGAAGCCGCCTTGGCGCCGTCCGGATGCCCGAACGTTCGCACTGCTGTGTCCTCGCCCGAGCCCGCGAACGGATGCACCGGCGCGACCGCCCCCGCGAACGCATACCGCCGGAACCACTCGCCGTATCCTTCCACGACAAACCCGCCATTGCTCGCCCGATACGCGTCTCGCCGCTCGCGATAGATTGCAGCCAGCGCGAACCACGGCGCGCCCGGCAGGTCGTGGTGCACCGCGTGGTAGTTGTTGTTCAGGAAAAGCAGCTGCCACGGCCACGCGGCCTCGTTGATGACCGTTCGCTCACGCTCTGCGCCGGCCGCGCGATGTTCGTGGAACGATCGCACCGAAGCAAGCGCGAGCGCCGCATAGCCCACGCCTGCGAACGCGCGCCACGGCACGCCGCATCGAGTGTCGAGCCACCACGCGAGCGCCGCCAGCGCGGCGAGATGCACGAGCCAGCTCGCGACGATCCGCCAGTCGCGATCGATAATCGCCTGCGCCGCTTCCCGCCACGACGCGGCGATCGCGAACCACGGCCCGATCAGCACGCGGCCCACGAACGTGTTGCGCGCGGCGATCGCGCCACGCAATACGACGCCCGCGCTCGCCCACTGTTCGGGCGTCACGAAGTAGCTTTCGGGATCGCGGCCGGGCACGGTCAGATGCGCATCGTCGTGATGACGCAGATGCGACGCGCGATAGACCGCATACGGAAACCACACGGCGAGCGGCGCGAGTCCGAAGAGCATGTTGACGAGCGGCCAGCGCGTCGGATGCCCGTGCAGCAACTCGTGCTGTAGCGACATGTACCAGCACGACAACACCGCGAGCAGCCCGAGCGCGAGCGGCATGCCGAGCGCGCGCGCGCTCGTCGCGACGGCGAACCAGCCGCCGTACACCGCGACGATCACGAGCCATGTCGGCCATTCGCTGCGCCAGCGCCACGACGCGCGCCGATCCTGGATTGCATCGCGTTGGGCGTCGTCGAGATAGCGTGGCATGGCGGGCTCTGAAAGGCGAAGGGCCATGTTAGCCGCGAGCCGCCGCAAGCCCAACGAACGAATACGCCTATGTTTTTCGCGCAGCGCGAATTGCAGCGGTTTTTTCGCGCTCTTTCGCCAAGAAATGAATAGGATGTCGAATCAATGCGCGTCTGCCGCACGGCCGCGTGCCCGCACGCGAATATTGGCCGCGACCCGAAGCAAGGTATTCTCTGACGCTGTCCCCGGTTCTTCGCCGCCACGCGCCCTTATGACCCGACCCACCGATTCCGCCCGCTCCGCGCGTCTTTTCGCCGGACTCATTGCGTTCAACGTGCTCGCGTGGCTCTGGGCGCTCATCGCGTTTCGTCACTATCCGCTGCTCATGGGCACGTCGCTGCTCGCGTATTCGCTCGGGCTTCGCCATGCGGTCGATGCCGATCACATCGCCGCCATCGACAACGTCACCCGCAAGTTGATGCAGCACGGCGAGCGCCCGCTCTCCGTCGGCGTATTCTTCTCGCTCGGACATTCGACCGTCGTGATGCTCGCGACCGCGCTCATCGCCGCCACCGCGCTCGCCGTGCAGGCGCGCTTTGCGGCATTCCGCGAAATCGGCGCGCTCATCGGCACGTCGGTGTCCGCGTTTTTTCTCTTCGCCATCGCCGCGATGAATCTGGTCGTGTTGCGCGGCGTGTGGCGCGCATTCCGGCGCGCGCGCCGCGGCGACGCGCTGAACGACGACGATGCCGACCTGCTCGTCGTCGGAGGCGGCCCGCTCGCGCGCATCGCACGGCCGCTCTTTGCGCTGATCGGCAAGAGCTGGCACATGTATCCGCTGGGCTTCCTGTTCGGCCTCGGCTTCGATACGGCGACCGAGATCGGGCTGATGGGCATTGCCGCGTCCGAAGCGGCGCGCGGCATGCCGGTATGGTCGATCCTCGTGTTCCCGGTGCTGTTCGCAGCCGGCATGTCCCTGGTCGATACCGCCGACAGCCTGCTGATGGTCGGCGCGTACGGCTGGGCATTCATGAAGCCGGTGCGCAAGCTCTACTACAACCTCACGGTGACGCTGGCCTCGGTCGTGATCGCGGTGTTCGTCGGCAGCGTCGAGGCGCTCGGCCTGCTCGCGGATCGCCTGCAACTCAAAGGCGGGCTGTGGGACTTCGCCGCGCGTCTCTCGGACCACTTCGGCGCGCTCGGCTATGCGGTCATCGGCCTCTTCGCCGCATGCTGGCTGGCCTCCGCGCTGCTCTACAGGTGGCGCGGCTACGATGCCGCCGACGACGCGCTCGACTCGGGCATCGCGCGCTAGCTTCGACTTTCGCCTTCGCGCCAGCTTTCGTTTTCCTGATGCGGGCATCGTTTCTGCTGTCGATGAGCGCCTGCCGTTCATCGGTTCCGGCATCGAACGGCTCTCAGGGAGAACACAACCATGGCAGATACGCAGGACGGCTCGCGCGAGGGTTCCGCAGGCGCGGAATCACCGAATCTCGACGATGCACAACGCGAACAGGCGGCCGAGCATTCCACGCCGCACGCGCTCGTCATTCACGAAATCGTGCGGGAGGAAGGCGAGGCGGCGATGGAGCGCACTTTCGCCGCGTTGATGTGGTCCGCGCTCGCCGCCGGCCTGTCGATGGGCTTCTCGTTTCTCGTCCAGTCGATACTGGAAAGCGCGGTGCCCGAGTCGAAGGGGAGCCACCTCGTCACGAGTCTCGGCTATACCATCGGCTTCGTGTTCGTCATTCTCGGAAGGCAGCAGCTTTTCACGGAAAGCACGCTGACGGCGGTGCTGCCCGTTCTCACGCGCCGCGACATGAAGACGGTCGCCAAGACCTTGCGCCTGTGGATCATCGTGCTGGTGTTCAATCTGATCGGCACGGCGATCTTCGCGGGCCTGCTGCAACTTCCCGGCGTGTTCTCGCCTGAAGTGACCGAGGCGCTCGCCAAGGTCGCGAAGGCGCCGTATTCCGGCAGCTTCGGCGTGACGTTGGCGCGAGCGTTGTTCGCGGGCTGGCTGATCGCGTTGATGGTCTGGCTGCTGCCGAGCGCGAAATCGGCGCGTCTGCTCACGATTCTGCTCGTGACGTACACGGTCGCGGTCGCGAAGCTCTCGCACGTGATCGCGGGCTCCGTCGAAGCGGCTTATGCGGTCATGTCGGGCGCGGCGAGCGTCTCCGACTATATCCTCGTGTTCCTCGCGCCGACGCTCATCGGGAATATTCTCGGCGGCGTGTCGCTGGTCGCGATCGTCAATCACGCCGCCATCGCGCCGGAAATCAACGGCACGCCGCAGAACGCGGACTAAGCGGACTAAGCGGACTAAGCCGACGTACGGCGCGGCGCGCGCTACTTGTTGTTGCCCGCGCCGGTGCCGTACAGCCCGTTGTTGAAGCCGCCGGCGCCGTTCGTCGAGTGTTCCTTGCCGACGGTCGGGCCGCGCGATGCGCCCGCCGCGTCCTTCGACTGCGGCTTCTGCGTCTCATGCACTGCGACGCCGGACGGATTGGCCCGCGCGGTCGAATCGGACGTGCGGTTTTCCTGCTGATCCGAGCCTTCGGGCTTCGTAATCTGCGCGCTGGCGCACGCGCTGTATGCGGCGGCGAAGCCCGCGAGCAGCGTGGCGGCGATTCTTTTGCGTGATGCGGACATGAGGTCTCCGTGCAGTTCGTGAGTCAAGAGCCGAGCACGAACGATGCCTGAGGAGCGCCTCCGCCATGGCGGCTCGAACCTCTCGCTGGCGAGCCTGCGCGCCCGCCGGCCGGACCGTGCGGGCGATGAGCGTCGCGCACGTGGCGCGGGTGGCGAAAGCGGCGGTCAGGCCGCTTTCGCCCAAAGCCTATTGGTCGACCTTTTGCGGCTGCCGCCGTCGCGTGGATGAATGTGGACGGCATCGAGTGCCGCGCGCAGCGCCTGAATGCGCTGCTTCTGCGCGGGCACGAGCGCGTAGCCGCTGACGACGGCCGCGAGCCGCTCGCGCCAGTATTCGACGTTGAGCGTTCCGGACGACTGGCTCTTCATCGCGCGAAGCTGCGCCACGGCGCGTTCGATGTGCTGCAACTCGACGTCCGCCATCGCCGAGGGCAGCAGGCTGCCCTTGGTGTCGCCTTTCTTCTTCATTGTTGGTCTTCCTCTCAGCCGCGCGGCGTGACGCTGTCTCGCGTCTCCCATCGCACGGGCACCCCGTTCACCCACGCGCTTTCTATTGAAACGTCGCGGGCGGCCCTTGCTCATTTTCTGAATTGTTCGGGCGTGACCGGCAGGCGTGATCCGCAGTCTTGCTTGGCGGCTGCCAACGGTACGACCGTTGGCAAAAATGTACGCAACGGGGGCCTGTTCCCTCCGTCTGTCATCGCACACTGATGAAGGGGTTCGCGCGTTTTTCGATGCTGCGCCGCGCCACGCCGAGCATGCTGAGGCGGGCGGCGAGGCTAGTCCGCGTCGTCGGAAGATGGCTTTTCCGCGCGCTTGCCGCTGCGTCCGATCTGCGCTTCGAGCGCTTCGTCGAGCTTGCTGACCTTGCGCGGTTTCGCGGGTTCGCGCGCGTTGACGAACGCGATGAAGTCGTCCATCGGCAACGGCTCGCACAGCTTCTTCGAGCCTTCGGCTGCGCGTTCTACCAGATAGAAGTAGCCGCCCGGCATGCTCACGGCCGCGTAATGCGGATTGCCGCTGCGCGTCTTGAGCCGTTCGACGGCGCTGATGGCCCGTGTAGAGCGCATGATGCTAGGCCCGTCCGCTCACGGCGCGCACTTCTTGCCCGCGCCTTCGATCCACATGTTCGACACGTGGCGCTCGCCGGGGTAGAAGCGGTAGGTGGTCTCGCCGTTGTCGTAGCGGACCTTGACGACGTTCGAGTCGCCGAATTCGAGCATGGTGCCTTGCGGAATCGCCGTCTGCTTATAGGTGGCGTTGTGTTTCTTGGCTTCCTCGGTAATGCACTGGACGATGCTTGCAACTTCGTTATGCGTCGATGCCGCTTCGACTTCCGGCTGGCCGGCGTCTTCGTTATGAAAGCGGCCGCAAGCGGCAATGAGAAGGGGCAGCGCGAGGGCCGCGGCAAGTTTCTTCATGATCTTCCCGGTATGAGGGTATGGAATCGAACGCTCCATTAGAGCACAGCGTCTTACAGTTCGGCGCAGTGTCGATGGCAGCAACCTCCGCGCCCGCACGCGCTCCGCTTGTTCAGGCGCAGCGCCTCGGTTACGCGTCCGGCGGCACGCCCAAGAGCGGCAAAGTGCCTCCGACGATGCCCGAGAACACCGGCCCCGCGACGGTCCCGCCGTAGTACGCGCCGCCCGACGGCTCGTCGATCATCACGGCGACGATCACGCGCGGATCGCTCATCGGCGCAATGCCGACGAACGACGCGCGATACTTGTTCGCCGCATACGACCGCCCGACCTGCTTGCGCGCCGTGCCCGTCTTGCCGCCGACGCGATAGCCCTCGACCGCGGCGGCGCGTCCGGTGCCGTTCGGTCCCATTGCCATTTCGAGCATGTCTCGCACGGCGGCGGCCGTCGCGGGCTGCACGACCGGCGTGCCCGCGCGGCGCGTTTCGCCGTGGATGAGCGTCGCGGCATGAAAGCGCCCGTCGCCCGCATACGCCGTGTAGATCTGCGCGATCTGCAGGAGCGAGAGCGACAGGCCGTAGCCGTAGGCCATCGTCGCCTGCTCGATCGGCTTCCAGCGCTCCGGCGCGCGCAGCCGTCCCGTGGCCGCGCCGGGAAACGTCAGTTCCGGCGCCTGTCCGATGCCGTATTCGCGGTACTTGTCCCAGATGGTCCGCGCGGGAATCTTCAGCGCGAGCTGCGTCAGCGCCACGTTGCTGGACATCTGCACGGCCTCGGACACGGTGATGACGCCATGATTCGACGTGTCGTGAATCACATTGGGCCCGATCTTGAGCGTGCCGGGGTTCGTGTCGATGCGCGTGTCCGGCCGCACGTGACCCAGGTCGATGGCGAGCGCGGCCACGAGCGGCTTGATAGTCGACCCCGGCTCGAAGGTATCCGTGAGCGCGCGGTTGCGAAGCTGGTCGCCCGTGAGACGGCGGCGGTCGTTCGGATCGAAGCTCGGGTAATTGGCGAGCGCCAGGACTTCGCCGTTCTTCGCGTCCAGCACGACGACGCTTCCGGCGCGCGCCCGATGCTTCGCGACGGCCGCTTTGAGCTGCGAATGCGCGAGTTGCTGGATGCGCCGGTCGATCGTCAAGTGGATGGTCTCGCCGTTCTGCGGCATCTCCGTTTCGCCGATCTGCGATACCACGCGCCCGAGCCGGTCGCGGATGACTTCGCGCTGCCCGGCTGAACCGGCGAGGCGCGCGTCGGCGGCAAGCTCCACGCCTTCCTGACCGCGATCCTCGTTGTCCGTGAAGCCGACGACATGCGCCGCCGATTCGCCTTCGGGATAGAAGCGTTTGGTGTCCGGCACGAGCGTGATGCCCGCGCGACCGATTTCCGCGATGCGCTCGGCTGTCTCTGCATCGACCTGGCGCTTGAGCAGCACGAAGCTGCGATCCGTGCCGATGCGGCGGCCGAGTTCGCTCGCGGGAAAGTCGAGCAGCTTGGCGATGTCGTCGGCGCGGGCGGCGTCGAAACGCTTCGGGCTCGCCCAGACTTCGTACGTGGCGAGGCTGACCGCGAGCATCGCGCCGTTTCGGTCGACGATGCGCCCGCGCGTGGCGTCGAGCGCGAGCGTTCGCTGGTAGCGTTTCTGTCCTTCGCCGATATAGAACGCGTGATCCACCACCTGCACCCACAGCGCGCGCCCGGCGAGCGCGAGGAACGCGGCGGTGACGCCCGCAAGCACGAACGTCGAACGCCACGCGGGCAGCCGTTGCGCGAGCATGGCGCTGCGATGATGCGTGTGGAATTCGCGGCGGCCGCGCGTTTTAATGCTCTTGAACATCGGCGCGATGCGTCAGGCGGGATCGGACTGCGCGAGTCGCGCGAGCGCGGCGTCGAGATCGGACGAGGCAATGGAGCCGTCCGCATCGGGCAGACGAATGCCGAGGTCCTCGCTCAACACGCGCCGAAGCGCTTCGACGCCGACCAGTTCGCGATGCGTGGTGCCGTCGCGCTCGTCGTGCAGGGAAAGACGCTGGTCGAAGAGACCGTAGCGGCGACCGGGCGCGAGCCGCGCGGCAAGCAGGTGATGCACGAAGATCGACTGCGGATACGTCGAGACGAAGTAGTTCGACATCTCGTAGTCGATGTCGTATTGCGGATCGAAGTCGAAGCGGTAGATGGCCGTCCACGTTCCGTCGATCAGCGCTTCCATCCGATAGTTCGGCAGTCCCGCGTCCCAGTCGATGCGTTGCAGCCTGAATGCGCCGTGCGGCGTGATCTGCTCCAGACCGCCTTGCAGCGCGAGCGGCGCGGAAAGCGTCATGCCGCCGAAGCCGACATCCGCGACGAACGCGCCTTCGTCCAGTTCCACGACGAGCAGCATGTGCGAGCGCGGCGGCATGACCGACGCATCGCGGCCCCACAGCACGCGGCCCGCGTAGCTTTTCACGCGAAAACCCAGTGCTTCGAGTACGCTGCGGAAAAGCAGATTGTGTTCGTAGCAGTAACCGCCGCGCCGGTTCATGACGAGCTTGCGCTGAATCGAAGCGAGATCGATCCGGATCGGACGGCCGAGCAGCACGTCGAGATTCTCGAACGGTATCGCCTGTGGATGCAGCAGATGCAGCGCGCGCAGCGTGTCGAGCGTGGGCGCGGGCCGGTCGCCGCCGCCGAAGCCGATGCGTGCGAAGTAGGCAGGCAGGTCGATGAGCGTGTCGGGTGAAGTCATGTCGGTGTTGGCCTCGTGCTGCGAAGTCGCGCAAGCATTCTACGACACGCGAAGCGGAAAATTACAGATAGCCTACAAACGAAGCGGGCGCCGTAAGAAGCGATGCGCGATTGAACTGTGCCGCGTCGCCGAAGGTCTTTCCATTTTCGCTCAACGGATGAGGACACCCACGTCATGCCGAATGATGCAGACAATAGCAGTCAGGCAAGTGCTTCGAACCCGTCTTCAGCGTCGCCCGCAGCAAAGCGCCGCGCGCCTGCGTGCACGCTCGTGATCTTCGGCGCGGGCGGCGATCTCACGCGGCGGCTGTTGATGCCCGCGCTCTACAACCTCTCCGCCGACGGTCTGCTCGACGACGACATGCAGATCATCGGCGTGAATCACGGCGAGCGCGAGACCTCCGCGTGGCGCGACGAACTCACCGAGTCGCTGCGCAAGTTCGCCGCCGACAAGGCCAGCACCTTCCATACGTCGAAGCTCAACGAAGACGCGTGGAACCGCGTCGCCAACAAGCTCGAATACTTCGCGGGCGAGTTCGACGACGAGGAAGCCTTCGCGCGGCTCGGAGCGCGTCTCACCGAGATGAAGAGCCGCAATGTCGTGTTCTATCTCGCCGTGAGCGCCCGGTTCTTTGCGCCGATCGCGGAACATCTCGGGCGCGCCGGACTGCTGGAGGAGCAAGACGGCGCGTTCAGGCGGCTCGTCATCGAAAAGCCGTTCGGCACCGACCTGGCTTCGGCGCAGGCGCTCAACCGCTGCATCCTCGCCTATGCGAAGGAATCGCAGATTTATCGTATCGACCATTTCCTCGGCAAGGACACGGTGCAGAGCATTCTGGCCGTGCGCTTCGCCAACGCGATGTTCGAGCCGGTCTGGCGGCGCGAATACATCGATCACGTGCAGATCACGGCGTCGGAGACCATAGGCGTGGAAGGGCGCGGCAGCTTCTACGAGCAGACGGGCGCGTTCCGCGACATGGTGCCGAACCATCTCTTCCAGTTGCTCGGCATGGTGGCGATGGAACCGCCCAATTCCTTCGACGCCGAAGCCGTGCGCGACAAAAAGGCCGAAGTCTTCGACGCGATGAAGCCGCTTTCGGCGCAGGACGTGGTGTTCGGGCAATATGAAGCCGGCGCGGCGGGACCGGGTTATCGCGAAGAGCCCGGCGTCGCAAAGGACAGCCGCACCGAAACCTATGCGGCGGCGCGCGTCTTCATCGAAAACTGGCGCTGGGCCGGCGTGCCGTTCTATCTGCGCACCGGCAAGCGGCTGACCGAGCGCCGCACGGAGATATCGGTGCAGCTCAAGGCGGTTCCGTTCCGGCTGTTCCGCGACACGCCCGTCGACGAACTGACGCCGAACGTCTACACGCTGCGTATCGACCCGGCGCACGGCACGACCTTCGACTTCAACGTCAAGGTGCCGGGCCCGGTGATGCAGATGGGCGCGGTGCGCTCGGCGTTCGATTACGGCGACTTCTTCGCCGAGCGCGCGAACGTGGGCTATGAAACGCTGCTCTACGACTGCATGCTCGGCGACGAAACGCTGTTTCAGCGCGCCGACAGCATCGAGACGGCGTGGGCTGCGGTGGATCGCGTGCTGCATCCAGACGGCGAACTGCCCGTGCATGGTTACGCGGCGGGCAGCGCCGGCCCGAAGGAGGCGGACCGTCTGCTCGCAGAAGACGGCCGCGCGTGGCGTCCGCTGACCGACAACCGCAAGAAGAACTGAACATTGGATAACAACGATGACAAGCGTGAGCGCGGAAACCCGAACGAAGCAAAGAAAACGCGTGACCACCGCGAAGGGCGCGGTGAAGGCGGACCGCATTCTCGCCATCGACATCGGCGGGACCGGGCTTAAGGCCGCGGTGCTGTCCGAAGACGGCGAGATGAAGAGCGAGCGCGTGCGCGTGCCGACGCCCAAGCCCGCGCTGCCCGACGTGGTCGTCGATACGCTCGTCGCGCTCGTGCAGCCGATTCTTGCCGAGCCGCCGACGCACATTTCGATCGGCTTTCCGGGCGTGGTGCGCGATAACGTCGTACTGACCGCGCCCAATCTCGGCAACGAATACTGGCAGCGCGTGCCGCTAGCGGACATGATCTCCCAGCGTCTCGGCGGCATGCCGGCGCGCATGATCAACGATGCCGAAATGCAAGGACTCGCGGCTATCGAAGGTCGCGGTCTGGAGTTCGTGCTGACGCTCGGCACGGGCGCGGGCACCGCGCTCTTTCGCGACGGCGAACTCATGCCGCATCTGGAACTGGCGCATCATCCGGTGTCCAAGAGCCGAACTTACGACGAATACATCGGCAACGCGGCGCGCGAGAAGGCCGGCAACAAGCGCTGGAACCGCCGCGTCGAGAAGGTGCTCGGCATCCTCGACACGCTCGTTAATTTCGACAAGCTCTGGATCGGCGGGGGCAACGCCACCCATCTGAACTTCGAGTTGCCGCCGAACGTGGCGGTCGTATCGAACGCGGCGGGCATCGAGGGCGGCGCGAAGCTGTGGCATCCGCGCTCGGTTCGCGAGACTCGCCAACTCTCCGACTTCAATCAGCGCGAAGGAGCGCCTTCATGAATGCCAATGACCAATTCGGTTTGCACAGCATAAGCGGCGACGCCGCCGCCGCGTTCGAGGCGCTCGCGCACGTCCAACTCATCGTCTCGGACTGCGACGGCACGCTGCTCCACACCGACAAGTCGATCAGCGAGCCCGCGAAGGACGCGGTGCGGCGTCTGCGGCAAGCGGGGGTCGGGTTCACCGTCGCGAGTAGTCGGCCGGGCGCGGGCATGCGCTATATCGTGGAGACGCTCGGCGTCGACATGCCGTATGCGTCGTATAACGGCGGCAATCTCGTTCAGCCGGGCACGTGGGAAGTGCTCGCCGCGCACAAGCTGCCGCGCGATGCCGTGCAGACGTCGCTGGAGGCGCTCGCCTCCGCGGGCGTGGATGCGTGGGTGTTCGTCGGCGACGTGTGGTATCTGACCAATCCCGACGGCGCGTATGTGCCGCGCGAACGGCGCACGGTCGGCTATGACGGCGTGCTCGTGCAGCGTTTCGACGATGTGGATCTGGATGCCGTCGACAAGATCGTCGGTTCGACGGCGGACGCGCCGCTGCTCGAACGCGTCGAAGCGCAGTTGCAGACACAACTCGAAGGGCGCGCGAACGCGGCGCGGTCGCAGAGCTATTACCTCGACATCACGCATCTGCTCGCCAACAAGGGCGACGCGGTGCGCGAACTGGCGAAGCGCCGCAACGTGCCGCTCCAGCGCGTGGCCGTGCTCGGCGACATGACCAACGATATCGCGATGTTCGAGATTGCGGGGACGTCGATTGCGATGGGACAGGCGTCGGAGGCGGTGCAACGACGCGCGAGCCTCGTCTCGTCGACGAACGACGAGGACGGCTTCGCGGTGGGAATCAACGCGCTCTTGTCGGCGCGTGGGTTGTAGCGTGGTTCCGGAAACGCCGGCCGGCTCGCACTGGCGTGCTGGACGGCTTAACGGCTGTTTCGGGACGCGCTTACCGGCGGCGCATCGGCGCGCGGGCTGCGCCGCCGCCGCTTGCGCGTTCGTCTTTGTGACGGAAGTTGATGCGGCCCTTGGTCATGTCATACACCGACATTTCCAGCGTCACGCGGTCGCCGGCCAGAATGCGAATGTGGTTCTTGCGCATGCGGCCCGAGGCATAAGCGCCGACGACGACGCCATTGTCCAGCGTCACGCGGTAGCGGCTGTCGGGAAGCACTTCGTCAACGATACCGTCGAGTTCGATTAGTTCTTCTTTCGCCATTTGAGCTCCTGTTCAAGTAATAGTGGGTGCCGCGCCGCTCGACGCCACGCAACGGCATTCCCGAGTGTCGGCGGGCGACGGTGCGCACAGCGCATCGCCGCTGCAACGCGTCGGAAGCGAAGTCGGGCGTGGTCCGGCGCGCTCGAACGACGAACGCGCCGCGTCTTGCTTTCAGGCTCGTGGCGAGCTTGACGGCATAGGCCGGAACGACGGAACTCGCCTTCGAGCGGCAAGCCCCTGGCCGGCATGACCGGGACGGCGACGCCGGCTCTCTGCGAGGCTTCGACCGGGATTCAGGGCGATGCCGCGAGTGCCGACGTGCGGTGTGATGCGGTGAATGGGTCTGCTGTGACTGGCAAGTGCGGTCAGAAAGCGGAAATACAAGCTACTGACCAGGCACTGAGGCTGCGTCTCGACAGAATCCCGTTTAGACAGAGGAAACCGCGCAAAAGTTCCTTGCGCGGTGCCCGGCGAGTGATGCTGTGTTCATGCGATGCGGTGGCACCGAACCCGTATTATAACCAACCTGCCTTCTTGAAGCGCCAGAACAGCACGATATCGACCAGCAACATCGCGCCGATGCACGCCGGATAGCCATACGTCCAGTCCAGCTCCGGTATCCGATGGAAGTTCATGCCGTAGATGCCGGCGATCATCGTCGGGACCGCGAAAAGGGCGGCGAACGAGCCGAGGCGCTTCGTGACTTCGCTTTCCGCGAGCGCGATCAGGCCGAGGTTCACCTGAATGGCCGTCACGATCATTTCCCGGCGGCCTTCGATGGTCTTCACGATGCGCAGCAGGTGGTCGTAGACGTCGCGGAAATATTCCTGCATGCCCGCGCATACGCCGGGCGGCCGCCCGCCGTAGAGCTTGCTCACGGCTTCGAGCAGCGGCGCCGTGTGATGCTGCATGAGCGTCATGCGGCGCTTGAGCGAGTACAGGTCTTCGATGATCTCGCGCGACGCCGCCGAGCCGTTACGCTCGAAGATGCGCTCTTCCACTTCGTCGAGGGCGTTGCCGAGCGCTTCCAGCACGGGGAAATAGCGATCGACGACGGCATCGACGAGCGCGTACATCACGAACGCCGGGCCGTGTTTGAGCAACTGCGGCTCGCGCTCGCAGCGTTTGCGCACTTCCTGGAACCCTTGCGTGGTGCGGTTGCGCACGGAGATCACGTAGTTGCGCCCGACGAAAACGTTGATCTCGCCGACGAGCAGTTCGCCTTCCTCGTCGAATTCGACGGTATGGAACACAGCAAAGAGCGAATCGCCGTACTCCTCGATCTTCGGGCGCTGATGCCCGTGTTGCGCGTCCTCGACGGCCAGTTCATGCAGGCCGAACTGATGCGCCATGTGCGCGAGCTCGCCCGGACCGGGCTCCTTCAACGCGACCCAGATGAACGAATCGGGCAGGTCCCGGTACGCATTGATGTCGTCGATTTGTACGTCTGCGAGCTTTCGGCCGTTCTGATAAGCCGCGCAATTGACCAGCATGGGGCGCCCTTGTTATCTCGATGTAAACAGCCGCGCGCGGCCTTTTTGCAAGATGCACAAGACGCACAAGATGCACGACAGGCGCGGCGCGGACTTCCTCGTGGAAATCTTAGCGGATCGCGACACGCCACGCGCCCTGTATTTGCAAGCGCGCGCGGCGTTCAGCTTGCCGTGTAGTCGAGCTGCGGCACGACTTCCGCGGCGGGCAGCGCGGCCACGTTCGACTGCATCGCGTCGAGTTTGGTCAGCTTGCCTTCTACCGTCGCGCCGACGTCCATGCGCAGCTTCTGATAGTAGATGTTGCCCTGTACATGCGCATTCGACTGGAGTTCGACGAAATGCGCGACCATCACGTCGCCGACCACGCGGCCGTTGATGATGACGTCGTAGGCGCTGACGTTGCCGTGAATCGCGCCCTGATCGCTCACGACGAGCAGCGACTCGTCGCCGGCGCGGCCGGTCACGTTGCCGGTCACCTGACCGTCCATGCGCAGGCCTTCGCTGAATTCGAGGTCGCCCGAAATATGGACATTCTGCGCGATCAGGGTGGAGAGCTTGGCCGGCTTGACGCCTTGCGAATCTTTCTTCGATGAGAACATGGCGGTTCCTTGTGATGCGGTAAAGGGTGGCTTCCGACGATCACGCGCGATTGCGTGCTCGGTCGGTCGGATGAATCAGCGTTGCTTCTTCAAAAAGGCGAGGTCGGTTTGCAGCCGCTCGATCTGCGCGGCGCTTTGCAGGGCGCGCTGTTCGAGCGCGGCGCGCGCCGCCGTCTGCTGTTCCAGCGCGAACTGCGCATGGGCCAGTTCTTCGCGCAGCTTTTGCTCGGAGACGGGCGGCGCGCAGAGCACGTCCAGCTTGCGCGCCTGTTCGTGCGAGGTCTTGAGCGCGTAGCCGGCCGCGACGAGCGCGCCGACCGCGCAGATGGCCGCGATCAGGCCGGGGATATACGCGGTGCTGCGCTTGGGCGTGAGCGAATAGGAACGTTGGGTCAGCTTAAGCGAGACACGCTTCGAATCAGCCTTGCGCATTGGGTTTCTGCCTGAAGAGCATGAGATAAGGCTTCGGATTGAGCTGCGCGCCGCCCACGATCACTTCGAAGTGCAGATGCGGCCCGGTCGAGCGGCCCGTCGAGCCGACTTCGGCGATCTCGTCGCCCGGCATCACGTACTGGCCTTCGGTCACGAGAATGCGCGACGCGTGGCCGTAGCGCGTCACCGTGCCGTTGCCGTGGCGGATATCCACTGCGTTGCCGTAGCCGTTGCGCTCGCCCGCCTGAACGACGCGCCCGCCCGCGCTCGCGAGAATCGGCGTGCCGCTCGGCGCGACGAGATCGAGCCCCGGATGAAAGCTCACGTGTCCGGTGAACGGATCGATGCGGTTGCCGTACGGCGAGCCGAAGTGCGAGCCGGGCGCGGGATCGCGGCCGGGAAACGCCATGTACGCGGTGTAATGCGCGATGGCCTGGCCTTGCAACTGCGAGAGCGTGTCGCTCAGGCAGCCGATAACCTTCTGCGCGTTCTTGAGGCGCTGCGAAGGCGTGCCGTCCGGCGCGCGCTCCGCGTTGCAAAGACGCGGCGGCAGTTCCGGACCGCCCGCGCCGTCGAGCGCGCTGGCGGCGCCTTCGCTGTCGGGCAGCGGCGGCACGTCGTGCACGCCGGCCGCCGTGCCCGCGCCGGGCGCGGCCTTCAGCCGGTTATCGAAGTCGCGCAACTCGCCGACCTGCGCCGACAGCGCCGCGACGCGCGGCACGAGCGCCCCGATGTCGGCGTCGATGCGCCCGAGCTGCTCGATCTCGTACGAGCGGCGCGACACGAACGCCTGCTCCTCGCCGAGATGACTGCGTGCGAAAGTCGTGCCGATGGCAATGCCGAGCGCGAGCGCGGCGATCAGAAGCGCAATCAGTCCGATGACGGCGATGGTGCGGGCCGTGCGCGCTTCGACGAAGCGCACGCGCTGGCTCGACACGGAGCGTCTTGACCAGATGACGAACGACATCAGCGAACGGCGTGCAGTGAGCCGGCGCGCGCGTCCGGACAGGGTTGAATTAGGAGAAAGCTCAATCGATTCACTGAGATAGCAACGCCGCGACGGACGACGCGATAAAGCGGGCCGGCGATTATGCCGCACGGCGCCCGGCGCGCCGACAGTTCGTCGGGATGGCGAATCAAATTAATACGAATCCGGCGGATGATGCCGATTGCCGATGCGTGAACGCATCGGCGGAAAGCGGCCATTAAACCACTTGGGCGCGCCAACAACGTCAAAAAGGTTGAACCTATCTCGAAAGTATGTTCAGGATGACTTGATGTCTACCCAGCCGATCTCGGGCGCGTCACCCATGAGGAACGCGTGGTTCAGCTCGGCGGCGGCGCGCAGGTAGTCCCAGACGGCGGTGATGCGCCTCAGCCTGCGCAAGTCTTCGCGACACGACAGGAAGAACGCGCGCGTCACGACGATCTCTTCCGGCAGCACCGGCACGAGCCGCGCGTCGGGCGACGCCATGAAGCACGGCAGGATGGCGAGCGCGCGCCCCTGCAACGCGGCGTGATACTGCGCGATCGCGCTCGTGCTGCGCCAGCGCGACACCGCGCCCGGCACCGCGCGCTCCAGATACAGCAGTTCGTGACTGAACGCGAGATCGTCGATATAGCTTGCGAAGCGGTGCTCGCGCAAGTCGTCTTTTGCGCGAATCGGCGCGTGGCCGTCGAGATAGCCGGGCGTCGCGTACAGCTTCAGTCGATAGTCGCAGAGCTTGGTGTAGACGTACTGACCTTGCTCGGGCCGTTCGAGCGTCACCGCGATATCCGCCTCGCGCTTCGAGAGGCTCACGAAGTGCGGCACCGGCAACAGGTCGATGGAGATGTTCGGATGCGCGTCCTGAAAACGGGCGAGATGCGGCGCGAGAAAGAAGCAGCCGAAGCCTTCCGTCGACCCGACGCGCACGTGACCCGACAGCGCGTGCCCCGTGTTGGCGATCTGCTCGGCGGCGGATTGCACCGTGGTTTCCATCGCGTCAACGAAGCCGAGCAGGCGCTGGCCCTCGGCGGTCAGCACGAAGCCGCCACTGCGCGATTTGTCGAAGAGCAGCGTGCCGAGCGCGTCTTCGAGCGCGCGCACGCGCCGCGCGACCGTCGTGTAATCGACGCCCAGGCGCTTGGCCGCGCCGCTCGCGCGCTGCGTGCGCGCCACTTCGAGGAAATAGCGCAGGTCGTCCCAGTTCAGTTTCGCGGCGTCGAACTTCGGGCGTTTTTGCATATCGGTCGGGTGTTTTTCTAGTGCCGGGGCGGACTTTTGCATAACTATACTCAAAGGCACGAGCCTGCCGCATAGCGGGCCGAGACCTATAACGGAGACGACATGCCTTTCCACCCGACGCTCTGTCCGCGTCACGCCCGCGCGTCTTCGCTCCTTTCTCCGCACCGTTCCAATCGAGGAGTCAACCGTGAATATCGTTGCTGAACATCCGGCGCAGGGTGTGCGCCCGGGCGCGTCCGTGCGGACCGCCAAATTGCTGATCGACGGCGAGTTCGTCGAATCGAAAACCGGCGAATGGCGCGACATCGTCAATCCGGCGACGCAGGAAGTCGTCGGCCGCGTGCCGTTCGCGACGGCCGACGAGGTGAACGCGGCAGTCGGCGCCGCGCAGAAGGCGTTCGAGACGTGGCGTACGACGCCGCTCGGCACGCGCATGCGGCTCATGCTCCGCTTTCAGGACCTCATTCGCCAGAACATGAAGCGCATCGCGCAGACCTTGACGGCGGAGCAGGGCAAGACGCTCGCCGACGCAGAAGGCGATATTTTCCGCGGCCTCGAAGTGGTGGAGCACGCGTGCGGCATCGGCACGCTGCAAATGGGCGAATTCGCGGAGAACGTCGCGGGCGGCGTCGACACGTACACGCTGCGCCAGCCGATCGGCGTGTGCGCCGGCATCACGCCGTTCAATTTCCCCGCGATGATCCCGCTCTGGATGTTCCCGATGGCGATCGTCTGCGGCAACACCTTCGTGCTGAAGCCGTCCGAACAGGACCCGCTTTCGACGATGGAACTGGTCGAACTGGCGATGGAAGCCGGCGTGCCGCCGGGCGTGCTCAACGTCGTGCATGGCGGCAAAGATGTGGTGGATGCGCTCTGCACCCATCCGGATATCAGGGCGGTGTCGTTCGTCGGCTCGACGGCGGTCGGCACGCACGTCTACAACCTGGCGAGCCAGCACGGCAAGCGCGTCCAGTCGATGATGGGCGCGAAGAACCACGCCGTCGTGCTTCCGGACGCGAACAAGGAGCAGACGCTCAACGCGCTGGCCGGCGCGGGCTTCGGCGCGGCGGGGCAGCGTTGCATGGCGACGTCGGTGGTCGTGCTCGTGGGCGCGTCGAAGGACTGGCTGCCGGATCTCGTCGAACGGGCGCGCTCGCTGAAGGTGAGCGCGGGCACGGAACCGGGTGCGGACCTCGGGCCGGTCGTATCCCGCGCGGCGAAGGAGCGGATTCTCGGCATGATCGCGAAGGGCGTGGAAGAGGGCGCGACGCTCGCGCTCGACGGCCGCGATATCACCGTCACCGGCTACGAGAATGGCAACTTCATCGGCCCGACCGTTTTCTCGGACGTGAGCCCCGACATGGCCATCTACAAGACGGAGATTTTCGGGCCGGTGCTGTGCGTGCTGGAAGCAGCCACGCTCGACGACGCCATCGCGCTCGTCAACCGCAATCCGATGGGCAACGGCGTCGGTCTCTTCACGCAGAGCGGCGCGGCGGCGCGCAAGTTCCAGAGCGAAATCGACATCGGGCAGGTCGGCATCAACATTCCGATTCCGGTGCCGGTGCCGTCGTTCAGTTTCACCGGTTCGCGCGGCTCGAAGCTCGGCGATCTGGGGCCGTACGGCAAGCAGGTCGTGCAGTTCTATACGCAGACGAAGACGGTCACGGCGCGCTGGTTCGACGACGCCACCGTGAACGACGGCGTGAACACGACCATCTCGCTCCGATAACGACAAGGAGACACGCGATGCGTATTGGTTTTATCGGACTAGGCCACATGGGCGGCCCGATGGCCGCGAATCTGCTAAAAGCGGGTCACGCGGTGACGGCTTTCGATCTCTCGCCGCCCGCGCTCGACGCGGCCAAGGCGGCGGGCGCGACGCTCGCCGGTTCGCCGCGCGCAGCATCTTTAGGCGCGGAGGTCGTCATCACGATGCTGCCCGCCGCGCCGCACGTCAAATCGGTCTATCTGAACGACGACGGCGTGCTGGCAGGCGCGAGCGCGGGCGTGCCGCTCATCGACAGCAGCACGATCGATCCGGCCACCGCGAAGCTCATCGGAGAGGCCGCGGCGGCGCATGGCAATCCGTTCGCGGATGCGCCGGTCTCGGGCGGCGTGGTCGGCGCGCAGGCGGGCACGCTCACGTTCATGGTCGGCGCGGACGAGGCACTCTTCGAAAGGCTGCGGCCGGTGCTCTCGGGCATGGGCAAGAACATGGTGCGCTGCGGCGAAACGGGCACCGGACAGATCGCGAAGATCTGCAATAACCTCTTGCTCGGCATTTCGATGATCGGCGTTGCCGAAGCGATGAAGCTCGGTGAAACGCTGGGTATCGATCCGGCGAAGCTCGCTGCAATCATCAACACGTCAACGGGGCGCTGCTGGAGCTCGGATACGTGTAATCCCTATCCGGGTATTGTCGAGACTGCGCCGGCATCGCGCGACTATAGCGGCGGCTTCGGCGCGGACCTGATGCTCAAGGATCTCGGTCTTGCCGTCGACGCTGCGCGCGGCGCAAAGCAGCCTGTTTTCATGGGCGCAATCGCGCAGCAACTCTATCAGTCGATGAGTCAGCAACGTCTCGGCGGGCTCGATTTTTCAGGCATCATCAAGCTGTACGGCAAGCATGACTGAGTCGGTTCGGCACGCACGTGCGTGCCGAATCAGGTGCTCGCTATAACTGCTTTATTAAGTTGCACTGCACAATGCGTCTCGCTTCGCCTTATGCGACGGAGTCATCGGGATTACGATGATTCGCTTTCCAAAAAAATGTCCTATTCTGAAAGCACGACGCGCGTGTGCCGTGAGTTCCGCTCCAGGAGAAACGGTGTCGCGCGCGCCTCCGATGCAGGCGACGAGCCCGGTCTTTCGGGCGATCAGATGAGGAGCACGCGATGCAAGTTACACGTCATTTGAATATGGAACTCCGGCATGCCACGATGCCGACTTACGTAGCCAGCTATTTCTTTCCGTTGCTGCTTTTGGCATACGAAGCCTGGCGAGTGGGATCCTGGGTCGCGGTGAACGGCTTCAACTTCATGAACTTCAACGCGATGGGCTACGAGTTCGCGTTGATGATCGCCGTGTTCGCCATGCAGGTTATCGTGGAAATCGCGTTCCTCGCGGGGGCCGTGCTGACGCGCCATAAAGATGTCGGACACCGGCTGGCGAATCTGCTGCTCGGGCTGTTCTGCTCGATGGTCGTGCTCGGATTCGACCTTGCGCTGCAATATGGGTTGAGCGGAAGCTGATCCGCGGCGCAGTTTTAGTCGTCACAAAGCAAAGGCCGGCTGTTTCGACGCCGGCCTTTTTCGTTTGCGAGACACGCCGTGCTAGCAGCCCGCCGCGCTCGCCAGGCTCGGCGGCTTGGCGGCGCGTTCGGCGTACCACTTGTTGCTGGCGTCGCGCAGCGCCGTGCGCAAGCCTTCCTCCACGACCGGGTGATAGAACGGCAGCTTCAAGGCGTCGTCGAGCGTCAGGTCGAGCTGGATCGCCCACGCGAGCAGATGGCCGACGTGCTCCAGCGCCGGGCCGCAGCCTTGCGCGCCGCGCAGTTGGCCGGTTTTTGCGTCGGCGTAGACGTGAAGAAGGCCGCGGTTCTGGCGCATGACGCGGCTGCGTCCCTGCATTTCGAACGACACCGCGCCCGTGACCGTCATCTGCTTGTCGAGCGATTCGTACGACGCGCCGACGATGACCACCTGCGGCTCGCAGAACACGATCGAGAACGGAATCTTGCGCTTTACTGGCTGCACGTCGGGGAAACGCGCGGCGTTCTCGCCGGCGAGCTTGCCTTCGTCGGCGGCATCCTGTAGCCACGGACGCGTGCCGTCGCAGTCCCCGGCGATGAAGGTCGCGCTGTCGCCGCACTGCATCGTGGATTCGTCGAAGCGCGGCACGCCCTTTTCGTTCAGTTCGATGCCCGCATGTTCCAGCGCGAGCGGCTTCAGATTCGGCGTGCGGCCGGTGGCGGCGAGCACGAGGTCGAACTGCTCGGTGCGCGTGGCGCCGTCGCGCGACTTGAAGCGCAGCGTCGGCCGGCCGTTTTCCAGCGACATGTGTTCGATGTCGCCGTCCGGATCGAGATAGAACTCGTCGGCGAGCGCCGCCGTGAGCGCGTCGCGCACCGGCGTGTCGGAGAGCGCCGCCACGCTGCCGTTCTTGCCGAACATGAAGACTTCCACCGACAGTCTCGCGAGCGCCTGTCCCAGTTCCAGCGCGAGCGGCCCGGTGCCGAACACGGCCATGCGCTTGGGCAGCGTGCGCACTTCGAAGAGATCGTCGCTCGTAATGAGCTTGTCGCCAAAGACCTTGAGCTCGTCGGGCACGCTTGCCGCCGCGCCCGTCGCGATGACGACGCTCTTCGCCTGGACGCGCGTGTCGTCGCCGACGCGAAGGCACCCCGGCGCTTCGAAGCGCGCCTGTCCGCGCAGGATGGAGCCGTCCGGAAAGGCTTCCGTTTCCTCGATCACGCCGCGAACGAAATGATCGCGCTCCCGGCGCACGTAGTCCATGACGCGCGCCCAGTCGGCATCGAGCGCATGCGTGTCTTCGATGCCGCGCGCCGCCAGCGCGCGCGCGTCGTGCAGGCCGTTCGCGGCGGCGAGCAGCAGCTTCGACGGCATGCAGCCGACGCGCGCGCATGTCGTCCCGAGTTCGCCGCTTTCGATTAGCACCGCGTTCGCGCCCGCCTCGCGTGCCGCGCGGAACGCGGCCATGCCGGCCGTGCCCGCGCCGATCACGGCGACATCCACTTTCATCGGGTCCATAGGCGACTCAGCCGTTATCGGCGAAACCCGGATACAGCGTCATGCCGCCATCGACGAAGAGCGTCGTGCCGACGACGTAATCGCTGTCATCGGACGCGAGCCAGACGGCGGCGCGGCCGATGTCGTCGACCTCGCCGATCCGTCCGTACGGCACGAGGGTCAGCAGCCGGTCGAGCGCCTCCTTCGAATCCCACGCGTCCTGGTTGATCGGCGTGCGGATCGCGCCGGGCGCGATCGAATTGACGCGGATGCGCTGCGGCGCGACTTCCTGCGCGAGCGACTTCATCAGCATCTGAATGCCGCCCTTGGACGAAGCGTAGTTCACATGTCCAGCCCACGGAATGACTTCGTGCACGGAACTCATGCAGATGATCTTGCCCAGCGCCTTCGACACCGGCCGCGGCCCGCGCCGCACGAACTCGCGCACCGCGCGCTGCGCCGTCAGGAATTGCCCGGTCAGATTCGTGTCGATGACCTTGCGCCACTCGTCGAGCGTCATGTCCACGAACTTCGCGTCCTGCTGCAAGCCCGAATTCGCCACGACGATATCTACTGTGCCGTAGCGCTGCACGACGGCATCGAACATGGCGTCGACGGATTGCTCGTCTGACACGTCCGCGCCGACGGCGAACGCCTCGCCGCCGAGCGCCGCGATCTCGTCGGCGAGCTTCTCAGCCGGCTCGCCGTGCGAGTGATAGTTGATGGCGACGTGCGCGCCGGCGTCCGCGAGCGCCTTAGCGACGCCCGCGCCGATGCCGGAACTGCCGCCGGTCACGAGCGCGATCTGGCCTGCGAGGGCTTTTTGCATGAGCCTTCCTGGTGTCGGTTAATTCGATGTGGAGCCGCAGCAAGGTGCGCGCCCGACATGCGACGCCTTCTCACGCGCCGATAAGTTGCCGGTAGACCTCGGCGTAGCGTTGCGCCGCCGTCTCCCAGCCGAAGTTCTGCGTCATCGCGCGTTTGACGACCGTCTTCCACTCGGTGCGCCGCGCCTTCAGCGCAAACGCGCGGCGGATCGACGCGACCATGCCCGCGCGCTGGAACCGGTCGAACACGAAGCCGGTGGCCGTGTCGTCGGCGAGATTTTCGAGCGAGCAATCGACGACCGTGTCCGCGAGGCCTCCCACGCAATGCACGAGCGGCAACGAACCGTACGCGAGCGCGTACAACTGCGTGAGCCCGCAGGGTTCGAAACGCGACGGCACCATCACGACGTCGCTGCCCGCGATGATCGAATGCGAGAGCGTTTCGTCGAAACCGAGTTCGACCGCCACCGCGCCCGGATGCGCCGCCGCGGCGTTCTTGAGGCCGGTTTCGAGCGCCGGGTCGCCGGTACCTAGCACGACGAGTTGCCCGCCGCGCTGCACGATCTCCGGCACCGCCGACAGCAGCAGATCGATGCCTTTCTGCTCCGTAAGCCGGCTGACGACGCCGAAGAGCAGCGCGTCGTCGTCGCGGGCGAGTCCCATGCGCTCCTGTAGCGCCGTCTTGCACTTGCTCTTGCCGGCCGGCTTGGCGGCGGTATAGCGGGTGGCGATCGCGTCGTCGATAGCGGGGCTCCAGATCGCATAGTCGACGCCGTTCAGAATGCCGCTGATGTCGTGCGTGCGCGTCTGCAGCAGGCCATGCAGGCCCGCGCCCTGCGCTTGCGTCTGGATTTCGCGGGCGTAGGTCGGGCTGACAGTGGTGATGCGGTCCGCGTAGTACAGGCCGGCTTTGAGAAACGAAGTCTGACCGTAGAACTCGACGCCTTCCACCGCGAAGAAATCCGCCGGCAATTGGAGCGCGCCGAAGTGCGACGCGGGAAAGACGCCCTGATACGCCAGGTTGTGCACGGTCATCACAGTCGGCACGCGCGGCGCGCCGCCACGCTCGAACGCGCGCAGATACGCGGGCGCGAGGCCCGCGTGCCAGTCGTGCGCATGGACGATATGCGGCCGCCACGCGGGATCGGCGCCCGTCGCGATGCGCGCGGCGCTCCAGCCGAGCAGCGCGAAGCGGCGGTCGCTGTCGGCGTACGGCTTGTGCGACGCGTCCAGATACGGATTGCCCGGACGGTCATAGAACTGATCGGCGCGCACCACATAAACCACGACGCCGTGCGGCTGCAATACGCCGCGTTCGAGCCGCACCTCGCCGGCGCCGAAGGCCGCGCCGAGGCTCGTCACCGGCTGGATATCGGAGAGCCCGGCGATCACGGCCGGAAAGCCGGGCAACACGACGCGCACGTCCGCGCCGAGTTGCGATTGCGCGGGCGGCAGCGCGCCGACCACATCGGCGAGGCCGCCGGTTTTCAGAAGCGGAAACATCTCTGCTGCGACATGCAGCACGCATACGGTCATCGGCGCTCCCGTCGATTATGGTTGACTGCGTTATCGGGCGAGCGGCGCGCCCGCCCCGTCCGGCCTGGACTCGCGATCAGCGCTCGGCGAGCCGCGCGAGCGCCTCGCGCGTGACGAGCGTGACGCCCGACTCGGTGCGGAAGAACCGCGCGGCGTCTTCTTCGGGATCCTCGCCGATCACCAGTCCCTCGGGCACCGTGCAGCCGCGGTCGATCACCACGCGCTGCAACCGGCAACTCGGGCCCACCGTCACCTGAGGCAACAAGACTGCCTCATTGATGTTACAGAACGAGTGCACCCGCACCGCCGACGAAAACACCGACTTCGACACCTGCGAGCCGGAGATTACACAGCCGCCGCATACCAGCAGATTCGTGATCGCGCCTTGCTGGCCGTTCAGGTCGCGCACGAACTTGCCGGGCGGCAACTGTTCCTGATTGGTCCAGATCGGCCATTTGCGGTCGTAGAGATCGAGTTGCGGAATGGTCGAGGCGAGATCGAGATTCGCGGCCCAGTAGGCATCGACGGTGCCGACATCGCGCCAATAGGCGGGCGCGTTCGGATCGTTGTCGGAGGTGACGCAGGACATGCCGAACGGATGCGCGATCGCCCGGCCGCTCGTCACGACGCGCGGAATGATGTCCTTGCCGAAATCGTGGTCCGTGCTCGACGCGGCGATGTTTTCTTCGAGCAGCTGATACAGATACTTCGCGCTGAACACGTAGATGCCCATGCTCGCGAGCGCGACATCGGGCTTGCCGGGCATGGCGGGTGGATCGGCGGGCTTCTCCAGGAACGCGGTGACGCGGCGGTTCTCGTCCACGTGCATCACGCCGAAGGCCACCGCCTCCATGCGCGGCACTTCGATGCAGCCGACCGTGCAGTCCGCGCCGCTCTCGACGTGGTCGAGCACCATGCGCGTGTAGTCCATCTTGTAGACGTGATCGCCCGCGAGCACGATGATGAATTCCGGCGCGATCGACCGGATGATGTCGAGGTTCTGGAACACGGCGTCGGCGGTGCCGCGATACCAGCTCGAATCGACGCGCTGCTGCGCCGGCCAGATATCGATGAATTCGTTGAACTCGCCGCGCAGGAAACCCCAGCCGCGCTGAAGATGGCGCAACAGCGAATGCGCCTTGTACTGCGTGACCACCGCGATGCGGCGAATGCCCGAATTCAGGCAATTGGACAGCGCGAAGTCGATGATGCGGTATTTGCCGCCGAAGTGGACGGCGGGCTTGACCCGTTTGTCCGTGAGCGGCCCGAGACGCGTGCCGCGACCGCCGGCGAGGACGATTGCGAGCGTGGACTTCTGCAAGTCGGTGCGATTCTTTGACGGCGTCTCCATGTCGGCTCCTGATTTTGACCTGCGTCTGTTGATGTCGTGTGGATGCTAGGCGGTGCTTCGTCCTCGAGGGTTGGCGGCCGCTGCGTCGGGCGGTGCGCGCGTTGATGTTCGTAGCATTATCGGCGCGCGTTCGAATCCTGCGGGGCTGGCGTTCGAATTTTTGTTGCCGGCAGGCATTGGTCGTCGAGCGCACTGAGCAAGGCATATGCCAGAGCGCGCGTCGCAAGGCACGCGGGTGCGACGCGGCGGCGCTGTTGCATGCGCGCGACTGGACAAAATGCGGCGCCGCAATTTATAACGAGCACGCGATGCCGCGCCGCGCGTTGGGGCGGCACAATACACAATGGCCCGCCCAATCGACTTTGACCGCTCTTACGCCAGTCCGGAAATGACAACATGAATAATGTCCTGAGTATCCAGTCGCACGTCGTGTTCGGGCATGCGGGCAACAGCGCGGCGGTCTTTCCCATGCGGCGGCTCGGCGTCAACGTCTGGCCGCTCAACACGGTGCAGTTCTCCAATCACACGCAATATGGCCGCTGGACCGGCGGCGTGGTGGATGCGGAGGAACTGCAAAGCGTGATCGAAGGCATCGGCGCGATCGGCGTGCTTGCGCGCTGCAACGCGGTGCTCTCCGGCTATCTCGGCGCGACGGAGCAGGGCCGCGCCGTCGTCGAGATCGTGAAGATGGTGAAGGCCGTGAATCCGCGCGCGCTTTACTTCTGCGACCCGGTGATGGGCGTGGAGGGCGGCTGCACGGTCGCGCCCGGCATCGAAGATTTTCTCGTCACGACGATGCCCGAAGTCGCCGATGCGATCATGCCCAATCACAACGAGCTTCAGAAGCTCACGGGGCGGACCATCGAGACCGTCGAAGAAGCGGTCGATGCCTGCCGGGAAGTCATCGCGCGGGGGCCGCGCGTCGTGCTCGTCAAGCATCTGCTGGATCGCAACAGCCGCGCCGATACGTTCAACATGCTCGCCGTCAGCGCGAACGAGGCATGGTTCGCGCAGCGGCCGCTGTATCCGTTCGCGCGGCAGCCGGTCGGCGTCGGCGATCTCACGAGCGCGGTGTTCGTCGCGCGCACGCTGCTCGGCGATTCGCTTCGCAACGCGCTCGAACATTCGCTCGCGGCGGTCAATGCCGTGGTCAAGGCCACCTACGAGGCGGGCCGCTACGAACTGGAGATCGTGGCGTCGCAAGACGAGATCGCGAAACCGACCGACCGCTTTCCCGCCATTCGCGTGACCGGTAACGCGCCCGCCGCCCGCTGAAGATCAGGCGGCAGCCGCTGCCGCCATCGCCCTGAAGTTCTCGGGCGTAGCGAACGCCAGATACTCGGTTTGCATCTCGGGCGTGAGGAATTCGAGCATCGTGGCGTTCTCGATCCAGAACTCGATCACGTCGAAGAAATGGTCGCCGCGCGTGCAACGCACGGCGCGCCAGCCTTCGCGCTCGCCGATGGCCAGCACCTCGGCGGCGCTGCGCTGCGTTGCGATAGCCATATGGAAAGCGCTGTATTGCGGCCGCTCGACCGTGCCCGCGCCGTAGCTCACGCTGGTTTCGTGTCCGCCGCCGGGCGTGATCACGCGATCGCTCGGATAGACCTCGATGATGCTGCCGCGCTCGTCGCCCGCGACGGCCATCCATGCATCGGGAAACGGCGAGAAGGGCGCGGCGAAGCCGTCCCATAGTTCGGCGAGCACGTGCGCGACGTGTTTCGGGTCGCGGGCGGGAATGGACGCGTGAAATATCATGTGAGCACTCCGATAGAGAGCGGCGCGGTTTGCACGAGGCAATGCGCGTGGATGCTTTCACGCGGCGCCGGCGAGTGTCAATTAGCGTTAGCCGCGACATTGCGGATTAATGCTTTGTTTTGTCTTCCGCATTCTTATTGTCCCGTCATTTGAATGACTAATAGCCGCGCGATAACCACAAACGCTTAATTGCCCGACAAATACACTTGCGGCAATTAGCCTTGAACGTTACGCTTCGTTCCACCAGCGAATTATCCATTCGCAGGTGTACGTTTCTTTATTGCTCAGAATCTTTGAGCCATTACAAACAGCGCCCGTCAGGGCGTGATTCTGTGGCCAGTGCGTGCGTCGGGCTAATTCGACCGCATGCAAAAGCCATATAGGCAAAACTTGCGCGCATGAGACCAGCGCCTCCGAGCGAAACACCCGTTTCGCCCGGTCTTATGTCGTGCGCGACGTTTTGTTGATGCTCGATTCACGCAGAAGGCATGCATGCGCATGTCATCGCGGAGCGTTGTGCGCCTGAAAACGCATGCCGCAACGAATTTATTTAACGATAGGCGGAGTTGAGACATGGAAGGAAAACATACTTATTGGATTAGCGCCCTCGCTTCGGCGGCCGCGTTGGTTTTACTTGCCGGTTGCGGCGGCGGTGGTGGCGGGACCAGTTCGAACGGAACGGGCACGACCACGACGACGAGTTCGGGCGGAACTTCGTCGGGCGGCAGTTCAACCAGCGCCACGCCGACACTCGCTGCGGCGACGCAAGTCGTCGACGGCACGGCACTCGGCGCGGCGCAATGGGCGAGCGGCTCCACCGCGAGCGGCGGCGCGGGCCAGCAGGTGAGCAGCCTGAATTGCGCGGTCGCGGGCAATACGTACAGCTACTCGCATCTGTCCATCTATCAGAACGGCAAACAGCTGGCGTTGCCCGCGAATATCGGCACTGTCGCGCCGACCCTGGCGTTGCAGACGGGCTGCGTCTATCCGGTGCATACCAACGACAACACCGGCAAGATTCGCATGGACGAAACGAGCAATGCGTCGTACACGCTCGGCCAGTTCTTCGCCGTGTGGGGGCAGCCGCTTTCCTCGACCAACGTGGCGGGCATCACCGGGCCGGTCACGGCATGGGTGAACACGGGCGGCGCGCTCCAACAGTACACGGGCGATCTCGCCAGCCTCGTCTTGCCGCAGCACGGCGAAGTGACGCTTGTCATCGGCACGCCGCCCGCGCAGATTCCGACCTACACGTGGATCGATCCGCCGGCGTTCAACAACAATCCGGTCACGCTGGTCTATGGCGGCGTCGTCGGCGATACGGCTGCCTGGCCGGTCGGCGGCACGGCGACGGGCACGACCATCGACGGCATCACCTGCGCCGCGGGCATGGCCGAGACGTTCCACGTCCACGCGCACGTCGCGATCATCAAGGATGGTCAGTGGCTGCAATTTCCGAAACAAGTCGGCATTCCGGGAAGCTGCAACTACGAGATGCACACGCATGACCAGACCGGCATCGTCCATATCGAAACGCCGAACGTGAAGACCTACACGCTCGGGCAGTTGTTCGACATCTGGGGCCAGCCGCTCACGACGACGAACGTCGCGGGTATTCAGGGCAACGTCGTGGTCTATATCAACGACAACGGCGACTCCCGGCGTTACCTGGGCGATCCGCGCGATATCGTGCTGACCTCGCATCGCGATATTACTTTCCAGATCGGCTCGCCGGTCAGTGCGCTCCCCACGTACTCGTGGTACGAGCCGCAATGAGCGATAAGCGATAAGCGATAAGCGGTAAGCGTCGCCGGAAACGGCGTCGAGGCAAGCGGGCGGCGTTCGGTGAACGCCGCCCGTTTCCATTGCGCCGGGCAAAAAAAAGCCGCCCGGGGTAGGCGGCGAGAGCGCGTCCGTTGCGAGACTGTCCCGAACGGGGGAACGGACGCGTGAGGAGACAACGGGATGCAGGTGAGTATCGCAAGGCCGGATGGCCGACTCAACCGGCATTTGGAAGCACTGCGTTTCGCGTTGGCGGGATTATCGCGATTCGCGCATTCCTAGCGGTGTCCGCCGCCGAAGCCCGACGCCATCCAAGCGAATCAGCACTCGTTCGACGGCATCAGACGCGGATAGCCGGGCTGCGCGGAATCGATCGTCGTGACGCATGCGCCGGGTTGCACGTCGAGCGTGCTGTCGATTTCCCGCTTCGCGCCGTCGCGGGTCTGCACGCCGTAGCGATATACCTTCGCGGTCTGCTCCGGAGCCTTGTCGAAGAGGCTCGTCAGATCGAAGCTCAGTCCCGCGCCCGCGCCGATGCCGCTCCAGCCGCTGCCGCCCACGCCGCCGCCGCCGACGCTCACCGCCGGCCCCGACGACGACGCCGCGCCGGTTGCGACCGTGGTCAGGTACTGCTTGTCCGCGATGCGTCCGTTGGCGAGCCGGGCGTCGGCGGGAAGCGCGCCGGATGCGCCCGGACCGCTTGCGCACGCCGCGAGCAGCGCGCATGCGACGACGGCGACGCCAGCCAGCGCCGGGCATTTGACGATGCGTTGATACGATTTCATTGCAGCCTTCATTGAACTTCTGAAAACCCTCCGTTCGACGACGAGCGTCTATGCCGCACAGGCCGCGAAGCATCGGACAAAAAAGAGCCGCCCGACAAGGGCGGCGAGCCGATGTATCGACGGCAGCCGGCATGCGCGGCTGAGGGAGGCGCGCGCGCCGCGGTATGGTGCAGCAGCGCCGTGCCTATTTGAACCAGACTCGTCCGATTCCGCCAGCCGCCGATTCAATCGCGCAGCAGGAAATCCACCATGGCGTCGCAGACGCGGCCGAACATCTGCGTGCCCGTGACGGTCGGACAGCCGCGCGCTCGGGCGGCTTCGATAAATGGCGTGATGGGCGGCTTGGTGACGACATCGCCGACGAACGTCGTCGCGGGAAGGCGCGATACGTCGAAGGGCAGCGCATCGCCTGCGCGCATGCCGGCCGGCGACGCATTCACGACGATGTCGTGTGTCGGCGCGTCGCCGTCATCGGCGATGCGCACCGCGCCGCGTCCCAGCGAGGCGAGCCGCGAGACGAGCGCGCCGGTGCGCTCGGCATCGAAATCCCGGACGGCTAGCGACGCCACGCCGGCCTCGATCAGCGCCTGACCGATGGCCGAGCCCGCGCCGCCCGCGCCGATCAACAGCGCGCGCTTTCCAGCCGGCTCGCAGCCTGCGTCGATGAGCGCGGCGACCATGCCGACGCCGTCGGACATGCCGCCGTGCCACGTACCGTCGGCATTGCGTCGGAGCATGTTGGTCGCGCCCAGGAACTTCGACTCGCCGGTGAGCGTGCGGCAGTACCGCGCGGCGCTGAACTTGTGCGGCACGGTGATGATGATGCCGTCGACGTTCTGCATCGGCGTCACGCCGGCGAAGAAGGCGTCGAGATCGGCCGGCGCGACGTGCGCGGGAACGACGATCGCGTCGCGGCCGGCCGCGCGTATCGCCGCCGTGACGCCGGAGGGCGAGCGCACCTGCGCGATCGGATCGCCGACGATGAAATACAGGCGGGTCGCGCCGCTCAAGCCCGCATCGAGCGATGCGGAAAACGATGTGTCCTGCGCCATGCGTCGGGTCTCTCCGTTGGACGCGCGGGGGGTGCGTGCGTCGATGTGAAAAAGCGTGGATGGCGAACTGTAGTGGAGATTGAAAAGCGCTTCAATGAAGTTCGCCGTCAGAAGCAACTAACGGTCGAGCCGCGACGGCTACACCGACTCAAGAGAGGAACACACAAGCAAAAACAGCGTCTTTAATAGCAGGCAGATGACCGAGCCGGTGAGCGGCTGCTGACGCCTCTGCGCGGTGCGCGATTGGTCAACATGTGTCCGAACGCAAAGCAACGCACGCCCTCGACCCGCTGACCCTGCACTATCCTTTGCAGATCAAGCCCCTTCGGAGGCCGATCATGTCAGTCGCGACCGCCATCGCTCCCGCGCGTGAAGTCCACGACTTGCCGTCGCCGCGCGGTCTGCCGCTCATCGGCAACCTGCATCAGCTGCCGCCCGCGACGCATCATCTGACGCTCGAACGCTGGGCCGCGGAACTCGGCACGCCGTACGTCTTCCGGCTCGGCCGCACGCCGGTCACCGTGTGGTCGGACATCGAATTGAGCCATGCCGTGATGCGCGAGCGGCCACATCGCTACCGGCGTTACGAGCCGATCGAATCCGTGCTGAAGGAGTTCGGCTGCAACGGGCTCTTTTCGGTCGAAGGCGCGGCCTGGCTGCCGCAACGCCGCCTCGTCATGCAGGCGCTTTCCATTCCGCACATCAAGGCGTTCTATCCGACGCTCGCGGCCATCACCGACCGGCTGCGGCGGCGTTGGGAAGCGGCGGCGCGGGCCGGGCGCGTCGTCGACATGATCGCGGACCTGAAGCGCTTCACGGTCGATGCGACGAGCGCGCTCGCCTTCGGCGAGGACCCGAACACGCTGGAACGCGAAGGCGACCTCATCCAGCAGCATCTCGCGCTTCTTCTGCCGATGCTCATGTCGCGCGTCAATGCGCCGTTCGCTTACTGGCGCTATCTGAAAATGCCGCGCGACCGCCGCTTCGAACACGCGATGGCCGAAGTGCATCGCTATATTCGCGCGCTGATGGCCCGTGCGCGCGAACGCATGCAGACGCAGAACGAGCCGCGCAATCTGCTCGACGCGATGCTGGCCCTGCGCGATGCGCCCGGCGCCGACATCACTGACGACGACGTCGCCGCCAACGTGATGACGCTACTGGTGGCGGGGGAAGACACGACGGCGACGTCGATTGCCTGGGCGCTGCTGTTTCTCGGGACCGACGAAGCGCTTCAGGCGCGCGTGGCCGCCGATGCTCGCCACGCGCTCGGCAACGCGCCCGTGTGCCCGACCTATGACGCGATGCGCGCGCTCGATTCGTGCGAAGCCGTGTGCACCGAGGCGAGCCGCCTGCATCCGGTCGCGCCGTATTTGTCGTTCGAACCGCTGGAAGACGTGCGGCTGTCCGGCGTGCACTTGCCGGCCGGCACCAAGATGTTCATGCTGAATCGCCCGGCCATGCTCGATGCGCGCCATTTCGCCGATGCCGCGCGCTACGACCCGCAGCGGTGGCTGCGCGATCGTCGGCGAGGTGGAGACGCGAACGCGCCGACGCATGAAACCCGCGCCTGGCTGCAATTCGGCGCGGGGCCGCGCGTGTGTCCGGGGCGGTATCTGGCGTCGGTGGAAATGCGGCTCGTCGTGTCGATGCTGACGGCGAACTTCGTCGCGCGGCTGGCGACTGATCCGGCGAACATCCGCGAAGTCTGCGCCTTCACGATGGTGCCGAGCGACATGCCGATGCGTCTTCAGTTGCGTGACAAGCCCGTGGCTTCTCACTGAGCATCCGGTGCGGACGCCGGGGCCGCGGGCACACCGCCTCCGGTGGCCATCCACAGCACTTCGGCGTCTTCTTCGCTCGTCGAAATCGCGGCGTGCCCAGTGCGGCTGTCGAAGTAGATGCTGTCGCCGGCGTGCAGATGCGTCGGCGCGTAGAGTTCCGAGTACAGGCAGACGCTGCCGCTGATCACATACAGAAATTCCTCGCCTTCGTGACGGCCCCAATCGTCGAAGGCGTCGAGCGTGTGCGCGGAGATGCGGATGCGAAACGGCAGCATCGCCTTGTGCGCGAGTTCGGTGGCGAGCAGTTCCATCTGATAGCCGCGATACGCGTGGCGCTGGCCCTGATCGCGGCGCGTGAGCGCTCGCCTTCCGCTCGCGCTCGGCGCGCTCGTGTTGCCGAACAGTTCGCCCAGATCGATCCGCAAGCCGCGCACGATTTTTTGAAGCACATCGAACGTGGGCGACATCAGCCCGTTCTCGATCTTCGAAAGCGCCGAGCGCGACACGCCGCACATGCGGCTCGCCGTCTCCAGCGTCATGTCCTGCGCCACGCGCGCCTGTCTGACGCGGCGGCCGAGATCGGCTGCGGACTGCTCGGGCGCTTGGCGGGTCGGGAGGGTAGTCATCGTGAGGGAGGAAATTTTGTTTCCGATAATAACATCAGGACGGCTGTCGACCGCACCGCTGGCAAGCCGACGCACCCTCGGGAGAACCCGTATATTGGCGGCATTGTGACGTGAGGCATCCGCGCGTATAGTCTTCCGCAACCGCGCAAAGTTTCTGATCAGAAACACATTGGCGCACCGTTCAACGCAGCAGCACGAGAGGATTTCACCGTGGACGCTCAATCGATTCTTTCCGACCTCGGCATTGCGGGGCTCGTCGAGGACGGCGATCTCGCCGTCACGTCGCCGATCACGGGGCAGGTCATCGGGCGCGTGAAGCGCCACACCGCCGCCCAGGTCGACGCCACGCTCGCTCAGGCGCGCACCGCGTTCGCTCACTGGCGCAACGTGCCCGCGCCGCGGCGCGGCGAACTCGTGCGGCTGCTTGGCAATCGCTTGCGCGAGAAGAAGACTGCGCTCGGGCGGCTTGTCTCGCTGGAAGCAGGCAAGATCCTGCAGGAAGGACTCGGCGAGGTGCAGGAGATGATCGACATCTGCGATTTCGCCGTCGGCCTGTCGCGGCAGCTTTACGGCCTGACGATCGCATCGGAAAGACCGGGGCATCGCATGGCGGAGACGTGGCATCCGTTCGGCGTGTGCACCATCATTTCCGCGTTCAATTTTCCGGTCGCGGTCTGGTCGTGGAACGCGGCGCTCGCGCTCGTGTGCGGCAATGCCGTTGTCTGGAAGCCTTCGGAGAAAACGCCGCTGACCGCGCTCGCCGTGGATCGCATCTTTCGCGAAGCGCTCGACGAATTCGGCAGCGCGCCGCCGGGACTCTCAGCGGTCGTGATCGGCGACCGTGACATCGGCACGCAGCTCGTCGCGGACAAGCGCTCGGATATCGTCAGCGCGACGGGCAGCACGGAAATGGGCCGCGCGGTGGGTGTCGAGGTCGCGCGTCGCTTCGGCCGCTCGATTCTCGAACTCGGCGGAAATAACGCGGGCATCGTCTCGCAGACGGCCAATCGCGATCTCGCGCTGCGCGGCATTCTGTTTTCGGCGGTCGGCACGGCGGGCCAGCGGTGCACGTCGCTGCGGCGTCTTTTCGTCCACGAAAGCATCTACGATGAAACCGTCGCGCGTCTCAAGGACCTGTACGCGAAAGTGCCGATCGGCAATCCGTTGAACGACGGCGTGTTGATGGGCCCGCTCATCGACGTGCAGTCGTTCGCGCGCATGCAGGACGCGCTGGAACAGGCGAAGGGCGAAGGCGGCAAGGTCTTCGGCGGCGAGCGCGTGACGGTCGAAGGCTGCGAGAACGGCTACTATGTACGCCCCGCCCTCGTCGAAATGCCCGCGCAAACCGAAGTGGTCCTAAAGGAAACGTTCGCGCCGATTCTCTATGTCATGCGCTACGGCGATTTCGACGAAGCCATTGCGCTGAACAACGCGGCCGTGCACGGCTTGTCGTCGTGCGCGTTCACCACGGACCTGCGCGAGGCCGAGCGATTCCTGTCCGCATCGGGCAGCGACTGCGGCATCGCAAACGTGAACATCGGGCCGAGCGGCGCGGAGATCGGCGGCGCGTTCGGCGGCGAAAAGGAAACGGGCGGCGGACGCGAATCGGGCTCGGACGCGTGGAAGGCATACATGCGCCGCGCGACCAACACGATCAACTACTCGTCCGAATTGCCGCTCGCTCAGGGCATCGACTTCAATCTGGGCTGAAGCGTTCAACGCAAACGACTGCGACGGGGGCGGCGTGACTCAACAGGTAGTGATCGTCGGTGGCGGCGTGATCGGGAGTTCGGTCGCGTATTTCCTGCGGGCATCGGACCCGGGCGTGCAGGTCACGGTGATCGAACGCGATCCGACTTACGCGCGCTCGTCCTCTGCGTTGTCGGCGGCATCGATCCGCCAGCAATTCTCGACGCCGCTTTCCGTGCGCATGTCGCTGTTCGGCATCGAGTTCCTGCGCGATATCGGCGCGCGGCTCGAAGTGAACGGCGAGCGGCCGTCCATCGACCTGCACGAGGGCGGTTATCTCTTTCTCGCGACGCCGCGCGGCGAAAACACGTTGCGCGAGAATCACGCGATGCAACGCGCGCTCGGCGCCGACATCACGCTGCTCGATCCCGCCGGGTTGCGGGCGCGCTTTCCGTGGCTCAATACCGACGATCTGGCGGCGGGCGCATTCGGCGAGCGTGGCGAAGGCTGGTTCGATGGCTACGGCCTCGTGCAGGCGTTGCGACGCAAGGCGCAGTCGTTGGGCGCGCGTTACGTGACGGCAGACGTGACCGGCATCGAACGGGAAGGGCGGCGCGCGACGCGCGTGCGCGCTTCGAACGGCGAAGCGTACTCATGCGATGTGGTCGTGAATGCGGCCGGCGCCTGGTCGCGTTCCATTGCGGCGATGCTCGGCATCGACCTTCCGGTACACGCGCGGCGACGCAGCATCTTCAACGTGTCGTCGCCGGCGAAGCTCGACGCCTGTCCGCTTCTGATCGACCCGACCGGCGTCTATTTCCGCCCGGAAGGGCGCACGTACATCTGCGGGACGTCGCCATCGGCGGATAACGACCCGGACGACCTTCCGCTCGACGAAGTGGACCACGTCCTTTTCGACGACGTGATCTGGCCGACGCTTGCGCATCGCGTGCCGCAATTCGAGGCGTTGCGGGTCGAGCACTGCTGGTCCGGCTATTACGAATACAACGTCTTGGACCAGAACGCGATAATCGGCTTTCATCCGGCCATCGACAATTGCGTCTTTGCAAGCGGCTTCAGCGGACACGGCTTGCAGCACGGTCCTGCAACGGGGCGCGGCGTCAGCGAACTGATTTTGAATGGCCGCTACACGACACTCGATCTATCGCCGCTCGGTTGGGCGCGTGTCATGGAAGGCCGGCCGATCGTGGAGAAAAACGTCGTTTAGCGTAATGCTGTTTCGTACGTCGCGAATACGCTTTGAACTGCACTCTTTAAATGATCGGCACCGTCTTCCCCCAAGTCTATCGATGAAATCCACTAGGGCCAGTTGGCCCGAGGAAGCGCATGCTGAATATGTCTCGATTATTCGAGGGTAAACAGGAGGCGAAAGATGGATGCTCGATCTAACACGCAGCACGCGCATTTTGCAGAATGGATGGATGACCAACAGGCACCGGGCGAATCCACTGCAACGGCTTCACACCGCTCTAGCCAGGTGTGCGCCGAACCGGAATATGTTGCCGATGTATGCGGCCGTTTCGCGGGAGAAAAAACAGAAGAGGAACAAAAGTCCTGCGTGGTTCGCGGATATAACTAGGCGTTTTGCACTGCGATTCGTTGCGCGGCAATTCGGCATTCGAGAATGGGCGCGCAGCGAATATCGATAGACAAAGGCAATTCGCGCTGCACGGCGGATTTGCGTATCGTAGAGGACGCGCAGTGGTCGCGGTCGGTTCGCTACATTTCATCGTTAGAAGGCAATTGCGCCGACGCAAGAAGAGCACAGTGCGTCGCTCGAATCCGTTTTCTTTGAACCCCTACGCTGGCGCATGCTGACTGTCCGCATGAAACGCCTCACCGCGTCTGTTCGCGTATCGACTGGAGCGCCGTATGATGCACGTCGATGAACGCGCGGCAGTCGAGCCCCGATTGCCGCCTTCCCTGTCCACCGTCGCGTCGGAAATCGACGGCCGTGCGCATCGCATCGACTCGCCTGCGCGCGGACGGTCGTTCATCGACGTGCGCAAGGAAGCGGACCGCCTGCGCGGCGCACTCGCGGCGTCGACGTGCGTGATGGTCGCGTGGTCGCTGTTCGAAGTGCCGTGGGAAATCGACGCCGACAGCCGCGGTCAACAGATCGCCGCCGTGCTGACCGCGAAGGCGCTCCTGATGCTGATCGCGGGGCTTGCGCTGCGCGGGCGGCGCTTTGCGCGCTATCTGCTGTTGTTCGTGTGCGTCACGAGCGTGCTCGCCATTGCGCCCGAACTCCCCGGCGAGTTCGGGCATGCGCCATGGCTCGCCGTTCTCTCGACCGTCGAATGCGTGACCAAGCTCGCCACGCTGACGCTCATCGCGCTTCACCTCAAGCCTCGTCTGCGCTGAACCTGCGTCGTCTTCGCCGGTGCCGGTGCCGGCGCGCGCGGGCGCGGCCCTGCAATGGCACAATCCTCCCAAGCTCAAAAGTCGACGCGACGAAGAAGCACTGACGCAGGGAGACGCACAGTTGGCGAATCTGGATCTCGACAATCCTTTCCTCGAAGCACTCGGCGCGACACTGACCGCGTGGCGCGACGGCTACGCCGAATTCACGATGCCGATACATGCAGGCCATCTCAACCGCCAGCGCATCTTGCAGGGCGGAGCAATTGCGACGCTGCTGGATGCCGCCTGCGGCTACACCGGTCTCTTCACGACGGCATCCGCGCCCATTCACGGCTTCACGCTCTCGCTCACGGTCAATTATCTCGATCGCGGCATCGGCGATAAGGTCGTGGCCAAAGGCTTTCTCGAACGCAAGGGACGCTCCGTTTACTTTGCGCGCGGCGAGGCGTGGATCGACGATCGCGTGATGATCGCGAGCGCGCAGGGAACCTTCAAATACGCGCGCTGAACGGTCATGGCGCTCAAGAACCTGCTGCGGCGTCTCGACCTTACGACACTTCAGCTCTTCGTCGCGGTCTTCGAGGAAGGCACGCTCACCCGTGCGGCGGATCGCGAGGCCATCGCGGTGTCGGCGGCCAGCAAGCGGCTGCTGGAACTGGAGCAGGCCGTCGGCGCCGCGCTCTTCGAACGCAAGGCGCGCGGCATGGCGCTGACGCCCGCCGGCGAGACGCTACTGCATCACGCCCGCCGCGTGCTGCGCGATGTCGAGAACATCGGCATCGAACTGGCCGAGCATGCGAGCGGCGTGCGCGGCTACGTGCGCATGATGGCGAACCTCTCGGCCATCGTGGAGTTTTTGCCGGAAGACCTGCGGGCATTCTCCGCCGCGCACGGACAGATCAAGATCGATCTCGAAGAGCGGCCGAGCGGCGGCATCGTGGATGGCGTGCTGGACAGCCTTGTGGATCTCGGCATCTGTTCGGGCGAAGCCGATACGCGCGGCCTCGAAAGCACGCATTATCGACATGACCGGCTGATTATCGTCACGCCGGGCGATCATCCGCTCGCCAGGCGCGAATGCGTGTCCTTCGCCGATACGCTCGACTTCGATCACATCGGCCTGCATTCGGCCAGTTCCATCAACGCGCGCACGCACCTCGCCGCGCGGCAGGCGGGCAAGCCGCTGCGGCTGCGCATTCACGTGCCCGGCTTCGATGCCGTGTGCCGCATGGTGCAGGCTGGCATGGGCGTCGGCGTGTTGCCGCTTGCAGTGTTCGAGGCGATGGGGCGGCAACTCGGACTCGCGGCGGTTCCGCTCGACGAAGCGTGGGCCGCGCGCAGTCTCATAATCGTCGTGCGCGATGCGACGGCGCTCTCCCCGGTAAGCCGGCTGCTATATGACCATCTTCGTTCGATAGAAGCCGCGCAGCGCTGATCGCCGAGCGTTCGCGTTTGACGAACGGTGCTTGCCGAAATGCGGTTGGACGCAGTGCATGCGCCGCCCATAAGCTTGTTTTCAACGATACAGTCACGGAGACAAGCACATGAGCGGACCGCTTACGGGCATTCGCGTCATCGAGATCGGCACGCTGATTGCCGCACCGTTTGCCGCGCGCATGCTGGCCGAGTTCGGCGCGGAAGTCATCAAAATCGAGGCGCCCAATGGCGGGGATCCGCTTCGCAAATGGCGAAAACTTCACGAGGGCACGTCGCTCTGGTGGTATCTCCAGTCGCGCAACAAGAAGTCCGTTTGCGTGAATCTCAAGTCGCCCGACGGGGCGGACGTCATCAAGCGTCTGGCCGCCGATGCGGACATCGTCATCGAAAACATGCGGCCGGGCGCGCTCGAAAAACTCGGGCTCGGCTGGGACGTTTTGCATGCAATAAACCCGAAACTCACGATGGTTCGCATCTCCGGCTATGGACAGACCGGTCCATACCGCGATCGTCCGGGCTTCGGCGCGATCGGCGAGGCGATGGGTGGCATTCGGTATACAACCGGCGACGCGGACGGCACGCCGGCGCGCGTCGGCATCAGTCTCGGCGATTCGCTCGCGTCGCTTCATGGCGTGATCGGCGCGTTGATGTCGCTGCTGCGCGTCAAGACGGGGCAGGGCGACGGGCAGGTCGTCGATGTATCGCTCGTCGAAAGCGTGTTCAACCTGATGGAAAGCCTGGTTCCCGAGTACGACTTGCTCGGGCACGTCCGCGAGCGAAGCGGCGGTGCCTTGCCGGGTATCGCGCCGTCGAACACGTACCGCACGGAAGACGGCGGCTTCGTGGTGATCGCGGGCAACAGCGATCCCATCTACAAGCGCCTGATGAATGTCATCGGCCGCCCGGATCTCGCCGACGATCCCGCGCTCGCTCATAACGATGGCCGCGTGCGCCAAAGCGCGATGCTCGATGAAGCGATCGGCGCGTGGACATCGCATCACGCGATGCATGACGTGCTGGCCGCCCTCGAAGACGCGGACGTGCCGTCCGGCCGCATCTATTCGGTCGCTGACATCATCGGCGACGCGCATTATCAGGCGCGCGACATGCTGTTGCAGGCGAGCTTGCCGGGCGGCGTATCGGTCAAGATGCCGGGCATTGTGCCGAAGCTCTCCGACTCTCCGGGCGAAGTGCGCTGGCAGGGACCGGCTCTCGGCGAGCACACGCAAAGCGTGCTCGCTTCCCTCGGCTTCGACGAAAGCGACGTGCAACGGCTGCGCGCCGAAGGAGCCGTCCAATGACGCGCGACTACAGCGAACGGTTGATCGTGCAGGAAGTCGCGCCACGCGACGGCTTGCAAATCGAAGCGAAATGGGTCGAGACCGCAGACAAGATCGCGCTGATCGACGGGCTGTCGGCGTGCGGCTTCACCCGCATCGAAGCGGGCTCGTTCGTCTCTCCCAAGGCGATTCCCGCACTGCGCGACGGCGATGCGGTCTTCCACGGCATCCGGCGCGCACCGGGCGTGGTGTACGTCGCACTCGTGCCGAACGTGAAGGGCGCACAGCGCGCGGTCGCGGCAGGAGCCGATGAGCTGAACCTCGTGATGTCGGCAAGCCAGACGCACAATCGCGCCAACATGCGCATGAGTTGCGAAGCATCGCTCGACGGCTTTGCGGAGATAGTTCGGATAACGAATATAAGTTTGAATGGCACGGTAGCCACGGCGTTCGGCTGTCCTTTCGAAGGCCGCATTGATGAAAATCGCGTCGTGTCCATTGTCCGCAGCTATCGCGAGATGGGCATGGAAGGGATCACGCTTGCGGATACGACGGGAATGGCGAATCCCCGTCAGGTCGAGCGCGTCGTATCGCGCGTGCTCGAACATGTTCCGGCTGCTGCGTTGACGCTGCATTTCCATAACACGCGCGGTCTGGGCCTCGCCAACGTGCTGGCCGCATACGACGCCGGCGCGCGACGCTTCGATGCCGCATTAGGCGGGCTGGGCGGTTGCCCGTTCGCGCCCGGTGCATCCGGCAACATCTGCACCGAAGACCTCGTGAACATGTGCGACGAGATGGGCATTCCGACGGGCATCGATCTGGAGAGACTTATCGCGCTGTCCCGGACGCTGCCTGCGCTCGTCGGCCATGAGGTGCCGGGGCAACTGGCGAAAGCCGGGCGCAATAGCAACCTGCATCCGGTGCCCGACTACGTCCGAACCATCTGAAGCAGCCGGTCCGATAACAACGTCGATCACGGACGGACAAACAAGGAGACAATCATGAGCGATCTAAGCGTATCCGCCGCGGACAAGCCGCAGGCCTGGCAGAACACCAGCGACATCGTTCGCAAAGTGGCATGGCGGCTCATGCCGCTCATCATGCTGTGTTATCTCTTCGCCTTCTTCGACCGCATCAACATCAGCTTCGCGAAGTTCCAGCTGCAAAGCACGCTCGGCTTTTCCGATACCGCCTACGGTCTCGGTGCAAGCCTCTTCGTGATCGGTTACGTCATATTCGAGGTGCCAAGCAATTTGCTGCTGTACAAGGTCGGTGCGCGGCGCTGGATCGCGCGCATCATGATCTCGTGGGGAATCGCGACCGCGCTCATGGTCTTCGTGCAGACTGAATGGCAGTTCTATGCGCTGCGCTTCGTCATCGGCGCAATGGAAGCCGGCTTCGCGCCCGGCGTGCTGTACTACCTGACCTTGTGGTTTCCGGCGAGCTATCGCGGGCGTATCACGTCCTTGCTGTTTCTCGCATCGGCATTCTCGGGGCTCGTCGGCGCGCCGTTGTCGGGCCTCGTACTCGGGCATATGAACGGCGTGCTCGGCATCGCGGGATGGCATTGGCTGTTCCTGCTCGGCGGCTTGCCTTGCGTGCTGCTGGGCGTGCTCGTGCTCAAGGTGTTGAAGGACCGCATCGACGATGCCGCATGGCTCACCGGCGCGGAAAAGAGCACGCTCAAGAGCCAGATCGCGACGCAAAGTCAGGCGACCTCGACGGGTCATTCGCTCTTCGGCGCAATCCGGACACCGGGCTTTCTGATGCTCGGCCTCATCTACTTTCTGATCCAGATCGCGTCATACGGCCTCAACTTCTGGGCGCCGCATCTGATCCGCGCGGCGGGTACGCACAATCCGACGATCATCGGCTTGTTGACGGCGGTTCCGTACATTTGCGGAGCGGTGTGCATGGTCGTCGTTGGGCGCATGTCCGACACTTCCGGCGAACGCCGCAAGTTCGTGTGCGCGCTGCTACTGATGGCGGCGGCGGGTTTCTTCGCGGCAGGCGCTTTCGACAAGCAGACGACGTTTTTGATCGTCGCGCTCGGCGTGATGGGCGCGGGCGTCATTGCTTCGATCCCCGCCTTCTGGGCATTGCCGCCGAAGCTGCTGACGGGCGCCGGCGCGGCGGGCGGCATCGCGCTGATCAACACGCTCGGGCAGTTGGGCGGAATCGTGAGCCCGGTGATGGTCGGGCGTATCCGCGATGTCACCGGCAGCACGACGCCCGCGCTGTATGCAATTGGCGCGATGAGCGTCGTTTGTGCGCTGTTGTTGCTGTTCGGCTTGCCGCAGGCGTTGCGGCAGCGAGACCCTGCCGCAAGTCCGCGTTGAGGCCTGATCGGTAGGACGAGCGCCCGGCGAGCATCGCTGCCGCCGGGCGTTTTGCATCTTGCATGCTGCATGCAAGATGCACCGTGCAAGATGCAATCAGCATGCGGTCAACACAGTGTCAGCCGGCAAGCAAGCTCCGGCAATGACGCGCAATCTGCGTTTCCTCATCGGTAGGCACGGCGCGATGCGGCGCGTTCAGGAACGCCAGTCCTTCGAGTATCTGCGCGCGAATGGCCTCGCTGTGCTCGCCGATGCCGCCGGTGAATACGATCAGGTCGAGCCCGCCGAGCACGGCCGCATAGGCGCCGATGGTCTTTCGGATCGCGTCACAGAACACGTCGATAGCGAGCGTCGCGTCTGCATCGCCCTGATCGCGGCGGGCGAGCAGGGTCTGCATGTCGTCGTCGGAATTCGACAGCGCCTTGAGGCCGCTCGAACGATTGACGAGCGCTTCCAGCGCGTCCGCGTCGAGCGATTCGTTGCGCAGCAGATGAATGATCACGCCCGGGTCGAGATCGCCGCTCCGCGTCGCCATCGGGATGCCGCCTGTCGGTGTCATGCCCATCGACGTATCGACGGAATGGCCGTCTTTCACCGCGCAGAGACTCGCGCCGGACCCGAGATGAGCGATCACGACGCGCGAGGGCACTGCGTCTCCCAGCGTGCTCACGATGTACTCATAGGACAGGCCGTGAAAGCCATAACGCACGACGCCGCGTTGCGCATAGTCACGCGGTAACGCAAAGCGCGTCGCGCGGTCCGGCATCGTGCGATGGAACACCGTATCGAAGCATGCGAAATGCGGGATGCCGGAGAAGATGCGTTGCGCTTCGTCGATCAACGCGAGCGACTGCGGCAGATGCAGCGGCGCAAATGCAACCGCTTCGCTGAGGCGTTTCTTCACCTCCGGCGTGAGTTCGCAATGCGCGCGCACACGCGGGCCGCCATGCACGACGCGATGCCCCACCGCCGCAAGCGGCTCGTCCAGGTGCTCGCGAAGGGCATCGGCGACGCGCTGCAATGCGTCGTGCTGCGACTCCATCAGGTGATCCTGCGAGATATCGATGCTGCCATCCGCCGAGTGCATGGAAAGCGATCCATTCTCGCGCCCGATGCCTTTCGCGCTGCCGGTGAGCCACGCATGTTCGTCGCGCGCATGTTCGTCGTCATGGCGCGGCACGAACACGCCGAACTTCAGCGACGACGAGCCGCTATTCAACACCACGATGCCTTGTGTCATCGCATCAACCCTTCCACGTCCATTCGCGGATCTCGTCCCGATCAATGCCTTCCTCATGCGCATATCGAATGCTCTCGATGATCTGATTCTTGAGCATTTCCTTGGTATGCGCCGCCGTGCTCGAAAGACCCGGCACGCGGTCGATCACGTCGATAGCGAGGCTGTACCGATCGACGCCGTTGATGATGGCGAGTTCGAACGGCGTATTGATGTTGCCGCGTTCGCGGTACCCATGCACGTGCATGTTGTCGTGATTCGTGCGGTTGTACGTGAGCTTGTGCACAAGCGACGCATACGAATGGAAGTTGAAAATCACGGGCTTGTCGCGCGTGAAAAGCGAATCGAAATCGCGATTGGACAAGCCGTGCGGATGATCGGTGTCGGGCATGAGCCTGAACAGATCCACCACATTGACGAAGCGGATCTTCAGGTCAGGGCATTGCGTCTTGAGAATCTCGACGGCGGCAAGGGCTTCCATTGTCGCGATGTCGCCCGCGGATGCAATGACCACATCCGGCTCGTGGTTCTGATCGGTCGAAGCCCAGTCCCATATGCCAATGCCTTTCGCGCAATGCACCATCGCGTCCTGCATGTTCAGGTACTGCAAGTGCGGCTGCTTGTCCGCGACAATCACGTTCACATAGTCGTGCGAGCGCAGGCAATGGTCCGCCACGCTCAGGAGGCAGTTCGCATCCGGCGGCAGATAAATACGCACGACCTCCGGGCTCTTGTTGGTGACGACATCGAGAAAGCCGGGGTCTTGATGCGTGAAGCCGTTATGGTCCTGACGCCAGACAAGCGACGTGATGAGCAAATTGATGGACGGCACAGGCGCGCGCCACGACAGTTCGTTCTTCGCTTTCTCCAGCCATTTCGCATGCTGGTTGAACATCGAATCGATCACATGCACGAACGCTTCGTACGTCGCGAAGAGGCCGTGACGGCCCGTCAATACGTAGCCTTCGAACCAGCCTTCGAGCGTGTGCTCGGAAAGCATCTCCATCACGCGGCCATCTGTTGCGAGCGCGCTGCCGTCGGCGTCTTCGGGTTTGATCTGCGCGAGCCAGCGTTTGCCCGATGCTTCATACACGCCGTCGAGCTTGTTGCTTGCCGTTTCATCCGGGCCGAAGAGACGGAAGGTCTGCATGTTGCGACGGATAACATCGCGCAGGAAGGTAGCGAGGACCATCGTCGGCGAATGATAGACGCTCGCCGCGCTCTTGAATTCGAAGGCGTAATCGCGGATATCCGGCATATCGAGCGCTTGCCGCAGCAAGCCGCCGTTTGCGTGCGGATTAGCGCTGATACGCCGGCCGCCCACGGGCGCGAGTTCACGCAGGCTTTCGACAAGGCGTCCATCTTCATCGAAGAGTTCTTCCGGCTTGTAGCTTCGCATCCAGTCTTCGAGCACCGCAAGACTCTTGTAGTTCGTCGCCGGATCGAGCACGGGCACCTGATGCGAACGCCAGAAGTCTTCGACCTTGTGACCATTGACTTCCTTCGGACCTGTCCAGCCTTTCGGCGAGCGCAGCACGATCATCGGCCAGCGGGGACGCGTCACATCGGCAGGGTTTTCGCGAGCGCGCTGCTGTATCGCGCGAATGTCGCCGATGCAGCGTTCCAGCGTCGCGGCCATCAACTGATGCATTGCCTCGGGCTCATCGCCCTCGACGAAATACGGCGCGTAGCCATAGCCCTTGAACAATGCTTCGAGTTCGTCGTGCGGAATACGCGCGAGGATGGTCGGATTGGCGATTTTGTAGCCGTTCAGATGGAGAATCGGCAGCACCGCACCGTCGGTCGCTGGATTGAGAAACTTGTTCGAATGCCACGAGGTCGCGAGCGGGCCGGTTTCCGCTTCGCCATCGCCCACCATCGTTGCAACGATCAAGTCGGGATTGTCGAAGGCCGCGCCGAAAGAATGGGACAGGCTGTAGCCGAGTTCGCCGCCTTCGTGAATGGAACCTGGCGTCTCCGGCGTGCAATGCGAGCCGATGCCGCCCGGCGACGAGAACGCGCGAAAGAGTCGCAACATACCGCGCTCGTCAGGGCTTCGGTCCGGATAGATCTCCGAGTAATGCCCTTCGAGATACGAATTCGAGAGCGTCGCGGGCGCGCCGTGGCCGGGTCCGGAGACGAACATGACGTTGAGATCGTCGCGCTTGATGAGGCGGTTCAGATGCACCCATACGAACGATTGGCCGGGGTCCGAGCCCCAATGGCCGAGCAGACGTCGCTTGATGTGTTCGGGCCTGAGCGGCTCGCGCAGCAACGGATTGGCGCGCAGGTAGATCATGCCGACCGAGAGGTAATTGCCGGCGCGCCAATAGGCGTCGATATTACGCAGCAGGTCGGGAGCGAGAGGGGTGTGCGTCGCGGTCTTGCCTTGGACGTCGTCGTTCAATTGCTTCTCCTTGCGGTGAAAGTTCGGGTCGAGCGTCGGCTTGCGGCTTGATGCGAGTGATTCGGCTGTGTCGGAGTCCTGTGATGAAACGCAGTGGATTTCAGGGGCGTATCGAGAGCGCGCTCCCGAGATGTGAGAGGAATGTAGAAGCGTCGCGCAACATCATACTTGTGTTCTCGCGACGAAGTTTTGACAGAACGCAGACGCGGCTCATTACATGGCGGACTGCGCCAGATCGTAATCCATCAGCAAGGCTTTATTGTCTTCCCACACGCCGATGTAATGCACCATGAAACTGTCGGGACGGCGGTAGATCCACGGCGTATTCCACTCGATGAACGACGCGATGCGCGTCGCGTCGAAGTCCGCATGCCGTTTGTATTCGCGGATGAAGAAGTACTGATCGCCCTTATTCGCATAGACGCTCGATTTGTCGTCAAGTTGCGAGCATGCATGCAGGATGTGATGCAACGCGTCGTAGTTGGCTTGCGTTCGACGAAAGCCCATGATGCCCGAGTTAAAGGTCCAGGTGCCGACGTCCCGGGCAAATACGGCGTCCTGTCCCTGCATGATGGATTCGAGGGTGCGGTTGATGTCGTTGAACAGCACGTCGGCATCGACCCAGAAGACCCATTCGTGATGCGGCAGGTATTCGCGCAAGAGAGCCGGCTTGAGCCAGTTGCCGGCTGTCTTGCCGTCGTTCAGATGCGCGGGAATCTCGCGGTGAACATACAGCGTATAGCCATGACGCGCGCAATAGCGCCTGAAATTTGCCTCAGCAATGCGTCCGTAGCGAGCGACATTCGGCGTATAGAGGGTGACCACGGCAATCGGCTGGCCGGGCTGATAAACGCTTTGTGCGCGAGTTTCGTCCGTTTCTCCGCCCAAGAAGGACAGGAACGGCAGGCCTCGCGCCATGCATGCGTTGATATGCGCGAACAGCGCCGTGCGAAACCGCCGATGCTGCGGCTCTTCGCGGATGCATACCGAGAAAGCGGGCCATGTCGCCCACACGCTTTGGAGCGACGCCGCAGCGGGCAAGACCACATGGACTCCACCGATCATGCTCTGGCCGTGCACTGACTCGAAATCTTTCAGCAGCATGCCTTCTTCCGGGGGAAGCTCGACGCTGAACCGGCATTGCGTCATGAGCTTATAGAGCTTGCGGCGAACGTCTTCGGTGTTGCGCCATACCTGAATATCGGTCTGCGGATGCGGCGAGTCCTTGCAGGTGAGGAGCCAGTCGCGGCCTTCGAGCAACTCAGACAACGGCATCGCGCCGATGATCGCGGCGTTCTGCGTCAACATCGCGATGACGGCGCCGGGTTCGGCTTTGTTCAGCCATTGCAGCAGCGTTTCGTACTTGAACGTCCATAGCACATGCGCGCTGCTGCCGGACAGCTCCGAGATGTCGATCTCGACGTGCCGGTAACCGTGAGTGCGTGCATACCGGCGATGATTGGCGAGCGCGCCGGGCGCGTGATCGGAAAGCAGGCTGATGACGATCATGAATGGAACATGCAAATAGAGAGGAAGCGGCGGGAGCCCCGCCAGGACGGCCGTAGGATGGCTGCAATCAACGCCCGTTCGCATGGGATCTGTCCGAAAACGGCATGCAGAATGCAAGACGCGGTTTCGCAACCACCCCTAGAATGTCTCGATGACCGCCCACCCCACATCGCCCGACGACGCCCTCGCGGGCTTTCATCCCGCTGTCGTCAACTGGTTCCGCGCACACTTCGCAGCGCCCACCGCCGCGCAGGCGCGGGCGTGGCCGCTCATTCATGCGCGCCGTTCCACGCTCGTCGCGGCGCCCACCGGTTCGGGGAAGACGCTCACCGCCTTTCTCGCCGCACTTGATGAGCTCGTGCGCGACGGCATCTCGGGCGGCGGCGTGTTGCCCGACGAGACGCGCGTCGTCTACGTCTCGCCGCTAAAGGCTCTGTCAAACGACATTCGGGTGAACCTCGAAGAGCCGCTCGCCGGCATCGCGCGCGAGTTGCGGAAGATGGGCGCGGCCGCGCCGGAGATTCGCGCTGCCGTGCGCACCGGCGACACCACCCAGCAGGAGCGCAACGCGGTGAAGAAGCGCCCGCCGCATATCCTCGTGACGACGCCGGAATCGCTCTACGTGCTGCTTTCGTCCGACTCCGGCCGCGGCATGTTGTCGACCACGCGCACCGTGATTGTCGACGAAATACACGCGGTGGCGGGCGGCAAGCGCGGATCGCACCTGAGCCTGAGCCTGGAGCGGCTCGACGCGCTGTGCGAGGAGCGCGGCGCGGCGCCGCCCGTTCGCGTCGGGCTCTCGGCGACTCAGAAGCCCATCGGACTCGTCGCGAAGTTTCTTGCGGGGGAAGGCCGTTCCTGCGACATCGTCGACGTGGGGCACGCGCGCGCACGCGATCTCGCGCTCGAACTGCCGCCGATGCCGCTCGAAGCGATCATGTCCAACGACATGTGGGAGCGCGTCTACGACCGGCTCGCGGAATTGTCGGCGCAGCATCGCACGACGCTCGTCTTCGTGAACACGCGGCGCATGGCCGAGCGCGCGGCGCGGCATCTGACGGACCGCCTCGGCAAGGAGGCCGTCGCGGCGCATCATGGCAGCCTTGCGCGGGAGCATCGGCTCGACGCGGAACAGCGTCTGAAGCGCGGTGAATTGCGCGTGCTGATCGCCACCGCTTCGCTGGAACTGGGCATCGACATCGGCGATGTGGATCTTGTATGCCAGATCGGTTCGCCCGGCTCCATCGGCGCATTTCTGCAGCGCGTCGGGCGCTCGGGCCACCATGTCGGCGGCGTCCCGAAAGGCCGGCTTTTTCCGACTTCGCGGGACGACCTCATCGAATGCGCCGCGCTTGTCGACTGCGTGCGGCGCGGCGAGCTCGACGCCCTGACGATTCCGCGCGCGCCGCTCGACGTGCTCGCGCAGCAGATCACCGCCGAGGTCGCGTGCCGCGAGTGGGGCGAGGATGCGCTCTTCGAGCGTATTCGCCGCGCGTATCCGTACGCGACGCTGGACCGCTCGCGCTACGACGCCGTGCTGCGCACGCTCGCCGAAGGCTACACGGGGCGTCAGGGCGTGCGTGCCGCTTACGTGCACCGCGATGCGGTCAGCCGCACGCTGCGCGCCCGGCGCGGCGGCAAGCTCACCGCCGTGACGTCGGGCGGGGCGATTCCCGATAACGCGGATTTCGCCGTGTTGCTCGAGCCGCAAGGATTGCAGGTCGGCACGGTCAACGAGGACTTCGCCGTCGAAAGCCTTGCCGGCGACATCTTCCAGCTCGGGAATACCTCGTACCGCATCTTGCGGGTGGAAGGCGGGCGCGTGCGCGTCGAGAACGCGAACGGCCAGCCGCCGAACATTCCGTTCTGGCTCGGCGAAGCGCCGGGCCGCAGCGATGAGCTTTCGTTCGCGATCTCGCGCCTGCGCGCGGACGTCGATGCACGCCTCGCATCGGGCGAGATAGCGCCCGCTGTCTCTTGCACGCCGGATGCTGCATGCAAGATGCAAGATGCCGAAACGCGCGTCGATGCCACGGTCCACTGGCTCGCCGACGAAACAGGCATCGGCACGGAAGCGGCGCGGCAAATCGTCGAGTATCTGGCCCGCTCGCGCGCGGCGCTCTCGGTTCTGCCGACGCAGGACACGCTTGTCATGGAGCGGTTCTTCGACGAATCCGGTGGCACGCAACTCGTCATTCACGCGCCGTTCGGCAGCCGCGTGAATCGCGCGTGGGGACTCGCCCTGCGCAAGCGGTTCTGCCGCACGTTCAACTTCGAGCTTCAGGCGGCGGCGACCGAGGACGCGATCGTGCTGTCGCTGACCGGCAGCCATAGCTTCATGCTGGACGACGTGTGGCGCTATCTGAAATCGGCCACCGCCGAGCATGTGCTGATTCAGGCGCTGCTCGACGCGCCGCTCTTCGGCGTGCGCTGGCGGTGGAACGCGACCAACGCGCTCGCGCTGCCGCGTTACGCGGGCGGGCGCAAGGTCGCGCCGCAATTGCAGCGCATGAAAAGCGAGGACCTGCTCGCGGCCGTGTTTCCGGATCAGGTCGCGTGCGCGGAAAACGTCGTCGGCGAGCGCGACGTACCGGCGCATCCGCTCGTCCAGCAGACCATCGACGATTGTCTGCACGATGCAATGGACAGCGACGCGTGGCTCGCGCTCTTGCGGCGCATCGAGGCGGGCGATGTGCGGCTCGTCACGCGCGATTTGCCTGCGCCATCGCCGCTCGCCGCCGAGATTTTGTCGGCGCGGCCGTATGCCTTTCTCGACGACGCCCCGCTCGAAGAACGCCGCACGCAGGCGGTGCTCGCGCGTCGCTGGAACGATCCGCACTCGACGGACGATCTCGGCGCGCTCGATGCCGACGCCATCGCGAGCGTGCGGGCGGAAGCGTGGCCCACCGTGACGAGCGCCGACGAAATGCACGAGGCGTTGACGAGCCTCGCCGGGGTGACGGACGCCGAAGCCGCCGCGAGCGACGGCTGGCCTGCATGGCTCGACGCGCTGGCCTGCGCCGGCCGCGCGACGCGGCTGCAGATTGCCGAGCACGACGGCTTGTGGACGCCCGTCGAGCGCCTGTCGCTGCTGCGCGCCGTCTACGAACGCGCGCCGATGCACCCGCGCCTCACGCCGCCGCCCGGCTTCGACGCGGCCTGGAACGCCGACGATGCGCTCGTGGAAATCGTGCGCGCGCGGCTTTCCGGTTTCGGCCCGCTGACCTTGGCGGAGATCGCGCGGCCGCTGGCTCTGCCGGCGTCGTCGGTCGCGGTCGCGTTGACGCGCCTCGAATCGGAAGGCTATGTGATGCGCGGCCGTTTCACGCCGAGCGCATCGGGCGCATCTGGCGTCGATGAGCAATGGTGCGAACGCCATCTGCTGGCGCGCATTCATCGCTATACGGTGCGGCGGCTGCGTCGCGAGATCGAGCCGGTCGAGCGACAGGATTTCATGCGTTTCCTGTTCGAGTGGCAGCGCGTCGCGCCCGATGCGCGTGGCGAGGGTCGCGACGCGTTGCTCGCCGTGCTCGAACAGCTCGAAGGCTTCGAGGCGCCCGCCGTCGCGTGGGAGGACGAGATCCTGCCCGCGCGCATCGCTGATTATTCCGGCATCTGGCTCGACGAAATCTGTCGCGCCGGGAAGATCACGTGGTCGCGTCCGGCGGGACGGCTGCGCGCTGCGGGCGGTCCCGTGCGCGGCACGCCGATCGTGCTGCTGCCACGACGCGCTCTCGCGGCGTGGAATGCGCTGATGCGCCCTGACGAAGCGCCCGCGCTGTCGTCGCGTGCGGAGCGCGTCTTCGATGCACTGCGGGCGCACGGCGCGATGTTCTTCGACGAACTGCTCGCCGAAACGCGCATGCTGCGCACCGAACTGGAGGACGCGCTCGGCGAACTCGTCGCGCTCGGCCTCGTGAACGCCGACAGCTTCGCGGGTCTGCGCGCGCTGCTCACGCCCGCCGCCAAGCGCAACGCGTTATCGCGCCGCACGCGCAGGCCGGGCGGCGGGCTTTTCATCGGCGGAATGGACGATGCAGGCCGCTGGGCGCTGCTGCATCGCGGAAGCCCCGGCCATGACGGCGGCGATGCCGAGCACGTCGCACTCACCTTGCTTCGGCGCTACGGCGTCGTGTTCTGGCGGCTGCTCGAACGCGAGGCGCAATGGCTGCCGCCGTGGCGCGATCTGCTGCGCGTCTATCACCGGCTGGAGGCGCGCGGCGAGATACGCGGCGGCCGTTTCGTGGCGGGACTCGCGGGCGAGCAGTTCGCGCTGCCCGAGGCCGTACCGCTTTTGCGCGAGATGCGCAGGCGGCCGAAGGACGGCGCATTCGTCGCGTTGAGCGCGGTCGATCCGCTGAACCTCGCCGGAACGCTGCTTCCGGGCGACAAAGTGCCGGCGCTGGCGGGCAACCGCGTGGTCTATCTGGACGGCGTGCCGGTCGGCGCGGTGATCGCGGGCAAGACGCATGTTTTCGGCGACGCCGACGCGCCCATGCGCGAGCGCGTGCGTCTTGCCCTCGTCAAACGAAGCGCGCGGTCGTTGGGCACGTCTTCCGCGCGTCAGATGGCGGTTCCGGACTGAGCGCTCTGAATCACTTCGATACCAGCTTGTGAACGAACGGTCCCGGTTGCTGCACGGGCACGTCTTTCACGGGCACGCCGGGGTAATCGACTACGCGCTGCGGGTTTGCATGCAGAATGCGAAACGACGAACGCATGCGCTCGCGCGAGCCACCGGCGATGCTGGCCATCGCTTGCCGGTCGAGCTCGACGCTGTCGGCGAGGTCCCTGATCTTGATGACAGCCATGACTGCTTCTCCTTGGTGAGTGCCGCGTCTCATTGAGTATAGAAAGCAACCGGGCGCGTGGTTGCGTCTAACAAAAACCAACAGGCGGCGAAAGGCCGAAGCCTTTCGCCGCCGACGCTCTGAGGGCGCTTGTCGTTAGCGATGCATGTGGCGCATTAAAACACTGCGGACTTCAGATTCGCGAACTGCTTCGGATCCACGTTGATGGACGGCGCGCCGAAGTTCGCTCCGATTACGCCGACGTCATTGAGCGTGTTGACCTGCACGTTCTGCAACTGCGAGATGTTCTGCAGGATGCCGACGTTCACATTGACGTTCGCATACGGACCGTAGGATAGCCCGCCGGAAACGGCGGACATTGCGCGGCAGTCCAGTTGCTTGTTGTGGGACAAGTCCCGTACGACGATGGACGACATGATGGTGCTCCTCGCGAAGAGATCCGTAGGTCAGGCGCGCAGCATGCCCAGACCGCCGCCGATGTTGATGTTGCTCGAGTTACTGGCGGTCTGGACCGGCTTGATCTTGGCATCGATGTCGCTTGCGAACGCGACGTTCACGCCGTTCTGGCTGGACGTGTTCTGCTCTTGCTGCACCATTTGCTGCGTGTTGAACGAGAGCGACGTCTTCGAGAAGTCGAAGCTCGGCACGAAGTAGCCCATGCCGCCTCGCACGGCGGACATCGCGCGGCGATCGAGTTGTTCGGCGATGGGCAGGTCTTTGATGGTCAGCGTCTTCATAGCGGTTCTCCTTGGGTGCGCATGGCGCGTTCGGTTGCGGATTCGAGCAACATGTCTGCTCGGGCCAGTTCAACGCATAGGGTGTGCCAAGCGCGGCGCATCGCGGCAGCATACGCCGGAAGTGCCTTGTTTCATGGGCTTTTGCGAGAATCGCGCGTCGACGAGCCGGGCATGAGACGGAGACCCGATCGCTCGTCGATGCCGCGCCGAACCCAACAGCCGAACCGATTGTGTCGGTCTGCGAAAGACATGTGCGCGATGCCGCGCAGCCGATAAAACGCCATTTGCTTAAGCCGGATACGAAGGCTAGTATCGAACGATCCACCGGCGTTTGTTACGACAAGTGCATGGCCGGCCGACCACGTTCATCCGGAGCCGCAACGCGTCGCACAGATGACTAGCTTTCAAGAATCGCTTCGCGCATACCGGGGCGACGGCGGGTCGCGCGACGCGTTCTTTGCGGGGGTCGACGGCGCACTGGCCGCCGAGCGCAGCCCGCCCGCGCGGCTCATGCAGATCCTCGACGAAGCCGACGCGGCCAATCCCTTGCCGCCGGATATCTATGCCGCCATCCGCCGCCGCATCGAACACACGGCGCGCACGCGCTTCGAAGGCGAACCCGGCACCGCGTTCGAGCCCGGCTGTGACGAAACGCGGATGCGCGCGGCGCCGGATTTTCCGCCTCCATTGCCGCCGCGCGTGACCAACTCGCCGGGCGCAGGCAGCGACCCGAGCGGCGCGACATCGGGCCAGGCGACGCAAGTGCTCGCGGACACGGAACAAGTGAAGGGCGTCGGCGACACGCTCAATAATCGCTTCGTGCTCGAGGAGTGTCTCGGTATAGGCGGGATGGGCACCGTCTATAAGGCACTCGATTTGCGCAAGCTGGAGGCGTCGGACAGGCGGCCCTATGTCGCCATCAAGGTACTGAATCTGCAGTTTCGCGGCAACCCGAAATCGCTCATCGCGCTGCAACGCGAAGCCCGCAAGGCGCAGCAGCTCGCGCACCGCAATATCGTCACGGTGTACGACTTCGACCGCGACAACGCCATTGTCTATCTGACGATGGAGTATCTCTCCGGTCAGCCGCTGTCCAGGATGCTTCGGACGCCGAACTATAGGGGCATGCCGTTCTCACAGGTCTTTCCGCTCTTTAAGGGCATGGCGACCGCGCTCGCCTACGCGCACGAACGCGGTTTCGTGCATTGCGACTTCAAGCCCGCGAACGTGTTCGTGACCGACGCGTCGGAAGTGAAGGTCATCGACTTCGGCATCGCTCGGGCAATCCAGCGCCCGGAAGAGGAAAGCGAAGCCACCGTGTTCGATCCCGGCAGCCTCGGCGCGCTCACGCCCGCGTACGCGAGCCCGGAGATGCTCGAACATCGCGAGCCCGACCCGCGCGACGATATCTACGCGCTCGCCTGCATCACCTATGAGCTATTGACCGGCAAGCATCCGTTCGACCGCGTTCCGGCCACGCAGGCGAAGAGCGCTGGCATGAAGCCGCAGCGTCCCGAGCAACTCGGCAACAAGCAATGGAAGGCGCTCAAAGCGGCGCTTGCGTTCGAGCGCGAAGCGCGCACGCCGACTGTCGCGCAGTTTCTCGATGAGATCAGCGAGGAGCCGCCCGCCGCGTCCCGGTCACCGCAGGCGAGACCCCCGCACTTACCGAAAGCCGTTATCGGCGCGGTCGCGCTCGTGCTGATTGCGGGAGCGGCGTATTACGTCGTCGCGCATAAGAAGAGCGTCAATGCGCCGCCTGCCGTCGCGGTCGCTCCGCCGACGCCGATGCCCATGCCGACGCCCGAGAAGCCCGCGATCACGCCCGCTATCCCCGCCGCCACGACGCCGACGCTCACGATGGCCGCCGTGACGCCGGTCCTCGCGAGCGTGCCGTGCTCGGCGCTCGTTGCATCGGTCCACGACCAGACCGTCGACGTGCAAGGGTTCGTGTCGGAGAAATACGGGCTTACGCAGTTGAAGGGCGCGCTCGGGCGCGTGCCGGGCGTCAGGACGACGAACTTCGGCGTGCAGCCGGTCGCCGACGACAAGTGCGATCTGCTCAAGGTCCTCGGCCCCTACTGGACGACTAACCGGCAGTCGGGCCGGCCCGCATCCGTCCATACGCGGTCCGGCCAGACGCGGCTTACCGAAGGCGATCCGCTGATCGTCGAACTGATGACACCCGGCTTCGATTCGTACGTGAATGTGGATTACTTCATGCTCGACGGCAGCGTCGTGCATCTGCTGCCGAACGCGCATGCTCGCGACAACCAGGCGCCGGCCGGCTATGCCGCGACGCTGGGCAGCATGGGCGACTGGGTGGTCGGCAAGCCGTTCGGCGCCGAGATGATCGTGCTCACGGTCGCGCCCGCGCCGCTTTTCGACGCCCCGCGCCCCGACAGCGAGGCGAAGCCCGAGTATCTGCGCGCCGTCGACAAGCGGCTCGCCGCGCTCGCGGCCCGTTACGGTCGCGAGCGCGTGGTTGTCGATATCGTTCAGATCACGACACAGCCGAAAAAGTGAGCGTTAGCTTTGCGGCTTCTCGACCGCGGCCTTGAGTTCCTGCAACGCTTCCTCCATGCGCTTGCTCACGAGCGCGTAGGCTTCGGCCTGCGTCTGCTGCGTGGTTCGCGCGATGTCCTGCATGTCGGCGAGCGCGTTGGGGGGGGGGGGGGGGGGGGGGGGGGGGGGGGGGGGCGGGGGGGGGGGGGGCGGCGCCGGCGCCCGCGCGCGGGGGGCGCCCGCCCCCGCCCCCGCCCCGCCGGC
>NZ_JALQEM010000030.1 GCF_023630705.1 Caballeronia sp. GAFFF1
CAACGGTTCATCCATGCGCTTGCTCACGAGGGCGTTGGCTTCGGCCTGGGTCTGCTGGGTGGTTCGCGCGATGACCTGCATGTCGGCGAGCGGGTTGTGCAGCGCGCGCTGCACAACCTCATTCGCGTTGAACGGCGGCTTGCCCGACGACGACGCGATCTGCTTCGCGATGGACTCCAGATCGCCCAGCGTGCGGCGCAAAATCTCGAGCTGCTTGTCGCGCAACGCCTCGATGCCGCCGAACGCGACGCGATTGGTGGCCGCGAGCGCCTCGACGTCCTTGCGCCGCGATTCCATGATGGCGGTGACGTCGAACCCTGGTAGCTGATACTGCTGGAACATGGCGGCAAACTGGCTGAACGGATCGCTGAATTTTGATTGATTCATCTTGCCTCCCAGGTTCATTCGGACAAGCGCGGGCGCGATTCGATGACCGTCGCCTTCACGCGGCAGTGCGCCGTTTGCCGCACTTTCGCAACCAGCGGCCGGCTCCTGATACTACCAATTTACGTGTCCGAAATGGGGCAAGGGAAAACACCAGATCGCGCCACACACGACTTGATTCAGGTCAAATGCGGCTCGCTGCAAACGACCATCATAAGAATGAAGAAGCCGCGCAAGGCGGCGTGGAGAAAGCGATGGTCAAAGCCGAAGCGCGCATCGTCGCGGCGGCGATCGCGGTTTTCGTGGCGCTCGCGGGCATCATGGTCGCGCTGCACGGGCTTGTCTTCGACAGGCAGGCCGCGCTCGATTACGGCGCGCTTGCCGTTCTGATCGGCGTCGCGTCGTTCGCGGTCCTCTTGATGCCAATGCCTGAAGACCACGCCTGACGTTCTTGCCGACCCCGGCGTGCGCCGCGTCAGAAATATTCGTCGCCCGCGAATACGCTGTGCTCGGCCTTGATCTGCGCGCGATCGACGCACTGCACATGCCAGCGGCCGACGCGCGGGTTCGACGCGCCCTCGGCATACCACAGCACGCGCCCGGCAACGCCTTCGGGCGGGCCGCCGGGCGCTTCCACATCGAGCTCTTCCAGCTTGCAGACGGGCTGCTGCTCATGCGGATGGCAGATCAGCGTGCCGTCCGCCGCGGAACCGAGCGCGCCCCAGTCCGGCACGTCCACCGACTGATGGCCTTCGCGGGACCAGCGGCGAGTTTCCTTGTCGAGCCACAGGATGGCGTAGGCGGCGGGTGGCGCGCCCTCGAAACCATCGAGCTTGACGGTGATACGCATGACATCCTCCATGAAACGAGTTTCGACGGGGCGGACGCTGACTGCGTTAGCGGCGTGTTGTGGGTTGCGTCGCTGGAGCTTCGAATCGGGTTCGACTATGCGCGAGACATTGGGTTCACGAGCGATTAAAAGCAAGTCCGGTGCCGATGTCGTGAAACTCCCGCGCGCGTGCTTCCAGCATAGTCTCGGCCGCTGACGCTTTGACGACAACCGTCATCATCGCGTGGATATGGCTTTGCAGACGAGCGCCAGACGAGTGCGCCGTGCACCACCGCGTCCGGTTTGCGCCCGGGATCGGGCTTTCGAGAAAGATAAGCTGCATAACGAACGATCGTCAGACTCGCGCGAGCCGCGCTCGGTCGACAATATGCAAACGCCGCCCGGTGAGTTCGATGGCCTGCTCGCGTTGCAGCTTCGACAACGCGCGGCTCACCGTTTCGAGTTCCAGTCCGAGATGGCTCGCTATATCGGCGCGCGTCATGGGCAACAGCATGTCGGCGCAATCGTCCAGAGCGAGTCGTGACGACAAATCGAGCAGGAATGCGCCGACGCGTTCGCGCGCGGGCAGGGTGCCGAGCATCACCGCGAGCCGTGCCGCGCGCACGATTTCCACGCTCATGATGGCGAGCAGCGCGTGCTGCATCCGCGCATATTCGCGGCACAACGGTTCGAGAATTCCGACCGGCATGATGCGCACGACGCTGTCTTCCAGCGCGACGGCATCGCTTTGATGACAGCCGGTGCAAATGCCATCGAGCCCGAGCGTTTCGTCTGCCAAATGGAAAGCGGTGACCTGCGTGCGCGGGGCGGTGTCGCCGGCGGCGGCGAGGCAGACGGCGACGCTCTTGAAGCTGCCGGACTGCACCGTATAGAGGCTTCGAAGCGGCTCGGCGGCGCAGTAGAGCGCGTCGCCGCGAACGACCGAACGAGTCGGAAACGCGATGCCGTCGGTGTCCGCAAAGTGCACATGCAGGGCGGCGGGCCGACGCGCGTCGTCGAAATCGGTGGCGCTGACCATGCGCGTTCTCCCGCAAGTTCCACGCTTCCAGTATGGTCTACGCCGCGCGCAACGGAAATGCATCAATTGGCAACGGCATTCGCCAGCGGCAAGACAATCTGCGCCTGTGCGCCGCCGCCTTCGCGTGGACGCAGTTCGAGCGTGCCGCCGTGCAGCCGCGCGATGCGCTCCACAATGGCGAGCCCAAGGCCCGTGCCCTTCGGCTGGCCCTCGCCGCCGCCGCGCTTGAACGGCTGCTTGAGCGACTCCGCGTCGTGCGTGCCGAGGCCCTTGCCGCGATCCTCCACGACGATGCAGACACTGCGCGTCTTTTCGTCCATCCACGTGCGCACGCCGAGCCCGACGACGCCATACAGCACCGCGTTTTGCATCAGATTCATCAGCATGCGCATCATGCCGATGGGACGGAAGGCGAACGGCGGTATGTCCCCGAGCGACAGCGCGAACTCGTGGCCGAGGCCCGCGAAATCCGCGGCGAGATTCGCGACGAGCGCATTGATGTCGCCGACGACAGGCGACTCTTTCGCGCCGCTGCCCGCATAGTCCATGAACTGCTGGAGAATCGTGTCGATCTGGTCCAGATAGCCTTCCGCCGAGGCCGCGAACGATGCGTCCACCGAAGGCACCGAAGACATCGCCATGGCGAGGCGCAGCTTGGTCATCGGCGTGCGGATGTCGTGCGAGATGCCGGCGAGCATCAGCGCGCGCGTGGCCTCGGCTTCGGCGAGCGCCGCTGTCATGCGATTGAACGCAGCGCTCACTTGCGCGATCTCAGTCGGGCCGTCGGTCGGCAACACGCCCGGCTCGCCGCCTGCGGACAAGCGCCGCGCGGCATCGGCGAGATCGGCGAGCGGGCGGTTCAGGTGGCGTTGAATCGCGTACGCCGTCGCGATGGCGAGCGCGCCGAGCCCGAGCGACAGCAAAAGCGTCGTGGTCAGCCCGTCGTCATGCGCGGCTTCGGGCACGGCAAGCGCGATCCAGCGCGGCTCGCCTGCGAGATGCACGCGAATCCACAAGCGCTGCTGCGCGTCGGCGGATGTCTCGGCGCTTTGCCAGCGAACCGGCATATCGGCGGGCAGATGACGACGCAGGCTTTCGACGAAGGTATCGCGCTGATACGTCCGATAAAAGCGCAGCCACGAGCGGGGCGGCTCCGTGTTCGCGCTCGATGGCAGATCCGCGCGGGCGTCGAGGCGCGCCGTGCCGGCCGGCATGTCGCGCAGCACCGTATCGAGCGTCTCGATGTAACTTGCGAACGTCGCGGCGGCCCGCTCGATGCGCGGCGTCTGAATAAGGTGCAGGAGCACGGCGAGCGCGCAGACCTGACTCACCGCGACGAGCGCGACGAGCAGCAGCACGTTGCGCGCGAAAAGCGAGCGCGGCGCGAAGCTCACGGCTCGATATCCGCGAGCAGCATATAGCCGACGCCCCACACGGTCTTGATAAAGCGCGGCTTGGCCGGGTCGTCTTCGATCAGCTGACGCAGGCGCAGCACCTGCACGTCGATGCTGCGGTCGAGCGCGTCGTGCTCGCGGCCGCGCGTTCGGGCGATGAGATTATCGCGGCTCACCGCGCGATTCGGCGACGATCCGAGCGCGTTGAGCAACTGCATCTGCGCCGAGTGGATCTCGAACGGCTCGCCGCCACGAAACAGGCGTTGCTTGCCGAGATCCAGCCGGAAGTCGCCGAAGCGAATGACTTGCGTGGTCAGCGTCGGATCGCCTGCTGCAATCTTCTGGCGACGCAGCAGCGCGCGCACGCGGGCGACGAGTTCTTGCGGCAGGAACGGCTTTGCCAGATAGTCGTCCGCGCCGGTTTCGAGCCCGACCACTTTGTCGACCGGATCGCCTTTTGCGGTGAGCATGAGGATGGGCAGCGTATGGCCTTCGGCGCGCAAGCGGCGGCACACGGAGAGGCCGTCTTCCGGTTCCATCATCCAGTCGAGCACGAGCAGGTCGTACGGTTCGCGCTGAAGATAACGGTCGAGGCGCTTGCCGTTTTCCACGACGCGCACCTCGAACCCTTGCGACGTGAGAAACCGCTGGAGCATGTTGCGCAGTTCGGCTTCGTCATCGAGCACGATGATCTTCGGCGCGGTTTCCATGAGATGGCCCCGGTCAGCGTTGCGCGGCGTGCTCGCGCATGAAGGCTTCGATCTGCGGCAGCGTCACGTAGCCGTTTTTCTGCGTGTCGATCTCGTCGAAGTGCTTCGCGACCTTCGGCATGCCGGTGGATGCCTGATCGCGCGTGAGCTTGCCGTCGTGCGTGACGTTCGCTTGCGCGAAGCGCGTTTGCAGCATCTGCATGCCGCGTTCGACGCGCGGCGAGACGCCCATCGGCTGCGTCGCGGTCTGCGCGAACGCGGGGGCGGAAAGAAGGGCGAGGCATGTGGCCAATGAAGCAATTGAAGCGGCAATCTTCTGCACGACGTTCTCCTTGTCGAGATGCAAAGCGAAGTAATCGGTGACAGAGATTTTTATTGAGGCGCGCATCGAAGGCAATGACAGCGGCGCGACGAATCATGTCGAGATATTTCGTGGTCCGCGCTCATGCACCGTGCCGACATACGGCGACACAAGTTGCCGCTAACGCTTTCGTTTCTCCTTGGCTATCGTTGCTCGGGTCGCGCATTCAGCGATTGAACCCATCGATTCGACTCATCGATACGAAAGGACATCACGATGAACATCCGTCTGCTCAGTCTTTCCGCCGCCGCCGCTTTCACGTTGACCTGCACGCAGAGCGCGTCGGCGGGAACGGCCGTTCAGGTCTCCTATATCGCGCCGGCCGTGGTCTATGCGCCCCCGCCGCGTCCGGTTTACTACTACGCGCCTCCCGCGCCGCCTTACTACTATGTGCCCGCACGTACGGTCGTCGCTGTGCCGGTCGCGCCGCCCGTCGCGGTGATCGCGCCGCCGCCTCCGCCGCCGAAACCGCCGGTCGTGGTCGTGAGCGCGCCGGTGCGCGTGTACGCGCCGCCCGTGCGTGTCATGTATGCGCAGCCGGTCGTGGCCGCGCCGATGGTCGTCGTGCGTTGACCGCGATGCACTGAGCATAGTGCATTTCGCCAGCGCCATGGGAACGCGCGGGCGCGGGACCGATGCTTGCGCTCAAGCCTGCGACGACGCATGCACGGCTTCTATACTGAATGAACCACGTCGGCGCACGGCGTCCGTGGCGTGGCAATCGTCAGAAGGAGGGCCGAGCCATGTTGTTCATCGTCAGTTGGACCGCGCTGCCCGAAGTCCGCGAGCGGGCAGCGGAGCGGTTTCTTCAGAACGCCGGCGCGCCGCCGGACGGCGTCCGATTGCTCGGGCGCTGGCACGGTATCGGGTCGATACGCGGCTTCGGCGTGGCAGAGAGCGACGAGATCGAGCCGGTCGCGCGATGGGCGTACGAATGGTCCGATCTGTTCACGCTCGACATCATGCCCGCGCTGACGGACGAACAGCTCGGCAAGCTGCTCGCCGATGCGGCCGGGCGGCGTTAGACGTTTTCGCGGCGAAATCGGGGATACCCCGGACAGGAGACAAGCGTGACGCAAGCCACTACCAACGAACCGTGCATCATTTCCGTCGCCATTACGGGGTCGGTGCCGCGCAAGAAGGACAACCCGGCGGTCCCCATCACGATCGCCGAGCAAATAGAAAGCACCCACGAGGCGTACGAAGCCGGCGCGACGCTCGTGCACCTGCATGTGCGCGACGAAGAAGAGCGGTCGAGCTCGGACCGGCATCGCTTCGAAGAACTACAGGACGGCATCCGCAAGCATTGCCCGGACATCATCATTCAGTTCTCGACCGGCGGCCGCGGACGATCGTTCGAGCAGCGCGGCGCGATGCTGGACCTGAAGCCGGACATGGCGTCGCTCGCTACCGGTTCGGTGAATTTTCCGACGATCGTCTATGAGAATCCGCCCGACTTCGTGCGCTCGCTCGCGCAACTCATGCTCGATCACAACGTGAAGCCCGAAATCGAAGTCTTCGATTTGGCGATGCTGTACAGCACGGTCGATCTGGTGAATCAAGGCTTGCTCAAGCGGCCGGTCCACGTCCAGTTCGTGCTCGGCGTGAAAAACGCACTGCCGGCGCGGCGCGAGATTCTCGAATTCGAAGTCGAGCAACTGAAGAAGCATTTGCCCGACGCAACGTGGGTGGCGGCGGGCATCGGGCGGCACCAGCTCGAAGTGAATCACTGGACGCTGCAAATGGGCGGCCACTGCCGGACCGGCCTCGAAGACAACGTCCGCTGGGACAAAGACACGCTCGCGGAAAGCAACGCGCAACTGGTGAGCCGGGTGGCGTCGTTGTGCGCTGAGTACGGGCGTCCGGTGGCGAGCGCGAAGGAGGCGCGCCGGCTGCTTTCGCTTGAATAGCTTCCGCCAAGACGCCTTGAGGACAGGGCGGGCACCCGCGAGTGTCAGGTGCCCCGCTCGGCTCGATGCCAACGACGCGGCAGCCAATTGCCGGTAAATCTGCCTTACAATCGTCGTCTACCCTGACAAGCCTGTCCAGCGTGAACATGAACGAGCGTAAGTCGCCCGGCTTGGCCGACCGCATCTACAGCGACATTCTCAACAGCATCATCGAAGGCGAGTTCAAGGAAGGCGACCGGCTCATGACCGAGCACGCGCTCGCGGACCGCTTCGCGACTTCGCGGCCGACCGTGCGCGAAGCGCTGGCGCGTCTGCGCGCGGACGGCATCATCGTGACGCGGCGCGGCTCGGGCACGACCGTCGGCCGCCGTCCCGATCCGGACGTGCGCCGCTTCGCCCCGCTCGAAACGCTCTCCGACATTCGCCGCTGCTACGAATTCCGCATCGTCACGGAGGCGGGCGCGGCGGAACTCGCGGCGCAGAAAGCCGACGAGGACGATCTTTTTGCCATCGAGCAAGCGTGGAAGCAGCTCGAACGCGTGGTGGAGGCGCAGCAGGGCATCGGCGCGAGCGATGACTTCGCGTTTCATCTTGCAGTGGCCCGCGCATCGAAGAATCAGTTCTTTATCAGCGCGATGTCGTTTATCGAAGAGCAGGTCGTCTTCAGCATGAATCTCTCGCGCAACCTGTCGCTTGTGAAGACGCTCGAACGGCAGCGGCTCGTGCAGCGAGAACACCTCGATATCCTCGAAGCCATTCGCGCGCGCGACTCCGTGCGCGCCGGCGAGGCGATGAAAACGCATCTCGCGGGTGCGCTGGAGCGCATGTTCGGCAACTAGATGTCGTACGACTCCAGTCGGCGCATCCGGGGAAACGCTGATTAACACCTCCTGATACGTGAAGTTGTTTGACAACTTTATGCCGCCTTGCTAGCTTCCACGCACGGTCAGCCCAAGCTGAGCGAGGCGTCATTCATGAAAGTCGAACGCATCACGGTCAGCGAATTTTCTCAGAGCGTCATGGCCGTGCCGCCCCTTGCGCGGCGAGCCGACTATTCACTCGACGAGGCGCAGAACCGCGCGCTGGTGGCCCATATCGAGGCCGGCGGCGTGCGCACTGTGCTGTATGGCGGCAACGCCAACCTCTATCACGTCGCAGTGAGCGAATATCGTGAACTGCTCGACATGCTGGCGCAAATCGCCGGGCCGCAAACGCGCGTCATTCCGGCGATAGGTCCCGACTACGGGAAGATGCTCGATCAGGCGCGCATTCTGGCGCAAACCGACTACCGCACCGTGATGGTCCTGCCGCTAGCGGGGTTCACAACGCCGCAGGGCGTCGCAACCGGACTCAGGCGGCTCACGGATATCGCCGGCATGCCTTTCACGCTCTACATCAAGAGCGAGGACTACATCGACGTCGATACCCTTGCGGCGCTCGTCGCCGACGGCACGCTGCTCGCCGTCAAATATGCGATCGTGCGTGCCGACCCGTCCGACGATCCTTTTCTGCGGCGGCTTCTCGACAGCGTGCCGGCGTCGCAAGTCATATCCGGCATGGGCGAGCGGCCCGCGCTGGTGCACTCGCGCGATTTCGGCCTCGCCGCGTGGACGACCGGCTCGGGTTGCATCGCCCCGCACGCCGTGATGGCGCTGCTGCGCGCCGCGAAGTCCGGAGAAGCGGACGAAGCGCAGCGTCTCTACGACCGCTTTCTTCCGCTGGAAACACTGCGCGACGACATCTCGCTGATTCGCGTGCTGCACGACGCCGTCACGCTCTCAGGCATCGCGGACATGGGCCCGATTCTGCCGCTCCTTTCCGCAACGCCTGAGCATGCTTTGCCCGCCGTCGAGCGGGAAGCGCGGATTCTCCTCACATTCGACCGTACGCTCGCAGGAAACGCCGGGTAAAAGAAGTAAAACAAGCGGGGTAACGAGGCGCTCCGGGTATATCCCGACAGCCGGGCGCAACGCCGCGCCAGAACGCATTCAACTGCCTTTCTGCACTGCAAGGAAACAGGGAAAGCCGCCGCCGATTTGCTTGACATACGATGATTCGGTTGGCTATTTTGCTGCTTCGTGAGCTAATAACGACGCGAGGGCGCCGACCGACAGACCAAGAGACAGCGCACCGAGCACCATCAGAACGAAGCACGAACAGGCCGGCGATCGAATTCATCGACAGAATCGACAAGCGACCGGACCTCGTCCCAATAGCGGTTGCGAGAGAAGTGAGGAGACAACATGGCTTTCAAGGCAGGACTGTCAGTGAAACTGGCGGCGCTGTGCGTCGCCGTGAGCGCGGCGTTCGCGACGAGCGCGGCGCAGGCGGCGGACCCGGTGGCGATCAACATCGTGGACGTCGCGGGCAATCTTCAACTGACGCAGAAGGGCTTCGAAGCGTTCAAGGCAAAGTACCCGGATCTCGTGTCCAGCATCACGTTCACCAACGCGCCTGCGCCGCAGCTGCCGGGCAAGATCAAGGCGATGCAGGCGGCAGGCCGCTCGGACATCGACCTCGTGGTGACCGGCACCGATGCGCTCGCCGCCGGCATCCAGCAGGGCCTGTGGGAGAAGCTGCTGCCCGAGCACGCCGCCGTGTTCCCCGGCGTACTGGACAAATACGCGCCCGGTCCGCGCAAGATGCAGGACATCGCGCAAGGCTACGGTCTCGAAGTGACGTACATGCCCGCCGGCCCGCTGCTCGAATACAACCCGGCCAAGGTCAGCGATCCGCCGAAGACGCCGGATCAGTTGCTCGCGTGGTGCAAGGCGCATCCGAACAAGCTGATCTATGCGCGTCCGGCCAATTCCGGTCCGGGGCGCACGTTCCTGATGGGCCTGCCGTACGTGCTCGGCGACAAGAATCCGGCGGACCCGGTCAACGGCTGGGACAAGACCTGGGCTTTCCTCAAGCAGCTGAACGACTGCATTCCTTACTACCCGGGCGGCACGTCGGCCGTGATGAAGGAACTGGGCGAAGGCACGCGTGACATGACCGTCACCGTGACCGGCTGGGACATCAATCCGCGCGCGCTCGGCATCGTGCCGGCCGAATTCAAGGTGCAGGCGTTCGACAACATGACGTGGGTGAACGACGCTCACTACATGGTTATTCCGAAGGGCGTGCCGAAAGAAAAGCTCGACGTGCTCTACAAGCTGATGAACTTCATGCTGGAACCGGCGCAACAGGCGTTGACTTACGACGACGGCTATTTCTATCCCGGCCCGGCAGTCAAGGACGTGCCGCTGTCGGCTGCGCCCGCGAAGAGCCAGGAAGTGATTCAGAAGTTCGGCCGCCCCGAGTACGCGAAGCTGCTGGCTGACCGGCCGCACGTCGTGCCGCTGAATGCGCAGGCGATGGTTGCCGCGTTCCAGAAGTGGGACCGCGAAATCGGCGCGCAGAAGACGAAGTAAGCACATCGCACTCGCAGGCCCATGGCGGCGGCGTTCCTTTCGGGGCGTCGCCGCTCGCGCAACAGGAAATCGCCATGAAGCACACTTTTGAGCAGTTGCGCCTCGACTCCGTCTCGCGCAGCTTCACCAACGCGCAGGGACATCAGCTCGCCGCGCTGAAAGGACTCGATCTCGACATCCAGCGCGGCGAGTTCATCGCGCTGCTCGGGCCCTCGGGCTGCGGCAAATCCACCGCGCTGAACTGCATCGCCGGATTGCAGCCGCTGACGGGCGGCGGCATCTGGCTCGACGACAAGCGCATCGACGTGCTGCCGCCCGAGAAGCGCGGCTTTGGCATGGTCTTTCAGAATTACGCTCTCTTTCCGCACATGTCGGTGCTCGACAACGTCGGCTTCGGACTGAAGATGCGCGGCGTATCGAAAGCGGAAGCGGTCAAGCGCGCGAAAGCGGCGCTGCAACTCGTGCAGCTCACGGGCCACGACGCGAAGCTCCCCGGCCAGCTTTCGGGCGGCCAGCAGCAGCGCGTGGCGATCGCGCGGGCGATCGTCATCGAGCCGCCGCTCGTGTTGATGGACGAGCCGCTCTCGAACCTCGACACGAAGCTGCGCATCGAAATGCGCGCCGAAATCCGCCGCATTCACGGCAAGCTGGAGCGCGCGACCATCTACGTGACGCACGATCAGGACGAAGCGCTCTCGATGGCAGATCGCATCGTCGTGATGAAGGAGGGCGTCGTGCAGCAAGTCGCGCCGCCGAAGGAAGTCTATTCGCGGCCGAAGAACCTGCATGTCGCGCGTTTCATGGGCTTTCGCAATGTCGCGCCGTTCATGCTCGAAGGCACGCAGGGCGACACGGTCGCCGTGAGCGCGAACGGCGTGCGCCTCTTCGGCACGCCGATGGAAGGCTTCGACAGCAAGAACGTGAGCGTCGCGCTGCGTCCGGAAGACATGGAACGCGCCGCGCCCGGCGACCAGAACGCGTTCGACGCGCACGTCGAGACCGTCGAATACGGCGGCCGGGATTCGCTCATCCGCGTGAATACGGCGTTCGGCAAGCTGTGGGCGCGCATTGCGGGCGAATGCGCGGAAGGCGAGCGCATCGTGCTGCGCGTGTCGCCCGCGAAGGCGCTCGTGTACGGAGAAGAAAAATGATCGCGCTTCCCGCGCAGCGCGATCCGAAGGGCTGGCTCGTCGCGCCGGCGCTCGTCTTCATCATCGCGCTCTTCATCTACCCGTTCGCGTACGGGCTCATGCTGTCGTTCAATCCGATGAACGGCGGCGGCGCCTGGGCGAACTACGTGTCGTTTTTCACCGATACGTCGATGTGGCCGACGATCATCGTCACGCTGAAGCTCGCCGTGCCCGCGACGATCATCAACGTCGGCATTTCGGTGCCCGTCGCGTTCGCGTTGCGGCGCTCGTCGCCGTATCAGAAGTTCGTGACCACGCTGCTCGTCATTCCGGTGACGCTCGGCACCGTGCTGATCGCCGACGGCATGCTCACGTACTTCAGCCCGAACGGCTGGTTCCCGCAGGCAGTTCAGGCGCTGCATCTGTATGGCGACGAAGTGCGGCTCACGCATAACTACTGGGGCGTGCTCATTTCGCTGATCGTGTCGGGCTTTCCGTTCGCGTTCCTGCTGACGCTTTCCTACGTGACGGGCATCGACCCGACGCTCGCGCGCGCCGCCGCCACGCTCGGTGCGAGTCCGTGGCAGCAGTTTCGCCAGATCTATCTGCCGCTCTTGCTGCCCGGCCTCACGATGACCGCGTGCCTTTCGTTCGTGCAGGCGTTCTCGGTGTTTCCGTCGGCGGTGCTGCTCGGCGCGCCCGCGGGTCCCACGCGCGTGATCTCGATTGCCGCGTCGGAAGCTGCGTTCGAAAGCTACGACTATTCGCTGGCATCGACGATTGCGATCGTGATGGGCTTCGTGCAGTTGCTCGTCGTGGGCGGCATGCTCGGCGCGCGCCGCTTCATCTACACGGGTCCGGTGAGCGGAGGGAAGGGATAATGGCAACCGACAACCGCGCGGCGCCCGCCTGGCAGGCCCCCGCGCCGACTCAACGCTCCGGCAAGAACATGAAACAGCAAGCGAGCCTGCGCGACAGGGTGTGGAAAGCGTTCGTCTGGGTCACGATGGGCTTCTTCCTGCTCAACGTCCTGCTTCTCATCGCGACGGTCGCGGTGAATTCCGTCGCGACGCGCTGGTTCGGCACACTGCTGCCGCAAGGGTTCACGCTGCACTGGTACGCGCAGGCGTGGAGCGACTTTCAGTTGTCGAGCGTGCTGCTCGTGACGCTCGAAGTGGTGGGCGCGGTGGTGCTGCTGTCCATCGTACTCGGCGTGCCCGCGGCGTATGCGCTCGCGCGCGTGCAGTTCCCCGGCAAGCGCTTCGCGATGCTCGTGTTCCTGCTGCCGCTGATGGTCCCGCCCGTGACCTACGGCATCCCGATGGCGACGGTCATGTACAAGTTCCATCTCGCGGGCACGCTGACCGGCGTGATTCTCGCGAATCTGGTGCCTGCGCTGCCATTCGTGATTCTGGTGATGACGCCGTTCATCGAGCAGATCGACCCGAATCTGGAATCCGCCGCGCGCATTTTCGGCGCGAACACCGTGCGCTATTTCCGCTACGTGCTATTGCCGCTGCTCGTGCCGGGCATGCTCGCAGCGGGGCTGCTGGTGCTGGTGCGGACCATCGGCATGTTCGAGCTGACGTTCTTCACCGCCGGGCCGACGACCCAGACGCTCGTCGTCGCGCTGTACTACGCGGTGTTTTCGACCGGCGTGCGCGCGCCACAATCCATCGACGCCATGGCGATGATCTACATGGCCATCACGCTCGTCTGGGTGTTGATCGCGCTGCAATTCGTGAGTCCGACGCAACTGGTCTCGCGCGTGAAAGAGCAGCGGCAGTGACGTTCTCGAAGCCGATGCGCCCGGTTGTCGAGTTGCGTGCCGAGCCGCGCCTTCGCGTGGCGAGCGGGCCGCATGTGATCGAGGTGGCGCCGGCCGCTGGCGGGCGCATCACGCGTTTCACGACGCACGACGAAGCCGGCGCGCACGACTGGCTCGTGCCGATCACCGCGCCGAGCTGGCCGTGCGACGCGTGGCCGAAGGGCGGCTGCTATCCGCTCGTGCCGTTCTCGAACCGCGTGCGGGATGCGCGGTTTCCCGCGCCGGGCGGCGAGCGCGTCGAACTGGCGACGTTTCCCGGCATGGCGCACGCGCTGCACGGCTTCGGGCAGTACGCGGCATGGCGCGTCGAACGTCACGACGCCGATTGCATCGAACTGCGTTACACGCATCGCGAGGGCGAGCACGGCTGGCCGTGGGCGTTCGACGCGATCCAGACGATTCACGCGGCCGTCGACGGCGCGCATGTGTCGATGCGCGTCGTCAACCGCTCGCCACGGCCGATGCCGGCGGGCTTCGGTTTTCATCCGTACTTCGCGGCGCTTGAAGCCGAACTGGATGCCGCGACGCTCTGGCGCCATGAAGCCGAGATCGCGCTGGGACCGTCGGACGAGCATCCGCCGCGCCGTCACGTGAAAGAGTCGGGCGGCTATACGCGGTATCTGAGCGGCTGGGACGGCCGAGCGACGCTTTTCTATGCCGATGGCCGCGCGCTCGCGCTCGAAGCCGACGGCGCGCTGGGACATGCGGTCGTGCATTGCCCGGCAGGCGGTGCGTACCTCTGCGTGGAGCCGGTCTCGCATGTGAGCGACGGCTTCAATCTCGACGCGCAAGGTATCGGCGGAACGGGCGTCGTGGTCATTGCGCCGGGGAGCGAAGTCGCCGCGTCGCTCGCCATGAGACCGGGGCGCTGAACCGGGCCGCCGCTCACCGCGCGAGCGGCGCGGTAAAGAACGCATCGACCAGATCGACGATGCGCCATGTCGAACACGGACGCCTGCAATGCGCGTCGAAGCCCGCGTCCTTCAACTTCTGCACCGGATCGGCGGGCCACACGTTGCTCATCGCGACCAGCAAACGCCCCGTCACGTCGGCGTCCATGCGCAGCGTGCGAATGAAGACATAGCCGGGATCGCTGTCCAGGGCCGTATCGAGCACGAGCGCCTGTGGCTGCCAGCTATGCAGCAGCGCGCGCACCGACGCCAGATCCTGCGCGTGGATGACCTGCAGGCCTTTCAACCGAAGCTGCACCGCTAGCGAATCCGCGATGGACTTGTCCTTGTGCGCGATCAGCACGCGCCGCGCGGAGTCGTCCGGGCGCGCGCGCTTGATGCGCCACAGGGCGAATTCGCTTTCGTTGTCGGATGAGCGGGGTGGCATCGCGTTCTCCTCTTCGTGACGGATGCGTCGAGTGTCGGCCGGCCGCGTGCCGCCCGACACCCGGCGGCGGCGGGGAGCGGCGAACATTCTGGGAGACTGCCGAATGTATCCCTTCGAATGGAGGGGTTCGACCGGCGACAGGCGCGCGTAATATCGGAAGCGTTCTCGGGGACTCGCAATGGAAAACGGCTATTTCAAAACAGTATTGCTGGTAGAGGACGAAGGGCTCACGCGCAGCGCGATGAAAACGCTGATCCTCGCGAACGAGCCCTTGCTCGAGATCGACGAAGCCGATGGATTCGAGCAGGCGAAAGCGAAGCTCTCGGCGAATTCGTACGATCTGATGTTTCTCGACTATCACTTGCGCGGCCAGGCCACCGGCATGGACCTGCTCAACTGGATACGCGAGGAGGAGCGCGAGGTTCAGACCATCATGCTGTCCGCTCAGGACGACCGCGATACCGTGCTCGAATGCATTCGGAACGGCGCGTGCGGTTTCATCTCGAAGGGCAGCGAGCAGGGCGCGAGCGTGTTTCGCGAAGCGCTGAAGACCATTCTTAACGGGCGCGTCTATCTGCCCAACACGGTGCTCGGCAAAGGCGGCCACAGCCCGAAGCCGGTCTCGACGCATGCAGGCGTCACCATCGAATCGCTCGATCTGCCGCCACGCCTGACCGAAACGCTGCGCTATCTGCTGCAAGGGCTGTCGAACAAGGCCATCGCGCGCAAGATGAACATCAGCGAGAACACGGCCAAGGAATATTCGAGCGACCTGCTCGCGCGCTTTCATGTCACGCGGCGAACCTTCCTGATCGTCGAAATGGCGCGGCGGGGCATCGAAATGCCGATGGGCAACACGTCGTCGGCGTCCTGAGCGGCTTGTCAGGGCACGGCGCCGTCGCGCGCGCGCCGCGTCCCCTTTTCTCAAAACTCCGAGGATTCACACCGGAATGGTAAGGTAGAGCCCGGTTTATTTTGAGATGGGAAACGCGCAGGTGAAGAGCAGGTCGATGACTCATAGAATGAAAGGCGTCAGCGCGGCATTCGCGCTGGCAACGGCGCTCGCGCTCGCTGCATGCGCGCCGCTCCCCGATCAGCAGAAGAGCGCCGATGCGGCCGCGGCTGCCTCGGCGGCGCAAGCCGCGCAGGCGGCCTCCGCAGCGGCAGCGGCGAAAGCCGCCGCGCAACCTTCGGGGCCGACGGAACAGCGCATCGTCGTCGGCGGGGCGAACGGGTATCGCGTGACCGTCAAGACGACGCCGCCCGCGCAGGTTTGCGACAACGCCGCCTTCGCGGACGGCGTGCGCTACGGCTACGCGCTGACATGGAACCGGCTCGTCGGCGAGGCCGTGCGTGAAAACGGCGGCAAGACGCTCAAGAGCAAGCTCGGCAAGTTCGACCCGTCCGCCATCCACTCGCAAGACGACCAGTACAAGATCCAGTGGGACGGCAAGGAGCGCACCAACGCGTGCGCGTCCGACGGCTATCTGATCGGGCGGATCGTCGGCACGCATCTCGCCGGCGTCGACATGCGCAACGGCAAGCCGTCGTAATACGCGGCGCGCTTCAGTCGCAGGCGCGCGCCGCCGTGACGTAGCGGCTGCCCGCCGCGCTGTCGCCGTAGATCGTGTAGCCGGTGCCGTATGCCGCCGGCTGCGCGACGACCAAAATGGCCGATGAGCCGCCTTGTCCCGGAACCGATACCGCCAGCGAATCGGGGCCGAGGCCATATTCCCGCACGCGCGGCGCGATGGGCGTCCACCGCGCCTTGACGCACTTCGTGAACTCCAGCGTCGCGAGCGTCGACGCGCCCGAGCCGATGGGCACGGTTTTCAGCAGCGCGTCGTCGGTGCTGACGCACCCGTTGAGCGCCAGCGCGAAACAGACTGCCAACGTGCTTGTGACACTTTTTCTCATATTTCCGATGCCTTTGGTGGTGGTATCCGCTTAGTCTTCTCGCCGATGATGCGCGGCGCGCTCGTATTGAAGCAGCCTTCGCTCCCGACGAGATCGGCCTGGGAGCGGGAGTCCGCGTAGAGCGCGCGAAGCCCTTTCCCGAATATCGGTCAAGTTGGGTCAACCGTAGCCGTTATACAGGCGTTTCTTACGCGGAAACCGTTTTGTATGGCGAGCCGCTGGCGAATACCGACGCGGCGCGCCCACTGTGCATCATGCGCCGCCCCCGATAACAACGATTTGCGCCGCAGCCGGCAGTGTCATCGCCGGATCGCGGCGCGAGCAAGTCCAGAAAACGCATGTCTCGCAGAAAGTCGTTCACCTCGCTTCGCGCCCTTCGCACGCTCGGACGCTCTTGCGTCGCGCGTCTCGATCTCCAACGGTTCGCCGCGCCCGCGCTCACGGTTTTCGTGTGTGCGCTCCTCCTCGTCGTGTTCCAGCATCTGTCGCATACGGTCGATTACAAGTCCGTCGTGCGGTCGCTGCGGCTGCTCTCGCTGCAAGCGTGGGGCGCGGCGCTGTTCGCCACCGCCCTGAGCTTCGCGGCGCTCGTCGGCCGCGATGCCGTCGGCTTGCGGCACATTGGCGTCGCGGTGCCGCGTTCGCTGCTGTGGGTCGGCGCGACGGTCGGCTCGGCGCTCGGCAACGTCACGGGCTTCGGCGCGCTGACGGGCGGGGCGGTGCGCTGCCGCGTCTACGGCGCGGCGGAAGTGACGCCCGCGCAGGTCGGCCGGCTGTCGATCTTCACGGGCGTGACGCTCGCGCTCTCGCTCGCGTTCATGGCGGCGCTCGGCATGCTGTGCTCGGCGGGCACGGTGGCGAACATGCTGCATCTCTCGCCCGCGATACTGCGCGTGCTCGGCGCGGCGCTGCTCGCGGTGTTCGTCGCGATGCTCGTCTTCTGCGGTAGCGAGCAGCGCACGTTGCGTTCGCGCTGGACATGGCTCGCGTTCACGGTGCCGACGCGCCGCGACTTCATCGCGCAAACCGCGCTCGCCGTCGTCGACGTGCTCGGCGCGGGGCTCGCGCTCTGGGCGATGCTGCCGGGCGCGCACGTCGGCTTCGGCGAATTCATGACGGTGTTCTCGACGGCGATGCTGCTCGGGATGATCGGCCATACGCCGGGCGGCGTCGGCGTGTTCGAGGCGGCAATGGTGTTCGCGCTCGGCCGCAACGTCGCGACGCCGGACGTGCTCGCCGCGCTCCTCGCTTATCGCGCGATCTATTTCGGCCTGCCGCTGATTCTCTCGGCCGCCGTGATGGCCGCGTTCGAAGGCCGCGCGCTGAAAGGCCGCTTCTCGTTCCTGCATCCGCGCCGCGTGTCGTCGCTCGCGCCGTTGTTCCTCGCGATCGTCGCGTTCGCGGCGGGGTCCATGCTCGTCATCTCCGGCGCGACGCCCGCGTTCAAGATGCGCATTGCGCTTTTGCAGACCGTCATTCCGTTGTGGGTGCTGGAAAGCTCGCAACTGCTCGGCAGCGTGATGGGCGTCATGCTGCTTTTCGTCGCGCGCGGCCTCATGCGCCGGCTCGACGCCGCGTGGTGGGTCGCGCTCATTCTCGCGGTCGCGAACTTCGCGCTGTCGCTGGCAAAGGGGCTCGCGTTCATCGAAGCGGGCGTCCTTGCGTTTCTCATCGTGCTGCTCGTTTCGACGCGCGAGCGCTTCAATCGCCGGGCGTCGCTGTTCGCCGAGCGATTCACGGCGACGTGGCTCGTTTCCGTCGGCATGGTGATGGCGGTCGCGGTATGGATCATGTTCTTCGCCTTCCGCGACGTGCCGTACAACACGGATCTCTGGTGGCAATTCGCGTTCGACGAGCGCGCGCCGCGTGCGCTGCGCGCGACGCTCGCAGCGGGCGTGTTCGCGTGCGCGTTCGCCGTCTGGCAGTTGCTGCGCCCGGCGGCGGGCCGCTTCGAAATGCCCGCGCGGGAGGATCTCGCCGATGCGGCGCGCATTTTCCGCGCGCAGGAGCGCAGCGACGCCGGCCTCGCGATGATGGGCGACAAGAGCTTTCTGTTCTCCGAGTCGCGCGAGGCGTTTCTCATGTACGCGAAGCACGGCCGCACGTGGGCCGCGCTGCACGATCCGGTCGGCCCGCGCAGCGAGTGGGCGGGGCTGATCCGCCGTTTCGTGGAACTCGCGCATTCGCACAACGGCCGCGCCGCGTTTTATCAGGTGCGCGCGGACGCGCTGCCGCTCTATCTCGACGCCGGTCTCACGCTGATGAAGCTCGGCGAGGAAGCGCACGTCGCGCTGTCCGAGTTCGACCTGAAAGGCTCGCACCGCGCGCATTTGCGCTATGCGTTGAAGCGCGGCGAACGCGACGGCTTCGACACCGAGCTGATCGGCCCGGACCGCATCGCGGAAAGCATGCCGATGCTGCGCGAGATTTCCGACGACTGGCTCGACAGCCGCTCGGCGCGTGAAAAGAGCTTCTCGGTGGCGGCGTTCAACGAGGAATATCTTGCCGCCCAGTCGGTGCTGCTCGTGCGTCAGCAGGGCGTGCCGGTCGCGTTCGTCACGTTCATGACGACGGACCTGCACACCGAAGCGACCGTCGGCGTGATGCGTCACGTGGCGGAAGCCTCGTCGTATGCGATGGAGTACCTCTTCACCAAGCTCGCGCTGCATCTGAAAGAGGCGGGGTTCAAATCGCTGTCGCTTGGCATCGCGCCGTTGTCCGGCATGGAGCCGACGCCGCTCGCTTCGCACTGGCATCGGCTGGCGGGACTCGTATGGCGCTTCGGCGGACGCTTCTACAACTTCCGCGGCCTGCGCGGATTCAAAAGCAAGTTCCAGCCGCACTGGGAGCCGCGTTATCTTGCGGCGTCCGGTTCGGTCAGCGTGTTTCTCACTTTGGCGGACCTCTCGTTGCTGGCGGGAGGCTGGCGTTCATGAACAAGTTGGGCAAGAAACTGGCGGCGCTCGCGGCGGCCGCCGTCTGCGGCGTCTCCCTGATTGGCGCGGCGCACGCGAACACCGTTTCGGGCGGCCGCTACGGGCAGGTCACGGTGACGAAACCGGCTGGCGCGATGACGGGCTTCGTCGTGCTGTTATCGGAGAAAAGCGGCTGGAGCGAGTCGGACCAGCAAGCCGCCGATGCGCTCGCGGCCAAGGGCGCGATGGTCGTCGGCGTCGATACGCCGCGCTACGCCGCGCGCCTTGCCGCGGAGAAGAAGGAGACGTGCCACAACCTCGTCGGCGATGCGGAGGACATGAGCCATCAGCTCGAACGCACGGTGCAGACGAGCCGCTATTTCTCGCCGATCTTCGCCGGTGCGGGCCAAGGCGCGACGGTCGCGGAACACGCGCTCGGCCAGGCGCCGGACAACACGGTGGCGGGCGCGGTATCGCTCGCGCCGGAGGCCACGCTCGACGCGCGCTTCAAGCCGTGTCCGCCGGACCCGACCATCATCCACATGAAGGGCCTGCCGGGCTTCATGGAGCGCGCCGCGTGGCCGCCCGGCCGCACGAAGGCCGACGCGATCGTGGCAATGACCGCGCCCCACCTGACCAAACCCGAGGCGCCTGCTGCGAACGATGTGTCCGATCTCCCGCTCGTCGAGCTGCGCGCGTCGCAGCCGACTGACTTGCTCGCCATCGTCATTTCCGGTGACGGCGGCTGGCGCGACCTCGACAAGACGATGGCGCTCGCCCTTCAGCGCGACGGCGTGTCGGTGATCGGCATCGATTCGCTGCGCTATTTCTGGAGCGAGAAGTCGCCGCAGCGCACGGCAGCGGATATCGCCCGCGTGGTGCGCGCCTACAGCGCGCGCTGGCATACGAGCCACGTGGCGCTCGTCGGCTACTCGTTCGGCGCGGACGTGATGCCGTTCGCGTACAACCGACTGCCCGACGACGTGCGGCGCCAGGTCTCGTATATCTCGTTGATGGGCTTTGCGCCCGAGGCCGATTTTCAGATTCGCGTGACCGGCTGGCTCGGCATGAAGGCGAGCGACAAGGCGCTCAAAGTGAAGCCGGAGCTCGCGCAACTGCCGCCCGCGATGGTCCAGTGCATCTACGGCGAAAAAGAAGACGATACGCTCTGCCCGGCGCTGACAAAGACGGGCATCGACGTGGTGAAGCTGCCGGGCGATCATCACTTCGGCGGCGACTACGACGCGCTCGCGCGGCGAATTCTGGCCGGCTGGCGCAAGCAGATCGCGGCGAAGCAAGCGGCGTGAGGTCGGGGCGACGACGGCCGGTCAAGACGAAGCCGGCCTTGCCCCGACCCTCTGGTTCTCGGCTGTAAAAGGGCACTCGAAAACTTTGGCTGTGGCCGCACGGCGTTTCCAGTCGGACGGTGCGCGAGCCGAATATCGAGCACAACGCTTGTCTGCCCGTACCGGGCGCGGTCAATCAGGCGGCCGAGCGGCTCACGTGCATGGACGTGCCGATCATCGAGGCGCCTGCGCGCCGCAAGAAAACGGCGCTTCTACGCCGGCCTCACTTCAGCGGCCCCAAATAATCCCGCTTGCCGATGGGCGCGCCGAGGTGGCGCAAGATGTCGTGAGTCGTCGCGACGTGAAAATAGAAGTTCGGCAATCCGAAGCCGAATAGATAATCGACGCCCGAAAACGACGGCGAAAAGTCCGGAAACTTGAGCGTGACGGTGCGCGTCTCGCTGCCCTCCATCGTCGCTTCCTGAATGTTCTTCAAATAAGCGATCGTCTTCGCGATGCGTTCCTGCAACGCCGCGAAGCTGTCCTCGTTGTCCTCGAATTTCGGCGCGTCGACGCCGGAAAGACGCTGTGCCGAGAGCTTCGCGGTATCGCTCGCGCGCTGAATCTGCGCGGCGAGCGGCAGCATGTCGGGCGCGAGCCGCGCGGCGATGACATCGGCGTGGGCGAGGCCTTTTTCGTCGGCGAAGGCGGCGCCTTTTTCCAACAGCGACGAGCAGACTTCCAGCCCGCGAATAAACACCGGAATCGACGCGCGATACATCGAGAGGGACATGGTCTTGCGCTCCTTGACGTGATGCGGACCGTTGCGGCCCGGGTAGTGATGGGCGACAAGCATAGCGCCCGCCGCGGCGCTGCGCACAAACCGCCGGCTACGGCCGCGCGTGCCGCGCCTCCCATTCCCGCAATTGCGCCTGATAGCGTTCGAGCGCCGCCTGATAGATGTCGAACACGCAAGGATTGCAGCCGCTCTGGCAGCAATCGCCCGGGGCGGGGCGCTCGGGCGGCGTGGGGCGCGGATCGTCTGCCGGAGCATTGGGATCGTGATTGAGCATTGAGGTGGATGCCGGTTCATTGAACACGACTGCCGGCTGCGTTCGCAGGCCGCCAGGCTTCGGCAGGCCGGCAGTTGAGCTTGGACCGCCGTTTCGCCCGACGCAAGCGCAAGCCATCCGTCCGCAAACACTCCCCAATGAGCGGCTCCGAACGGCAAACCGAACGGCTAACTTTTGGCGGGTTCATCATTCGCGCAATGCGATACTGCCGCGAACGTTGCGAGCGCAGTTGCCGCATCCGAACCACACTCGACTGGACCGAAGGACTCCCTCGATGAATCAGACCATCAGGCTTGCGATCTTCGGCGCGCTATTGAGCGCGGTGCTCGCCGGCTGCGCCTCGTCGCAGGATGCGTCCGACCGGGCGCGCGCCGCGCCGGGCAAGGACACGCCGTACAGCGCCGAAATCCGCCGCACGCAGTCCGGCATTGCGCACGTCCGCGCCGCCGACTGGGGCAGCCTCGGTTTCGGCTACGGCTACGCGCAGGCCCAAGACACGCTCTGCACGCTCGCCGATGGCTTCGTGACCTATCGCGGCGAGCGGTCCGCGTACTTCGGCGCGGACGCCCGCCTGCCGAGCGGATCGACGTTCGGCCAGCCGCGCAATCTGGACGCCGATTTCTTCTTCCGCTTAGTCGACGATCAAGCCGCCGTCGACCGTTATCGCGCTGCGCAGCCACCGGAGTTGCGTGATCTCGTCGACGGCTTCGCATCCGGCTACAACCATTATCTGGCGGATCTGAAAGCCGGCCAGTTTCCCGGCGCGCACGCCGCTTGCCGCAGCCAGCCGTGGGTCGAGGACATCGAGCCGGACGACATCTACCGTCGCGTAATCGCGGCGAATCTGGCGGGCGGATCGGCGCGTTTCGTGCAGGCCATCGCGGCTGCGCGCCCGCCGAAGCAGGGCGCGCAGCCGCCGGCCGCGTCGCTGGACATGAGCGAGCGGCGCGATGCCGTCGGCGACATGCCCGGCCTCGGCAGCAACGCGCTCGCGTTCGGCGCGCCGATTACGCGGGAGAAACGGAGCATCCTGTTCGGCAATCCGCACTGGTCCTGGCAAGGCCCGGACCGCTTTTATCAGGCGCAACTGACCATTCCCGGCCGCCTGAACGTGGCGGGCGTGTCGTTTCTCGGCATGCCGCTCGTCGTGCTCGGCTTCAACGAAAATATCGCGTGGACGCATACCGTTTCGACGGGCCGCCGCTTCGGCCTCTTCGAAATGACGCTCGATCACGCCGACCCGACGCATTATCTCTTCGACGGCGCGAGCCAGTCGATGACGCCCGTGCCGCTCACGGTGCGCGTGCGCCGCGCGGACGGCTCGCTCGAATCGGTCTCGCGCACGCTCTATCGCACGCGCTTCGGTCCCGTCGTCGATCTGTCGGCCATGAACGCCGGCCTCGGCTGGAACGCGCAGCGCGCCTACGCGTTCGCCGACGTCAACGCGGACAACGTGCGCAGCTTCGAGAACTTCTTTGCGTGGGACCAGGCTCGCTCGCTCGACGATTTCATCGCGATACAGAAGCGGTACAAGGCGGTTCCGTGGGCCAACACGTTCGCCATCGGCCGGGGCGACCCGCGCGCGTGGTTCGCGGATATCGGCCCGATTCCCGGCGTGCCCGATGCGCTCGCCGACGCCTGCACGACGCCGACGGGCCGCGCCCTGGCGAGCCGGATGCCCGGCGTGCCGGTCCTCGACGGCGCGAAAACCGCCTGCACATGGCGCACCGATCCCTCGAACACGATGCCGGGCACCGTGCCGGGCACACTCCCGGTGTCGCAATTGCCCAGCATGCTTCGCGGCGATTACGTCGGCAATTTCAACGACACTTACTGGCTCACGAACGCGAATGTCCCGCTCACGGGCTACGCGCGCGTGCTGGGCGCGACGCGCTATGAACAGTCCATGCGCACCCGCTACGGGCACCTGCTCGCGGCGCGGCTGCAGCGCGAGCCCGGCGGCGTGACGCGGGGCGCGGTCGAACAGGCCGTGCTCGAGACGCATTCGTTGTCCGAGCAGTTGTACCGTCAGCCGGTGCTAGACGCCGTCTGCACCCCCGGCGACGCGATGAGCGCGCTCAACGACGCCTGCGACGTGCTGCGCAACTGGAACGGCACGGCCGATATCGACGCCCGCGGCGCGAATTTGTGGGACGAGTTCTGGCGGCGCGTCACGAAGCTCGCGCCCGAGACGCTGGCCGCGACGCGCTTTGATCCGGCGCGCCCGCTCGCGACGCCGAGCGGCCTGAAGACGGACAGCCCGGAGGTCGTGCAGGAATTGCGGCAGGCGCTCGGCGGCGCGGCGCTCTCGCTGCGGCTCAACGGTTTCGCGCTGGATTCGCGGCGTGGCGACCTGCTCCACACGACGCGCAACGGCGCGAACGTGCCGCTCTACGGCGGCTGCGACGACGCCGGTTACTTCACGGTCGTCTGCGCGGGGCGTCCGCTCGATCCGAAGGGTTATTCGATGGACGCGAACGGCCACGGCGACAGCTACATGCAGGTCGTCACGTTCACGGCCGACGGCGCGGCGGGTGTCGAGGCGGACACCATGCTCGCGCCGTCCGAATCGGACGATCCCGCTTCGCCTCGCTCGGGCGACGCCACGCGTCTTTTTGCGGCGAAGCACTGGCAGCGGTTCCCGTTCACGGACGAAGCCATCGAAGCCGATCCGGCGCTCACGCGAATCGTCGTCACCGGCACGCGTTGAGATCGCGAGACGCTTCGCGAGCCGGAAGTTTCCCGTCTATGATGGAGGTTTGCCCGCATGGAATCTCTGTCATGACTACTGGCAACAGCACACCGCAAGAAGAAGCAGTCCGGCTCGACGCGTCCGCGCTGCAAGCATTCGTCGACCGCAAATGGAACGACGAGATCGTTCCGGCGCTCACCGATTACATCGCCGTTCCGGCCAAAAGCCCGATGTTCGACGTCGACTGGGCCCGGCACGGTTTCATCGAGCGCGTGGTCACGGACGCCGTCGACTGGGTGAAAGCGCAGCCGGTCAAGGGCTTGAAAGTCGAAATCGTGCGGCTGGCCGGGCGCACGCCGGTGATTTTCTTCGAAGCCCCGGCCACGCGCTCGGGCAGCACCGAAACGGTCGTCCTGTACGGCCATCTGGACAAGCAGCCGGAGTTCGAAGGCTGGCGCAGCGATCTGGGTCCGTGGACCCCGAAGCTGGAGGACGGCAAGCTCTACGGGCGCGGCGGCGCGGACGACGGCTACGCGACCTACGCCAGCATCACCGCGCTGGCCGCGCTGGACGCGCAAGGCGTCGAGCGGCCGCGCTGCGTCGGCATCATCGAGACGTGCGAGGAGTCGGGCAGCTACGACTTGCTGCCGTACATCGACGCGCTGCGCGACAGGCTCGGCGACGTCGGACTCGTGATCTGTCTCGATTCGGGCGCGGGCAATTACGATCAACTCTGGCTGACCACGTCGCTGCGCGGGCTCGTCGCGGGCGACCTCGAAGTGCAGGTGCTCGAAGAAGGCTTGCATTCGGGCGGCTATGGCGGCATTGCGCCGTCGACGTTTCGCATCATGCGGCAACTGTTCGAGCGCCTCGAAGACGCCGCCACCGGCAATCTGCTGCCGAAAGACTTCCACTGCGGGATTCCGGCGCAACGCCTGCGCGAAGCGGAAGCAACGGCGCAGATTCTCGGCGACGATGTCTGGAAGAAGCTGCCGTGGAGCTGCGGTCAGGATGGAGGCAGCGTGCTTCCGACCACCACCGATCCGAAGGAAGCGTTGCTTAACTCGACGTGGCGGCCTTCGCTGACCGTGACGGGCGCAGCCGGCCTGCCGCCGCTCGCGGACGCCGGCAACGTGCTCGCGCCGCGCACCGCGTTCAAGCTGTCGCTGCGCCTGCCGCCGCTCGTCGAGGCGACGGAGGCGGTCGCGCAGCTGAAGTCCTTGCTCGAATTCGATCCGCCGTACAACGCCAAGGTCACGTTCAAGCCGGAAGCAGGCGCGGCCACGGGTTGGAGCGCGCCGGACCTCGCGCCGTGGCTCGCGTCGTCGCTGAACGACGCCTCGCGCCGGCACTTCGGCGCCGATGTCGCCTACATCGGGCAGGGCGGCACCATTCCGCTGATGAACACGCTGAAAGAAGGCTTCCCGCGCTCGCAGTTCATGGTGTGCGGCGTGCTCGGCCCGAAATCGAATGCGCACGGACCCAATGAATTCCTGCATGTGCCGTATGCCCGCAAGCTGACGGCAGCAGTGGCGGAAGTGATCGCGGCTGCGCCCTGAGTCTTTTGCTACCGTTGTCGGACTGACGCCCGCGCTCGCGGGCGTTTTCTTTGGTTTGGCCGAAAATGAAACTGGTCAGGCCAGTTGATCGTCTGTAAAGTAGAAGGCCCGCGCGTCGCACGTAGAGGCGACGCGTCAGCAATCGACTTTGGAGACGAGAGTCGCAATGAACGCAACGAGCCAAACCGCAGTAAAAGAACAGCGCATCGCCGCCGACACCTTGCACGCCTACGTCCGCGCCATCTGGGAACACGCCGGCAGCGCCGCGCGCGAGGCGGAACTCGTGGCCGATCACCTCGTGATGGCCAATCTGTCGGGCCACGATTCGCACGGCGTCGGCATGATCCCGCGCTACACGTCGTCGCTCGCCGACGGGCAATTGCAGCTGAACACGCACGCCGAGATCGTCCGCGACGCCGGCGCCGTATTGACTATCGATGGCCGCAAGGGCTTCGGGCAGGTCGTCGCGTACGAGGCGATGGAGCACGGCATCGAGCGCGCGAGAAAGTTCGGCGTGTGCGCGGTGGGGCTGCGCAACGCGCACCACATCGGGCGCATCGGCCACTGGGCGGAGCAATGCGCAAAGGCGGGCTTCGTGTCGTTCCACTTCGTGAACGTAGCGGGCGATCCGCTCGTCGCGCCGTTCGGCGGCATCGACCGGCGCTTCGGCACGAACCCGTTCTGCGCCGGGTATCCGCGCGACGGCAAGAGCCCGCTCGTGCTCGATTTCGCGACGGCGGGCATCGCTTACGGCAAGACGCGGGTCGCGTATAACAAAGGCGTGAAGGTCGCGCCGGGCATGCTGCTCGACCACGAAGGCCGTCCGACGGTGGAGCCGAAAGTCATGCACGAGGAACCGTTCGGCGCGCTGACGGCGTTCGGCCTGCACAAGGGTTCGGGACTGGCCGCGCTCTGCGAGATTTTCGGCGGCGCGCTGTCAGGCGGCTACACAACGCACGAAACCACGCTGGAGAAGTCGAGCGCCATCTACAACTGCATGACGTCGGTCATTCTCGATCCGAACGCCTTCGACGCGCCCGCCGCGCAGGCCGAAGCGGAAGCCTTCCTCGAATGGATGAAGGCGTCGCCGCACGCCGAGGGCGTCGATGCGATCTACGCGCCGGGCGAGCCGGAAGAGGCGCGTCGCGCGGAACGCGGCGCGAACGGCGTGCCGATCGACCCGACCACGTGGAAGCAGATTCGCGAATCGGCGCAAAAATCCGGCATGACGGAAGCCGAAATCGCGCCGTACGCGGAAGCATTGAAGTAAGCGCAAGACGGTGCGCGGCCGAAACTGGTCAAGCCAATTTCGGCCTCGTGGTGTCGCTCAGCGCACCATCTCTTTCTCGATCCACTCGATGACCGACGTGCGCTTCGGTTGCCAGCCGAGGAGCGTGCGGGCGCGCTCGCCCCGTACGCGGCTATTCGACCCGAGCCCGTACGACGCCATCTCGTAACCCCATTCCTCGATCGCCTGTTCCAGCGGCCAGTCTTCCGGGCCGCGCAGGCCGAGCGCCTTAGCCATCGCGGTCGTCATGTCGCGGAACTGCGCTTCCCCGCTTTCGATGAAGTAGAACGTGCCCGCTGGCGTCTTCGCGAGTGCTTGCCGGTACGCATCGACGACATCGTCGATATGGACGTTCGACCAGATATTCATGCCGCGGCCGACGTGCCGAACGACGCCGCTCTTCTTCGCTTGCCGCTCGAGGCGCGGCAACTGGACGCTCGCCGTGTCCGGAATCGCGCCGTGTCCGTAGATCAACGTGTTGCAGAGCACCGCCGAGCGCACGCCGCGCTTGGCGGCGTCGAGCACAAGACGGTCGATGGCGACGCGCGGCGCCTTGTCGGCGGTCGGCTCGGGCAACTGCGCTTCGGTGTAGACGTCCTCCGACGCCTCGCCGCCCGAGCCATCCCCGACGATGCTCGATCCGCTCGTGTGCAGCAGCGGCTTGTCCGAGCCTTCGAGCGCACGCACCAATGCCTCGACCGCACCGCGATGATCGCTGCTCGCCGCGTTGATGACGGCATCGGCGGCTCGCGCTTCATCGGCGAGCAGGGCGCCGTCGTCCAGACTGCCGACGACCGGCTCGATGCCCGCGCGCTTCAGCGCATCACGCTGCTCTTCGCGGCGGATGAGTCCACGCACGCGATGCCCGTCACGAGCGAGCCCCGCCGCAATCGATCCGCCGATGAATCCGCCTGCGCCAGTCACAAAAATATTCATTTGTTGCTCCCTTGTTAGAACCTGTGCGCACAGTATCGACCGTTTCGACTTTCGCAGAAATAGTGTTAGTCTCAAAGGAAACTTGACTGAGATTCAATAATCGACGCGCCGCCATGAAGACCAACACCGACGAATTGCTCGTGTTCGTGACCGTCGTCGACAGCGGATCGATGACAGCGGCGGCCGAACGCCTGCAACAGACGGTCTCGGGCGTGAGCCGGACGCTCACGCGGCTGGAGAAGAAACTCGATGCGACGCTCGTTCGCCGGACGACCCGCCGGCTGCAACTCACAGACGAAGGCGAACTGTTCCTGACCCGCGCCCGCGCGATACTCGCCGCGATGGACGACGCCGAGGAAGCGCTTTCCCGACGCCGCGAGCGTCCCGCAGGCCGGCTGCGCGTGGATGCGGCGTCGCCGTTCATGCTTCATTGCATCGTGCCGCACGTCAGGGCGTTCGCCGCGCTCTATCCGGATATCTCGCTGGAGCTGACGAGCAACGAGCGCATCGTCGATTTGCTGGGACAGCGCGTCGATATCGCGATCCGGATCGGCGCGCTGCAGGATTCCACGCTGCACGCACGCGCGCTCGGCAGCAGCCGCTTGCGCGTGCTCGCGAGTCCGGCTTATCTTGCCGAGCACGGCGAGCCGCGCGACGTCGACGAACTCCTGCGCGCCCGGCTGATCGGCTTCACTGCGCCCGAGAGTCTCAATGACTGGCCGCTGCGCAATGCGCGCGAAGGGCGCGAGGCAGAGTTCGTGACCGTGGAGCCCGCGATCTCGGCGTCGAGCGGCGAGACGATCCGGCAGTTGGCCATCGACGGCGGCGGAATCGCGTGTCTCGCCGACTTCATGACTGCCGCCGACGTCAAAGCGGGCCGCCTGCGCCCGATTCTGGACGATGCGCTGCGCGACGTTCGCCAGCCGATCAGCGCCGTCTTTTACCAAAGCGAGTCGATGGCCGCGCGCGCCCGCGCGTTCCTCGACTTTATTGCGGGCAAGCTGGCGCTGTGACGGCACCGCTGCTCGCACTCGATACAGGACTCCACGATGCCCCCGATCCAAGCGATCAACGCCCCGGGCCTGCCGATTCCCGCCGGCCACTACAGCCATGCGACGCGCGCCGGCAATCTGATCTGCGTCTCGGGCCAGTTGCCCGTGCGCCCGGACGGCACGCACACCGGCGACCTTCCTTTCGAGGAGCAGGCCGAGCAGACCTTGCGCAACCTTCGAACCGTGCTCGAAGCGGCGGGCGCAGGGCTTACGGACTGCATCGAAGTGACGGTCTATCTCGTCGGCGTCGAGCACTGGAAGGCGTTCAACGACATTTACGCGCGCCATTTCGGCGAGTGGAAACCGGCGCGCGCCGTCGTGCCGGTCGGCGCGCTGCATTACGGCTATCTGCTCGAAATATCGGCGCGTGCGTGGGTCGAACAGACTCCGCTCTAAGCCAGGTCTAGCGCGTTGGTCAAGTCGCCGAGCGGCGCTTCGCCGTTGGCCGCCATCGCCTGGTCGCGCGCAGCGACGCCGTCGAGCGGCGCAAGGTCATGCACGCGCGAGATGAAGCGCAGGATCGAGTTCGTGTCGTAGACCGTGTGATCGACATAGCCCTGCCTTGCGAACGGCGATATGACGAGCGCCGGAATGCGCGAGCCCGGCCCCCAGCGGTCGCCCTTCGGCGGCGCGACGTGATCCCACCAGCCTCCGTTTTCGTCGACGGTGACAATGACGACCGTGTTCTGCCACTGCGGACCGCGCCGGATGTGCTCGATCACATTCGAGATGTGGCGGTCGCCGGAGGCAACATCCGCGTACCCGGCGTGCATGTTCAGATTGCCTTGCGGCTTGTAGAACGTGACAGCCGGCAGGCGGCCGGCGTCGATATCGGCGAGCAGCTTGTTCGTCGAAGGATCATCGCCGATGCCGGCATCGCGCACATGCCGCTCGCGGGCGGCCGTGCCGGGCGCGTAGTTGCGAAAGTAGTTGAACGGCTGGTGGTGGTACTGGAAGTCCGGCACCGCGCCCGTGTCGCGGTGATCGAGCGCGTATTTCCACGCGCCGCTGTACCACGCCCAGTCGACGCCCTTGTCCGACAAACGGTCGCCGATGGTCGCGTAGGTTTGCGGCGGGAGCACCAGCGCGTTCGACGTATCCGCGAGGCGCGGGTCGCCGCCGGGCGCGGGCTTCACGTTGCTCGGCTGATACGGCGGGAACATGGTATTGACCGCATAGCCGTCGGCGGTCAGCGCGCCGTCGCGCACGAACTTCGGCGGGCCGTCCAGCGCAGAGCGCGGCGAATCGGGCGCAAGCTTCAGACGCGTGCCGGCTGGGTCGTCGCCTTCGACGACAGCCAGCAGTTTCGCCGCCGGGCCGTTTTGGGCATCCGCATAAAAAGGTGCCTGCGCCGAAATCAGGAAGATGTGGTTCAGCCAGGAACCGCCGAATGCGGACATGAAGAAGTTGTCGCAGAGGGTGTACTGCTGCGCGAGGCCCCAGAGCTTCAGCGTTTCAGGCGAATTCCGGTAGTGGCCCATGACGAGGCCGCCCGAGTCGCCCCACGCCGCGAACTGGTTGTTGCGCCCGGCGTTAATTTGCATCTGGTTCTGGTAGAAGCGATGCACCAGATCACGCGTGATGACGCTGTTGGGCAGCGGTTCGCCGTGCGCGTCCATGAGGCGGAACGGGCCATTGGGGAGCTCGCTGATCTGATGTTCCGCAATGGCATAACGCTTGCCGTCCACGTCTTGCGCCTGCGGCACGAGGCCGCCCCAGATCTTGGGCAGCGTCGGCAGGGGCGTCACTCCGTCGCGGTCGAACTGCGTGAACTGCGCGGACGTCACTGCCGAGAGCGGATACTGCACGCCCGGATAGTCGCCGTAGAGATTCGTGAAGCTGCGGTTTTCGGCATAGATCACGACGATCTGGCGCACATGCGCCGCAAGCGCGCGATCCGCCGAAAGGTCTGCCGCGGTCTTCGGCGTGGCCGGCTTGTGATCGAACAGATTGCAGCCGCCGAGGGACCATCCGGCAAGGCCGACGCCCGCAGCCAGCAAGCGCCGCCGCGCCGGGTCGGCGGGGGCGTCGTGGCCTGCGGGAAGTTCGTGATTCGGCTCGTCGTTCGGCTCGTCGTTCGGTTTCATCGCGTGACTCCTCGTTGCATGCACACGCCTGCCGGCGCGCGGATGATCGACGCCAAAACGACGCTCGCCTGGCGCTGCGCCTCGTTGGGTCTGACAGCGCATGATGCCGCATCGACCGGCTGCCGGAAACCCGGCCGAACGGCATAAGCAAAAAAACCGGAACATGCCATTTTGCCTATGACATTCGGCCGACTGGAAACCGCCGAGCCGCGTGACTAACATCAACTGAACACGAGCTTTATTCCGACGAGAACGAGGGTGGCGGCGAGCAGGTAGCGCAGCATTGCTTCCGGCGCCCTGGACGAAAGATTGCTGCCGATCACGATGCCCGGAATCGAACCCACGAGGAGCGAAACGAGCAACGACCAGTCGACCGAGCCCATCATCCAGTGGCCCGCGCCGGCAATCAGCGTGAGCGGCACGGCATGCGCGACGTCGGAGCCGACTATGCGCACCGTGGCGAGGCGCGGGTAGAGCAGCAGCAGCACGGTCACGCCGATCGCCCCGGCGCCCACGGAGGTGAGGGACACCAGCATGCCGAGAATCGCGCCGGTCAGCACGGTCCAAGCCGCGGTGCGCGCGGGCCGTTCCGGGCGGCTGCGGCCCTTGCGATACGCGAAGCGCGCGAGCTGCGGCCGGAACACGAGGGAAACGGCGGTGATCAGGAGCGCCGTGCCGAGGATCAGCTGGATCAGTCGCGCCGTGCCGGGCGAGGTAATGCCGTGCTGATTCAGAAAGTACAGAGTGACGGCGGCCGCGGGCACGCTGCCTGCCGCCAGCCTACCGGTGATGCGCCAGTCGACGGACCCTTTCAGGCCGTGGACGAGCGTTCCCGCGCTTTTGGTGGCGGCGGCATAGAGCAGGTCGGTTCCCACGGCGGTGGCCGGATGGATACCGAAGAGGAGCACGAGCAGCGGCGTCATCAGCGAGCCGCCGCCCACGCCGGTCAGCCCGACGAGAAAGCCGACCGCCAGCCCGGAAGCGGAATAAAGTAAGTCGATATGCGGAAACATGCGCGCGGAGAGAACCGGTCAGGCGTCGGTGGGTCGAAAAACCGTCGATGATAGCCGGTCAGCGGTTCACCTGCTGCACGAAACCCGTGCGTGACCCGCCGGCCGTTCGCCCGTAACGGCCCGCGGGCGCACTGCGAATCGCCACTTTGCGCCATCGGGCGCCCTTTCACGTCACTTTCAGGAAGGTGCAATGGATACGAAGGAACAGACGCAGAACCCGACGCAACAGCAACAGCAGCAGCAACAGCAGCAGTTCGCGGCGACGGACGAGGCATTCATCCCCACCGAGAACGTCAACCAGCCGACCGAACGGCAATTTGTCCTCAAGTCCGGCAACACGTTCGCCGTCTACGACGCGAACGGCGATATCCGCGGTCGTGACGACGGCCTGTTCGTCAACGACACGCGCGTGCTTTCCCAACTGGTTCTGACCTTCGGCGGCCGCGCGCCTTCCCTGCTATCGGGGAGCGTGTCGAGCGACAACGCCGTGTTCACCGCGCATCTGACGAACCGGCCTTTGCCGCCCATCGGTGGGGCACGCACGCCGGAGGGCGTGATTCACGTCGAGCGCAAACGTGTGCTTTCGGGGCACGTGCTGCACGAAAGCATCGTGCTCACGAACTACGGCACGGAACCGTCGACGGTGCCGCTTTCCATCTCGTTTGCCGCCGACTTTCTCGACATGTTCGAAGTGCGCGGCACCATTCGGCCGAAACGCGGCACATTGCGCCCGCCCGCCGTCGAAAACGGGGAAGTCGTGCTGAGTTACATCGGGTTGGACGAAGTGGAGCGCACCGCGCGCATCCAGTTCACGCCCGCCCCCGACGTTCTCTCGCCGACGCGCGCCGACTACGCGCTCCATATTCAATCGGAGACGGCGATTTCGGTGTATCTGTCGGTCACGGCGGTCACGCATGCCCTGAGCGACGCCAGCGAGGAAAGCAAGCGCAACGCAGCGGAAGCCCCGGAATCCGCGCCGGAGTCGGGACGCCCGGCCATCCGCGAAGCGCTCGTCGATGCGCACCGCAGCATGCGCGACAAGCGCCGCGCCGGCGCCCGCGTCCGATCGAGCAATCCGCTCTTCAGTGAATGGATCGACCGGTCGCTCGCCGACCTCGGCTTGCTGACCACGGATCTCGAAACCGGCCCGTACCCGTACGCGGGCATTCCGTGGTTCTCGACGCCGTTCGGACGCGACGCCATCATCACGTCGCTGCAAATGCTGTGGCTGCAACCGACGCTTGCGCGCGGCGTCCTGCGCTTTCTGGCCGCGCATCAGGCGCGAGAGGATTCGGCGTTCAGGGACGCCGAAGTCGGCAAGATCATGCACGAGACGCGCAAGAGCGAAATGGCAGCCACGGGCGAAGTGCCGTTCGCGCTGTACTACGGCGGCGTGGACAGCACGCCGCTTTTCATCGTGCTTGCCGGCGCGTATGCGGAGCGCACGGGAGACCGCGCGCTCATCGACGAAATCTGGCCGGCGCTGCAACTGGCCGCCGGCTGGGTGGCGCGCCACTGCGACCGAAACCCGCACGGTCTTCTGAGCTACCAGCGGGCGACCGAATATGGCCTGGCCAATCAGGGCTGGAAGGACAGCCATGACTCCGTGTTCCATGCGGACGGCCAGTTTCCCATCGGGCCCATTTCGCTCGTCGAAGTGCAGGCTTACGCTTCGACGGCGTTCTCCACGATGGCGCGTCTTGCCCGCGTGCGCGGCGAGCATGAGCGCGTAGCAGAGTTCGAGCGGCGCGCCGAGCACATACGCGAACGCGTCGAGGCGCTCTTCTGGATGCCGGAGATGGACTTCTACGGCATCGCGCTAGACGGGCGGAATGAGCTTTGCCGGGTGCTCTCGTCGAATGCGGGGCATCTGCTTGCATTCGATCTCGTGGAGCGCAAGCGCGGCGAGGCGGTCGCGCGGCAACTGGAATCCGCGCTCTTTCACACCGGCTGGGGCGTTCGCACGCTCGCAGCGGGGCAGCCGCGCTTCAATCCGATGTCGTATCACAACGGCTCCGTATGGCCGCACGACTCGGCCATCTGCGCGCGCGCCCTTGCGCGATACGGCGAGCGCGGAGCGGCGGTCGGCTTGCTGCAATCACTGTTCGAGGCGGCCGTCACATTCGACATGCGCTTGCCCGAGCTCTTCTGCGGCTTCACGCGGCAGCGCGGCGAGCGGCCCATTGCGTACCCCGTCGCGTGCCTGCCGCAGGCGTGGGCTGCGGGCGCGCCATTCATGATTCTGGAGGCATGTCTGGGCGTGACGATCGACGCAGTCAACGACGAGATTCGCGTCGACCGTCCGCAGCTGCCGGAAGGCATCGACTGGCTGGAGATCGGGGATCTGCGAATCGGCGAGAAGAACGTCACCATCACGTTCCGGCGTGTGGGCGGGCAAGTGGTGCCGTCGGTGGAGGGCGACGCGCGCGTCGTGGCGGTGCTGTGAAGTCGGCGAGGGCGCGCGGAAGAATGCCGAGCGCCCTCGTCGGAGAGCGAGGCGTGATCGGGGCAGAGGCAGTCAGGTTGCCGAGTGAGTCAAGCCGCTGATCAAACTGCCACGCCCAGCGCCTTGCCACCAGCGCCGAGCGAAGCGAACGCTAATTCAAACCGCAACACTCCCGACGTAATTCTCCGCGAGCGCCGTCGCCGCCGCGCGCGATGTCGTCACGTGCTCGAGCTCGGCCACTTGAAGCCGCTGCTCGAACGGCGACGTGTCGTCGAGCTTGTGCAGCATGCGCGTCATCCACCACGAAAAGTGCTCGGCGCGCCACACGCGCTTGAGCGCCGTCTCGGTGTAGCGGGCGAGCGAGGCCGCGTCGTTCTCCTCGTAATAGCCAATCAGCGCCGCCGTCAGCACGCGCACGTCCGACACCGCCAGATTCAGGCCCTTCGCGCCGGTCGGCGGCACGATGTGCGCAGCGTCGCCAGCGAGAAACAGCTTGCCGGACTGCATCGGCGTCGAAACAAAGCTGCGCATGCCCACGATGTTTTTCTGAAAGATGCGCCCTTCAGTGATCTGCCAGCCGTCCGCCGTATCGACGCGCGCGTGCAGTTCGGCCCAGATGCGGTCGTCGGACCAGGCATCCACCGAGTCCTTCGGATCGCACTGGAAGTACATGCGCTGCACGCCCGGCGAGCGCGTGCTGATGAGCGCGAAGCCGCGGCCGTGGCGCGCGTAGATGAGTTCGTCGGAGGAGGGCGGCGCTTCCACCAGAATGCCGAACCAGCCGAACGGATACACGCGCTGATAATCCTGCCGCACCGCCTCCGGAATGCTCTGACGCGAGACGCCTTGTGAGCCATCACAGCCGATGATGAAGTCGCACTCAAGCTCTTCGTCGCGTCCCTCGTGGCGGTACTTGATGCGCGGCTTGCCGTCGCTGTTCTCGGCGAAGTCATGCAGCGACACGTCCGACACGTTGAATTTGAGCGCCCCGTTCGCCGCCATGCGCGCCGCGACCAGATCCTTGATGACTTCGTGCTGCGCGTAGACCGTGATCGAATGACCAGTGAGTTCGGTCAGCGCGATGCGTCGCCGCTGTCCTTCGAACGCGAGTTCGAAACCGTGATGCAGCGCGCCTTCGGCCTGCATCCGCGCGCCGAGGCCGGCTTCGTTGAGCAGGTCCATCGTGCCTTGTTCGAGCACGCCCGCGCGAATGGTGGATTCAATGTCCTGCTGGCTGCGCGCTTCGAGCACGACCGATTCGATGCCGCGCAGATGAAGGAGATGAGAGAGCAGAAGCCCGGCCGGGCCCGCGCCGACGATGCCGACTTGAGTACGCATGAATGTCTCCGTTGCGTCGTGATGTTGTGCGTACAGTGTCGGCATCGTGGCGATATGCCGCAACGCGATACAGCCGATAGCACCTATCCGTTATTGAGATAACGGCCGCAAAACCGCGTGAAATCGGGTCCGGTGCTTGCTGACCAAGGGTTTATCCCGACTCATCAACACGAGGACACCGACATGGACGCAAGCGCATATCCGAAGCCACCATTCGACGACCAGCAACAGGAACGCACGCCGGGCCTGACCGAAGCAATGAATCCGAAGCCCGATCACGGCGAAGAGACTTACAAGGGAAGCGGCAGGCTTGCCGGCAAAGCCGCGCTGATCACGGGCGGCGACAGCGGCATCGGCCGCGCGGTGGCGATCGCCTTTGCGCGCGAAGGGGCGGACGTCGCCATCGCCTATCTGGACGAACACGACGACGCGAAGGAAACCGCGCGCTGGATCGAGCAGGCCGGGCGCAAGGCGCTCTTGCTGCCCGGCGACATCACGGATCGCCAGCATTGCCGCGACATCGTCGCGAAGACGGCCGATGCGTTCGGCCGGCTCGACGTGCTCGTGAACAACGCGGCATATCAAATGACCTACGACAGCCTCGAGGAAATCAGCGACGACGAGTGGGACAAGACCTATTCGACGAACATCGGCGCGATGTTCCGCATCACGAAGGCAGCGCTCGCGCATATGAAGGAAGGCGCGGCGATCGTGAACACGACGTCCGTGAACGCGGACGCGCCGAATCCCGGCCTGATCGCGTATGCGAGCACGAAGGGAGCGATCCAGAACTTCACGGGCGGACTCGCGCAGTTGCTGGCCGAGCGCGGCATTCGCGTGAATTGCGTCGCGCCGGGCCCGATCTGGACGCCGCTGATTCCGTCCACCATGCCGTCCGAGAAGGTGAAGAACTTCGGCTCGCAGGTGCCGATGAAGCGCCCCGGCCAGCCCGCCGAACTCGCGCCCGCTTATGTAATGCTGGCTTCGGACGAGGGCAGTTACATCTCCGGCGCGACCATCGCGGTGACGGGCGGCAAGCCGATCATCTGACCGGCCTGCCTGCCGGCAGACTTACTCGCCCGCCGCTTCCTTCAACTGGTTGCGGCGGTATTCGCCTTGGCGCGTGAGCATCCAGCCGGGGTATTCGGCCGGCAACTGGCTCACTTCGTCGAGCGCGGCGAGTTCGTCCTCGCTCAGCCGCACGTTCGTCGCCGCGATGTTGTCATCGAGCTGCTCGATACGCTTCGCGCCGACGATCACGCTCGTCACCACCTTCTGGAGCAAGAGCCACGCAAGCGCGATCTGCGCGACCGACACGTTCTTCGCCTCGGCCATGCGGCGCATCGCGTCGATGCAGTCGTACGCGCGATCGACGTTCACCGGCGGGAAGTCGAACTTCGAGCGGCGGCTGCCTTCTTCCTTGCCGCCTTCGCGCGTGAACTTGCCCGAGAGCAGGCCGCCCGCGAGCGGGCTCCACACCATTAGCCCGACGTTTTCGCTCTGCAACAGTGGCACCAGTTCGCGTTCCAGATCGCGTCCGGCGATCGTGTAATACGCCTGCAACGACTCGAAGCGCGCAAGTCCGAGCCGCTCCGAAATGCCGAGCGCCTTCATGATCTGCCAGGCCGCCCAGTTCGACACGCCGATGTAGCGCACATGGCCGTGCTGCACGAGCGTATCGAGCGCGCGCAGCGTTTCTTCGATCGGCGTGGCGGGATCGAAGCCGTGAATCTGATAGAGATCGACGTGATCGAGTTGCAGGCGCTTGAGACTGGCCTTAACGCCGTCGATGATGTGGAACCGCGACGCGCCCCGCGAATTGACGCTCTTGGTGCCGGCTTCGCCCAGAATCTTCGTCGCGACGACGACATTCTCGCGCGGCACTTTCAGATTCTTGAGCGCCTGTCCGGTGATGATTTCGGACTGGCCGTCGGCGTAGACATCGGCGGTGTCGATGAAGTTGATGCCCGCATCGAGCGACCGGCCGACCAGCTTATCGGCGTCCGCCTGCTGAAGCTGCCCGATGTTGTCCCAGATGCCGCCGCCACCGCCGCCGAATGTCATCGTGCCGAGGCACAGTTCGGAGACGAAGAGGCCGGTATTGCCGAATTTCCTGTAGCGCATGGTTGCTCCCGAGTGGACAGTAGGCGTGAAGCGTTCGCTGAAATGCGACGAGCGTTCGGTGCCGACAATGCAGTATCGTCCGGCAACGCGCGGCGTTCATAGCCTGATCCTGTCGAATCCTTGCCTGTTCCTGCAAACGCGGGGGCAGCGCGCGCGCACGAAAGCGCTCGCGCGAGTAAGCTATGTCGACTTCTTCCACGCTCGAGTCCCTCCGGAAACTATGGCGCTGAACGACACGCCCGGCCTCGCCGGCAAAGATGCTCACGATCATTCCCGCGAAACGCACCGCGTTTCATCCGACTCCACGCTCGATCAGGCGCGCCTCGATCTCGTCGCGCTGATCGACCGCTTTACCGCAGGCTGCGAAGGCACGACGGAGACGCCGGTGCCGGGCCTCTTCCTGCATCGCGTGATGAATCCCGGCGGGCCGAAGCCGGGCATCCAGACGCCGGCGCTTGCGCTCATCGCGCAGGGTTCGAAGCGGGTGATCGTCGGCGACGACGTGTATGTCTACGATCCGATGCACTATCTCGTTTCGTCCGTCGATTTGCCGGTGATCGGCCAGGTCACGGTCGCGAGCGATTCTGAGCCGTATCTCGGCCTGCGGCTCGACCTCGATGTCGAAGAGATCACCTCGCTGATCCAGGATCAGAACCTGCCGCCCGCGACGCAGACCGACGCTTCGCGCGGCCTCTTCGTCAATCGTCTCGGCACGTCCATGCTCGACGCCGTCCTGCGTCTCTTGCGCCTCATCGACACGCCGGAAGATGTGCCGATCGTCGCGCCGCTCGTCAAGCGCGAGATTCTGTACCGGCTGCTGATGAACGGCTCCGGCGCGCGGCTGCGTCAGATCGCGCTCAACGACAGCCAGACGCAGCGCATCGCGAAGGCGATCAAGCTGCTGCGTCAGCATTTCGATCAGCCGTTGCGCGTGGAGGACATTGCGAAGGACGTGCATATGAGCGTGTCGTCGCTGCATCATCACTTCAAGGCCGTGACCGCAATGAGCCCGCTGCAATATCAGAAGCAGTTGCGCTTGCAGGAAGCGCGGCGGCTGATGCTGCTCGATATCGCGGATGCCGCGACGGCCGCGCATCGCGTGGGTTACGAGAGCGCGTCGCAGTTCAGCCGCGAGTACAGCCGGCTCTTCGGCGCGCCGCCGCTGCGCGATACGCGCCGCTGGCGCGATGCGGCCGCCGCCGGCGCCTGAGCCGCACGACGCTTGACGCACCACGCATGACCTCACGAATGCTGACTGGCGATGCGTCGGCGCTGCCGCATCGGTTTATTTCATCGTCCGCGGAATAACGCAGCGCCGCGGCACGTTCTGCGGACACTGCCACGTATTTCTCTGCGAGGAAGATGAAATGAACAAGCACATTCTGATGGCCGTCACCGTAACCGTCGCGAGCGCCGCTGCCAGCGTCGCGTCGTCAGCGTACGCGGCGGCGCCGAAGGAAGCCAACGGCATGTATGTCGACGAAAACGGCATGACGCTGTACACGTTCGACAAGGACACCCAAGGCAGCCCGAGCGCGTGCACCGGCGGCTGCGCGCAGGCGTGGCCGGCCGCGATGGCGAGCGACTCCGACCAGCCGAGCGGCAAATGGACCACCGAATCGGCCGACGGCGGCAAGCAATGGGCCTACGACGGCAAGCGCGTGTACCGCTTCGCCAAGGACACGAAGCCCGGCGACAAGAACGGCGACAACTTCCGCAACGTCTGGCACGTGGTCAAGCCTTGAGGCTGTGACCGGCGCGTTATAAAAGCACCCTCAGAAGCACGCTCGTGAACTTCGAGCACGATCTTCTCGCGCATCTTCCGCAGTTGCGCCGCTATGCGCGCGCACTGACGGGCGATCGCGCGTGGGCCGACGACCTCGTGCAGGATGCCACCGAACGCGCGCTCAACCGCGCGAGCATGTTCCGCGCGGGCACGAATCTGCGCGCATGGCTTTTCACGATCATGCGCAACATCTATATCGACCAGTTGCGCGGACGCCGCGATATTGCCGTCGACGATGAAACCGCGCCCTGGCGGCAGATGGCCGCGCCGCGCGGCGAAGTCGATGGCCTCGTGCTGCGCGACGTGCAGCGCGCGCTGTACTGTCTGCCGGTCGAGCAGCGCGAAGTGATGCTGCTCGTATGCGTCGAGGAAATGAGCTATCAGGAAGCGTCGCAGGTGCTGAACGTGCCGGCGGGCACGGTCATGTCGCGCCTCTCGCGGGCACGGGAACACATGCGCGTTTTGCTGGGCGAGGAGAAGGGGCGTCCCGCGCCGTTGAAAGTGGTGAGCCGCTCATGACGAATCAAGACCGCCCGGCCGATGACAACGAGCGCGCGTTGCAGGCGCTCTCCGCCTATATCGACGACGAGTTGCCCCGCGACGAACGCGACGCGACCGCCGCGCGCATCACGAACGACGCCGCCTGCGAAGCGACGGTGGCCGCTTATCGCGCGCAGGACAACGCGTTGCGCGCGCTGTTCGCGGCGGAACAGGCGGAGCCGCAGATCGTCGTGATGCGGCCGCCCGCGAGACAACGTTATCTGCTGGCTGCGTGCCTGCTGGTTGTCGGTATCGCGTGCGGATTTCTCATGCACATGCTGCTGCCCGCTTTGGGCGAGCCGCGTGCGCGCTTCGCGGAGCGCGCGGATATCGCCTACGCCGTGTATGCGCCCGAGCAGCGGCACGCGGTGGAAGTGGCGGCATCGCAGCAGGATCATCTCGTGAACTGGCTGTCGAAGCGCCTGAACCGGACGCTCACGATTCCGTCGCTTGCCGAGTATGGTTTCGAGCTCGTCGGCGGACGCCTCTTGCCGGGCGAAGAAGGGCCTGCCGCGCAATTCATGTATCAGAACGCATCGGGCGAACGCCTCACGCTGTACATGACCACCGTCGCCCGCAACGACGCCAAGGTCAGAATGCTGCGCGACGGTCCGCGCACGACGTACTACTGGGCGTCGGATCGCGTCGGCTATGCGCTCTCCGGGGAGATCGGGCAGGCGAAGCTGCAGGCAATCGCTTATGACACGTGCAAGGAATTGGGCGGGGATCCGAAGAATTGGTGATGTGTCGATCCACGCAGTGTCTGTTTAGACGCAAGCATCAAGTGAAGTGACAAAAATCTATACATAGCATTCTTCGTTAGCGCTAATCTTTCGGCGCCGATGTCTGGATTGATAAGGGGTGCTTATTATGACTATGAGTGGTAGTTCGATCGTCAACGACGATCAAAGCAACGACTTGCGCGGCGCTTGCTTCCTTAGTATTCGCCTAGGCACCCGGGAAGTCGCTGCTTGGTCGCATGAACTGACAGTGGCATTTTCCGTGATCGAGAAGTTAATTCCCATGGTCGTTCAGAATAGTCAGGGTGAGCGTTACAGAGATGGCAATCTTAAGAAGCTGCATTCTTTGAGTGCTTTGCGCGAACCGGCGAGGGCGTGAGCATGCCGGTTCGCTGTACTTTCACTCTAGATAATCGCCGTACTTCCACACTCGTGTGCGAGGGCTACGGAACGGTAGAGGCGTTCTCGGGGCAGAAAGAAGGCCGGGATAATCCGGAGAAGGTAGCTACGCCGAAGATCGGTCCCATACCGCCGGGGCAATACTATATCGTTGATCGTCTTTCAGGCGGGGTATTAGGAGCATTGCGCGATTTCGGGGCCCCTATCGTCGGCAGCACAGACCGTAGGAAATGGTTCATGCTCTGGAACCCGAGAACTGGCGACGTGACGATGATCAACGGCATACAGCGAGGGCAATTCAGGTTGCATCCCGAGGGAACGCACGGCATCAGTGAAGGATGCATTACCCTCGTTAATCCCGCTGAATTCGAATTCCTTCAACAATTCATTCGCCGGTCCCCGCCCGCGCTAACCGTTCCTGGGTCGGCGCTCAAAGCATATGGCACAGTGACGGTACGATGAAGCAGACAAAGGCTCTTTACATCGTCGTCATCACCGTTGCGTCGCTGGTTATAGGCGTCTTACTAGCGCGCGCCATCATTGTCCGGTGCGGAATGATGCCCTACGAAGAGGATATGGCGATCCGTTGGCTACTTGGCGTCTTCGGAGTGAAGTACCCTGCGCCTGAAGATATACAGGATGTCGGACTCTACTCGATTGTTCTTGCTTGTTGGGCAGGCGTAGCGGCGGTTCTGGTTCTTGTCTCAAAGTTTGCGAAGCGCACGCATAGCAGGCGTAAGTCAATCAAGAAATGATTCGCGAAGCGAATCTTCCATCGAACAGTTCACTGACTTCAGATATCTTTATCCAATTCGACGGCATCAAAGGCGAATCACAAGATGCGGATTTTAACAACGCCATCGACGTAATACACTGGCAGTTCCTGATCGAACAAGATGCGCGCATGCTGTCAGGCTCCGGCGGCGGCGCAAGCAAAGCCTCAGTGTCCGATCTCGTGTTTCAGCGCGAGGTAGATTGCGCATCACCGACGCTCGCGGCGTTCTGCTTCCAGGGCAAGCATATAAGCGAAGTCAAACTCTCGATGCGCAAAGCGGGAGGGTCGCCATTTACGTTCTATCGAATCACGATGTCCGATGTGGTAATCACAAAGGTCTTGCCTTCGGCTGACGGCGGTTATGCGATCGAAACGGTCGGTCTATCGTTCTCCCGCATGAAGCAAGAATATAACCTGCAAAATCGGCATGGAGGCGCGATAGGTGCCGTTACGGGATTGATTGACATGAGGAACAACCAGACCGCGTAGGCTCCAACGCAGTCTCGTGCACTATCGACCCGCCGAAGCAACAAAAAAGCCGCAGCGACACAACGCGCTGCGGCTTTTCCATCGAGCGAAGCCCGCCCGATCAACCGTGATGCATGTGATGACGTTCCCACTCCGCGCGCTGCCAATAACGATGGCCGTCCCAGTAACGATCGCCGTGCCAGCCCACCTTCACGGCATGGTGATGCCCGTGATGCACGTTGGCAGAGGCGACGTTCACGAGGCCCATGCCCAGCGAAGCAGCAACGGATGCGATAAGCAGGCTCTTCTTTGTCTTGTCGAACATAATTGGCTCCTTGATGTTTTTGATGATTCGCAGCGTGTCAGACCGTTTCGGCTTTAGCGGTAGTAGTCGTGATGGTGGTGATAGCCGCCTCCATCGGGCACGATGATGCAGCCCGACAGCGTGCTTCCCAACACCACGCTCAGCACCGCAAGAATCGCTAACTTCTTCATGGGTTTCTCCGTGTAAATCCGTGGAAACCAATTTAGCCGTTAGCAAAATGACAAGCCGTGTTCGTTTGTAAGCAAAAGTGTTGCCTGAAATATTTACGAAGCAGGCTCATGAACGGCGACGTTCACCGCCGGTCAGCGCACGATCTGCGGCTTCATGTTCGGCGTGAGGGAGACGCCGACCACTTGTCCGTCGCGCACGCCGCACCGGCTATCGACGCGCATCCATTGCGCCTTGCCTCGCGCCTTGGCGAACGCGCGCATCAAGATCACCTTGTCGACGGGAATGGGATTGGCGGGGCTGAGAATCGGCGTGTCGTCGTCGATTTTCGCGGACAGCACGCGGCGGTCCGGCACGATCAGCGCGTCGTACTTCGGCGCGTTCTCGACCCAGCGGTCGAAGGCCGCGACGCATTGCACGACGGTATCGGGCACATGCAGGCGCGTGAGATACGAATAGTCTTGGGTAAGGTCGGGCGTCTCTTGAGCCTGAACGATCTGGAACAGCGACGCCGAAAGCAGAAGCGCGCACAGCGCAGGGGCGATCAAGGTTTTCATGCAGTCACGATGGGCGTTGTCGGCAGGGAACGAAAAGGAGCACGGACGCGCATCACGGGAAGGAAGGCGACAGCCGTACCGGACCGGAAGTCGTGCGCGCCTCGTTTTTGAGATGCCGAAGTATACCGCGCGATGTTTTTCTCCGTCGAGCGCATCGAAGATCGAATGGCGATCGAAAGCGTTCGCGTCGCGTTGTATGCTAGTCGTGAGCCGGCTTACGAATCGAGGCACATCATGAAACAGGCGCGATGGACGCAGCGGGACGGCAAAGGGATCGAGCATCTCGTGCTCGATGAGCGGTCCGATGGCGTCGTCATCGAAAGCGTCGTCGTGGGCGAAGGCGAGGCCGGGGCGTTCGGCATGACATACCGCATCGAGTGCGATGCGCGCTGGCAGGTCACGCGGCTCGTCGCGAAGCTAGCAGGCGGCGGGTGCATCGATCTGCGTCGCGCGCAGGCGTGGACCGACGAGCAGGGCGCGCCGCAAGCGGCTCTCAACGGCTGCATCGACGTGGACATCATCGCGACGCCGTTCACCAACACGTTGCCCATCCGCCGCCTGCGCTTGCAGCCGGGCGAGCGGCGCGAGATTCGCGTCGCGTACGTGCGTGTCCCGGAGATGACCGTGAGCGCCGTCGCGCAGGCCTATACATGTATCGACGCGTGTGTCGACGGTAAGCGGCGCTACCGCTTCGAAGGACTCGACACGGGCTTCACCGCCGAGATCGCGGTCGATGACGACGGCCTCGTGACCGACTACCCCGGCCTCTTCGAACGGATCGCATAAAGACGCGCCGGGCCGCGAGCGGCGATAATGCAGGTCATCGAAGACTTTCTGGCATGACTCAAACGATGACCGATACCGCACCTACCTCTGAATCGACAAACGGCCCGCGTCTCACGAGCCTCTCGCATGGCGGCGGCTGCGGCTGCAAGATCGCGCCCGGCCTGCTCGCCGATCTGCTCAAGCGCAGCGCGCCGATGCCCGCGTTCCCGAATCTGCTCGTCGGCAACGACACCGCCGACGACGCCGCCGTGTACCGGCTCAACGATGAACAAGCCATCGTCGCGACGACGGACTTCTTCATGCCCATCGTCGACGACCCGTTCGACTTCGGCCGCATCGCCGCGACCAACGCGCTCTCCGACGTCTACGCGATGGGCGGCAAGCCGATTCTCGCGCTCGCGCTCGTCGGCATGCCGATCAACGTGCTGCCGCACGAAGTCATCGCGCAAGTGCTGAAGGGCGGTGAAGCGGTGTGCGCGGAGGCGGGCATCCCTGTGGCGGGCGGCCATTCGATCGACTCCGTGGAGCCGATCTACGGGCTCGCGGCGCTGGGCGTCGTGCATCCGTCGCGCGTGAAGCGCAACGCGGCCGCCCGCGCAGGCGACGTGCTGATTCTCGGCAAGCCGCTCGGCGTCGGCGTGCTCTCGGCGGCGCTCAAGAAGAATCAGCTCGATGCGGCCGGCTACGCCGCGATGATCGCCGCGACCACGAAGCTCAATCGCCCCGGCGCGGAACTCGCGCAGCTCGACGGCGTTCACGCGCTCACCGATGTCACGGGCTTCGGCCTGCTCGGGCACACGCTGGAACTCGCGCGCGGCGCGGGGATGACTGCGCGCATCCGCTATGCCGCGCTGCCGTGGCTGCCGCAGGTCGAGCAATTCGTGCAGGCGGGCATCTTCACGGGCGCGTCGGGCCGCAACTGGGCCGCGTATGGCGCAGACATCACGCTGGGCGAATTGGCGGGCACGTCGATGGAAGCGGCCCGAACCTTGCTCACCGATCCGCAGACATCGGGCGGGTTGCTCGTGTCGTGCGCGCCTGAAGCCGTCGACGACGTGCTGGCGATTTTCCGCGCCGATGGCTTCGCCGAGGCCGCGGTCGTCGGCGAAATGACGGACGGCGCGGGCCGCGTCGAGGTGCGTTAACACAGGGTTCTTCGACAACGGACAACGACCAAGCGGGTGCACATGAAGGAAGAATCGCCGAAAGCCATCTTCTACGCGCTCGCCGCGAATCTCGGCATTGCGGTTTGCAAGTTCGCGGCAGCGGCGTTCACGGGTTCGGGCTCGATGTTCGCGGAAGCCATTCATTCCACCGCCGACTGCGGCAATCAACTGCTGCTGCTCTTCGGGCTGAAGCGCGCGCAGGCTCCGGCAAACGCGCTGCATCCGCTCGGCTCGGGACGCGAGATCTACTTCTATGCGCTTCTCGTCGCGCTGTTGCTGTTCTTCGTCGGCGGGGCGTTTTCGGTGTACGAGGGCGCGCATCGGCTGCTGCACCATGAACCGTTGTCGAATCCGATCGTCGCGCTCGTGATTCTCGGCGTGTCCGTCGCGCTGGAGGCGTTTTCGCTCGCCGGCGCCATGCGCGAGATTCGCAAGACCACGCCGAACAAGACCTTATGGCGATGGTTCCGCGAGACGCGCGAATCGGAACTGCTCGTCGTGGCGGGCGAAGACGTGGCCGCGCTCGCGGGTCTCGCCATCGCCTTTACGGCTGTGCTGCTCACGATGATCACCGGCAATCCCGCCTACGATGCCGCCGGCTCCGTCGGCGTCGGCCTGCTGCTTATGGTCATCGCGTTTCTCGTCGCCCGCGAGGTGAAGTCGATGATCGTCGGCGAGTCCGCGAGCCCCGAAGTGCGCAAGGCCATCGACGCTCACCTGCGCGCCCGTCCGGAAGTCACGCACATCATCAGCCTCATCACGTTGCAGTGGGGCAAGCATCTCGTCGTCGCGGTGCAGGCCGAGATGATCGACTACCCGAGCGGCCGCGCGATGATCGACGCGATCAACGTCATCGAAGAAGACCTCCAGCGTGCGTTCCCGCAAGTGCGCTGGGTGTTTTTCGAGCCGGACGTGCCGCGCGAAGTGCGAAAGTCCGCCGCCGCTGCCTGAGCCTGCGCTGCCTTTCAGGGCAGATTCAAGGCAGATGCGCGGGCGTCCGCGCATAGTGCGGGCGCGGCGTGACCGGCGTCGCGGGCACTTGCGTGCGGCCGTGGTCCGGAATCTGGGTGACGCCCATCTCGGGCAGAGGCGCGGCGTTTCGCCCATTTGCCGCAAGCGCGCCCGACGCGGCGCGCGGGGTGGTCGGCATGCCGCTCAGCGAGGCGAAAAGCGGAGCGGGTGCGCCAAGTGCTACAGACAACGAAGTCGCGGCGAGCGCGAATTTCGCCCCGCACGCACCGTCTTTCAACCAGCGAAATCGACCCCGGTACCGCGAACGTTTGAGCATTGTCCTTGTCATTGTCGTTTCAACATCAGCGCGATAGCACGCTTCGGTCCGCAGCGTGCAGCGCTTGCGGCGCGCCGCCTGTCGAGCCATCGCGTGATTCCGTGCCGTGCGTGTCGTCCGCATCGAGTCCCCGAAATTTCGTGATCTTCATCCGACCCATGCGCAACTATTTACTTGCCGTCTATTTCATTGTCGTGTCGGGCCTCGTCTCGATGCTCTCGCCGACCGCCCTGGCCGCCGCGCCCGCGCAGCACGCTTCGCAGCCTGCGGTCGCCCTGACGCCGCAACAGGCGCGTGATGCGCTCTCCGTTCTCGACGACCCGCAGCGGCGCGCGCAAGTAGCCGACACGCTGCGCGCAGTTGCCGCGGCCGGCACGCTCGCCGCGCCCGCGAGCGCGGGGCAGCCCGCTTCGGCCGCGGGCGCCGCGCCGGCATCCGGGGCGTCGGGCGTGCTGGCGAATTCGCTGAAGGCCAACGGCCTCGCATCGCAGATTTCGCGTCAGGCGGGCAACTGGCTCGTGCATTCCGGCACGGGACTGCGGCACTCGGTGGCGGCGCTGCTCAATGTGCGCTCGGTGGTGCGCTGGTGGCACGACCGGCTCGCGAGCGAGCAGGCGCGGGATCTGATGGCCCACGTCGCATGGTCGGTGCTGCTCTCGCTACTGCCCGCGCTCGTGATCGAATATCTCGCGGGGCGTCTTCTGAGAAAGTCGCGCGAGAAAGTCGCCGCGCGCGGGGTCGCGGACGCCGAAGTGACCGAGCCGGAACTGGTGCAGGAGCAACGCGCCGCCGAACATGCCGAGGATGCGGCGCACCGCTCCGGCGACGAAGTGCAGCAGCATGTCGCGGAGCGCAAGGCCGACGCGGCGCGCGGCAAGCGCCATGCGGCGCGGCACTGGACCTTGCTGCGGCGCCTGCCTAACGCGCTGCTGTATCTCGTGCTGAAGCTGATCCCGCTCGGCGTCTTCATGGGCGCGGCGACCGTGCTGATGTCGCTTTTCATCGACGACAACACGACCGAGGCGCACGTCGCGGGCGCGCTCATCGACGTGTATCTGGTCTGCCGCCTCGTGATGATCGTATTCGGCTTCTTCGTCGCGCCGCGCGCGCGCGGCTTGCGGCTCCTGCAAATGCGCGATCAGTACGCGATGTACATGTACCGCTGGCTGTTGCGCATCGTGATCGTGGCGGGCGCGGGCATCGCGCTTGCGAACGGCTGCGAGCCGCTCGGCCTGACCGATGCCGCGCATATCGCGATTCTCAAGGTCGTCACGCTCGTCGTGCATCTGATGGTCGCGTGGGTGATCTTCGAATCGCGCAGGCTCGTCGGCGAGAGCATTCGCCAGCGCATGACGGCGTATCGGTCGGTCGCGCTCGTCGGCAGCTGGGTCGCCGATGTCTGGGCGGGCGTCGCGATCTTCTTCGTGATCGCGCTGTGGTTCGTGTGGGCGCTCGACGTGCAGAACGGCTACAGCACGCTGTTCCACCTCGGCGGCGTGTCGCTGCTGGTGCTGGTCGGCGCGCGCGTGGCTGCGATCGTCGCGTTCGGCGCGCTCGGGCGCATCTTCCGCGACAACGAAGAAGAGGACTTCGCGAGCAAGTCCATCGCGCATCGCCATGCGTACCGCTATTACCCGGTGCTGCGCCGGATCGTGCAGACGGTCATCGGCGTGGCGACTGTCATTGCGCTGCTCGAAGTGTGGGGCGTGCATGTCGTGCGCTTCTTCACCTCGGGCGGCGTGGGCAACCGGCTCGCGTCTGCAATTCTGACCATCGCGGTCGCCGCCGTTTTCGCGGTGCTCGTGTGGGAGACGGCCAATGTGCTGGTCGAGCGCCGTCTCGAACAGTGGAACGCCACCGGCGACCGCGTGCGCGCCGCGCGCCTGCGCACGCTCTTGCCGATGATGCGCACGGCGCTACTCGTCGTCATCGGCATGGTGGTCGTGCTGACCGGGCTCTCGGAGATCGGCGTGAACACCGCGCCGCTGCTCGCGAGCGCCAGTATCTTCGGCGTGGCGCTCGGTTTCGGCTCGCAGAAGCTCGTGCAAGACTTCATTACCGGCATCTTCCTATTGATGGAAAACGCGATGCAGGTCGGCGACTGGGTGACGGTCGCGGGCGTGTCGGGCACGGTGGAATATCTGTCGATCCGCACAGTGCGGCTGCGCGGCGGCGACGGCTCGCTGTACACCGTGCCGTTCAGCTCCGTGACGACGGTGAACAACACGAACCGGGGCATCGGCAATGCGGCGGTGCGCGTGTCGATTGCGCTCGGCCAGGACGTCGATCTCGCCATTGCGACGCTGAAGGAGATCGGCAGCGCGCTGCGCCAGGACGAGGCGTTCCGCGACGGCATTCTCTCCGACTTCAGCTTCTGGGGCGTGGATGCGGTCGATGGCTCCACGGTCACGCTTGCCGGCCAGATTCAGTGTCGCGACAGCGCGCGCTGGCCGGTTCAGCGCGAGTTCAACCGGCGCATTCTCAACGAGTTCACGGCGCGCGGCATCGAGATCGCGAATCCGCAGCGCAACTTCGTGATCGTGGGCGGCAACGGGCACGAGACTACGCAGGAGCTTCAGCAAGATAGCGAACGGACGGGCGCGGAGCAGCGCGCGGAGCCCTCGAAGGCGTCGCAGCATCCGACTAGCGAAGCGGCCGCCGGCAGCAACGTCGCCGCGAACGCGCCGCCGCCTCGCGGCGCGCAGAGCGGCACATGAGCATGAGAGCCAGGGCCGTCGAATAGCTTATTGGCTCTCCTATAATCGTCCGGGCCGGCCGCGCCGGCACATGATTGCCACGGCGCGGCGGCTTTCCTTCGAAGTTCGAACCTTCAAGAGGACGATGCTCGCCATGAAAATCGCCGCACGGTTTCAATCGACTCGTTTCAAGCGCGCGCCCGCGAAAATGCGCGCGGCGCTCGCCGCCGCCGGCCTCGCGACGCTGTGCGCTTTCACCGGTTGCGCCTTCGCGCAACAACCCGACGATATGAGCGGCGAACGCCACGGAGACGGCGAACGCCACGGAGACGGCGGCCGCCACGTCAAGGTGATGATCGTCACCATGTTCGGGCCGGAAGGCCAGGTCTGGCTCGACAATCTTGGCCCGTGGCAGGCGGTGCATGTGCCGGGACTTTCGCCGGACTATCCGGACGTGCACTGCAACCGCGACGACGTGTGCGTCATCACCACCGGCATGGGCCACGCGAACGCCACGGCGTCGATCATGGCGCTGACGTTCTCCGACCGCTTCGATCTGCGGCACACGTACTTTCTGATCGCGGGCATCGCCGGGATCGATCCGGCGCGCGGCACGCTCGGCTCGGCGGCGTGGGCGAAATATCTGGTCGATTTCGGCATCCAGTGGGAAATCGACGCACGCGAAAAGCCGGCGGACTGGCCGACCGGCTTCCTCGGCATCAACACGAAGAGCCCGCAGGACAAACCGCCGCTCGACTATCGCACGGAAGTGTTCGCGCTGAACGCGTCGCTCGCGGACGCGGCGTATGCGCTTTCCCGCAATGTGACACTCTCCGACAGCGATCAGGCGAAGGTCGCGCGCGCCAAGTTCAACTACGCGCCGGCCAACCAGCCGCCACGCGTGATCCAGTGCGACACGCTCGCAGGCGATACCTGGTGGTCGGGCAAGTACATCGGCGAGCGGGCGCGTTACTGGACGCGCCTTCTGACCGACGGGAAGGGCGTCTACTGCACGACGCAGCAGGAGGACAACGCAACCTTCGAGGCGCTCAAGCGCGCCGCGAGCGTCAGGCGAGTGGATTTGTCGCGCGTGGCGGACCTGCGCGCCGGCTCCGACTTCGACCGGCCGTACGAAGGACAGACGGCCAGCGACAACCTGTTGAACTACTCGGCGCAGGGCGGATTTACACCTGCCATCCAGAACTTGTATCTGACCGGCAATCCTTTCGTTCAGGAAATCGTGTCCCACTGGGGCGCGTGGCGCAAAGGCGTGCCGCAGCGTTAAGCATCGGGGAAACCCCCGTTTTGTCCGATGTCACAGCGTAGTAACACCTCATCAGAATCTATTACACCATTAGCCGCGAATCGGTAATTTCCGGTATCGCGGCTTTTTTACCGCTTTTTGGCTTGAAAGCGCGTCTCAAAAATAGCTGTTCAATCTGTCAACCGAACCCCGAGACGGCCCGTTGTTGCGGGCGTCAGGCAATTACTCAGATAAAAAATCAGCCTCTCTAAATTCGAACGAGCAGACGAAAACTCCACGTCGAAACGCAGTCAAATTTGCCGGTTTCTCGACGAAGCAAACGTTACCGATCGAAAGTGTTGTTTGCAACAAAATATTATTGAGATGGTCTTGCGTTCGATTAAGGCCGTACTTAGAATCCGTTTCACAGTGTTGTTACAAGTTGTAACGGCCTGTATCAAAGTACGTAGCCGGGCGAAGAGAGCCTGGTGAGGCACAAAAAAGATATCGGCAAAAAGCCGGCGAGAAATCGGGGATTTACTGGAAGCAGCAACCATGAACGGTCGCGAAACGCTGGAATCGATCCGGGAAATCAACTTGTCTTACATCATGCTCGCACAGCGTCTGCTGCGCGAGGACCGGGCCATCGGCATGTTCCGGCTCGGGCTGTCGGCCGAACTGGCTGACCTTCTGTCGGGGCTCACGCTCGCGCAGGTCGTCAAGCTCGCGCAATCCGACAACTTGCTGTGCGCTTTCCGCTTCAACGATCACTCGATGCTGTCGGCATTGACGCAGCCCGCGAAGAACGCGGACATCGCGCCGACGCACGCAGCCATCCTGCTGGCTGGCCAGCCGGCCGAACAGTTCGCTTAAGAGAGACGGAGCGAGCCATGCTGAAGAAGAGCCTCACCGAAGACGCCCAGGAAGTGTTCCGCGCCATCGCGCTGATCGAACTCGGCGCGCGCATGCAAGTGCTGGAGAGCGAACTCACGCTTTCGCGGGATCGCATGATTCGTCTCTATCGCGAAGTGAAGGGCGTGTCGCCGCCCAAAGGCATGCTGCCGTTTTCGGCGGACTGGTATATGACGTGGCTCGCCAATATCCACGCATCGCTTTTCTACAACACCTATACGTTCCTCAAGAACGAAGCCGGTTGTTCGCATCTCGATGCGTTGACCAAGGGGTATCGGCTGTATCTCGAGCACTGCAATCATAGCGGCGCCGAGGCGGTACTCGACCTTACGCGGGCCTGGACTCTTGTGCGCTTCTTCGACGCGGGCATGCTGCAGATGACAGCGTGCTGCCGCTGCACCGGGAAGTTTGTCGCACACAAACATGATTTGCAGAACAACGTGGTGTGCGGGGCCTGCCAGCCGCCGTCACGCGCGGGGAAGACCAAGAAAGCGGCGGCCGCTCGACAGGCCGTTCAAGAAGCCGCTCTGGAGGTTGTGTCTAGCAAGAGCGAAGTGCCGCCAGCACCGGAGTTTCCGGCGCATGTCGCACTCGAAAACGTGGCGGCCTTTCAGCCGCCGCGCGCGAGCCTGGTCGCACAGGCTGCTTAGGCGGTAGCGGCGCCGGCGCATCCTTCGAGGACCATCCAGCGTGGATGTTCTGGATGGTGGATGACCGGCATGCCGCTACCGCGCTTTACTTTCCGCCTCAGCTTTTTCGCTTCATTCACGCCGGCGCGCTTTTCATGCGCGCCGCTGCATTTTCTGCCCCCAAGTAAAATGCTTCGATGGCACGCGCTTTCGAAGGACACGCCTTGGCTCAGGCACCGAATCACTCCAAGCAGGGCTTTTTGCTGACGCGTCATTGGCGCGATACGGCCGCGGGCACCGAGGTCGAGTTCTGGCTCGCCACCGATGACGGTCCGCGCAAAGTCCGCATCGCGCCGCAAACACCGGTTGCGTTCATCCGCGCCGAAGATCGCGACAAGGCCGAGCCGCTCGTGCGCGCGGTGCGCGATGCGCAATTGCGCGAACTGCCGCTCACGGACTTTCGCCAGAAGCCGGTGCTGGGGCTTTACTGCGCGCAGTATCGTCAATTGCTTGCGCTCGAAAAGACGCTGAAGAACGCGGGCGTGACTGTCTTCGAAGCGGATATCCGTCCGACCGAACGCTATCTGATGGAGCGGTTCATCACCGCGCCCGTGTCCGTCGAAGGCGAAGCGCGCGACGGCGTGGTTCACAGTGAGCTGAAACCTGCGCCGGATTATCGTCCGAAGCTCAGGCTCGTCTCGCTCGATATCGAAACGAGTGCAACGGCCGAGCTATATTCCATCGCGCTCGAAGGGTGCGGTGCGCGGCAGGTCTACATGCTCGGGCCTCCCACGGGCGACGCACATCCGCCGCTTGACTTCGACCTCGAATATTGCGCGAGCCGCGCGGAGATGCTTCAGCGTTTCAACGCGTGGATCGCCGAGCGCGATCCCGATGCGATCATCGGCTGGAACGTCGTGCAGTTCGATCTGCGCGTGCTGCAAAAGCATGCCGACGCTTATGACGTGCCGCTGGCCATTGGCCGCGATGGCAGCGTGATCGAATGGCGCGAGCACGGCATGAAGCGCAACCACTTTTTTGCATCCGTCGCGGGACGGCTCGTGGTGGACGGCATCGAGGCGTTGCGCTCGGCGACGTGGAACTTCCCTTCTTTCAGCCTCGAATACGTCGCGCAATCGCTATTGGGCGAAGGCAAGGCGATCGACAGTCCTTATGCCCGCATGGATGAGATCGAGCGGCGCTTTTGCGAAGACAAGCCTGCGCTCGCACGTTACAACCTGACCGACTGCGAGCTCGTCACGAAGATCTTCGAGAAGACCGAGCTGCTGCCGTTCCTGCTCGAACGCGCGACGGTGACGGGACTTGCCGCTGACCGCAGCGGCGGATCGGTCGCGGCGTTCACGCATTTGTACATGCCGCGCATGCATCGCCTGGGCTATGTCGCGCCGAATCTCGGCGACGTGCCGGAAGAAGCGAGTCCCGGCGGTTTCGTGATGGATTCGCGGCCCGGTCTCTATGATTCCGTGCTCGTGCTCGACTATAAGAGCCTGTACCCGTCGATCATTCGTACCTTCCTGATCGATCCCGTCGGTCTCGCGCAAGGCATGAGCGAGGCACAAGCAGAGACGCGCACTGTACCCGGTTTTCGCGGCGCGCGCTTTTCCCGCGACAAGCATTGTCTGCCCGCCATCGTCGAACAAGTATGGGAAGGGCGCGAGGCCGCGAAACGTCAGCGCAACAAGCCGCTTTCGCAAGCCCTCAAGATCATCATGAACTCGTTCTATGGCGTGCTCGGGTCGAGCGGCTGCCGTTTCTTCGATCCGCGGCTCGCCTCGTCCATCACCATGCGCGGCCATGAAATCATGCATCGCACGCGCGAGCTGATCGAAGCGCGCGGCTACAGCGTCATTTACGGCGATACCGATTCGACCTTCGTCTGGCTGCGCCGCGCCCGCAGCGAGGACGACGCCGCGCGTATCGGCCGCGCGCTCGTCGATCATGTCAACGATTACTGGCGCAGGCATCTGCGCGAAACATTCGGCCTCGATAGCGCACTGGAATTGCAATTCGAAACGCACTTCAAGCGGTTCCTGATGCCGACGGTTCGCGGTACCGACGAAGGCAGCAAGAAACGCTATGCGGGACTCACGCAACGCGCGGACGGCAGCGAAGAAATCATCTATAAAGGGCTAGAGACGGTGCGCACGGACTGGACGCCGCTCGCGCAGCGTTTTCAGCAAGAGCTTTATATGCGCATCTTTAAGGACGAGCCTTATGAAGACTATGTGCGCGATTACGTCGAGCGCACGCGGCGCGGCGAACTGAACGACCTGTTGATTTATCGGAAGCGCCTGCGCCGCAGCCTCGACGACTATGAACGCAATGTGCCGCCGCATGTACGCGCCGCGCGGACCGCCGACGAATTCAACGCGCAGCAGGGACGCCCGCTGCAATATCAGAACGGTGGATGGATCAGCTACGTGATGACGATGGGCGGGCCCGAGCCGGTCGAAGCACGTCATGCGCCCATCGACTACGAGCATTACGTGAGCAAGCAGCTACAGCCCGTGGCCGACGGCATCCTGCCGTTCCTGCGCAACGACTTCGCCACGCTGATGTCGGGACAGCAAGCGCTTTTCTAGGCACCGAAAGACGAACGGGCGTGCGCGGGCGCGGCACTTGCTGCCGCTTTACGCGTTGCTTGCATCGACAACGAGAATGGAAGCATGCATATCATGACTGCGTCCACGGAAATCAGCCGCTCGCAAGTTCGTAACCGCATCGTGAAGGACCTTTGGCAGGCGATCTGGACGTTTCGTTTGCAGACGCTCGGTGCCGTCGCGTTGATGATTGCGTCGCGCCTTGCGGTGGTATCCGTTCCCCTGATGCTGAAACACGTCATCGACGAGTTCAGCAAGCCCACCGCGAACGCCGTATTCCCGGTCTTCGTGATCCTGACCTACGTGCTGATGCGCTATCTCGGCGACGTGCTCAACGAAGCGCGCGACGTGCTGTTCAGCGTCGTCACCCAACGCACGGTCGCATCGTTTTCAGCGCGCACGTTCTCCCATCTGCACAACATGGGCGCGCGTTTCCATGCGCAGCGTGAAACGGGCGGCGTGGTGCGGGACGTGCAGAAAGGCGCGGACGGTATCGGCTTTCTGCTCGGCGTCGCCATTTTCACGATCGTGCCGACGCTCATCGAAATCGGCACGGTCGTCGCTATCATGGTGAGCCAGTATGCGAAGACGTTCATGGTTGCCATTGGCGCGACCTTCGTTTGCTACGCGCTCTATACGCTGATCTTCACGCGCTACCGCATGCGTTTTCAACGCGCGGTGAACCGGCTCGAAGCGCAATCGGACAGCCGCCTCGTCGACAGCCTGCTGAACTACGAGACCGTCAAGCTCTTCGCGAGCGAAGACGTCGAACGCCAGCGTCTTTCCACCGTGCTCGACAAGTGGGTCGACGCGCGCACCGCGAACCAGCGCGCATTGACGATCCTGCATGTGGGGCAAAGCACCGTGATCGCCATCGGCATCGCGGCCGTGATGCTGCTCGCGGCGCAGAGCGTGGTGGCGGGCACGATGAGCGTGGGCGACCTCGTGCTCGTGAACGCGTATATCGTGCAAGTGTGCGCGCCGCTCAACACGCTCGGCTTCGTGTTTCGCGAGACGAACGATGCCATCGTCAATGTCGAACGCATGTTCGAGATTCTGCTTGCGCGGGGCCGTCGTGGTGAAGACGTGGACGAGGCAGATGCGAAGCCGCTCGTCGTGACGGCCGGCGAGATCGAATTCGAGCACGTGGACTTCGGCTACGATCCGGCGCGACAAATATTGCGCGATATCGACTTTCGCGCGCATCCCGGCAAGAAACTCGCGGTGGTGGGCGGCAGCGGCTCGGGCAAGTCCACGCTCATGAAGCTGCTCTTCAGGCTTTATTCGCCGACAGCGGGTGTCATTACGATCGACGGTCAGGACATCCGGCAGGTCACGCAAAGGAGCCTGCGCGAAGCCATCGGCATCGTGCCGCAGGACACGGTGCTATTCAACGATACGATCGCCTATAACATCGCCTATGGCCGGCCGTCCGCCACGCGCGCCGATGTCGTGCGCGCGGCGCGTGCCGCGCAACTGGACAGCTTTATCGAACGATTGCCCGATCATTACGACACGCGCGTCGGCGAACGCGGCGTGCGGCTCTCGGGCGGCGAGCGGCAACGCATCGCGATCGCGCGGGCCATTCTCAAAGATCCACGCATCATCGTGTTCGATGAAGCCACGTCGGCGCTCGATACGCGTTCCGAGCGCGCCATTCAAAGCGAGCTCGACCGGCTCGCGCAAGGCCGCACGTCGATTGTGATCGCGCACCGGCTCTCGACTGTCGTGAATGCCGACTGGATTCTCGTGATGGAGCACGGCCGCATCGTCGAGCAAGGTCAGCATGCGGAACTGATCGAGCGCGGTGGCGTGTATTCGCGCATGTGGGCGTTGCAATCGCAACAAGGCGAGCTCGCGCAAGTGCAGCGCAAGGTGTCGGCGCAACCGGTCGGCCTCGGCGCGTTGATCGCGGGCGTGGTCGACGGTCTGCACGAGGAGATCGTCGAACATGGCGTGCAGCTTTACACCATGATGCCCGATGCCGATTTGCGCGTGACCGGCGACCCCGGCGTGTTGCAGTTCGTGATAGCGGATTTGTGTCGCACCGAGATACGCGCGGCGGAGCGCGGGGAGCGCGTCGAGCTGCGTGTCGAACGCGAAGCGAATCAAGTGCGCGTTTGCGTGCTGGGCCGTCGCGCGCAGCCCGCGCCGCTTTCGCAGGAACAGGCTCGCCGGCTCGAACAGGCGCTGGCGGAAACGGGCGGCACGTTCACGGTCGGCTATGTCGACGGCCACCTCGCCTATGTCGCGATGATGCCGTTGCGTCCCGTGGTCGATGCCGACAGTCTTGCGGGCCTCGCGGAGCCGAACGCAAACGTTACCGGCAATCTGGAGGGCCTCTGCGTCATGGTGCTGGACGACCAGGAAGCCGCTCGCGAGGCGCTCGGCGCGGTGCTGGAGATGTCCGGGGCGGGCGTGAGACTGGCGGCGTCGGGCAAGGAAGCGCTCGAATGGCTCGCGCAAGCGCCCACGCAGGAATGGCCCGATGCGTTCTTGTGCGACATCGTGCTCGGCGAAGAGGACGGCTATCAGGTGTTGCGCCGCGTGCGCGAACTGGAAGCCAGCCGGCGTGTGTCGCTCGGGGAACGCATGCCGGCCATTGCGTTGACCGGTCACACGCAGACGGAAGACCGACTGCGCGCGCAGATGGCAGGCTTTCAGATGCACTTGACGAAGCCCGTCCCCGCCGAGCGGCTGATCGCGGCGATCAGGCAGGTCGCCGCGCGCACCGAAGCATGAGGAGACGATATGGACACCGAATTATCGGCGCGCATCGTTGAATTGAGGCCGACGCAAGGCGCGCTCGGCATGGAGCATGTGCGCGAGAAAATGCGTCTGACGAGCCGCACGCCCGAGTTGGAACGCGCGACATTCCTGCGCGAACACGCGCTGCGCGTGGTGCGCGGGCCGGGCGGCACGCTGCATGTGACCGATCATCATCACTGGGCGCGCGCATGGTACGAATTGGGCATCGAGGTCGTGCCGGTCATGATTGCGTGCGACTACAGCGACCGCGATCACGATTCGTTCATCGCCGCGTTGCGCGAACGGCGCTGGCTTCATCCCTTCGATGAGCAAGGCCGCGAAACGCCGGTCGAAGCACTGCCGCCGTCCATCGCCGTGATGCCCGACGATCCGTATCTGAGCCTTGCAGCCTTTGTGCGGATGGCCGGTGTCTATTCCGATTCGCCCGAGGTCAACGCCAAGTTCGCGTGGGCCGGGTACTTCCGCGAGCGCGTGCAGGGCGATTTCGCGTCGATTGCAGGCTTTGCCAAGGCGCTCGCGGAGGCAGTCGCCGCTTCTCGCCAGGACGAAGCGCGCGGACTGCCGGGATTCAACGTCAAAGCGTAGCCAGTGCCGAGCGAGTCTGCTGCGCCTCGATGATCTGCCGGAAGTACGCGGCGGTGCGGCGCAAGCCTTCGTCGAGTACAGTCACCGGCTCCCAGCCGAGAAGCTGGCGCGCCTGCGTGATATCCGGCTGACGATGCCACGGATCGTCCATCGGCAGCGGGCGGAACACGATCTCCGACTTCGAGCCCGTCAACGCGACGATGCGCTGCGCGATCTCCAGCATCGACAGTTCATGCGGATTGCCGAGATTCACCGGGCCCGTCACGTCGTCGGGCGTGTTCATCAAACGGATGAAGGCGTCCACCATGTCGTCCACATAGCAGAACGAGCGCGTCTGCGTGCCCTCGCCGTAGACGGTGATCGGCTCGCCGGCGAGCGCCTGCATCATGAAGTTGGACACCACGCGGCCATCGCTCGGATGCATGCGCGGCCCGTACGTATTGAAGATTCGCGCGATCTTGATGTTGAGACCATGCTGGCGGCGATAGTCCATGAAGAGCGTCTCGGCGCAACGCTTGCCTTCGTCATAGCATGAGCGGGGGCCGATCGGGTTCACGTTGCCCCAGTACGCTTCCTGTTGCGGATGAACGCGCGCATCGCCATACACTTCGCTCGTCGATGCCTGAAAGATCTTGGCCTTCACGCGCTTGGCGAGCCCGAGCATGTTGATCGCGCCGTGCACGCTCGTCTTCGTGGTCTGCACCGGATCATGCTGATAATGAACCGGCGACGCAGGACACGCGAGGTTGTAGATCTCATCGACCTCCACGTACAGCGGGAAGGTCACGTCATGACGCATCAGTTCGAAGTTGGGACTGTCGAGCAGATGCGCGATGTTGTCCTTCGTGCCCGTGTAAAAGTTATCGACGCACAACACGTCGTGCCCTTGCGCCAGCAGGCGTTCGCACAGATGCGAGCCGAGAAAGCCCGCGCCGCCCGTCACCAGAATGCGCTTGCGATATGCTTCCTTCATGTCGGTTCCTTTTTGTGGTGATTGGGTCGCGGTCGATCAACTGCACACATGGCGCAAGGTCGCTTCCCATTCGGCGGCGAAGCGGTCGATGTTGAAGCGTTCCAGCGCGAGACGGCGCGCGCCTTCGCCGAGACGCCGCGCTTCTGCGGGATCGCGCAACAGTTGTTGCATGACATCGACGAGCGCGTTCGTGTCGGTATGAATGAAGCCGCTCTCGCCATTGCGAACGACGGTGGCGAGCTCCGTCGTCGCGAGACCGATGATCGGCATGCCGATCGTCATGGCTTCGACGATTGCGAGGCCGAGGCTCGTCCAGCGAATCGGGTTGAAGAAGAAGCGGTATTGCGCGGAAAACGCGGCCAGATCCAGATTGCCGATCTCGCCCAACCCGCCCGCCGACTCCGCGTCCATGCCGACGAGATCGAGCGGCACGCGTTGCGCGGCATCCGCGAACACGTCGCTGCCGAGCCTGCGCCCGCGCTGCCGCAAATGATTGATGACGACGATGCCGCGTTCCTTCTCGCCTGTATAGCGCACGCCTTCGGGCACGACCACGCCATGTTCAATCACGCGCGTCGGTGTCTCGCCGCTGTCCCACATCAGGCGATTGAAGTGCGTCACATGCACGAGTAGCGTGTCGCGGTCCTGCACCCAATGGCGTTGTTCGAACGGATTCTCCTGCGGCGGATCATGTTCGATATAAACGCGAGGCAAGCGCCGCTGCGCATCCGAAAGCAGGTTGATGCGATCGTCGTCCCAGTGCGTGCGATGCTGGAACAGCACGACGTCGAACTCGCTCGACGCGACTTCGTCTGCGTGTACCTCATGGACGTTGTCGCCCCACGGCAGCACGCCGACTTTGCCCGCGTAGCCGGGCGGATGACCGGGCTTCGTGACGAGATAGAAATCGTGCTTCGCCTGAGTCAGGTAGTAGAGGTAGTTGCCGTGCACGTGCCACGTGAGCACGCGCAGACGTCGTTGATTAGCAGTGGGCATCGGTTTCCAGTTTTTCTACGGGCAATTGAAGTCGTGCGACATCGAGCACTTGCGCGACGCTCACGTTGAGCGCGCAAGGATGCCCATACGGACATTCGCGGAAAGAACACGGACGACACGGCGGATAGTCCGCCAGCACGCGATGCCTTTCGTGATCGAGCGGCGCCCAGCGTTGCGTGTCGCTGCCCGATGCGATGACGACGCTTTTCGTTCGCATCGCGGCCGCCACGTGGGAAAGCCCCGTGTCGTTGCACACGATGAGTCGCGCACGCCCGACGAGCGCCGCCAGCCCGCCGAGGGATGTCTTGCCGGTCAGGTCGAGCGCATTCACGCCGGGCGTGTTCGCGATGCTCGCGGTAATGGACGCTTCGCCTGCGCTGCCGGTCAACGCGACTTGCCAGCCATCGCTCGCAAGCGCGGCTGCCACTTGCGCGAAGCGTTCTGCAGGCCAGCGTCGCGAAGGCAACTGGGCGCCGGCATGCACGAGCACAAGCCGCGCAGTGTCGAGGCCATAACGTTCGATCAGTTCATCGCATTCGCGCGTGTCGTGTTGCGTGAGCGGGATCTCGAGCTGCGTGTCGTGGGCATCGATACCGAGCGCCTGCATCAGCGCGTTATAGCGCGCGACTTCCTGCAACGCGTCGGGCCAGGAAATGAAGATGCCAGGGCGCGGCGCTTCATCCGGCTTGAGAAAGCCCGCGTTGACTCGCGCGTGCATTGCTCCGACGATATCGTTCGCCACGCCGCCGCTGCCGTGCAACTGGATCGCGAGATCGAAGCTGCGTGCACGCATGGCATCGTAAAAGGCGGGGAGGTGCGCGTCCGTTTCTTCCTGCTCCGGAAAGCCGACGGCGCCCGGAAACAAGATCAATTCATCGACGAGATGCGCATAGCGTTCGACGAAACTATGCGCCCACGGCAAGCCGATCAGTGCGATGTGTGCATTCGGATAAGCGCGGCGCAGGGCGCGCATCGCGGGCACGCAACACAGCATGTCGCCGAGCTGAAGCGCCCGAAAAATCGCAATGCGCTCGACGTTCGCCGGTTTCATATGAATACCACGCGGAACTTGACGGCGCCGTAAATTCGCCAGTACACCGAAAGAAACGGTATCCATAGCGATGTCCACGCCATTTCGAGCACGTGCGACGGTGTCAGCGCGGTCGACTTCAGGCGCTTGAAGCAGAACCATGCGGTCATGCCGAGCCAGGCCGCGAGGCACACGCCCGCGAGCTTGTTGTTGCCGTTCGCGAGCGCGAACACGGCCACGAGTACGGCGACGATGATCGCGTAATAGAGCAGCGGCGGCAGGCTGCGAATGCGTGTTTTGAAGAGCGACCGATGCTTCTTGTAGAGCAGCGCATCGAACTGGCTCTTCTTCTGCTGCGACAAGCTCACGCCCCAGCGTGCCGGCCGCACCGGATGCAGGACCATTGCGTCGTGCGAGCGCACGATGTGCGCGCCGATGCGCATCAGTTCGAACTGAAGGTCGGAGTCTTCGCGCCACGCCGACGTGAAGCGCGCATCGAAGCCGTCCACGCGTGCGAGCGCCGAGCGCGTCACGAACGTGTTCGCGGTCGCGAATTCCGCGCGGGAGAGGCCGGCTGCGTCTTGCTCGTAGTCGGTCGGACGCGGGCCGAGCGGCACCACGATACGTCCCGATACGGCGTCCGCGCCCGCTCGCAACGCGGCGACGCCTGCCGCGAGCCAGTGGGGATCAGGAATCGTGTCGTCGTCGGTGAACGCGATCAGCGGCGCGCCCGATGCACGCCATCCCGCGTTGCGAGCGCCTGCCGGGCCTTGCGTCGCGGTGACGGGAACATAGCGGATGCGGGGCGCTCCGTCGAACTCGCGTGCGAGCGCGGTCACGCGCGAACGCGTGGCGTCATCGGGACCGTCATCGCACACGACGATCTCGAAGCGCGTCTTGTCGTAGTACTGCGCGATAATCGCGCGCAGACAGCGTTCCAACATGTCGGGCCGCCGATACGTCGGCACGACCACCGACACGTCGAAGGCCGCGCCCCCCGCTGCGCCCGCATTGCGCTGCGTGGACGCGTCCTTCGCGCCGTCGTAGGGAAACGAGCCTGCCATCGTGCTCATGCACGCACTCCCGGCTTCTCGATCAGGAACGGCCCGATCACGAGCGCATCGAGCGGCGACGTCCAGAACGACTCGAGCGCATCGCGCGGGGAATTCACCATCGGCTCGCCGCGGGTATTGAACGACGTATTCACGAGCACCGGCACGCCCGTACGCGCCTTGAATGCAGCGAGCAGGTCGTAATAGAGCGCATGCTGCGAGCGGTTCACGGTCTGCACGCGAGCCGTGCCGTCAATATGCGTCACCGCCGGAATGCGCGTCTTCATGTCCTCGCGCACATCGAATACGAAGAGCATGAACGGCGCGACGCGTGCATCGACGAACCAGTCCGCAGCGTGTTCTTCCATTACGACAGGCGCAACCGGCCGGAAGTCTTCACGGTCCTTGATCTCGTTCAGGCGCGCCTGCATGGACGGATCGATCGGCGAAGCGAGAATCGAGCGGGCACCGAGCGCGCGCGGACCGAACTCCGTGCGTCCCTGATACCAGCCGATCACGCGATTGGACGCGAGAATCTCAGCGGTTTCAGTGGCGATGTCGTTCAGCCGGCGATATGGCGTCTTCGACCACTTGAGGAATTGCTCAATCTCGTCGTCTTTATAACGCGGGCCGAGATACGCGTGATTCATGTGCCAGCGGCGGCTGCTATCGCCTTGCTTCACGCGTTCCTGATAGTCGGTCCACAGCGCCGCGCCGAGCGCGGTGCCCGCGTCGCCCGCAGCGGGTTGAACCCAAATGTCTTCGAACGGACCACGATCGCGCAGACGCGCATTCATCACGCAGTTCAGCGCGACGCCGCCTGCCATCGCCAGATGCGAGAGGCCGGTGCGTTCATGCAGCCAGCGCGCCAGATTCAGCGCCGTTTCTTCGAGCACCACTTGCAGCGAATGCGCGATGTCGTAGTGATGCTGCGTGAGCGGACCGCCGCGCTCGCGTCGCGGGCCGAAGCGCTCGACAAGACGCGGCGCATCCACGGTATAGCTGCCGTCGTTGCGATACTTCACGATCTCGCGGAACTGATCGACGTATGCGGGCTTGCCGAAAGAGGCGAGCGCCATCACCTTGTACTCATCCGACGAGTGAAGGAAGCCGAGATAGTCCGTCACGGCTTCGTAGAGCAAGCCTAGCGAATGCGGCAGTTCCACCTGTTTGAGGCGCTTGTACTCGCCATCGACGAACTGGCCGAGACTCGTCGTCACGCCTTCGCCGCGGCCGTCCATCGTGAGCACCGCAGTGTTCTCATACGGCGCCGCGAGAAACGCGCTCGCTTCGTGCGACAGATGGTGATCGACGTTGTGCCATTCGAAGCGCGGCGCGCGTCCGCCGCTGGCGAAACGCTTCTTCAGATGATGCGGCGCGCCGTCGAGCAACTGGCCGCGCGCATTGACGATATAGCTCAGGAAAAGCGGGTCCCACGGCGATTCCGAGGGATTACCGGTCACATGCTCCGACGGCATGAATGGCAGGGCAATGGTCGCCTTCGCCTGCTTGGGCATGCCCGAGAACAGATGCGGATCGTACGAATACGCCACATGATCGATATCCGCGAGTTCGATGCCGGCTTCCTTCAGGCAATAGTCGATGGCATCGAAAGGAAGCTGCCATGTCGAGAAAGGCACGGGGCGCTTCGCATGCTTCACATGCGTGAAACGCTCGTCTTCCGCCGCCGCGATCACGACGCCGTCGCGAACCAGCGCCGCCGCGCTGTCGTGATAGACCGCATTGATTCCGAGTGTGTACATAAGGCGCGTCTCTCAGGGTAGTGTCAGATGAGCAGGATGTTGTTCGGTGCGGGCATCGAGTAAGGACAGCGCGGCATCGACAACTTCGTCGACGCTCACGCCGAGCAGACACGAGTGATGCCCTTCGGGACACACGCTGCGATAGCACCAGCGGCAGGGCACATCGCGGTACAGCACGCGATGCGGCGTTTGCCACGGCATATGCTGCGGATTGGTGAGCGCATACAGATCGACGACCGGCGCGCCGAGCGCCGACGCGATATGCACAGGACCGCTGTTGTTGGAGATCAGCACGCGCGCATGGGCGATCAAGGCCGCGAGCTCGCCCAGTTCGAGCGCGCCCGCGAGACTCGCGACGCGCGTATCGCCGGCGCTGACGGTCTCGCACAATGGGGCTTCGCTCGCCGAGCCGGTTACGAGCGCGGGCCAGCCGGTCCGATCCGCGAGCACGCGCGCTGCCTGCGCGAATCGCTCGGGCGGATAGCGCCGCGATGCAGCGGTTGCGCCGGGATGCATGACAAAGAAGGGCGCTTCGAGATCGACGCCGCGTTCGTCGAGCTTGCGCGCAAGCGATGCCTCGTCTTCGGCGCGCAACGCGAAGCGCATGCGCGTATCCGCGTTCGTTGCGCCGACGCTTTCTACGAGCGCAAGCTGCCGCTCGACTTCGTGACGCGTGCCCTGTTGTGGCTCGCACTCCGCGACCCAATCCGTTAGCAGCCCGTATGGATTTTCGCGGCAATGCGCGAGGCGCCGGGGAATCTTCGCCAGATGGCAAAACATCGCTGCGGGAAGCGGATTCTGGCTATAGACCGTGAAGATGACGGCGGCATCGAAGCCGAGCGATGCAAGCCGCTCGCACATCGCGATGTCTCCGCTCGCATCGATGGGCTTGTCATGCTTGACCCACGGCGCGTCGTATTCGATCACGTCGTCGATATCGTCGATGAAGCGCGCCGCCTGCGCTCCCGAGCGCGATGCAAGCAACGTGAGATGTCGCTCCGGATACGCGTGTTTGAGCGCATGAAGCGCGGGCGTCGTCATCAGCACGTCGCCGAGATTGTCGAGGCGAATGCAGAGAATGCGCCGCACGTCCGCGCCCCACACGCGCTGAGGCGCGATGGCCGGCGCGCGGGCGTGCGCGTTCGCGGGCTGGATAGGGATGGCGATATCGTTCGCCCGTGACGGATCGCGCTTCATGTCGCGAGCTCCGTCGCATGCCACGCACGCTCAATAATGCGCGCGGCTTCGCCCATATCCTTAGAAGTGGCATCGGGTTCACGCAACGGACCGCGCTGCCAAAGCGTCTCGTTGCCGTTGTCGATCAGCACCGCGCGGCAGCCTGCGCGATGGCCTGCTTCGATATCGTCGAGAATGTCGCCGACGAACCAGCTTCGCGCCAGGTCGAGGTCGAGTTCGCGCGCGGCCCGCTGGATCATGCCCGGCGCGGGCTTGCGGCAGTCGCATGCGCGTGCATAAGCTGCGACCGTGCCTTGCGGATGATGCGGACACCAGTAAATGCCCGCAAGCCGCGCGCCGGCTTCGGCAGCGAGCTCGTGCAACTTGCGTTCGACGTGCCGAAGCGCGGACTCATCGAACTTGCCGAGCGCGACACCGCTCTGGTTGCTGATGACGACAATCGGCACATTCGCGCGCGCGAAGATGGCAAGCGCATCGCGTGCGCCCGGCGCAAGACGCATCTTGGCGGGATCGACGTTATAGGGCACGTCGTCGAGGAGCGTGCCGTCTTTATCGAGGAAAACGGCGGGCTTCATGCGGTGGCGCTGCCGTAAGCGGCGCGCCGGCTGTCGAGGTCCTGCGCGATGTCCACGCCCGCCACGCGCGCATAGACGCGTTCGAGCGACTGCGCGACGCCGGACCATGTGAACATCGCGCGCGCGCGTTCGAGGCCCGCTGCGCCCATGCGTTCTGCGCGCGCGGGATCGCGCTTCAGCGTGGCGAGGGCATCGGCGAGCGCGCGTGGATCCTTTGGCGGCACGAGCATGCCCGTTTCTTCGTGCGCCACGGAATAGCGAATCCCGCCCACATCCGCGCCGACGACCGGCCTGCCGCATGCCATGGCTTCGAGCGGCGTGATGCCGAAAGGCTCATACCACGGCGTCGTCACGAACACATCGGCTGCGTTATAGAAGGTCTTGAGGCGTTGCCTTCCATGACGGCCGAGAAAGTTCACCTTGTCGGCCACGCCGCATTCCTGCGCGATGCCGCGCAAACGGCCGATTTCCGGCGTCGCAATCTCGTTCGCTTCATCGGAGTTGCCGCCGATCACATACAGATGCGCGTCTTCGTTCAGTTCGCGATTGCAAAGGCCGATGCCGCGCACCACATTGTCGATGCCCTTGCGCGGCACCATGCGTCCTAGTTGGAGCACGATGAAGCGGTCCTGCGGCCAGCCGAGACGTTCACGCGCTTCGGCCTTCTTCATCGGATGGAACTCCGTGCTGTCGAAGCCGCACGGCACGAGGTCGATGCGTTCGCGCTCGGCGTGATACAGCGACACGAGGTCCGCTTCGTCTTGCGGGCATTCCGCGATCACCGAATCCGATTCGCGCACGAGCGCGTCTTCGATCTCGAAGCGTTCATCGGGAAAGCCATCGCCCGCGCCTTGATGAATGCGCCGCACGCGGCCGAGCGCATGAAACGTCGTGACGAGCGGCACGCCCAGCGCTTCCTTGATGCGCATGCCGACGAGTCCCGACATGAAGAAGTTCGCATGCACGACGTGATAAGGCGTCGCCTGCTTCTTGAAAAAGCCGATCATGAAGCGAGCGAACTCGTCCATGTGCGGAAGCAGTTGTTCCTTTGCCAGTTGCACCGGCGGACCCGCCGGCACATTGATGACGCGAATGCCGCGTATGCGTTCGAAGCGCGACACCAGCGGCAAAAGAGAACGGTCGCGGCGCGTGAAGACATCCACTTGATGGCCGTTGCGCGCGAGCTGCCGCGCGACGTGCGCGACATAAATATTCTGCCCGCCGCTATCGACACCGCCCGCTACCGCGAGAGGCGACGCATGCTCACTGATAAGTGCGATCTTCACGTGTAGGCCCCCTCGATTCGCGTTGTTCGAAATGGGCTTCGAGCCGTTGAGCGCGCACAGGGATTGCCGCGTCTTTCGAAGCTTGATGGCCTGTGAGCATTCGTTGTGCCACCAGCGCAAAATTGCGCAGAATCGTTGGTTCGTTGCAGGACGAACAAAATTTCGTTAGACGTAGCTTCGACAGCAGCGGCGCGGTTTTACACGGTGTGTGTAGCGTCTGCCGGTATCGCAGCGGGTTTGCTCGTCTCTGCTCGCGCATGGCGGCGATCGTCTTCGCGCACGATCGATCGCATGACTTGCACGTGAGCGCCTACCACGCGCCGATGTGCGAGCGCCCAAGGCAATCCGCGCAACATCTGAATCGCATCTCGCCAGAACGCGCCTTCGCGCCGCATGACGGCGAGCGCCTGCATGCTCGCGTGCAAGGCTTCGCGCAGCGGCAATCGCAGCCACGCGACCCACGCCGCATTACGCGCGAGCAGACGTCTGCGCAAGGCGCTGTCGCGTATCGGAGAAGGATGGTGATGCAGCACGAGTTCGTCTGCATAGACGAGCGCGTGGCCGTGATCGAGCATGTCGAGCGCGAGCAGCGATTCTTCGCCGCCTATGAAAAGCCGCGGCTCATAGCCGCCCATCTTTCGATAGACGCTCGTGCGAAACACGCTCGCGCCGGCCATGTAGCCGACGAGCGCCGGCCCCGGCAGACCGTTCGCGCCGAGCGGGCTTACGCGCATGCGTTCGCAGGTTTCGTCGGCATCGCCGTTTTCGCCGACGACCACGCGCGCGCTCAGCACCGCGACGCGCGGCGCGGCGTCGAGCATCTCGACTGCGCGCGTGAGCGAGCCGGGGCTCCACCAGGTGTCGTCGTCGCAGAAGGCGACGTACTCCGTGCGGACCTTCTCCACGCCGAGATTGCGCCCCGCCGCGCCCATGTTCGACGGTGCGACGACGAGTTCGACAAACGGAAAGGCTTGCGCGATGCGTGCAGCGGTATCGTCGGACGAGGCGTTATCGACCACGACAATGTCGATGCGATCCGGCAGCGCCGCGAGTCTTTCGAGCGTGTCGAGCACCTGGTCGGCGCGGTTGTAGGTCAGCACGACCACGCTCAGGCGCGCGGCGGCGTCGTGACGCGGGCGCGCCAAGGGTTGCTTCAGAGGTTGCGGGACGGCGCTCATGCGCGCTTCTCCGCGGGTTCGAGCGTCCAGAAGCGCTCGGGCAGGAATACGTCGTCGTATCCGTTCGGACCGAACGCCTTCAACTGGCTCGGATAGGCGTTCACGGCTTCGCGCTTCAACGCTTCGCGGCGCGCGGCTTCCGCATGCTCGGGAAGGCGCGCATTCAGCGGCGTGGCGTCGATGCCGCGTTCCATCAAGTCCGCGAGCCGCTGCTGCAAGAGCGCGCGCTTGCATCGATAAAGCGCCTCTTCGTACGCGATGCACGGCAGTTCGGGATGGCGCAACCATGCATCGCACGCGGCCTCGTGCACGAGCGCGTGATCCGAATGAAAGAGCCCGAGCGGGATCAGCAGCGCTTCGGGACGGTGCTCGTCTATCGCGTCGAGAAACGCCTGCGTCAACGTCGCGCGCGTCGGCTTGTCGGCCTCGGGCGCGAAAGGCACGTATTGCGAGTCGAGAAAGCCGAGATGCAGCGGCGTCACGCCGAGCAGCTCGAGCGCGCGGTTGTCTTCTTCGATGCGCGCGACCATCGCCTGCTTCGCGTCTGAAAAGCCGCACTGGGCGTCCCAGTCCGTGCTGGCGTCGGCAGGGGGGCAGCCCGTGAAGACCGTGCACACGAGCACGTCAGGGGCGCCTGCGAGTGACGCGCCGCAGCCGAGCACGGCGTCGTCGAGATGAGGAGAGATGAACAGCGTTTTGCGAGGGACGTCGATCATGGAGGAGCCGTTGAGAGCGAATGACGGCTCGTCCAAACGCAAGTACCGCGCCAGCGCCGAAACGTAACGGCGCGGTCAGAAACGTATGCCGATGCCCGCTTCGATGATGTCCGCATCGCGGTCGTAGCGCGTCACCATGCGGTTCCACGTCGCGCGCACGAGCCAGCGATTCGTGAAGCGGTAGCTTGCAGACAAGGAGACGAGGCCCGCGAAGCGGCCATCGCCCGTGCGGTTTTGCGGCAGATCGTCGTTCTGCGTGATCGACAGATACGGTCCGGCGCCGACGCCGAGCGTCAGCCGGTCGTCGAAGAACGCGCGCGTGGCCCACAATTGAGCGGCGACGCCGTCGCGCCGCGACTGCACGTGGCCGCCCTCGTGCAGATACGACGCGGTGAAGTCGACGTACTTCCACAGCCCGCGTCGATATTCGATGCTTTCCGCCACGTTCGATTCGGAATCTAAGCTGTTCAGGATCGTCGTGCCGACCAGCACCGCGACCTCGTTGCCGGTGACGTTCGTGGTGCGCGAGGGCGCCGAGTCGCGCGGGCCGTGGCCGTTCGGGGCGTCGAGCTGATAACCGATGCCGAAGAGCAGGGCGGTCGTGTCCGGGCCGCCGAACGCCTGCACGCGATTGAGTTTCATCTCCGCGATCCAGCGGTTATCGAAGTAATACGCGGCGCGCAGCGTGAAGAGGCCGCCCCAGCCGTGCGTGTTGGCATAGTCACCGCCGGCTTGCGCCTCGCTGGTGTCGAAGTACCGGTACGGACCCGCGCCCGCCGACACTTCGACGCGGTTGTTCCAGAGCGGCATCCGCGCCCACAACTGCGCCGCCTGACCGTCGCGGTGATGATTCGGAATATGACCTTCATTGATCCACGAGAAGCTCCAGGCCGCGTACGGACCGAGGCCCTCGCGATAGCTTGCTTCCCAGGAATACGTGTTCTGGCTGCCGCTTTGAAGCGGGCCGGCGAGAATCGAAAATTCTTGCGCGCTGGCCACATGAGCCGTGGCGCTCAGCGCGACGGCAAAGAGCGCCAAGGCAGCGTTTCGGTACTGTCGTCGTAGGCTAAGAGAGAGCATTGAAAGCAAGTCAGGAGCGGAAATGCGGACGCTCTCAAATGAAAGCTCCGAAGAAGCATACCGGCTAAATAAGAATCATGCCTGTCTGGCGCGGAGATAATGTTCGTCGACGCACGTCCTGTTTCTTGTTTCGGCGTTACAAATAAGGCGTTCGTTCCGAACGCCGTCGCCATGCAAGAGACGGCTGGGCACTTCAGCCTTTCCGAAGCGAGGATAAGATGGACGCCATTCCAATGGAGTACCGCGGGTGTGAGTTGTCGGCGGTCGTCGTGCGGGCGGCCGGCGAGTTCATCGCGACGGTCTTGATCGAGCGGCCAGACGGCGTGCGGCGCGCGATCGGCCCGTTTCGACCGTTCGCCACGGCCCGGGCAGCCGAGCAGTTCGCCATTCAATATGGCAGGGATGAACTGGATGGACGCCATTCGCCGCGCGGCGTTCACATGACGACGTGCGACGATCCGGCCGTTGGGCGCTCGACTGCAAGTGCGCCCGAGCGCCGTCTATAGTCACGCGCTCGACGGCTTGGCCGCTCTGAGGTCGGCTGAATCCATCGTGAAGTTCGCGGGCAGCGGGCCATGCTCGACGTGGACGCCGCGAAGCACGGAGCACCGACAGACGAGCGAGCATGCTCACGGGCATCTGTGCGCCGATAAGACGAACGATCGTTCGCGCCCACCATCACGCGCAGTCGCGCACAGCACGCTTTTGCACACGCACGGCAGTATCCATTACCATGCGGGCGCCGCGCGGATCCGTCTCCTGCGGGCATTCCAAACCAACGAATGACTAGCGCCATCCCCGCCACCCGCGTCAACTACTGGGCAGTCGTCTCCGTGCTGCTCGGAACGTTTCTCGGCAACCTCGACTCGTCCATCGCAAATGTCGCCTTGCCGACCATCGCGCACAACCTCTCGCGCAGCGCAGCCGATACCGTCTGGGTCGTCACCGCGTATCAGCTCGCGGTCGCCGTCTCGGTGCTGCCGCTCGCCGCGCTCGGCGAAATGCTCGGCTTCCGGCGCGTGTTCTTGTGGGGCTTCGTGGTCTTCACGCTGGCGTCGATAGGCTGCGCGCTCGCGCCGACGCTGCCGCTCCTGGTCGCTGCCCGCGCGATTCAGGGCATAGGGGGCGCGTGCATGTCGACCATCGTGCCCGCGCTTCTGCGGCAGGTTTATCCGCCGAAGCTCGTCGGGCGCGGCGTCGCGCTGCTCGGCTTGACCGTGGCGCTCTCGGCGGCGCTCGGGCCGACAGTCGCGGCAGGGATTCTCTCGGTTGCGGGATGGCGCTGGCTCTTCGCGGTGAACGTGCCGCTCGGCATCATCGGCCTGGGTCTCGCCAGCACGATGCTGCCGCCCGGCACGCCGAACGCCGCGCGCCGCTTTGACTTCGCGGGCGCGACGCTCAGCGCGCTCGCCATCGCGCTCTTCATTCTGGGCGTGGGCGGGCTCGGCGCAGGCGAGGGCGCGCGCCCTTTGCAACTGCGGGCGCTGCCTCTTGTCGAGATCGCGTGCGCGTGCATCGCCGCTTTCGCGCTCATCCGCCATCAACGCGGACGGCCCGCGCCGCTCGTGCCGCTGGATCTGCTGCGCATTCCGATCCTCTCGCTGTCCTCGCTGACGTCCATTTGCTCCTATGTCGCGCAGACGCTCGCCTATCTCGCTCTGCCGTTCATGCTCCAGCACCAGTTTGCCCGCAGCGCGACGACGACCGGACTGCTCGTCACGCCGTGGCCGCTCGTGATCGTCTTCGTCGCGCCGCTCGCCGGTCGCCTCTCGGACCGGCACGCGCCGGGGCTGATCGGCGGCATGGGACTGGGCATCATGGCGATCGGCCTATGCTTCTTGATCGGACTGCCGGCATCGCCTTCGAATGTGGACATCGCGTGGCGCGTCGCGGTGTGCGGCATCGGATTCGGCTTTTTTCAGACGCCGAACAATCGCATCATGCTGACGTCGGCGCCGCATGAACGCAGCGGAGCAGCGGGCGGCCTCATGACGATGGCGCGCATGATCGGCCTTTCGCTAGGCGCGGCGCTGGCCGCCGCTGCTTTCGGCATGTATGGACAGCACGGCGCACAGGTGTCGCTCGTCGGAGCGGCGGCAGCGGCGGCAATTGGCGTCGCGGTGGGCATCGTGCGCGTGATGCGAACACGCGAGCGCGCGATGGGTCGTTAGGGCTTTCATGCTTCCGCGCGCGTCCTACAATTGAGCGCGGGTCGCTCTTCGCTGCGCGCAGCGATAGTTCGGTTGACGCAATAATTTGCAAGTTCGTTGACCGCAACGGATATGCTACGGCCCCTCGCGCGCGGCTTCTTGCGCCGCGCTTCCTGCGTCCACGCTATTCACTTGCCGGTACAACATGGTCACACTGGTTAGCTGCTTTTCCGACCGCCGCGCGACATCGTCACGCGACAACCACGCCGAGTTCTGTCGCCGAACCCAAGCGGCTCAATACGACGAGTCGATGTCGAGCAGCGTCGATTCGCTCGAACTCGGTGTCCTCTTCAAATACCAGATGATCAGCGACCGGCTTGCGCGCGCGGCCGAAGGCGAGGTCGTCATCTTTGCGACGGAGAATGCGCTTTTCGTTCGCTTCGAAGATTTCGGCCGGATCATGGAAGGACGAGACAGCCTCGTGACCAAAGGCTTCTTCGGCATCAACACGGAAATGTTCGTTATCCGAAATACCGAGGAGAACCGCCGCATCGCGCGTGGCATGGCTGCGCGATGCCGGGCCTTTTACGAGTACGGGAAGTTCGTTACTGAAGAAGAATTGCTGGAGGCGTTTCCGACTGTTGCCGACTGGGACGTATTGAACGGCGTGATACCGATTGCATCCATGTGGTCGGGGCAGCACCCGGACCTGCGCGGCGCGCCGGTGGTGGCGGTGTCGCTCGTGTTCACGCCGCGTCTCTACAGCAAGTACGGTCCACGCTGGCGAGCCGTGTTCGCGCGTCATCTGAACGCGTGCCATGCGGCCGGACACAGCGCGTTCTTCGACGCCCCGCCGCCGCCTCAATGCGATACGGATGAGCCGCTGACCGTCTATCAGCCGGGCCGGGCGATCGCGGTCGTCATGTTGTACACGCCGAACATTGCGGGCTATGCGCGCTTCGGCGAAGCGAGCCTGCGCGCGTTCTGCGAGCGCCACGGCTACACGCTGTATCAACATCGCGCGGTGCCAGCCGACTTCCAGCGCGAAGCATGCGGTAACTGGTCGAAGCCGTTCTTGCTCGCCAGATATCTGCCGAATCACGAATGGGTCTTCTGGATCGATGCCGATATCCTCGTCATGAATCCTTCCGTGAAACTCGAACGATTCACCGAGGGCCGCGATCGGGTGTTGACCGCCGATATCTGCGGCTGGCGCTTCAATTCGGGCGTGATGGGCTTTCGCAACACGGAGGCGAATGCGAACGTGCTTAAAAGCGTGCTTGGGCGCGTGCTCGAAACAGAGGACATCAAGTACACGTTTTCGAGCCAGGGCGACCAGTTCTATTTCATGGAGCAGATGATCTCGCACGGCCTGTGTCCCGAGCCGGACTCTGCGGACCTCGTGAGCTTCAACGAACTCAACACGCCGTGGTACTACGCGAACCCGGATACGTTCATGTGCCATTTTCACGGCTTGAGCACGGAGCTGCGCATGCTGTTCATGTCGATGGATAAGGTTCCGGAAGGCGGATACGAATCGATCGAGAGGTAGTCCCTTGCGTAGCACGACGGGACCGCGGCTTGCTGCAACGTCTTTGAACGATGACCCCGTCAAAGGAGGGCAGCATGACTCAGGTCTCAGGCGACAACGACGGCACGCGCGCAACGGCCGACGACATGGACGAACCGGTGGGCGCCCCCGCCACTGGCGATACGCGGCAAGAGAAACTCGATGCCCGCGAAAAGCAGAAGCATCCCGCGAGCGAGAACGCGCTGCCGACCGCGCAGGACAACAACCCCGTGCCGCCGCAATCGACGCGCGGCTAGTCCAACTATCTGACGAGGATTCGCCGAATGAGCGACTATATCGACTGCATCGCCGCGCTGGACCGATGCGCCGCCGCTTGCGACAACTGCGCCTCGGCGTGCATTGCGGAAGGCCACCTGCCGGACATGGAGAAGTGCATTCGTCTCGACCTCGACTGCGCGGCGCTGTGCCGCTTCACGTCGGAATCGCTGGCGCGCGACACGCAGTTCATGCGCGATTTTCTGGACCTGTGCGCGCGAATCAGCGATGCATGCGCCGACGAGTGCAGCCGTCATACTGCGAGCCATTGTCAGGCGTGTAGTGACGCGTGCCGGAAGTGCGCCGAGGCGTGCCGGGCGATATAGGACACGGCAGCGAGCCGGCACGTCGCGCCGACCTTATCCACACTTTCTGTGCTCAACCCTGTGGACAAGCCGGGGACCCGCTCGCTATCCATTTGACGCGACGAACAAATCTCCGGGCGAGCGAATGCGCGTCGCCACACGGTGCGCGTCGCTCATCGATGCTACCTTGGCCCGTCAACACGAAATGGGGATGAGATGAAGCGCAAGTCTTCGGGCGTGGCCGTGGTCGCGGTGCTCGTGGGCGTGGCTGTCGCGGTGACGCTCTATATCGCGAGCTACGGCAGGTCGTCGCATCGCGCGAGCATCGACATGCCGACGACGCACGACGCTATCGCGACGCAAGACATGCACGCGAGCGAAGCGGCCTTCACGGCAGCGCCGATGCAGCCCATTTCCGATCCTAGCCACACAACCGCGGCACGGTAAGCTCGGACATCGTCGCGTCCATTCTTTGTCCTCGACGCGGCGCATCACGGGAATGCCCCTTGCTGAACGGCTTGGAACGTCAAGCTGGAGCACATTCCCTTGGGCCATCCATCGCAGCAGATCCCGTCCCCCGTCCTGCCTGTCGATGCGCGCGGCATCATCGGCAACATGAAGACGGCGGCGCTGGTGTCGGTGCGCGGCACGATCGACTTCATGTGCTTTCCGCGCGTCGATTCGCCCACGCTGTTCGCGGCGCTTCTGGACGACGAGCACGGTGGCTCGTTCTCGATCTCCCCGCGCGATTCGAACGCCAACGTCAAGCAGATGTATCTGCCCGAGACGAACGTGCTGCTCACGCGCTTCATGACGGGCGAGGGTGTCTGCGAGTTGCTGGACCTGATGCCCGTGCCGTCTTCCGACGCGCGCGTCGACGCCGTGCCCAATTGCGTGATGCGCATCGTGCGCATCGTCTACGGTCGCATGACGCTGGATGTCCGCTGCGATCCGCGCTTCGACTATGCGCGTGTTCCGCACACGGCACATGCGGTAGAGAAGGGCGTGCAATTCACGAGAGCCGACAACGGCACGCCGCTGGAACTGCGCGCGAGCGTGCCGCTTTCCATCGAGCGTGATGGTGTACGCGCGACACTCGAGATGAAAGAAGGCGACTCGGCCTGCTTCGCGCTAGGCGCGGTCGACGCCATGCCGAAGCTCGACACCAAAGAGAAGTTCGACGGCATGTTGCAGGAGACCATCGCTTTCTGGAAAGAGTGGTCGTCTCGCTCGATCTATCGCGGACGATATCGCGAAGTCGTGCTGCGTTCCGCGCTGACGCTCAAGCTGCTGAGTTCGGACGAACACGGCGCGATCGTCGCGGCTCCGACGTTCGGCTTGCCGGAAGCGCAGGACGGCTCGCGCCGGTGGGACTATCGCTATACATGGATTCGCGACGCCGCATTCTCCGTTTATGCGCTCTTGCGTCTCGGCTACACCGGCGAGGCCGAGCGCTTCATGCACTGGATTGCCGAGCGCAATCGCAATTGCAGTTCCGACGGATCGCTTGCCGTCATGTATGCAGTGGACGGCAAGCCCGCGCCCGACGAAACGCAGCTCTCGACGCTGGGCGAATCGACGCCGGGCACGCTCGTCGTGGGCAACGGCGCGCGTGGACAAACCCAGCTCGATGTCTATGGCGCGCTGCTTGATTCCGTTTATCTCTACAACAAATACGGCGCGGCGATCTCGTATCAAGGCTGGCAGCATGTCACCCGCACGGTCGACTATGTGGTGCAGCACTGGCGCGAAGCCGATCACGGCATATGGGAGTTTCGCAACGGCAAGCGGCCGCTGCTGCATTCGCGGCTGATGTGCTGGGTGACGGTGGATCGCGCGCTGCGTCTTGCGCAGAAGCGCTCGCTTCCCGCGCCGCTTGCGACATGGTTTCAGACGCGCGACGACATTCATCGCGACATACACGAGCATTTCTTCAACGAAGAGCTTCAGTCGTTCGTGCAGACGCCGGGTTCATCGACGCTCGATGCGTCCGCGTTGATGATGCCGCTCGTGCGCTTCATCGGCCCGAAAGATCCGCGCTGGACCGGCACGTTGGATGCGATCGGCCGCGATCTGCGCGTGGATCCGCTGGTGTTCCGATACACGCGCGGCACGACGCTGGACGGTCTTCCCGGCATGGAAGGCGGCTTCAGCGCGTGCTCGTTCTGGTATGCGGAGGCGCTCGCGCGCTCGGGCCGCGTGGACGAAGGGCGGCTCGTGTTCGAGAAGATGCTCGCCTATGCCAACCATCTCGGGCTGTTTTCGGAAGAGGTTGCGACCAACGGCGCGGCCCTCGGCAATTTCCCGCAAGCGCTCACGCATCTGGCGCTGATCAGCGCGGCGTATCAGTTGGACCGGGATCTGGATCGTACGCATGTGCCGTGGACCTAAGGGCGGAACGTGAGCGCTTCGGCGCCATGCGTCACTTGACATAACACAAATTAGCGATGTTTCGGTAAGCACCCAAAACAGATTTCGCCGCCCCCAAAGCATTCTGCGGAACACGGCCGGCTCATTCCGCTGGCGGCATCGGCTCCGACGCGCCGAGCGAACTCTCTTGCGCCGGCGACGCGCCCGGTCCCGCCGGATTCACATCCGGCGGCGTGCCGAGCGTCGGGCTCGGTTTGCGCTCGGGCGGCGCGACCGGTTCATTAGACGGATCCGCGGCGGGCGACGATTCGCATCGGAAGGCATGGCGTGCTCCAGCTTTCTACATAACGAAGCTAACGCCGGTATTCGCTATGCCCGCCAGCGGACCAACGCCTAGACCACTTTGCCCGGATTCAAAAGCCCGAGCGGATCGAGCGCGCTCTTGATCGCACGCATCGCGTCGATGTCCGTCTCGCGACGGCTTTGCGAAAGGAACGCTCGCTTCTTGACGCCGATGCCGTGCTCCGCCGAGATCGACCCGTTCAACTCGCGCGTGACGTCGTAAATGACGCGGTCGATATCGTCATGATCATGCTTGCCCATGCCCGGCACGTCCACGACGATATGAATGTTCCCGTCGCCCAGATGCCCGTAAATCATGACGAGCGACTGCGGCCAGTGCTCGCGCAGACGTGCCTCGCAGCGCGCGGCAGCCTCCCCGACTTGCGCGATGGAGAAGCTCACGTCATAGGCAGCGTGGTTCGGGATGAACCGCTGATACTCGCCGGGCGCATCGCGGATCGCCCAGAACGCGAGCGCATGCGCTTCCGACGACGCAATCGCCGCGTCCGTCACGATGCCTTCTTCCAGCATCGCGCCGAGAAATTCCTCGAAGGCTTCGCCGTGGCGCGCCGGATCGGTCCCGACGCTTTCCAGCAAGACATAGAACGGATGCGCTGAACCGAGCGGCGCGCGCAGCTGCGGCAAGTTGGCGAGTACCGCATCGTGATAGCCGGCCCACATCACCTCGAATGCGGACACACCCGACGCCAGCCTCGCCTGCGAACGCGCAAGCAGCGTGGTCACCGCGTTGAAGTCCGGCAAGCCGCACCATGCAGTCGCGGTCGCAGTGGGCTTCGGACGCAAACGCAGCACGACGCGCGTGATAACCGCAAGCGTGCCCTCGCTTCCGATCAGAAGATGCCGCAAGTCGTAGCCGCTGTTGTTCTTGATCATCTTGTTGAGATCTCCGACGATGGCACCGCTTGCCAGCACCGCCTCCAGTCCGAGCACCTGATCGCGCATCATGCCGTACTTGATGACGCGATTGCCGCCCGCGTTGGTCGCGAGGTTGCCGCCGATCGAACAACTGCCGCGTGCGCCGAGATCGAGCGGAAAGTAGAAGCCCGCCGCGCTCGCCGCTTCCTGCACGGTTTGCAACGCGGTGCCGGCTTCGACTGTCATCGTGCCGGATACTTCGTCGATCTCTACGATGCGACTCATGCGATCCAGGCTCAGCGCCACTTCGCCGCCGCGCGCATTCGCGCCGCCGACGAGTCCCGTCAATCCGCCCTGCGTGACCACGGGCTGCTGGAAGCGCGAGCAAATCGTGAGCGCCTGTGCCACTTCTTCCGTCGTGCGCGGGCGAATGAGCGCAAGCGGAATCTCGCCCGGCAGTCCGCTCCAGTCCACGACGCGCCGGTCGCCGAATTCGTCCGGAAGCGCGACCACTTCCGCGCCGAGGGTCTCGCGCAATGCGCGTATTGCTTCTGTTGCCGTCATGTGCTGCGTGTCTCCGTGTGCGTTGCGGCGTCGCTTGATCGAATGCGCGCCTTCGTCACCATATACCGCACCGGGCGGCGACGGCAAGCGCACGAGCGTATGCGCCTTCATGCGGTCATCGCGCAGCCGCGCCCTGCCCGTTCCTCGCCGTCAATTGTTCGTACACGTCATGCGACACGGCGAGCAATTGCGGACGCGCGATCGCACCCGACACCGCATAGCCGAAATCGCCATCGACCCAATAGAACACGTTGACGGAGCCGTCCTGATAGAGCTTGAACGCAGTCACGTCGGTGCTCACCTTGCGATGCGACACGTTGAGCGTAATGCGCTCGCCCTTGGCGTCGTGATACATGAACTGCGCAATCGGGCCTTCGTCGCCGGGCAAGAGCCGTCCGCCCATCAGATTGAACCCGACGCGCGTGAGCACGGGCGCATGCACGTCGGTGCCGAGCCGGTTCGACAGCCACTTGACGAGCTCCTCTTCCTGGTCCGCGCCGACCTCGACCGGGCGCGTCACCATCGGCGCATACGTGACGTACGCAATCGCGGATTGCCGAGCGAACGACTCGTCCTTCGTCAGGCTAGCGTGACGAAGCGACGCGTTCTCATCGCCGGACGCGAGCATGTCGCGCGCAGGCGGACTCATCATGCCGGCCACGCCAATGCCTATGCCGAGCACGAGCGCCGCCGCCATGCCCGCATACTTCGGCCAGTTCGCCGCGGGACCGCGTCCGGCGTTCACCTTTGCGGCGGGCGTGGTGCTGGCATCGGGCGCGTCCAGTGTGTCCAGCACGCGCGTCAGACGCTCCGGCAACGGTTCTTGCAATACGCGATCGAAGCGATCGTGAAGCATGCCGCTCAACGCGAAGTAATCGCTGACGCGGCTCGCGAGCGCAGGGTCGGTCTCCAGCAGCCGATCGATCTCCTCGCGCCGGTGCTCGCCGAGCACGCCATCCACATAGGCCTGGATTTCCTCTTCGCTGATGGGAGTCGTTTGTTTGTTCATCGCACCACCTTCAGTTGCACGCCTTCCTGCTTGCCTGCCATGAGCGCGCGTAACCTTTCTCGTCCACGCGATAGCCGCGACATGACCGTGCCGAGCGGAATCTCCAGCGCGAGTGCCACTTCCGCATACGACATCTCTTCGAGTCCGACGAGCAGCACCACCTGACGCTGTTCGACAGGCAGCCGTTGCAGCGCGTAATCGAGGTCTCGCATTTCGAGCGATTGCGTGTCCCGGCTTGCCACCGCGAACTGGCTTTCGTCGAGCGGGTCGTCGTCGACCGAGACGTGCACCGCGCGTGCATCCGCGCGCCGCGTCTGATTGGCGAAGACGTTATGCATGATCGTGAAGAGCCACGCGCGCAGATCGGTGCCCGACTGAAACTTGTCCGTGTGCCTGAGCGCGCGTTCCAGCGTGTCCTGCACGAGATCGTCGGCGAGTTCCTGATTGCGTATCAACGCGCGAGCATAACGACGCAAGCGCGGCAGATGATCCATGAGTTGTTCGCGCACGCTCATCGGCGCACCTCGCGGGGCAATCTTGCGTTCATCGTTCATTCCATTGCATGTTCTGACGAGCCATCGACACTTCGGCGGCACGCATGAGCCCCGGCGTACCGGCGCGAGCTCCGACCACCGTGCGAACGCCCGACGTCGATATCCATTCGACAAGACGCGCTGTTCCGATTCTATGCGCGCGCCACGTTGCGCGCATGAACGACGGCGGCGCGCAAGTCGAGAGCAGCACGAGCGACTGATTGCTCCCGTTGCGATACGAGAACACCTTAACGGTCGAGAATGCCCCGAGCGTGACGTTCGAAGCATCGACGGCGTAAAAGCCCGCCGATGAAAGATCGGGCGCGTCCGCGATGCTCGCCGCGCGTGCAGGCGCCGTCGACTGAATCGCCAAGGCGGACAGGGCAGCGCGTTCCAATGCTGCGTCTGGTAGGCGCACCGTGGCCCAGATCGCGCCGATCACGAGCAAAAGACAACCAGCGATGGCTGTCCACAGCCGCAACCGCGCGCCGGGCCGCCGATGACTCGTTTTCCGCGCGCTGCGTTCGTCGCTGAACATCTCCCGCAACTGCGCATTGAGCCGATCATAGAACACCACTCTGCGCGCTTCCTCGGGCCGGCGAGCGAGATAGGCATGCAGCGACGCGGCCCGTTCCGACGCGAGCAGGCCGTCGGCGAAGGCCTGTACGTCGGCTTCGGAAAGGCGAGTGTCGGAATGCGGGTCCACGTCCACGATCGTTGTCCTGCGCTTGGGCGAGTCGTTTCTCGAGTGCTAACAACATTGCGAGGCGTTTATTCCCGCAAGCGTCTAATTTTTTGGGCGGCGATCACGAGCCTGCATAGATATGGCAGAAGCTGTAAGGACCCACGCAGTCCGCCGGGGTCATCGACGCACTCCCCGCCCCCGACGCGGTCTTCATGCCGCCATAAGCGCCGCTCTCGGGCGTCTTCATGCGCGCTGTCTGGTTCTGATAGATGGGGCTGATGTCCGGATACGAGGCATCCGTCACGAGACGCGAGCCGCTCTGCTCGGCCTGCACGAGTTGCGCGCGCACGTCGTCGCGCGTGAGACCTTGCGCGAATGCGCCCGTTGAGACGACGAGTGCGGCGGATACGGTGAATACTTTGGCGATGTTCATGTTCGACTCCTTGAGAATTCATTGGGCTTGCATGAAGGCAAACCGTCCGCGGAGCCGATCTATTCCAAAGAATTTAAATCGACGACTTGTTGGAATAACGCCGCAAGCATTTGTGTTCGCGTCACTGATCCATCGAACAGCGAGCGAACACCATGAAACGGGCACCCTTCTCACTAATGAGACTCTTGCGTAGTCCGAGGCGACATGCACGCGAACTCGCAAAACTGGCGGTCATCGGCGGCAGCGTGCTCGCGATCGGCACTGCGTTCGCCTACGTGGCGGGCATCGGCGACACGCACAGGCTGACTTCGACCAAGATCGTCGACACGCTCGAAAGCGTGAGCGGCGTGCATGCGGGATACCGGCGCAATCATGCCAAAGGCGTATGCGTCGAAGGCTGGTTCGACGGCAATGGCAACGCGTCATCGCTTTCCCGTGCCGAAGTGTTCACGCGGGAGCGCACGCCGGTGACAGGCCGCTTCGCGATACCCGGCCCCAATCCGTTCGTCAGCGATTCAGGCAACCCCGTGCGCAGCCTTGCCCTCGAATTCCGCCTGCGCGATGGCGAGCAGTGGCGCACTGCGATGAATAGTACTCCTGTATTCATCGTGAACAGCGCGCAGGGATTTTATGAGCAACTGATCGCATCGCGTCCCGATCCGAAGACCGGCAAGCCCGATCCCTCGAAGCTTGCCGCGTTTTTTGCGGCGCATCCTGAGACCCGGCCCTTTCGCGATTGGGTCAAGACGCACGCGCCCTCTTCGAGCTTCGCTAATGCCGCGTATTACGGCATCAACGCGTTCCGAGCGACTGACGCTTCGGGCGTCACGCATGGCGTGCGCTGGTCCCTCGTTCCCGAAGCCAACTACGTGGCCGTATCGCAAAGTGACGCCTCGCGTCACGACTTCCTCGACGAGGAACTGAGAGGCCGCCTCGCTCACGGCCCGCAACGGTGGCACCTGATCCTGACCGTCGCGCAACCGGGCGACGCCACCAACGACGCCACCAAAGCATGGCCCGACGACCGGAAGCATATTGACGCCGGCACGCTCGTGATTACCCGCGAGGGTCCGCAAGCCGACGGCGCTTGCCGCGACATCAACTTCGACCCGACCGTGTTGCCCGCTGGGCTCATGGTCTCGGACGATCCCTTGCTCGCGGCCCGTTCGTCCGCGTATTCCGTTTCGTTCAACCGCAGAACGCATGAGGAGGCGCATCATGAAGCGCACTGACGCGAACCACTTCAGTCCGGCGGCGCGCTGGATTCACTGGCTCATGGCGGTCCTCGTGATCGCCATGCTGTTCATCGGCGTCGGCATGGTCGCGACGCTTTCGTCGTGGCATCAGACGCTGATCGCCATACATCGCCCTCCCGGCATCGTGATTCTTGTGCTCACGGTGCTGCGTCTCGCCGTACGCATGACGCACCATACGCCCGCCCTCCCCGACGACATGCCGCGTTGGCAGCGACGCATCGCGCATGGCTCGCACTGGCTCTTCTATGCGCTGCTCTTCGCGATGCCGCTCGTCGGATGGTCGATGCTATCCGCAGGCGGATTTCCGATTGTCATGCTGGGCGGCGTGCATCTGCCGCCAATCGCACCGGTGAGCGTGCGTCTCTATGCGTTCCTGAGAAGCGCGCACACGTATCTCGCTCTGCTGTTATTCGCGACCTTCGTGATGCACTTCGCCGCGGCCCTGTTCCATGGGCTGATTCGTCGCGACGGCGTGCTCTCGAGCATGGCGCGCAGCGGCCGATGACGGACGTGCGCGTTCATTCATTCGGCGAGACCTGTTCGATTGCAACCATCAAGTCTTCCGTATGGACCATGAGTTCGCGCACTCGCCGCAGCATCGGATATTGGTCCAGCACGCCGCGCCAGCGAGGCGACGCGAGCAGATCATCCCACACGGGTTCGAGGGTTCGGACATCGGCTGGTCGATGATCTTGCCGCATGCAGGCGAAATCGAGGCTGGCTTGCGCCGACAGTAGTTGCATGCGGCTGCCCGCGCCGAGAACGCGCTGCGCCGTGTCGGCAGGCGCATTGCAGCAGTAGAGAACGGTGCCTTGCAAGCTGTCCTCGTCGGTGGTCAGGCGGTGTAGTGACGAACCGCGCAGACGCACGGCGCCCTGGGCCGTTTCGAATGCGTACGAGACGTTTTCCTCGGCATGCGCAAGAAGTTCGATTCCACGAAGCAGCCGGGAAAGATCGGTCGTCGCCGCATCGACGGAGGCCTTTGATTCGACGAGCAGACAGACATCCCATTCCGGGGCTTCATCGGCGTTGTTGGCCCGTTTGAGCAGCACGGCATCCCACTCGCTCTTGGCGCGTTCGGCGCGACCCGGAATGGACGCGGGAACGTGCATGGAGGTCACGACGCGATACGCCGCACGATCGCCGTCTTCGTCTCCAAGACGGTCTGCCAAAGCTTGCAGCGCGTGACTGGCGCGCCCCTCGGCCGCTGCCCCGCGCTTCTGCGATGCGTTACCTTCCGCGGCGGCTTGCGCGCTGCCGGAGCGCGGACCATGCCGGTCCCATAGCGACAGATACGCCTGCACGCGTTCTTCCCGAAGCAGGGTTTCGAGACGTTGCAGCCGAAGCAAGGAAGGATTCTCGATCAGCCGCGTCAGGGCATCACGGGACTGAGATTCGCCGGCGATTTCGGGGATGGCCAGCAAGCGTCGTGCGATATCGGCAAGGCCGGACAAGTACGGCGATGACGCATAGGCGTGCAATTGCGCGAGCGCCTCGCGTTGCGCATCCGACGACGCGCGTTGTTTGCCGGGATGAGCGATGGCGTTCACACTGGCGCGAATGGATCGACGATCCTGTTTCGCGTGCGCCGACAGCGACACGTATTCACGCACTTCCGCCACGCGGTGCCGGAGCAACGTGGCCTTGAAGACCGGGTCGCCGGATTCGTCGTGCAGTGCTTCTTCGATCAGGCGTGCGAGCCCTTCGAGGAAAGCCTGCTTCATCGATATGGTCGGCGCTTCGTCTCGCGAGATCGCGCAGCGTGTCTCTTCGATGACGATTGCAAGCGCCGTGGCGGGTGACGGTATCGACGATCCATCGGACAAGGCAGCGAACGCGGGCAAACGGTACCTGCGCGCCACGACGCGCAATATTTCTCGAAGCAGGAGCGGAGGAGACATGAGAGCACGAGGGATGAAACGTAGCCTCGTACTTTACCTCGTCGATGCGCGGGCGGCCGCCTGCCGCCCGGCGCCTCGCTGCGTGCGCTTATCGACGCGCAGTTCCCGACACGACATCGATCCACACGGCGAGCACGAGAATCGCGCCCTTGACGATCATCTGCCAATACGAGTCCACATCCAGCATCGACATGCCGTTGTCGAGGCTCGCCATCACGAGCGCGCCGATGATCGCGCCATACACGGTGCCGGAGCCGCCACGCATCGACGTTCCGCCGATGAAGCATGCCGCGATGGCGTCGAGCTCGCCCATCGATCCGGCAGAGGGCGAGCCCGCCGCGAGACGCGCCGTATTGACGAGTCCGCCGAACGCGCACATCAAACCCATGAGCGCGAAGATAGCGAGCTTCACGCGGTCGGTGTTGATGCCGGACAAGCGCGTCGCCTCCAGATTGGAGCCGACCGCATAGATGCGCCGGCCGAAGACCGTTTGCGTCGCGATATAGGTGAAGATGCCGAGCAGCGCGAGCAGCACGAGCACCGGGACCGGAATGCCACCGTAACGGTTGAGCGTCGCGACGAAAGCGAAGAGAATCACGCCCGCGGCGATGATCTTCACGCCTTCCTGCCACGGCGCGACAACCGGCAAGCCGTAACGCTGACGGCTGCGTCGCTGACGCAGGGTCAACACTGCGAGCAAGGCGAAGAGCGCGATGGCGAGCGTATCGCCGGCCACGCGCGGCAAGTAGCCTTGCCCGATGAACACGAGTGAATCGGACACCGGCGCAATCGTCGAACCGCCGGTTATACCCAGCAGAACGCCGCGATAGGCCAGCATGCCGCCTAGCCCGACGATGAACGAGGGCACTCTTCGATACGTCGACCACCAGCCGTTGAAGAGACCAATGGCAACGCCGAGCACCATCACCACCGGCAAGGTCGCGGCAATAGGCCAGTGATACGTGACATCGAGAATCGCGGCCACGCCGCCGAGCAGCCCGAGCAGCGAGCCCACGGACAAGTCGATTTCGCCGGAGATGATGACGAATACCATGCCGCAGGCAAGCATGCCGGTAATCGACATCTGCCGCAACAGGTTCGAGAGATTGCGCGGCGTGACGAACGCGCCATTGGTCAGGAACGAGAAGAACAGCCAGATGACGGCGACTGCGAGCAGCAGCGCTAAGAGCTTGTAGCGCGTGAATAGCTGCTTCATGCGCTGGCCGGCGGGCTGCGGCGCGCCCTGCTCGTCCTTGCTGGGCTTAGGCGTCGAAATGAGATCGGGAGTCATGCGAGGCTCGCTGAATCGATTGAGTCGGTTTCCTGCCGCGTTGCGATGGCGGCCGAAAGAATGTCTTCCTGCGTGAGGCCGTCGTTGATGAAATCGCCTCGTAACTGGCCTTCGCCGATGACGAGCACACGGTCCGAGACACCGAGCACTTCCGGCAATTCCGACGACACCATGATGATGGATACGCCGCGTTGCGCGAGTTCGAACATCAGCTTGTAGATTTCGTACTTCGCGCCTACGTCGACGCCGCGCGTGGGTTCATCGAGAATCAGCACATCGGGATTCGTCAACAGCATGCGCGTGAGTACTGCCTTTTGCTGATTGCCGCCGGACAGACTCGCGATGGACAACATCGGATGCGCCGCGCGCACGGAGAGCCGCTTCATCTCGGTGTGGATGGTATCGAGTTCCGCAGCGGTATCGATACGTCCGCCTTTGGCAAAACGCCTGAGCACCGCGAGCGTGATGTTATGCCCGACGCCCAGTTGCGGAACGATGCCATGACGCTTGCGATCTTCGGGCACCATGGCGATACCCGCCGCAATTGCGTCGCCGGGCGTGCGAATGGCAACGGGCTTGCCTTTCACGATGACCTGCGCAGCGCTCTCACCCGCGTATGCGCCGAACACTGCCTGCATGAGTTCGGTGCGCCCCGCGCCGACGAGCCCCGCGACGCCGAGAATCTCGCCTTTTCTCAGCGCGAATGACACGTCGTCCACACGTTTGCGGTTCGGATTGTTGATGTCGAAGCAGGTGACATGACGCGCTTCGAACACGACTTCGCCGATCGGCTGCCGGTCTTCCTTTGCCGGACGCGGAAAGAGATTCGTGATTTCACGTCCGACCATCATCGCGATGACGCGGTCGGTGGTCACGTTACGCATGGGATGCGTCGCGACGTGCTTGCCGTCGCGAATGACCGTCACGGTGTCGCACACGGCTTCGACTTCGTCGAGCTTGTGCGAGATATACACGCAGGCGACGCCGCGCCGCTTGAGGTCTCGCACGATGTCCAAAAGGATCTGCGTTTCCGACGCCGTAAGCGATGAAGAAGGTTCGTCGAGAATGAGCAGCCGCGCCTTCTTGTTGAGCGCCTTCGCTATCTCGATCAATTGCTGATGGCCGCCGCCGTAATTCATCACCGGCTGCGCCACGTTGATGCCCTGTATGTTCAGCTCGCCTAGCAGTTCGCTTGCGCGCTGATACATCGCCGGGTAATTCATGCGCCCGCCAGGCAGCGTGATTTCATTACCCAGGAAGATGTTTTCGGCCACCGACAGTTGCGGCACCAGCATGAGTTCCTGGTGAATGATGATGATGCCCGCTTGCTCGGTGTCGCGAATGCCGGCCGCTCGAAGCGGCTTGCCATCCCAGATGATTTCGCCCTGCCACGTTCCATGGGGATAGACGCCTGACAGCACCTTCATGAGTGTCGACTTGCCTGCGCCGTTTTCACCGCAAAGTCCCACGCATTCGCCTTGATTCACGATGAGGTCGATGCCGTCGAGCGCCTTGACGCCCCCGAACGACTTGGCGATGCCGCGCATTTCCAATAGCGCCTGTGCCATGCTTGGTGTCCTGACTGTGCTGAACGAAGCGGGCATCGCCGAAGGCAACGCCCGCAGGACCATTAATTGCCGGCCAGTTGCGCTTGCGAATAGAAGCCGTCCTTGATGACGACATCGACGTTGGACTTGGTCAGCAATGTCGGCTGTAGCAGTACCGTGTCGACTTGTTTCTTGCCGTTGTCGTATTTCGCGTTGAACGCGGGCTTGTCGCCCTTGGCGAGATCGACGGCAAGCTTGGCGGCATCGCCTGCAATGAGTTTCAGAGGCTTGTAAACCGTCATGGTCTGCGTGCCGGCCACAAGGCGCTTGACCGCGGCGAGGTCGGCGTCCTGCCCCGACACCGGCACCTTGCCCGCGAGCTTCTGCGCGGCTAGCGCCTGAATGGCGCCGCCCGCCGTGCCATCGTTGGATGCGACGATCGCATCGATCTTGTTGTTGTTCGCGGTCAATGCATCCTCGGTAATTCGCAGCGCCGTGGATGCGCTCCATTCCGGCACCCACTGCTGCCCCACGATCTTGATATCGCCGCGATCGACAGCGGGCTTCAGCACTTTCATCTGCCCTTCTCGCAGCATCTTCGCGTTGTTGTCGGTGGGTGCGCCGCCGAGCAGGAAGTAATTGCCCTTGGGTTGCGCGTTATAGACGCCTTGCGCCTGCAATTCGCCGACCTTTTCGTTGTCGAACGAGATATAGGCATCGATGTCGGCATCGAGCACCAGGCGGTCATACGACACCACCTTGATGCCCGCCTTGTGCGCTTCCGCCACGACGTTGCCGAGCGTCTTCGAATTGAACGGCACGATCACGATGACATCGACGCCGCGCGAAATGAGGTTTTCGATCTGCGATATCTGACGCGCTTCGCTTGCGTCGGCGGACTGCACCGACACTTTCGCGCCGAGCTTCGTGGCAGCCGCTACGAAATAGTCGCGATCGCGCGACCAGCGCTCCACACGCAGATCGTCGATGCAAAAGCCGATCTCGGGCTTGTCCTTGCTTGCGTGCGCGAGCGGCGCCGCCAGTGAAAAGCCTGCGCACATGGCGGCGCAGACGAGCGAACTCAATACCGAACGGCGAATGGATGATTTCATGTCTCACTCCTGTTTTGGATGGCCGCGGGCGTAGTCGTGCGAGAGCGCCCGGCGTTACATACAGTGCGCCGCGAATACGTGTCCGCAGGCGTCGCTATGATTGTTTCGACTCGAAGAGTGGCCGCTATTCGCCCGCGCTGCAATTGCGAAATCGACCGCTGGCGCTAACGTTTTTTGGCGTCGCTCAACCGTAGATCGCGCGATTGACCCAATTCTCCAGGCGCTCCTGCTGACCGCTTACGTGCCGGGGATCGATTCCGCGAGCGATGGCATCGTTCGCCAGTGCGTCGAGCGAATAGCCGCCCGCGAACACCTTGCGCCCGAATTCGGACTCCCAACCGGCATAGCGGTCTGCCTTCAGCTCGGCGAGCCGATCGTTCTCGACGAGCGTCGCTGCGCGTTCGAGCGCTATCGCAATGACGTCGATTGCGCCGATGTGACCATGCAGCAGATCCTCCGCATTGATGCTCTGCCGGCGTACCTTGGAATCGAAATTCATGCCGCCCGTCGTGAAGCCGCCGTTGCGCAGTATTTCGTAAAGCGCGAGCGTGAGTTCTTCCACGCTATTCGGAAATTGGTCCGTATCCCAGCCGTTTTGCGGATCGCCGCGATTCGCGTCGATGCTGCCGAAAATGCCGAGCGCGAAGGCCGTCGCAATCTCGTGGTGAAACGAATGCCCGGCGAGCGTTGCATGATTGGCCTCGATGTTCACGCGGAACTCGTCTTGCAGGCCGAATTGCGTGAGAAAGCCATGCACCGTGGCGACGTCGTAATCATATTGATGCTTGGTCGGCTCTTGCGGCTTGGGCTCGATCAACAGTGCGCCCTTGAAGCCGATCTTGTGCTTGTGTTCGGCGACCATGGCAAGAAAGCGCGCGAGCTGTTCGCGCTCGCGTTTGAGATCCGTGTTCAGAAGCGTCTCGTAGCCCTCGCGGCCGCCCCACAGCACGTAGTTCTCTCCGCCGAGATCGAGCGTGGCTTGCAGCGCCTCGCGCACTTGCGTGGCGGCGAAGGCGAATACGTCCGGGTTCGGGTTCGTGGCGGCGCCCGCTGCATAGCGCGGATTGGAGAACAGGTTAGCCGTGCCCCAAAGCAACTTGACGCCGCTTACGTCTTGTTTGGCCGCGAGGTACTCACGCATGCGCTTGAAATTGTCGACGTATTCGCGAATGCTCGCGCCTTCGGGCGCGACGTCGGTATCGTGAAACGTATAGAACGGCGTGCCCAGTTTGTCGAAGAATTCGAACGCGGCATCGGCTTTCATGCGCGCCATTTCCATCGCATCGCCCTGCTTGTGCCACGGCCGATCGAACGTGCCGGCGCCGAACACATCTACGCCCGGCCACACGAACGAATGCCAGTAACATACGGCAAGCCGCAGATGATCGGCCATACGCTTGCCGAGGACCATCTTGTCGGCATCGTAATGACGATAAGCGAACGGATTGTCTGAACCTGCACCCTCGAAACGGGCGCTTGGAAGATGTTCGAGCGAAGGCATCGCGTCTCCTGTTTTCGAATGCGCGCATTCGAGTCGCGCTTTAGAGTGACGCCATGCTGCCAGCCGTGCGCCCGGTGCTTCAATTGCGAAATTCGCCAGCGCGACTAGCGATTCTTGGCAATGGCCGGAGTTGATTGACGCATGCCATTAGAATGAAGCGGCTGCATAGTCGGCAGTCACGCTTCACATATGGAAAACCCTTAAGTCCGCTAAGAGATTTTCATGAATCGTCCGCATCGCATCGCGTTGCTCTTCAACGCCAACAAGGTGTACGACCGCGAGATCATCACGGGCATCGGCCAATACCTGCTCTCCACGCGCGTCGCGTGGGACCTCTTCCTGGAAGAGGATTTCAGGGCGCGGCTGACCGGCATCGAACGTTTCGACGGCGACGGCATCATCGCGGATTTCGATGACCCCGCCGTCTGCGACGCGCTCGCCGATTGTCCGCTTCCGGTCGTCGCCGTAGGCGGCTCGTATCACGATGCGGCCTGCTACCCCTCATCGTTGCCCTATATCGCCACAGACAACGCCAAGCTCGTATCGCTCGCCTATACGCATCTCATCAGCGCAGGGCTGCAACGCTTTGCGCTGTACAGCCTGCCGGAGTCCAGCGAGAACCGCTGGGCTCAAGAGCGCGAACACGCGTTTCAGGCGCTGGTCGAGGCGGACGGACTCGAAGCGGAGATCCATCGCGGCTTGCCGACGAGCGCTCCGGTATGGAGCCAGGCGAGCGCCGAACTCACATCGTGGCTGCAAAGTCTGCCAAAGCCCGTCGGCATCATCGCCGTCACCGATGCGCGCGCGCGGCATCTGCTGCAAGCGTGCCTCATTTCAGGCATTGCGGTGCCCGAGGAAGTCGCGATCATCGGTATCGACAACGATCCGCTCACGCGCTCGCTCACGCGCATCGAGCTTTCGTCGGTGATCCAGGGAACAGAGGAGATGGGACGAACGGCCGCCCACCTGCTGCATCAGATGCTCGGCGGGGCGCGCTTTGCAGGGCGGCGAATACTGGTGCCGCCGGTCGGCATCAAGGTGCTGGAATCCACGCGCCATCAACCCGTGGCGAGCCCTTACGTGATGCGCGCGCGCCATTACATTCGCCAATACGGATGCCAGGGCATCAAGACCGACCAGGTGGCGGATTACGTCGGTGTATCGCGTTCGTCACTCGAAGATCACTTCCGGCGCGAACTCGGTTGCACCGTGCATCAGGAGATCCTCAGCCACAAGCTACAGGTGGCCAAGCAATTGCTTGCGAAACAGGACATACCCAGCGCGGAAGTGGCGATACGCTGTGGCTTCACATCGCTGCAATACATGTACGCCGTCTTCAGGCGCGAGCTCGATTGCACACCGCGCGAATATCAGGAACGGCTTCAGGCCACGTCTTCGCACACCGCCTGACGCCACGAAGGGTATCGACTTATGAATATCGCCGACACCGAGGGCGCTGCCCGAACGAACGCCGACCGAATCTCCGCCGAGCGCTGGGGCAGCCTGCCAGGCGGAGACAGCGTGCGTCTCTTTACGCTGCGCAACGCACACGGCATGAGAGTCGCGATCAGCGATCTCGGCGCGACGCTCGTCTCATGGCATACAGCGGATCGCGCGGGCCGCGTGGCCGATGTTCTGCTCGGACACGACACGCCCGAAGCCTATTTCAAGGGTCGCGCGTATCTGGGCGGCATCATCGGGCGATGGGCCAATCGCATTCGCGATGCGCGCTTCACGCTGGACGGCGTGACTTATTCGCTCGATCGCAACGAAGGCTCGCAACATCTTCATGGCGGCGCAGCCGGGTTTCATCGAGCGATCTGGAGCGCGCGAGAGAGCGACGGCGCATTGGTGCTCGCGCACGAGTCGCCGGAAGGCGATGCGGGCTTTCCGGGCAACGTCGTAACGACAGTGCGCTATGCGCTCGACGACGATGGCACGCTCACGATTCAGTACGATGCCGTCGCGGACGCACCCACGCCCATCAATCTGACGAATCATGCGTATTTCAACTTGTCCGGCGACGGTTCGCCCGGCGCATGCGACATACGCGGCCACGTCATTGCGATAGACGCCGAAAGCTTCTTCGACATAGACGACGCCATGATTCCCGTCGCTCGCGCAAGCGTGGTCGGCAATGCGTTCGACTTTCGCGCGGGCGCGCCGAGCGGCGCGCGGCTGGACTGGCCGGATGCTCGTCTTGCACACGCCGGCGGCTTCGATCATTGCTATATCCTGCCGGATACGAACGAGGCCGGCGTGCGCAAGGTCGCAGTGCTGTACGACCCTGCGAGCGGAAGAGAGCTCACCGTATCGACGGACGCGCCCGGCTTGCAGTTTTATACCGGCAACTATCTGCAAGGCGTGCCCGGCCGCGACGGCAAGCCGTATCGCATTCATGCGGGACTGTGCCTCGAAGCCGGTGCGTTCCCGAACCAGATCAATATGCCGGATGCGTCGCGCGTGGTGCTGAGGCCGGGAGAGCGCTACAGCCAGACCACGCGCTATCGCGTCGGCGTGCGATAGATTCGCTCAGGAGACAGCGGGCGCGCGCACGCCCAATGTCCCCTCTCGTAGCGGCGCGTTCGTTTCCTTGATGACGCTTTCGCACAGCGCAATGACCTGCGCCGCGCTCGCCGGATTGAATAGCGAATGGTCGATGTCCGGAAACGTCATTACTCGGACGTTCGGGTATCGCGACAAGCGCATGCCCAGCTTGCCGCAATGCGCAGCCAGCAGATCGAGCCCCGCGTCATAGCTGCCATAGACGAGCAAGGTCTTGACGCCCTTCGCATCGAGCACGCGGGCAATCGCTTGAGGCGTCGTCGCTTGCTCGACAGATGCAACAGTCGAGCTGTCGAGGCGGAACGTGTCCGCGATGCGCGAACGCATGCGCGTCCCCGCATAGCCCGCAATGAAGCCGAGCACGCGCAGCAGGTTTTTATCGCCGCGCAATATCGCTTTCCATTTCTGCAACTCGAACATGGACGCTGCGTAGCCCGCCATCGAATTGCGTGTCGATTGACGCATCTCGTCCGCTGACTTGTCCTCGGGCTGTTTGAATGTCGGAATGTTCACGGCGACCACGCCTGTAATAGCGGGCTCGGACGCGGCCGCCTTGAGTGCGTGATAGGCGCCGGAACATATGCCGAACGAGAAAATCGACGCATAGCCGCGTTGCGAGAGCCACCGTGCGGCCGCCGCCGTATCGCGCGTCGCGACCGGATGATAGATGCGGCTATAGGGCGTATCCGTCTGACCCACGCCGGGTGCAGCGGGACTATCGCCGCGGCCACGCGCATCGAAACGCAACGAGGCGATGCCACGTCTAGCGAGATCGCGCGCAATGCGCACGGAGAGCCGGCTATCGCCTACACGCGAACTGGCCGATGTATTGGCAAGCAGGAATGCAGACCCACGCGACACGGGACGGCGCGGTTCGCACATGATGCCGATGAGTCCGTCATCGCCTATTATCACGGGCCGCTCGATGGCTTCGGGCGTTTCGATGCTCAGGTCTTCAGGCCATTCAGACGACATCGACGGTTCGGTGCAACGCTCGTGCGTCCCGGCGGCAAGCCACTGCACCGCCTGTCCGAACGCTGCATGCGGGATGACCGTGAAGGCCGATTCCTGAATGAATCCGGTGAGGTCGTCGAAGGTCTGAACCTGTACATCGACATCGAGCGAAGCAAGCGCATCGCGCAAGGCGTCTTTCGAACCGGCACGTCCGTGCATCAACAGCACGCGGGGCGCGGGTGCAATGCCCGATTGTTTGACGCTGGCCGTCAGATCAACGGCTTCGAGAGCACGCCTGAAGTCTTCAGCATAAGTTTGACCCAGAACGTTGAGCGGTCCGTCCTGTGGCTGCGCTTCCCGCAACGGCGCTGCGAGCTTCTCTAGCCAGGTCTTGCGCGTCACGCTCAGTTCGCGCATGTACGTGCGCCCGCTCACGACTGGCGCGAGAAGCATGAGTTCGTCCACGGGGCGGCGCAGTGCGGCATGCAACGCGAATGCGGCGCCCACTCGGAAGCCGCAGAGCGCAACGTGTTCGACGCCCGTCTGCTCTTTCAGAAAATCGACGGCGGCGCCGATGTCATCGACCGCCGACTCGAACTGACCCGGCGCGGCGTCGTCTCCGATGGAATCGCCTGTGCCCATGTAGTCGAAACGCAAGACCCAAAGGCCGCGAGCCGCGAGCAACTCCGCAAGCAGACGCAAGCCGCTATACGTCCAGACATACTCATGGCCATAGGTATTGCAAAGCACGACGCCCCGCTTACCCGTTCCTGCATGCAGCCACCCCAATCGCCCACCGAATACGACCGGTCTCATTGTTCTGTCCTCGCTCTGGCGACGTACACGAATCCCAAGGGATGCCCCCGCTCCCTTTGCTCGCCTTTTGCCGCGGGATTCGTCGTGCGAGATCCGCAGCGTCGGTGTGCTGGTTGTCGCGATTATATTGAGCAAGTCGACTTCGCAATGTCGGCTTCCGACATTTCGTTTGAATAAGCTAACGATTGGCGGCTATGGCAGCGCCTGAGTCATTGTGGTGTGGTAGACGAAGGCACCGCCCGTATTCCCTCTCCGCTTCAGGCGGCCATTGCGGGATTCACGGCTTCTTGTGCAGCAAGGCGCGCATGGGCGTAGACACGGTCGCGCTCTCGGGCGACAAGGGCCTTCTTCGAGGCCACTGTTTGACGATGAAATCTCGGGTCGCCCATCATTGCGACGTATTCGCCGCGGCGGTAGCGCAAGTAACGCTGAAAGAACTCGGCCCCGGGCAAGCCGCTGTCGAGCGCCAAAAGCACGCCATAGTCGATATCCTCGACGTCGCCAAGCGTCCTGACTGCGGACTCCAAAGCGGCGTAACGCTGTGTAAGCGGGACGCTCTTGTCGCACAACGCATGGAAACGCTGATAGGTCAGCAATTGCCGATGCGAGGCACAGCGTCGTAATGCCTTTGCCAGTTTGAGACTCAGTTCGGTTTCCACTTTCCCTCCCGCCATATCACGGATTGCAGGCGCGCGACCGCACACCATCCGCTAAAGCCGATGGCGGCTAAAACTGGCCTGCTTTCAACTGTTAAAGCAAAGAGAAATGCCGATACTCACAGTCATGTTCGACATGACTGGCACGGCAAATTAGCGTCGATTCGCTCGATGCGAAGATTGGAACGCAGTCAAATAGTGAGAGATTCCGTTAGCATTGCGTCAACGTTCGGCAAGCGACTGTCAGTGCGAGACAATCATTAACGATGAATCTTGTGCCACCGGGCGAGAGCCAGTGTTGGTTCAGCTCGATGGTGTTTACATGCTAGCAAACATATCGCGCCTAACCAAGAACAGAATGCTGTTTTTGCAGCCCCGTGTTTTTCATCAAACTGTCAACCGGTAGTTCTTCCTTCTGGTGCGTCCGCATGAGCCATTGGCCGGCACCGGATAAGCGAAGTCATACGTAGTCGCTGAAGATTAACTTTATTATTCGCGTGGACTAAGCACCGCTCATTGAACAAAGGTTGTCGAGAACCGCATCAATTGCACACTATCGACGCGTGCGATCTCAATGGTCGTTTAATGAGTCGCGGATTGAAATAGTCATAGACTGGCGCAATCAGGCTCGAGTGCCAGAGCGCCACGCACAGGCACGAGGGGCTGCGCGAAGGCGCCATCCGACACCCTCGGGGCAGCCCGCCGTCAACGACGTAATTCGCCGAAAATCAGTGCCCGAAATAAACCGGCTTGTTTGCATCGTTCATCGGTCGCAATGCGCGCATGCCCGCTGCAGATGTCCCGCTGTGGACGCCACCATATGCGCTGCTGGCGCCCCGCATTGCACCATTCTGGCCCGAGACGCGGCTCTCTGCATTCTGGACATCGCTCGGATAGGTCGTGCGATCCGACTGTCCAGGGTTATAGCCTGCGGCTTCTACCTGCCGCAAATCCTGCTGCACCTGACCGCGATCGACGGCGGAGCCGGTTTGCGCGAAGCTAAGCGCCGGGGCAGCGAGCATAGCGGCAGCAGCGACTGCTTTAACGATCGACTTCATGACAGATCCTCCAGTTGTTAGACGGCGCGACAGCATTTCTGCGCCTGCTCCCAACATTCAGCATCGGCCGTTCCTGCGCTGCCCGCCGCCTTCTCATTTCGCCCTGGCTTCGACCAGTTTGACCAGCACATGGAGCATGCGGTTAGCGGCCGTGGGCACCCCCAGCGCTTCCCCGCGTCGAACGATCAAACCGTTGAGGTGGTCGATCTCGCTGTGCTTGCCGCGCGCGAGATCCTGGGCCGTAGACGAATATTGGTTGGGCATGGTCTCGGCAATGCGGCGCACGGCGGCATCCACATCGCCGGGAAGCATCACGCCATCGGCCTTGGCGACTGCAACGCACTCGTCGATGACGTCGCGCATCGCGCGCGTGACGCCCTCGCCCTGAACCAGTCGCCCATAAGGCACCTGTGCAATCGCCGAAAGCGCGTTGTACGCACAGTTGAGAACAAGCTTCGCCCATAACGCGCCACGCACGTTGTCCGATATCTCGGTAGGCACGCTCGCGGCGGCGAACATATGCGCGACGTCTTCGCTCATGCTCGAAGGTTCGATGACCAGTTCGCCACGCCCATGATGACGAATATGCCCCGGACCCGCCATTTCCGCCGCGACATAGACTACGGCCGCCGCAACTTCTTGCGGCAGCAACTGGCGCAAACGCTCGGCGTTTTCCACGCCGTTTTGCAGCGACAAGACCAGCGCGCCTGCATCGAGACATGGTTTGAGTGCCTGTGCGGCGCTGTCCGTATCCGTCGACTTGACGCAGAACAGCACCAACTGCGCGCCCTTCGCCGCGCTCGCGTCTGTACTGGCCAACACGCGGACGTGCTCATCGAAAGTCTGCGTGTCGAGCCTCAAGCCTTCTCGCTGGATTGCTTCGACGTGCTGGGGCCGGGCAATAAACGCGACTTCATGTCCTGCGCGAGCGAGCATGCCGCCGTAATAACAGCCCACTGCACCCGCACCCATGACAGCAATCTTCATGTTTCCTTTCTCCTGGTCACTGCATCACGCGAAGTCCGTTCGCTTTGCAACGGGAAAATATCACAACACCGCTAAGGGCTTCCGGCACGGGCTTCGACCCGCAAACGCTTGCGCTCTGCATGCCGGCGCAACTTTGTGGGACGACGCACGATAGTCAGTCGAATTCCCAATGAACCATATTGTTAAAGCATGCCGAGGGACGATACGCTTGCTGCAGCGGATAGACGGCGCGTTTCCAGACCATGACCGACCGCTATGGGGTATGTGCTGCACGCCTTCCCGGCGAAGGGTGCCGGGAAGGCAGGCAATGTAGGGAGACCAATACACGGCGCGCCGAGGCGCCGCATGGCAGGGAAAGCGGTAGCGGCCCGGCAACGGGCGACGCGCAGCCGGAGCGTGGGGTGTTTTCACGAGAACAAAAAATGAACCATGGATATGAAGCATCGCTCGTCAAGCGCGTGGTGAACCAACTCGTCGCGGGCATTATCAACGGAGAATACAAGGACAACATTCTGCCGCCTCAAATCCTTCTCTCGCAGAAGCATGGTGTCTCCCGCACCATCATGCGCGAGGCATTGAGCGTTCTCATCTCGCGGCGCATGCTGGATGTGCGGCCGAAGACAGGCACCCGCATTCGGCCTGCGCACGAGTGGCTCATCATCGATTCTGAAGTGGCCGAGTGGCGCTTGCGCGCCCTGCCGGATCCGGACTGTCTGCGACGTCTCGTCGAGTTTCGGTCGCTCGTCGATCCACCGGCGGCCGCGCTTGCGGCGGCGCGTGCAAACAGGCATCAGCGCATCGGTATCAATGCCGCCTTTCAGCGCCTCGTGCATGCGAGTCCCGAAGAGAACACCCACGCGACCACGGAGGAAGCGTTGTTGACCGCTATTCTCGATGCCAGCGGCGACGAGATTCTGCGCCAGATGGGTAGCGTGGTGCGTGTGGCTATGAGGACGATCAAAGCTACGTTGCGCAATCCCTCTCAGGGGCTTTCGCGCATGCCCGAGTCGGAGATCAGCGATTACGGGAAAGTGGTCCGCGCCATCGACGCGGGCGATTCAGAAGGCGCGCGCTCGATCATGTCGCACATGCTCGAGCGTACTTCTTCCATGTGGATCGAAGAAGCGGTGTGATCGCCTCTGCCTTTTCCAATGCGAGTGCAGGAATCAATGACTACAATGGGTCAATGATTCGGTGTGCCAGCCGCTCGGCATTGAGACTCGGAGGCAGAGATGGCAGAACTCGACAAGGAAGAGGTCGTCGCCGTATTGAACCGGATTCTCGAATCCGAACTCGCCGGCGTCGTGCGCTACACGCACTATTCGTTTCTCGTCTTCGGGTTCGGCCGCATACCGATCGTTTCATGGCTGCGCGCACAGGCGGATGAATCGCTGATGCACGCGCATCAGGCGGGCGAATGGATCACCACACTCGGCGCGTATCCATCGCTGGAAATCGGCCCGCTGCTGGACAATCACACGTTCGATATCGCGACCATTCTTCGCGAGTCGCTGCAAGCAGAAAAAGTCGCGCTCGACCTTTATCGCGATCTTTTGAGGCTCGTGGAAGACCGCTCGGTTGCGCTGGAGGAGTATGCGCGGCAGATGATTCAGACCGAAGAACTGCACGCAGGCGAAGTGGACAAGATGCTGCGCCGTCCCGGAGAAGTCGACACGTCTCCGGAAAGACGCACGGGGCACGTCTGAGAACGTGCGCTGCGCGGGACACCGCACAGCGCATCGAAGGTCCGGCAACCGCTTATTTCGGCTGCGCAACCGTACGCAGATAAGGCTTGAGCGTCTTGAAGCCTTCCGGATACTTCTTCTTGGCGTCTTCGTCGGAAACCGAGGTCGGGATGATGACGTCATCGCCCGGCTTCCAGTTCACCGGCGTGGCAACGGTATGCTTCGCGTTCAGTTGCAGCGCGTCCAGCAACCTGAGCACTTCGTCGAAATTGCGGCCCGCGCTCATCGGATACGTGAAGGTCGCTTTCATCTTCTTGTCCGGACCGATGATGAATACGGCCCGAATGGTGGCGTTGTCGACGGCCGTGCGCGGACCGCCGCCGCTCGCATTCGGATGAATCATGTCGTAGAGCTTGGCGACGGTCAGATCCGCATCGCCGATCATCGGGTAATTGACGGCCGTGCCCTGTGTTTCCTCGATGTCTTTCGCCCACTTGGCATGATTGTCGACCGGATCGATCGACAAACCGATGATCTTGGTGTTGCGCTTGTCAAACTCGGGCTTCAGCTTCGCCATATAGCCGAGCTCGGTGGTGCAGACGGGCGTGAAGTCCTTGGGATGCGAGAAAAGGATCGCCCACTTGTCGCCGATCCACTCGTGAAAGCGAATCGGGCCTTCGGTGGTTTCTGCGGTGAAATCGGGGGCTTCATCGCCAATGCGGATGGACATATTTGATCTCCACGTCAAGGAATAATCAGAGAGCGTTGCGCCTTCGTGCAACAGGTCCCCTTGGTCAAAGCGAAACCGACAAGCCGATTATAGTGCCGCTCCGCGCGAGAGCGGACCACCGCCATGAATCACCCCGCTGCGCATGCGGTCTTCGGCACGGAGAATGCTAACAGCGACCGGGCGCTTCTTGGCCCATGCGCGCGGGCATGCGTGGCTTCGTTCTCGTATTCCTCGGCAAAATCTGCTATTACGAAACTGCAACCCAGGCCGGCGATGACTCGTCGCCCTGCAACTGTCCTGCCAAGGGACCGGAGGTGATCGTGGCCGTCATGCAGAGAAAGACCGTCGCTGCACTGCAAAAAGAAGCATCGGAGACAGACGAGGGTTTGCAGGAGCAAGGCGGCCACGCGTTGAAACGCTCGCTTACCGCGCTCGATGTCACCATGCTCGGCATCGGCTGCATTATCGGGGCGGGTATATTCGTGCTCACGGGACACGCGGCGGCTTCGAATGCGGGCCCTGCCATCGTCATATCGTTTGTGCTGGGCGCAATCGTATGCGCGCTTGCCGGCCTTTGTTATGCGGAAATGGCTTCGACCGTACCCGTCTCAGGAAGCGCTTACACGTACGCTTACGCGACGATGGGCGAGCTGATCGCATGGCTCATCGGCTGGGACTTGATACTGGAATATGCCGTCGGCGCAACGACGGTGGCGATCGGCTGGTCGGGCTATGTCGTCAGCTTCCTGCACTCACTGCATATCGATATTCCTGCGCAGCTCTCACAAGCGCCCTTCGCCTATGACCCCGGCAAGGGATGGAGTCACGCAGGCGCTATCCTGAACGTGCCCGCCATGGTCATCGTCGGGCTCATCACCATCCTGCTGGTGATAGGCATTCGCGAATCGGCGCGGGTGAACAGCTTCATCGTCGTCATCAAAGTGCTTATCGTGCTCGCGTTCATCGCGGCAGGCATTGCGTATGTCGATACGAGTCATTGGGTCACCGCAAAGAATCCCACAGGCGCGTTCATTCCACCCAATACCGGCGAATCCGGCGTGTACGGCATGAGCGGCGTACTGCGCGGAGCGGCGGTCGTCTTTTTCGCTTATATCGGCTTCGATTCAGTGTCGTGCGTCGCGCAGGAGACGCGTAATCCACGCCGCGACATGCCGATCGGCCTGCTCGGCTCGCTCACCATCTGCACGATCTTGTATGTCCTCGTCTCGTACGTGCTGACGGGCATCGTGTCGTACGACAAGCTGAACGTGTCCGACCCGATCGCGGTCGGCGTGGATGCCATCGGCATGCGCTGGCTCTCGCCTATCGTAAAGCTGGGCGCGATCTTCGGCCTGACATCGGTCATTCTCGTTCTGTTGCTGAGTCAGCCGCGTATTTTCTATTCGATGGCGCGAGACGGGTTGCTGCCGCCCTTCGCCTCGAAGATTCATCCGCGCTTCCATACGCCGTACATCACGACGATCATCACCGGCCTGATCGTGATGGTCCTTGCAGGCCTGCTTCCGATCGGCCTCGTAGGCGAACTCGTCAGCATCGGCACGCTGTTCGCATTCGCCGTTGTCTGCGTCGGCGTGCTGGTCTTGCGCATCAAGCAACCCGAGTTGAAGCGGGCCTTCAAAACGCCCGCCGTGTTCATCGTGGCTCCGTTAGGGGCGATCTCGTCGGTCTTCCTCATGTCCGGCTTGCCTGCCGATACATGGATACGACTCATCATATGGATGGCGATCGGCATCGTCATCTACTTCACATACGGCATACGCCATAGCCGCTTGCGGGTGGACAAGCAAACGCCCCCGGCTCAGACAGCAAGAAGCTAAGGTCGACGTGGCCGCCGGGTGCCATGTTCGCGCGCTTCCTGCGGACTTTCGTAGATATAAGGCGCGACGCCCCGTCGTTTCAGCGCATCGCCGAGTTTCATGCGTAGGAAGCTGCTCGTCGTATAGCGCGTCACGCCGCCATAGAACTGACTGACTAGCCCCGTGACCATCTCCGAATAAGCGTCGAGCATGCTGGGGCGAATGGAAAAATTATCATAGTTGACGATAGCGTGCGGCTTGACGCTTACGCCGGCGAGTTGCTTCTCGACTTCGAGGCGAATCGCTTCGACGTCGTGCAGGCTCGCCACTTCAAAGCCTTCGAAGTTGATGAAGAAAAGATTCTTATCCGCGTCGTAGCTGAATCGCTCCGAGAGATCGAGGCCTAGCAGGATCTTGCGCAGGCCCATCGGCTCTTCCGTGAATATGCGCGGATCCATCAGGCTCGGAGCGGACGCAATCACGGGCCGGAAGTCCATCTGAGCCACGATATCGCGCTCGACATCGATGCCGGGTGCCACTTCCTTCAGTGCCAATCCCTCGCTAGTCAGTTCGAACACACAGCGTTCGGTAATGTAAATCACCGTCTGACCGCGCTCCACCGCATAGGGTCCGCTGAACGTGCGATGCTCGACGGCATCCACGAATTTGCGGCAATTCCCGTCTCGGCGAATGATGAGCTTGCTGTCTTCGATAACAATATCGAGCTTGCCCGCGTTGAACGTTCCGACGAAAACCACCTTCTTGGCCGACTGACTAATGTTGATGAACCCGCCCGCGCCGGCGAGCTTGGGGCCGAACTTGCTGACATTGAGATTGCCTTCGCGGTCGGCTTGCGCAAGCCCGAGGAAGGCGATATCCAGCCCTCCGCCATCGTAGAAATCGAACTGGTAAGGCTGGTCGATGATTGCCTGCGTGTTCGTCGCGGCGCCGAAATTCAGGCCGCCAGCCGGGATGCCGCCTATCACGCCCGGTTCGGTCGTCATCGTAAAGAGGTCGATCACCTGTTCTTCGTTGGCCACGCTCGCAATGCCTTCCGGCATGCCGATGCCGAGATTCACCACGCTATTGGCCATCAGTTCGAACGCGGCGCGACGCGCGATCACCTTGCGTTCGTTGAGCGGCATGGGCGGCAGCGAACCCGCGGCGACCCGCAATTCGCTGGAAAACGCGGCGCTGTATTGCTCGCCGAAGGTCTGCCAGTGATTCTCCGGGCGCGCGACAACGACGCAATCCACCATGACGCCCGGCACTTTTACTTGCCGCGCGTTGAGCGTGTTCGACTCGGCGAGCCGTTCTACTTGCGCGATGACGATGCCGCCGGAGTTGCGCGCGGCCATTGCAATAGAGAGTGCTTCCAGCGTCAGTGCTTCCTTTTCCATCGTGATGTTGCCGTTCAGATCGGCCGTCGTTCCGCGCACGATTGCAACGTCGATGGGAAAGGACTTGTAGTACAGATAGTCGGTGCCGTCTATCTGCATGAGACGCACGATATCCTCGGTCGTGCGGGCATTGAGTTTTCCTCCGCCATTGCGTGGATCGACGAATGTGCCGAGACCGACGGTCGATAGCTGCCCGGGACGATGTGCCGCGATATCGCGAAAGAGTTGGGAAATCACGCCTTGCGGCAGGTTATACGCTTCGATGCGGTTCTCGATGGCGAGCTTTTGCAAGCCGGGAACGAGTCCCCAGTGGCCGCCAATCACGCGCTTCACGAGTCCTTCATGCGCGAAATGATTGAGGCCTTTCGCACGGCCATCGCCTTGGCCGGCGGCATAGACGATAGTGAGATCCGCGATCGGCTCGTCTGCTTCGGCGTCACCGGCTGTATTGCCTTCGAGAAAGCGCGCCTCGAGCGCAATTGCCACTTCTTCCGCGAAGCCGACACCAACGAAGCCGCTCGTCGCGATGGTGTCGCCCGAGCGGATGAGTCGCACGGCCTCGCGTGCCGACACGATCTTGCCGCGCTCGACAAGCCGTGCCGATGACGAATAGGCGTGGTGACGAGGCGGGGCGCTGCTGCTGTTCATGGCGTCTCCTTGTCCGTTTCGGGCAAGGTAACACCAAATGGGCGCAGCGAGAAATGCGCGTCGTCCAGAAGCGCCGCGCTATGTGCTTTAGCGAGGCGCGCCGGCCTCGATCGCCTGTATGAACTGATGCAGCACGGCGCCCGACGCATCGGTCACGGCCCAGAAGGTCATGCCATCCTGGTTCCAGCGGGCAAGCGCATAGCCGTCGTCCGAGCGCGTGACGACTGCTTTCGTGTCCTTTTGCGTTCCGGCCGATGCTTTTTCGGGTAACACGTACACGTCGATCGGATGCTTCAGATAGCGATAAACGACCACCGCTACCGGGCGATGCCCGATGTAATCGAGCCGTCCGCCGACCAGGGCATAGCCCGGTCCTGCCGGGTCAATGACGGGCGGCGCATAGTCGATGCGGCCGTTGAACCACGGCTTTACCGTATGTTTATCACTGGATAGAACGTCTATTGGTCGATCCGACATGAGCGCCCGCACATGGCTCGATACGATCTCTTGCGCGATCGGCGATTCGGCCGGCATGCGGGCCGCGGTCTGAACCCAGAGCACGGCGCCCAATACGACTGCCGATAAGGTCGCGCCCGCAAATGCCCCGCCGAAGAAGGGCCACGGCGCGGAGAAAGGCAGCCGCCATGTGTTGCGCGTGCGAGGCGTTGGCGATTGCCGGCGTGCTTCGCTAGCCGCTTCGTCCCGCACGCGCGCCAGCACTTGCGCACGCAGGTGCGCCGGCGCGCGGTGATAGAGGGAGCCATCGGTCAACCTCGTTTCGAGCGAGGCGGTTTCGTTATTGTCCATTGCCCGATTCCTCGGAATGACCCGGTTCTGACTTGCGCACGAGCCGCACGTTCGGTCTGTCGCCCTGGGCTGCGCGCACTGCTGCCGCCAGCATTTTCCGGCCGCGCGCGAGTCTCGACATCACGGTTCCTATCGGCACGCCCGTAATGGCGGCCACTTCCTTATAACTCATGTCTTCCAACTCACGCAGCACCAGCACCTCCCGAAAGACCAGCGGCAGTGACTCCAGCGCGCGATGCACCAGTTGTACCTCGTCCTTGCGCACCGCGAGCGTCTCCGGACTCACGCCGGCATCGTCAGACCATCCCGGCAGTGCCTGATCGCCGGCGATCTCCTCGTCATACGGCGTCGCGTCCGCCAACTGCACGCGACGACGCCACTCCGTGAACCACGTATTACGCACGATGGCGAGCAGCCATCCCCGCGCGTTCGACTCATCGCCGTCTTCGAAGCCCGAGAAGAAACGGAACGCGCGCAGATAGGCTTCCTGCACGACGTCATCGGCATCGCTCGGGCTGCCCGAGAGCCAGCGCGCAAGGTTATAGGCGGCATCGAGGTGCGGCATGACCGTCGCTTCGAAGCGCGCATGCGGGGACTCGTCTACCTTCGACCTGCTTGGCCACATTGCGCGGATCTCCCTAAGCCACCGAAATCGAACCTATTGATTGCGCCCACACTCGCTGTTACCGCTCGTCTCGCCGATTTATTCCTTGGTATTTCGGCCGCGGGCAAAAAAGTTTTACTTGGGAATATCGGAGGCGCTGCACTGGTTGGATGGACGCTGGATACGTCATTTCATCAAGGAGCCGCCGTGCAAACCGAACTCAATCCTTCATCTTGTTCGTCCGAACTCGACGATCACGGCAAACGCCGGCGCACGGCTCTCTCGTGCATGGCGTGGGCCGGTGCGGGCGTGCTATGGACGATCAGCGGCGGCGTGCCGCGCTCGCAACTGATCTCGTCGGCTCATGCGGCCGAAGCCACTCGCTCTTTCAGTTTCGTGCAAATCAGCGATAGTCATATCGGATTCAACAAAGATCCGAATACGGAGCCGACAGCGACGCTGCAGGAAGCCATCAGTCATGTCCGCGCGATGCCACAGCGTCCCGCATTCATGATCCACACAGGCGATATCACGCACTTGTCGAAGCCCGCTCAATTCGACACGGCCACGCAGATCATCAACGAAGCCGGCATGCCGGTGCATTACGTGCCCGGCGAGCATGACGTGCTCGTCGAAAACGGCGATCCGTTTTTCGCGGGCTTCGCGGGCCAGTATGGCAAAGGCGGCGTGCGTCACTGGTATAGCTTCGATGAAGGCGGTGTGCATTTTATCGGCCTGACGAATGTCCTCGACCTGAAGGGCGGCGGCCTCGGCTATCTCGGCGACGCGCAACTCGCGTGGCTCAAACAGGACTTGCAGGCAAGAACCAGCAGCACGCCGATTGTCGTCTTCGCGCATATTCCGCTTTGGGCGCTCTACCCGCAATGGGGCTGGGGCACCGACGACAGCGCGCAAGCACTCGCGCTTCTGAAGCGCTTCGGTTCCGTGACAGTGTTGAACGGACACGTCCATCAGGTCGCGCAAAAAGTGGAAGGCGACATGCGATTCTATTCCGCGATGTCGACTGCGTTTCCTCAACCTGCGCCCGGTTCGGCAGCCGGCCCCGGTCCCATGAAAGTCGGCGCAGAACAGTTGCGGTCCATGCTGGGCCTGCGAGCCGTCACGCACATACCGGGACGCGAGCAGTTGGCAATCGTCGATACGTCACTCGAAGGAGCACGCGCATGAATGCATCTTTCGCAGGACGATGCGTGCGTCAGCTAGCGGTCGCGGTCATCGTCAAGGGACTCTTCGGCATGATGCCCTCGGCTTGCGCCGAAGAGCCAGCACAACAAGTCGCCGCGGTGGCCGCGCCGACCATCACCATCGACAACTTCGCGTTCAGCCAGCCGACGCTCACGGTCCCGGCGGGAACGAAGGTGACGTGGATCAATCGCGACGACATGCTGCATACCGTCGTGGATGAAGCGAAGTCGTTCAAATCGGACCCGCTTGATAGCGGCGACACTTTCTCGCATGAGTTCGATCGGCCGGGCACGTACAAGTACTTCTGCTCGTTGCATCCGCATATGACGGGAACCATCGTCGTGCGGTGATTGCAGACAAGGCAAAGACGCGCGCTCTCAGCGTTGCGCCTTTGCTATCGCATCCAGATTGCCTTCACCGAAGCCATGATGCCCGCGTCTCTCGACAATCTCGAAGAACATGTCGCCGGGCCGGCGTTCGAGAAACGTTTGAAGAAAGAGTTGCGGCGTGCCGTCCGGAAGTATTTCTCCGTCGACGAGAATGCCGCGTGTACGCAGTTGCTCGATATCGAGGCCATGTCCCGGCAAACGGGTGTCGATTTCGTGGTAATAGCGCGGCGGGGGCGTGAGAAAGCGCACTCCGCGTGCGCGCAGCGCATCGACAGAAGCAAAGATATCCGATGACGCAAGCGCGATATGCTGCACGCCCTCGCCTTCATGGTCCGGCAGATACTGCTGCATGAGATCCGTGCGATACGTGCCCTCTTCATACACGGGAATGCGAATGGAGCCGCACGGCGAAACCGTGACAGCCGAATCTTGCGACACATGCCAGTCAGGATGCACCTCGTGAATCTCTTCGAAATGCAGTACTTCCCGGTAGAAGTCGAGCCACTCTCGAATGCGGCCCGCGCCGACGGTCTGCGTAAAGTGATCGACTTCCAGCAGGCCCGTACCGCCGAGCCCAGTGGGCTCATGATCGAGCGGCCGAAAGTCGATGTCATAAATCGAGGCTTCGCCGCTGTTCTTGCCGGGCCAGTGATCGACGAAATAGATATGCGAATCGCCGATACCCTGAATAGCGGGAATGGCGAGTTCGTTAGGGCCGATCTTCTCTCCCTCGAAGTCCCACGCGCCGTAGTCCACCGCGCGTTCATGAGCGATTTGCGCGTTCACCACGCGAATGCCGATGGCCGCAATGCCCACCCCATGTGTCTCTGCGAAACGCGTGGCGAAGGAATCGGGCTCGGCGTTGAGCAGGAAATTCATGCTGGCCTGACGATAAAGCGTCACGGCCTTGCTTACGTGCTGCGCCACTGGCACGAAGCCTAGCCGTTCGAACAGCGCGGCAAGGCCCTGCGGATCCGGGCTCGAGAACTCCACGAATTCCAGCCCCGCAATACCGAGCGGGTTGTTCCCGGCTTCGGAATCGGGGATCGCGCCGGCGGCCGTGGAAAGGTCAGCGGATTGCGGCTGGGTCATCGACAATACCTCGAAAATGTACGAGCTGGTTCACGGACGTAAAAAGTACCATGACTGCCCCATCGTACGCCACAACGGACGCGGGCGGTCGTGCCAAGCGTAGCGGCAGCACGTCGCCCGTGTCAAAGCGAGGCATTGCTCGGCTCAAGCTGCAAGCCTCTGAGCATTCATCGAGGGACGGCGTGCCTGAGGCGGAAACACGTTCCATGTGCCGTCGTCGTGACGAAAGAAAATGATGTCGATCAACGTCCCGCCATGCCAGCCCTCGATGCGCACGTAGCGGATACCGGTGACTTGCGAGCGGCACAGTTGCGCGACGCGCGCGGGATGGGCGACCGTCGGCGCGAGCCATTTGTCGACGGCGCTGTGCAATGAGTTTGCCGAAGCGTGCATGATGGTCTCCTTTACATGGCCAGTGCGGCGCAATCCGTGGCGCAGGCAGGCAGTGAATTCGCGCGACGGCGACGCTGTGCGGCGATATAGGCTCGAACGAGCCCTCTCACCGCGTGAATGGCGACGCGAGGATGAACGAGGCAGGCGCGCACTTGCGTGCTGCGCGCCTCGCCGAACAGACACCACGAGACGAAGTGCTCGCAGTTGTTGGTCAGGAGGCGATAGCGGTTCTCGCCAAGACGGCTGCGCGCGCGACGCACCGCTTCGACGCCGACGAAGTACGCTGAAGCGTGTTGACGAACGATCACGCCGTAGCCGTCTGCGAACTGCGCGACTGTCACTTCTTCGACGGGACCGCGGTGCAACGACTTGGCGAAGCCCGCATAGTGAATGACCTTGCCGTTGCCCGCATAGATGCCATGGTGTTCATAGCCGCAGCGGCGCGTGATCAGTTCGCTGCCGACCGGCGGTTCGTCATCGAACGGAAGCACGCGCGTTACGGGCGCCTGATCGGTCCTTATCGACGTTGACGTGATTGACATGGCTCGCTCCAGTCTCGCAGGCTTGGCGCGATGTGTTCGTTTCGCGCCTGTTTGCCATGTCGTTTGCAGCTTTCTTGCCAGTCGTTGCGGAGCCTCGATTTGCGGGCTTCAGCGAAGCGTGCGATGCCTTCTTCCAGCCAGATGTGTTGAGGCTAAGCCAACGCTGTGTGGACAGTTTGTTGGGTGTCCAGCGTCAGTTAGGGCTCTGAGGCGGTGTTGGTTTATAGCGTTCTCTTCGGCAGACAATGTTGGCGAGCCGCTAACATCGCCGCTGGTGTAAGAGCGCGGAAGTCCGTCGATTCGCCCGCTCGCGAGGCGCACTGAATCGGCACGAGCCTTGCATTTACTTCGTGCGTTCCTAAGACTCAGCCTGGAGAGGCACAATGGCCACGCTCACCATCACCGATCTCGCCTTCGACCGCCGGCTCGACCACACGGCAATGTCCGCGATTGCCGGAGGGGGCGGCGCGCCATGGGTTTACGGCTGGATCACGCCGTTCATAGCGGACCGTCACGCGAACTTCGGCGGGGTCGTCAACGTCTACGACATTACGAACAACTTCACAGCCGGCCAAATGATCAATCAGTTTCAGTCCGTCGACGTGCAGAATTCCGGCGATGGAGCGAGCCTCACGGTGACGCCCAACGCAATATCGGCGAATCGCGCAGGCTGACGTCGCGCGCAGCAAGATTGCACTGCTCTAGCGTCCGTTCAAGGAGACTGGCGTGACCTTCTCAACAGAGTTCGGATGGACATCCGCCGCGCGCTCGGACGTGGGGTGCGTCCGCTTAGTCAACGAAGACGCGGTGCTCAACTCGCCCGAGCAGGGTCTATGGGCCGTGGCCGACGGCATGGGCGGACACGCAGTGGGCGATCTCGCAAGCCGCATGGTGATCGAGCGTCTCGCTAGCTTATCGACAGGCGGCGCATTGGGACACGTCATCGCAGAAGCACGAGATCAGCTTCTGCGAGTGAACGATGAACTGCGTGCAGAGGCAGCACGGCGACAGGTATCGCGCATAGGCAGTACCGTGGTATTGCTCGCGGCGCGCGGCGGCGCGTGCGCTTATCTGTGGGCGGGCGATAGCCGCATCTATCTATTCCGGAACGGCCGCCTCGCGCAGTTGACGCGCGATCATAGTCATGTGGAAGAACTCAAGGCACGCGGCCAGTTGACGGCGGAAGAAGCATTGCATCATCCCGCGCAGCATCTGATTACGCGTGCCGTAGGCGCGCTCGACACACTGGAACTCGACGAAAGCAGCGTCGCGCTGGCCGACGGCGATACGTTCCTGCTATGCAGCGATGGCTTGTCCAACGAAGTGACCGAAGCCGAAATGGCGAGCGAACTGGCGCCGGGCAATTGCGAGGCTGCGGCGCAGCGGCTGCTGGAGATGGCGCTGGAGCGCGGTGGACGAGATAACATTTCACTCGTCGTCGCTCACGCTGAAGACGTTCTCGGGTCGGACAGAACGCAAGTGAATCCCACTCTGTGAGCCGCGCTTGCTTACTGTTTGTTTCGCTGCGCTGCGAGCCTGAAGTCTTTCGAATGAAGCCCGTGCTTCTTCAGGAGCATTTGCAAGTGAGAGCGGTTCATGTCGTAGCGCCGCGCAAGTTCCGCTACCGTGCCGCCCACTTCCTGCAAGCCGCGTTCGAGAAACGCCCGCTCTGCTTCGTCGCTTGCTACACGCTTCGCTTCGCTCAGCGAGCCGGCCATGGCGACACCTTCGCCGCTTGCCGAAGGCGCTCCCATTGCAATGGCGAGCGATGACTTCGGGCGTATGTCCACCGGCAGATGCTCGATATCCGCCATATCGCCTGCGAGGCAAGCAAGCCGATACACCATGTTGCGCAACTCGCGGATGTTGCCCGGGTAGTCGTAACTGCGCAGGAAGTCCCGCAACCGCGGAGACATTTTCACCGGACGGCGCTTGAGCGCAGCCGCCGCTTCGTCGCCGAAATAGGCGAGCAGCAGCGGAATCTCATCGCGACGTTCACGCAATGGCGGCAGCGTCAAATGAATGACACTCAAGCGATAGAACAAGTCTTCGCGAAACCGGCCTTCCTCGCACCAGCGCCGTAGATTTCGATTCGTCGCCGCGACGATACGCGTATCGACTGCAATAGGCTCGTCAGAGCCGACGCGCTGTATTTCATGCGCTTCTAGCACGCGCAGCAACTTGACTTGGCCTGACAGCGGCAACTCGCCGATCTCGTCGAGGAAGATGGTCCCTGTATGCGCGCTCTCGAATTTTCCTTTGCGGTCGTTCGTGGCGCCCGTGAACGCCCCCTTGCGATGGCCGAACAGTTCCGATTCGATGAGATTCTCCGGAATCGCGCCACAGTTCACGGAAATGTACGGCTTGTCGGCACGCGAGCCGTTTGCGTGAATGACCTTGGCCATCAATTCCTTACCGGTCCCGCTCTCACCGTCGATCAGCACCGGCAGATCGGTCGGCGCCGCTTTTTCCGCGATTTCCAGTGCCTCGAGCAGCTTCGGGTTATCGCCGAATGTGCCTTCGAAGATGAAGCTGCGTTCCAGGAGTGCCTGTCGCCTGGCGCCCGCGGACATCTCCCGCTTCGGCTCCGATGCCGCGGCCTGTACGAAACGTTCTTTGTGCGAGAGCTGCATGACCTCGTCGCGCAGCGCGCTCGCCTGTCGTAACAGCTTCTCGATCTCGGGACGTTCGAGGCGCGAGGTCCACCGTAGCGTCGAACGCAATATCTCGATCTTCTCGATGAGACCCGCATACGAAATAGCCGATGCAGGTACGTTGCTGTCGCTTTCCGGTTGGTCGAGTATCTTCATGCTGCGCTCAATTGCTTCTGCACGAGTTGGTAGTACATGCCTTTTCTCGCGACAAGCTCATCATGCTTGCCCTGCTCCACGATGCCGCCCTCGTAGAGCACGAGGATCTTGTCGGCGCGCATGATCGTCGACAGGCGGTGCGCGATGATGACGGCCGTTCGCCCTTTCAAAATCTCCTGCATGTTGCCGAGGATATTGCTTTCGGATTGCGTATCTAGCGCGGAGGTCGCTTCGTCGAATACCAGCAGGCGCGGATCATGATAGAGCGCGCGTGCAATGCACAGACGTTGCATCTGACCGCCCGATAGCCCCACGCCGCGTTCGCCGACCACCTGCTCATAGCCGAGCGGCATCTTGCTGATGAAACCGTGCGCGTCGGCCATCTTCGCGACTTCCTCTATGCGCTTGCGATCCGGCGCTTCGTCGCCGCTTGCGATGTTGTCGGCGATGGTGCCGGAGAAGAGCAGGTTGCTTTGCATCACATAACCGATCTGCGCGCGATAGAAGCCTTTGTCGATCACATTGATGTCGTAGCCATCCACCGTCATCTTGCCTTCCGTCGGCGCATAGAAGCCGACGAGCAGCTTGGCGAGCGTCGTCTTTCCTGATCCGCTGCGCCCGACCACTGCAATCAGTTCGCCCGGCTTGATATCGAAGCTGATGTTTTCGAGCACGTAAGGCGCGTCCCCCTCGCCGTATCGGAAGTAGACCCCGTTAAACCGGATGTCGCCCTGAAGGTCGGGTAGCATCACGCGTTGCTGCATGTCCGCTGGCTTCTGCTCGGGCTCGATGTCGAGCACATCGCCGAGACGCTCCATGGCGACGCCGGCATCGTTGAGCAGGCTCCAGAGATTGATGAGGCCCATGAGCGGCGACAATACGCTTCCCATGAATGCGTTGAACGCGATGAGCTGGCCGATGGTCAACTCGCGTGCGAGCACCAGATTGGCGCCTGCCCATAGCACTGCAATGGTCGTGGCAGCATTCAACAATTGACTACAGAAGCCGACCGCAATATTGAAGCGTTGAGATTTATATTGAATCTCGAGTGACTTGGCGTACTTCTTCTCCCACTTCAGGCGAACGGCCCGCTCGATGCCCATCCCCTTGACCGTCTCGGCGCCGCCCAGCGCTTCCATCAGATACGACCGCGCGTCCGTTCCCGACGAGAACGTCTCACGCGCGTTTTGCTTGATGCGAGGCGTGGCGAGTACGGTCAGCGCCATCAGAGGAACGATGAACGCAATCAGCAACAACGTCAGCTTGACGTTGTAGAGAAACATGATGGTGAAGTAGATGAAGATCATCAACAGGTTCAGCACTGTCGTGACCGTGGATTCAGTCAGAAAAGCGCGGATGGTGTGATTCTCCTGAAAACGCGCGAAGATGTCCCCGGTCTTGCGTTTGGCGAAGAAGCTGAATGGCAGTGAGAACGTATGCTTGAAGAATTGCGACATCATCGCGAAGTCCATGTTGCGCATCATGAAGTTCGCCAGATACGCGCGAATCGTGGACATGAGTTGCGAGAAGACGTTCGAGATGATGAGTCCGGCAATCAGCACATGGAGCAATCCGACGTTCTGGTGAACGATCACGCCGTCCAGAATGTTCTGGATGATAAGTGGCGGGATGACGCCCAGAACCTGTATAACGAATGTGGCGAGAAAGAGATGCAGGAGGATGGTGCGGTACGGCTTCATATATCCGACGAAGCGTATCCACGGCGAACTGGAGACCGCCTTCTCCACCAGATCCTGCGCTGGTGAAAAGACCAGACAGGTACCGCTCCAGCCGCGTTCGAACTCGTCCACGGTCAGCTCTTTGAAGCCTATCGCCGGGTCCGCCACCCACACGTTCGCCTTCGAGATGCCGTAGACGATAATGTAGTGATAACCCTCCCAGTGCGCGATGAACGGCAATTCGAAGCCGCGCAACGATTCATAGGTGCACTGCACGCCGCGCGTGGTGAAGCCGAGCGCCTCGCCCGCGCGCGCGAGACTGTCGAGCGTCGCGCCTTGCGTCGTCACGTTAGCCAGTTCGCGCAGCTTTCCGAGCGTCATGCCGATGCCGTAATGCCGGCAGATCATTGCAAGACACGCGGCCCCGCAATCCATCTCCTCGGCTTGCTGCACCCATGCGAACCGTTTGATGACCCGTTCGCCGAGTTCGGGCTTGCTGTGCAAATCGAGCATCGCGGGTAGGCTACGGCGTTCGGCGAGTTTCTTTTGCCGCTGTAACTCGCGCTCGCTGAAGCGGATGCGTTCTTCGAGCACTTCACGCAGCTTGACGTTGCGCTCGATGATGAAGTGCACTGTCTTCTCAGGGATGACGAGCAGGCGCGTATCGGCGTTCGCAATGGCCGAGGCCATTTGCTCCTGACGCATCACGCACGCCTTCTCGCCGAAAATTTCGCCGGGGCCGAGCGTTGCCAGCACGTACTGATGCCCGCCTTCTTCACGCACGATGCGCACTTCGCCTTGACGCACGACATACAGGCGCCTGTCGTCGCGAGCATCCTGCTTGAGAATCTCCTTGCCTTCACCGATCCGCTTGACGCCGACGCTCCTCACGCATTCTTCGAGTTCTGCCTTGTCGAGCTTGCCGCGCAGATCGAACAGCTTGGCTACGAAACCGCCTGCTGAAGCAATGGCGACATAGCTGGTCGCGAACGCGAGCGCCGCGGGATTCTTCGCGATGACGGGTTCGATCGCGCGACGAGGAATGAACAAAAGTTCGGTCTTGCCCGAAGACCGCACGGACGACTCATGCCGATAGTCCCGCAGCATCGCGATGTCGGCGAAAGTCTCGCGCTCCTTCTTCAGGCCCATGCTGATCTCTTTGCCATGCTCCTCGGTGAATATGCGCACGGAGCCGGCTCTTACGACATGGAGGCCATCAGCCACGTCGCCGGCATTGCACACGGTTTCGCCAAAGCCGTAGCGGCGCGACTCCGCGTGCTGAGCCAACTGCTCGATTTCATCGCGAGAAAGCGGTGACAAAATCTCCACTGTCGCAAGGAAACTGGCGAGCGAGTCGAGGTTTGATGGAGCGTCCATGTCCGTGTGCAATTTTCAGCGCGCCTGAATCACATGTTCCTGCGCTCTTGCAAAGAGCCATTCTTCCCGCAATAGCCGACGGATTTCCGCCGTCGTCTCCTCGTCCAGCTGTGCCGGATACTTTGACGTCACCGCAAAGATCTCGTATGAGGCGCCGTCTGCGGAGACGAACGGACCGAGCAGGTCGCCCGGTTCGGCATTGAACACCTTGGCCTCGATATCCGCCCGCAACTGCCCGCGCATCACGCGGCCGATGAGTCCGCCTCCGTCACGCGTATCAGCGAGGGAATGTTCGCGCGCCATGTCCGCGAAGCTGTCGGGATCGTCGTTGAGATAAGACATCATCTCCTTCGCGCTTCCTTCGGAATCCAGAACGATATGACGCACCTCGATGCCGTCGAATCGCGGCGAATTGAGTTGAAAATACTCTTCGATTGCGCGTTGCGTGCCCACCTGTTCCAGCATTTTCTCCTGGTAGAGCGTGTCGGTGATATAGGCCTCGAATTCGTCGAGGCTCACATTGAGCGCGTCAAGATAGTTGTTCATGTCCGCTGCGCGGTGCAATCCGCGGATGCGCCGGAACTGATCGGCACGGGTCTGTATCTCGTCCGCCGTGAGCGTGACGCCTGCCTTCTTCGCCGCGCGCACCGTGAGCTTGTCGCGAACCAGTTGCTCGACGAGTCCGTCGAACTGTCCGTTGAGTTTCAGGAGCCTGAGAAATTCGTCGACATCGACCACTTCATCGTCGATTCGCACAATCGCCGTCATGTCGTTCTCCGTTCGGTTTAGCCTGCCACGCTTCGGAAGGGATCGAGGCCAAGGTCGATCAGTCGGCGCTCGCGCACCACGATTTCCGCGGAAGCCGTCATGCCATAGCGAAGCGGATATCGCGTATCAGCAATCTGGTAGTAGTCGCGGTCCAGCGTCACTCGCCCTTCATAGACCGGTTGCTTGGCGACTGCGCCCGGCTTTGTCGCTGGCGAGATGAAGGCGAGCGTGCCGTCGATCACGCCGTATCGTTGATAAGGAAACGCATTGAACTTGAGTTTCACGCGCTGTCCTTCGCGCAGAAACGCGCGATCATGCTCGGCGATCTCTATCTTCAGGACCGGCCGCGCATTTGCCGGCGCGATGCCGCCGAGCGGCGTATTCGCCTGAATCTTGTCGCCCGGCTGAGTCGAGGTCACGTCCGTGACTACACCCGACACAGGCGCCAGAATCAGCAGGAAGTTATCTTTGTCGATGTTCTCGAAGCGGATGCGCGCGGCGGCGTCCGCGACGAGACGTGCGGTCTGCAATTGCAAACGCAGCTTGTCTTCTGTGCTCGTCACCTCGCGCATGGCCGACTCGTATTGCAGCCTGAGGCTGGTTGCTTCCTGACCGCTCGTTTCGAGTTGCGCCTTCGCTTGCTTGAATTCATGGCTCAAGCGAAAGTCGAGTTCAGCGAGCTTCGCCTGTTCGACGCGATAGGCGCCATCCGCTTCGAGATAGATGTTGCGTTTCGCTTCCACTTGCGATTCCGACACGCCGCCGCCGCCCGGCAAAGCGAAGAGTCGCGCGAAGCGATCCAGTTCGCTTTTTGCGGCATCGCGCGCGCGCCGCGCATTCTCCAGCACGCTGCGCTGCTCCTGAAGCTGCGCCTTCTGCCCTTCGGCGAGCTTGCTCGTGCCTTCGCTCACTCGCTGCTGATGCTGATGTTCCTCGACTTCCATCTGGTCCTTGAGCGCGGCGATTCTTCGTTCCATCAACAACTTCTTCTCGGGAAACTGCTTCCATTCGCGCTCGGCGTCGTCGAGCTTGAGTTGCGCTTCCAGTGCGTTCGTCGCGGCTTCTATCGCACCGCGTGCGTTCAGGCGCGCCACGACGTCGTCTTTGCGCACCGGTTGCCCCTCCGCTATATAGAGGTCGGCCAGTTCCCCGTCGATAGGCGCGTAGAAGCGCCTAACCTCGGACTCGGGCGCAAGCGTGCCTTGCGCGGTGACGAGGACGTCCGCGTGACCGATGAAGGACCACGCGAGCGCCGCAACGACGAGCGCGACCATGGCAAGCACCACGGCTTGCGTGAGCTTGAGCGGCTCCGCGGTGAGAATCGCGACGCCTTCGGCGCCGTGATCGCCGAGTGCCTCTGAGAATGGCCTAAGGGGTGCGTTGCGCTTCACCGCTCGTTCCTCCAATCAGATTTAGTTTTGTTTGCAGCAGCGACGGATCCAGCACCATGCGAAGCTCTTGCAGAGAGCGCCGTTGCAGAGCCGCTTCGTCATCTATCTCTTTGCTCAGCGCATTCCATCTGCCTTGATCCGCCGCGCCATTTTGCGACGCTTGCCTGAGCATGCGCATGCCACGAACCGAAGCGTCCCGCGCGTCCGACAAGCGCTTGGCCTGCGTTCGAAAGCCATCCGACACGTCCGACTCCAGCCGTTGCGACCCGCCTATTCCTCCGTTCGTCCGGTACTGCTCCCAAAGCGTCTGCGCCTGAGTCATCAACGCTTGCCCTCGCGCGGCTGCTTTGCCGTTGAGCGCCGCAATGTCGGGCGCGACAGCCTTAACGAAAAAGCCGTCGCTCTGTGGGTCGAGCGATTCATAGAACGAAAGCAGTGCGTCTTCATAGCGTCCCGAGCCGCGTGTCTTTTGCAACTCGTCAAACTGGGCGGCCACGGCCTTCTTGTGCGCCAGTTCGCCCTGCAAGGTCGGAGTCCAATTGCCCTGCGGAATCTTGGTCAGTAGGTAAATTGCCTGAGCGCTGCGACCATTGCGCCAGGCATCGGATACAGCCGCGTATTGCGCCAACACAGCGGCAGGCGGCAACTGGTGCGCGCTCAGTTCCGCCCACTTGTCCTTGAAAGGCGGCGTCGAGAATGTCGTCGTTCCGATCCAGTCGGCGAGCGGTGCGAGGCTCTTTGCGGTCATCGCGTGCTTGAGGCTCGCGTAGGCATTCGCATCGGCGCGCAGGCGTTCGAGACCGCCCAGACGCGGATACCGGTCTGCATAGTCTTTCAACGCGGCATCAATCGCATCGAGGTCGTCCGTAGCGAGGCTCTTCACGACACTCGCATTTAATCGATCGATGGCCGCGAGATAGACCGAATCATCGCTTTGCAGCTTGCGCAGATGGCTGAGCGCGAGCGCGTAAGGATCGCGGAACTCGGGCACGTAGCCCGCGATGCGGTCCAGATCGCGCTGATGACTTCCCGCGTCCGCTTCCCAAGGCTTCAGGATGTCCACAATGCGCGGTTCGTCTGCGTATATTCGAAGGGGCGCGTCAGGGCCGCCACGGCTCATGACGAAACGTTCGAGCTTGCCGATCCAGCGCAATTCATCGAGCATGGAACGGACCTCCGTGTTGTGCTCGCTCAACGCTTCCATCTGCGCGATGACGCTCTCGGCCTGCGCATAATCGCCTTTGCGCAACGCGGCGAGCCAACGCGGCACGCCGGCCTTCAGTACGGCCTCCGTATTCATCGAAGTGAACGGCGCGTCGTGCGGATGCATGCGGAGATAGTCGTTGCTCAACACCGCAGCTTGCGCATAGTCGCCGCTTGCCATGAGCGACTTCGCGCGGCGCTCTACTGATCCGGCATGAAAAATTGCGAAGCCTCCGGCGACGAGCGCCAGCAACACACAGACAGTGACGACGCGTGCGCGCAGCGTGGCGCGCTGATCCTCGCCCATGAACGCCCGTTGCAACTCGCGAATGAAGAGAGCCCACTTGCCGCGTTTGGGTTTGGCCTCGCCGCGTTGTTCCTTCTGAGCGGAGTCGGCGTGAGCGTCGGCGTTGATCTCATCATCACCCGGCTCGACATGATCCACGCAGAAGATGTCGAGAAACGAATGCGCAGAGCCGACGAACGTCGTTTTGTCGCTGTCGCGCTCGTCGTGCGCGTCAGGCTGCGTTGCGACCGCCATTTCAGTCAACGTGGACTCGCTTTCTTCGCCGTGCAAACTCACTCGATAGACGAAATGCGTGCCGCCGAACGCCACCGAGTCGCCGTCCTTGAGTGCGATAGCCGAGTCGCCTATGCGTTGACCGTTGACGAAAGTGCCGTTCGTGCTGCCGAGATCTTCGACGAACGGCGCGCCGCCCCGTATGAACACATGCGCGTGACGGCGCGACACGTAATTGACCTGATGCGGGTAACGCGGCCGATAACGCGCGAAGACGTCGTCGGTCTTGCTGACGAGAAAAGGAAACTGCGTGAGCTCGATCGGTTCGAGACCGAGTTCTTCGCGCACTGGCACGAGCGTGAGCGCGACCTGCTTTGCCGCAGTAATTCGACGCCTGCGGGGCACGCATTGCACGCGATACGCGAGCCGGCTACCGAATGCGATCTCGTCACCGTTTCTGACGCGAGCGGGAACATCACGCACGGGCGTGCCATTCAACGTCGTCCCGTTCTTGCTCCCGAGGTCCGCGATATAGACGCAGCCGTTTTCGATGAATATGCGCGCATGACGACGCGACAGTTGCGCGACGGCTTCGGGCGGGCTCTCGTCGAACGGCGCTTCGCCGCGGCCGATTGCGAACAGGTCGTCCTCGATGCGAATCTCGCTCAACGCATGCGCCGGAGTGCCGCGCGACGCCGGCTTAAGGACGACATCGAATGCTTCGTCCACGCGCGGCTGCGGTTCGGCTATCGGTTCGCCTGGAGCCATGTCAGTTCACAGGATGCGTCGGACCGCTCGAAAAGAGCGGCTGTTGGAAGTGTAAGACACGCATTCGCTTAGTCAATTGGGCGTTAAGATGAGCGAACGCCATCGTGTGGACGTCGCGCATTCCGGTACGATCGTTAGCCATGCGATTCACTCATTCTTTCCAACGGCGGCGCTCTGTACGTCGACCGCCGGCCATCCGCCGCCGAGCGCCTTGTAGAGCGTGACCGTGTCCGACAAGATCTGCTGATGGTTCGCGAGCAACGCGAGTTGTGCCGCGAGCAGCGTGCGTTCGGTCTCGAACACTTCGAGTTGTGAAATCACGCCTTCTTTGAGTTGCGCATCGATCTGCGCGGCGACGATCGTCAGATGCGCGACTTCCTGCTGCAATTCTTCTCGCTGCTTCGTATGCGAATCCAGATTGACGAGCGCATTTTCCACTTCCTCGAACGCGTTGATCACCGTGCTTCGATACTGCTGTTCCGCGACCGTGCTTTGCGCTTCGGTGGTCTTGACGTGCGCGCGCACGCTCGGGTCGAGAATCGGAATATTGATGCTGGGTAGGAAGCTGAACGTGAAGGACTTCAATAAGTCCGTCAACGCAAAGCTCGCGGTGCCGCCACGGCCCGTGAGGCTGATCGTGGGTAACTGAGCGAGCTTCGCTTGTCCGACGAGATCGTAAGACTCGAGGACGCGATACTCAGCGGCAATCAGATCAGGCCGTCGCGCAAGCAACTGCGACGGCAGTCCGGAAGGCACAGGCGGAATCTGCACGCGCTTCTGCAATTGGCCGTCGGGCACTTTGAATTCGCCAGCCGGCACGCCGGTCAACGTAGCCAGGGCATTGTCCGCAAGGTCACGGGCGCGGCGCAGTTCGAGCAGATCACGCATAAGACGATTCAATTCGGCGCGTTGATTCAGCACCTGCGTATGCGGCACCAGGCCATTCTTTTCCATGCCCTCGAATATCGTCAGTATTTTCTGGTTCGTCGCAATGGTCAGCGTCTGCTGCTGAATCTGGTCATCGAACTGAAGGATCTGGAAGTACGTCGTCGATACGTTCGCGACGAGTTCGAGATAGCCGGCACGCCAGTCCGCCTCGCTCGCGCGATACTCGGCTTTTTGCGCCTGCACGCCTTTTTCCACGGCGCCCCAGATGTCGATGTCCCAGTTCACCTGCGTGCCGAGGTTGTATTGCTTGGTGAACGGCTGGCCCGTGGTCTTCTCGAAACTGGCGCCCGCGCCCACATCCATCGAAGGCAGCGCGCCCGCGCGCGCCTCGCCGATTTGCGCACCGGCTACCTGAATCCGCGCTGCAAGCACCTTGATATCGAAGTTTCCGTTGATCGCCTTGTCGATCAGTCCGTCGAGATACGGATCTTGAAACTGCCTCCACCAATCGGGGCGGATAGTCTCAGCGGGAGCAGCCTTGGGGACGCTCATCGTAGTGAACGCCGTCTTCTCCGGCGTATCGGGCCGCTTATAGACCGGCACATTGACATCGATGCAGCCGGCGAGCAGCAAGGCGGCACAGAGGATCGAGCATGCGGTCATGAGGCGCGACGAGGGGAATAAAGCTGGCACGATCTGCTCCGACGATCACGCTAGTACGAGGATTGCGCGTCACTCCATCACCGCGCTCGGGTGCGGATCGCTCGCCGTCTCGGGAACGACGAGCGATCCGCGCCGCCTTGCGACAGGCGGTTGATGCAGCGGAGCTCCCCGTGCTCCGCCTCTGCTGCCAACAACATGAAACACCTACGCCGCCGTTATCCGGCGTGTTCCTGCTTCAAAACGCATACGGCCCATAGACGTTGATGTGGCTCGTGTTGTCCGCTTTCTGATGCGGCGCGACTTTCGCCGTCGTGTCATACGTGAAAGCGTTGTTCACGCCGTTTGCGCTGAGCGTGTTCTGCGCCTGATTAGTCAGTTGCTGCGTAGTGGCGCTCAGATCGAAGCTCGACTTGTAGCTCGGGAAATAGAAGCCGGTGCCGCCGCGCACCGCGGACATTTCATGGCGGCCCAGTTCGGCGTGATGGACGAGATCGTGGATGGTCAGCGTAGACATGATGTCGGGTTCCTGGCTTGAGGGTGGATGGCGGTCGATCAGCGGAGCTCGAAGCCCGATCCGATGTTGATGGTGCTGGTGTTGCTGGCTTGCTGCTTCGGCGCGACGTGGGCCGCGATATTGCCGCCGAACGCCACGTTCACGCCGTTCTGGCTTTGCGTGTTCTGCGTCTGGCCGATGAACTGCTGCGTATCGAACGAGAGCTCGACCTTCGAGACGTCATAGCCGGGAAAATAGAACGAGGTGCCGCCGCGTACAGCCGACATCGCGCGGCGGTCGAGTTCTTCGGTGAGGGGAATGTCGAGGATCGTCAGCGTCTTCATGGTGGTTCTCCTTGGGTGCGCATTGCGCGTCGGGTGGGTTCGAGCAATCTGTTTGCTCGGGCCAGTACAATGCACGGGGTATGCCATCTTTGCGCTGATTCCTGCAATGCCTTGCGGTACAAGGCTTTTCACTCCAATTGCCCAATGCCGGTTCCCGTTCGTGATCGGTTCCAGACAAACACTTCGGAGTCCGACTGTTTGTCTTTCACCGACACCGTTCACCTGACGTAGACCGTGATCTTCTTCGAATAGACGGGAGGATTGTGCGGAATATGCCGGTCGTCGCCCATCAAGAGTTGAAGCGTATGTTTACCCGGCGGCAATTCGAGCATGGTCTCCGTTTCGCCCGCGCCGTAATGCAGATGATTACGGTCGGACGGAATCTCCTGATCCAATGGCGGCAAATCCGTATCGATCAATAGATGGTGATGTCCGGTGTTCGGAAACTTCACGCCGCGCGGAGCGACCCCCATGAACCGCAGGCCGAACCACACGCGGAAGGGTTTTCCCGCCGGAAGCGTCTGCCCGTCGTTGGGATAGCCGATATATGCATGCGCGTTGGCTGGTGCGGGCGTCGGTCCGCCCGCCGCGTGGCTCGCATGGAATGGCGCGGCCAACGCGGCGGCGAGCAGAATCGAACGTGCGCACGAATGTGCGCCGGCAGTGCGTCGTTTCATGTCGTGTACCTTCAGGATGTGCGCCGGACGGTGTGCATCGGACCAAGCGACGTCTCGGCTCATTTCATCGTGATCGTGATCTTCTTCGAATAAACGGGCGGATCATGCGGTACATGGTTGTAGTCGCCCATGAGCAATTGCAGCGTGTGCTTTCCGGGCTGCAACTCGATGCGCGCATCGGTTTCGCCCGCGCCGTAGTGCAGATGATTGCGATCCGACGGAATCTCCTGATCCAGCGGCGGAAGGTCCGTATCGATCAGCAGATGGTGGTGGCCCACGTTAGGCATATCGATGCCTTTCGGACACACGCCCATGTTGCGCAGGCCCATGCGCACCCATAGCTTGCCGCCTGAAAGGACGGCGCCATCGGGCGGCCAGATGATGTACGCCTCTGCGTTCGCGGGTGCCGGACTGCGGGTACGCCCGGCGGAAAACGACGCGTCCGCGGCCAGCGCCGCTATCGAAGCGAGCGCGCCGAGCACAGTTCTTCTCAGCATGTTTCGGATGCCTCTTCAAAGAAAGGCCGTTCACAGGCCAACGATCAAGCTCTGCGTTCAGATTAGGACTTAACGGTTTGAAAAGATACATGCGTGCGAGGGGTTGCAGACGCTGCATGCGGATACCTACGTTTAGGGGATCAAATCGTGGCGGACAGCGTGCTATCGTTGTTTGTGCGGCACACGTGCGTCTCCCTCAACGCCATACGGACAGGGTATGAATATGTGGCGGATATTCTTCGTTGCGACTGTGTTCGTCGCCATGAGCGCGACCTTCGCGCAGTCCGGACAGTCGCCCGCTCCCGCACTCATCGATCACGACGGTTCAGCGCATAGCGTCGCGCTCGTCATCGGCAACGACCGTTACGGCGAGCAGCCACTGAGCAGCGCGGTCACCGACGCGAGAGACATGAGCGTGGCACTCTCCGCGATGGGCTTCGACGTGACGCGCCGCACGAATCTAAATGCCGATGCAATGCGGCAAACCATTCAGTCATTCATCGACCATCTGGGTCCGCTCGACACCGCATTGGTGTACTTCGCCGGGCACGGCGTAGAGGCGCGCGGACAGGCGCTGCTCTTGCCGATCGATGCGAGCAACATCGACGCCTCCGCGTTGATCGAGAAAGGCATCGCGGCGCAGGATCTCGCGGCGCGCATGGCGCGTGCGAGGCCGCTCGCTACCAACATCGTCGTACTGGACATGTGCCTAGACGATTCATCGCCTCAAGTCTTGGCCGGACCTGTTCAGCTTCCGCCGCGAACGCTGATCGCATTCGCCGCGCAACCCAATGCAGGCGCAGCCGAAGACGGACGCAACGGTCGCTACACCGCAGCCCTTTTACGCGCTTTCGGCAAGGACAAGCTGATAACGTCCGCTTCATTCGATACTGCCGCGTCCGCCGTCGCCAACGCTTCGCGTGGCGCACAGCGGCCGTGGGTGGCATCGACATTGACCGGCCATGTCACGCTGGGACGCGTAACAGCGGCTCTCCCGGCAATGGCTGAATTCGCCGGCACCGTTGGCGGACCGATCCGCATGCGCGGCATTCTGCCGAAGGACAGCAGCGAGCAATACGAACTGGCATTCTGGGAGTCCATCAAGGACAGCACGTATCCGAGCGATTACGAGGCGTACTTGAAGTCGTATCCGAACGGGCGTTTCGCGGCGCTTGCGAAGGCGCGCATCGACCGGCTCAAAGCGACAGCGAGCGCGAGGCCTTCTGTGGCGGCTCCTGCGTTGGCTCCTGCGTCGGCTCCTGCATCTGCTCCTGCATCTGCTCCGGCCAAGCCGGCTAGTACCGTGGCGCGCGCTGTTTCGGCGGCACCGACAAACACTACGGCCAAGCCCACCGGCAACGAGATCAAGGACTGCCCGCAGTGTCCGTTGCTCATTCCGATCGTGCCAGGCGCTTTCACGATGGGCAGCAATAACGATGATCCCGGCGAGAAGCCGTCGCATCGCGTGACGCTCGGGCGGCCGTTCGCCATCGGCAAATACGAAGTAACCGTCGAGCAATGGAATGCGTGCGCTGATGCGGGCGCCTGCACCCGCATTGCGCCGGACAGCAACGCGAGCGCCCCGCCGCCGCCCAATTCGCCGATGCGCAACGTCAGTTGGGACGATGCGCAGGTCTACGTGAAGTGGTTGAGCAAAGTAGGCGGCAAGCCGTATCGTCTGCCGAGCGAAGCAGAATGGGAGTTCGCCGCGCGCGGCGGCACGCAAAGCACCTTCTGGTGGGGCGATCAGATGAAAAAAGGCACGGCCGACTGCAAGGACTGCGGCGAGCCGTATCACGCGGATGCGCCAGTGCCCGTGGGTTCGTTCGCGCCCAACGGGTATGGCCTCTACGACATGAACGGCAGCGTGTGGGAATGGGTGGCCGACTGCTGGCATAGCTCATACAAGGGCGCGCCCGCCGATGGCCGCGTGTGGGACGAGCCCTCCTGTTCGGTGCGCGTGATTCGCGGCGGTTCCTGGCGCGAAGGCGGCGACTATATGCAATCGGCCACGCGCTTCAAGTACAGCGCGAGCGTGCGTCAATCGCAGAACGGTTTTCGCGTGGCGCGCGACACGCAGTGACCGCTCTCACTGGGCCGATACCTTCACGATGATTTGCGCCTGCGTATCGCGTTCAATCTTTCGAAGCGCCGGCAACGAAGCCTCGAAGTCTTCCGGCGAACAGACCTGCTTGCCGAAGCGTGCATCCAGCGTGCGCGATACCTGGATCACATTGCTCGCCGGATCAAACACATAGCGCGAGCGATAGCGGAAAAAGCCGCTCGTCAGTTCGAGATCGTCGGGCACTTCGGCGACTCGCATCGTCTTCGGCAGCGCGATCTGCGATACCTCGTCGTATGCGCCGCCCACGCACAGATACGGCTGCGTGCGCGAGCGTTCCGCGAGCCAGTTGCGCGTCTGCGTGGCGATGCCGCCCGACAGGCTCGTAAGCGCGGGCAAGGCGGTCGTGCCGGTCGGCCAGACGACATCATCCAGCGTGCCGCGCAGCGTCGTCGCGAACGGGCCGCTGGTGGCATCCACATCGCTCGTGGTCAACGCCCCCGCGCCGCGCAAGTTCGTGAAGCGCAGGCGGTCCGCGGCGATCTGGTCGCGCCGCTGCGCGCCCGCGAACCGCAGATTCATGCGCTCCAGCTCGGCGCTCCATCCCGCGTCTTGCACCCAATACGCGAACGTCGCCTCGCCTTGCGGCGCGACATCGATCTGAAGCCGCGCCGTGCGCGAAAGCGGCTGCGTCGCGGGCGTGCGCGACAGCGCGCCGCTACCGACGAGGAGCGTCGGCCGGTCCATGTCCGCGAGCGGCAAGAAGCCGAACTCGACGCTCGACGCCGTGCTGTCCGCAAACATCCCCAAGTCCGGCAGATAGGTAATGATGTGATTGATTGCGCCCGCGCCGTAGCCCGGCACCGAGGGCAGCGAGTAGACCGAGCCGAGGCCGATCAACGCGGGCTCGTTGCGGATGCCCACCGCGTCGAGCAGCGCGCCGTACAGCGCGACGTGGTCCTTGCAGTCGCCGTAGCGGTTCGCGAGCACGTCCGTCACGCGATGCGGCACGGCCGGACTCTGCCCGATGAACATCGCGACGTAGCGAATGTTGCGGCGCACCCAGTCGTACAGGGTCCGGGCTTTCGCACGCGCGTCGGCGTCGTTGGCGGTCAGCGCTTCAGCGAGCGCCCGCACGGCAGGATCGCGCGCGCTCGCATCGGCGGCCGACGCGCGGTAGCTCGCCGCGAAGCTCGCGTAATCGGGAAAGGTGGAGACCATCAGCCGGTCGCCGTATTGCGCATAGCCGACGGAGCCGCTCTCGATGCGCGCAATCTGCTCGCGACGGTAATCGAACACATAGCGCGTGCGGCCGTTTCCGGTGACAGGCGCGCGCGCAACATAGCCGCGCGTATCGGCGTAGAGCGGCTTCGTCGCGGGAAGATCGAAAACGAGTTGCTGATCCAGCACCGGCCGCTGTCCCGGCTCGACGTAATAGCCGAACTGGCCGGGAATGACCGGGCTCGCCTGGCTCTTGCGCGAATGCAGGTGCACCGTCGAGCCGACGCCGACAGCCGGAAAAATCACCGCGCGCAGCTTCGCGTCCTGAAACGTCGGCGCGCCCGCCGAGCGCGGCTCCTGAATATCGCGGATCTGATCAGGCGAGACGTCGTGGCGCGCGCCGTTCGCGTCGACGGAATACGCCTCCACGATGTCCACCTTCGACACGCTGCGGTCGTACCAGACGTAACGCTGCGCGATCTCGTCGACGCCCGCCGCCGTGTTCGCGCGCAGCACGGTGCGGTCGTCCTCGCTGACGGAGCCGTCGTCCGCGACGACGAACTCGTGCACGTCGCTCACGACGGTGGACGGCTCGTCGGCGTCCGGCGCCGGCGCGGCCCACGCGCCGATCGCGACCAGGCACAGCGCCAATGCGTACGGGATTCGCATGAAGAACCGGCTCATGTTCGACTCACGAGGAAACGCGCGAACGTTCATCGTACCCGAGCCGGTGTCGCCGCGACAATTTGTATCACGTTGCGATATAATTTTACGCTTCGCCGCGTGCCTCACGCGCGATTCATTGAACCTCTCACAAGAACTCCTCGCTGAAAACGTGTCGCGCACCGTCCTCTTACGCTGGTTACATGGCTTCCTCCCCGCTCCCGTCACGCTCAGATGGACCGAACGGCTGCGCGCGGGCGCGGGCGCGCTCATCGGCATTGCGCTGACGGGCGGCATTGCGCGTCTGCTCGTCGGCGATACCTCGGCGATTCCGTTGCTGATCGCGCCGATGGGCGCTTCCGCCGTGCTGCTCTTCGCCGTGCCCGCCAGTCCGCTCGCGCAACCGTGGTCGATCATCGGCGGCAATCTCGTGTCGGCGATCGTCGGCGTGTCGTGCGCCGCGCTGATCCACGATCCCGTCGATGCCGCAGCGCTCGCCATTGCGCTCGCCATCTGCGGGATGTTTGCGCTGCGCTGCGTGCATCCGCCTTCGGGCGCGGTGGCGCTGACCGCGGTGCTCGGCGGCCCGTCGATTCACGCGCTCGGCTACGGCTTCGTGCTCGCGCCGGTGGCCATCCAGTCGGCGGCGCTACTGTGCTCGGCCATCGTCTATCACGCGCTGACGGGGCACCGTTACCCGCACGTCGCGCAGGCGTCGCCGAAAACGCCGGACGGCGCGGCCTTCACGCGCGCCGATCTCGAAGCCGTGCTCGCGCGCCGCAGCGAAATGCTCGACGTGGATCCGGACGATCTCGAAGCGCTGCTGCGCGAAACGCAGTTGCAGGCTTACGCGCGCCGCTTCACCGAATTCAGTTGCGCGGACATCATGTCGCGGGGCGTGGTGTCCGTGACGCCCGACACCACCGTCGACGAGGCGCTCGCGCTGCTCGCGCGGCATCGCGTGAAGGCGCTGCCCGTGATCGACATGACCCGACGTGTGCGCGGCATCGTCACGCGAGCGGACCTCGCGCCCGCCCACCGGTCGGCGCCGCGCGATGCCTTCGCGCGCGCCGTCGAGCGCATCATGCGCGGCCCGGCGCAAGCGCCGGCGCGCGTCGGCTCGCTGATGACCACCGATGTCTGCACGATCGACTCGCGCACCTCCATTGCGGAACTCGTGCCGATGTTCGCGGACTTCGGGCACCACCACATTCCGGTGGTCGATAAAGACGAGCGCCTGCTCGGCATGATCACCGAAACCGATCTGATCTCGGGGCTGTATCGCCAGAGCTTCGCGGGTGAGCGCAGGAGCGCCTGAGAAAAAATGAAAAACGCACGCACGCTGACCAAGCCGGACTTCGAGCAGCTTTCGGAATTCCGCTATCAGATGCGCCGCTTCGAGCGGTTCTCGGAGCGCGCCGCGCAGGAAGAAGGCATCACGCCGCTGCAATATCTGCTGCTTCTGCACATCAAGGGCTTTCCGGGCCGCGCGTGGGCGACGGTCGGCGAGCTGGCCGAGCGATTGCAATCGCATCATCACGGCGTCGTGGCGCTCGTCACGCGCTGCGAAGCGCTCGGGCTCGTGCGGCGCGAGCAGAGCGCGGAAGATCGCCGGCACGTGCACGTGCATCTCGAAGCGCGCGGCGAGCAGGTCCTCGCGCGCCTCGCGGCCCTGCATCGCGCGGAGCTGAAATCGCTCGACGGCGCGTTCCGCGTCCCGCAAATCGATCTCTGAGTCTCGCGGAGTTTTCTGGAGTGACAGGCATGAATCATCATAAACGCGACTTTTCCGTGAACGACCGGCTGCTGCGCATCTGCGGGCTCGCGGCGGTGATCGGCGGCATCAGCACGCTTGCGGCGGTCGTGCTGCTCGCGCTCATTCATCTGTTCACGAATCTGTTCTTCTTCCAGACCTTCTCCATCGAGGACCGCTCGCCCGCGCTCAATACGCTTGGGGCCTGGGTCATCGTGATTCCGGTGATCGGCGGGCTGATCGTCGGACTGATGGCGCGCTTCGGCTCCGAGAAGATTCGCGGCCACGGCATTCCCGAAGCGATCGAAGCGATTCTGTTCGGCAAGAGCCGCATGTCGCCGAAAGTGGCGGTGCTGAAGCCGCTGTCCTCGGGCATCGTGATCGGCAGCGGCGGGCCGTTCGGCGCGGAAGGCCCGATCATCATGACGGGCGGCGCGCTCGGCTCGTTGATCGCGCAGTGCATCGACGTGACGGCCGCCGAGCGCAAGACGCTGCTCGTGGCGGGCGCGGCGGCGGGCATGACCGCCGTGTTCGGCACGCCGGTCGCGGCGGTTCTGCTCGCCGTGGAACTGCTGCTCTTCGAATGGCGGCCACGCAGCTTCCTGCCCGTGGCGCTCGCGTGCGCCGTGGCCGGCTTCGCGCGGGCGTTCGTGTTCGGCACCGGGGCGCTTTTCCCGATGCAAACGCAGCCGCCGCACATGATTTCGCTGCTGTCGTGCCTCGTCGCCGGGCTGTTGTCGGGCGTGCTCGCGTCGGGTCTGTCGGCGGCGCTCTATAAGCTGGAAGATGCGTTCGCCAAGCTCCCGTTGCACTGGATGTGGTGGCCGGCCATCGGCGGCGTCGTGGTCGGCATCGGCGGATATCTGGAGCCGCGCGCGCTCGGCGTCGGCTATGACGTGATCGGCGATCTGCTGCATCAGCACATCGCCATTCAGATGGCGCTCGCGATTCTGGCCGTAAAAGCGGTGATCTGGGTCGTGGCGCTCGCGTCCGGCACGTCGGGCGGCGTGCTCGCGCCGCTCCTGATGCTCGGCGCGGGCCTCGGCACCGTGCTCGGCGCGGTCTTGCCGGGCCACGACACGGCGCTCTGGCCGCTCGTCTGCATGGCCGCGACGCTCGGCGCGACACTCGGCGCGCCGCTCACCGCCATCGTCTTCGCGTTCGGCCTCACGCACGACAGCAACGCGCTCCTGCCGCTGCTGGCGGCGACGCTCGTCGCGCACGGCTTCGCCACCGTGGTCATGCGCCGCTCGATCATGACGGAGAAGATCGCGCGGCGCGGCTATCACATCTATCGCGAATACGGGGTGGACCCGCTGGAGCGTCACCATGTCGATGAAGTGATGACGCGCGACGTGAACACCATCGACGCCGCGACGCCGCTCGCTGACGTGCTCGCGCGGCATTTCGGGCCGCAGCAGGCGCACCGGGCGTATCCGGTCGTGCGCGACGGCGCGCTCGTCGGCATGCTGGATCGCGCGGCATTGGCGGCGCTCGGCGAGGCGTCGCAAGCGGGCGCCGTCACGGTCGGCGAGGCGCTCGCGCAGAAGAACGAAGCCGCGCCTGCCGTCGCGCTGCCCGGCGAACCGTGTCGTCTGGCTGCCACGCGCCTTGCCGTGCATGACCTGGAACGCCTGCCGGTCGTGGCGGACAAGGAGTCGATGCGGCTTGTCGGCATCGTCTCGCGCAGCGATCTCGTGAAGCCGGCGCGCGCGCATTTCGACGAAGAGCACCAACGCGAACGCTTCCGCGGCTTTCGGCGCACTCACGCGTTGCGCAAGCCGTAAGCGTCATTCGACGCGGCAAAAGCGATGCAGGTCCGCGTGCAATTCCGCGAGCGGATGCGACCAGTCGCCGAGTTGCTTCTGTCGATAGAGGCGCATGGTCGGATACCACGGCGTGAAGCGGGCGCAGTCGTACCAGCGGCAATCACAGGCCTGCGCAAGCAGCACCCACACCGGGCGATTCAGCGCGGCGGCGAGATGCGCCGGACCGCTGTCGATCGAAATGATGAGATCGAGCGCCTCGAACGCGCGGCCGGTAGCGCCGAATGTGTGCAGATACGGCGCCATGTCGACGACGCCGTGCGCCTGCATCAGCGCGCGCTCGGCCTCGCCGGGTTCGCCCACTTGCAGCGAGTAGAAGCGGCACGACGCATCGGCGAGCAGGCTGGCAAGGTTGCCCGGCTGCATCGAACGATACGGCTCGTGGCGCGCAGTGCTAGCGCTGCGCCAGATCAGGCCGACTTTCGGGCGCGGGCCGTTTGCGTGCAATAGCGCGCTCGCTTCGGGGGGCAGAGGCTTTGCGGCATCGAGGCCGATCAGCGCTGCCGGATCGGCTTGCGGCGCGTAGGGCGAAGGCTGATAGCGCGCCCACAAATGGAACACGGAGGCGACGCGGTCGCAGCGTTGCGCTTCCACCGTGCGCACTTCGACCGTCGGAACCGAAAAGCGCACGCCCTCTCGCGGCCGCACGACATCACGCCAGGAATCGAACATCTCGAAGACCACCTCGCGCGCGCCCTCGCGCAACAGGGCATCGACATAGCGCGAGAAGAGCACGAAATCGCCAAAGCCCCCTTCGCCGAGCAGAAGAATCGACTTGCCCGCGACCGGCTCGTCCATGCCGAGCATCTTATGCTTGAGCCGCTCGATCCACGGCCTGTCGCCGCGGAACAAAGTATCGAGGAGCGCCTCCGCGCGGCCGGTATCGCGATTGGCGCGCTGGAGTTCGTGCGCTTCGTGATATTTGCCGCGACTCAGCAGCACCATGACCAGCTCTTCGGTGAGCTGATAGTGGAGCACGTCCGACATCGGGTAGTGAAGGCCGCGCTTCAGCCACGCTTCCGCCTCGGCAAACATGCCGAGATAGTTCATGTCGATGCCCATCTGCCCCGCCCACACGCCGCCGGCATCGGGCTGCGCGGCGATCTCGCGCAGCATGGCTTGCGCTTCGGGTGCCCGCCGTGCCATGCGCAATGCGCGAACATTGTCGATGGTGACCGCGAGTTGGGCGTCGGATTGGACGTGCATTTTCTGAACGAGAGCGAAATGACAGCGCACGATGCCAGATCGACCGCTTCTTTGGATGTCATAAAAGGTGGTGACTTAAATGATAGGCATGTCGCGGCCGGAATCGATCAATAAAATAGCGCTGCTTGTTTGCAGTTTGCGCATATCAGCCGCGTTGAAAGCCGCGCGGCTATGCGGCCTCGCCCCTGCCTCACCGCTATCACATGTCATGAAATATATTCGTCAACGCGTGCCGATAATCGCGGGCACGGCCGCGCTCTTTCTTATCACGCTTGTCGGGAATGAATTACTGTTTCCGCATTCCGAGTACGTGCCCGGCGCTAACTGGATTTATTTGCCCGCCGGCATGCGCTTGCTCTGTACGCTGCTCTTCGGCGAAGCCGGCGCAATCGGCATGCTGTGCGCCGCCTGGGTCAGTTGTGTTTTCCTGTATTTTCCCGACGATCCGGTGCGGTCGCTTTTCTACGGCACGATTTCCGCGCTCGCGCCTTATCTCATTTATCTGTTCGCGACCGGCGCGCTCGGCTTGCGCACGTCGTTATCTAATTTGACGGCGAAGCGACTTCTGCTGCTTATTCTGCTGTATTCGATTGCCAGTCCCGCCCTGCATCAGTTATGGCTCGCCATGCATGGCGAAGCCGCGGGCGCGGGCAAGCGCTTCGTGGTCATGGTGGTGGGAGATTTGTCCGGTAGTCTGATCGTGATTTACGCGATCAAACTGGCGTTATGGGGAATGGTGACACTCCCGCCGTTGCGGCGACGCTTGAGCGACTGGTGAACCGGTCGAGGAATGACGCCGCCCGGCTTGAATGCCGGGCGGCGCCTGTTTTAACTGCTTCTCATCTCTCTCAGGTTCTCGCGTAGCAATCAGCCATATTCAGCAATTCATTGCCAACTCGATTACTTCGCATCATAGCATTTGCTTATCAGCTTGATAAGTTTTTTGTGGGCGGAGCGCCCCGCGCAGACAAGTATGATTCAGTGCACTACGATGTCAAATTCCCTGGACGCTGGAGCAAGCGCATGACAATGACGAAGAAACCGCTCGTCGACGCTTACTTTCGCTTTCTGAATCTCGCGCAGGCCGTGCAGGCGCTGCCTTCGGTGCCGAAGCTCGACGCGGCCGAGGAGCGCCTTCTCGAAGCGCTGACGGCGGCCTGGCACGCGGGCCGCACGCTGACGGTCACCGAAACAATGGCGCTGTCGGTCGCCGGCGCGCCCGCCACCGTCCACCGCAAGCTCACGCGCCTCAAACAGCAAGGTCTCGTCACGCTCGATGAAACCGGCGCGGACTTGCGCACGAAATCGGTAGTGCCGACCGCCAAGGCGCTCGCCTACTTCGAAAAGCTCGCCGCGTGTCTGGAGGAAGCAAGAAAGAAGTAGCGCGCGGGTCGGCGCCGCGCGGTTTATTCTGTGGCTCCTGCACCACGAAAGCGGGAGTCGGAGTCATGAAGCCTCTCAACACGCGGCGCTCGCCCGGCCGGCGCGATTTTTTGCGCGCGACTGCGGCTGCCGCGCTTGCCGTGCCCGCTGCTGCCGCATTCGCCACGGACGCGGCCATCGAGCCCATTCACAAGCGCCCGATTCCCTCGACCGGCGAAGCGTTGCCGGTCGTCGGATGCGGCACCTGGCGCACGTTCGATGTCGGCAATGACGCCGCCCGCCGCCGCGAACTCGCCGACGTGCTGCGCGTGCTGTTCGCGGCCAGCGGATCGGTTATCGATTCCTCTCCGATGTACGGCACCTCCGAAGCCGTCGCCGGCGCGCTGCTCACCGAACTGCACGCGCGCGACAAGGCGTTCATCGCCACTAAGGTCTGGACCGAAGGCCGCGAGGAAGGCATCGCGCAAATGGAGCAGTCGATGCAGCGCCTCGCCGCGCCTCGCATCGACCTGATGCAGATCCACAATCTCCTCGACTGGCGCACGCAGCTAGCCACCCTGCGCGACTGGAAAGCCGCCGGGCGCGTGCGCTATATCGGCATCACGCACTACACGTCGGGCGCGTTCCCACAGGTCGAAGCCGTGTTGCGCGCCGAGCGCGTCGACTTCGTGCAGATCAATTACGCCGCCAACGACCGTGACGCCGAAGCGCGCTTGCTGCCGCTCGCGGCGGACCGCGGCGTCGCGGTGATCGTCAATCAGCCGTTCGGCGGCGGGTCGCTGCTCGCCGAACTGCGCGGCAAGCCGCTGCCGGCTTCCGCGGCCGAACTGGGCTGCGCGAGCTGGGCACAGCTTCTGCTGAAATTCGTGCTGGGCAATCCGGCGGTCACGTGCGTCATTCCGGGCACGGGCCGCCGCGAGTACATGATCGACAACGTTCGCGCGGGCATCGGCGTCTATCCGGATGCGGCGTTGAGACGGCGAATTCAGGAAGCCGTCGCGTGACGTTCAATGGGAGAAAGACAATCGATGGGCGATCCGTTCAACCTGCAACGCTTCGTGAATGCGCAGGAAAGCGTCATCGATGAAGCGCGCGCCGAGCTGTCGGCCGGCCGCAAACGCACGCACTGGATGTGGTTCGTGTTTCCGCAGATCGCCGGCCTCGGGCACAGCCCGATGGCGCAGCGTTACGCAATTCAGTCGCTTGCCGAGGCGCAGGCTTATCTCGCGCATCCGGTGCTGGGCGCGCGGCTCGTCGAGCTGACGCGCATCGTCAATGGCGTCGAAGGGCGCAGCGTCGAGGACATTTTCGGCTATCCGGACCACATGAAATTCCATTCGTCGATGACGCTTTTCGCGCGCGCCGCGCCCGACGAGCCGATCTTCGACGAAACGCTGCGCCGTCATTTCGACGGCCAGCCGGACGAAGCGACGCTCATGCGCCTGCGCTGATTTCGGGCGACGGGCATGGCCGTTGCAGCTTGCGCATGTCTACTTCAACGGAGCCTGACATGAGCCGATCGCTGAAAGTCCACGACCACGTGAGCTGGAATACGCCGCAGGGCGAAACCACCGGCCGCGTGGTGCGCGTCATTTCCGAGCGCACCACGCTCGACGGTCACACGGTCAACGCGTCGAAAGACGATCCCCACTACGAAGTCGAAAGCGACAAGAGCGGCAAGCGCGCGGTCCATAAAGGCAACGCGCTCAAGCACATATCGCACTGAGTGGGGAAAGAAAGAAAAGGAGCGGCGACGCGGTTCATGCAAAAGCCCCGGTAAACGGTCAAACTGCTACCGCGCCGTTATTGCGCCTTTTCGCAGAACCGTCTTGCCAAATCTTTTGAGGAATAGATATGAACTTGAAACTCGTGGCATCGCTCTTCGCTTCGTCGGCCATCGGCCTTGCTTCCACGTCTTCATTCGCGCAGGTCGCGGGCGCGCAGCCGCTCGGCGTGTCCGTCCAGGTCTCGACCGCGATCATCGACGGATGGAGCGTCAAAAAGTCGATTCTGAACAAGCCCGTCGTCAATGACGAAGGCGCGCGCGTCGGCGTGATCCACGACATCATCATCGCACCCGACCATTCGGTCTCGTTCGCGATTATCGCGGCCAATCAGTTCCTCGGCGTGTCGCACCACGACGTGGCGATTCCGATCGAACAGTTCGACGTGAAGAGCGGCAAGCTCGTGCTGCCGGGCGCGACCAAGGACGCCATCAAGGCGCTGCCCGAATTCCAGTACTCGAAGGTGAAGTCCGCGCCGGCGCCGCGCGCCGACTCCGAACACCACTGACCTGGCAATTGATTGATGCAGCGGCGCGGCCGCCGCTGCATCCCTCTTACGTTCGACGGAACTCCTATGTTCAACGCGCTGCTGCTCGACAAACAGGACGACCGCACGGTTGCGTCCATTCAGTCAATCGACGAGTCGCGTTTGCCGCAGGGCGACGTGCTCGTGCGCATCGAATATTCGACACTCAATTACAAGGATGCGCTCGCGATCACGGGCAAAGGGCCGGTCGTGCGGACCTTTCCGATGGTGCCCGGCATCGACTTCGCGGGCGTCGTCGAGGAGAGCACGCACGCGGACTACAAGCCGGGCGACCTCGTCGTGATGAACGGCTGGGGCGCGGGCGAAACGCACTGGGGCGGTCTCGCGCAGAAGGCGCGCGTGCCGGCCGGGCATCTGATTCCGCTCCCTGCGGGCATCACGACGCGCCAGGCGATGGCCGTCGGCACGGCCGGCTATACGGCGATGCTCTGCGTGCAGGCTTTGGAGCAGCACGGCGTCGCGCCCGGCGACGGCGACGTGCTCGTGACCGGCGCGAACGGCGGCGTCGGCAGTTTCGCGGTGGCGATTCTCGCCAAGCGCGGCTATCGCGTAATGGCATCGACGGGCCGGCCGGAGGAAGCGGCGCGGCTTCGCGAACTCGGCGCGGCGGATATTGTCGACAGGCAGACGTTATCCGCGCCGGGCAAGCCGCTGCAGAAAGAGCGGTTCGCCGCGGCGGTGGATTGCGTCGGCAGCCACACGCTCGCCAACGTCTGCGCGAGCTTGCGGTACGGCGGCGCGGTCGCGGCGTGCGGGCTCGCTCAGGGCATGGATTTTCCGGCGACGGTCGCGCCGTTCATTTTGCGCGGCGTCGCGCTGCTCGGCGTCGATAGCGTCTATGTGCCGCGGGAGCGGCGCATCGCGGCGTGGAACGCGATTGCTGCGGACGTGCCCGTCGAGACGATCGAGCGCGTCGCGAGCACCATTCCCCTCGCCGATGCGCCGGACAGCGCGGCGAGCCTGCTGCGCGGCGAGATCAAAGGGCGCGTGATCGTGGATGTGAATGCATGAACGCGGCGGGGGCGCAGACGGTGAGTTTCGTCGGTTAGCACCTCCTGACCATCCAACGTTTCGAGCCCGATTGCACGCGCGTCAATGCACCCGGAGTCTGCCGCGTGGCGAAACCAGAGGCGCGTGAGCGTCGATTGGCAGGGCGTGCGTGCGGCGCGGCGTGACTTGCAATCCGTGCTGCCGACGCGCCGTCGCCGTCAACATCTCGCTCGCCGACGCGCTGAATGCGCACGAGCGAGCTTCGCGACGAGTTAAAGGGTGCGTCTTCGTCGTTGCGAACGTGGAGCGCGGCGTGGCGTGGACTGCCATGCGCGTCACCGATTGGCGCTTCGCATGGCGCGCGTCGCCGCGAGCACGATTCACCCGCCGACGCGCCGGAAACGCCCTATGTCTGCTTCGCGGCGAGACCCGCCGGCGCGCGATCGTGCATGCGAACGCGAAGCACAGCACAGCGACTTGCCACGCGTCGCTTCGCGTTTAGAACGTGCTCCACCCACTGCCATCCGCAGCCACGCTCGCCACTTCCTTGCGCACTGGCGTGGGCCGCGTTGCCTTGCGCGCGACAACCGGCGCAGGCGCCGCAAAACCCGAACCGCCCGCTTCGACGCTAAAGAACGCCATCACTTCGTTCAGCTTGCGCCCCTGTTCTTCGAGCGCCTGCGACGCGGCCGCCGCTTCCTCCACGAGCGACGCGTTCTGCTGCGTCACTTCGTCCATCTGCGTGATGGCCTGATTGATCTGCTCGATGCCGCGTCCCTGCTCCACCGACGCCGCCGCGATCTCTTCCATGATGTCGGTCACTCGCGCGACAGCCTGCGTGACCTCGCTCATCGTCGAGCCCGCTTCGCCCGCGAGCGCCGAGCCGTCGCGCACCTTGTCGGCCGACTCCGCGATCAGTTCCTTGATCTCCTTAGCCGCCGTCGCGGACCGCTGCGCCAGGCTGCGCACTTCCGTTGCGACGACCGCGAAGCCGCGTCCCTGTTCGCCCGCGCGCGCGGCCTCGACCGCCGCGTTGAGCGCCAGAATGTTCGTCTGAAACGCGATGCCCTCGATCATCCCGGTGATCTCCGCGATCCGCGCCGAACTGTCGCTGATGCCCTGCATCGTCGACACGACGCGGCCGACGACATCGCTGCCCTTGCGCGCGACTTCCGACGCATTCGATGCCAGCGAGCTCGCCTGCTGCGCGTTGTCCGCGTTCTGACGGACCGTCGACGTGAGCTCTTCCATGCTCGCCGCCGTCTCCTGGAGGGATGCCGCCTGTTCTTCGGTGCGCTGGCTCAGGTCGGTATTGCCCATCGCGAGTTCCTTCGCCGCGCTGCCGACGGCACCGCCGCTTTCACGCACGAGGCTCACGGTATCGGTCAGGCGCGCGTTCATGTCGGCGAGCGCGCGCAGCAGATCGCCGGTTTCGTCCTTCGTCTCGGCGACGATCCGGCTGCGCAGATCGCCGCGCGCCACGGTCTGCGCGATTCCGACCGCTTCCGCGATCGGCGCGGTGATGGAACGCGTGACCGCGATGCCCGCGATCACGGCGAACAGCCCGCCGAACACGCACAGCGCGAGCAAAACGTTGCGCTGCGCCTGATAGTTCGCCTCGAATTCGCGCACCATTTCGTCGCGGCGCACGTTCGTGTACGTCGCGTAGTCTTCGGTGGCCCTCACGAGGCGCGCGAGCAGCGGGCGGCAATCATCGTCGAGCTTCGCGATGGCCTCGTCGTGACGGCCCGCGAGCGCGAGCGCTTCGATGGCGGTCGCCACCGGCCCGTACAGCGCCTCGACGCGCGTCATTTCGGCAACAAGGCTGCGCGCCTTGTCGCTCGTGTCGTTCGCGGACGCGACCATGTCCTGCAACTGTTTGAGGCGCGCCTGGACGTCCGCGTGCGCGCGCTCGACGTCGGCTTTCTCCACTTCGACATCGGCGGGCTTCGCGACCAGCACCAGATTGCGCGCTGCGATGGCGCGGCGGTCCACGGCGGCGCGGACCTGCGCGGCCACGTCGGCGCGCGCGTTGATGCCGTGCACGTAATGCGCGAAGCCGTCGGTCGCCGTGGAGAGCGCCCGCAGCGACATGCCCGCGACCAGCACGAGCAGCACGGCGAGCAAACCGAAGCCGGCAATGAGTTTGTTCTTGATGGTGATATTGCGGAGATTCACGCTTGGGGCTCTCTCAGGTCCGGAAAATTCGTTATGTGAATGGCGCTCACGCTCTTCGGCGTGAAAAGCACGCGCGAACGTTTGCTGACATCGCGTCGCGGTGCTCTAGGTTTGATTACGGCGCGGCGGGCGCTCGTCTGAAGGGCTGCGGTCGTCATCGTCCATATCTTGTTCGTCGACGATAATGACGGCTTTCCGCCTTCACTTTGCTCATGACCGATCCGCTCGATATCCGCACGCCCGAATTCGACGCCGCATTGCGCACGCTGCCGCCCACGCCTGCATCGTCCGCCGCCGTCGCCACCGACGAGACGTACTGGGACGCCCTGCGCGGGCTGTATCGGCAGACGGATGCGGTCGTCAATCTGGAGAACGGCTACTGGGGCGCGATGGCCGAGCCGGTGAAGTCGGTGTTCCATCACTGGATCGACCGCCTGAATTACGAAACCACGACGCTGGTGCGCCCGCGCTGGGGCGCGATCCACGACGGCCTGCGCGAGCGCGTCGCGGCGGCGATGGGCTGCGGCGTCGAGGAAATCGAGTTGACGCGCAACGCGACGGAGGCGCTGCTCGCGCTCATCAGCGGCTACAACGGCCTGTCACCGGGCGACACCGTGCTTTACAGCGACCTCGACTACCCGTGCGGCAAGGACGCGATGGAATGGCTACGCGAGCGGCGCGGCGTGACGCCGGTGCGGATCACGATTCCCGAACCGCGCGCGGGCGAGGATTTCCACCGCGCGGTCATCGAAACTTACGCTGAAGCGCTGCGCCAGCATCCGCGAACGCGGCTCGTGCTGGTTTCGCACGTCTGCTTCGCCACCGGCCTCGTGATGCCGGTCGCGGAACTGTCGGCGCTGGCAAAAGAAGCGGGCGCAGACGTGATCGCCGATGCCGCGCATTCCTGGGGCGCGCTCGACTTCGACGTGCCTGCGCTCGACGTGCCATTCGCCGCGCTGAATCTGCACAAGTGGATCGGCGCGCCGCTCGGCTGCGGCGCGATTTACATCCGCCGCGGAAATCTGAGCAACATCGATGCGTATCTCGGCGACCGCACCTGGCCCGCCGACGACATTCGCTCGCGCGTGCATACCGGCTCGCCGAATTTCGCCGCGTGGCTCACGGTGCCGGCGGCGCTGGACTTGCACGCGCGCATCTGCGCACATGCGAAGGAAGCGCGTCTGCGGGCGCTTCGCGATGCATGGGTGAAGCCGGCGCGCGCGCTGCCGGGCGTGCGCATTCTGACGCCGGACGATCCGTCGATGACGGCCGGCATCACCGCTTTCCGGCTCGACGGCCAGAGCGCCCGGACAACGTGCGATGCGCTGCGCGAACGCTTCGGCATCTTCACCGTGACGCGGCCCGGCCCCGACGCGGGAGACGTCGTGCGCGTGACGCCCGCGCTCTTCTCGCGGATGTCGGATGCCGAGCGACTGGCCGATGCGCTCGGCGTGCTGTCGCGCGAGGCGAGCTAGGCAGGCGCGGCTTCGCTGCCTGCGGATCGCGCATCGAGCCCCGCGATCAGCTCGCCCAGCGCCTCGGAGCACGGTGCTTCCACCTTCAACGCGAGCAGCGCATCGGCGCGCGTCTTGCCGATGTTGATCGCCGCGATCGGCTTGCCGCTTTTCGCGGCCCACTCGCAGAAGCGGTAGCCGGAATACACCATCAAAGACGAGCCGATCACGAGCATCGCGTCCGCGCCGTCGAGCGCCCTTGCCGCGTCCTGCACGATCTCGCGCGGCACGCCTTCGCCGAAGAAGACCACGTCCGGCTTGAGCAGCCCGCCGCAACGCGTGCAGCCGGGCACGTCGAACGCGCCGAAGTCCAGGTCTTCGATCAGCGCGTCGCCGTCCGGCACGGCAGGCGCCGTGTAGCCCACGAAGTCGGGATTTGCCGCTTCGAGCAGACGTTGCACGTCCGCCCGCTCGTGCCGCGCGCCGCAGTCCATGCAGCGCACGCGGCCAATGTTCCCGTGCAGTTCGATCACGTCCGGATTTCCGGCGCGCGTGTGCAGCCCGTCGACGTTCTGGGTCACCAGCCGATGCACGCGCGAGCGCGCCGCCAGCGCCCGCACCGCGTGATGCGCCGCGTTGGGCCGCGCGCTCGCCACCACCGGCCAGCCGATCAGGCTGCGCGCCCAATAGCGCCGCCTCGCGTAATCGGAGCCGAGAAAGTCCTTCAGGAGAATCGGCGCGCGGCCGGTACGCTGGCCTTCGCGATCGCGATAGCAGGGAATGCCGGACTCGGTGCTGATGCCCGCGCCGGAAAGTACGAAGAGCCGCGGATGCCGCTCGACAAAGTCGTGAAGTGAAAGCACGTGCCGTCCTTGGTGCGCAAAAAAACGCGCGGTAGTTGCCGGTGCGGTATCTTGAAAATATAAGGCGAAACGCCCGCCGATGCACCGGCCTTACCACTTCGTCGATTCCGGAATTGGCTTGACCAAACGGCGGCGCGCCGATAGATTGATGCGCTGCCCCACCTTATTCGAACGAGAGACACGATGCTGACCGTCATCTGCGAAACCCCCGGCACCCTCAAGGCCGAAGAACGCGCGAAGCCGCAGCGCGCCGAGAACGAAGTGCTGCTGCGCGTGAAGCGCGTCGGCGTGTGCGGCACGGACCTGCACATCTTCACCGGGAATCAGCCGTATCTGTCGTATCCGCGCGTGATGGGACACGAGTTGTCCGGCGTGATCGAGGAAGCCGACGCCGCGAGCGGCCTGAAAGCGGGCGACACCGTCTATGTGATGCCGTATCTGTCGTGCGGCAAGTGCATCGCGTGCCGTCAGGGCAAGACCAACTGCTGCGTGAATATCCAGGTGCTCGGCGTGCATCGCGACGGCGCGTTCACGGAATATCTGAATCTGCCGGCGCAGTTCGTCCACAAGGCCGAAGGCGTCACGCTCGATCAGGCGGCGATGGTCGAATTCCTCGCGATCGGCGCGCATGCGGTGCGCCGCGCCGACGTGCAGCCGGGCCAGCGCGTGCTGGTGGTCGGCACGGGACCGATCGGCATGGCGGCGATCACGTTTTCGCGGCTGCGCGGCGCCAACGTCACCGCGCTGGATACGCGCGAAGACCGCCTCGCGTTCTGCAGGCGCGAACTCAAAGTGAACGCCACCGTGCAGATCGGCGAGCGCGACAAGGAGGAGTTGTCGCAACTGACAGATGGCGAGTTCTTCGACGTGGTGTTCGATGCGACCGGCAACTCACGCGCGATGGAGCGCGGCTTCGAATTTATCGCGCATGGCGGCAAGTACGTGCTCGTGTCGATCGTGCCCGACCGCATCTCCTTCGCCGATCCCGAGTTCCACAAGCGCGAGGCGACGCTGCTCGCAAGCCGCAACGCCACGCCCGAGGACTTCGAGACGGTGCTCGCCGCGATGCGCCGCGGCGACGTGCCGACGGATGCGCTCAACACGCATCGCATGGCGCTCAACGATGTGCCCGCGCAGTTTTCGTCGTTGCTCGACCCGAAGGCCGGCGTCGTGAAGGCGATCGTGGAGTGCTGAGGCACTGATCTGGCCGGCTGCGAACGTAGCTCCGTGCGGCCTCGATCGTCTTGCCCGCGCAGTTTTCGTTGCGGCTGAGTCTCTAGGCGGGCGTCGTCGCACCGATCGTGACGTGTTGCCCCGCTAATGAACGCGCCCGGCTTTATCGGTCGTGCCGCGCCGTCTGTGCCGAAGCGGACGGCGTCGACTCGATTGTGGACTGCCGGATTGCTGTCAGGGCCGGCTGCGCACGTAACGCGGCCGGCCTTGAGCGTCGTGCCACGGCTCGGCGGTATTGCACTAGATCCATACTCGGGCGGATATAGCCCGACTGTTGCCGCTGAGTCTCTAGGCTGGCGTCGTCGCACCGATCGTAACGTGCCGCCCCGCTAATGAACGCGCCCGGCTTTATCCGTTGTGCCGCGCCGTCTGTGCCGAAGCGGACGGCGTCAACTCGATTGTGGACTGCCGGATTGCCATCAGGGCCGGCTGCGCACGTAACGCGGCCGGCCTTGAGCGTCGTGCCACGGTTCGGCGGTATTGCACCAGATCTCATACTCGGGCGGATACAGCCCGATTTCGTCGAAGATGCCGGTCGGCACTTCGATCTCCGGCACGCCATCGAATGCGAGATAGACCGGCGAACCGCACGTCGGACAGTGATGGCGGCGGCCCGTCGCGGAGCTTTCCCACGCGATGGTGTCGCCGGAAACCTCCACCGCGTCGCGCTCGAAAATCGCGTACACGCCGAACGGCGCGCCGTGGATGCGGCGGCACGTCATGCAGTGACAAAGATTGACCTCTTTCGGCTGGGCGAACACGCGCACCCGAACCGTGCCACACGCGCAATGTCCTTCGTGAATGAAAACGCGGCTCATGCATCGCTCCCGGCGTTGCCTGCCTCGCCGCAATCTCGCGACGAAGCACGAGCGCGCTCAGGCGCTCATCGCACGAAGTATCCGCGGTTTTGCATGCACTCGCCGTATGCGCGCCAGTAGCGGACCATCGGCGGCTCGGGCGGCGGAAGCGGCGGCATCTTCATGTCGCCGCCATAGAGCGCATCCGATGCGCCGCTCGCCATGCCCGGCATCGCCGGCATGCCTGCCACGCCCGTGCCTCCGGTGCCGGACGCCGCCATCGGCGCCGACGCGCCGCGCGGCGCGGATGCGCCCGCGACGACCGCCGCCGATGCCCCGGACGCCGCCACGGCGGCCGATGCCCCCGAAGCCGGCGACGCAGCCGATGCCGCGAGCGCGCCCGATGCGGTCGGCGGCAGCGGCGGTTCGACGGCACGCGGCGGGCTTATCGTGCGCGTGTCGGCTGTGCTCTGTTTCGGCGCGGCCTGCGACTCGCGCGCCATGTTGACCTTCGTCGTCTGATTGGCGTACGCATAGCAGGCGGCGTTGTCCACGGCCTGTTGTCCGGCGCTCTGGCTGCGGCCGGGCAAGGTCATCGGCTGCTGCGCGAGAGCGGCGCAAGAGCCGACGAGCAAGGCGATTCCCGCGAGATGTGAAGGTTTCATTGACTGCGTTCCCCGATGCGGTGTTTTTAGTCGTTGCAGTTCGCTCGCCACCGCGTCGCTCGCGCGTATGGCCGCGAGTCTGCGCCGGGCCTGCTGTCAAGGATACCGCGCTCACGCACCGCGCCACGCCAGAAGCACCGGCATCTTCCGCCAAAATCCGCATCGGGCGAGCCCCTGCCGCGTCAGAACTTCATGCCGACGCCCACGCCGAGCACCCACGGATCGATCTTGAGCGAACCCAGATTCGCGCCGCCCGCCGACGCGCTCGTGCGCATCCAGATCTTCTTCACGTCCGCGTTGACGAAGACGTTCTTCGCGACGTCCACATCCACGCCCGCCTGCGACGCCGGGCCGAAGCTGCTGCGCTCGATGGACACGGGCGCGTCGCCCGCCTTCAGCTTGTCGTTGTAGAAGTACGTGTAGTTCAGTCCCGCGCCGACGTACGGCCGCACACGGCTCTGATGATTGAAGTGATATTGCAGCAGGACGGTCGGCGGGAGCACGCCCACGCCGCCCAGTCCGCCGATGTTCGATGTCACCTGATGCCGCGAGCTCGCGAGAATCAACTCGACGCCGATCTGATCGCGGATCATGTACGTGAAGTCGAGCTCCGGCACGATCGCGTTGTTCACGTCGACGCCCAGCGAGCCGAGCGTGCCGCCCGCCGACACCTGCGGCTGTATGCTGATCGCCCGCAGCCGCACGAGCACGTCGCCGGCGTCGATGCCGGTCATCGCTGCATCGCTGGCCGGTGCTGCATGGCTCGCATGTGCCGTCCCCGCAACTATCGCTGCGCTTGCCAGCAGCATCGCCCGAAGTTTCGTTCTCATTTTTCGCTTTCCCGGTTGAAAGCCCGATTGTCCCGGCGCCCTGCGCGCGCCTCTTTGACAGCGGACAACGGATCTCGGCGTGTACTTATCCGGCGACGCGACACCTTGCGCATCGACAAGGAACACGCGGCCGGGTCCGCCGCTTGCTTTTTAAGGGGGCAAAGGACAGAACATTGGGAGAACGAGATGAGACCCACTTTTGGAGCAGCGGCTCGACTGGCGGCGATGCTGGCAGGGGCCGCGTTCGCGCTGGCGGCAAACGCGCAGAATCCGACGGCGCGGCCGGAAGGCCACCCGAGCGGTCAGCAGAACACGCAGCCGAACCAGACGAAGCCGAGCCGGCTCGACAACGACAGCACGCCCGCGTATCAGGAACAGAACGTCACGCCGCCGGCCGTTGCGGCCGAGCACGCGAGCGGCGTGCTGAGAACGCAGCCGGGCAAGACATCGGCGGGAAAAGCGCCGGCACCCAAGCGCCCGAACGGCCTCGGCTTCGATAGCGACGCGGGCAGCATGGGCAAGAAGCCCTGATCGTTTAAAGGAGCCGAGCGGCGCTCAGTTCGTCTTGTTCGGCCACGGCCACGTGAGATAGCGAGACGGCTTTTGCGTCTCGCTCTTTTGCTTCGGCGCGTCCTCGCTCTTCTGCTTCGGCGCGTCGTCGCGCGCTGCATGCGCAGGCGCCGCGCTCTCAGCGGTCTCGGGCAAGTCCTCGCCGAACCACGGCACTTCGCTGCGCCTCTCGTCCACATACGCGCGCCAGCCGGTCGGGTTGTCCTCGAAGAGATCGTGCTTCACGGTATTCGCGAGCATCGGACGATTCAGCGATTCGTCGAGCAGCGCCTTCGGCCACACGAAAAACGCGCCCGATGCGCGCCGGATGAACTCGCGCGGCGTCATGCGCGCATCGACGAAACCGAGCAGCGTGAAGCTCGCGAGCGCGTCGTTGCCGCGCGCCGCGTCGCCGATGCTCGCATACTCGTCGGCGCATTGGCTCAGGCAAAACACCGTCTCCAGCACATCGCCCAGATGCAGCAGCAAGGCGCGTCGTTCATACGGTTCTCGTATCGGGGCCGATTGGTTCGTCATGCGCTCTTTCCTTCCGGTAGGAGATGAGATGCGGACGGCGCGCATCACATGACGCACGCCGCGTTCATCCCGATTCTAGCGAACCTCACGTTGGATTCCGACTCGCGCGTGCGTTAGCGGCAGATGCGATACGGGCCCATGTCGACGTGAAAGTGCGTCTTGTGCAAATCGTTGTAGTCGGGCCCAAGCGTGGTGTCGAACGAATGGCACGCGCCGTCGTGAACGCGGTGCAGGAACACGGCGTCGGGCGAAGCGGTGTCCTCCCAGCGCGCGAGTGTGATGCGCCGGCCATTGGCGAGCACGAAGCCGGTCAGGTCCATGGCGTTCGCGCTTGCATGCTGACTCAGCCCCGCGTCCTTCTGATGATTCACGTTGCGGCACGCGTAGCTGCCGACATGCTCGATGCGCGTCACGCGCTCGCCGAACACGTCGATGGCGGCGGGCTGAAGGTACTGATGCTCGAAGAACGCAATGCCGAGCGCGAGCGGACAGGTCGCGAGAAACGGCGCGCTGAAGCGCACGTCGTCCGATTGCGTGACGCGCACGACGTTCGTCAGCTCGCAGCCGCCCGGCCCGGACGTGTCCGCCATCGGCCGATACTGAAGGCCGGACTGCGCGAGCGCGGCATCGCAGAGTTGCGGGTCGCGGGTCGTGCGCCAGAGCTTGAATTCGGTCAGCGGGCCGGGCGGCGCGCGCACGTCGAGCGGCGCGAACGGATCGTAGCGTTCCGGCACGGCGATGCGTCGCGTGTACACGCCGTACGCAAGCACCAGCGCCGCGACGAACGCGAGCAGCAACAGGCAGCGGATGATTCGCCCGATCACCCTGTTCTCCGCATTCCGGCGCGCTTGCCGTCAACCCGCGGGATGCGAGGCGTCCGTGGCACTGGCCTGCACGCGCTCGGCGAGCTTGGCGTCGTAGCTCGAATGGATGTGCGTGCGCTTTTTGTCCGGATACGCGTACGCATAGGCACGGCGCAACGCGAGCGACGCTTCGTGAAAGCCCGAGAGAATCAGCTTCTGCTTGTTCGGATAGTTAGCGATATCGCCGACCGCGAAAATGCCCGGCCGCGACGATTCGTAGTTCGACGTATCGACTTCGATGCGCCCGCCGCGCACATCGAGATTCCAGCCGGCGATCGGCCCGAGATCCGCGACGAGTCCATACAGCACGACGAGCTTGTCCGCCGCGATATCCGTCGTGCCCTCGACGTGCTTGATGCGCACGCCGCGCAGCGCGCCATCGGGCGCATCGAGCGAATCGATCATGCCGACGACGAAGCTCATCTCGCCCGCCTCGACCTTCGCCTTCATCGCCGCGACGGAGGCCGCCGCCGCCGAAAAGCCGTTGCGCCGATGCACGAGCGTGAGCTTGCGCGCGACGCTGGCGAGCGCGTTCGCCCAATCCAGCGCCGAATCGCCGCCGCCCGCAATCACGACCTCCCGGTCCTGAAAATCCGCGATGCGCGCGACGCTATAGAGCACGTCGCGTCCTTCGAGCGCCGCCGCTTCGGGCAATTGCAAACGCTGCGGCACGAACGCGCCGTTGCCCGCCGCGATCAGAATGGCGGCCACATCGAAAGTCATGCCCTGTTCCGTGCGCACCGTCCAGCGTTGGTCCTCGCGCTGCTCGACGGACTGCACGCGCTGATCCAGATGAATGGGCACGTCGAACGGGCGAATCTGCGTGAGGAGCCGGTCGACCAGATCTCGCGCGGTGCACGAGGGAATCGCGGGGATGTCGTAGATCGGCTTGTCGGGATACAGCTCGATGCATTGGCCGCCGATGCGCCCGAGCGCATCCACGATATGACACGAGAGCCCGAGGACGCCCGCCTCGAACGCGGCGAAAAGGCCCACGGGCCCGGCGCCGATGATCAATACATCCGTCTGAATGGGACTGCTCGATGCGTTCATGTAGTCGTCTTCCGTTGTGCCGGCTCTCCTGCTATGCCAGCATTCAACGGTCCACGATACAGAAAGCATCCGGGCGCGGCAACGAAGCCCCTGCGCTCAGGGCGGCGATTCCGCGCTGCGGCCTACTGCTTCTTCAACTCGCGCGCGTAGTAGGCGGATGCGGCATCGATCTCCTCCGGCGTCATGTTGCGCGCGACGTTGCGCATGACTTCGTTGATGTCGTTCGTGCGCGTGCCTTTGGCGAACGCGATCAGTTGCGCCTTCGTGTACGCCGCCGGCAAGCCGTCGATCCACGGACTGCCCGCCTTGTTGTCGATACCGCCGTGACACGCCGCGCACGGCGCGACATTGCGCATCGGCGCGCCATGCGAGACGATGCCCGGCGCGAGCGAATCGCTGACCTTGCGCTGCGCGGGCGGCCTCGGCAGGCTCGCATAGTAGGCGGCGAGGTCGCGCATGTCCTGATCGCTGAGGTTCGCGGCCATCGGCGACATCACGGCATTGGTGCGCGCGCCCGTCTGGAAATCCATCAACTGCTTGTAGATGACCGACGCATACTGCCCCGCCAGATTCGGCGAATTCGCTTCGCTCATGCCGCGTTCGCCGTGACACATCGTGCAGCGCAAGGCGAGCGTCGCGCCGCGCCCGATGGAGTTCGCGCTCGCGTGCGCGAGCATTTGCGGCGTGACTTCGACGGCGGACAGCCTGATTGTCGGCTGGACGGTCGTGTCACCGCTGTGCCACACGCGCGGCACGCCCGCCGCGCTGCAGATGGCGTTCCACACGCCGGTGAACGAGGCGTCGCGCTGCGCGGACGGCAGCCACACGAAGCCGATCAGCGCCGACACTGCCGCGACGCCGACCGTACCGATCACGCTGGTCGAGAACCAGCGATTGCGGAAGGTGAAGAGACGTTCGTCGCTCATCGCTGCGCTCCGATGGGAACGGCCGGCACCGACGTATCGGAGCGCGCCACGAGTTGCGCGATCGGATAGCCGTAGTTGACGAGCGTGAGGCCGATCATCAGCGCGAGCCACAGTCCGAAGCTGTTCAGCGCGACCGGAACGGTGCGCGGTTCGTGCACCGCGCGGCTGAAGCGGAACTCTTCGACGCTCACGCGCGGCGCGCCGTGCGCCCGTATCAGTACGACGAAGAACAGAATGGCGGACACGACCAGAATGAACCCGCCGATGGTCGATGTCACGACAGAGGCCGCCTGCGCCGCGATTTGCGGATCGCTGTAATCGTAGAACGCCATGCGTCGCGGCATGCCGAGCACGCCGACGTAATGCCACGGGAACGTCAGCACGATCATGCCGATGAACCACAGCCACAACTGCCAGCGCATGAGTTTCACGTCACGCAGCGCGCGCCCCGTGAGATGCGGCCACAGGTCATAAGCGATCGCAAAGTACATGATGACGATTGCGCCCGCGAAAATGAGGTGGAAATGGCCGGTGACCCATTGCGTATTGTGGACAGTCGAATCCAGCTGATAGCTCATGTTGATGATGCCGCCCGCCCCACCGAAGCCCAGCATCACGAATGAAAACGCGACGGCGAGCATCATCGGGTTGTCCCACGGCAGCGCGCGAATCCAGCCGAGCGCGCCGCGGCCGCCGCGCAGCCGCGCCGCGATTTCCACCGACGCGCAGATGGTGAACACGGTCAGAAGCGTCGGCACGGCGACGAGCGCGGTGAACACCGAATGCATGAACTTGAAGCCCGAACCCACTTGCGGGTCGGCGAACAGATGGTGAATGCCGATCGGCATCGACACGACGAGAAACAGGATGAACGAGATGCGCGCCATCGCGTCGCTGTACAGGCGCCCGCCGATGGCGCGCGGGATGATCGTGTAATACGCGATGTACGCGGGCATCAGCCAGAAGTAGACGATGGCGTGCAGCGTCCACGAGAAGAAGACGCGGGCAAGACCGGCGTCGATGGTGCTCTTCCAGCCGATGGCTACCGGCAGGATCATGAACAGCACTTCGATGGCTGCGCCCACTGCCGTCCAGCCCCACAGATACGCGCCCGCGACCGTCGCGAACATCGGCAGCGGCACGGTCTTGCCGGGATTGTCGCGCTTCCACGCGTGCAGATTCACCGACATCAGCGCGACCCAGATCCACGATCCGACTACCACCAGCACCACGCCGAGATAGTAGAACGCGTTGCCGATCATCGGCGGATAGAAGGTGTAGAGCACGGAGGCCAGGCCCATCGCGACCGGGATCATCGCCATGACGGAGCCGACCGCGACGAGCCAGAAGCCGAGCCACGCCCAGCGCACGCCCACGAGCGCGCGCTTGAGCGCAAGCTCGCTCACCGCGTAGCCGAAGCCCATCGCGATGAGCGTCGGGAACACGTAGCCCATCGCAGAGCCGTGCGCCGTCACCGAACGGTAATAGATCTCGGGATTTTGCAACCCGATGAACAGCGGACTGCGCGCGAACATCTGCCAGGCGCCGAGCAACAGCGCGACGCCGAAGGCCGCGAACGCAAGCCAGAAGTGCGCGAGGATAAGGCGCTTGCTATTTAACACAGGACAGTCTCCGCGAATGGGCCGGCAGCTTGTCGGCCATCTGCATGAATTCGGCGCGATCGATCACCTTCACATGCGCCCACATGCCGTGATGCCCGACGCCGCAGAACTCGTGGCAGGGCATCAGATGGTCGCCCGGTTCATCGAACGTGGTCTTGAAGGTCGAGACATAGCCCGGCTCCAGCATCGAGTTGATGTTGGTCTTCGTGATCAGAAAGCCGTGCACGACATCCGAACTCGTCGCGCGGAACGTGACCGGCACGCCTGCCGGCACGAGCAGGCATTGCGGCGTGAACGAGTACTGCTGCGCGACGACGCGCACCGTCACCGAGCCGTCGGCCTCGGGCGCCGTGCCGAGATTACTTTCGACGAATTCGCCGGACACGTGCAGCGTTTCGGGCCGTACCGTCTCGACGCGCGAGGGCGGCATCATCGCCCAGTGCAGGCCGGTGTAGACCACCATCGCGACCAGCACGGCGACGATGGCGAGCACGAGCATCGCCCAGCGTTTCTCGACGCGCTCCGCGACTTCATGTGAACCTGGATGAATGGCCATATATCGCTGCTGAATGGGTCAATGAGTAGTGGATCAATGAGTCACTGGATCACGCCGCGAGGCAGGAATACGTCAAAGTAAAAGACAAACCAGATGCCGATGACAATGGCCGTCGCGATGCCCGCGAGCGCCAGCGCACCGCCCGGCCCGCTGCGCACGATTTCGTCGAGTCTGGCGTCTTCGTTCGGATCGTCGTTCATGGTCGTGTCGAGACTAGTAAAGGGGCGCCGAGCGCAGTTCGTTGACTTCCTTCACGGAGACCGGCGTGCCGTTATTGCCCCACGTCGTGCGGATATACGTGACCACGGCCGCTACCTCCACGTCCGACAGCGATTGCGCGAACGGCGGCATGCCATAAGGCTTCGGATTCTTGAACGTGCCGGGCGGATAGCCGCCGTTGAGCACCATGCGAATAGGGTTGACCGCGGAACTCATCACGATCGACTGGTTGTTCGCGAGCGGCGGAAAATGCGGCGGCTTGCCCTGACCTTGCGCGGCGTGACACACGGCGCATTGCGCGTCGTAGATCTTCTTGCCGAGCGGCGAGAGACTCGTCCGCTGCTCGACCACGGCCTGAGTCGGCGGCTCCGACTTGTCGCCGGTGCGCGCGGGCAGCGCCTTGAGATAGACGGCCATCGCGCGCACGTCGTCTTCGCTCAGATACTGCAAGCTGTCGTAGACGACTTCGGCCATCGGGCCGTACACCGCGCCGCGGTCGGAGACGCCCGCGTGCAGCAAGCCGACGATGTCGTCCATGCCCCAGTTGCCGAGGCCCGCTTCCTTGTTCGACGTGAGCGACGGCGCGTACCAGTTCTGAATCGGAATGAGGCCGCCCTCGAACGCCTTCGAGCTGACGTTGCCGCCGAGCGCGTTGATCGCGGTATGGCACATCGAGCAATGCCCGAGACCTTCGACCAGATACGCGCCGCGATTCCATTCGACGGACTGCTTCGGGTCGGGCTGATACTCGCCCTGCCTGAAGAACAGCGACCGCCAGCCGATCAGGAGCTCGCGCCGGTTAAACGGGAAACGCAACTCGTGCTGACGGTTCGGCTGATGCACGGGCGGCGTGGACATCAGGAATGCGTAGATGGCATCCGAATCGGCGCGCGTGACTTTCGTATAGGACGCGAAAGGCATGGCCGGATAGAGCAGCGAGCCGTCGCGCGAGCGGCCCGTGTGCATCATGTTGTAGAACTCGTCGGCGGTCCAGGAACCCAGGCCCGTCTCCTTGTCCGAGGAGATATTCGGCGTGTAGAGCGTGCCGAACGGCGTGTCCATGGGACGCCCGCCGCCGAAGGTCTTGCCCGCCGGCAACGTATGACACGCGATGCAATCGCCCGCGCGAGCCAGATACTCGCCGCGCTTGACCGTGTCGGCATCGGAGGTCTTCCCCTGCGCCAGCGCGTTGCCGGACGGCACGGCGCACGCCGCGAAGAAGACCGCTACGGCAAGCGCCCCAAGTTGTCTGAAACGAAGCACGTCGGCCCTCTCTAGTGTTGGACGCTACCGCACGCGAGCGGCATCTTCAGCGAGCCGGCGGCGACGGGCGTCGGATTGGCCGGCGCGGGCAGCGAAGCCAGATAGGCAGAGATTGCGGTGATGTCCCGCTCGCTCAGAAGCTGGGCGACCTGCCGCATGCAGTCCGGCGCGACAGTCGAGCGCGTGCCGTAGCGCCAGGCGCCGAGCTGCGCGCTGATGTAGTCGGCATGCAGGCCGAGCAGCCCGGGGATCGCCGGCTCCATGCCGGTCATCGACGCCCCGTGACAACTGACGCACGCCGGCACCTTGCCCGAGGCATCGCCCTTCATGACGAGCGTCTTGCCGAGATCGAGCGTCTTTGCATCGACGGTGACGGCGGACGGGGGCGGGAACGGCGGGCGCTCGGCGGCGAAATAATCGGCGATCTGTTTCAGATACGCGTCGGGCAAGTACGCAAGCAGGTAGTTCATCGGCGGATACTTGCGCCGGCCGTCGCGAAACGCGAGCAATTGGTTGTACAGATAACCGGCGGGCTTCCCGGAGAGGCGCGGAAAGTAATCGTTGTCCGTGCCCTCGCCGTGCGCGCCGTGGCACGCGGCGCAACCCATGACGCGCGCCTGCATGGTGTCGGGCGCGCGCTCGGGAGGCGCGTCCGCGGCGCACGCCTCGAAGCCGCAAAACGTGAAGAGCGCCGAAATCAGCAACAAGGCGCTGCGCTGAGCCACGTTTCCCACGTATCCCCCGTTTCAGGTTGCCGTTTTCGTTTGGACGCGCGGCCGGTCGCATGCAACGGATTCCATGCAATGGACACGGCGACGCTCTTCTTCAAAGCTGAAGGTCTTGCCGGTGGCGGGCTGCGCTTGGCTCTTCAGATGGTAGGAGACACGCTTCGTTTTCTCCAGCCCTCAGATTGTCTCAATACATGCGATCGCTGCGCGTGACAAGACAACGCAAAACTTTGCGTTCGGTCAAAGACGCGCATTATTTCGAGATGCTCAATCGAGCGGTGGACGGTCTCTGTGGTGCTTGAAGATTGACTCTGCGGAGATCGTGGTTTTTTTCGAGATTCGGAATCTCTATTTGAGCCCGAGGCGTCGCGCAAGCCGGTTCAGGTTCGCGCGGTCGATGCCCAACTCGCGCGCCGTCGATGCCCAGTTCTGCTGGTTGCGCGCGAGCGCATCCAGAACCAGCGTGCGCTCGTATGCCGTGACCGCTTCGCGCAAGCCGACAGCAGCGGGCGCATCGGATGCGGGCGGCGCGGGCGGCGCGACGCTCGCCGTATCGCCGATGCCGAAGTCCGCGGCGGTCAGCGTCAGGATGCGAGGGCGTTCGCGATGCCCCGCGAGCGCCTTCAACGCGCTTCGCCCGATGAGGTGCTCCAGTTCGCGCACGTTGCCTGGCCAACGGTAGGCAAGCAAGGCGGCCTGCGCATCGGCGGAGAGCCGCAGGCCCGAGAGGCCGAGCCGCGACCGGTTCTCCTCCAGAAAGTAGCCTGCGAGCAGCAAAATATCGCGGCCACGCTCGCGCAGCGGCGGCACGACGAGCGGATACACCGACAAGCGGTGATACAGGTCCGCGCGGAAACGCCCGCCGCGCACTTCTTCGGCCAGATCGCGGTTCGTTGCAGCAATCAGCCGCACATCCACGCGATGCTCGCTGTCCGAGCCGATGCGCTGCAACTGGCCGTTCTGTAACACGCGCAGCAGCTTGGCCTGCACGCCAAGCGGCAGTTCGCCGACTTCATCGAGGAAGAGCGTGCCGCCGTCGGCCAGTTCGAACTTGCCGCGCCGGTCCGACGACGCCCCCGAGAACGCGCCGCGCACATGTCCGAAGAGTTCGCTTTCGACGAGCGTATCCGGCAGCGCCGCGCAGTTGAGGCTCACGAGCGGCCTGTCGGCGCGCGGCGAACGCGCATGAATCTCCGAGGCGACCAGTTCCTTGCCGACGCCGGTTTCGCCGGTAATCAGCACGGTCAGGTCGCTCGACGCCACGATGCCGATTTCTTCCAGCAAATGCTTCTGCGGCGCGCTGCTGCCGATCATCTCGCGGCGGCGCGGGCCGCTCGCCTGCCGGTACACCTCGGCGCGCTGGCGTTCCGCCTCGCCCGTGCGCGCTAGTCGATCGATACGTTCAGCGACGCTCACCGTCGCCGCCGTGAGACTCAGAAATGCCTGTAGCGAAGCCATGTCGATGCCGTCGAAACGCGCGGGGTCGAGCGCATCGAGCGTCAGCACGCCCCACGGACGTCCGCCGATGAAAAGCGGACTGCCGAGGCAATCGTGCACTTCGAGGTGTGCGCCCGCGTGCTTGACGAGGCCGTCGTAGGGATCGGGGAGACTCGAATGCGCGGGAAAGCGCGTCGGCTCCGGGCGCGCCAGAATGCGCGCGAACCGCGGATGGTCGCGCACGAGAAAGCGTCGGCCGAGCGTATCGCTCGACAGACCGTCGATGGCGAGCGGCACCAGCGTTTCGCCATCGAGCCGCAACAGCGCAGCGGCGTCGCTCGGGAAAAGCGCGCGCAGCGTGCTTAACAGCCGGCGGTAGCGCTCGCTTTCCGGGATGTCTTGCGACAGGTCTTCGATCAGCGGCACAAGGGCGTCCAGGACGACGCGTGAAGTCATCGCGACTACTTCGGCAGTCTTTTGGACTAGAGTCGAATCGACCATAAGGATACGCAAACCATTGAAAATGCGACAATTCTATACTGGCATAGAAGCTGTATAAAGAGACGGCACAACCCCCCTGCGGAGCTTCTTAACTCCGCCCTTGTCACGAGGACTACATCATGCTGTCAGCAGAACACCGAGCCATCATCAAAGCTACCGTGCCGCTTCTGGAAAGCGGCGGCGAGGCGCTCACGCGCCACTTCTACGCCACCATGCTGAACCAACACCCCGAAGTGCGTCCGATGTTCAATCAGGCGCATCAAGCAAGCGGCGCCCAGCAACGCGCGCTGGCCAACGGCGTGTTGATGTACGCGAGGCACATCGACGAACTCGAAAAGCTCGGCGGACTGGTCGGGCAGATCATCAATAAGCACGTCGCGCTGAATATTCAGCCGGAGCATTATCCGATCGTCGGGAGTTGCCTACTTCGGTCGATCCGCGAAGTGCTCGGCGCAGACATCGCCACCGACGCCGTGATCGAGGCGTGGGCTGCTGCTTACGGCCAGCTAGCCGATCTGCTTATCGGCCTGGAGGAAGGAATTTACAGGGAGCGCGAACACGCGCCGGGCGGATGGCGCGGCACGAGGCGCTTCGTCGTCGCGCGCAAGGTCGCGGAGAGCGATGAAATCACGTCGTTTTATCTCGTGCCCGAGGACGGCGGCAGTCTGCTCGATTTTCACCCGGGCCAGTACATCGGGCTGCGCGTTTTCATCGACGGCGAGGAACTGCGTCGCAACTATTCGTTGTCGGCGGCGCCCAACGGCCGCGAATATCGCATCAGCGTCAAGCGCGAGAAGGAAGGCAAGGTGTCGGGCTTCCTGCACGACCGAATACACGAACGCGACACGCTCGATTTGTATCCGCCTGCCGGTGACTTCAAGCTCGAACACGGCGACAAGCCGCTCGTCCTGATCAGCGGCGGCGTGGGCATTACCCCGACGCTCGCGATGCTCCACGCCGCGCTGGCCACGACGAAGCGCCCGATCCATTTCATCCACGCGGCGCGGCACGGCGGCGCGCACGCGTTCCGCGAGACGATCGACGAACTGGCCGCGCGTTACCCGCAGCTGAAACGCTTCTATTGCTATGAAAACCGGCGCGACGGCGACAGCGAGCCGCACGGTGTCGGCTTCGTGAACGAAACGTTGCTCGACCAGTGGCTGCCTGCGGACCGCGATGTCGATGCTTACTTTCTCGGGCCGATGTCGTTCATGAAGGCGGTGAAGAAATATCTGAAGGTGCTCGGCGTGCCGGAGGCGCAGAGCCGCTATGAGTTCTTTGGCCCGGCGGCTGCGCTCGATTGAGCGTTGCTTTGCGTCGAGAAGACGGCCCCGCGCTGCGCGACGGCGGGGCTTCTTTGTGAGATTCAAGCGCGGTGGTCAGTTCGTGTTTCCGAGCAGCGGTCGTTCCGTATCGCCGCCACCACGCCATTGTGCGGGGCGCGCCGCAGGTGGCGCATGCGAACGGATCGACGCCAGGCTCATGGAAACACGATCATGTCGCTCGGCGAGGCCATGCGGTTGCGCGCATCCAGAGCAGCGGTTGCTGCTCCGTCCGCACTCGTGAACGACGGTCAAGTTGCCGATCAGCGCATGTGCTTCCCGAACACCCCGAAAGCCTTCACTGCCATCGCATGCAATTTCAGACTAACGCACTATTTTTCGCCCCTCCCCGCATGATAATTGTCTTCCCGATCTGATATCGGGGAGCGCGCGCACGTGCATAGCGGAATAAGAGTCGACAAGTGGTCGCTTACGTTGTACCTCAGGCGCGACAGACACTTTGTCAACGCGGACGAGAAGCTGCGCGCCGCTGACAGCAGACGCACGTTCCTGGCGGACGCGGTTGACTGGATGTGCGATCAGGCGTTGATGGCGAAACTGCAAGCGGTCTTAGGCATCGACGAGGCCGACGTCTCGAACGCGCGCTGGAAGGTGCGTCGTGCTATCGAATCCGGCGAGTTGGTGACGATACCGGATTCGCGAGGAAGCGGTGTTTCCCGCAGCGGCGGTATCGATATACCGAAGCCACGTGCGGTAACGTTCACGCCATCGCAGCTTTTCAGGCGTGCGTCGCCAGCTCAGACCGTTCGCTCGTACCAGCGCCCTGCCCCCCGGCTCTTTGCCGACGACTGCATGGCGGCTTGGCTGGCACAGCCGGGTGACAGGCTGCCGGATGGCAGGATTGCGCGGGCTATTGGCAGTCTAAGCGATGAGAAGAACGGCGGCGATTGGGTGGAAGAAAGCTTCGGTGATGCGGAGCCGTTTGACTATGAAGCGGAGAATGCGAGCGACGACGACAGTTTCGAAGTTGCGGCGCGAGGCGTCGGGCTGACGGGAAACGAACCGGGCGGCTTCCGCATCAATGCCAATGGACTTGACGTCGACTACTTCGATGGCGATGGCAACCTATGCGCTCAATACCATGAAAGTCACGGAGACGCTCACGGCCATAATTTCGATGGCGCAGTACGAGATAATGCGCATTTGCCGATGTCCCCTATTAACGCTCGTTAGACAGACTTATTATGAATGATGGTCGCGGCTGGGAACTCGTTCGAAATTGCGAAGCGCTGCTGGAAGTTTTTGATGGCTTTCCCTCCTTCCACGACTCGGCAGTGCGAACCTTCTGTCTCAAGCGGGGAAGGACAAAGCGTGATCCGTCTGGAAACTTGCGAGAATTGGTGGATCTCGAATTGGAGGTTCTGCACAATCGCTATGGCCCACCAAGAAACGACGGGAGCCAGGGTCACTTGATCATGCTCGAACTGCTCGACATAGCCAGCTCTGAAATCGATGTGAATGTAATGCTGGAAGCGGCATGGATCGCCGAGCTGCGCTTCTATAGAACGCCAGACGATCTGATCAGATTCGACCTCATGCCGAATATCGGGCTCGACATCCAATTGACTTGTCGCGATTGCTCCGTCCGAGTCATCCGGTCCTACACGCGCGATGAACTCTGAGACGCAGGAGAGACGAGGCAAGCCGTCTTGGGAAGCGGGGGGGGGGGGGGGGGCGCCCCCCCCCCCCCCCCCCCCCCCCCCCCCCCCCCCCCCCCCCCCCCCCCCCCCCCCCCCCACAACAAAAAAAAAAACAAAAAAAAAAAAAACAACAAAAAATCAAATTTTTTTCCACT